>CAYNWL010000004.1:0-26192 GCA_964400895.1 uncultured Bacteriovoracaceae bacterium
ATATCAAGAAGTTTTTCAGACTCAGCAACTTTCTCTAAACCAAGTGGGTTTGGGGAGATTATTTTAAGGTGGTCCTTTTTTAAAACACCCTCTATAACCATATCTTTAAAAATATATGGACTTATTTTGTCGTGGAAAGTTTTAAATTTGCCCAAATCATTTTCCACAACCCAAAAAGATCCCGAATCATTAAGGGTCCAAGACATTAATGGACCAGTTATTTTTAGGATTTTAAGTTTTGCGGCCAAAAAACCCAAAATACTTTCGGTTTCCAAATTCGGAAGGACAATTTTACAATTTAGGGAGGTCTTGATTTCTTTGAGAAATTCCAGATTATTGGTTAATTTTTTTAAAGATTTGGATGGGATCAATAAAAGGTTTTTTGGCCTGAATTCCCGAGCATTTTGGGCCAAATTTTTTAAGGACTTTATGGCCTGGCCTTGGAGTTTTATAGTTAAACCAAGGTCCCTTTTCCTAATACCTGAAATCAAATCCACCGATTTATCCATTTCTAGGAAATATTTTGAAATAGTGGACTTACATTTATCCACCTCTGCCACAACCAATCGAGCGCTATTTAAATGAAGGGAAATGGCCGCCCGTACCTCCAGACAATCATTGCCGAATGAAAATAGAGGAAAAAAAGTTAGGGTTAGAAAAAGAAATCTCATCCTATTAAGATTAATTGTAATGGGAAAAATTTAAAAAGGCACTTTTATGAAAATCCTCCTATTTTTATTTATTTCGGCCATGGCCGCTTCGGACCTACAAAAATGCTTAAATGACTATAATGCGGCCCTATCCGAAAGAAATAACTCCCTAGGTTCCTTTAAGATCGCCCAATCCCAAAGAGAATCGGCAGATGGAAAAGTGGAGAAGTGGGAACGAAAAAAATATATCGAGGAAGCAAAAGAATCAGTAATTTTTGCTATTGATCAATTGGCCAAATCTGAGGCACTTCTAAAACAGATTAAGACTGAATGTATTCAGGCCTTTGTGGATAAAGCAAATGAAATATCCACCAAAAATATAGAAAGTTTAAACGAATATGAAGCTTTTAGAAAAGAAATGGAATTGATTCTTCAACTCCCTAAGTAAGTTCCTTATAATGAAAGGCCTCTTTTCTTTTAATTAGAATATTTTTAAGTATAGGTACATTTCCTTTCGTGGAATTCAATTCTGCGAGTCGAAACATTTTTTTTAGGGATTTTCCTAGTGCCTTCCCTAAAAGGGGAGGAACAGCATTTCCAATTTGTCGCCATTGGGCCGATAGGGGTCCCATAAAAATAAAATTGTTCGGGAAGCTCTGACATTTTGCAGCTTCTCTTGCTGTTAAAAATCGGTGTTCTGTTGGGTGATAATAACCATGCCGATGGGTCATTATAGTAGGGCTAGGCAATTTCCGGTCAAGTCTTTGGTATTTCATTTGCCGAAATCTTTTTTCTCTTATTTTATCCCATTCTACATTTAGTTTGAGGTCTTTGGAGAGGTAGTTATCCTCATCTGCTTTGTATCTTATTCCTTTCCCTTCAGGGATTCTTTTTAATCTTTCCAAATCAATTTTGTTTTTAATAGAGGCCAATTCAATATCATGGTTATGAATTTTTCCGGAAAGATCTTTTAGATCGATTAATGCTTCACCTACTGTTATAGGCGGAATTAGCTTATTTCCCTTCTTAATTCCATGAGAGGGTCTGGGGAATAATGGAGAGGAATTTATTCTTGTACCTAAGATTATGGTCCTTCGACGGATTTCGGGTACACCAAAGTGATGGGAGGAAAGGACCTGTACATCTAGGTTATATCCCAGCAGATTAAATTGTCTAATGATGGCCTTAAGGCTTTTTTCATTTTTCTTTGCCAGGAGTCCTGTGACATTTTCAATAATGATAAAATAAGGCCTTACTTCTTTGGTAATCCTAAGAAATTGAAGAAAAAGTGAGTTCCTTTTATCATTAGGATCTCCAATTCCAACGGTGGAAAATCCCTGGCAAGGTGGACCGCCAACAATGGCATGGATTTCTTTCCCACTAACGAGGGCAGAAAGAAGATCGAAAGTAATATTTTTTACATCTCCACAGAAAATTTTGGCATTGGGATGATTTTTGGCAAAAGTTGCGATGGCGTGAACATCATTATCAATTCCTAAGAGACAATTAAGTCCGGCCATTTCCAAACCACAGGAAAGGCCACCTGCACCAGAGAAAATATCAATAAAATTTAATTTTTTGTTTAGTTTTTTTAAATTCATAAATGAAGATTATCGGTTTAGGACTTCATCGATGTCAATATTTTCGATTATGAAAAAGATAATTAGATGCACTATGTTCTTATTTATCTTCAGGGAAATTTAGGTTTATAATAATCTACAATGGAAAATAAAAAAAATGTCCTTTTGGCATTTACAGGAGGAAGAAATTCTCTGGCCGCTGCCTATCTTCTTTTAAAACAAGGATACGGGGTAACCGCATGTATATTTTTAATGGGAGATTTAAAAAGTAGTTGCAGTTTAATATCCCTGGATAAGGCAAAGGAAGCCTGTAGAATTTTGGGAATTGGCCATATTCAAATCGATCTTCAGGCCGAATTTACAGAAAAGGTTATCAACACATTAATAAGTGCAAGGCTGGAAGGTGAGGATTTCAATCCTTGTTATCATTGTAATATATTAAGGGCACAGGTCTTATTAAAAAAAGCAAATGAACTGAACTTCGATTATATTGCAACTGGACATGTGGCCTCAATTTTTCAGGAACCTTATGGGATTAAACTGCTTCCCGGCAGGGAAGAGGATCAAAGCTTTTTTATATCTGGACTTCGGGAAAACCTATTGCAGAAAATGCTTCTTCCTTTGGGCAAACTCACGCAAGAAGAGATAGAAAAAGTAACTTATTCCTTGGGATTTGATTTTGCTGGTGACAAACAACAAAGTAAAATCTGTTTAGATGACATGGAAGAAATAATCCGACTGGTTGAAAAAAGTGTTCCGATTTCTTTAAGAAATGAAGGATTAATAGTTAACCAAACCACAAAAATGGCCTTTGGAAATCATAAGGGTATTTATAATTTTAAACTGGGAATGAGAAATTTAGCGGCCTGGGATAGCAATATTTCGGTAGATTCCACAATAATTGGTTTTGATTTGAATAAAAAAGAAGTTTTGGTAAGTGAAAATCCAATTTTTGTTCAGGATGAACTTGAAATTTATTCCTTTAACCCATTTGGAGATATTGATTTATCATCGCCCTTACAGCTTTTTTTATCATTTTCCCCTGCTGGAGAGAAAATTTCTTGTACGGTTTATCCTGGAAATGGCCAAATGGCCTTAGTAAAGATGGCCCAAAAAGTTGAGGGGCCTCTTGATAGGGGAAAACTTGTAGTTTTTTATGAAGGGGAAAATGCCAATCCAAGGTTAGTGGCCACCGGTTTTATTACAAAAACGGGGATTTCTGAGGAGACTGAAAGGGATCAAACCTTTTTTATAAACTAAAAATATGGAAGATTTAAAAAATAAAATTTTAGAAATAGAAAAACAGTTTAAAATGGAAATTCCCCGGGAACTAAGGGATATCCTTTTTTTGGAGTCAAGGCTTTTAGAGAATGGGGTTAATCGGGAATTTAGAAGGGATCTTTCACTTTTATCGGATCGAAACCCCACCTTGGGAAACCACCAGTACAAATTATCCGATTACCAATTGAGTTGGGAAAAAGGGGAAAAGGGCCTTTTCCAGTTCACTTTGCTAAACAAGTCCCTAAACAGGAAACTTCCACTAAGACAGTGTCCTAAAGTTTTTTTTCGGGAAATCTTGGACCTAATGCCCCGATTTATCGAGGAATTACACCTAGAAATCGCCCTGGAAAATTAGACCAACTGCCTTTGAATTCTGCGATACTTCTGCTAATAAATTGATGCTATGAAAAAAACAGTAGTTCTAGGTATGTCTGGAGGGGTCGATTCCTCGGTATGTGCGGTTCTTTTAAAAGAACAAGGATACCAGGTAATTGGTCTTTTTATGAAAAACTGGGACGAACTAGATGAAAACGGAAATTGTAATGCCTCCAAAGAATATGAGGATGTGGTTTCAGTTTGTAAAAAATTGGATATTCCTCATTATAGTATTAACTTTGTTAAAGAATACAAAGAGAAGGTCTTTGACGAGTTTTTAATCGATTTCCAAAAAGGACTTACACCAAACCCAGATGTCCTTTGTAATAGAGAAATTAAATTTAAGGTGTTTTTTGAAAAGGCAATGGAGCTAGGAGCAGATTTTGTGGCCACTGGTCATTATTGCCAAAGAGATGAAAATGGTAATCTCTTAAAAGGATTGGATCCCGGAAAGGATCAGTCCTATTTTCTTTATGCCGTTAAATCAGATGTTTTAAAAAAGGTTCTATTTCCCATTGGGAATTTACAAAAAAAAGAAGTACGAAAAATTGCCAGGGATTATGATCTTAAAACCCAAGATAAAAAGGACTCCACGGGGATTTGTTTTATAGGAGAGAGAAATTTCAAAAATTTCTTGGGAAATTACTTGGATTTTAAAAAAGGTCCCTTTATGGATCTCTCCGGTAATATGGTAGGGGAGCATACCGGGGCAGTATATTATACTCTCGGACAAAGAAAGGGCCTTGGTCTAGGAGGACAGGGAGAACCCTGGTTTGTTGTGGCCAAGGATATTGAGAAAAATATTGTATATGTTGATAGAGGATTCAAACATCCGGCGATGTTTTCAGATTTTCTTATTGCCTCTGAGCTATCCTGGGTAAATCCTTTAGATATTGTTTTTCCTTTTAAATGTAAGGCAAAGGTAAGGTACCGCCAGCCAGATCAAGACTGCATTTTAGAAAAATTGGATGGAGATAAAATATATGTTTCATTTCCAGTACCCCAAAGGGCAGTTACTCCCGGACAAGCGATAGTATTTTATCAAGGCGAACAATGTTTAGGAGGGGGCAAAATACTAAAAGTTGGGCCATCCTATTTTGAACTTAAAAAGGAACTTCCTATTTCTGTGTCTCTTTAGATAATTTTTTTTCTTCAAATGAATTACATTTTTGCCCCGTTTCCTTTTCTACTATTAGGCAGGGAAGTTTATCTGATTTGAAACCAAATATTCTACAGCCCCTCGGACTAAGAGGATCATATGTGATAAAAAAATGTCTGCAATTTAGGCAAGAAGGCCGTTTTTCTTCCACACAATAAAGGATAAAGAACTGTCAAAAATTTAGCCAATAAGGAAAAATTTAATACAATTAACTACTTGATTTTATGTGAAATCAATAGGTTATACCTGGTCAAATTTGGCAAGATACTTGCTCTATTTAGGTCAGGAGAACCATTTATGAATAAGGATAAAAACCTAGTAGCTTTCCCAGCTTCCAAAAATTACCCAGTAGACGACTTTTCACCAGATGAGGAATTTAGGGAAGAAGTAACCGGAAGGTTTGAACTTATTGAAGATCGTTTAAATCTAGTGAGAAAGCAGCTAGACTTAATAGAAATTACTCAGGAAAGAATAAAATATTATCTAGATGAATTAGAAAACTACCTTCCTTAATGCTCAGTGATAAATATTGCATTTTATAAAATATAGGCGTAGTTTGTCGGCCACCTTAATCTTTTTTGTGGTGGGTCTATGCAGGCTAACGGCCAATTTTTCTCCATTTTATATAAATATAAACCAAGTATTGATTTAAGTCTTATCATTCCCGTAAAAAACGAACAGGATAATATCTCCTTTTTATCCAATGAAATCTCAAAAATTTTAAATGGCACCTCTTATTCTTGGGAATGTATTTGGGTGGATGATGGTTCGACTGATTTGACTCCAAAGGAAATTGAAAATGCCATCAAAAGGGATCCACACCATAGAGTTTTAACCCTCAAAAAAAGTCTCGGTCAATCTGGTGCATTAGCAGTGGGGTTTTCTGAGTCCTTAGGTAAAATAGTTTCCATGATGGACGGTGATGGACAAAATGATCCGGCTGACATTCCTGCTTTAATGGATGAAATTATCTCAAAGGGGTCTCATGCCGTTAATGGTTTTAGAAATAAAAGAAGGGATACCATTGTTAGAAAAATATCCTCTAGACTGGCCAATGGGGTTAGGAATCGTTTAACCAAAGAGACTATTCGGGATGTTGGCTGTTCTTTAAGAGTTATTAGAAGGGAATGTTTAGAGGGTATTCCCGTTTTTAAGGGAATGCATAGGTTTCTTCCGACCCTTATTAGGATGAACGGATTTAATGCCATAACCGAGGTTCCAGTTAATCACAGAGAGCGAAAATTCAATGAAACAAAATATGGAATATCCAACAGACTTTGGGTTGGAATTCATGATCTCCTGGGCATTCGCTGGTTAAGAAAAAGAATGGTAATATCAAGGGAGAAATAGATGGCCAAATTTTGGTTATATTTAGGATTGGTCGGACAGTTTTTTTTTAGTGCAAGATTCCTGGTGCAATGGATTGCCACTGAAAAACAGAAAAAAAGCGTTATACCTCACTCCTTTTGGTACTTTAGCATTTTAGGTTCTACTCTCCTTTTAATCTACGCAATTTATAAAAAGGATCCGGTTTTTATACTTGGCCAATCTATGGGGATGATCGTCTACATACGAAATCTGCAAATAATTTTTAAAAAGGAAAAGTTTGAAAGCTAAATCATATTTCCTTTTGTTTATTATTTCATTTATTTTGGCGTTTTCTTTTCAAGGCACTAGAGGCCTTTATGATTCCACCGAAACTCGCTATGCTGAAAGTGCCAGGGAAATGATCCAAACAGGAAATTATCTTGAACCTCAACTTGCCTATAAGCACCACTGGACCAAACCACCGATGATTTATTGGGCCATAGCAGGAGGAATGTTGACTTTTGGGCAAAATGAATGGGGAGCAAGGATTCCCAACGCAATCGCCTTTTGTCTTTTGGTATTTTTAGTTTTGGGCATGGCCCAGACTTTAAATCCTGGATCGGGGATTCTTGCAGGATTAATTTTTGCTACTTCACCACTAAGTATTGGCGGGGCATTTAATCTATCTGCAGACCTCCTTTTAACCTTGTTCGAAACTGCCGCTATGTTCTGTTTTGTTAAGGCAGAATTTGAAGGTAAAGGAAGAAAGAATTGGTTGATTTTGATGTGGGCCGCCTTTGGTTTGGCGTTTTTAACCAAAGGACCTGTAGGACTTCTTCCACTTTTGGTAATATTTGTATTTAAAAAACTAAATAAATCTAAATATTCAACCTTGCCCATTGAAGGACTAATCATTTTCCTATTAATTGGTCTAAGTTGGTATTTGGCAGTAGAAATTAGGAATCCAGGCCTACTCAAAAAATTGGCCTATGAGGAAATTTTTCTTCGCAATACCACCAATAGGTTCAACAGAAATCCGGAATGGTATAAAATGTTTACGGTAATTATATTACCTTTATTTTTAGGAGTGGGAATTTGGGCAATTTATTATCCTAAAATTTTAAAAGAAAAACTATTCAATTTATTACCAAGGCCCCAAAGGTTGTTATTGGGCGTTTGGCTAGTAATACCTTTAATTCCTTTTTGCCTTTCAAGGAGTAGATTACCGCTTTATATTTTACCGCTATTGATACCACTTTCAGTGTTTTTGGCACTTTTTATAAAAAAAATTGAAACCAATTTTTTAAGGCCGTTAAAAATTGGAATTATTTCCTTTTTTATTCTTTTAATAGGGAAGGGTGTATGGAGCTATCTTCCTCATAAAAACAATACTGCATTATTTAAAGATATATTAACTTCCCACACCATTAAAAATTTTTATGGGCTTGAAGAAATTGATTTCCATGGGCCTTTATTTTATTTAAAGGGACAAATAAAGACCATTACACTTCCCCAAATTTTTAATGAAGATTTGTCAGATGCCTCATTACTTCTGGTAAAAAATCAAAATATTTCCCTAATAGAAGATAAGTTTCATAAAATGAATATTCCTTTTGAACTCAAAAAATTTAAAGAGTGGGCAGTATTTTTATTTGGAAATAATTTATGACGAAAAACTATTTGGTCACGGGTTCTGCGGGCTTTATAGGTTACCATCTGTCTGAAAGGTTACTCAAAGAGGGCAATCGTGTAATTGGAGTGGATAATCTCAATGATTATTATTCAGTAAATTTAAAACTTGGACGAAACTCTATACTTAAAAAATATTCAAACTATGAATTCCACCAAGTGGATATATCCGATCAAACTGAAATATCTAAAATTATTCATGATTCTCAACCGGAATCAATTTTCCATTTGGCCGGACAACCGGGAGTAAGATACAGTTTAGAAAATCCTCATGCCTATTTAAAAAGCAATTTATTAGGTTCGCTTAATATCTTAGAAGCAGTTCGCCATAGTAAAATCAGACCCTATCTTTTTTTGGCATCCTCCAGTTCTGTATATGGTTTAACTGAACAGTTCCCCTTCAGGGAAGACCATTCTTTTGACAAACCAGTTTCATTTTATGGGTCTACTAAAGGATCAATGGAACTAATGGCCCATTCTTATTCTCATCTTTATGGAATAAATTGTTCCGCACTCAGGTTTTTTACCGTTTATGGCCCCTGGGGAAGGCCAGATATGGCCCCCTTTATTTTTGTAAAAAAAATCCTGGAAGGAAAAGAAATTGAAGTATTTAACAATGGTGATATGATTCGGGATTTCACCTACGTCTCAGACATTGTTGATGGTACTCTAAGATTGGAAGAATCCAGAAAAAAAACGGGTCAGCCTCTTTATGAGGTATTTAATATAGGATGTTCAAACCCTAGGCCCTTGGGAGATTTTATTAAAATTGTCGAGAACACATTAGGCGTCAAAGCAAACCTAAAATTGATGCCACACCAGCCTGGTGACGTATATAAAACCTTTGCGGATGTTTCCAAATTAACTAATTATTGTGGATATGATCCAAAGATTTCATTAGAAGAAGGGATATCCCATTTTGCTACCTGGTATAAATCCTTTTACAAGATATAAAATTCCTTGTATTTTTTTTGCCATGCCTAGGTGGTGAAATTGGTAGACACGCACGCTTGAGGGGCGTGTGGAGAGATCCGTGCTGGTTCGAGCCCAGTCCTAGGCACCATAATTCATAAAATTTATTTAAAAAAAATCCACCGATAAACTATCCCCATTATCTACCGAAAAGATAGGCATATATTTTTTATTAAGGAGTAGAACCAATGAAAATTCTAGCCTTATCTCTACTTGTTTTTGCCTGTAACCTTTCATCTCAATCGACTTTTGCCGGGGAAGGAACCTCATCATCCTCCGAATCTGCACGTATCTTAAAAACCAGAGCGGGAATGGAAAAAGCATGTGCCTCAAAAAAGAGAAATCAAGGGTGTGCCTTCATGTATTATGGAAAATTATCCAGCAATATGGTTACGGGACAATGTCGTGAATTGACGGATGAAAAACTGGGTTGCTTCGTGAATGGGAATGACCCCAGGAACGCAAAAATTTTGAAAGATAAATAATCTTCCTCATCTGGTATATATCCAGATAAAGATGTCATCCAGCAAGCGCATCATTGGGCGTATGGGCGGAGACCCCCTACGGGTTAGAGTCCTGTACTAGGCACCAACTTTTTATTCTATATACATTGGGTTATAAAACATCCTTATAATTAATTCCTGATGTTTTCTTCCCCATGCTTGTCTTTCTTCACAACTTAATAATCTATGTATTTTAGTAATTTTATCTGAATCAATTTTTATATTACTAGACCTTCGAGTTGAAATTAATTCTCCACGTACCTCAAAGAATTTTCCTTTTGCCCGGATGACGCTAGTTTTATAAACACCACTACCATCTTTGTATTCGAATTCATCACCGCCTTCACATATCCTCAAATCCGGCCTTTTTTTATGGACGATGCAGTTGAAAACATGTCGTGGAGGGACTCGATAAACTACGTTAATGGGTTCAGCGGAATTTACTGCCCCTGATCTAGTCAATGGATTATAGCGAGAAACAAAATCTGTTTCCTTATAATCTCCAGCAACCTCCCTGAGGTCTAAATAACAATTTGGATCATTGTCCAGTTTATAGTCGCTGGAAAAAAAACCTGCATAGGAATTTAAAGATAATAAAGTAAAAAATAGGTAAATTTTCATAATTAAAATCCTTTGAAAAATAATTGGTTAGGGACAGAGCTTCTTATCTTTCTTTATATCTCCTAGTTCAGGATCATAAACCCCAAATTTGTTTTGGATAAGCCCCATACGATTGCAATTCGCCCATTTTAACCTTTCCTCACAACTTAAATTTTTTGTAACTTTAAAGATTTTGTCGGAATCGACCATTTCTTCTTTACTGGTTCTTATCCCTTTAGCTGCTACCTTAAAAAATTTTGCTTTTAAGTGTATTAAGCTGGATTTATAGGTATCATTGTTTGATTCTTTAAACTCAAATTCATCCCCACCTTCACATACGCGAAGGGCTGGATTTTTTTCATGAACGATACATATTAGTTCATATTTCTCAGGAAGAACTGGATGGGCCTTTTTATAAGGTTTTAGATCCATAATGCAAGGATTGTCTGTTGCTGGTTTGAAGTCACTAGAAAGGAAACCTGCTCTAGCAGTTAGGATAAATAGAGTTAAAAAGAAAAAACATTTCATTAAATATTCCTTATAAAAAAGATTATTTATTATGATCGGGTTTTTTATTAAATAAATAAAATCTCTTTATTCTCCTTTAAATTTTGGATTCCTATAATCTACATAGGATTCACAGAATTGCTTATATTTATTTTTAATTTGATTTTCACAATAATTTATTGCAGGACAAATAGTTACCTACTGATTTGTATTTTGCACCCATGCCTGATAAGATTTTACAAAAGAGGAATCTTGTTTTGTTATCTTGCTTGCAAGTGGGCTATATTTTTCTTTAAGGACAAATATACAATATCCTTTTTGACAATGCCCCCATCAAGCTTTTTCCTGGGGATTTTTTAAAGTTAGTTTTCGCAATCCCCGGTTGAGTTAGTACAGGCTTCTCCAAAAGGTTTTTCGATAATTTATAAAATGTTACTCAAACCCATAAATTAAAGTGGCGATCCCCTATATTGGCCCCGATTCTAAATTAATTGCCTTTGTAAAAGTTAGATGTCCCATATTTAGATTTTTGGTCGATAACATCAGTTATGCTAAAACGCACATAATAAGTCTTTTTAGTTGGAAGGGAAGACACATTAATAATATTGGATCTTATATGGGGAATAGTATCTTTAGAGGTGATTAGTGGTGTCCCTGTGAAAGATGAATTATCAAAAATTTCAATTAAAAAAGAAAACTGTGGCCCTTTTTTTGCATCAATGGTCCAAGACGCTGTAATGGAATTCGTTGATGAAGAATAATTTATATAAGCAGAGGTAATTTCTCCCGGTGTTATATTTGGTTTCGATCCAGGAGTGCTAATTGATTGTGTTTGATTAGCAGAAGTAATATTGGGAGGGGACTGAGGTCCTGTTTCCATAAAAAATGCATTGTTAATTACTCCTCCCCTTGTATTTTGATCAAAAGTCCCCTGGTTTAGCGTACTCCAAAGGCCTGAGGAATAATGTTTCCATATGTTTCGGGTATTCATTTTCCGCTTCATTCCCTGGTTACCTCCTGACCAGTTTTCTAAAAACGCCATAGTACAACATTTAAACCCTTGACTGATCTGGGGGAAGGCCCAAGTAACTATATGCCTCCAAGTTCCAGCGGAATTATCTTTTACCCAAAGTCCATAATAGGTTTTATCTTTGTATGGCCATGCCCTTGTTAATATAGTGTACCAATTATTAAGACTCCAGGAAGAACCCGTTTCGGGTCGTGTGCAACTTGCCCCTTTTTGAGGGGGCTTATAATTTGGCCGGGTAAGGATATGCATTCCTTCGCCCTCTCCTCCAAATGGCTCTACAAGGGCATCGGTTTCTGCGTATACATTTGAGATGGATCCTCCAGTGGAGGCATTCCAAAGGGAATGAATAAAAATTTTTCCGAGGGTTGGGCTATCCTGTATTCCAGTATAACCACCACCATCTATTCCTTGATTCCATCCAAGGGTTTCATAATAAGTTGTAGGTGCCGTCGAATCGACCATTACGTCAGATATTAATATATCTCCTACAGCTCCGGTATCATTATACCAGAGGTGTTGTGCCATTGTAGGTAAAGAGCTAAAAAATACAAATAACAAGGCAAAAAAAATTTTCATTTAAACCTTTCGGTTTTTTCCTTCTATAATAAAAATATTTTAGTTTCTTTTTGTTTTTGCATTTTTTAAATTATTTTTATTTAAAATTTCCATTTTTGGAAAATTTTGGTTAGAGATAACCCTTTAAATAATAAGTTTCTTTGTCCAATTTTTTTGACATGTGGTATTTCTTTGAATTTTTGGATTTTTATTAATTTTATAGTAAAACGAAATCAAATGAAGGAATCGATATGAAAAAGTTTTTTTTTATTTTATTTTTGATCACCTCTAACACCTGGTGTGCTCCCTCAAATTTAAGGGAATGGGTCAATGAGATAGGAAGAATCACCAATAAAAAATACGTTTATACTTTTCCACTCGAAGGAGAAGTAAATATTTCAGATAATATTGTTATTGAAAAAGAAAATGGAGATAAATTTATCTCTTATTTACTTTTTCAAAATAATTACACAAGGATTCTTCTTCACGAAAACACCTATTCAATAATTAAATCCAGAGATGTAAGGTATAACCCCATTCCTGAAGTGGTTGCTTCTGCCACAAATCCACCCAATTTATCCGACAACTATGACTATCAAAGTATGGTTTACACTACGAGGTCCTCGCTTTTTACCTCCCCCATCTCCAGAGCTTTAAGACCATGGATGTCAAGATATGGAAGAATTTTAGATACACCAGACGCCAAAAAATTAATTATTCAGGACACGGCAATCAATTTAAAAAGAATTTATGGCTACATAAAAGAATTGGATGTTGAGCTTACAAAAGAAATAATTAAGGCTTATGAAAAAAAGAATAGGGAGAATTCCGAACTGAAAAAGATTGAAGCAAAAATGTGTAAAGATTATATTTTACAACTTGAATACTTAAGGACCTCAAAAAATCAACCAGAAGAAGATAAAAAATAAATCGGAGCTATTGAGATTGAAGAAAGAAAGGAATCCTGAAGAATTATCAAGAAACCGATTGTTTTTTACGATCAAATTGATTGTCCTTCTCCACTAAAAACCGCTATTGCCAGATAGTTCTTGTTATTATGAGATAAATAAGAATCGGAATGGAACCAAAACCTATTTCCGGTTTCAAGGAAGTTTATACTCCTATGAATTACCTCGTAGTCTTTAATATCCTGATTATATTTTAAAAGGACAGTTACTACTTTTTTTCGTGGGGAATGTTCAATTGAGTTGTAAATCTGTGCTTTATATTTACCATTTACATTAGCCGGCCCATCAGTAATTTCAAATTCTTTTTTGATTAATTGTTCCTTTTCGAGGAAGTCGGATGGAAGATCTTCATTAATTTGAAGTCGTCGGTTATCACCGTACTCTGCAGAAATATAATATTGATATTTTGGATTTGAAGCGGGTTCATGGTTGTTCAATCTGAAGGCAGAAATGGCATTAAAATCTGTTCCAAATCCAACTGACCTTTCAACTGGAATTGCTTATGTTATTTGAGGAAGGAAAATTAGCCAAAAGAGGAAAATTTTTTTACATATTCTTTATTTCCAAGTTAATGTATATCGATTATTAGATTTTCAAGGAAAGTTCAATGCATCCATTTATAAAATGTTTTGTTCTTTTTATTATACTTTTTAAAGCAGGGATTTGCTCTGAAAAATTCCTAAATGAAAACCATCCTGTTGCAATGTGTCTTAAAGAACTGGATGGACTTAGCAATTACAATCAAAGGAAAAAGATAAAAATTAAATGCTTATCTTTGGCAAAAAAGGTTTATGAAGAAAATAAATCTTTGGAAAATAAAAGCCTTCTTTTGGAAGCAGCAATAAGTTTTTATTATACTACCGAACAAAACCAGAGAGAATATTTTAGGAAATATTATCAGAAATATTTTACTTCATTCAGTCTAGAAAGAGTTGAAGGTAAAGATTTGGAATATTTGTTTAAAATATACAGACATCTTTCTTTTTTTATTCCTGAAGATATTTTGGCCTTTCGTTTTAAACAAATTTTTTATAAATTAAAATTTATTCGACCCATGACTAAAGAAGAAAAGGAAGGTTTATTATATAATCTAATCTTCAGTCAATTATGGGGAGAGGTTGAAAAATTTCAACAGGAATATAAGATAGTCGCAATCGATCCTCTAACCCTTAACAACTTGAAATTAATTCAAGGAAAAAAATATCCACAAGTTCCCAAATATTATGAATTGGACGTAAGTGGGTATTTGACTGTGAAGAATTATAATCCACCAAAAGAATTTTCTGTGGTGGTTATCTCAAGTTCTGGATGTGGATTTAGCCAAGACGCGATGATTAAAATTGGCGAGGATAAGGAATTAAGAGAGTTTTTTAAAAAATATGGCATTTTTATCGTCTCCCAAAGTGGTTTTTCGGAATTGGAGGATACCATAAAATGGAATGTCCAGTTTTCCACTATTCCTCTTAAAATAGTTTTCCTTGAAAAAGAATGGCCTTCTGAAATTGATTGGGCGGGGACTCCCCATTTTATATTTTTTAAAAAACAAAAATATTCACATTCCTTCCCTGGGTGGGATAAAGATCTTTTAAAGAAGAGTATAAACTGGTTGAAAAATGGGAAAGGGAAATTTAAATTCTAGAAATTTTAAAATTAATTTAGTCCAGTATATTTCCAATTTTTTCTTTTAAATTCCGTTTATTGATTTAAAGAAATCTAATTGATAAGATTTTTCCATTCAAATTTTATACTTCCAAGGACGGAACCATGAAAAATAAAATTATTTTCTTGGGAATTCTTTTTTCAAATTTTGTATTAGCCAATTTTAGGTTTGAAATCAGTGAAACCTTTAGAGTTAAAAACCAATTTCAAAATTATAAATTTTTTAAGAAATCCTCGGATAATTTTTGCCGAAAAAAAATTTGGATAAGAAATTTTCATAAGGAGGAAAATGGGGGAGGACACCAATGGATGTCTTTAAGGGCCCAACGGATGGAAAAAGATGGATTTAACTGTTATAATTGGCGCCAATGCACCAAAGGGAGAGATTGTAACGAACCACAATTTTCCTGCATTAAATCTGAAAGTCCCCTTGACCCATCTTGTTTAGCGCAAAGTGTGACGCCGGAACAATCCTTTTACCTTTTAAATTGGATGGCAAATTTGGAACTCACCGGAGTCCCAAATGTTGAAAGTTTTAATACAAAAAGAGAAGAGGTTATTTGCTCTGTAGATCCAAAGGAACAATCAAAACCAGGGAGCAAACCTAGAGATTTAAAAATTAAAACAGTCTTTTCTCCTGATACCTACACTTGTTGTTTGGGGGTGGGAACCTATATCCCTGAAGGAGGTACACCAGATGATTGTTGCTCGGGATTGATAAAGGATTCCAAATGTGCCCTTCCTGATTATGCAAATCTATCAGTTTATTTTAATGTTTATGTTTCCACTGAGGCCCATGATTTAAAACCGGGTTTGGTAGATGAAAAGACCGGGTATATTAAAAACCTTTATTCCCTGGAAAGATTGGCCTGTACTAAACATGCCTGTGCCTCTAACAAAGTGGCCCGCGGAGTCGCCATTTCAAATTTAAAGGTGCCAGGACATGAAGATAGCAATTTCAATATTAGAAGTTTTGTAGTCAGTAATGATGGTTTTAGTCGAAGGAATAAAGAGGTTTCCAGTTTATATGACGCCGGACTTCGCTGGAATAATCAGGTTTATTGTGCCCCTGAAAAGTTAATTTCTAATGTAACTGTTGGACTTAGTGTTACTGATTGTTCCATTTTTCAATAAATGTTTATAGGAATTAAAGATGAAAATTAAATTTTTGATCGTTTTTTCACTTTGTATTCAATTGGCATTGGCCGATATTTTTAAAATTAATACCTCTAATATGGTTGAACCATTTAAATGGAAAATCATCCAACAAAATAGCAAACAAATCTGTTGGCAAAAAGGAATGATTAGACTTTTCGCTGATGGAACAAATGATTGGACTAAAAAAAATCGTTTAAATATTAATTTGGAAGGTTTTAATTGTTTAAACTATCAAGACACCATATATTTTAAGAGACCGCACCAGGTCAATTTAAAAAATTATAATAAGGAATACAGTTTACTTTGTATTTCCCCCGGTTATGCAGGTGATGGTTACGGACTTGGAGGAAGCCTGGGAAATCTCGGTTGTACCCAGGTCCCACTTTTAGAGGCAGAAGGCAATTATTTAACTCTACCTAAAGATCTAAGTTTAGGACCTGCAAAAGTTTCCACTTTACCAGATGAAAAACCCGCTGGTATTGTTGTGCAAAAAAATACTTTGAGTTATAGGGTCCCTTACATACCTGAACCCTTTTTAAACGTTGAACCCATATCTTCCTCTATTGCAGCACCTTCTTATTTTATAAATGAATTTTCGCCTGCTCAAAGTGTTTATCTCCCAATTTATATTGGAGGTCAGGATAATATCATTGGGGTTACAACTTCTTATTCCGATGAAAAAGGAATTGTGGCCGAGAATGTTCCTGCTAAAAAAGTGGAAAATTGCAAAATTACTAGGAATCCAAATTTAGATCTCAATGAAAATGAATGGTGTCTTCAAAATGATGAATATACCAATTTTTATGATGTTCTTCATATAAGGGGGGCAAAAAAACCTTTAGGAAAAGATTGGTTATTTGGTGGATTTACCATAACCTTTAATTCAATTAATACCAAAGATTATGTTTATAAACCAAATGATCCTTTAAATTTTCCAGAGGATAAAAATAAAACGGTTGGAATGGGAGGAGGCAATGCCCTTTATTATTTAACAAAACTTGGAAGGCTTGAGCTTTTGGGAATTCCCGAAATATTTTATGAACCCATCTATTGTAATTCAAATAGGGAGCAACTTATAAGGGATTTGTTTATCCTAAAGAATGAGACAAGGACGGAATTTGAAAAAATTGAAAATTCCAAACCATTTAGCGAAGTTTCAAAAAATATTGACCTTATTGATTTATATGGACCAGTTCAAGGACCTCAAAGGACTGATTTTTCCAATCTAAAAGGCCTGGTTACATTTGGGGATAAAATTAATCATCCGGATATTTTTTCCAAAAATTCATTCCGTTGTTGTATTTATTTGGGGAAGGAAACCAAAGACTCCTCCCAATGTTGCTCTAATTTTTCGATTTTGGGTGCAAATGGAAAAAGAATTTGTAAACTACCCAATTTTTCTGACCTAAATATTTACTTCAACAGATTTATTTCTGACGACGGGGTCGGTGATAATCAGCCTGGGGGCGGATTGAAAGAAGAGGATTTTATTTCTGAAACAGGAGAACCTAATTTAAGCAAAGAAGTAGCAGAAAAAATCAGGGCACTAGGTATGGCCTATTGTTCCTCTGGGAATGTCCGTTTGGGGGCAGCTTTTGGAAATTTCTATGCCCAACCTAATAATGGATACTTTGCGGGAGTTGCCAATCCGGAAGACAATACCATTTACTCCATAGTAGATTCAACTCAGGATTATCAAGGAGATCCAAGTGATACCCTTTTAGGAGCCGGAACTTTGAGATTTTTGCAAGGATTTAAATGGAATCATCATTTTTATTGCGCACCCTAGGAGGGTATTTCCATGGTAAAAAATATGTATCAAATTATTTCAAAGATATTTTTTATCTTAGTTTTTTCTGGATGGGTTGGTTCTCTGTATTCTGATTGTTCCGAAAATGAAATAAAGGAAATTGTTTCAAAGAAAGTTCTTGAATTCAGGGGTATCTAATTCTTATATGTTGTTTTTAAATTAGTTTTGAAAAAGATTGAAAAAATAAAAGAAAAAAGAATAAGAAAAATTAATGGGTCGAAAATTGTTCTAAGTTATTTCCTTATCCAACCTTATTATTTGGAAATCATGTAATAAATTAGGTGGCACGGAATAAAAATCATTTTTTAACCATAGATTAGAAGTCGATTCTATAATCTTTTTATATTATTAAGGTTGGTTAACTCGAACTCCGGCCAATTCATTTGTTTTTGTTGAACAATTTAATTTCGAAATTTCCATGATTCCCAAATATTCTTGTTCAATTTTACCCGTGCGATAGTCAGGGTTTCCGGCCGTATAAATAAATTGGTGAAATCCCCAACCCTTCAATAAGGTTCCATAGGGGTAAACCCAATCTTGGGAATGATATAAATTTTCATAAATGATATTCTTTACCCTTCTTCGGGTACAACCTTCCGTTGGGTTGATATGTTCATTTTTAAAATCTGAAATATTAATAGGTTTTAACTTTTCTAAATTCCAATCTTTAAGTTCACCACAGTCTTTGACATTGACAATCAATTTACCGCCATAAACCTCCAATCCATAGTGCCCTTGTTTTTTTGCGGTAAAAAAATAGATTTTATCCATGAAATTATCGCAGCAAAATAAATCCTTAAAATCATAAAATCCCTTTCTTTTTAATGCCCTAACCTCTTTTGAAATTAATTCTTTTATTTCAGCATCGCTACAATCAGCAAATAGGTGATTTATCAAACCAAAAAATAAAGAGGTAATAATTAAGAATGGTTTCATTTTTTAAACTCCCAAATTAAAAATAATGACCATTCAAATATTATATCTTTTTCTGATAAATTCAAAATTTTGGGTAATTAGCGGGGGTGTCCTAATAGTCCTTTGGAAGAACTATGCGAATGACTAATTTAATACATTTCTGCACAGGTGGCATTTATTTTGGCCTAAGCTTCCTGAAGAAGTAAATTTTTTCAGGCTACCCATTACCTTTTTTTATAGTAATCTTGATAAACTCCTCGGCCTGGTGATAGGAACTATAATTGGAGGATTAAATGAAATCTTTTATTTTTATCACAATTTTTTCCATATCTAATATTTGGGCCGATGATCAGGCTTGCACTCCAGAAAAAGTCAGGACAGAAATCATTGAATATTTAAACGGGATAAACCATTATCAAGGAGACGAAGGACATATAAAACTTGATAATATAAAAATTGGAACTGTTTTGTCCTACCCTGATTTTGAAAATACCACCTTTTATTATGTTACTGTAATGGCAAGAATGGAAATTTTATCGAAAGATGCGCCCCTAAAGCAGGAAAATGGAATTTTAGTGTTTTGGTATAATGCCTCTACTTGCGAAAATACCAATCTAGTCTTTGATGATCTAAAACCCATAAAATTAGAGGAATAAAATTATATTAAATGCCCTTTCCCAAATGAATAATTAAAGAGGAGGGGGTTTCCAATATCATTAATTTTTACCTGCTAAGAAATTTTCCTAATTTTGTGGCCCTTTATTAATTATTAGTTTAGGATGCGTCAATTTTGGAGGACCTTATGTTAAAAAAAATGCTGTTTTTTGCTCTTATTTCTCTTACTTGTACTGCCAAAGAGATGAACTTTTTGGACTACTGTACTGCTCAATATCCTGGGCAAGTCACTGAAGCAGAGGCCATTAGTACTGGTTATCTAAAATTGGCACTAAAATATAAAGGACCGATGCCATTTAAAATTTCCACCAGAAGAGTTTTTGGTGAAAATGGTGAGATTATAAGAGAGATGGACGGGGTATCTTCCTTTTTCTGGTATGCCCACCCAGAAGATTTTAACAATAAATTTTCTTCTACCCAAGAAATCAAAAATTACCTTTTAGAAGTATTTAAGGATAAATCTAAATGTGAAGCGATGAATTTAAAATTACAGACCAAGGTAGAAAATCTTGAGCTTTCAATGCCTCCAATCACCGGAAAAAGAGGAGAGGAAATCCCATTTAAACTTACTACACTTTCCCCCATTAATGGTGCAACAAAATTAAAAAGGCTATACCTTTTAGGACATGATGTTTCTGGAAATGGAATGGGTCCTTTAAACCTTCCAAATTTGGAAGAACTAAAAATGACCAACTCTGGTGTTGAGGATTTAACATTTATTCGAAACTTAAAAGGAATAAAAATCCTTTTTATGGGAAAAAACAAGATTAAAAACATCAATGCCATCAGCGATCTAACTGCTTTGGAAGATGTGGAGTTATACGATAATAAAATTTCCGATATTTCACCGTTTAAAAACCATCAAGGGATTTTATTTTTAAGCTTGGGCGGAAATTATATCGAAGACATTTCCCCTCTTAAGAATCTAGTTAAATTAAATTTTCTGTCTGTACAGTCCAACAGAAGAATCACTGGAGAGGCAGGAATTAAAGATGTGTCTGCATTATCCGGAATGGTTTGCTTAAGGGAACTAAATATTAGAGATAATAAAGTAACTGATATTAGTCCACTTTCAGGTCTTTCCAATATGGTCCGGTTGAATGTTTCTAGAAACCAAATAGAAGACTGCGCTCCATTGGATACCCTAAAGGCCCATAACGCCAATCTTGTGGTCTTTAACCTACACAATAATTGCAAATAATTTCTTATTTTTGAAGTAGGCTGCACCTTATGGTTGCAGTCCTACTTGAGTTTTTGGTTGGGACCTGGATTTCAAGTTCACCCTTCTCCAGGTCTTTCATCCTAAATTCCTTGGATACTTTTATCCTGATATCAGGGGTGGCCTTGGGGCCATAGAAATAATCTTTAACTGAAATTTTGCTGGATGAAATCATATTATGGTCGATGGTAAGGAAAACTTCGTCTTCACCACGGTTTATGGACATTCTGGAGGTTACACTTTTTCCTGGGTAAAGATAAAATATGGTTTTATCCTGAAAAACCCTTTGAAGGTAAACATCGCATTTTACCTTTCTCCAATAGACGTCAATTGCATAGGTTAGGGATGGCAAAAGAAGAAAAATTAATAATTTCATAAGAGATTAATCGGAAAGATTTAAAATTTTTATAGGTGTTGATGGATTATTTAAAAATTTCTGGTAAATAAAAAAAATGAAAATATTTTCTATAATTTTTATTTTAAGTTCATTTTTAACTTTAAGGGCAAATCCTATTACCCTAGTGATGACAGTGGATTGGGAAGGCAGATCCATTTCCAAGGAAAATTTAAATGCTATTAAGGGATTTAGGGCCGATTTCCCACAAATTCCAATGCTTCATTTTCTTAATCCTGCTTATTTTACCAAGGAAAATGCTAACCCAGACATTATCAATTCCCAAATAAAATCTGTTTTAGATCCAAAGGATGAACAAGGTCTTCATATCCATGCTTGGAAGTCATTGGTAAATTATTGCGGGCTTCAATATCAATCTGGGCCCGTCTTTGGAACATCAAATGAGACATGCCAAAGAGGTGATTGTGGACACACGGTTAGTTTGGAACATGCCTATTCCGAAGAAGAATTAAAACAACTGGTTGGATGTTCCAAAAAAATTCTTATTGATCAGGGTTATAATAGAATTAAAAGTTTTAGAGCAGGTGGATGGCAGTTAGGAAATAAATTGGCAATCGCATTAGTTTTCAACGGGATTAACTTAGATAGTTCCCGAACCGATGCCAAGATTTTGATTCCCCAGTGGGGAGCGGATAGCAATCTGGTTAAAATGGTTGCAAACCTTCACCCAGGTGCCACCATTTTAGACCAACCCTTTGATCTTATTCCAGGGCTTTTGGAATTACCCGATAATGGAAGTTTGGCGGATTACACTCCTTCAAAAACTCTGGCCGATATTTTTAAAGAACTAATTAAAAATGATAAAAATATAATGGTCCTAGGATTCCATCTTGAAACTGCTGCAACCTATCTTCCCCAATTAAAAAAGGGAATATTGGAAATAGAAAGATTGGCCAAAGATTTGGGAATTGATATTAAATGGGCCCAATTTCCTTTAATTTAAAAAACTGGTTGAAAAATAAATAGCTAGATGTTCAAATTATATCTAGATGATAAATTGGATAGAAATCACAGGAAATCATTTGTCCTCCCTGGCCGAATTGGGACTTAAGTACAATATCCATCCCCTTGCTATAGAAGATTGCCTCCATAGGGACCAAAGGCCAAAGCTTGAAGATTTTGATGCCCATCAATTTTTGGTTTGGTTTATGCTCTCGGAAGGTAGTTTATTCGAAATTCAATTTATCGTTTTCCCCGACACTCTAATTTTTGTAACCGATACCCCGCCACCAAAGAAGGAAAATTGGAGGAACTATTTTAATTTAGGCCCGGATTTCAAAGATGTCTGGCAAATGATTTATCAATGTCTAGACCGTGCAACCGACGCTTCTTGGGAAGAGGTTCGTAGGATATTTGTAGAAATAGAAAAACAGGAAGAATCTATTTTCTTGGAAAGTTTTAACCCCAAATCGATTCTTTACTTAAAAAAAACCCTTAATCACATGGAGGGCATTATCGAACATCTTCCCTCAATTCCCAAACAGATTATGGAATTGCAGACTGTTAAAAAAGAATTGAAATGGAAGCTAAGAGATTTACATGACCATTGTGAAAGGATGTATCAAAGTATATCGCTGCACAGCACCCAGATCGGAACTATAGTGGATTTATATTGGGGATATCAATCCGATAGGGTCAATCGGCAGATGAAAAAATTAACACTTTTGGCATCTGTAGCAATTCCAATAACTTTTTGGGCATCGTTTTGGGGAATGAATTTTGAGTTCATTCCATTTAAAAGTACCTTTTTATTTTTTTTCGCTTTATGCTTAATGATATTTTCGGTTATATTTACAGTCTGGTTTTTGATTAAAAAAGGGTATTGGTCTGATTAAGGGCCTTTATATAATTATTTAATTTATTAAGTTATTTAGAGGATATCGTATTTAATGAAGCCCCCAATTATCGATATTGAAAAATCCAAAAAAGTGGCCCTCCTAAAGCAGATGGATTTATACCCATTTTTTAGGGCGATTGAAGAAAGTGATGGAACGCAGGTAACAATTAAAGGCCAAAAACAAATAATGATTGGCTCCAATAATTATTTAGGTCTAACGCATCACCCTGAAGTAATTGAGGCTGCCCAAAAGGCCATTTTAAAATATGGAACTGGATGTACTGGATCAAGATTTTTAAATGGCAGTTTTTCCATTCATGAAGAACTTGAAGAAAAGCTTGCGGCATATTTGGGGAAAGACGAGGCGATTGTTTTTTCTACCGGAATGCAAACTAATCTAGGAGCTTTGTCGGCCATTTGCGGAAAAGATGATTGCTTGATTCTAGATTCAGAAAATCATGCTTCAATTATAGACGCAGCAAAATTAAGTTATGGGATCACCTATAAATACAAACACGGGAAGATGGCATCACTTGAAAGAGTTTTGATTTCAACCAAAGAAAAATACAAAGTAAGAACTATTGTAACAGACGGGATATTTTCCATGAATGGGGATATTTGTCCTCTTCCTGAAATCGTTGCTTTAGCAAAGGAGCATCATGCCTATGTTTATGTTGATGATGCCCATGGATTGGGAGTTCTAGGAAAAAGAGGAAGGGGAACCGCAAATTATTTTGGCCTTGATAATGAGGTCGATTTTATTATGGGAACATTCTCAAAATCCTTTGCTTCTATAGGTGGGGTGTTGGCGGGATCAAAAGAGACTATGGAACATGTAAGGCATGTTGCCAGATCTTTTATCTTTTCTGCATCAATGCCTCCAAGTGCTGTTGCAACTGTTTTAAAGTGTTTGGAGATTACTGAAAGATCAGATGAAATCCATAATCAGCTTTGGAGAAATGTCTCTTTCATGAGGAAAGGCTTTGATGAGATCGGTTTTTATTATTACAACTCCAAAACACCAATTCTTCCAATTTTTGTGGGTGATGATATTAAGGCAATGAAGATTACCAAGTTTTTAAATGATAATGGCATTTTTGCAACCCCCGTTATTGCACCCGCTGTAGGTAAGGGGGAAGCCCTAATTCGAACAAGCTATATGGCAAGTCATAAGATATCTGAATTGGAATACGTGCTGGAGATTTTAAAACAGGCAAAGAAGATTTTTGAAATACCTTCGGAGAAAACATCCACTTGAAAATTTTAGTCACCGGAGCCACCGGTTTTGTGGGGTCGCATCTTTGTGAAAAATTAAATTTCCTTGGCCACGAGGTTTACTGTCTAGTTAGGAATAAAGGAAAATTTAAAAACTTTAATGTTCCCGGAAATCCCATAGAGGGCTCCTTAACGGTAAAAGATCCCAATAAATGGGTAGAAGAACTTCCCAAGGATCTGGATGCTTGCGTGCACATAGCGGGCCTTCTACATTCCTTTGATTTAAATAAATTTTATGAAATAAATTCCGAAGCGGTAGAACAGTTGGTTAATGATCTTTCTAAGAAATATCCCAATTTAAAATTTGTTCTGCTTTCCAGTCTTTCTGCCAGGGGACCTTATAACAATCCACTTTCCCATTATGGAAAATCCAAGCTAGCGGGTGAAGAAACCCTTCTTAAAAATTCACCAAAAGGTTGGCAAAATTTAATATTTAGGGCCCCAATAGTGATAGGTCCAAGAGATCCTGGGATATTAGATGTATTCAAAATGGTAAAATCCAGAATGGTTCTTTATCCAGGTAGAACCGGGGCAGATAATTCCTACAGCTTTATTTCTGTCTTTGACCTGGTAAATATAATAGCCAAGGCCTTAGAGGGGAACAATATTAAAGGAGGGGTATTCTATCCTTCAACCAATTCCATCATAAAATACAAAGATCTAGTTTCTGAAATTAAAAATGTGATGGGAATAAAAAAAATTATTAATCTTCAAGTACCAATGCCATTAATCGCCTTTATGGGACAAGTTTTTCATCTTTTGAACAAGTTGAAATTGTCTGATTTTAAGCTTACTCCTGATAAGGTTGCTGACATCGGCCACCATAAATGGGTTTGTAATTGGAAGGATTCGAGACCATTATTTGATTATGATTTTAAATGGAACCTCCATGATATCCTCCAGGAAACTTTTAAGGACTACAGGAAAAGAAACTGGATTTAATCTCTTTTTCTTTTGCCCTTAAAAAGGCCAGTCTCATTTAAATTTTCGTGGCCCAAAAAAAGTTCATTAAAAATAGCAAGAGAAGTAATAAATATTCCAGTCCCTACGACCATGGCACAAATTGCTATTATTCTTCCCCAAAATGTTACGGGTGTAATATCTCCATAACCAACAGTGGTAGTTGTACAGTAGGCCCACCAGAGGGCGTCGAAATAATTTTTAATATTTCCATTTATCCCGAATTCAATTTGGAAAAATAAAAAGGCAAAAAACCAGATGATGGATTGGGCGGTAATAAAAATTGTAATAAATTCAAAACTAATAATGATTTGGAAAATAATTTTATAAAAAATGAAAAGGTGTTTCCCTAACCTGAACAATTGAAAATCCCTCCAAATAGATTATCATCCATTTGGAGGGAAAAAAAAAGATCTTAGTATTCGTCGCTGTAGTAAGGATCGTTTCCTATGTCTGAATAATAATCATCATTATAATCCCAGTCATAGTCTCCATCTTGGTCTATTCTTTCAGCACAGAAATAACGATATTCTCCCGCCTGGTAGTTAGCGTTGTCCCTGGCCATCGCGCATCTATCATAACCTACGTTGCAATATTGGCCATAGAATGTATCCAGGGTTCTGTTTGTAGCACCATCCACCAATTCATAGTTACAAACATCTTGGTCTGAATATCTATATTGGAAACCGTTATACACAAACCATGGATAGTTATTCCAAAAATAATAACCATTGCTGTAGTTAACTCTCCATCTTACCCAGTTGTTCCAGTAGATAAATCTATAAGGTACCGACCTATAGAAATCTCTTGGATAATGATATGAATAGTGTCCCCCTGGAATATTTCTATAGGGAACATGGTTGTATCTGGAATACCGATAGTTTCGTCCAAAATTCCAACCTTCTCTGTTTCCATACCTTCGGAAGTTTCCATCCCATCTATTTGGCATCGGTCTACCTGTTCCAACGTGACCTGGCCCCGGTCTGCCTGGTCCAATGCGACCTGGTCCTGGCCCTGGTCTACCTGGTCCAACATGTCCTGGTCCTGGCCCTGGTCTACCTGGTCCAACATGTCCTGGTCCTGGCCCTGGTC
>CAYNWL010000004.1:26427-236330 GCA_964400895.1 uncultured Bacteriovoracaceae bacterium
TGGTCCTGGCCCTGGTCTACCTGGTCCACCGTTTCCTGGTCCTGGCCCTGGTCTATTTGGTCCTACTCTTCCTGGACCGCCATTTCCGCCGCCTCTACCATTTCGATAATTTCTTCCTCCATCAGCAAAAGAGCTGGATGCTCCCAATGAAAAAAGAAGAATCAAAAGAATTTTTTCAATACGATTCATGGTTTTTTCTCCTTTTAATGATTTCATATTTTGCATCTAACCTTAAAAAAGATATTGAAGTAATGTTTTTCGTAACTGTTTCATTTGAAATTAATTTCTTACACCGTGACGTTTAGCCAAATTTTGCCTTTAAAAACAATTACTTGGACAAGAATTTTTCTTTTTTTAATGTTATTTTATTAAGATTTGCAGGTTACCTTTTGGCACCTGGAGAAAAGAGGTATGTAATTTTCTAAAACATTAGTTGAATAATGTTGCAAATATTCTTACCAAAATGTAAAAAATTCCAGATCTTAGAAATATTTTAGAAGAGCCAACCTATGCTACAAAAGTTTCTCCGATTTTTTGCAGGACAACATTATTTTAATCTTATAGTAACCTTGATTATCATCATAGCTGGGGCCTTCGCCCTTACAAAAATAAATAAGGATAAAGATCCAAGAATTGATTTTGGACAAGTCATTATAACCACCATTTACCCTGGTGCCTCCCCAGAAGATGTGGAACTTAAAGTTACAAATAAAATTGAAACGGAGCTTGAATCTGTTTCAGGAATAAAAAATTATAAATCTGTTTCCATGGAAAACATTTCCACCATAACAGTGTTTATTGATGAAAATACAAGGGACCAAAAAAAGGTTAAAGACGAAATTAGAAGGGCCGTAGATCGTGTTAACAATTTCCCTGCAGAAGTAGATAAAAGACCCATAGTGGTTGAACTTGATACCTCAGTTTTTCCTATTTTAGAGGTTGGGCTAACCGGGGATTTGTCATATTCAGAATTAAGAGAGGCGGCAAGAAACCTAAAGAAGAAACTAGAAAAAGTTGATGGAGTATCAAGCCTTGAGCCCTTTAGCTATATGGATAGGGAAGTAAAGGTAAAGGTTTATCCAGAAAAAATCCAGAAATATAGAATTTCACTTGATGAAATTTATATGGCCATAAAAAACCAAAATATTCGGTCAGCAGGTGGTCATGTTGGAGATTTACTGGTTGAAAAAAATATAATAACCACTTCCCAATTTAAATCCCCGAAAGATGTAGGGGATGTCATTGTGAAATCTAGTCTTGAGGGATTTTCGGTAAAAGTTAAAGACTTGGCCGATGTTCAAGATGATTTTAAAGACTTTGATGTTATATCTAGGATTGATGGTAAACCAGCAATCTCATTTACTGTTTATAAAAATGAAAATGCTGATGTCGTTAGAACTGTAGGCCGAGTAAAGGAAATGCTGGAAATCGAACAGAAGGCCATGCCTAAGTCGGTTAAATTATCCTTTTCCAATGATGTTTCCAAAATGGTTACAAACAGATTTGAAATCGTAGTTGGAAATGGAGTCGTGGGAGTTATTCTTTGCTTTATATTATTGGCCCTATTCCTGGATTTTCGAACCTCAATTTGGGTTGGTATGGGAGTGCCATATGCATTATTTGGTGTAATCCTAATACTCTACATTTTCAACATGCCCTTGGACGCCATCTCTCTTTCCGCCATGGTAATTGTTCTAGGAATTAATTGTGGCGATTCAATTATTATTTCTGAAAATATTTTTAGGCATAGATATGAATTGAAAAAAGAACCCTTAGATGCCGCATCGGAAGGTTTGATGGAAGTATTCTGGCCTTCATTGGCCACCATTAGCACAACAATAATTGGATATTTACCAATGTTTGTAATGACTGGAATAATGGGGAAGTTTATTTTTGTTGTCCCTTTTATCATTTGTCTTGCAGTTACAATTTCAATGATGGAGGCCACCTTAGGACTGCCTTCACATTTGGTCTATGAATTTAAAAAAGGGAAAAAGTACGTTGAAAGAAAATGGTTTACAAATTTTCAAGGCCGTTTCAAGAAATTTTTAAAATTTGCCCTAATCCATAAATATGCGACTATGGGGATTTTCTTTATAATGTTATTCTTTAGTTTGGGGTGGTTCCTACTTAAAATGAACTTTATTTTATTCCCCACGGATACCGCAGAAAAAATATTTGTACGTGTGGAATACCCAGTTTCCACTCCACTTGCCATAACTTCCGAAAAACTTAAAAAATTAGAAGAAGTTATTAAGGATATTCCAAAAGAATACATGACTTCCTTTGCTTCACGTTCGGGTATTTTATTAGGTCAGCATGGTTTTAGAAAAATGGGTAAGAACTACGGGACCATCGAAGTATTGGTTCCGCCAATTGGAGAAAGGAGAGGTTCCTCTGAGGAAATATTAGATCAATTAAGAAGAAGAATTTCAAAAATTGGTGGTTACGAATCTATCTTTTATGAAATCGTGGAGGGAGGCCCTCCGGTAGGGAGCCCAATTTCAATAAGGGTCGTTGGCCCAAAGGATGAAATTAGAACAAAACTTGGAAAAGATTTAAGTTCATTTTTAACCTCTGTTCCAGGGGTTAAAGAAGTTGATCTGGATGAAAAACCTGGAAAAGAGGAAATCCATATAAACCTAAACCATGCGGTTGTTGCCAACGTTGGACTGACAGCAAATCAAATAGGAAATACGGTGCGGATGGCCTATGATGGTGCCGTCGCCACAAACTCTCGTTTTGAAAATGAAGATGTGGATTTTAGAGTATTATTAAAAGATGAGGCCAGAGGATCTGATAAATTTATCCATGATTTGTTAGTAATAAATAATTATGGCAATTTAATACCCCTTGATAAGGTGGCAACCTTTAATACATACCAAGGGGTAAATGAGATTAAACATTTTAACGGAGATCGTGCTTTAACGGTTACCGCCAATCTTGAAAAAAATTCTACCACTCCATTGAAAGTAATTGAAAAAGTAATGGCCCATTTTAACCTTTCTAAAGATTATCCTGGAATGAGTTTTGAGGTTGGTGGGGAAGCCGAAGAAACAGGTAAATCAATTAATTCTTTAATTTTTGTTGCAGTACTGGCCATCGTTGGCCTTTACTTAAATCTTTTATGGCTTTTCCGATCCGCCATTTCACCCTTTTATGTTTTAATTTCCTTATTCTTTGGAGTGATTGGAGTAATTGTTGCATTTGCCTTGCACCAGGAACCTTTAAGTTTTATCGCGTGTTTAGGAGTTGTTGGTCTAACCGGTGTAGTAGTAAATGATCCTATAGTTTTGGTGGATTTAATCATTCAATTTAGAAGGCAAAAAGTTAAATCCCAGGATATGATCGATATTATTGTCGATGCCACCACTCAAAGGATTCGCTCCATTATTCTTACCACATTAACAACAGTTGCAGGTCTTCTACCTCTGGCCTACGGAATTGGGGGAATGGATCCATATATGACCCCTATGGCCTTGGCATTGGGGTATGGGCTTTTTATTGGAACCCTAATGACCATTACGGTGATCCCTGCTGCTTACCTGGTAGGGGACGATTTAGTAAATTTTCTAAAGAAAAGACCATTGGTGATGAAAGTATTTGATTTTGTGGTACCAAATGCCATGGAAAAGAGCGAATCAAGCACTTAGGAACTGTCTAACATTTTATCAGTATCACCATTTCTGTTTAAAAATTTTCTAGTTCCTATAAAATTGGGGAATGTTGCAAAGGAAAATTTTAATTCTTTTGGTATCCCTCTTAATCAATATACTTAATGTCTATGCAGACTTTAAGGAGAGTGGATATTATCCTAGAAAACCTACATGTCTTCGACCACATCTGCACCGAGGTCCATCGGAAGAGCACAGCACACCCATAGAAGAATCACCACGATATGAATTAGATTTGTATGACCCTAGGTTAATTGATAATCAGAGGAAAGGCGTTTCAAATTTTTTCAAAAAAGATAAAGAAGAAGAAATTCCTTTTGAAAAGAAAAGAAAATCCCCGCCCTTATTAAGTATCTAAATAAAATTTATTTAAATAAATCTTAATCTACCTTTTTCCGAATCGATCACATGAGAATTTTTCTAGTTTTTTCAATATTCCTACTTACAACGGATAGTTTTGCAAGAAAGAGGAAAATGGATTTCTTAATTAAAAAAGAATCCCAGTTAATTGTAACTGGGGATGCAAGTATTATGAAATTTACATGTCATTTAAAGGGTGCATTTGATTTAACTCCATTTGCGATAAAGGCCGTAACCAAAAAAAATATGAATTATTTGGAAGAGGGGAAAATACTTGTTCCAATAAAAAACCTAGATTGCGGGGAAAAAATGAGGAACAATGAAATGTTGGAATTGCTAAAAGAAAAGGATTATCCATACATCACCCTAGATTTTAAAGAATTAGGAGTTGCGGATTGGAAAAAATCAGAAGAAACTGGGTATTTTGCCTCAAATATTTATTCAAAAGTTGATATAAGTATTGGCGGAATAACCGTTTCTTATCCAGTTCATTTAAGAGTTTTAAAAGTAAATGAAAATAATATCTTGGCGAGCGGTTCTAAAAAAATAAGATTAAATGATTTTAAAATCGTTCCAAAAACATATTTTTTAGGATTGGTCAAAATTAAGGAATTGCTAGACATTGATTTTGAGCTTGTTCTGACAAAAGAGGGGAGTAACAATATAAATCCCCCAGAATAATTAGGAAGAAGATGTTCCCTTAGAAAACTAACTCAATTTATACGTTAAAACAGATAATTTATTTTTTTCAATATCGCTTTTCTAATTTTCGATCGATAAATATAATAGACTGGATACGATGTTGTAAACTAAAAATATCCTTATTAATTTTTTGATTTAAGGATGAGTTTATATTTAATTTTTAATTCCGGTTTGGCCTTTGCCTTTAAAAACAAAATTTTTGTAACTGGAGGTTCAATTTGAAAATCTGTCATTAAAAGATTCTGGTCCCCTTCTACTGTTAAAGCTTTTTCGGAAAAAGTCACTTTGGAATTAAAGTCAAAGGATTTTTTAATTCCATGAATAATAAATTCTATAGTGCCAGTTAAATTATCTTCTTTTATGGCAGAGGTTTTTATAGTGCAGACAATTTGGGAATACATTTCTGATTCTAGGGCCATTGCTATTTTTTCATTCATGCTATCCGAGTCACCTTTTATTTCTTTCGCGTCTACAGTGAGAAGGAAGTTTTTAATGTCTTTTAACTTCCCTTCGAAGATGTCAAATGAACCTGAACCTTTAAAATTATTTGCCTTGATTTCCCATCTATGAAGGTTTGAATCTCCGAAAATAGTAATGTTGGATTCACTTAATATAATTTCCATTTGGGTTGAAGGAGGGAGTGTTTTGGTTTTTTTTGCTTTAGCTCCAAAAGCGCATATTGAAATTAAAAGTAAAGAAAACGAAATGATTTTCATAAAATTATTCTTAAAATTATGAAAATCATATTTATTAATAATTAAAATTAAAACAATTTTATACCGAATAGTTTTAATCGGGAAATTAATAAATTTTATTTAGAAAGAGTTTATTCCGATTAAATTTGTACTTATCTAATTTATTTAATATGGACTTAAAAATGTCTAAATTAAAATTTTTGTTTATCTTTTTCATTTTCCTTTCAAGAATTAGTTTTGCAATTGGTATCCAAGAAGGAAATCAACCTGAAATTTTCGATGACAGTTTTAAAATGGTTTTGGAATCACTCCCCAAATCTGGCCAAACTAAGACCATCCCTTGGTCAGACACATATTGGCCAACATATAAAGGGGGTATTAGTTATAGATGGAATAAAGCGGATTGCCCCAATCTTCCAGAACCTGAAAGAATTGGTTATCAAATAGGAGCTAATCTTCCAAAATTGGCCTGCCTTTCACCTGCAGAAAAATTTGACCTTTTGATGGGTGATAAAAATTGGACCCTAACAAATTTTGAAAGAAAAAGAACCCAAATCATGAAAACAATTCCAGGATCAAAAGAATATGATCCTAGTTTTAAAATTCCTTCATGGGAAGGTATTTGTCATGCCTGGTCGCCTGCCTCCATTGCCTATGAAGAGCCATTGCCAGGGCTTTTAAAAACCCGTGAAGGTGGAGTTGTTCCATTTGGTTCCTCGGATATTAAGGCGCTATTGGCCTTTGGAATTGATTTGGAATCCCCAATTATACCTAAACTTAGAAATACCACCAAGTTTGCTGGAAAAAGGTGTGAGGAAGATTTTAAAAAACTAAAAGAAGATTTGGCCGCAGGAAAAATTTCCAGAAATGATTTTGTAAAAAGGATGAATAATTCCCGGTGCACAGAAGATGTAAATGCAGGATCTTTTCATATAATTATTACGAATCAAATTGGTCTAAAAGACCAGGCTTTTGTGATAGATAGAACACGGGATGCAGAGGTTTGGAACCAGCCCGTTTTTGCTTATGAATACCAGGTTTTTCCTTACTATGACAGGATTCCAGAGGACTCTCACCCGAAAACAGAGAGTTTGGTTAAAGTAGTAATGAAAATAAAAATGATAGTGGAAATAGAACCTGTTTGGAACCCCAGGCCCTACCCTTTTAAGGAAATAAAGGAAGAGCAATATGAATATTTGTTGGAATTAGGCGCCAATGGATTAATCCTTGGTGGAAAATGGTTAAGTGATAATCGACCAGACTTTGTTTGGAAAAAAACACAAGTAGATGCCTTTCAATCAATTATAACTCTTCTTAAGCCATTTTATGAATTTTCTATAAGTGACCGAATTACTGAACTTGCAAAACTAAAAAAAATTGCAAAGAAAGCTGGATATAGGTCTCTTGTAGAAAGAACCTCCAAAACGGCCATGCTAGAACTTTATAGCAAACTTTTCGCTGGGAAAAAGAATTTCAATTATTATTTTCACAAAGAATTATATGATGCAGTTAAGGAAAAACGAAAGGCAGATATTACAAAATTAAAGTTTTGGTTACGTCATGGAGCAAAGCCTGATTACCAACCAGGTGATGAAATGGGAGTAACCAATGCAATTATGCTGGAGGATATGGAATTATTAAAGCTCCTGGTTGAATCTGGAGGCACCGTAAAATCAACTTTACCTGTTGCAATGGAGGCCAAAAATATTGAGATATTAAAATTTGTATTGAAAAATGGAGCAAATCTTGATGTTGGGATGGATTTTGGAAAACAAAAAATTCCAGCTCTTCAATTAGCTGTTTATTCCGGTGATGTAGAAAGAGTGAAAGTACTACTGGAAAATGGATTCACCAAATACATAAATTGGACAGATGAAGATGGCGAAAATGCCATATTCTTTGCTTTGTGGCCAATAAAGGAACAACCTACCATTCAAACCCGTCAGATCATTTCTCTTCTTATAGGCGCTGGAATTGATGTAAACAAACGGAATAAAAACCTCTATACCCCCCTTGCAGTAATCAAAAATTATAAGGGACCTATGGCCTCACTAATTGAAAGGGAATTAATTAAGAATGGTGGTACCATATGAAACAGATAATTTTATTAGTCTTATTAATTCTCTTTGGGTGTAGTGGAGGAGGTGGAGGGGGTACCGGAAGTAGCACACCTAAATTGGAAACCAAAGTAGAAGCTGAATTTTTAAAGATCAAAGATATATCCCAAAGAGAATTCTCTAATGTCTTAAATTCAATCACCCAAATTAAAGGGGAGGGTAGTTTTAGAGCGAATTCAATAATTGAATTTAAGCAAGGCCAAGTTAATTGCGTAGGTGCAAGTGATTTAAAAATAATTTATGATAGGGAATTAAAAGTTTCATCAATAAGTAGATCAACTCGTAAAAACAGTGGAAATTGTAATGGGGCAGGTTTAACTAAAAATTTCCAAACAAAAAAAGATTTAAATCTTAGTTTTCTTTATAAAACCGCCAACTTTAAAGGTTCGGTGATTTCTGAGGGTACTTATTCAGGGAAAAGGGCCTTTTTAGTTTCCTATAAGGGAAATGATCAAAATACCGTTTATCTGCTTAGCGTAAATGGGGATTCTTTTGATTCGTTATTATCTGAATACAGCTACCTAAATAATGATGGTTATATTAATTTAAAAACCGTTATTACACCAACTGAAGGTACCAAAATTGATCAAAATCTGTTAGAAGATACTCCTGAAACAGGAGATATTCTTGAACTATCTGAGTTTCCTCTTTACGATCTTATTGGTTAGCTCTTGTGCTAATGTAAAATATTATGAAGTTGAAAAACAGGATACTCCGATCACTGTTTCCAAAAAATTTGATATACCGCTTTGCACCCTTAGATTGGCAAATGAAGGGAGGAACTTTAATAGTGGGGAAATTATTAAAATTCCCCGCTATTATGGACTTTTTGCCCCGGATGGAGATGAATGTGAAGTTACTGAAAATCTGCTTCTAGAGGGTGATTTCCTTTGGCCTTTAGATGGAAAAGAAAAAGTTAGCTCCCCGTTTGGGATGAGATGGAATAGACACCATAAAGGTATTGATATCCCGGCACCTAAAGGGACTCCTATTTTGGCCGCCAAATCTGGTGTAGTAGTGTATAGAGGTTTTCATAAAAGAGGCTATGGAAATGTGGTTATATTAGAACATGAAAATGGTGTCCGAACCCTTTATGCCCATGCATCCAAAACTATCGTTAAAAAGGGGAAATTTGTAGAAGTAGGCCAGGTAATTGGATATGTAGGAAGAACTGGTAAAACCACCGGTGCTCATTTACACTTTGAAATTAACTTGGACGGAGAGTACGTCAATCCTTTGGATTATTTAGCAAAAAGGGAAAGTGATTCATCTTTTAATTAGAGGTATTTAAATGGCACTTCTTACTGGAAAAAAAATTATTATTTTAGGAATAGCTAATGAAAAATCCATCGCTTTCGGAATTGCGAAGGCCCTAAGAAACCATGGGGCTTCTATTGCCCTTTCTTTTCAAAACGAACAATTACAAAAAAGAGTAGAACCACTGTCTAAAGAATTGGGTGCTGATTTTATTTTCGAAATGGATGTAACTCAAGATGATCATTATCCAAAAATGAGGGAAACCATAATAGAGAAATGGGGAAAAATTGATGGTGTGGTCCATTCATTGGCATTTGCTGATCGTGAGGATTTAAAAAATCCGTTTTCCCAAACCTCCAGAAAAGGATTTGCTCTTGCCTGTGATATATCCGCTTTTTCATTAATTGGAGTGGCCAATTGTCTTAAGGATTTGATCAATAAAGGTGGATCCATTTTTGCTTTAACTTACCATGGATCACAAAAGGTAACACCTGGTTACAATGTAATGGGGGTGGCCAAAGCGGCCTTAGAGGCTTCAATGAGATATTTGGCCGATGATTTAGGTCCAATGGATATTAAGGTAAACTGTATATCTGCGGGTTATATTAGGACATTGGCTTCTTCTGCAGTAAAAGGGGCCAAAGAAATGCTGGCCCTTTCAGAAGAAAAAGCACCTCTTCGAAGGCCTGTGTCTCCTGAGGATGTGGGAGGCACCGCTGTCTATTTGGCTTCTGATCTTTCCCAAAATGTTACAGGGCAAATTCTATATGTAGACAGCGGTATTTCCATAATGGCCTAAATTACTTCATTCCAGCACATTCTACTTCAGCTTGTTTATTTCCAAAATTAGTTAAAACCACAGGGATTGAAACAAATGTTGTTTTTAAATCCGCCATTCTAACCTGTTGTTGGGTTTTGGAAACTGCAGTAGGGCTTTTTGGGGCCGATGGGTTTATACTGTAAACGTTAATTTGGCTAGGTCCAATTGGTTTATGGGCAATCACCACAAAAACTTCCGCCGCGCCGCCATTTATAGAAAATCTGGTTGTAGTTGGTAACCCCGGGTTTACATAAATAAGGGAAGAATCCGCGGTTTTTCCTTCAAATTTCACGCTACATTTGATTTCCCTAAAAGCAGCTTCAGCATTAAATGTAAAAATTAATAAGGCCGTAATTAAACTCAGAATTTTCATATTTTATTCACCTCCAATTATTTAAAATTACTTAACATATAAATATTGTTTGAAAGGTCATCGGCATCAATCCAAAGTCCAAAGGTAAATTTCTCTCCATATTTATTGGGATTATTTTGCCTTTCACAGTTATATTTTGGATCGATTCCCTCACAATTTTCCCCCCAGGTATTTTTTAGGAAGAACTGGCATTTACCTGCCTTTTGTCTTTTACCCATTAGAACAGATACGTGTCGGTGACAAGGTTTTCCTCTTACGGAAGAATCAGATAAGACATTTGCACAATAAGAAATAATCAATGGGGTAGCGTTTGGCCTACTAAGTAATTGAATAACGCGTTTTTTTATTCCTTCACCATCCCTATGGGTGAAATTAAATTTATTTTCAATTGGAGGTATTACTAGGTTGGCCCTATAGATATTTTCAGGATTTTGACAAAGCTTAAACATCTCATCGTATATTGCTAAATATTTTCCTTTTTCAAATGCTGGTAATATTTTATTTAGAAATAGGCTAAAATCATCGCAGAATTTTTTAGGCTTACCTTTACATATATCGGAAATATAATTTTTTTTAAATTCTGCACTTTTAGCAGAATTCCAAGTTTCATACCATTTTAAACCTTTCTTGCTTTCATAGTAACTCGAAAACCAATAATGTAAAAAATCACTAATGAAATTAGCATCGTATTCGTCTTTCATCCCCAAAGATTTGGCATATTCCCTAAAAGATTCCTCTATTACCTCTTTTTTGCACATACCCTTTTCACGAATAGCACTTACTACATCTGTTGGATCACCGGCATCTAGGGGAGTTCCGTCGAGGGGACTAAGTTTTCCTATTAGTTTTGAAAATAATTTATTTTTTTTGGCCAGGTAAGCGGCATAAAGAGGGCTTAATTCTGGTAGGGTTTGTGGCGGTAGTCCTTGGAACCTGGCCCCTGAGGTTTTCCAAAAATAGTCTACCATTTCAATTCCTGCGTAAGCATAACAAATTCCTGTATTTCCTTGATTAAATGTTTTAACTGATTCTCCAGTTACGCGAAAATATTTATTAGGTAAAAATACAGTTTCTCCACATTCTGATGATTGGGCAAACGATGAATTAATTAAAATAAAAAAGGCAAATATTAAGGTTGACATAAAAATGCTCCTAAAAATGTGTGTATTAATAATATTAAAGGCCCGTTTTGATAAATAATCAATGGTTTCAATAAGTCCTGTTTAATTGGCCTCAATTATTTTTATTGAGTTTTGATAAAACTAATCTTGGTGATAATTAAACTAAAACTAATTGTGGAAAAAAAACTAAGGAAAAGCCCCATAATGTAAATCTGACCTTTAAATGGAACATTAATATATAAAGGCCCATAATTTGTGGTATCGATTGGAATCACCTCAATAAATAGGCAAGCTAAATGACCTAGGTACACGCCAATGGCCCCTCCAAGAAAACCCAAAAGGATGCTTTGAATTATAAAAATCCTTTTATGTTTTAATAATTCCATTTTCTTATTTTCAACGATAGATTTTAAGGCGATAAAAGTTCCCAGAGAAGCCAAGGAAAAAGTGATGATCAAAAATAAGAATAGTGTGATTTTTTGAAAATTTAATAAATTTAGGAAGTTTTTATTAATTTCCTTCCATGTTTCAATTTTTTCATTTGATATATCCTTCCATTCAAGGGCCTTTTTTGAGGCATTGTTGGAATTCTTTAATCGGACCCAGATAGATTTTACCCTGAGTTTTGATGAAATTATTTCTTTAACCTTATTTTCAAAAACTGACTTGGTATAAGTGTTATCAATGAACAAATTCATCCATTCCGACATATAGGTTCCAATTATTTTTACAATGGAAGTATTTTTAGATTTATTAGAAACAATTATATGAGAATTGTTTCGAGATTTTTGGAAAAAGTCCTCCGATTTTGGGAAAAAGGCTTCTACATCATTATCCCACAATAGTCTCTTGTACCAAATTTCTGGAGTAAGGATAAATTCTTCTTTTTTAATTGGTTTGAGATGATTTGAAAACAATACAATTGTGTCCTTCTTATAAAAATTGGACACTAAATCTTCTTTGTTCCTTTGTGGTTGCCTTGGAGTAATAAGTAAATGACCGTTATAATTAATACTATTTGCCATTATAAAGTTCTCAAAACCTTCGGAGAAATTAATTACTAAAACAAAGAAAAAACTGGAGATAATAATTCCAATAAGGGCAAAGAAGGTTTTTATTTTTTTATTAAGAAGGCCTAAAATTGATATTTTAAGCATTATTTAATTCCAAAAATTTATTTCATCATTTTCAGATATATTATCCGATTTAATCTCGATAAAATCAGGTCCAACTATCCCTCGATCAACTTTTAATTCTCCCTTTTTAACCAGTAGTTTGCCATCTTTATAAGTCCCAATCGGAACTACTAAGGCCTTTCTTTTTTCTGAAATCTCAATAACCATTTCGACGGTCATGCCAGGTAGTGCGGATTCAGGTAACTCTTTAGGTTCCACATAAATAATAAATTTGGGATCAAGACTATATAATTTTGAAACCACACCATCAAAAACCTTTCCGGGCAATTCATCAAATTTTATTTTTACCTTTTGCCCTGGCCTCACTCTGAAAATGGTCTTTTGTTCCAAATTCGCTTTAATCTGTAGCTTTTTTAGATTTTCAATGACTATGACAGGGTCAGATGGATTAACGTTTTCCCCCGGATTGGCAGCAATGCTGACGACGGTTCCGTCAAAAGGCGCTGTTACTATGCTATCTAGTTTTAGAAGATTTTGTCCTTTTTTTACGAAATCTCCCTCTTCTACATACACTTCTTGAAGGGTTAGACTGGTCCCTGGGCGAAATTGATATATATCTCTGGATTCAAGGGTTCCTACTGCAAAAGCTACTTCAACAATTTCCTTTTTTAAAACCTTGGCAACTGGTTCTTTTTTTGAACATCCGATAACAAGGAAAAATATAAAAATGATATGGCCATATTTTTGGGGTGAAAAGATTTCCATTTTTTCCCTTTCAAGAAGTTTCCTAATTGCTATGGTAACATTTAGGGAAGAAATAAATATTAGGAAAAAAAATTCTAACAAGGAGTCTAGGTGAGTTTAGGCATTGTCTTAACTGGAGGGGGGGCCAGGGGAGCTTTTCAGGCAGGTGTGATCAAAGGAATTCAGGAAATTTTAACTTCCCAGGGGATTCCGAATATAGGTCTTTTTCCAATTATTTCAGGAATTTCAGCTGGAGCTATAAATGGGGCGGTTTTGGCCAGTAGGGCCCATGAACCTCTATCTGGAGTCGATAAACTTTGTGAGTTTTGGTCAACTTTAAAATCCAGTGAAGTTTACCGCTCCGATATACCATCGATGATGGGTACGGCGTTTAAATGGATGGCGGATTTATCTTCAGGGGGTATTTATAAAAGGCAGCTGGCATCCTCCCTGTTGGATTCCACACCATTAAGAGACTTTCTCTCTGAAAAAATAAATTTTGAACAAATTAACCAAAATATTTTAGATGGTGTACTAAAATCTTTTTCATGCTCTGCTTTTTCCTATGCAGAAAATAAATCAATCGTTTTTTTTGATTCTAAAGATGATTTGGGATGGACAAGAGATAGGCGAAGGGGTGAGAAAAGAAAAATAAAGGTAGAACATATTTTGGCCTCTTCAGCAATTCCTCTTGTATTTAGAGCAATAAAAATAGGAAATGGATTTTTTGGAGATGGTGCCCTAAGAAATATGGCCCCAATTAGTCCGGTTATTCATATGGGTGCAGACAAGGTAATAATAATTGGAGTCCGGCCCAAAAATCCCCTAGTTCACAAGGGTTCTGAACATTATCCATCGCCTTCAAGAATATTTGGATTTGTTCTAAACTCGCTTTTTTTTGATTCTGTGGATGGGGACGTCGAAAGAACCATACACGTTAATAATATATTAAATGCCAGTGTAAATGGGCATGAGAATATCAGGAAGATTGAGATTTTATGGATTAGGCCATCCCTTGATATTGGTCTGTTAGCAGAAAAACTAAGTTCGAGATTGCCTAAGGGAATTAAATATCTTCTTTCAGGGATTGGGAACGAATCGGAATATGCAGAACTTGCTTCCCATATATTGTTTGAATCTGATTATACCAATAAATTGATAGAGCTTGGCCTATCGGATGCCTTGGCCCAAAGTGATGATATTAAAAAATTCGTTTTGGGTTAGAACTACTTCTTCTTTTGGCAGGAAATATTTCTGGTTAAATTTGATTTTTTCAAGAGAAAATTCCCTGGAAGTCCCGCGCCAAGAGTTCCAACTTTTCCAAAGGTATGTGCAACACCATAATGAATGAAATTTATGAATATATCTGGAGAGTTTATATTCCATTTTGTGTAATCTTCTTGGGGTCCTTTTAATTTTGTTCTGGGAATTTTTTGATTTATGGTTAAATCCCCTCTGCCTTGTAAAATAAGCTTATCGCCAAACGCTGGTGGAGGAGCGCTACTCCATTTAAATACCTTAAAGCGTGCTACTGGTTGGTTAAAATGGGTCTCCACTTCAATTCTATAACCAGCTCCTAATTCTTGTGTATTGCAAATAAAAATTTCGGCAAAAGCGTTAAAGGTTAATAACAGGATTGGTAAGGCAATTATTTTCATAAAATTCTCCCGATAAATTGCCTTTCGGATAGAAAATCTAATAAATAAAATTTGTTTGGATCAGTTTTACGCTTTCCTTTACATTTTCCTGTGGAGTTAAGGGAAGTACCCCATGGCCAAGCCCTGCAATCCATTTATTGATATTTTCACTTTCACACACAGAGTTCCAAAGCTCCATCCATTTTTCTCCTAAAAGGGCAAAAGGGAGATGAAGTAAAGAAGGATCCAGATTCCCTTGGATATAGTAATCTTTTCCCAGAATCCTTAAGGCCTCAGAAAGGTTTATTCTCCAATCAATACCCAAAACATCAATATTCTTATCTTGGATTTCCAAAAGATAATCTAGATTGGTGTGCTTGGAATAATAAACTAATTTTTTATTAGGATATTTCACCTTAAAGTTTTGGGATATTTTTCTTAAATAAGGGAGAACATGGGTTTTGAAATGGGGTCGGTCCAGTTCTCCAACCGCAGTATCAAAAAGACAAATTGCATCCGCTCCCCCATCTGCTTGAATTGAAATATTTTTTTCAAGCTGAGGAAGGAGTAATTCCATAAAACCTTGGAACCTTCCATCAAATAAACCTTTTTTTGAGCTGATTAAGTTTCCTGAGTGGGAACCTTCGACAGCGTAAGCGTAAAGGGTAAAAGGAGCACCAACAAAACCTAGAAGGGTCTTATTTTTTGGTAATCGGTTTTTCAAAAGTTCAATAGCTCTTTTTTGAAAATTATAAAAATCCTCTGCCGGTTTTAACAAGGTCAGTTTTTTAAGGTCATTAAAGGATTCTATTTTGAAACCGAGTTGAGGGGGACCTGCTTCATATGTTAACCCCATGCCTAATTGTTCTAGTGGAAATAAAAGATCGGAAAATAAAATGGCAGCATCAAACCCAAAATCTAAGATAGGACCCATTGTAACTTCGCAGGCGAGTTCACTATTTTTACACATGGTCATAAAATCAGAATTCTTTTTAATATTTTGGTAATGGTCGTGATACCTTCCGGCCTGTCTCATAAACCATACTGGAATTGCAGTCTTTCCGTTTGCTAATTTTGTTCTGTCATTAAATAGACCCATTATAGCTCCTTAATTAACCGTAAGTTTATAACCAACGCCTCTGATACTATGAATTTGGATCTTACCAAGAGAGTCTGTTTCACTCCACTTTCTAAGTCCAACAATATAATTATCAACAGTTCTGTTTGAAGGAAATGCCTCTTCGCCCCAAATATTGTCCAATATGGTGGAACGTTCAACCGCTTCATTTTGGTGGCGGTAAAGTAATTCTAAGATTTCGCATTCTTTCCGTGACAGACCCAAAATATTTCCTTTTCCGTCAAGAACTTCATATCTTTTAAACCAAATTTTTAAATTTCCAATTTCAATTACATCTGGAAGAGAATTAATTTTTAACTGGGATTTTAAAATACGTTCCAGGCGAAGGGTTAGTTCTTTTAAGGCAAATGGCTTGGTGATATAATCCTCAGCACCAATTTCAAGTCCTTTAACTCGAATTTCTGGGTCATTTTGGGCAGATAGGAATAAGAGAACAAAATCTTTTCTGATCTTTCTAAATTCTTTTGCAAGCTCAAGACCTGAACCATCTGGTAGTCCGATATCCATTAGGACAATAGATGGTGATAATTCCTTAAAAACAGCCTTGGCAGATTTTGTATCTTCAGCCTTTTTGCATTCATATCCAATTGAGGAAAGATATTCTGTAAGAGTATCTCCAAGATTTTTTTCATCTTCAACGATAAGAATTTTGGCCTTCATACAAGATCCTTTGACCTTGGAAAGACAAGGTTGAAATTTAGGTTCGGGGAAAAGGAAATATAAAAATTTCCACCCATTTTCTTCATTAGTTTTTTACAAAGATAAAGGCCAATACCTGTTCCCTTATTAGAGGAGAATTTATAAAATAAAGATCCGATTTTTTTACGATCACCGTGGAAATTTCCGCCATCATTGTAATTTAGGTCAATGGTATTTAAATTTTTCTTTATTGAGATATTTACGGTTTTTGTTTTTGAATGTTTTTTGGTGTTATCCAACAAATTTTTGAAAATTAATCTTTGGGCAAATGCATCAGCATCAATATAAATCCTCTCGGAGGAATTAATATTAATGGTAAAATGATGGTCATATTCTTTAGAGGTGTTTTTAATAAAAGAAACCAAATCCATGGGTTCCTTTGATAATATTCCATCTCTTTCAACCCTAGATAGCGCTAAAATCTTATCCATTTTAACTTCAAGATTTTGGGTATCCTCAATTATTCTTCTTGCCAGTAATTTCATCCCATTTTCTTGGGTTTGGGAATCCAAGGCATCGGCCTGTAACCTTATTGATGCCAAAGGTGTTTTCAATTCATGTGTCATTGATGAAAAAAACGCCTGAAGAGACTTGGTTTCTTTTAGATTTTTTACAAAAAGGATAAAAAGGCTTCCGGAAACCAAAATTAAAAGAAGAATAAAGGTTGCTCCTTCCCATTTAATCATTCTGGCAAATCTAGAACCTTCCTCACTATTTAAGAGCAAATAGGACCACCATGTTCCAATTGCTAAAATTAGGAAAGACCAAATAAGGGAAAGGGTAAAGAGAATCTTGATTTTCAATCAAATAACCTTTTTTTCAATTTTGAAATTACATCATTGTCATGTGCCAAAGATGTAAAACCAACCTCATATGCATTGGGAGCTAGATAAATTCCCTTCTTTAAAAGTTCACTGAAGATATTGCTAAAATCTTTAGCAAGTGATGAAGGGATATCTGGAATTTTTCTTATTTCTTTGTCGCTGGGGACAATCCAGAATAAAGAGCCATATGATATCGTTTTTAAATGAGAAAATTGGTTTTGTTTAAACCATTCGGTCAGTAATTCAACAATTTTTTTGGTATTTGTTTCAAGTTGATCATAGGAGGAATTGGATAATTTTTTTAAGGTTGCAAGGCCACCCACCATTGCAAGAGGATTTGCAGACAAGGTTCCTGCTTGATAAACTCCACCTTCAGGGCTTAAATTACTCATTATTTTTTCGGAGCCGGCCAAAGCGCCAACAGGAAGTCCACCACCAATTATTTTTCCATAAGTGACTAGATCAGGTTTAATGGATAGTTTTCCGGCCATTCCAGAAAAGCCAATTCTAAAACCGGAGATGACTTCATCAAAAATAAGGAGTGCTCCATTTTCTGTAGTTAAATCCCTTAATGATTTCAAGAATTCATTTTTTTGGATTAACAAACCGTTGTTTGCAGGTAGAGGTTCAATAATAACGGCCGCAATTTCATTCTTATGTTGTTGAAAGCAATTTTTTACACCATCTAAGTCATCCAATTCTAAAATCAAAGTATCTTGGTATACACCAGAGGGAATACCTTTTGATGACGCCTCTGAAGTTCCTGCGAGACCTGATCCTGCTTTAATAAGCATTGAATCGGTATGGCCATGGTAACAACCATTAAATTTTATGATCTTGTTTCTTCCCGTATAACCTCGAGCAAGTCTTAAAGCAGTCATCACGGCCTCGGTTCCGGAATTTACAAAACGTATTTGTTCTATGAAAGGAATTTTTTCTATTAAAAATTCGGCAAGTTGGAGTGAATAAGGTTCACATGCCCCATAACTCCAACCTCTTTCCAGTGCCATTACCAACTCTTTTTCCACATCCGAGTCGCGATGGCCAAGTATTAAAGGTCCAAAACTCATACAAAAATCAATATAAGATTTTCCCTCTACGTCGTTAATATATGCCCCTTTTGCTCTTTCAAAAAATATAGGGGACATGGGAAGACCTTTAAAACTTCGAACTGGTGAGTGTACTCCACCTGGAACTAGCGATTTTGCTTTATTAAACAGTTCATCGTGTATGCTCATAAAATTCCTCGGGGCCTAAAAAGGGCGTGACATTAATTTTATTTTCTATAAAGGAAAAATGGGTTTTTCCTAGACCACAAAAATGATTTTTATTAATAATCTGTGGAAATAAATCTCGATATGTTTTGAACTGGAAAAAACTTGTCCAATAAAAATTTTCACAATCTAAAATGAATTTTTTAAACTCTTCATTTGGAACAGAAATAGAATGTTCATAGGCAGGTAAAATCTCTCCAATGGAGGAGCTCCCTGTTTTGCTCGTCAAGGTTTTCCATTCTATTTTTGGAATCATTAAGGATAGAAATTTTGAATTTTTAAAAATGTTTAATTGGGCGTCCCCCAAAGAATCGGCACAACCGTTTACCCAAAATCCTTTTTTTGCAAGCTTCTCCATGGTCTTTGCTCCAGCGGCCCAAACTGAACCACTATTGAAAATTTTAGAAAAATTATCAAAGCAATGAGATGAGGTTATATAAAAGTTTGCTGAAGTAGGATTTGATGGAGAAATGGGTATTTTTTTTATGATGGGATCATTACTCCCATCAAATGATTTTCCTTTTTTAAAGGATATATTTTCTTTTCTTTCTAAAAACTTTTTTGAAACTCTTTTATTATTGGTTTCTCCGTTATGAAAATGTAAAAAGTAGCTTCCCAACTTTTTAACATTTATGCCAACAGCTAAATGGCACCCACCACCGTAATTGTTAAAAGCTTCTCTTTCTCGTTTAACCTCTTCCCAAGTATCTGGATCCTGAATATGTTTTACCTTTTCCCGTAGTTCAAGATTTCCTTTGAGAATTTCAATGGCCAAAGCGCCTTGGGATGCGGCCGGCGGAAAAATTGAAAGTGGAAGAACCATAAAATTTAGGTCCTTAACGAGGTTCTTAATTTCATCTGTTTCAGCTAGTCGTTCAAGGCCTGCCAAGGCCAGTATAATGGCATGGTATTTACCTTCCTTAAGTTTAGATATTCTAGAATTTACATTTCCTCTTAAAGTTTCCGTGGTAATTTTTATTCCATTTGTCGGAAGAAAATTTTGCAGGTGGGAGGAAATATTTGTTATTCTCCTAGGTGAACTGGTTCCAACGATTATCTCCGATAAATTTTTTAGATTTGATATAGTTTCATTTTTAATAAGAAGCACATCATGAGGATATGATCTTTTGGTAACTGCACCTAATTCAAGTTCTTTGGGTCTTTCAGATCCGAGGTCTTTATAGCTATGGATAACTAAATCCACTCTTTTTTCAATTAAGGCCTGATCCAATTCCTTGGTGAAAAAATTCTGTCCTTCCATTTGCCAAAGAGGGATTGAGGTATTTTGATCACCTTGAGTTTTAATTATTTCCAACTCAAAATTATCACCAGTTAATTCTTTTAACCGTTCGATGGTCTGGTTGCATTGAGTTAGGGCCAGAAGGCTCCCTCTCGTTCCAACCTTATAGGTTATAGGCAAATTGGAACTCCTTGGGACTAACTTCGAGATTTAGCGGAGTTGATCTTTTGTTGGCGATTTCTTTAATTGCAATTTTTGCCATCTCGATTTTTTCCCGTTTAACTTGGTCTAAAACATCACCTTTTTCAAAGATATCTTTTAGAAAGGAAATGCCATGGACCGATGAGTAACGGGTTTTTAGCACAGAGGGACATCCTAAATCAATAAATCTACGGGCATTTGTGTCAGGATTTGAATTAAACCAACCCTCAAAAAATTCATCATCAAAAAGAATGGTTTGGGCACCAATTGTATTTACAATAAGAGAGAATTTTGACCAGGAGGCAAAATCAAGCCAGGGGACCACAGGCAAACCAAAATTTGAAACCTTTTCAGGATTTCGGCCTGTTATGTAGAGATTAAAGCGTTTTTTAAGAACCTTAATGAGACTCTGGCACATTGAGCCATTTCCAACGAGGAGCACCTCTTTATTTTCTTTTTCCTCAAGAAGAAGTCGAGTTATTCCTGCGTAGGAATGTTGCCCTATATTTAATAGGTGCTTGGATCTAATTTCCTTGGAATCTTTAAGAAGTTTTTCAAGAACCTTTATTATTTTGCTATTCCTAGTTGGATGTTTAAGGTAACCAAGGTACGCTTCTTTAAATTGATGCACTATTTCATTTTCTCCCAAAATCTTGCTTTCAAGTCCGCATACAATTTTTAAAAGGTGATCATAGGCCCTATCTCCACAAAAAATATCGGTGGAGACTTGTTTTTCCAAATGGATTAGGGGAAAAAAATTATATCCTAAAACGATAACCCTCTGGCAGGTGGTTAAACAAAAGAAATCACTGGAATTAATTATAGTTCCAGATGGAAATTGGGTTAAAACAAGGCCTTTGATCATGATTTTTAAATTTCTAACATCTTAGCTGCTTCAAATTGTCATAGTTTTGTAGAACCTATTTTCATTGGTTGGAAGTTTTGATAGGTTTCAAAACTTGGAAATGAAACTGGATTATCCTCTTAGATTAATGCGAAATGTCTACATCCGTTTTGATCAAAAAATGGATGGAGCTGTAAGTTTTTTTTTCCGTCATTTTGGTAAAACCAAATTTATGGTGAGCATGTCCAAAAAGGCCCAGGTATTAGGTTTAGAAAAACTCTACGAAAAGGGTCCGAAGGCCTTCCTTTATTTTTTTCTTTTTTATTTAATAAGAGACACCATTTTATACATCATTATTCCTATATTTTTTGCCAAAGTGACTACCAATTAGGAGAATAATAGGGATGTTTAAAAGCAAATCCGTACTAAATGAAATTTTTGAATGCGTATTGGAATATCCTAAGGTTAAAGAAATCCTGAATGAGGATCCCTCCCAAAAAGAAAGAATTAAAAAAAACCTAAAGGAAATTGCAGCAGATTATAAATCATCTTCAATTTTATTTATAAAAAAGACCCTCGATGTAATTTTAGAAAAAATTTATGATGATATAAATTTAAATGTTCCCGAAGGGCTAGATTTCAAGAAATTATGCGATGAAAACAATGTTGTAATGGTTCCAAACCATCAATCTCACGCAGATTATTTGGCCATTAACTGGATGACCCTTAAAAAATTTGGGATACCTCTTTATATAGCTGGGGGAGACAATTTAAATATTTTTCCCATCGGTTCCCTTTTTAGAAATTGTGGTTGTTTTTTTATTAGAAGAACTTTCAATGATGATAAAATTTATAAAGCGACATTGGAAGGATATCTCTATTTTTTATTGTTAAGAGGAAAAACAATTGAATTTTTCTTTGAAGGTGGTCGATCCAGAACCGGTAAACTCCTTCCACCTAAGTATGGCCTTTATCAAATGATCCTAGATGCTCATTCACAAATACCAGTGGAAAAGAAAAAAAAGCTTCTTTTTCAACCAGTTTCAGTAATCCATGAATATGTTCCTGAACATAAAACTATGGTTGCCGAGATGATGGGACTACCTAAGAAGAAGGAAAATATTTTTCAACTTCTAAAGGTATTTAAATTGGTTTCCAAGCAATTTGGCTCTATTCATTTAAATTTGGGAAATCCCATAGAGGGCTTTGATAGTTCAAAATTAGATGAAAAGGAACATAGATCTGCAACTTTTAATCTCGCATTTAGGTTGTTTAACCAAGTCGGCCAAAAAATGGCGGTTACTCCCACTTCTCTTTTGGCACTAATTCTATTGGAGGAACCATCAGGTTCCTTGAAATGGAATACTATTTTAAATAAGGCCAGAATCATTTTAAATTATTGTGAAAAATTTGAAGTTCCCTATATCCAGAGTTTAAAAGAGGAAAAATTTGTTTCTACCATGGAAAGAGCCATGGATATTTTAATTGGAAATGAAAAAGTAGAAGTATTAGGATTAGAAGGCGGAGATACAATTTTTTATACGGTAAAAAAAGAGTGTAGGATGGAGCTCTTATATTTTAAAAATACTATATTGCACCAATTTCTAGTCCCATGGACCATAAATTCGGCATGGATTAATATTTTTAATGGAACCATTTCTGATGAAGAAAGTTTTAAAAAATATTTAATTTCCGCAAGGGATCAGCTAAAACACGAATTTTATCTTCCTACCACAATGGCCTTTTTGCAAAAATCACTACATATCATTTCCGCCTGTGTGGGAAGGCCAATTAACTCTCTTTCAGAATGCTTAAACCTAACATATTTGGAATTCTTTAAAATAATTAAAGAGATCGGAGTCTTTTCCCACGCGGGAACCTATATCCATGAAGCCTATTATGTTTGCGCATTGGCAATCAAGGCCCTGAGAAAAAAGAAAAAAAAGTTCAGCTATGAAGATGTTCTTAAAAGAGCAAGGAGAGTCTTCAAATCACAACTGGAAATTGAAGTTTGTGTTAGGTATCAGGAAAGTTTGTCAGTTCCTCTTTTAAAAAGCAGTCTGAGTTTCTTTCAGGCAGAAGGTTACATCACACTTGAAGGAAACAAATATTCTCTTAACAAAGAAAAATCGATCGATGATCTAATAGTTACCTTTGAGAGGTTCTTAGAGGACAGTTGGACCATCAATATTAACCCAATCAAATAGGAAAATTTATGGAACAAGACCAAATTAAAGAATCAATTATAAAAATTTTAAATTATCTTGGAGAAAATCCAAATAGGGAAGGTCTTGCTGGCACTCCAGAGCGAATGATAAGATCCTGGGAGAAGTTATTTGGCGGCTATAAAATTGATCCAAAAGAAATTATGACAATTTTTAAAGAGGATAACGTAGTCCCCTTTAATCAAATAATCTTGTTAAAAGATATAGAATTTTATTCAACTTGTGAGCACCATTTTCTTCCCTTTGTTGGTAAGGCCCATGTGGCCTATGTTCCAAAAGACAAGGTAGTTGGTATCTCTAAACTTGCAAGAATTGTTGAAGTATTTTCAAGAAGGTTGCAAATTCAGGAACGGATTGGAAATCAGGTTACCGAATCCTTAATGGAAATTTTAAAACCACAAGGTGCTGCCTGTATTATCGAAGCGAAACATTTTTGTATGACATCTAGGGGGGTTAATAAGCAGAATTCCGTGATGGTGACATCCTCTCTTAAAGGTTCATTTTTAACTCATTCGCAAACAAGACAAGAGCTTATGAATCTTTTAAAATAAGAAAATATGAAAACAGACTTAAAGGAACGTGAGCAAAAAATTAAAAAGGTCCTTATCGACATCCTTTGGATTAACCTTTTTGTCGCAATTCTTAAAATGTACCTTGGTTATAAGTTTAGATATCTCTCAGTCGCTTCATCTGCCTTGGATTCTTTTTTTGATAGCTCTTCAAATATTTTAGGTTGGATAGCTATAACCTATGCCTACAAGGCCGCGGATGAACGTCACCCTTACGGAAGATATAAATATGAAACTTTAGGAAGCTTGGTGATTGCCGGTTTTTTAATTTTTTCAGCTATTCAAATGGGGATAGGAACTTTTGATTATTTAGGAGATCCCACAAGAAGGGGTCTTTTTTCTCCGATCCCCATTATTGGTATTATAATTTCAATCATAATTAATTACTTTGTCTCGGTATATGAAAAGAAAAAAGGGGTAGAACTTCATAGTTCATTATTAACCGCAGATGCTCAGCATACTAAAGGTGATTTTATTATTGGATTTGGGGTTTTATCCTCAATTATTTTTTCAAAATTTGGCCTATGGATTATTGATTTTGGCGTCGGATTAATAATCACTTTGTATGTTTTTTATTTAGCGGTAAGAATTGTTATGGAAAACCTTCCGCATCTTTTGGATACCTCCCCAAAAATAGCAAAACAGCTTTTTGAATCAGTTGAGAAAATTCCGGGAATTAAAAATATACATAAATTTAGGGTAAGAGGAAATCAAAACTGCATGTTTGTTGATTTTCACCTTTTACTTACGAGCACCTTATCCTTGAAAGAGGCCCATGCTATTGGACATATGGCCGAGGATTTAGTAAAGAACTCCCTTAAGGAATATGCCCGTAGGGTGGATGTAACGGTTCATATTGAGCCATTTGAAAAACACCATGTGGATCCATAACTTTTAATGGACTTAAAAAAAATCAAAGTTTCAAATTCTAGATTTCTCTTCTTACCACATAAGGGCCAACTCAATTGGGAGTTATCTTTAGGGTTATTAATAAATAAAATGGAGAAGGAAACTCCCTTTATTTCGGCAAACCCAATTTGCCAAATTATGGTTTTATCCCAGGATACATTGCTGGTAGGAAAAGAAGTAATCGGCCCCATAAGGGAGGACGTTAAGAATTTATTATTTGCGGATTTTCAATATGGTGACCTGGAAATATTGGAAATTAGTAAACCTGAAATATCCTTTGAGGAAATTTATTCCAAGGGTTTAAATATATTGGGAAAAAGACCTGATCTAAATCCGGTTTTTATGATAAGAGTTAGCTTAAATGATCCTCTTTCATACCCTTTGGAGTTGAGGTTTTTTCCAGAAACATATCCTTTTCCCAAATTGACATTTTAAACACCCGTTGGCAATTTATTGAATAGTTATGAACATTTTTAGGAGGTAATTTATTAAGAATTTTAAAGACAAGGCGCCGGCTCATAAAGGCCCCAGAGTAAATGAAATGATTAGAGTTCCAGAGGTACGTTTGGTAAGTGAGGATGGAACAATGTATGGAATAGTTTCCATTCATGAGGCCAGGGCAATTGCAGAGAGAGAAGGGTTGGATCTTGTGGAAATATCCCCCAACGCCAAACCACCGGTAGTTAAGGTCATTGATTATGGAAAATATAAATATCATCAACAAAAGTTGGCAGCTGACGCCAAAAAGAAAATGGCAGTAGTTCAGTTAAAAGAAATCCAGTTAAGACCCAATATTGAGGAACACGATCTTGAAACAAAACTGAAAAAGGTTAAAGAATTCCTTGAAGACGGGGACAAAATAAAGATGGTGATGCAGTTTAGGGGTAGGGAAAATACCTACAAGGCCGCTGGGATGGAGAAATTTAAAGGAATTATTGAAAGAATCCAAAGTTTTGGTGCCTTATTGGAGGCGGAACCCAAAATGATGGGGCCTAGAATTATCGCGATTTTGGCACCTGATAAAAAGGTTGTTGGAAAAGCTAAACCTGAAAAAGCTCCAACTACTTGAAATTCTGTTTGAGAACAATAAAAAATATACCTAAATAATTAAAATGATTAAAAAAAACCTTTTCAAGGTGCCAAGTTATTGGTATTTAACGCCTTTAAAATTTTTTTTTATTAAGTCCCCAGGGAGAGCAATATGCCAAAAATGAAGACAAAAAGGGCTGCGGCCAAGAGATTTTCTGTAACCGGAACAGGAAAATTTAAAAGAAGAAGAAGAAATTTAAGGCATATTCTGGAGAAAAAACCCCATAAAGTTAAAAAGAGAAATGGAAAAGCAAGTTACGTTCTTGCCACAGATATTGGTAATGTTACAGCTTGCCTACCTTACTATAATAAAATGTAAACTGAGTCTTGGGACCTAAGAGATTTTTAATCCCCCAAGAATTCGTTAAGGAGAGATAAAATGCCAAGAGTAAGACGAGGCTTTAAGGCCAGACAGAGAAGAAACAAGGTATTAAAAAGGGCCAAAGGATTTCACTTTGACCGAAGAACAAAATTTCGTCATGCACTTCAGACAGTTGTTAGAGCGCTTCATAACTCTTACAAGGGAAGAAAACTACTTAAGAGAGATATGAGAAGTCTTTGGGTAGTTAGAATTGGTGCTGCTGCCAAAATGCTAGATACTTCCTATTCCAAATTAATGCATGCTCTTAAGCAAAAAAGCATTATGTTAAATAGAAAAATGTTGGCCGAGATCGCTGCCCAGGATATGGAAGGCTTCAAAGCTATCGTTTCTGCTTCAAAATAATTTTAAAAGCCACAAAGAAATTTGTGGCCTTTAAATAAAACTTCTTAAATCAACTTACATTAATTGCTTTAAAATTTAATCTGCTTAGAATCTCTAAATTCTCAGGAAATAATCCTGAGGCAACGAGGGAGATCTGTCGATGAAATTGGGATTTTTCATATTAGGTTTCTTGACCTTTTCAGGGGTAAGTTATTCATGCACGGAGGATGGTAAAGGTGGCTTATTACCAGACAACTCAATGAGGATTCCAGTTGGGGACAAGGCTTCAGGAAATGTGACAAAAAGAGATTTTCAAAGGGCTTTGGAAAAAGTTCGAAAAGTCTATGACCCTATTTTTGCCCAAAAGGGCTTGAACCTATTGATGGAAAATCACTGGGATGACTCAACCGTAAACGCATACGCATTAAGAAAAGATGGGAAGGCCATTGTAGCAATATTTGGCGGCCTTGGTCGTCACCCAATGATGACAATGGACGGAGTAATTTTGGCTGCTTGTCATGAAGCAGGACATCATATTGGCGGAATACCTGTTAAGGTAAATGGACCACCAATTATTGATGGCGATAGGGTCTCCAGAGTTTCCTGGGCTTCAAATGAAGGGCAGGCCGATTATTTTGGTATTATGAAATGCTTCCGAAATGTAATACGAGGCGAAGATCATTTGGCAGTACTTAAAACCGTAAATTACGAAAAGGTTATGGAAGGTAAGTGCGAAGAGAAGTTTTCAAATGAGGAAGATCGATTAATTTGTCTAAGATCAGTTGCTGCTGGTCTTTCAATCACATCTCTTTTTGTTGATGTAATAAATTCAGAATTAGCTAAGGCAGGGAAGGAGCAGAGACTTCCTTCAGTAGGGATTGAAAAGGCCGAAAAAAGGGAAGTTAAGGGAATGGATGATAACCATCCATTACCACAGTGTCGTTACGATACTTTTGTAAATGGAGCGCTTTGTGACAAAACTCCAGATGAAGAGGTTAGTTATAGGGATCCAAATCAAGGTGTCTGTACTCTTAGAGATGGTTATACAATAGGTGTTCGACCACATTGTTGGTATAAAGAGATTGAATAAGTCAATTATCAAATAATGGCTTTGGCCCCAAAAAAAAGGTAAAATTTTAATAGAATTTTACCTTTTTTATTTGGGGTTTCTTTTTGGACAAGGACTGTTTAAAAAAATACTCAAAAATTTTACTCCTTGTTTTTTTATTTTCTTGTAAAGGAGATAATCCTTTAACTCCAAAAAAAGTTGATGGAGCACTAGGACCAAAATATCCTGATTTAACATTAAAATCTTTATCGCCTACAGATGGCCAAAAAGGTGTAATTTTAAAGCCTAATATTAAATTAACTTTTAACCAAGCAGTGGATCCTTTGTCCTTGACCGTGAACCTAAATAGTTCTGCCTGTATTGGATCGGTTCAAGTTTCAAAAAATAACTTTGTCACTTGCGAACAGCTAGTCCCTCCAATTTCTACACCTGGGAATTTCATTTTCACAATTTCTCCCGTTTTTGATTTAACAGAGCTAACTTATTATAAAATTAAAGTAACCAAAGCAGTTTTCGATTCCATAGGGCAGGCCCTTTCTAATCCGTTTGTTTCCCAAATTGGTTTTCAAACGTTGGATGCTACTCCTCCAACGGTTAAAGAAGTATTTCCTCCAGATAATTCTTTGGAAGTAAATCAAAATACTGGAATAGGTCTAATCTTTAGTGAAGAAATGGATGCCTCCTCAATCACCGCTAATTATTTTAACAATTCCTGCTCTGGCACACTTCAAGTTTCAAAGGATTCTTTTTTTACTTGTGTTATGATGGATCCACCAATTTATTCTACTAATGGAAAAAGTTTTGTCGTTTATCCCTCGGATCCCCTTGAGTCGTTGCAAACCTACCAAGTAAGGGCCTTAAAGCAGATAAAAGATAAATGGGGAAATCAACTTTCAAATGAATATATAAGTACAGGATTTAAAGTTAAAGACTGGACCCCTCCAATTGTAGGGTCAACAATACCAGTTAATAATTCAACTGATATTTCCTTTTACACAATAATTTCTTCAACTTTTTCAAAGAAAATGGATACCTCGTCAATAGTTGTCATAGAATCGGGTAATACCTGTAATGGAACTTTTCAACTGTCAAAAGATAACTTTTCAAGTTGTCTTCCTTTGGATCAACCCCAGGTATCGGATAATTTATATAATTTTATTTTTAAACCTAAGGATACCCTTGAACCAGGGACCCAATATAAATTTAAATTTACAACCGAAGTAAAAGATCTGTCCGGAATAAATTTGGCAGCAGCTTTTATCGGAACTTTTACTACAGCCTTTCTTCCGGAGGTAAGTTCGACATCACCAGTAGCTGGCACTGTTCAGGTTCCAGCTACAACAACCATTTCCGTAACTTTTAGTAAGCCCATGGAACCTGCATCCATTTATAGTAACCCCAATTCAAACAATTGTGATGTTGGTACTTTTAATTTAGCCAGGGAATCCAACCCAAGTGAATGTGTACCTCTTGGTCCGGTCACGGCTTCCTCCGACAACAGAGTTTTTACTGCCACCCCAATTGCAAACCTTCAAAATCAAGGAAGTTTTATTATCAAAGTTTCCCATTTGGTAAGAGACAATAAGGGAAATGAGATGGCAGCGGATTTTGTTCAAAGCCCAGCATTTCGAATATATGATACCCTACCACCAATTTTGGAAGCTCAAAATTCATCACCCTCCAATAATTCCCAAGACTTTGTTCCTTCGGACACAATTACCCTTAGATTTGATGAATCAATGAATCCAGATTCGATGGGAGGATTATACACTGGTTCCACCAGAACTACCTGCATTGGCACAATCCAGTTAAGTTCAAATGATTTTGTAGATTGCATTGCTTTTACCCAATCCAATCCAATCTCAGAAAATAATAATAAAAATTTTACGGTAAAACCTCTTGGAGATTTATCTTTATCAACCAATTATAAAATTAAAGTTACCACGGCCGCGCAAGATATCTTTGGCAATTATATGGCCACACCCATGGTTTTAAATTTTAGAACTTTAAATCCAGTAGAAGTTCAATCAACCAATCCTGCAAACGCTTTAAGCCCTTTGGTACCTAAAGACACAACAATCAATGTCACTTTCAATAGGGCAGTTCTTAATTCCACAATTGATTTTATTTCCAGTGGAAGTACATGTACCGGTTCAATTCAATTATCGATGGATAATTTTGTTACTTGTGTAAGTTTTCAACCCCAAATTTTTCCTGGAACACAGAACATTAGTTACACCTTAACTCCTAATTTATCATTATCAAATTACACACTTTACAAAATTAGAGTTCTTCAAACAGTTATGGACTCAAATAATATTTCCATGGCCTCGACTTATACCCAATCAATTGGATTCAAAACCGTCGACACTATTCCACCTGTCGTTTTGAATACTTCCCCCGCTAACAGTGATACCTATGTTCCAAGAAACACCAACCTATCGGTAATATTTGATGAAGCAATTGATCCTTTAACCATATCCACTAATTCCACAAGCACTAATTGCACAGGATCCTTGCAGATTTCAAATGATAATTTCTCCACTTGCGTAAAGATGACTGGACAGCCAATACAAAGCGGGAATGGGACAACATGGACGATGACACCAACATCCGTTTTAGATAATTTTTCATATTATAAATTCAGAGTTTTAGCGGGAGTTAAAGATACCCAAGGAAATACCATGACTACCGCTTACAATCAGGCACCAGGATTTCAAACTATCGATGATATCCCTCCAACCCTGATTTCTTCCTCACCAGCTTCAGGTACAACTGGAGTTTTATCCACTGCAAATATAATTTTAACTTTTAGTGAGGCCATGGATTTATCCTCGATCACTACATCACCAAGTTCAGTTTGTGGAACAACCTCTGTACAAATCCAGATAGGTCCAACATTTTCATCATGTGTGCCGGTTTTATCCACGACCTCTTCAGCGTCAAATACGGTCTTTACAATTGTTCCAGGTTCCAGCCTTGGAAATAACGGGACCGCCTATAAGATAAAAGTATCAACTAGCGTACAAGATGCGCAGGGAAACAATTTGGTCTCAACTTTAAATATTCCTTTTAGGGCCACAGATACAATAACTCCTTCGGTTATAAATTATTCTCCCGCAGATGGTTCAATTTCTCAATCAATAGGAAGTTCACTTGGGGTAACCTTCAGCGAGGAAATTAATAGTGCATCCCTAATTACAAATCAAGGGGCCGATACGAGTTGTACTGGAAAAACTTGGTATGCACAAGTTGGTGGAAATTGTTTACTGATGAATCCATTTTCACAGTCCTCGGATTTTGTAAGCTATTCAATGGTTCCTCAACAGTTTCTTCCAAGGGCATCCACTGTTACAGTAACAATTAGGGATGTTAGGGATATAACGGGAAATACTCAGGCCTCACCTACGACTTATAGTTTTATGACCAACAATCCAGGTCTGGCAAGTTTGGTAATTCCTAACACTCCAACAGAGGTCCTTACAAATACCGTTATTCGGGTGGGATTTGATAGAAGCATGAATACCACCACACTAACTGCGATTAGTTCTGGTTCAAATTGCACTGGGAATATTCAATTATCAAAAGACAATTTTGCAAGTTGTATTGCTTTTAATTCCAATTTGGCCAATCCAATTGGCTCTGGAATTTATGAACTTGTTCCAACTGTAAATCTAGCAATCTCCTCAACCTATACAGTAAGAGTAACTACAGGAGTAAAAACTTTGACAGGTGATAGTTGGCCTGTAAACCAAGATTTTTCTTTCCGGACGATTGTACCTCCAACAGTTTTGACAACGATTCCTGCCGATTCGGCAATTTCCATTTCAAGGAATACACCCATTGATATTACTTTTTCAAAGTCCATGGATTTTTCAACTATTACCACAAATTCCACCAATACAAATTGTTGGGGAAGTATCCAGGTTTCAAATTCCAGTTCATTTGGTACCTGTATTCAGATGGCCGGGAATCCAACTACTGTTGATAATAAGTCATTTAGGGTCACGCCAGCTTCACTTCTTCCCAATGAATCGCAAATTTATCTGAGGGTTACCACCTCAGTAATGGATACAGTTGGGCAAAACATGTTAAATCAGTATAATTCTTTTTTTAATACAAGAGATGAAATTCAACCTACCGTGGTACTGACTACCCCACCAAACAATGCAACTGATGTCATAAATGATTCAAACATGAATATTACCTTTTCTGAGTCCATGAGCACTCCAACTGTAACCGTTCAGGGAGTAGGTGGAACATGTAGTGGGTCTGTTCAATTAAGCACCAATTCTTCATTTACAAATTGTTTGGGTTTGACCAATTTAGGATTTACCTCAACCAATACTACTTTTAATTTTAAACCCGCCAACAATCTACCCAACGCAACCACCATATATGGTAGGGTAACAACAGCAGCAAAGGATTTGGCCGGAAATTCGATCGCCGGAAATTTTAATTATAGCTTTTTTTCAAATACCGTTCCAATTGTTTCTTCTATCACTCCGATAAGTTCGGCAACATATGTTTCTCCCTATACAAATATTGTTGTCGTATTTAACAAACCAATGGATTTTGCAACCTTTACCAACAATACATTAAATAATTGTTCAAATGGGAACATACTTTTTTCAAGTGACCCCACCTTTAACACCTGTCAAAGTATTTTAAGCCAAACACCATCCAATTCGACTACAACTTTTACCTTCACTGTATTAAATCCACTGGCAGAATTGACATTTTTTTATTTTAAAATAAAAAATTCAGTTTCGGATCAGGTTGGGATGCATCCTGTATCTGATTTTATTAGCTCTTTTAAAACTGGAGATTCAATACCACCAACAGTCGCAAGTACAAATCCGGCCGCAGGTGCCATTAATGCTGCTGAAAATTTGATCTCAGTAACCTTTTCAGAAAATATGGCCACACCGACAATTACCCCAGGCGATGCATCATGTACCACTGGTAACGTATTGGTTTCTGGAGATAATTTTGCAACTTGTGCTACCATGGGATCAGCTACAACTTCAGATAATTTAACTTTTAGTTTTATTCCATCACCACTATTGCAGCCAAGTACTACTTACCAAATTAAAGTTAAAAGACAGGTTACGGATCTTTCAGGAAATGAAATGAGCTCCAATTATCTTCAGGTTCCTGGGTTTACAGTGAAGGATTACATTCCACCGACTGTCATTGCCTCATCGCCCACTCCCACCTCGCCAAATGTTCCTGCTGATGCAACCATTACTGTTACTTTTAGTGAGACCATGAATCCAACTACCGTTACATCAAGTACCACTACTAGTTGTAATGCAAATATCGCTTTTTGGTTTTCTCAAGACAATTTTGCCTCCTGCCTTCCAATTTTAAATCAATCGACAACAAATCAGATGACATTTAATTTTGTGCCATTAAATGGTCTTTATAATGCGACAAATTATCAGTACAAGGTAAATACCGTGGTTAAGGACTCTGCTGGAAATAATTTGGTAGCACCTTATAGTTCAAGTTTTACGGTTAATGACTCCTCTGCAAATACAGTGACTATGACTGCACCTACAAATGGCTCCACAGGTGTGCCTTTCGGGGCCAGAGCACAAAGTTTCTCAATAACATTTACCAATACCGTGGATTCTACAACCGTCACTACTAACACAGGATCAACTTCATGTTCTGGGAATGTTCAACTTTCAGGAAATAACTTTGTATCTTGTGCAAAATGGTCCACGGCTCCGACTACTATAGATAATTTAAATTTCAACTTAGGTGGAGTTTCAGATAATTTAAGTCCTAATACGAAATACATCTTAAAAGTTTCCAAAGATATAACTACAACTGCAGCGGGGAAATCCATTAAAAAAGATTATATGTTTACCTTTACAACCGATGTATCACCCACAGTTACATCTCTTTCACCTGCTTCTGGAGCGACGGATATTCCAACATTTGGGCCTAATACCATCACTGTTACTTTTGATACAACGATGGATCCCAATACTGTAGTAGGGGCAACTTCCAACGCATGTAATGTTGGTGGAGTAGACTTATCTCAAAATGCTTTTGCTACATGCCTTCCTCTAACTTCCACTTCAACCGATTTTAGAACTTTCAAACTTACTCCGACATCGGCCTTGGTAAATAATACTAGATATCATTTAAGGATTAATTCTAAGGCAACTTCGTCTACCGGAAATCCAATGGTTGGATATTATCCAAGCATCAGCGGCCAAAATTTTACCACCACTAACAAACCTACAATAATTTCTACCATCCCTACAATTGGAGCACTGAATGTAACAAGAAATACCTCATTTACCATTAATTTCTCTGAACCAATGGTAAATGTCACTACTAATGGAGGCTTTAGCACCGCTTGCTCGGGAACGGTTCAACTTTCATCAGATAACTTTGGCTCATGCGTGGCCTTAAATAATCCCTCTAACAACGCAAATACAAATTGGTATATTAACCAATCCACTTTTTTTGGGTGGTGGGGAAATTTACTCTCCAACACCCTGTATAAATTAAAAGTTCTTGGAAGCGTTCAGGCCGTAAGAAATAATATTCCAATGGGAACAGATTATATTTCCACTTTTACCACCGCTACTACTTTAGCCTCTCTTTCAATTTCCAGTGATAATTTGGGCTGTGAGAAGGATACTTCGCCCCTAAAGGTTGCAAATCCTACCGTTATATCCTGGGAGAAAAGTTTAGAAACTCTGGTAAATTCACCTGAGGGTGGATACGAAATATTTTATCAAAAAAATGGCAGCGAACTTTATTGCAAAAAAATCCGTTATGAAAACGGTGATTGGACTGCTAATAAAACTTCCCTAGAATTAGATAAAGGGGTGTGGAAAATTAGGGTCAAAAGTTTTAGTAGATTAAATCCTCAAGGATCTGCGCTCTCAGAAATCAAGGAAATACAAGTTCCTTAAAATAGAAATCCCAGTCCTGCAATAATCATATTATTGGTGGTTAAAGTTCCATTGCTATAGGAAGATTTCGATGAAAAATATAAGGAGGCCATCATCCTCTCCGAAAGGGAAATTGGCCATGAGTAACCTCCACCCAATAAAAATGATGGTCCCCATTTATATGAAAAATCTTGATTTTCTCCTTGGAGGTCTCCGCCATTAGTGGTGTAGGAGACATTAAGGGTACCTTGAAATGCAGAAATACCAAGATCTCCTCTTATAAAAAATCCATCCCCCACATTTCTCCCATAAAAATGCATCGCAGATGCCGTAATAGAATATTGCCAAAACTTTAAGTCTGCCCATTGGTTTATAACAGTAGTTGGACTTTCATTGAATTGCCCTTGGGTCTTATAGTTTTCATAGACAAGACCTAAGACACCTCCAAGGACTGTTTTTTTATTTTTTAAAGGGAAGTAAGCACCGAAGGCTTCTAGGGATATTCCCAAGTTATTCATGGAAGAATTACCGGTAAAGCTCTCAATGGACTGGTTTATTGATGATGCATATTGAATTGGCGCTAATCCAATTGAGGTATAAATGTACCAAGGTTCATTTTGAGAGGGCAGGTCACCAATTGCTTTCTTCTCTGCTGTATAAACAGAATTTTCTCTATATGTTGGATCGACTTGGGTAACCATTGGAGGAAGAGATAAGATTTGATCCCTTTTTAATTCCGATCTGAAGGGGCAATGAGAAAGACTCACTTTTCCCTCTTTCTCACCCAATTCCAAAATTTTTAGCAAGCAAGTTTTGTCTTTAGAAATTTTTGCTATAAGGTGGGCGCCTTCTTGAAGGGGCCATTTTTTTGTAAAGGTGATTCTTCCTTTTTCAGATCCCATATAAATTTGAGCCAGGTGTATATTGTAGTAGAAATCTAAATCATCTGTTATGGCTATAGTATTAAAAATTCCGGTTTGGCCAAAAAGACAAAAGGGCAGGAGAAGGAGAATAATAATCCTCATTCAGATATTATTTGTGGGATTTTATCAATTGTCCATTTAGGTAATGTTTGCAGGTACCATCTGCAAATAACTCTACAATATGCCTTTCTAATTTACCTGATTCTTCAATGTTTAAAAGAGATGAAATTCCTGATTTTTGGGGATTAATGATGGGGTAATGTTTTAATATATTCTCAAAATCAAATTGGGTTAAATCTCTACGTTTTTCTCCACGATCTAGATAAGGGCTCATGACGGATGTAATGGAAGGATTATAGACATGCTGAAGCCCTAGGAGATGTCCCATTTCATGGAGCAATACCGTCTGAAGATCAAAGGTTTTAGGATTGGAATCAGTGAAATATTCAAAATCTCTAAAATTCACCAATATATCTCCATGAACCAATTCAAGGTATTCATCTGGGGTTCCTGTATTTTTTCTGATACCGATAAATTGGGTAACGGCCAGTGCAGATGGGCTTAATTCTCTGTACCAGCCAGAGCTATAATAGATTCCCATCTCACCATCCTCAAGATAATCTTCAAGGTTGGTGTAGATTTTGTTTTCTCCTATTGTAAAGGGAAGGTCGAAAAATTCTAAAACAGGGTGGGAATCATTCCATTTTTTTGCCAATTTTTCGATAGCATTTAGTCCTGATGGGTCAGGTTGATCCACAGAAACCAACGGCACAAATTCCTTGGACAATACAATATGTAAAGGAGCTTCCTGTATACCTTGAACGTTCCAGTGATAATAAACTGGGCTTTTAGCACTGTCTTGAGTGGTTTTTTCTTGAGGTTTACAGGAAAAAAATAAAAGAAAAATTATTAAGTATTTCAATTTCCGGCCCGAATTTTGTCTTCTTATCGGACCGGAAGAATTTAATTAAGAATTTGCCTTTTTATGGTCGGCAAGAAATGCCGAAAGTCCACTATCAGTCAAAGGATGCTTAAACAGGCCTTTCATTATTTTAAAAGGCATGGTTGCAACATCCGATCCTGCCAAGGCTGCGTCTCTTACATGTAAGGAATGTCTTATGGATGCGGTCAGAATTTTGGTAGTAAAACCGTAATTGTCATAGATTGCTCTTATCTCTCTGATGAGTTGCATTCCATCCTGGCCTAAGTCATCTAATCTTCCTACGAATGGACTAATATAAGTAGCTCCATTTTTTGCCGCCAGGAGGGCCTGGTTTGAACTAAAGCAAAGAGTTACATTGGTTTTAATTTTTTCTTTAGATAAAACTTTTGTAGCAGAAATACCTGCTTCGGTTAGGGGTAGTTTAATCACAACATTTGGATGCCATTTTGCGATTTCAAGGCCTTCTTTAACCATCCCTTCAAAATCGGTAGAGATTACTTCTGCGGAAATAGGTCCATCAATTATATCGCAAATTTCCTTTATAACCTCAATTTGTTTTCTTCCAGACTTGGCAATAAGAGAAGGGTTGGTAGTAACACCATCTACAAAGCCCCATTTTGCAGCTTCTCTGATTTCGCTTACTTCTCCAGTATCTAGAAAAAATTCCATTTTGGACTCCTTTTTTAGAGGATTTTATATACTTTTGAGAACCACTAGACAAGATTTTCCACACTGGAGTGTAGAAAAAATATTAGGGATAATAGGGGTATGGCGCTTTGGTTTTTATTATTCTCGTTTTCTTTTGCCCTAGATGACTCATTTTATGATCCCAAAATGGATTATTCGGTTTTTTCCGGGCGGGTAACGGATAAGGATGATACTGGACATATTTTAAAGGTTTCCTCGGAAAATCAAAATATTAAGTTTTTTAGATCCGGTGACCTGGTTGAATTTAGTCCTCCTACATCTGATTCTAATCCTTGCCATGGTAGTGTCAGATCCGTTGAGCCTGGATATTTTGTTATTTATGCAAGGGATTTTGAAATATGTGGAGAAAGTGAAGAATTTTTCCGCAGGGGAACTGCCCTAATCTTTAAATCGCCAGTCCTTCAGGAAAGGATAAAATCCATGTCCAATTACCGCATAACACTTTTGCGAAGGAAGGATGATTTTTTAAAACAACTAAATAGTATCAACGATTTTCTTTGGACTTATGATCAGAAAAAAGTATTTGCAGCGGCAGATTTTGATAAAAGGATAGCCGAAATCGAAAAAGAAAAAAGCAAAACAATTGACTCACTTCAAGATGACCGCGAGGATAAAATTAAAATAAGGAAGGAGTTAATAAAACGAATTGATAACCTAAATCGGGATCTCGAATATTACCGAATTTCAAAAGATGAGCTTTTTGAAGATCGATGGCATCTAGATAAAAATTTGGGACTACCAGTTAAACCCCGTCCTCAGGAATTTAAGGATTATTAATTAATCTTCTTACTATTAATGGAAAAATGGCAACCAGGGTTAAAGAAATGACTATTTTTGGAGAGAATATTTCCTCTGGGGATTTAATAGTGGACAATTGGGTCCCTGCATTTACAATCAATGCAGTTATTGGAAGCATCCCAATTTGGCTAATTAAATAGAAGGTAAAGGCTTTAATTTTGGTTAGACCGCAAACCAAATTTACAAGTATAAAAGGGACAAGAGGGGTTAACCTTAGTGAAAGAAGATAAAGTTTTTCTCCGTTTTCAATTCCTTGATTTATTTTTTTATAAAGTTTTGCGAATTTCTTTTTGAAGTAATCCGCGAAAAAATATCTACTTACTAAAAAGGCCAAAGTTGCCCCAATTGAGCTGGCAAAGGATACTAATAGAAGCCCGAATGTATTGCCAAAGAGAAAACCGCCCAAAAGTGTCATAATAAGTGGTCCACCCGGGATAAAGGTAGCGGTAATAAAAATATAGGTGAAAAAATAAAGAACTGAAAATAATATTTTATTCTGTTGGAAATAGGCCATTAGTAGATCAGTATTTTGTTTTAAAAAATCAATAGTAAAATACCTATTTAACCAAATTGCCAATGGAATAAATATAATAATTGGGATAATAATTTTCTTCACCCTCAAATAATACATTAAGGAGTCTTCAAATGGGAAAAATATTTTTACAGGACCATTATGCCCCTAATTCCATCTGCTTTGGTTGTGGACCAAAAAATGAAAAGGGTTTAAAAATTAAAAGTTACGTAGAGGGGGATTTGGTTAAGTGTGATTGGAAGGCCCAATCCCATCATGAAGCATTTCCAGGAATGTTAAATGGCGGTATTTTGGGGGCCATTTTGGATTGTCATTGTAACTGGACCGCCGCTTTTAAAATTATGAAGAACCTATCATTGGAAAGACCACTATGTACTGTTACCGCGGATTATTCTATTAAATTAAAACGACCAACGCCCACATCCTCAGAAATTTTGCTTATTTCAAAAATAGTTGAATTGCAGGATAAAAGGGCCGTTGTTGAAGCCGAGCTTTTTGCAAATGGGAAGGTTTGCGCTACTTGCAAAGGAACATTTGTAGCGGTTTCTGAAGGTCACCCCGCATATCATAGATGGACCTAAGCTGCTTTTCTAAAAAATTTATAGAAATGAATTTTCTTTAAATGGGATGGAATGGCCTTTTGAAGAATCTCTAGAAAGACACCTTCATTAATTCCCGATTCTTGGGCATTGACCCATATGTTTTCTATCCTATGGTTTAGTTTAATATAATCAGGATAAGGATCTCTTAAAGGAGTGGATTCCTTTAAGGCCCTTTTGACCTCTTGGACGTAAATATCTTTTTTTTCTTCCAAGGGTTTCATAAGAAAATTATATCATGAAATCTAAAAATAAATTTTATTGAAGTAGCAAAAAAGATGTGATTTCACTCCATAATTTTTTGTTATCAACAACTAAATCATTATGGCCTCGATTTTTAAAAGTAATTACCTTTGAATTTTCAAAAAATTTAATTTGGCCATTAGAGATTTCTTTTGGAACAATGTCATCATTTTCGCCAATTAATATTAAAGTCCTTGTAGTAATGCTTTGTGATTTGAAGTCATTTTTTACCAACCATTTTACAGGAAAAATTGGGTAGGCGTTTTGCCCCACCTCTCCTAAAGAACCAAAAGGAGACTGTAGTATCAATCCTTCTATTTTTTCAAATGAGGCAAGATGGGTAGAAATCACTGTGCCTAAAGATTCCCCATAAAGGAATATTGGAATTTTATCCTTTTTAAAAAAGTTCACAACATTAATGGAATATTCCTTAATTCTTTTTAAAGTAGGGAAATTTGGATCACCCGAATAACCCGGGTATTCAACCAAAATAATATTTAAAGGGATTTCATGGAGGTAATGTAGCATGAAATCCCTATCACAGACCGAACCCGCATTTCCATGAAAGTGTATAAGGGTGGCCCTTGGATTGGGGTGAATTTTTTCAATAAATCTAATCGTGTCATTATTAAAAGAAACTGATTTTAATTCTGGACAGGTCCTGTCATCAGGAAAAAAAATAACCCGTTCTTGGAATAAATATAAAATAATTAGGAGGCCAAAATAGATAAAAAGGGAGATTGCAATAATCTTCATTAATGTATTAAAAGGAAATCGATTAAGAAATCTTCATCAAAAAAATTTTTCTCCATTAGGTCATAGTAAGCCTTTAGGGAGTAGGAAGGAGCTACGCCCATCCATTCCTTAATCATATCTTCTCCATGCTCCTGATGAATCCACTTGAAAATACATGATTGGCGAAGATTTTTAGGAGTAATTTCAAATTTTAGTTTATTTCTAAAATCTTCAAATGTTTTTTCCAGCCCCCTAGGACTCAACCCCCCAGAAATGATTTTGTAGGGGTTGGCATTAAACAGTAATTCTGGAAAATCTATTTTGATTTTTTCCTTATAAATGTTTAGATCATTGGAATAGGAATAATAAATTGATTGAAAGGCCCGTGGCAATGGAATGGAATAAGAATCTCTTTTTGGAGGTTTAACTAAGACCCTGGGAGTATCTCCCTGGATTATATCTTCAATTTTAAGGAATTCCAGGTCAGAAACTTTAAGTCCTGAACCAAAAATTAAAAGAACAATAATCTGGTTTCTTTTGGCAAGTAACCTTGGCAAGTCCTTTTCAGATAAGGTCTCTTTTATAAGGTGGTTCCAAAGGGTTTTTATATTGGTTAGTTTGCAGGGTTTAGGGATATCGTGGAATTTAGGCGAAGGAACAAGGGATTTTACTGGGTTAGATTTTAATACCCCCCTTTCAATTAAAAAGTCGCAAAAGGCGCGAAGGGTTTGAACTCTTCTTCTTCTGGAATTATTGGAGTTATATTTATTTTCTAAATGAGCCCCGTATTCTTCCATAAGGGGTATCCCAAATTCGGTGAGATTTAGATTTAAATCCCTAATAAATTGGTTAAAACATGTTAGATCGGTTTTGTAATTTTTAAGGGTATTAAAGCTTTTTCCTTGCTTGGAGAGGAGATCTAAAAAAGCAGTTTGGTGCTTAAAAATGCTCTTGTCTAAATCCATAACACCTCAAAATTTAAAGGTTTATACTAATAACTTTAATAAATAAGGTAAAGATTCTCAAGTCCTTGAAATCGAAGCGCTTAGATGCTAATCTGGCGCCCTAAATTTATATATAGTGGAAGACCAATGCAGACGACCTCCAATAATCCAATTCTTTTGGCCGAAAATATCCATGATATCATGCATAACTTATTGGAGCACTCTTCCATTAAAAAAATCCTAACACCATTTAAATTTGAATTTGAAAAAATGAATGGACCTTCAATTCTCTTGAAGGCCATTACCCATAATTCCTTTGTATTTGAACATCCTGACCTAAAACTTGAATCATATGAAAAATTAGAATTTCTAGGCGATGCAGTTTTACAAACACTTTTTACTTCATACCTTTTTGAAAATTTCCCTCAATTATCCGAGGGTGAATTATCCAAATTTAGAGGTGCATTGGTAAATGAAAGTTCCTTGGCCGAACTTGCGAGGTTTATCGATTTAGGCCCTTGTATATTGCTGGGAAATGGTGAGTGGAAGGCCCGTGGCTATGAAAAGGACAGAATTTTGGCCGATAGCTTTGAGGCCCTTATAGGAGCAATTTATTTAGATGGTGGCTTTGGAGAAGTAAAGGAATCTTTTTTAAATTTACTTGAGAGTTTCGAGCTCCAAACAGGTTCTAATTTTGTTCATTTAGATAAGTTTTACGATTTTGACCCGAAAACTCAGCTTCAAGAAGTTACCATGGGATTTTTTAGGGAATTCCCAGTTTATAAAAGTAGCGATTTAGGAGAGAACAGATTTTTGGTTGAGATTTTTCTAAAAGGAAAACTTTTAAAATCGTTAGAATCTGATTCCAAAAGAAAAGGCGAAAATATGCTCGCCAAAATTGTTCTCAAAGAACAACTTTATTTAACTATAGGAGAGCGACCATGCTTATTACCCACCAGCATCCATTAAATAAATCCATTATGCTCTCTCTTTTAGGATCTCCTAATGTGGGCAAAAGCTCATTAGTTAACCATCTTCTTGGATTTGATTTGTCCATCGTAACGGACAGACCTCAAACTACTAGAAATAAATTTTTCTGCGTATTTACGGTAGACCGAACAGAAATTATCCTGGTTGATACTCCCGGTGTACATTCCTCCAATAAAGAATTTAACAAAAGACTTAATCAACAGGCAAGAGAAGGTGCCAATGGAGTGGATGTAAACCTGCTTCTTGTGGATTTAACCAAAGAAGTATTAAGGCAAATTTTAGAGTTTAAGGAAAATTTCCGTGAGGAGCTAGGGCCTACTTGGTTGGTATTCACTAAATCAGATTTGGTTGAGAGAGCAAATGAACTTCCTCTTTCCATGGTTTTAGAAAAGGCTAAAGAAATAATTCCATCCATTGAAAGGCATTTTTTAATTTCTTCAAATAATGGAGAAAATATTCATGAGTTAATCGGCGCGATTTGCGACCGAGCACAATCCGGACCGCATTTATTTCCAGAGGGTGAGGTTTCCAATAAAAATGAAAGATTTTTTGTTACCGAATATATTCGCGAGCAAATTTTTAAATATTTAAAGGAAGAAGTTCCTTATGAAACCGCAGTGGTAATCGATGAGTATAAAGACTTTCGAGATAAAAAAACCTCAAAAATTGTATGTCATATATCAGCTTCAATTTTAGTAAATCGTCCTTCACAAAGGGCCATTGTCGTGGGCTCAAGAGGGTCGATGATTCAAAAAATTGGTGCCAATGCCCGCGCCAAAATTGAAAAAATGGTCGGAGGACAAGTTCACTTAAATCTTCATGCGAAGGTTTCTCCTAATTGGTTTAAAAATAATTTTGTATTGGAAGAAATTGGGCTGCCACGTGCTGTCGATTCAAACAGAGTTTGGAGGGACAAAAAATGAAACGAACATTTGTTGTCTCCCTTATTGGAAGACCAAACGTAGGAAAAAGCACAATTTTTAATCGTTTGATGGGAAATGCCACCAAGGCCATTACCCATAATGAACCAGGTGTTACAAGAGATCGCCATTATGGTATCACCCATTTAGATGAATTAGGAAAAGTGAATGAGTTGATTCTAGTGGATACCGGAGGTTTTTATACTTCAAAAGTTAGAGAAGATGATATCGAAACCAAATCAAAATTCTTTAATTTAATGAGGAGCCATGCAGATACCGCCATTTCAGAATCTGACCTGGTATTAATGGTTGCTGATGTACGTGAAGGGCTTCTTCCGCTGGATAGTGAGATAGCCAATTTTATTCGTGCAAGGAAAAAAGAATTCTGGTTGGTTTTAAACAAATATGATGGCCACAATCAATCGGGACTTGAAAGTGAGTTTTATAAATTAGGGGTGGATAAGATATTTTTTGTATCAGCGGCCCATGGCTCTGGATTTATGGATTTAAGAGAGGAGCTGCAAAGGAAGATTTCAGAATATAAAGACGATAGTGCTCCTGTGCTACAAAAAGGAATTACTCCACGAGAAGATGTTATAGCAAAAGTGGCCATAATTGGTGCTCCCAACACCGGCAAATCCACATTACTAAATAATCTACTTGGTTCTGAAAGGGCATTGGTATCCGATATTGCAGGAACTACTGTCGATCCTGTTGAAGGTTATTTTGATCTTTTCTTTGGTGAAGAAGCGATCGAGTTTAAAGAAAAAAAGGAATTTGTTCCAAATAAGACCATTTTCAGTCAATATGAATCCTTCAAAAAGAATAACCCTGATGTTTACAGGAGAGTCGAGGAAAGTTACCAGGCCTTAGATGATATTAAATTTGAAGATTTTGAAGTTAATGAGTCCCAAGAGGTGGAAGAGGTAGGTAGCTATTGGAGATCTGTACAGATAATAGATACCGCAGGGATTAGGAAAAAATCTTCAGTTGAAGGGGTTATTGAATCCCAGTCAGTGTTCCGTTCCTTAAAGTGCATCACTGAATCCGATATTGTCATTTATATGATGGATGCCACCAAAGAAATGAGTTATCAGGATAGACGGCTAATTGGTATTGCTCTGGAAAAAGGGAAATCGGTTATTGTCTGTTTAAATAAAATTGATCTTTTAAAAGATGAAATGAAGGATGAAAAATCCAAAAGCGAGTGGATGGAAAACCTTCTAAGGTCTGCTCCTTGGTTAAACTTCTGCGATATTATTCCCATTTCCGCAAAGAATAATAAATTTATTGGAAGACTTAAGGATTCCTTGAAAAAAACCATAAAGATCAGATCCCAGAAGATCCCAACCGGTGAGCTTAATAGAACCATGCTAAGGCTTTTAGATGAAAGACCCCTGACAGCAGCGGCTTCAGGAGGGGTAAGGCTTAGAGTAAAATACGCTTCCATGGTAAAGAGCTCTCCTCCGACCTTTCTGTTATTTGTTAACAGGTCAAAAGGAATTCCTGAACATTACCGAAGGTATTTGCAAAATGGACTTAGGAAGGAATTTTATCTATTCAATAGTCCAATACATTTGATTTTCAGGAAGGGGTCAGAGTTAGAAGGCAATGTTAAATCCCATAAATAAGTCATAGGCCAGACCGTTCATATTTACATAACCATAGCCAGAATATTCTTTACTGGATTCTGGTAGGGGAGCGTAGGCCTGCGTAAATCGATCGGACCAGTTAACCGAGTGAACAAGAAATTCCACCCCAAAATTATATTGTTTCATTTTGATTGGGAACTGAAGACCGGCACCAAAGGCCCAACCCATGCCCTTTCCCTTTTGACTAGGAAGAGTCGGTTGGTTTTTAAATTTATAGTCAACTCCCCAATATTCCAATCTTCCAATTACATAAGGGTTGGCGAATGTAAGTGCCGAACCTAAATTGGTGGTATCAATATAGTAGCGCATGGACCCGTAAAATCTCCAGTTATCAACGGTTATATTACCAGGTAATTGAAGGGGATTGGGATATCCGTTAACCGGTTGGTCTATCGTGAAATAATTTTGGGAGTAGGCAAAACCAATTCCGAAAGTGACGTTTGTTTCAAAATAATAATTTGCTCCAATGCTAAACCCTGGGGAGCTGTTTTCTTCGAAGGCCTGACCTCGATTTCCATCAAAGGTAGTCCATCCTATGAAAAAATCAACCGAGAAAAAATTTGAATAGTTAAAATAATTTTCCCTTTCCAAAATTTTGGCGGATTCTATTCCTTCACTATAATCGTTGAAAATATCACCACCTAGCTCAAAATCTGAAAATTCGTCATCATACATGCGGTCCTGGGCAGAAACGCTTACCGATAAAAGAAAAAAAAGGAAGATTATTTTTTTCATGAATTATAAATAAAAATGCACTTCGGCAGTTACAAAATTGGACCCTGCTGTTTGAAAGGTAGAGCCATTTAATGTATTAAAAGAAAGCCCTGCTTCAAAACTAAGTCCTATACTTTGGATACCTGGAATAAAAAATTCAGAACCAATTGTAAGATCCATTTGTACGCCAGAATCGCTTTGTCCTTGAGGTAGGTCCCTGGATGCATAACCCAACAAAAAGGCTCCATAAAAAAGTAGGTTTGGTTCTGCAAAGATATTTCGGTAAAATTTTGCACCTAGTCCCCAACCTCCATTGTCAGCGGTGCTAAAGTTAAAAAGCCCCCCATAAGATATAGTTTGTGTTGCCTGGTATTTTACGGATACACCTGGGATTGAGTTAACCAATTGGTTGGAATAACCAAGGCCCAAATGTCCCAAGTTTGGAGAAGCATTTAAAATTAACGGAAAAAAGAATAGAGGAATGAAAAGAATCTTTTTTATGCCCATAAGTAACATCCTTGTTGCTTTAAGTCATTTAGGGTTATCTATTTAATTATTATGATAATCTACGAAATACATTTTTGACAACTTAAGTTAGCAGTCTTAAACTCTTTTGGCCCAAAACCAAAGAAATTAAGGATTATTATGGCATTTGAGACAGAAAAGTTTTTTCAAAAAAATAGAACCCAAGTAATTGTTTTATTGTGTTCTCTTCTAGTTATCCCAATTATCTATGGTATCTATCGCAGTATAAAAGCTAATAATAATTCCAAGTATAGTGATCAGGTATTTATCTTTTCTAAAACAGAGCTAAAACAACTTAAAGAAAAGACCTTGAATCCAAATGACTTCATACAAAAATTTACGGGCCTATTGGATCAAACCTCTTCCTTTAACGGCAATTTTGCGATCATGATGGAAGCAGCGTCCGACATGGTTGAAAAAAACGAGTTAAAAGAGGCCCAAGAAATCCTGGAGATTGGTCGGAAGCACTTCACTGGGGATTATGAGAAAGTTTTAATGGGGTTTCAATTGGCCGCAGTTTTAGAGGATCTTTCCCAAAATGAAAAGGCCATTGAATTGTTAGAAGAAATGACAAATTCAAAGGTAAAAGTTCTAGAGGGAAAAATTCATTTAGACTTGGGCCGATTATATAAAAAGGTTAATAATCCCGCAAAGGCCAAAGAAAAATTTCAATACGTTTTAAATAACTTTGATGAGGAAGTGTATAAAAAATTGGCCCAGATAAATCTTCAATCAATGTAAAAGGAATCTTACTTGAAATTATTATGGATAATTCTATTCTTGGGCTGTTCAAGCATCAAGGCGCCTCCTAGAAATATTTCTCCTACCATTCTTTCTTGGATAAAAAATTACGAAACTAAATATCAGACAGGAAATTTACCAATATCCCTAAATTCTCCAGTAATTCATGAAGGTGTTCTATTAGTAGGCGCAAGCGGCGGATCTATGAATGCATATGATGCAACAACTGGGAGAAATTTCTGGTCTGTAAATGATGGAAATAAAGTAGTTTATTCAAGTGCTCCCATTGTACACAATGACCATGTTATTTATGGAACAACAACAGGTAGGGTATTTTCCCGACAATATGTAACGGGAGTACTTAAATTTGATGTGGATTTGGGCGCCAGTGTTGATGGGACACCTGCGGTCTCTCAAAATAAATTATTTTTTCATTTAAGAAATCACAAAATTCTTTGTTTAGACGCTGAAACAGGTAAAGTTCTATGGGCATATGGCAGGGCCGTATCTCAAACCACCACCATCCAAAGGACTTCAACTCCCCTTATCAAAGATAATACTCTTTATGTGGGATTTGGAGACGGATACCTTGTGGCCTTATCGGTGGATGAGGGATTAATACTTTGGGAAAGAAAACTCACTAATGATTTAAAATTTGTTGATGCGGACCCATCTCCGATAATTTACAACAATTTACTCTATGCAAATTCATTAAGCGGAGCCCTTTCTATACTTAATCCCAAAACAGGGGAGATATTGAGGCAAGTAGATGTAACTCCTTCCAGAACTCCAATTTTTAAAGATCAAAAAATGTATGTTCCCACAGTTGATGGCAATGTTGTGATTTTGGATGAAAATCTTCAAATCCTAAACAGGGCCAATTTTTCTGAAAGAGGAATTTCCTCCCTAAATTTTTATAAAAATCATTTGGCACTTACAACGGTTGATGGAAAATTTCTTCTTTTAGATCCTATAAGCCTTGAAAAAAAGTTTGAATTCAAAATGGGACATTCTTATTCTGGTGTATTCGGAGATTTGGCAATAGAAGAAAACACCCTGGCATTTTTGAGTTCTAGAAACCGTCTCTACGTATTTAGATAAGATTATTTTGGGATATTTCTCATGTAATCATCCGCCCAATTTGCATTCATTCGGTAAAGTACCTGGTTATCGATTGCATCCTCCTCTTTAATAGAGGAGATTGAGCGCTTGGATATTTTTGCGTTATTTTTTAAGGATTCAATTAGGGTCATATTGTAAAATAATGAAATTTTAAGGAGAGTTTCAATATTTTTTTTCGAAGGAACCATATTTTTTTGGGTATTAATATGGGTGATAAGATTCTGATAGGCATAAAAATTATCTGATACTCCATCCTCACAAAGTTCTTCCAATTCATTTAATACTTTGATCTGTTGGACCAGAAGAGCATCCTCAATGATCTGGTTCATCTTTGTAAAATCTGTTCCATCCAATTTATCTCTTACAGTGGAAGCATTTTCGGCTTGGGCAGTAGGTAAAAGAAAAGCAGGATTTTTGGCCAGAAAATTCTCATCATAAAGTAAATTTTTATCCAGTAGGCTATAATCAATTTTTCCTTCTACCAAAGGAAGATGGTTTTTTTCTATCTGGAGAAATTCACCATGAAAATGGGGGCAATGTTTTAATGTACCTGCCTGTTTTTGGGAAAGCTTTTGAATTTGTTTAAATTGGGTAAATAGTGAAAGAAAATATAATGAGCTGTTAGTATATCCCATCATTTTTTTCGCCACATCCTCTGAAGCTGGCCTTCTTTTTAGGGAATTGTAATTAATGTCCATGGCAAATGTTTTCGGAACTAAATTTTGTTGTTTCGTTTTTGATGAATACCGTTCCATTTTTTCACCAAAACTTTCTGGTGGACGGTAATTTGAGGCACAAGAGCTTAATAGAAAAAAAATAAATATTATCTTAGCCATGTCCTCCTTATCGGAGGGAATTAAACACAGGTTAGCCCGAAAAGGAGGGTTTGGTATTTATTGGTCGCTGAATTGTAAACGCTTCTGCAAAAATGTCCTGAGAAAAGGTCATTTTTTATTTGATTAAATTGATTTATTAAAGTTTTTGGACATTCCACTTCGTTGGGGGAAAAATCTGAAGGTTTGGCATCAAAAACCCTTAATTTACCTGAGGGGTTTACTCCTAAATGATAATAATACCCTTCGGATGTCATGGTAAAAATCATTTCCTTACCGTTTAAATAAATTGGGACTTCTTTATTGGGTATTTTATAAGAAAGGATGGAGTTATCCTCGTTTAGAAGTAGGGCCACTTCCTCAACAAATCTTTTTCCATCCAATTTGGAGATATCGGAAGTAAAAACTTCGGCCTGGAAAAATTTATTGTCCTCTTTTTGGTGTTGAGGACAAGGTGAGCTCCATTTGATCAGATCGTTTTCTTCAAGGGTATTAGAAACGGTCCAAATCGGGATCAAAATCCCATTATTTTTCCTGAATTCATCCAGTTTATTTGCAGCAATTTTTTTATCTTTGGGTAAATTTTTTAAAAAGTCATCCCAGATGGCCTTTCTTTGTCCCATTTCTTTACCGCAAATGGAGTTAAGTGGGCATCCTTTGTTTGGGTGGCCAAAGCCTCCAAAATCATCAGCTAAAAGGCAAAAAGAAAAAATTAGAAATAATTTTATCATCAATCTTCCCCTCTTATTTTATTTAGGAAAAGAAAAAGAAGCAAAATTAAAAGTTGGGTTACCGCCATGGTGGCACCTGAAGGAAGGTTCCATAAATTGGCAAAATAAAGGCCCAAAATGGATGAAAGAATGGAAAATCCAATGGAGAAAATAAAAACCTGTTTAATATTTCTCCCCATTTTTAAGGCAAATACTCCTGGAATTAAAAGGAGGGTTTCAATTAAGACTGTTCCAGCAAGTTTTAATGCAGAAACAATTAAAAAAGTTAGAATTAGAAAGAAAAGGTAATGAAAAAACTTAACATTTATCCCAGAAACTAAGGCACCTTCCTCATCATAGATGACATAAAGCCATTTTTTTAGAGGGATAAAAAATAAAGGGATTAGAGTAAGCATCAATACAAAACAAAGAATAATATCTTGGTTTTCAAGTAATAGGATATTACCAAAGAGGTATCCCAATAAGTCACCCCTTTCCTTTGCGAAAAGAAAATGGATTATTATTCCAATTCCCATTGAAGAAGTGAAAAAAATCCCGATCAGGGAATCAGATGGTAGTTTTTGTCTGAAGGTGGATTTGGCCAAGGCAGTGACTAATATTAAAGTAATAATTAATGTAATTAAAAAAACCATTAAGGAATTTTCTGAAGCAACAAGTGATAGGGCAATTGATAATCCCAGAAAAGTTGAGTGGGAAACGGCAGTCCCTATAAAGGCATATCTTTTGGCCACGATCAACGGTGAGACAATCCCACAAGCAATGGCGACAAATATGCAGCCGAATAATGCGCGCAACAGAAAGTCATAATGAAAAAAATCGGAAAAGGATGCAAGAAAATTCAATGTTTACCTCCCTTGTGATCTTTGTCGCAAAGGTGGTGGTCTGAAATATTTTCTTTTTCATGGATCAAAAGATGTTCAAATTCGCAATGATAAATGGACTCCAGAATATTTTTAGTTAAATAATCTTTTTCGTTATGCCAATGACTTGTTTGGTTTAAGCATAGTATTTTATCACAGTGCTTTATTACTTGGTTTATGTTGTGGTCAACAATAATAACGGATGTTGAGAATTCTTTCTGAAGCCGGGTCAGGAGAGATAAAAGCTGGTCAATTCCTGTTGAATCCAATCCTGCAGTTGGCTCATCCAAAATTAAAATTTTTGGCGCTTTAATTAGTGCCAAGGCCAAAGAAGTCCTTTTTTTCTCCCCACCGGATAATTCCGAAAAAAGTTTTTCCTCTTTTGAGTTTAGGCCAACTAGGTCTATTACATCTTTAATATGTTCCCTTTTTTCTGGTTGCAAATGTATAAGGTCTATTACTCTTAGGGGAAGGATGGTATTTAAGTTTGCTATTTGTGGAACATACCCAATTTTAGTTCTAAAATTTTGAATTAAACCTCCATTAAAAAGAATATTTCCCCTCAATGGAGTCAGAAGGCCAACCAAGATTTTTAACAAAGTCGATTTTCCACCACCATTAGGTCCTAAAATACCTAATGCTTCACCTGGATTTAGAGAAAAGCTAATATTTTGTAAAATAAGATGAGAGGGCGCATCTGGATATGCAAATGAGAGATTTTCTACTTTAAGAAGTGGGTTTGTCATTTATGGTTTTTTCCAATTCCAATAACAATTTATCAAATACCTTAAAAGGATCCTCTCCAGGTTTTCCTACGATATCAATTTTTAAGGTAATATCATCTTTTCCAATTTTACCTTTAAGTTGGTTAAAAGTGTGAACATTTTCCTCGATTAACCAAATAATGGCCCTATTTTTCTTTTTCCAATCCTCTATTATTTTTAAAGAAGAAGGTTGGGCCTCACAATTATGAGTAGAGGTTCTCAGGGAGGCCACGTTAGCTCCGAGGGATTCTAGTAAGGGAGATAATGCATCATGGGTTAAAACAAAATATTTTCCTTTAATTAGACCCTTTAATTTCTCAATCCTTTCGTTGGCCTCTTTTTCCTGGCAATCTTTGACCAAAGAACACAGGATATCTGGGAAAAGCCAAAAGTGATCCAACATATAGGAATTTTTTTTTCCATATTTTTCTTTAAATTTTTCAGGGATGGAAATTTCTATAATTTTTTTTCGTGATGATTCCCTGTTTTTTTTGATTTTAATTGCCCATGGATTTAAGCTAAGTGGACCAATAGCAACTACATCTGCCATTAAAAATTTTTTTATATCCCCAATAGAGGGCTCAAAATGATGTGGATCGATTTCCAATTTTAGAGGATAGGTGGAATTTGGGAATAAGTTGCAGACTTGCGGATGAGTGCAAATGATTCTTTCTTGGGACCATAAAGGCAATAAAAAAAGAGATATTAAAAGAAACATTTGGGCAATTTAACCATTCTTGTTAAGGAGCGCAATATAAATGATGATTCCATCTATACCCTTCCAGATATCGAATGGTTCCGGCACCTGAAATGGTATCACCTGGATCCCCTTGATAATCCAAGGATGAGTCAATTATTGAATATAAGGTGTTATCTTCGGGGTTTGCCGTTTGGGTAAAATAGCCATTGTTGGGTTGGCCATAAAAATACCCAAATGCGGCTCCATACCGTACGTTTCCTGAGGAGCAATAGGCTACCCCTAAGGCCCGAATTTTTTCCGATGCTTCCTTAGTGAGATTGGGTTCTCCTGTTTCAGGAATAAAATCGTTGTCGTTTAATCCTCCTCCTGGTTGCCAATCCCCCATTCCATCGCCTGATACAAAGCGGTTAAAATAAACATGTAAATCAGCACCACGGGGAAGTTTACAAATCTGCCTTCCATCGGCATCTTTTACTGAAAAATTTGAACAGCATTCTGTAAAACTTAGGACTTCAGTACCTAGATTTTTACAGCAGGCAAATTTATAGCTTGAGAACACTGAAGGAATGGATATAAGGTTTTGCATGGCCACATATGAATCGGGGTTTGCAAAGTCTTCAGCATAATTAGGAATATTTTGATTATAAATATTATAAAGCTTAATTGAATTAGTCTCGGCCCTATATCTGAAACCTTCACTTTCAAATTCTTCTCTGGTAGGTGCACTTAAATTAAAAATTCCAGTTACGAGGCTATTTCTATCAGTATTACAATAGAGCGGTTCATAAAAAATTTGGGGAATGCCAACTAGTTCAAGTCTGCCTAATTTTGTTAAATAATAAAGAGCATTACCTCCTCCCATCCCTACGGTTTCAATGTTTCCAGGATCGGTTGGTTTCATTGGATCATTATCAATAGTACATGTTGGGGCCGAAGTTGCTCCGTTAAAGTTTTTTAAGTTATCGTTACAGTAATCGTAGGTTTTTGTGTTTATTGTTTTGAAATAAACTGTAAATCCTCCATAATCCCATGAAGGTGAGGCAGCACCAGGAGGATCCTGGTCGCCGTGTACATGGAGTACATCGAAACCACCGGTATAATTGTTATTTTGGATACACCAAGTATTTTCTGGTAAGTCTACCATTGGATTTTGTGAAATATTTTCACAAACTGTTGGAGTTGCCTCGGTGGTTGCAACTTCTGTGGCCACGGCGGTGTTATCTGAATAATAAGATGTAGTAATTTTTATTATGTTTCTTCTTCCACCAATATAGGCAGGAAGATAGACACTTTGGGCGGGAGCAAATTTATTAATAAAATAGACAGGAGCTGATTCGTTAACTGAAATTGGAGTAGCATTTAAAAATGGCGTGGGGATATAGGGTGCTCTTGAGCTTAATGTTTTCTTCTGTACAACAATCCCAGCGGGTTTTTCATCAGGAACAGTAGAAATCCTGGCCTCGACCAGGGATAAATCCCAAGGAAGAGTAATTTCATTTGAGGACGGTTGAAGTAGGGGAACCTGAGTACAGCCAATTATACCTTGATTAGAATTTTCTTGAAGACCTGGTAGAACAGGAGGAGGAGTTGTCGTTGGAGAACCATTATAAGGCTCCCCGGTTAAACCTGGGGATATGCAAAAATATTGGTAATCTTTATTATAATTTTGTTCATCAACTTGAAGAGGCCTTCTAAACGTCAGGGTGTCTTGATAATTCAAGCAAGAAAGTCCAGCGATGGGAAGGGCAAGTCTGTTAGTTTTGCTCCAATTATGGGTACCATCGGAGAAGAGCCTTACAAACCCAGCACCACAACAAGTCTTTCTTCCAGTATCGTTTAAAGTTTTCCATTGATATTCTTTTGGAGTTAGTGGTTTACCTGCGTCATGGTATAAAATAGGTGCCTGGTCCACAGGTTGGGCGGCATGACCATCAGAATATTCTACAGGTTGAGTGATGGCATATCGTGAATACCGGTTAGAGGCCACTGGGTTATTATAAGGATACTTCAAAACCTCAAGACCAATATTGGATTTATCAATGTCGGGAATTAAATCTGGACCACCGGTGCTTTGGTATTGAGTATACATGGTAAATTCCAGGCCTATATTCCTACAGCATCGGTTCCTATTTAATAAATAGGGTTCTGGTTTAGTTGTGGCGGTACTTGCCGTTGGGACTACTGAAGGTGGGATTTGGCCTTGTCCACAAATTAAACTTTCTCTCCAAAACTCCATTTCTGCCGTTGTACCTCCAAAAAAAGATTGATTAAAAGAAAATGCCTGTTGCTCGTGAAGTTCATTGGGGCCGCAATCAAGGTTTGTGTGACAAGCAGCACCTGCTCTCCTTAAGCAAGCATCTCTAACGATGGAAGGTTGATCAATGGTGCTTAAAGTGGCCAATCGGTTTAATTCGATAATTTTGAAGGTTGATGTTTTAACACCATTTTGAAGATACTGCGATTCTGCTCCACAGAGATTTTGGGAATTTTGAATTTGGGTATCTGTTGTTTTTATCGCAAGGTTTAGGTAATTGGTTGAGGTTGCTGAGGATTCTTCAATGTAGGGACAGGTTATTGCCCTATTATTTCCAATGGCATTTGAATCACAGGATGCTACTTCTGAAATAAAATCGGTTCTTTGTTTAGAATCTTTCCCAGCATGTGAAACAACAATTGGCTGGGTACCAGGAGTACTAAAGGTAATTAAGAGTCTTCCTGGTCGACAAATTCCAAAATCATCTACATTCCCATTTTTTGAATAAATTTTTGCTGTATTTGCTAAATTTTCTTTTACTTCCTGAGGAAAGGTAGAATCCCCTCCAATATAAAATTGAGGTCTACCTAGCCGATCGGTAACATATCCATAGTAATAAACATTATTGGGGGCCGGTTCCCTATCGATTTTAGAATTTAAAGAAGTTTCAGTTAGAGCGGCACAATAAAAATTAGGTGCACATGCCAGAAGTTTTGCATATTCTGGTGATTTAATATTATTTAAATAATCTTTTTTGCAGGGAGCACCGTTTCCTCTGTAAACACATCGTTTAACTTTCCCAGTTTGATCATAGGCCCTTAAGATATTGGTAAAGTTGGCCTGTGCTATTTGTGAATTGGCCTTTTCATCTGCATTGGACCTAAATACTGGCCATGAGGATTTATATTTGGTGATATCTGCACAGGTATATTCCCATCCTAGTTGGGTTATGCAATCGGTGTCATTTTCACAAACATGGTATTTTTGGCATGAAGAACCTCGATTGAATCTGGAATCAGCATCTGTTAATTCGGTATCAAAATCTTGGGAAGGGATTTGGTTATTTCCCACATCTCTTCCTACGGTGATTTGAAATGCACTATTATCCGTTAAATCTGAAAAGGGTTTGTTGATAGCAATAAAAAGTTTGGTTGAAGTTGAGGTAATTTTTCTTATATTTCCAATGGAAAACCAGGATACACCATCGAAGGATCCAATGATTGCTCCTTGGTTAAATCCAAACCAGTCCTTTTGATAGCCATTCATATAAAGGGCAGTTTGGGTTAGTAGTCTCCTTCTTCTTTGGTTGTTTACATCGATTTCTGGTTTATGCGACCAGGGAAGCATGGTAGGAGGAAGGTAACAATATCTACCAAAACCAGTGTCCTCATAATTTCCAAGTGATAAATTGGAATTGACCTGATTTCTGGCCGTAGTGTATCCAACCGCTTCAAGACCTCTACCAATTTCTGAAGGGGCCCAAATAAAAAAACTTGGTTCCCATGTGTCTTTGGTACAAAGCGGACATGCATTAAGCGAGCCTGATATTACTGAGATTACATACCCGGTATCAAATTCAACCGGAACCATCAATGCGGGATGGGCTTGAGAAAGATTAACTTTAAATTGCCCAGTTAGAGCATTCATATTTAGAGTTACGTTATCAGGGTCTGTTTTGTTGGTATTATCTAGGTATAAAAACTCCAATCCCTCAGGGGTTACTTCAGGAGTTTCTTTTTGAATGGTGGTGACATCATCAACTGATTTCCCATTATCCGATCTGTAAAATCTATGGGGAGCTGATCTTGCAGGAAGGGTATAGGGGTATTGTAAGGTATCAGCGTAGGGGTTAACTTCGGTGGTGCTACAAATAAATTCCAGATTTCTACCTTCGCTATCTTGGATTGGTTTCCAGACAAAATCAGGGCATTTAGGATTATCTTCATCTGGATCAGTGGGGAACGGGTCCGCTTTACACCCGCATAATTTCCAAACATCAAGTTTTACTTCTTTATATCTTTGAAATCCTGTCTTTCCATCCAAGGTGGAACATGACCCATTAAAAGTAGGATCTTTAATTATCCACTGGGGAACACAAAGCCATTTACTATTACAAAGGTCAAAGTTTGGAATGGGTTTCTTTCCCTCTTCAAGACAATAATATTGGGCCGATTGTGTTTCAAATCTCTGATTGGCCGTTTGAAGCGGAAGTTCAGTGTCTTGTACAGTAGGTGAAGAGGAGACCGGAGTTGGCAAGGTACAAATATTATAAATCTGTGGGTAATTTTTAAATTTACTGGGATCTAATGCAACGTCTTTTTTTGCCTGTAAATAATCAGGAGATTCAATTGAACCAGCTTTTTCGGAAGCGTCCTTTACACATTGATTGTTTATACAACAGTCTTTTCCTTGGTCCTTACAGGCCGATTGGGAACAGGTTCCGCTAGGAAAATAATAACTAGAGAAATCAACGGTTACTTTTAGGGTTGCTGGTTGAAATTGGGAAATGGGAACCTGATTGGCCTTTGTAAGAGGAATGGGTTTATTTGAGGAATCAAAAGGAACAGCGTAAAGCGCAAGATAACTTGAAGGGATTGTTCCTACACAGGTGGGGCAGAGATCCTCAGGGGTAAAAGCTGCATCTGTGGTGCTAGATATCTGAACTCCTGATTGATTATAGGTTGGAAGATCCCCTTTGCAAAATTCAATATTTTGGGCCGCATTTGGCCAATCTATTCGAAAAATTCTTTCCAAAGTATTTTCTTTAAGATTTGCCACAGATATGGGAACAGCTTTGGCGCGAAGCTGTTGTTTAGTATCCTTGCGATTATAACTTACGACTACACAATAGGTTCCCTTCCAATTAGGAACCGTGGTGGTGGCATTTTCCGTATTGAGAAAGTTATTAACCAACAAACCTCTCATGTAATCAAGGTCGGTGGAATTATGGATTATGGTTAAGTAATAACCAGAATTTTCACTGGTAAACCAATAAAGTTTTTGATTGGGTCCAAAAATTGGATTGTTTATAGAAGGTTTAGCTGGTTCGTTGCTTACAATCCTGGTTGTGGACAAGTTGGGACTACAAGAAACCATAATGAAAATGAAAAAGGCAACGAAGGATTTCATTACCTAATATTATCTACCAAAAATTTTTTTTTAGAAAATTTTTTCCTTAGCTTAGTGGATTAGTTGGGAATAAGTATAGGTAGCTCCAAATTGAAAATTTCCATTGAAATATGGATTGTAACTATACATCCCTAATTGGTAGGGTAAAACTCCGGACATTCCATAGGGATTCCATGCTCCGTAACCTGCGTAGGGATTTCCCAATGCACCATATCCCGTCACCCCAGGATTTTGAAGAGTGGGGCCTCCAACATATCCATCTTTAAAATTTCGATAACCTCTATCCCAAAGATAAGTATGAAGTGGATATTTTTCACGATTAAGATTAACTTGCATTTGATAGGCGGCCTGGTTTTGCATAACTTTTAGATATTGATCAGATTGATACATTTGTAGGCCAACAGGAGCAAGGGTTAAAACTGACTTGGCCACTTCAGGTGCAATAAGCTCTGACCAGGTAGCACCCCTTTTAATGGATAAAATTTTTCCGGAATCATCCCTTTCCACATCATAGTTTTTATAAAAGGACATCCAATCCATGCAGTAGGGTGCCGGCCCACATTGTCCTTTGACTGGAGCTTTTTTTCCGGTGATTTTTTCCTTTATTTTTTCCCCTAGGGGAGCCTCTGGTGCATAAAGATTTATACAAAGATCACCACTGGAAAACCTTGATCCCACCAAAGTGAAGTTTTCTTTACAAAGTTGATTAAGTTTATTTTTTCTGCCTAATTGTGTTGAATCTTTGTGGATAAAAAGATTTGGATCCACTTCCGCGATCACTCTACCCACTCCTATTGCGAATTTTCTTACTTGTTTATCAGGATTAGCGCTATCTTGAGCGGAAGTACAAGGAGTAAAAGCGGGTAGGTTCTTAACTTTTTCATCCCTGCATTCTTCTTGTGCCAATGAAATAAGAATGGCCTTCATTTCTTCCATTTTTTTATAATTGATTTTGGAAGTAAAATTATTTAATTTTTTGACAGTATCCTCGATGGAAGATTCAATGCTGGCAATTTCTTTATCCAATTGATCACTATTTTTGGAGATTTTTTCAAGGCATTCATTTAAATTTTTATTTGAACATCCAATTTTTGAAAAAGCTTCTTTTAAAACGGTTTGGGCATTTTTTTCGGTAATAACGGGAGGTTTATTCTCATCGTATTTTTTTCCGCGTATCTGTGCACGTAAATTAGCAATCTCATAATTCTGTTTAATTCTTTTGTTAAGGTTGTTCAAAATTTCTGTCCTTGAGGGTATCTTTTTTCCTTCCTCTCGTTCTTTTATTTGGAGAGCAATAGTATTTACTAAAGTCTCCATATCACCATAGGAGTCCCTGAGTTTTACCTCCTGGATATTTTTCTCGAAATTTTCATCCTCATTCATTGAAGATTCGATTTGTGCGACTCTATTTTTAAGATCTGATAATTCGGAATTGCAGGTATTTTTACTATTTTTTAGACAGGTTTTTAATTTTTGAATATCTTTTTTTGCCAATTTGGTTAATTCTAATTCTGCTTTCCGGTCCTTTTTAGAGGGCAGATCATTTTGTACTAACATTTTATATTCGGGAATAGAGTTATTATTGTTTTCAATTTTTGTTGAAACTGAAAATCCGCGGGCCATCGGTTCGTTGTATTCTAGATCCTCGCATAAGGTAGAATTTTTTCCCTCGCAATTTTTTTCCAGTTTAAGCATAAATTCATCTGAATCTTTAGCGGAAGTTAATTTTTTATTCTCGTCCATTTCCTCCATTAAATCTTCCAAAGATAATAGTTTAGAAGAAGAGGCAATGGTTTTTTCTAGTTCATCATTTAGATTTTCTAAATCATCTGAAGGAAGGGTTTCCTTTAGGGTTCCACGATTCCTTATATAATCATCTTTAAGATCTCTAATTCCTTTTAGGATTGTTAATTTGGAAATTTGTTGGTCATAGGTTTCTTGCAAAGACCCCACTGAACCTTCGGGTGAAGAAAAATCATTTTGTATTTTCTGAATATCCCTTATTTTCGAAAGGTATCTATCGCATTGAGGCCTATCCGCAAATAATTGGGGGGCAAAGAGGATTAAAAAAATTAATTTTTTCATAGCTTTTCCACCTGATATCCATTCGGATTAGGGTGGAAAAACTAAATTTGAGTAAATTAGTTTGTTCCTTTATTTGAATATTCAAATAAGGCCTTAATTATATTTGAGGATACTTGTCCTCTTTCTGCTGAGAAATTTGCACTTTCCAACCAATCCTGAGGAAGAGTTTCGGTAGCAGGATTCCAATCGGTGTGAATATTATGATCAAAGGTTGCCTGGGGATCTGCCTTGTCTTCAGGAAACCAAATAAAATCTGGATTATAATTAGAATACCATTCTCCACCAATTATTTTTCCATTTGCATCTATTTCTAAGTCATAACGATAGAGAACTGAAATTAATGAAGTTGAATTATCTGGATCCTTGTCAGAATGTTTAGGATCCCTATGGGTTAAATAATCTATTTTAACTTCCACACCCACAATATATTCAGTTAAGGTTGATCTGTACTCGCGAAACTTATCTTTTGAAAATTCAGATAGATGGATCATTGCACTTTTGAGTTTAAAACTTTTTTTCCAAGTTTCGGGATTAAAAAAATTAAAGTTATAGGAAACTATCGGATAATTCCAGACTTCGGCATCTCCTGAACTATCCATTATTAATGATTTTTTTTGAACTCCAATCCTATTTACTAAGGCCAAATGGAAGGCACCTGGGTTGGGGTCCCTGCAATTTGGATCTTTTATTCTTCCGTTTTCATCCGTTCTTGGGGAAACAAGTTCACAACGTCCACCTAATTTTCTAATTTGAATATTATCTCCGCTCCAAATGAAAACGCCTAAAGCCTTGATATCATCAGGGAAAAATTTTATTAAATTTTTTCCATCAGGGGTTTTTAATTTAATGGAATATTTTGGCCAAGGGTATTTAATTGAGGCCATAGCAAGTCCGTGACATAATCCGGACCAATCTCTGATTTTTTTATAGGTCTCTATTTCCTTTTTCCCTTCATTCCACATGAATTTTGTAACTAGGTTATCGGAGTTTCCTATTAACAGGTCATATTTTTCGGAAGGCGAAAGAAGTTCGATTTTTCTTTGATTGTAGGTGGAAGAGGGATATCTCGTTACATATTCCAGCCTTTTTTCCCATGAGCTTTGGTCATCAAATCCCTCATCTTCATATCTAAATCCTAAAAGTCCGTTTGCCATACTCCAAAAATAACCTGACCAAGGTTCTTCAATTAATTTTACAGTTTTTAGAGGTTTCTCATCGATTTCAAAAGCATTGGTTAAAATATCATTATTACCGTAAAAAAATGTTTGGATAGAATTAATACCAAACATTTCTTCTTTGTTCTCCGCGCTATTTAGGAGCAATTTTCTAGAATATTTTTTTTCATTTAGGTCAAAAGTTCTTAACATCCCACTTTTAAAAGGTTTTTGGCCCATTGTTTTTTTTGTGTCTTTATAAAAATCTGATAAGAATTTAATTAAAGACGGGTTTTGAACATCAGCAAAAGATGTCCAGGAAGAAAATAAAAGGGAAAAAATGGTTAGCTTTTTCATTTGGATTCCTTTGTTTTGAGAAAACAATAAATAAAACCTTAATATATAAATTTGTTGACATCAAATGGAATCCAGATTTTACTTTAAATAACATTTTGCAAAGAATTTTTTTTAAAAAAAGGAGTTTTTATGAAATTTGCATTGATTTTCCTTGCATTTTTTTCACTAGCTGGCTTTGCAGCTGATCAGGATGCAAAAACTTTCGACCTAGATCTAATTAAATTGGCCTGTAAGGATCCAGGAGCTGTTCACAACCAGATGCCACCAACTGATTTAAAAGTTACATGTAGAGAAACTATGTGTGATTGGGTTCCAGGACCAAGCACTTACGGTGAAATGCCAAACTGGAAAAAAGTTTGTGGTGCTTTAATGACAAATAAACCAGGAATTCACGTACCAAAGTGGTGCTGGGGACTTCCTGCTGCTCCAACTCCATACGGCTGTCCAACTTATCAAGAACAAATGTCAGAAGTTGAAATGGTATTTAGTGTAACTTGTGATGAAGTTATGGCAATGACTTCAATTAAAGATTTCTGTGCTGGAAAAATGGCTGCAGAAATCCAAGCTAATGAGTCAATTCTTACTGTTTCAAAAACTGGTAAGACTATGAGTCTTTGCGCAACCGGAGGCGCTGCTCAAAAATAGTTTTTTTATATAAAAAGTAATAAAACTAGAGAAGCCACTTTTTAGTGGCTTCTTTCATTTTTAAAATAGGGGATTAATGCTATGTTCAGAAAAACCTTTCTTATATTCTCTCTGCTCTCCGTAAATGGTTATAGCTCTATAAATTTTCCTCAAGGATTTGATTCAAATTACGGGGAATATGTGGAATCGCTTTTCTCCATTGAAAAAGCAGAACCCATTAGACCTTCAGGAGTTCCATTTACTTCGGTAGTAGGAAAATTTGGGAAGGCGGAAGTAGAAATTGGTGATTTTAATGTGGAGGCAAATCAGAAGCCTTGGTCTTCCTGGTGGTTTCCGTCCTTTGAAAAACTGTTATTTGAAGACCAAAATGGGGCCCTGTCTACACTTACTAAATATGATAAATTTTCACGTAAAAAATTTGGAAAGGAAACCTTTGCAAGGGATTTTGAAGAGAAAAAAATTTATGATCCAAGGGCCGCAGAATGGGCAGGTCTTTGCGATGCTTGGTCCATGGCCGCAATTTTAGAAAAAGAGCCAGTTAAGCCAGTTAATAAGTTTGGAATGGTATTTAATATTGTAGATTTGAAAGGACTACTTCTTAAGTCCTATGAAGGTGTAGCATTAACCGAGTCCTACGGACAAAGAAATAATGCTCAATGGGATTCAGTGTATGAAGATATTTATCCTGAACAATTTCATAGATTTCTACAAGCTCAACTATATGATAAAAAAGACGCTTTCATAATGGATTATGATGCCGGCTTCCAGGTTTGGAACGTTCCGGTTTATAAGGCCAAAATGAGAATTACTAAAGATGAACAAAACCTTAAAGTTGTTCATGTCAGAACTTATTTATCTTTCCCTTCCCAATTTCTTGATGACTATAATTTTGTAGGTACTAAGGAGATTTTGAAATCATATACTTATGATTTATATGGAAATTGGAAAGGAGATAAATTTATTGTTGATTATGGTCTTTGGACCGAAAGCTCCAGATGGGACCATCCTGATTATTTCTTAGTTGTACCTAAAAAAGTAGATCGTAAGAGCAGAAACACCGAAATTGATCCAGCAATTGTTGATTCCATATTAGAAGGATCCAGATAATTCTTTGTCCTGATCATAAATAGACATCCCCAAAAAGGGATGTCTATTTCAAATTAAATTAAAGGGGTCTAATTTGAATCACATGGTTGGCAAGGGCCCTGAGATATTCATACTCTCTCATAATTACTTTTTTAGCATAAAACCTATCATCTTGAGTTGATTCGGTATGGTAGGTGTAGTTTTCTTCACTTTTATCTGAATATAGACTATCTCTTATAAAAAACATTCCCTTTTTACAGCCAATTTCTTCCATGGTTTTGGTAAGAGAATCGGCATATTTTAGGTAATTGTTGGCCTTTTTGGTGAGTTTTTCTTTTTCTTTTGGATCAGTTTCATTTTCTGCTTTTGATAAAAACTTCTTGGCCTGATCTTTTAAATATGGAGCGGTTTCTTTGGTAAATGAACATCCCTTCGAGTCCTCATTATCATCAAAACCTACAATCATATGAACATGCCAATATCCGTAATGATTATAAACGATTAAGACAGGTGCATTGTTTTTAACAAGGGCCTCTTTAACTTTATCGACTATGTCAGATGGAGTTACACCGGTATTCCATTGATTTTTATCTGCATCTGCAAAAATAATTTCTCTTTCAAATTTTGGCAGATCAATTTTTTCAGGTTTATAAGTTTCGATTTCATTTATCCAATTAAAACCCGTACCAAAACTAGCATCTTTTTCCTGGGGTTTTGCGATAATCCTTTCGTCCTTTTCATTATCCTTAAACCAACCTTTGGTGTAGGGGTAATCAGAATTTAAAACAGCGCTAAAAGTATTAAATAAATATATTGTATCTGTCCGCCAATTTTTTACGGGAGAATCATCTTCATCCATTCCAGCGACATTCATAGTATATCTTTCTGAAAGATCGTGGGGTCCATCCATATTTCTTTGAATATTGGGATAGAGATAATTTAACCACCATTCAATATTTCCTGTTGTGGCCATATAGAGGCATGAACCTGCATCTTCCTGATTTGGAGAGGGCATAATAAAAGGGAGAAGTTTATTAAACCCTGACGGTTCAGTTCTTTTGAATAGGGCATATGTTAATACGGGTTCTCCCTGTTCAGTAATTCCATCGGGATATTTGACACCTGGCACCTCACCGATAGTTTCAACATAATTTTCAAATGCATAAAGTTTGGTGAAAATAAGAAAGAATAAGGGTAAGTATTTATTCAAAAAAATCCTCCATGGAAAAAATTGATAAGGAACCATTGTTTTTGAAACCATGAGATTAAGCAATAAGAATAATTGGAAAAAAAATTACATCTCGCGCATGGAGCTTCGCATTCATTAGGATTAGAATAAAAATTTAGGAGATAAAAAATATGGAAATAACTTTTTCAACTGAACCAAAAAGTTCGAAGGTATCGGATCTTTTAAAATCCTTTGAAAAAACGGTGAATGATCCGGAAATAGGTTTCTTTCATCTCCCACAACAAGAACTAAATTTAATTAGATGTTTGGAGGTTTTTAAAAAATTTAAAAAGAGAAAAAATTTTGTTTTAGTTGGGATTGGTGGAAGTTCTCTCGGCCCTCAAATGTTGGTAGACGCTTTGGGAAATAAAGAGGAAAGAAATTTTTATTATTTAAATAATATTGATCCAGATCAGACTTTTGAAATTTTAGAAAAACTTAATCCGGAAGATACTTTATTTTATGTGGTTTCCAAATCCGGTGGGACTGCTGAAACCCTTGCAACTCTAACAATTATTATAAATTGGCTAGGAAAAAAAAGGATAACCTCAAAAGCTTTAAGAAATCATATGGTTTTTTGCACCGATCCCCAAAAGGGTGAGCTTAGGGTACTGGGAAAAAAATTAGGAATTGAGTTATTGGAAGTTCCTCAAAATGTCGGGGGAAGATATTGTGTTTTATCTCAAGTAGGAATTCTTCCTGCACTTTATTCCGGATTAAATGTAATCGACCTTTTAAGTGGGGCCGAAGAAGTCACCAAGGATTTGGAAAAAGTTGCTAAAACCGCTAATTTTTTAATGGATCATTTGGATAAGGGATGTAATGAAACGGTTTTAATGCCTTATTCTTCAAAGCTAAGAAGTTTCTCTGATTGGTTTGTCCAGTTATGGGCCGAAAGTTTGGGTAAAGAGGGAAGAGGTCTTACTCCTATACCCTCATATGGAGCTACCGATCAGCATTCCCAAATGCAACTTTTTATGGAAGGGCCCTCAAACAAAGTGATTATTTTTTTAGAAATAGAAAAATTCACCTACGAATTTTCCTTAAGCAATAAGGAAGACGGAAAAAATTTTCAAATGCTTTCACCATTTACCCTTTCACAATTAATGAAAGCAGAGCTTGAAGGTACTTTAAAGGCATTGAAAGATAATAAACGACCTTTTATAAAAATTACTCTTGAAAAATTAGATGATAAAAATCTTGGTGGATTAATTTTATTTTTTGAATCCCTTACAGTGATGATGGCCCATCTAATTAAAATAAATCCGTTTGACCAGCCTGGGGTAGAAGCAGGCAAGAAAAATGCATACGAATTCCTTCAAAACCTTAAAAAATGAAATGGATTGCCTTAATTTTTATTATTGCATGCGGATCCTTAAAAACCGATCCTAAATTAGAAGCAGAGAAGTCGGCCCTTAAATGGTTTTCTTATTTAGACCAAGGTTTTTATGAACAGGTTTTTTTGAATTCTTCTGGTTATTTAAGGGATAGGGTAAATAAGGGAAAAATGCACGATATGTTTTTAAACAGAATGGCATTACTAGGGAAAAATAAGATAAGAGTAAAAAAAGAGGAAAGTGTTTTAAATAAATATCGGGGTCTGGGGAAAGGGGAGTATGTTTCCATAGATTTTATTTCAGATTTTGAGCAAAGGATTAATGTTTCTGAAAGGGTCGTTTTAAAGAAAGATGGGTCTCATTGGCGGGTTTTTGATTATTTCTTTTATTAGTGGTTCCAACTACCTGTAAATATAGAGGTTTTTCTCCTGTAATTATTTTATCAAAAAGGAAAAATCCTTGAAGTTTCCGGTACTTAAATACTATAATCCATCAGATGGATTCTTTTTATCAAAAGCACCGTGATGCGGATGTATTAACCCTAATTAACCGTAAGATGCTTATCCATAAACAATTGGAGCATCCTCCGCGAACCTATGTGGTTTATAGTGATCTTCACGGGTCTTACGATAAATTTATTCATTGGTTAAAAAACGGATTTGGTTATTATCGAATCGCGGTAAAAGAAAATCTAGGCGATGCCTATTCCCAGGAAATTTTAGAAATTTATGAAGGTCTTTTATTTTTGGTCAACAAAACTAGAATTGATGAATTAGAAAAATTCATTGAAGGAAAAATTGATACCTTTGATCAATCCACTTTTTATTATTTCCCCGTCAATAAAAAATTTATTAGTTCATTGTCAAAATTGAAAACTCTTGGTCTTTCCAAAAAAAGAATTTTGGAAGATATCCTAACTATTTTAAGGGGTATAACCCGAGGTGATGAAAGAAGAATTGTAAAAGTTGTTCCCAAGGAACACTTGGAAAATATTTTAAAACTTTACATAAAAAATGACCAAAAATCCTATAATGCTTTAATTGAAGGAGCGACGGCTTCCGATGAAGTATTTCATGTCATTGCTTCACTTTTAATAAAAATAACTCTGGCCAATATGTTTGATAAACATATTAATCTTGGTGATACTTATGACAGAGGAGAAGGCGCAGATAAATTGCTGAAACTTTATCGTACCTTCTTTGACGAAGATTCTCCTTACTCCCATCTTCTTCACTACATTTGGGGAAATCATGATATTGTTTGGATTGGAGCCGCCTTAGGTAATCCTATATTGGCCATGACCGCACTTAGAATTTCCATGAGATATAATAATGTCGATTTTCTTGGCAGGTATGGTTTTAATTTGGAAAAATTGAGGGAATTTTCAAAAAACTGTTATAAGGAAATACCAACCGGTAGTTATACCAAAGCAAAAGATTTTTCTAAGTTCTCCCTGGATGAAGCTGCAAAAATGACTAAGGTTCTTTTTGTATTAGAATCAAAGCTTACCGTGGCCTTATTAAATCAGTTAAAGGATGAAATGGTTCCTTATAACGATTACGCCAAGGATTTTGCCCATCACCAAGCTCTCCTAAATCTTTTTCCCACTGGAATCCCTGAAGATAAGACAGCATGGGAAAAATTTCGGCTAGAAAATCCACTTTTCCTAGATTCCTATTTCCCGACAGTAGATCCGAATTTTCCTGAAAAATTAACCTCCAAAGAGCAAGAGGTGGTTGATGATTTAGTTCATCAGTTTCAAACTCTTCCAAAACTTCAAGAGGATATGAAATGGATTTTAAAAGTAGGTGAAACCTACCGGGTAGTGGATAAAACTTTATATTTTCATGCAGCGATGCCCTCCACAGAGAATAAAGAATTGGCAGAAGTAGGTGGTAGGGCCGGAAAAGCTCTTCTAGATTTTATTCATGAAAAAATTAAATCCATAGGCCAAAAGCATGCAGATGGGGTTGAACTTAACCTGGAAGAAAAAATGTATTTTTGGTATCTTTGGTGTGGTCCAGATTCCCCATTTTTCTGTAAAAGTAAAATGGCAACCGTAGAAAGAACCTTCTTTGACCGTGAAGTGGCCTCCAAAGATCCTTTGACCACTCATAGCGAAAGACCCAACCCGTTTTATAAAAATATACGGGATGATCATTTTCTTACACAGCTTTTAAATGAATTTCAGGCAAGCAAAATTTGTATGGGACATACTCCGGTTAAAACACTTCAACAAACTATTCTTTCACAGAATATCCATGCTTTTTGTGTAGACGGAGGGGCCTCTGAAGCCTATGGTGATAGGGGTGCTGTTTTAATAAATACTCCTGAGTATAATTATCTTACTTTTCAACCTTCTCTTCCAGAAATTTTGGATGCGGAAAAAATGGATAAAATGCCGCAGATCGAAATCATTACGTTAGAGGAAAAGAAATATTTTCGTTTGGCGGATATGGATAAAGGTGCATTTCTGAAAAAAGAGCTTGAAGTTATTGAAGATCTTTTAAAAATGAAAATAAATAATTTTCATGATGGATACTTTCTATAAAAACGGATTTTCCAGAATTACTTGCTCTTTCGCTTTTTTTTAAACTAAAATTTTAGAATAAATATAACAAGGATGTTGTTAATGATTAGCAAAATAATTTTTTGCATAGTTCTTTTATGCCAAGGAAAAGGTTTCGCGGAAGGTATCTCCAAATCAGTTGACACTTTCATAGGCTCGGCAGGTGAAGGAAACACTTTTCCTGGTGCACTTAGGCCTTGGGGAATGGTGTCGGTTAATCCCCATACAAATTATACTTCCCCGATTGGTTTTATCTTAGGGGAACCATCAGCTCCCTCAGGTTATCATTTTGGAGAGGCCAAAATTAAGGGCTTTGGTCAAACACATTTAAGCGGAGTGGGGTGTCCCGATCTTGGAGCTCCAGTAGTTTCGGTCTCAACAGGAAAAATTGATTTTGAAATGAAGGGGAGCAGGTACTCTAAAGAACAGGCATACCCTGGTTATTATTCTGTGTTTCTCGATGATTTTAAAACTCAAGTAGAAGTCACCGCAACCAAAAGAGTTGGAGTTCACCGTTTCAAATTTCCAAAAGGTGTTTTGGGCCATATTTTAATTTCGGCTTCCAAAAATTTAAGCTGGTCTTCTGATGATGGTTTTATCGAGTTTATTTCAAATAATGAAATTCGCGGTTGGTCCCAAACAGGAAAATTTTGTAACCAAAGTAATTTAAGGAAAGTTTATTTTTCAGCAAAAGTTAGTAAAAACCCAATTAATCATGAAACTTTTGGGTGGGATGGTGCCTATTGGTCCTTTGAAAATGAGGAATCGGTTGAACTTTTTGTTGGAATTTCTTACGTCAGCATGGAAAATGCAAAAGAAAATTTGGAAGCGGAAATCCAAAATGAAGATTTCTCAAAATTACTTTTAGAAGCAAATTCTGAATGGGAAAAAATGTTGGGAAGGATAAAGGTAAAAGGTGGAACTCCAAAGGAACGAACCATTTTTTATACCTCTTTGTACCGGACTCTCATCCATCCAAATATTGTAAATGATGTAAATGGAGATTACCCATTTTTTGTTAAAGAAGGTGTTGGCAATAACAAATTTTATGACCGGTACGGTGTCTTTTCCATGTGGGATACCTATAGGAATGTCCATGGCCTTTTAAGTTTAATTTATCCAGAAAAACAACAGGCCATGCTTTTGACATTGGAGGATATGGTAAACGAAGCAAACTTTGCTCCCCAATGGGAATTAATTGGAAATGAAGTCAATATGATGGTTGGAGATCCGGCACTCTCTATAATCGCCGAAGGGATAAAAAAGGGATTTCATTTTAAAAACCCAAAGAATCTATTCTCAATTCTTTATAAGGGAGCTTTGGCAAATTCTGACGAAGGAAGAAGGCCAGGGAATTTAAAATATAAAACCCTGGGATATATTCCTCATAAAACCAAAGGGGTTTGGGGAGCAGTATCAACCACTTTAGAATATAGTTATAATGATTATTCCCTGGCACAAATGGCCCAAAATCTTGGATTTGATGAAGAAAGGGATAATCTCTTAAAAATGTCCTCAGGTTGGAAAAATCTTTTTGATAAAAGTACTTTTACTTTAAGACCCAGAAATAAAAATGGAAAATGGCTAAGTCCCTTTGATCCAAAAGCGACTAAGGGGGAGGCCATTTTAAAGCAAGGTGGTCCAGGGTATGTAGAAGGTTCTGCTTATCAATATTCATACATGGTTCCTCATGCCATGAAAGAATTAATTGAGTTACATGGGGGAGAAGCTGATTTTAAAAAACACCTGGAAGATATTTTTGCAAAAAATGAATTTACTCTTTGGAACGAGCCCGACATGGCCTATCCATATCTTTTTACCTACATTGAAAATGGCCTTCCCATTACTCAGAAATTAGTACAGGAAATTCAACATAAGTTTTTTGATGAAGGCCCAAAAGGGCTTCCTGGAAATGATGATGTTGGAACATTATCGGCCTGGTTCGTCTTTTCTTCCTTAGGATTTTATCCCGTAGACCCGGTTTCTGGAGAGTACCGATTAGGTAATCCTCTTTTTTATGAAATGGAAATTTCCGTTGGGGATAAAAATCTAAAAATAATTAAGAATTCATCAATAACTGAGGAGGTTACCTTTAATGGCATAAATCTCCAAAGACCAAGCATTTCCCATACCAATCTTAAAAAGGGAGGAGTTTTATTTTTTGGGCAGTAACAGTAAAACTGCCTCCTCCTTCTCTTAGAATTTCCACAGGAATTTCTAGAGGAGATTTGATTTCATTTTTGTTTAAAATAATCTCCTGATCTTTCCCATTTTTTACCATGGTGAGAGTAATGAATGTTAGAAATTTATCATTTAGATCAATTTTAACTTTATAGAATAAATTTCCTCCATTATTAAAAGGAAGGATTGAATATTCTCCCAGGGTCAAATTTATTTTTTTTACTTGAGTGTATGAAGTATTCTTTAAAGTAACCCATTTCCCTTCAATTTCGAGATTGATATCTTTTGCAAAAGAGGTAAATGCGATTATAAGAAGTAATTTAAACATCTTACATATTATGTAGACCTATCATATTTCCTTCACTGTCATATACAAGTGAAATATGGCCATATTGTCCAATTGAAAACTTGCTTCGATGAATTTTTCCTCCATATTTAAGGACTTTTTCTTCCTCTACAGCACAATCTTTGCAGGAAAAATAAACCATAATGCTATTTCTACCAGCTTCACAACCTTCAATATAAACTAAAGCACCAGGGCTTCCATATGTATTTGGGTCCCCGGGAAAGGCCCACATTTCAATTGGATGTTCAGCCGTAGCTGGATTTTGGAGGTTTTCCAGTTTTACATCAAAAACGGATTCATAAAATTTCTTTGCCCTCTTCATATCGTTGACATAAATCTCAAACCATCCAACTATATTTCTTTTATACATTTTTTTATCTCCTATTTGCCAAATGTACTGACGCTTGGTCAGTTGGAAAAATTACCATTTCCGAAATATTAACATGTTCAGGTCGGGAGAGAGTCCAAAAAATACATTCTGCTATGTCATCAGCGGAAAGGGGTTTAAGCCCTTCATATACCTTTTTCGCCCTGGCCTTGTCATTTTTGAATCGAACCATGGAAAACTCTGTTTCAACCATTCCAGGTTCAATATCTGTTACCCTAATATTGGTCCCACAAAGGTCAAGGCGTAGACCTTCTGATAATGCCCTAACTGCATGTTTGGAAGCGCAATATACTGCTCCGTTAGGATAGACCCATTTTCCAGCAACGGATCCAAGGTTAACTATATGCCCTTGCTTTTTTCCTTTAAGGAGGGGGACCATAAAGTGGGTCACATAAAGTAAACCCAATACATTGGTATTAATCATGGTTTCAAAATCATTGAGGTCAGCTTTGTCAAAGGGTTCGGAGCCATGGGCCCCCCCTGCATTGTTTATCAGATAATCCACTTTTGAAAGGGCACCTTTATTTTTCTTGAGGGTATCTAGGGTCTCTTTTTTATTGGAAATATCAAATGAAAGGGTAAGTACCTTAATTTTATGTTTTTTTTCCAAATCGGTCTTAATTTCCTTTAATCTTTCTTTTCTCCTTCCCGTGAGAATTAGGTTAATTCCCTGTTTTGCCAAAGTATAGCTTAATGCCCTGCCGATTCCTGAAGTTGCCCCTGTAATTAGAGATGTTTTTCCTTTCATAAAGCCTCTTTTCTTTTTTGGAAAAAGGATATATTTGATGCTCGATTTATGTCAACGAGCAAGCACAGAAGGCAGATATTAATTAATGAAATGGAGAGGCTTAAAGGGCAGGGGATTAATTGCCAAAACTGCCTGGGGATCTGCTGCACCTCCTCCAGCAATTCCATGCTAATCACTCCCGTTGAGGCCAATGATATAAAGGACTTTTTAAAATCCAAATCAAGGTGGAATGAAGAATTAAAGAAAAAATTAGAGGATTGTGTAAAAAAATACCGGTTGGATTATGAAATACCTACAACCCGAGGACTTTCTTTTAGAAGGACCTATACCTGCCCTTTTTTTGAACCAGGCCCTAAGGGATGTACAATTGAATTGGAGAATAAGCCCTATGGATGCCTTGCCTTTAATCCAAAAATTCAAAAATCTTCTGGAGGAACTTGTTCATCAAATAAGGAAATCTTGGAGCAATTAGCTCTGGAAGATGAAACTAAAAAGAGTATACCAATTGCCCTTTTGGATATTTGGGATAATTCATAAATTTATAAAATTATAAAAAAAAATAGGCCTATAATTTTCCCCTAGATGTAAAAAATTGTATTTAATTCAATAAATGACCCCCAGAGTGATTATGAGTTATCTGGAAAAAATTACATTATCTAATAAAATGATTCTTAAAATTTAGTGTCATTTTGACACCCAAATTTATCTTTCTGCCATTTCATCTGAAAAAATAAAAAACATTTTTAAGCCTATGTTAATAGTAGTTATTATTTTTAGCCAACCTGAGGAGGTTTTATGAAAAAAATGTTTTTGTTTATTGGAGTTATTTTTTTGGTCGTATCTTGTAAAAGTATTGATGTTAATAAATTCCTTTATAGGATAAATGAAATAACAGGAGAAGATTACCAGGCCCTTAAAACAAATACCAAAATGGGAGATGGATGGTTTGTTTTCCAAAATGGCTATAGAACTTATTATACGGATGCTGATGGCAATTTAGTATCTCAATGGGTAGGAAAGGGCCAATATTGGGCCTTAAACCTAAATTCTCCAAATAGAAGTAACTATGCTTATGACGATGATTTTTTCAATGCGGAATCTATTCCAGTATTTGGAATCCCTTGGACAAATAATTATCGTGATGCTAACGGTAATATCTTTGAGACTGATAGTGTTTCCAACAAAGATTTAGAAAAAATAGGAAATTTTACGGATAAGATTAAAAAAGAGAAAATTTCCGAAGAACTAATTGCAAATTATGGTTTAAGCGTTGAAAGGAGTGCAGAAGTTGCAAATCTTTTAAGTGATTATACCCGTATCACTCAGAAAAGGTCCCTAACAGAAAAGGAACAAGATTATTTTTCCAAGAAAGTTTTGGGTGTAGGGTTTAAAGATGCCGATTCAGTAATAAAGGGCGGAAATACTGAAGATCTAGGTAATTTAATTCAAAAGGCTGCGGAATTAAATGGAACTACCCCTGAACAAATGCAAGAAATATTTGTAAATATAATAGGTAATTAGTTTTTATAAATATCTGGCGGCCGAAAAATATTTTGTATTAATTTGTTTTACAGCTCGATGGACAAAATTAAATGTTGATATATTAGGGCCTCCAGATTTTAATTCAGGTCCCAAAGGAAGTTTCCTTTGGGACCCCGGTGTTGTGTTATTTTTCGACCATGCCTAAAATTTTCGTAAATGAAAAATAATTAAATTTCAAAGAATAAAAATTGCTTCAGCTGTGAAAATCTTCCAAATTTCATCATCTTAAAAAAAATCTTGACATGGTAACACAAATGTGTTAACAAGAAGAGACTAGGTTGAAGCGTATCTCAATATTACTGCTGGAAAGTGGAAGAGAACCATTCAAAGAATGGATTGAGGAATTAGAGGTTGATCACCCAGCAAGCATAAGGGTTTTCATAGATCGTTTGGCAGCAGGTGGGAGTAGAAAAAATGTGAGGGTTTTGGGCGATGTTATGGAGATTAAAATTGATCGTGGTCCCGGATTTCGAGTTTATATTGTTGAAACTAAGAATGAGATAATCTTATTGACTGGAGGAGATAAAAGTACTCAAAGTAGGGATATGGCCAAGGCCAAGGAATATTGGAGGATTTATGTTTCGAAGTAATTCTTATAATGAGGATTTCAGCATTGAAATGCGAAATACAAAATTCGCAAAAAAATATCTAATGGAACTTATCAATGATGAAAATGAACCAATGAGCGTAGAAGACGCCCTTAGGTTCGTAATAAAAAGAATGGGAACTACCGATTTTGCGAATTTAGTCGGTAAATCCAAACAGACCATTGATAAATTTTTAAAGGAAATCAGAAACCCAAAAAGGGAAACCCTCGATCAGCTTCTTCGGCCCTTTGATTTAAGAACTGTGGTTAGGGTCGAGTCAGTTAATAATAAAAAGGTCGCTTAATTATTTTTTTTCCAATATTTTTTATGAACAACACCTATTGCAATTATATAAGTTGGAGAAAGATAAAATCTACCAATAAATTCAAATTTGTCATCTTCGAAAAAATAAAAATTATCATTAATTCCCTCAAATTTTCCATTTTCCTGATTTAATTTGGAAAGAGATACCACCAGTTTTCTTTTTTTAGGAAGATATTCTGGGTCGGGATAAAAAATCACCTTATATTTTCCATTGATATTAGGAATTTCTTCTTTGATTTCAAATTTTCTTTCAATAGGTTTTTCCTTAACAAGAAAATCAGAAGGCAAATTATCTTCAATGGAAATATCATGTCCTCTTCTTTCATTATTAATGCCAGAAATAAAATAAGAAAAATTGGACGCCTGAATGGAAATTGATAAGAAAGAGATTAAGATTAAAAATATTTTTTTCATAAGGGAAGAATACAATAAAATTTACGGAACATTTGTCAAATTATTGTGAAATTGTCGGAGGAAAATATTTTGAATGAATCTGCTTTACCGCACGATGTGCAGAATTAAAAGCTGATATAATCGACCCGCCTGATTTTCCAAAGACCAAATCTCCGACTAGAAAAAGCCCTTCCACCGAAGTTTCATAACCATGTTTAATGATTGGATCATCATTGTTAAATCGTATCCCTAGAAGTTTTAGGAAATTTTTTGGGGTAGAACCTCCCAGGGCCAATACCACATGATCAAATTTTAAAGAACCGAGCTCTGGTTCTGAAAATACCACTAGAGGTCCCTCAGAATTTTCAATCCCTAAGACATTTGAGTTATATAGTATTTTTACCCGTCCCTCTCTTTCAAGTCTTAATAAATTTTCCCGGTTGATGTCATTCATTCTTGAAAAGGAGCATTGGCGGTAGGAAAGAGTCACAATATTGTTACCTTCTAGGAGGAACTGGCAGTATTCTGAAGCCGAGTCTCCTCCGCCGACCACTAAAACATTTTTTTCATGAATAGGTACAGAGGTTATATCAAAAGTAACTTTTCCTCTAAGCTCAGGAGGGATCTTATAGGAAGGTGGATTGGGACGACCTAGGATTCCAATAGCTATGGCACATGTTCTGGAGTAATAGGTTCCTTTTGCCGATTTTATAATAAAATCGCCACTGGGTACCTTTTCAATTCCATAAATTTCTTCATTGTAGTTAATCTGAAGTTGGTGATCCTCAATAACCTTATCCAAATAGTTTAAGGTTTCCATTTTAGTGGAATCAGGAAGGCAAAGAGCACCCTCACAAAGGGCCTTTTGCCCTTTGTAGTTTGCTGCAACCAACTTGGATTCAGGATAAAATTTTCTGATAGACCAGGAGTGCTCGGGACCTTTTTCAATTAAAAGAATCTTTGAACTTGGTGTTCCAGAACAGATGGCCTCTACGGCAACTGCAATACCTGCAGGACCAGCTCCTACAATAACCAAATCAAACATATTGAAATCCTTTTCTTTAAGTGATTAAAGGAGAAAGCAAATAAAATGAGAAGGATTATTTTTTATGTGATGCAAAAAAATAATCTAGGGACAATGGGTTAAAAAATTGATAAAAACATTGCTCAAAGAATTTTTTGGAGGATTTCAATGGAAGGTCTGAAGGAAATATTTGGATTAAATCTTAATAATGCTAAGCGAAAAATATATTTAAATCCTGGCAGTGATTTTTTAGTCAAAAAAACCGTTGAATTAGGACAAGGAAAATTAACCAAAACAGGTGCTCTAGTTGTTGAAACCGGAACTCATACAGGAAGGGCCGCTAAAGATAAATATGTAGTAATGAATGCGGCATCAAAAGAAAAAATTTGGTGGGAGAATAACGTTAATGTAATGACTCCCGAAAATTTTAACAAACTTAAAAATAAAGTCATTCAATATTTCAATGAAGATAGAGATCTTTTTATTGCAGAGAATTCAGTAGGTGCTCATTCTAAATACAATATCGGTGTTAGGGTAATCAGCGAGAGACCTTCAGCTGCGCTTTTTTCCTCCTATATGTTTAGGAAAATGGAAAAGCCATTTAGCAAATCAGACTTCCATATTCTTCATGCACCTCTTTTAAACCTAGAGCCAACCGACTTTGGATTAAAAAATAAAACAGTTATTGTCTCTTGTTTTGAAACCAATACCACTATAATTATTGGGACCCTATACGCTGGAGAAATTAAAAAATCCATGTTCTCAGTTTTAAATTTTGTCCTTCCTGATGAGGGGACCTTTCCAATGCATGCCGGGGCGAATGAAGGGCCTAATGGAGATGTTTCAGTATTCTTTGGTCTTTCCGGTACTGGCAAAACAACTTTATCCACAGACGAAGATAGAAAACTTATTGGAGATGATGAGCATGGTCTATCTGACGATGGCGTTTTTAATTTTGAAGGTGGATGTTATGCTAAAACATATAAGCTATCCAAGGAACAGGAACCTGATATCTGGGAGGCATCCAATAGGCCAGGTGCACTTTTGGAAAACGTGATTATAGATCCAAAAACAGGACTTCCAAATTTTGATGATAGTTCCTTAACTGAAAATGGAAGATCCTCCTATCCATTAGACTTTATTAAAAACATAAAAAAATCCGCAAATGGAAGCATTCCTCAGAATATATTCTTTTTAACTGCGGATGCGTTTGGATGTCTTCCACCGGTTTCAAAATTAACTAAAAAACAGGCCAAGTATTATTTTGTTTTAGGATATACGGCCAAAGTTGCTGGTACCGAAATTGGAGTAAAAGAACCTACTGCAACTTTCTCACCGTGCTTTGGCGCTCCATTTATGCTTAGGCATCCAAAAGTTTATGCGGAGTTATTAGGCCATTATATGGATAAATATAATATCCAGGTTTGGCTAATTAATACCGGCTGGACTGGTGGTCCATACGGAGTGGGGGAGAGATTTCCGATAAAGATTACAAGGCAAATAATAAGGTCAATTCAAAAAACTGGTCTTAAAGGTTTTGCCATGAAAAAGGACCCCATATTTGGGTTGGAAATTCCTAACGAAATTCCTGGAGTGGATTCTTCGGCACTAAATCCTAGAAACACTTGGAAGAATGGCGATGAATATGACAAAAAAGCAACTGATATGGTTAAATCTTTTGAGCAGGCCATGAGTAAGTTTGGGAATATTTTCTAAATTATGACAGTTAGAGTAAGATTTGCTCCAAGCCCAACCGGATACCTTCATATAGGCGGTGCTAGAACTGCACTTTATTGCTACCTATTTGCAAAGGCCCACCAGGGGAAATTTATCCTTAGAGTAGAAGATACCGATTTGGATCGTTCTAGACGAGAATTTGAGGATTCTCAAATTGGAGATCTTAATTGGTTAGGATTAACTTTCGATGAAGGCCCTCATATGGGCGGTGCTTTTGGTCCGTATAGGCAATCCGAACGGTTAGATATTTATAAAAAGTTTGCCCAAGATCTAATTGATCAGGGCCATGCCTTTCCTTGCTTTTGTACCCAGGAAGAACTTGAGAGGAAAAAAGAAACTTTAAAGAGTGAAGCCCCTCATTATGATGGTACTTGCAAAAAATTATCAAAAGAGGAAGTTAAAGATAAATTAGAAAAGGGAATTGAGCACGCAATACGTTTTAGCGTACCAGATAAGAATTACTCCTTTAAAGATCATGTGAGGGGTTTTGTTGGTTGGCCAAAAGATATGGTTGGGGACTTTGTAATTTTAAGGTCTAATGGAATGCCCACCTATAATTTTTGCTGTGTAATTGATGATTACCTGATGAAGATTTCCCATGTAATCAGGGCCGAAGAACATTTAAATAATACCTTAAGACAGTTAATGATTTATGATGCACTAAAGGCCGATCCTCCAGAATTTGCTCACGTATCTCTTTTAATAGGGGAGGATCGTCAAAAACTTTCAAAAAGGCATGGGGCCACCTCGGTTTCTCAATACAGGGAAATGGAATATTTGCCAGGAGCACTTTTGAATTATTTAAGCCTTCTAGGGTGGTCTCATCCAAAAGAGGTTGAAATTTTTGATATTGAAGAAATTGTTCCACTTTTTAATTTGGAAAGATTTTCAAAATCTCCTGCCATTTATGACATTTCCAAATTAAATTTTATCAACGGTCAACATATTAAAAGACTACCAAAGAATATTTTGATGGCCCACTTTGAAAGGGCCATCCCCAAAAATTCCCTTTATCATTCTCAAACAAATGAATGGAGAGAAAAGTTTGCTGATCTTTTCAAAGATAAAATCACCTTTTTCAATGAATTAGATGCAAAAGTTCAATCGATATTTTCAACTATCAAATCCTCTGACCCAGAATTTATAGAAGTTATGGGGAAAGAAAATACAAAAATTATTCGAGATTTTGTTGCCGGGAAGCTCTCTTCACTTACAGACTCCAAAAATATTCCTCCAATTGTGGTGGATTCTTGGATGAATGAAATCAAGGAAACCAAAGGAATCAAAGGAAAGGATCTTTTTATGGGATTTAGGGCCGTTTTAACTGGTGCGGTTCATGGACCGGATTTGAAAAAGTTATTGGAGCTTACACCTTTGGATATAATTGAGAAAAGAGTTGGTTAAATGGAAAACATAGTAAAAGTCGCCCCAAACTTTATTAAAAACATTATTGATTCAGATTTAGAGTCAGGTAAGCGAAAAGGGGTTGTCACCAGATTTCCGCCAGAACCCAATGGGTACCTACATATTGGGCATGCCAAATCAATTTGCCTTAATTTTGGTCTGGCATTGGAGTATAAGGGAAGATGTCATTTAAGATTTGACGATACCAATCCTGAAAAAGAAGAACAGGAATATGTTGATTCAATAAAAGCAGATGTTAAATGGTTAGGTTTTGACTGGAATGAGCATGAGTATTATGCCTCCGATTATTTTAAACAACTCTATGAGTATGCCATTCAGTTGATAAAAATGGGGAAGGCCTTCGTATGTGAATTAACCCCAGAGGAAATGAGAAAATACCGAGGAAACCTTTCTGAGCCAGGGAAGGAATCTCCCTATAGAAATCGGTCGGTTGAAGAGAACCTTGACCTTTTTAAAAGAATGAGAAATGGGGAATTTTCCGATGGGAAATATACCTTGAGGGCCAAAATTGATATGGGTTCCCCTAATATCAATATGAGGGATCCGGCAATTTATAGAATTAAAAAAGCTCATCACCAAAGAACAGGTGATGATTGGCCAATTTATCCCATGTATGATTATGCCCATTGCATTTCGGATGCCATTGAAAATATAACCCATTCAATTTGTACTTTAGAATTTGAGGATCACCGTCCTCTTTATGACTGGTGCCTAGAAACATTGAAAACACAAAGCCATCCACAGCAGATCGAGTTTGCTAGACTTAATTTAGAGTACACAGTTATGAGCAAGCGAAAGCTTTTAACTCTGGTTGAAAAAAAACTGGTCGATGGTTGGGATGATCCTCGGATGCCTACAATTTCAGGAATGAGGAGAAGGGGATACACACCTAAGTCCATAAGGAACTTTGCCGAGAGAATTGGAGTGACCAAAAAGGACTCAGTTATCTCCATCACAACCCTAGAACATGCAATTAGGGAAGATTTGGAACAGATTTGTCCAAGGGCCTTTGCGGTTATACGACCTATTAAGGTAATATTAACTAATTTCCCCGCAGATAGGACGGATGAAATATCAGCGGCCTTTCATCCAAAAGATGAATCCTTTGGAAAAAGAAATATACCTTTTTCTAACGAACTCTATATCGAAAGCGAGGATTTTATGGAAAATCCTCATCCCGACTTTTTCAGGCTTTCCCCAGGGAAATCCGTTCGCCTTAGATTTGCTTATGTAATTACATGTGACGAGGTGATAAAGGATAAAAATGGTGAAGTGGTGGAGCTTAGATGTAGGTATCACCAAGAAACATTTGCTGGGGCAAAAACTCCTGAATTTAAGCATGTAAAAGGTATTATCCATTGGGTATGTGCCAAGAACGCAATTACAAATAATGTTAGGCTCTATGACAGGCTTTTCTTGACAGTAAATCCTGGGGAAGGAAAAAATGACTTTACTGAGGATATTAATCCCAACTCTTTAGAGACGGTAAGTGCCAAATTGGAGCCTGCTTTAAAGGATGTTAAAGCTTTAGAAAGGTATCAGTTTGAAAGAATGGGATATTTTATCCTTGCAGAGGATGGAAGTTACAACAGGATCATTACTTTAAGGGATAGACCCTAAATATAGATAATTTTCCCACCGATAGGAATTCAAATGGTGGGAAAACCCTCTCTCTTAATTTTTCTTTTTTTTATTTTTTCTATTGGAACAGGTCTTATTTTCTTTAATCTGAAAACTGAGAAATTACGCGGACCCGCTTCGAAGGAAGAAATTTTCTCGGATAATTATTCCAAAGAACTTAAGGAAAAAACCCTTTTGCTTTTTAAAAACAATTCATTTGCAGATGAAATTTCGGACTTTGTGGTGATAGGAAATTTCTTTGAAGGGACCTCTGAATATGGGAAAATTTACCTAAAAAATCTGGAAAACCTTAACCAAAACCCCTTTTTAATATTTTTTGCCATAAGAGAAAAAATCCAAAAGATTTCTCCAGAGGATTTTTTTATTAGGGAACGGCTATTGGTTCTTGTAGATAGGCTTGACATTCCTTCCGAGAGAAAAGCAGAATTTTTTGGGGAACAAATAATTAGAAAAGTTGAATTTGATTTTGAAGGATACTTAACCGATGATTCCAAAAATATAATCCAAGCTATGACATTTTTTGGACAAAATGCCAGCAAAGAAGAAGAAATTTTGAAATATGCCAACTCCGTTTTGATCCTTAATCAAGATAATAAAAAAGCCGTTGACCAACTGATTTCCCGATTTAAGATTTATTTTCCAAGGGCCACCAAAGACCTTCAGAGGCCCCAGCTGACGAATAAGTGACAGAAATGGTTTTGTAATTGGAAAATTTTTCTCTCAGGAAAAGGGAATTCCATCTCCTGTGTATAATTTAATTTAAATAACCAAAACCGGCGGGTAAAAATGGCAGTAGATAGAGTGGACTATTCAAAGGCAATTTCCCAAAACAGAGATAATTATCATGAGAATGTAAAAACTGTTAAACAAAATTATGTGGAAGATTTGGAAAATTTAAAAGAAAACTCCGAATCTTCTAGAAAAAACCAGGTAAAAAATGATCAAGAAAAAATCTCTCAAATTGAAAAGGATTCAAATGAGAGAGTTGAAATTGCCCAAGAAAAAATGGATGAAAAAGTTGCAAGGAATAGGGAATATTTTAGAAAAGAGGCCCAACAAAGCCAAAAAAGATTTATTGATGAAAATAAAAATTTAAGGGATAAACAAAGAAGAGAATTAAATGAACTGTCCGATTATTATAACGATTCCCTTAAAGAAATGCAGAAAAACTCTAAAGATAATCAGTATAGGTTAGAAAAAAACTATAATCAGAAAATCGATTACATCAAGGAATATAACCAAGATGAAATAGATAGAGTTTCTGATAATTATACCAATAATTTAAATACCATTCAGGAAAAAAGGGCCAAGGAAAGAAACGAATTAATAAAAAATCAGGAAAAAGAAATTGGGGAAATAAATAAGGAGAAAGTTGAGGTTACCTCAAAACAAACTCAAAAACACAAAGATGAAATTAAACAGTTGAAAAATGAATATAACAATTCTCTTTCACAAATGAAAACCCAAAACGATATTTCAAGAGATAAAACAAAAAGTAACTATCTACAAAGCATTAAGGAATATGAGAAGACAAATGGCGAGAAATGGGCCAATTATCAGGATAAGGTAAAAGAAGACCGGACAAAAGATAAAGAATATTTTAGTTCTAAAATGGTTCAACAGGAAAGAGATTTTGACCATGATCGTGCGGAAATAGTCCAAAAAAACAATGAGAAGATGGATAGGATAACCTATGATTATCAAAATCAGTTAAAGGAAAAAGATGCATATACAGATCAGAGGGTTGCCGATTTAAAAAATCAAAGTACTCAAAAAACCTATCTGGAAAAAAAGAGATCTGATGAATCTATTAATCGGTATAAAGAAATTGCAGATAGAAAGGTTGCCGAGTTAAATGAAAAGGTAAAACTGGAAAGAGAAAAGCAGAAAATTACCAATGAAGAGGAGTTAAGATCTCTGCAAAGAGATGCACAAGTGCGAGAGGATTGGTTAAAGAAATCATATGAACGGAAAATTGCAGGTATTGAGGAAGCAAACGAAGATTACATTAGGTCCCATGGGGAAAAAAGTGACATCCAAAAAAATACTTTCGATAAAGAAATTGCCAACCTCGTTGATAAGTATGATGCCGACATGAAAAAACTTTCCCAAGAAAATAAAAAGGCAGAAGATGAACTTCGCCAAAAACATGCTGATCAGGAGGAAAAAATAAGGCTTAATTACAAAGATGCCTTGGAAAAAAACTACCAAAAAATGGAAAGCCTAAGGGATAGGTATGAAGGGAATAATGGTGAATACGCCAAAATGAAAGATGGTTATGAAACCAAAATTTATAGAATCAATCAGCAAAATTTACAAAATGTGAAGGATTTGTCTGCTAAACATCAAGAAAGGGAAGATGAGCTTTATAATGAAGTTAAGAATGAAAAGGCCAGACTTAATGAAAAATTTATTAGAAATAGAAATGAAGTGCTCGCTGATTATCAAAGGCTAGGAACCAGAGCACAAAAAGAACAGGATGAACTTTATACCAAACAAAGGAGTCATGCTGAACGTTTAGAAAAAGAAAAAATGAATGAGATTAATCGACTTGAAAAAAATAATGACAAGAATTTAAAAAATGTTAGAAATTACTACGAAGAGGGCATTAAAGATATTCAGGAAAATAATAATGAACAGATTTCTAATCTAAAAAATGAACATAAAACCGAAATGAGTAATCTTGAAAAATCCAAGGATAAAATCCGCGATGAACAGTTAGCAGATCAAAGGGCCTCCAGTGATAAAAAAATTTCTAAAACAGTCGAGGGATATCAGGACAAATTAAAATCCCTAAATCAAGAACAAGAAAGAAAAGTGTCAACCATGGATAAAAAACTAAAAGAGCAGGAAAAAACCCATAAAAATGAAATGGCCTTTAAAAATGAAACGGCCGTGGGAGATAGGGAAATCCTTAGGGAGGAGTATGAGAAAAACCTCGAAGGACAGAGGCAAAAAAATAAGGCCAGCCAGGAAGATTTGAGAGAAACCTATGGGAACAAAATTGACCAATTGGATTATGATAGGACTACCGAAATTGCTGATTTAAAAAGGAAGCATGAAGAAGAAATGCGAACTCTAAGATTTACTCAAAAAGAAGCACTTAAATTAAGGGACATTAGGTTTAAGAGCGAGTTGGATAATCTGATGGAAACCAATAACAGGTCCAGAAATCAATTAGAGCAAAATTACAAAGATAAATTGGCACAAATTGAGTCAGAGTATAGAAGAAGATTGAACGAATCCAAAACCTAATAAAATCGAAAAATTACCCCATATGGTAAGGTTTACTATTACCTCTTTTTTTTAAAGGAAAATTGGGGTATTTAAAATACCTTATGAAAGCTATATCATTTATTTTTTTTCTGGTACCCCTTTGTCTTTTCGCAAATATTTCAAATGATGAGATTCAGAAAAGATTGGATCTTTTATCATATGACAAATCATTTAAAATACAGTCCATAGTTAGGGTTAAAACAAAAAGGGATTATGAGATTTTAAATATAAAGTTAACATCTCTTCACCCAATGACCAAAAAGGAATTTGTAACTGAGTTTTTTTGGTATCGACCGTTTACAACCGAAAAAAGGGCCCTACTTACTATTTTACCACCAGTTTTAGACATTACCCCTTTTGATAAAATTTGGGCACATGAGTTTACAGAACGGCATAATTTTAATGTTTTTATTCTAAAATATAATGAAAAGCTTGATGATGAAACAAGGCCAATTTCTGATTTTAATATCGGACTCGCTTCGGCCATGACCTCTGCTAGGTTAATGATTGATTTTGCTGAAACCCGTGAGGAAATCGATACCAATAGAATTGCCACTTATGGCATGAGTCTTGGAGGAATTCTCTCCTCGATCTTTTTAAGTATAGAGCCCAGGGTTGATGCAGGAGTTTTGATTGTAGCAGGTGGAAATTTGGCCGAGATCCTTTCAAAAAGTGATCAGAGTATGGTCGAGAGATATCGAAGAGCAAGGATGGAGGCAGAAAATTTATCAACAGTTGAGGAATTGAAAGATTACATGAATAAAGTGTTTCTTTTCGATCCTCTTTATTTCGCCCCCTTGAGATCCTCTGAAGATGTTTATATGGTTATTGCCAAGGATGATATTTCTGTCCCAACCAAGAACCAAATTGAACTTTGGGAGAGTTATGGCAGACCAGAAAATATACAGATTCCTGGAAAGCATTTTCCAGTAATTCTAAAGAATCTTTTTCAACATAAATTTATTTATGATTTTCTTGAAAAAAGATTAGGACAAGAATAAATAAAAATCATTTAGTTAATTAATAATTCTAAAATACCGAAATAATTCAGAGGTTATTATGAAATTATTATTTATTCTATTTATCTCATTTACCAGTTTACATGCAGAATCTCTAAATCTAATGGAAATGAGATTGAAATCACTTGAATATGATAAAAATTTTAAGGTCCTTGAATCCAGAATTTACCGGAAAAAAAAGGATTACTCGATATACTCTGTTAAATTAATAAATCAAAATCCACTTTATAATGGTAATAATCAACCATTTCTTATTACTGAGTTTTTTTGGTACAAACCCATGATCCTTAAAAACGAAAAGCCTAGACCTTTGGTTATTATTTCCCCACCAATTGTTGGTATTGATCCCTTGGAAAAAATTTTGGCACACAATTTTACGGATAAAGCTCCTTTTTATAATACCTTCATTTTAAAATACGATGAAAAGATCAATGATAAGGAAAGGCCACTTTCCGACCTAAACGATGCTTTCAAAAAAAGTATTATTCAAGGAAGACTATTATTAGATTTTGCCGAAACTCAAAAGGAATCGATTGATTCCAGAAAAATTGCCTGCTACGGTATGAGTTTAGGGGCCATAATGTCCTCACTTTTGCTGGAAGTCGATCCAAGAGTAGATTCAGCAATTATTATTGTTGGTGGAGGAAATTTTCCTGAAATTTTAAGGAACAGCCAGCAAAATATTGTCAAAGGTTATAGAGAAGCACGAATGAAGGCAGAAAAAATTTCAAGCCTTGACGAGTTAGAAGGAAAGGTTCGAAGTATAATCCAATTTGATCCATTATTTTTTGCCTCCCGGAGATCACCAAGGGATGTCTATATGGTTATTGCCTTGGAGGATACAGCTGTCCCAACCAAGAACCAATTAGAGTTATACGAGGCCTTTCGTAGACCACAAAGCATGCAATATAATGCGGACCATGCTCCTACCATATTTAAAAACCTGCCTTACCATGAGCCAATTATTAATTATCTGGAGTGGCGATTTTCCCTCGAAGGCAAGTAACTATCTGAAAAGACGTGTTAAATAATGGCAAAAAATTTTACATTTCAATAAATTAATTCCAAAAAATTTGGATTTAGGTTAGTCTTTTACATCTAAATTCTGGAGGTTTTAAAAATGGCTAAAAAGTTAATCTTTTTGACATTGTTTTTAAGTATTAATTCACTTGCTTCTATAAGCCCAAATTGGACCCCAATTGGCGAAAAAAACGGTATTTCCGTTTATAAAACCGAGGTTCCTGGGACCAAAGTTGTAGGCTTTAGGGGGGAGACCACCATTTATGCCTCCGCAGAAAAAGTAATGAATATCCTATTGGACAATGACCATAGAAAGGATTGGGTAGACCGGCTTAAAGAAACAAAAATTTTGGAACAAATTGGTCCATTTGAATATGTAATTTATCAGGAGTTTAAGCTTCCTTGGCCTTTGAAAAATAGGGATTTTGTTTATCGAGGGAAGGCCGAAAGAGATAAGGATGGAAGAGTAATCCTAACCCTGAAAAGCGAAGACCATAAAAATGCTCCTCATACTAAAGGTGTTAGAGCTGAGTTAAAAGAATCCAGATATATAATTACCCCAATAGGGAAGTTTAAATCCAAATTGGAAGTTGAAATTTTATCAGATCCAAAGGGTTCTATACCAGTTTGGTTGGTTAATTTAATTCAAAAAAGTTGGCCAGAAAAAACCCTTAATGCAATTAAGGTCCAAGTTGAAAAGCCATTTGTCATTGAATCAGCTCTACCAAATAAAATCTAAATCAATCAAGTAATTTAGTTCGCCCCTTTTCTGTCCGATAGATTGGACAAAAGGGGGCCTTTTGGTCGATCTCCGGGAAATTGAACACAGCATATATTTTGAAGAAAAAAAGCAGATCCTAAAAAGGGTATTTCAATTAGCTTTCTTTTGTTATTTTGTAGAAATAATCCTTATAATAATTGCAATTTATTTTGGAAAAATTCAAAATGTTGACCTAACCTCCCTGGTTGAATCTTCCAAAATGGTAAATGCTTTTTGGGGAGCCGTATTAACTGCCATTGTTCTGATTATTTCACTAACTTCTAATACCTATACGCCTCGATTATCAACCATTTTTGTAAATCAGCCTGTTACTATATTAGGTTTGGGAACAATACTGCTTTGTAATTTTTCTTTTGTATTGGGGACATTTATAGCCCCTGAAAATCCTAATTATAATTTACGTGTATTTTTCTCCCTTGGCCTAACGTTTATTGTAATCGGTGGAATAATTCCTTATCTTTTTTATCTATCCCAATTTATGAGACCTAGATTTTTTCTTCCAATCCTAGAAAAGGAAATCTTGGATGGATTAAGAGAATTGGCATTAGTTAAATTTAACGAGGACAACCAGGAAGAAGTGTTTGAAAATATTCATGTCCTCACTAATATTTCTTCAACCGCAGTAAAAAAAGATGATAAATCCGTAGTCGTTATAATTACAGACATGTTGGTTGGAATTTTGCTTGAATTAATCCATCTTAGAGGGAAAGAGAAAACCAACTGGAAAATTCAAAACCCAGTTTTTCCATCTGGAGTATCTGAGGAGGCAAGATATTATTTGGAAAAAAATAAGATTTGGCCGGAATATTTTATTATATCCAAATGTCTAAGATTAACTTTAGAACTAGACAGGAAACAATATGTCCTGGTTTCCCATTTAATGGAAAATTTATTGAAATCAATGGATGAGGCAATGGGAAGAGGATTTGATGATATTGTGGAAATGCATATAATGACTTTCAATACCATTTTAAGAGGTTCAATAGATAATGATAATTTAATTGGATTTCAATCAATCTGTTACTATTTCCGTTTGGCGATTGAAATTCTTCAGGAAAATAAATCATTAATGTCCTTTGCTTCAAAAAGCTTTATCCATTATGGAAATATGTGTTCCAGAAAAAGGGCAAAAATTTGGAGAGAGACAATTCTCTTTGACCTTGGAAGGATAATTTTATTTTTAGCATATGTTGAGGAAGAAATTGGAATAGAGTTTTATGAAAATTTTGTGGCCAGGGCATGGAGACGTGACTTCCAAAGAGAAGATAGTTTTGGAAAAACAGCTTGGAGAGCAATAATCAAAACATATTGGGAAGCAAAGGCCAAGAATTTTAAAAAACTTTCTGAGAAAATTTTAAATGATTTTGTTTCAAAAGATATATCCAAACATATTGAAAGTATAAAATATCTACTTTCCTATTCAAGAGAGTTACACTGGGAAATAAATGATCGTTTAGTAAGTTTTAATCATCTTTCTAGTGCAGCAGAAAAAATTGCCAAAGAGTTTAAAAATACCACTGAAGAAAAAGCCGCTTAAGTTAAAAACTTTTTTATTTCATTGAAGTTTAAAGGCTTTTCGAAGAAATTTTCCGCTCCTGCCGCTAAAACCTCTTTTTTTATTTCTTCCTGGGAAGATGCTGAGAATATGTAAACCTTTATTTTGGGATATTTGCTTTTTAAATGTTTTAGAACTTCAATTCCGCTCATCCCAGGTAGAAAAAGGTCTATAAGTACGGCATTTATATCGCTGCCAGGGTTTTTTTCCATAAAGTTTAAAATTTCTGGTCCGTTTGAAAAAAATTGAAATTGAAGCTGGCCATGGTCAATTTCCTTTCGAAATTTGATTTTAAAAACTGGAAATAAATCTGTCTCATCATCGACTACTATTACTCTTCCCATGGCAACTCCTTAGGAAATATTCTAACAAATAAAAAGTAAATTTTGCAGATAAAATTATTCCAAGTAAAAGTGTCAAACTTCCTTCGGGACCTTTTGAATGGCCTTAATTTTAATTTCGATTAATTTATCTTTTATCTGGTCCGTTGGTAATTTGGTTGCCTCTGAAATATCTAGATTTGATAATGCTGTATAAATCCGTTCTAGATAGTCTCCCTGAGGATAAACCTTATTTAATTTTCCAAAGTGATCGGCTTTGGTACAAATTAAAAAGGATTTAAAAATCTCTGGTTTTCGGAAAGCATCCAAGGAATTTAGGAAATCCAATATTGTAGATGGCCTTAGTTCAAACACCTTATGCGCTAGGAGGTGGTACTTGCAGACCTTAATTGCTAGATCCAACGTCCGTTTTGGCAATTTAAATTTTTCACCAAATTCTTCAATTAAGGATACCCCTCTTTCTTCATGTCCATGATGCCCAGGTAAGATATCCTTTGGAGTTATTGCTTTTCCTAAATCATGTAATAGCGCAGAGAACCTTACATCGGAGGAATCAGATAATTTGCAGGCATGTTTTAAAACCAACAGAGTATGAGTCCACGCGTCCCCTTCAGGATGATATTTTTCGGTTTGCGGGATGCCTTTTAGATTTGCCAAATGGGGAAAAAGAATTTCTAGGGCCCCACACTTATCTAATACTTCAAAGAATATCTCGGGATGGAAGGTCTGCATGGCCTTTTCCATTTCCATAAAAATCCTCTCTCCTGATAAGCTTTGAAGTTCATTAGATAGGCAAATCTCATTCATTATTGAAATGGTGTTTTGGTGTACTAAAAAGTCCGAAAATCTGGCGGCAAATCTGGCGACTCTTAAAACTCTCAGAGGATCTTCTTTAAAATGGGATGAAACGTGGCGGATTATTTTATGTTCCAAATCCTTTTTTCCATTAAAGGGGTCAATAAGCTTGGAATCCTCCATGGCCATGGCATTTATGGTGATATCTCGTCGTATTAGGTCTTCCTCTAAGGTTACTTTTGGGGAAAAATCAAAGGAAAAACCTCCATGGCCTCTATCAACCTTTTTCTCCTTCCTCGCCAAGGCGTATTCTTCCCTGGTTTTGGGGTGTAAAAAAACTGGAAAATCCCTTCCAACCCTTTTAAAGCCTTGTTTTAACATTTCCTCGGGTGTGGCACCAATAACCACGTAATCTCTATCCTTTGGCGTATGCCCCATTAGGATATCCCTTACAGCCCCCCCAACTAAATATATTTTAATGAATTCCTCCCATACCCACTTAAGGGAATTTCTGGTATACTTATCGGAATGGATGGCAATAAAATTATTTTACTTTTTGATGGAGTTTGCAATCTTTGCAATGGATTTGTTCAATTTATTTTGAAAAGAAATAAAAAAGGAAACATTTATTTTGGCTCTCTACAATCAGAAGCAGGGCAGGCATTATTAAAGGAAAGGGGCCTTCCTAGCGACAAATTTGATACTCTTATAGTGATTAATGGCAAACAAGTTCTTAAACGATCTCGCGGGGTATTTTTATTATGTAGGCAGTTGGATTTCCCATGGCCATTAATTTCCCTGTTCCAAATTATTCCTAAATTTATAACAGATTTTGTTTACGATAGAGTTGCTAATTCAAGGTATAAAATGTTTGGGAAAACAGATGTTTGTATGATTCCCACAGAAGACATAAAAAAGCGATTTATCTAATTTTATCAATTAAAAATTCCGAAAAGTCTAAATATCCCTTATTTAGAGAAGGATTATGCCTCTAAAAATTTTTGAAGAAGTCGGTAAAGATAATATTTTACTTTCTCCATTTTGCCACAATTTAAGGTTAGCGATTTCTCATATGAAGCTAGAAGCTGAATTTGTAGGGGTTACACCAAAAGAAATGGGAAATTACCAATTCAAAGCACTTCCAATTTTAAAAGATGATAAAAGAAGAATTCATACTGCTTTTGAAATTGCCAAATATTTGGAAAGGAATTTTCCAATTTCCCCAACCATCTTTGGAGGGGAGGCGGGAACCTATCTTGCAAAATTTGTAAATTCATATATAGAAGATGGACTCTATAATTATCTCTTAGGTTTCTTGAAAGATGACATACTAAATAAATTGGAGGAGGCCGACAGAGAAATTTTTTTATCCCGAATTTTATTAATAAACAAAAGTAAAAAAGATAATCTTCTTGAATTTACAAGGAGGTTAAATCCCATTCGTACAACTCTTAAAAAACAGGATTTTCTTTTCGGTGAGAGACCTGGCTATGTGGATTTTATGGTTTATGGGCTTTTTATATGGGCCAATTCCATGACGGATTTAACTCTCTTAAATGGCCGTGATTCTTTAAATAATTGGCTTTTAAGAGTTAAGAAAACCATAGATCAAAAAATGGTCGCTTAATTAGGGTTTACAAATTCTCTGAGGAAAGAATAGTTCATTTCCATAGCAACTTTTTGTATTTTGATTATAGTTTTGTATTAACATGGCCTCCATAATGCTTCTTTTTCCTTCCGATGGTGAAAAATGAGACCTTCCCAATAAACAATGTCCAAGTTCGTGCCCTAGAAGGGTTTTTCGAAGATTTTCATTTCCCAGGATTGAATTCCAATAGGAAAGGTCAATAAGAATTTCTTTTTTTCCACTTTTTGAAGATTTTCTGCAAACCGCAACATAGCCTTCAGCTTTATACAAAGATTTTACATCATAAAGATTAATTGGAAGAGTATCCATAATATTGCTTGATTCAAGCAAAGTTGAATTCGAAGATCCATAGGCCAAATTTTTTAGTGTCGAATATTCTTGGACATAAGGATCAAATTCCTCTTTTGCCAGGGTCTTATAAAATTGGTTTTTTTCATTCTGAGTTTTCAATTCTGAAAGGCTTTTTAAGACAGTTCCCTCCTTGGACGCAGGAACTATTTGTGATTGGCCAGTATATGCAAACATGGGTTCAGCATCTATGACATTGTCCTTAAATTTTTTACCGCAACCATAGGACAAAATTAATAAAATAAAGAAAGAAACCTTCATTTAATAATTTTCGGTTTTTTGGGAATAAAAGCTTATTAAATAACCCTTATTGACGGTTTTTTTGGAAAATTAAGAAAAAGGTTTTTTTTGGAAGGAAAAATACGTAAAATCAGGTAGTTAGCGTAGATAAAATTTTCAATTTTTTGGCAAAATCTTTCAAAATAACTGTACAAAATTTTGATTTCAGGGGATTATCCGTTTCGTTAAATTCCTTTTAATTACAAAGAGTTCTTGGAGAACTGACCATGTGTGGCATTGTTGGGATTATCGGTCCTTCACAGCAGGAGTCTTCCGTTTGGGCAGCATATGAGGCATACAGAGGCCTTTTAACTTTGCAACATAGAGGGCAAGATGCCGCGGGAATTTTATCCTATGATGAATTATCTCAAAAATTTTATCAGGAAAAAGACCTTGGTCTAATCGCTAAAGTTTTTAATCAAAAAAAAATTCAAAATCTTAAAGGGAATATGGCGCTTGCACACACCCGCTATGCAACCACAGGGACTGATGGAAAACTAGATCTGCAGCCGATTGTAACCGGAACACCACTTGGTGTGGGAATGGTCCATAATGGAAATTTAGTAAATTATCATTCACTTAAAGAAAAAATTAAATCTGAATTAAAATACCAACTTTTAACTAATAACGATATTGAAGTTATTTTAAATTATTGGTGCCACTTTTTAGATGGCAAAGCTTTCTCCTTTACCCAAGGAGTGATTGCTACTGAAAAATTGCTTAAAATAATCAACGGAGGATATTCCGTTATTGGCATGGTCGCAGGGGAAGGGATGATGGCCTTTCGAGATCCACAGGGGATAAGGCCATTAGTAATGGGAAGAAGGAAAGAGGCCAACGGATATACCTACTGTTTTGCTTCTGAAACCGCTGCATTAAATTTTTTAAGCTTTGATTACGTAAGAGATGTTGCTCCTGGCGAATTTATTTTTATTTCATTGGAAGGAGAAGTTAGATCGGTATTGATCCCAAGAACTAATGAAAGAGTTGCCCATTGCATGTTTGAATGGGTGTATTTTTCAGGAGCTGAGAGTACGGTTGAAAACGAATCGGTTTATAAAGTCAGGCTAAACCTTGGAACGGCCCTGGCGCAAAAAGCTAGGAAGTTAATAGAACAGGGAAAAATTAAGCCAGATGTGGTTATGCCTGTTCCAGATACATCTAGAACTGCTGCCATCTCGGTTGCCAAGGAACTTGGAATAGATTATCGAGAAGGATTAATAAAAAATAGATATATACACAGAAGTTTCATTCTAAATACCCAGGAAAAAAGAGAGAAGGCAATTGAGCTTAAGCTAAGCCCCATACGATCGGAGATTGAGGGGAAATCTATTCTTTTAATCGACGACTCTGTAGTTAGAGGAACCACTTCAAAAAAAATTATTCAACTACTTAAGAGATACGGGGCTAAAGATGTAACCCTGGGTGTTACCTGTCCTCCGCTTAGACATGGCTGCTATTACGGTATTGATTTTCCAACCTCAAAGGAATTAGTCGCAAGTAACCGCGAAATTCCTGAAATAGCCAATTTAATTGAAGCAAAAGAAATAATTTATATCGATGAGGCTGATTTAAAATCTGCCATTGGTAGATCTGATCTTTGCATGGCCTGTATAAATGGGGATTACCCTACTTCAGTTGAAGAGGGTATTACTTTCGCTAAAAATCGCCAATTAATGAAGGAGAAACGAATATGAATATTTTTGTAGTTTATGGTTCTAAATCAGATACAGAATCTTATCTACCTCTTGTAGAGGGGCTAAATAAAAATAATAATGCTAGCTTTGAAGCTATTTCTGCACATAGAAATCTTCCGGAACTAATTCAAAGACTTGATAAAAATGACTACGATGTTGTTGTGGCAGGTGCAGGTCTTGCTGCTGCTCTTCCTGGAGTTTGTGCTGCTAAAACAACCAAGATTGTTTTTGGTGTTCCGGTTTCGGCAAACTTTGGTGGAATTGATTCCCTGGCCTCAATTATGCAAATGCCATTTGGGGTTCCTGTTATTACCTGTGGCCCAAATCGGGAAGATGTGATCATCGACTTTCTAAAAAACCCAAAATATATGCAAAATCCAAATGGAATTAATTTGGTGGTTAGTAGGAAGTCCTTGCTTGACTTTGAATTTGCCAATAAAGAATTAAACAGATCAAAAGAGTATGCCCAGTCTCTAGATATGCCAGTAAAAGTATCTTCTGAATATGATGAAAATTGTTTCAATATCGTTCTAGTAAATGAAGAAAGCGATATGATGGCCGATCGTTTTTGCCTTCATGTTCCACTACTTTCAGATCAAGATAAACAGGATTATACAAAAATTTTAATGCTTTATTCTTGGACTAAAAAAGGTGGCCTATGGTTAGGCACAAATAATACTAAGAATGCAATTTTATCCGTAGCAAAAATTTATAAGGAGAGATAAGAATGACACTTCCAGGATTAATAGTTGAAGGTTCTGTAAAAAATATTAGAGGTATCAAAGGCGTATCGCCTTATATTTTTGAATATTCAGATCGTTACTCAGTGTTTGATTGGGGTGCAATGCCCAACCAATTAGAAGGAAAAGGACAATCTCTTGCCTTTATGGCGTGGATGTTTTTCGATCTAATGGGAAATCCAAAAAGATGGAATGATTGGAAATTACCTACTGAGCTCGAAAAAAGATTTGAAGGGGTTCTGATGGACCTTAGAGAAAATGGAATGAGAAATCATTGCAACCATCTTGTGGATGATTCCAGTAACCCCATTGAAGGACTTGGTCTTTCAAAAAATTTGTCGGTTCAAGCAGTTGATGTTTTTAGACCAACCTCATCTGTAAATGATGGGAAGCTTACTTGGGATTATTCCAAATATCAGGAAAAATTAACTAATTGTCTGGTTCCTCTTGAAATAATTTTCAGATTCGGACTTCCTGCTGGTAGTTCCCTATTTCAAAGAGCTTCTGATGAAGCCTATATGAAAGACATTGGATTAACTTCCATGCCAAAAGAGGGTGAAAGATTTAATTTTCCGGTAGTTGAATTTTCAACCAAGCTTGAAACTACTGATAGATATATTTCGTCTGCTATTGCTCAAAAAATGTCCGGATTAAATGATACCGAATTTAAAAAATTGAAAGATTTGGTTGTTGTTTGCGCCTTAAGGCTTAAGGATCTTTTTGCTGAAGTAGGAATTGAGCTTTGGGATGGAAAATTTGAAATGGGGATTCCTAAAGATCTTGATCATCAAGGCAACAGGAACTTTATGATGGTTGACTCCATCGGGCCAGATGAACTTCGATTAACCTACAAGGGACAGCAATTATCCAAAGAAAATCTAAGGCATTGCTACCGAGGTTCAGATTGGTATCAGGGTGTTGAACAATCTAAAAAAATGGCTTCCGAAAGAGGCGAGAAAGATTGGAAGAAAATTTGCCGTGAAGAATTAAAGCTAACTCCACCAGCTTTAGAAAACGAAGTGGTAGGAAAATTTGCAATGATGTACAAGTCACTGGCCAACACTTTGGCAGAGAAATATTACCAAAGGTCGGTTTTCCCAGATGCTTGGACAATGGATGAACTTTATTTGAAATTAAAATAGGAATCTCTATGAAGGTAATGATACTTGGAAGTGGTGGAAGAGAACATGCGCTTTCATGGAAAGTGGCCCAATCCGATTTGGTAGATTCGGTTTATTGCCTGCCAGGAAATGATGGGGTGACTTTTCTTAAAAAAGTCACCAGGGTTGCAGGTTCTGTTTCGGATATTCCTTTCGTAGTATCAAAAGCAAAAGACCTTTCAATTGATCTTGTAATTGTAGGTCCAGAGGACCCTCTATCTCTGGGGGTAGCTGATGCTCTAGAAAAAGTGGGAGTTAAAGTTTTTGGGCCTTCTAAAGAAGCCGCCCAATTAGAGGCATCCAAGGTTTTCTCAAAAAGCTTCATGGTGGAAAATAATATCCCAACCGCAAAGGCATTTTCTTGCGAATCCTATGAAAGTGCTATGGAAGTTTTAAAAACCTGGGAATTTTCCTCTGGAGTTGTCATTAAGGCCGATGAATTGGCTGCAGGAAAAGGGGTTGTGGTAACCGATAGTGAAGAAGTCGCAAGAAAAACTCTTTTTGATTTTATGAAAAATCCAGATTGTACCGTGAAGGCCAAAAAGGTTTTGATTGAAGAACGTCTTATGGGAAAAGAGGTTTCGGCCTTTGCTATATGTGATGGTGAAAATTTTATTTCACTTGGTTATGCCTGTGATTACAAAAGAGTAGGGGATTTTGACCAGGGCCCTAATACGGGCGGAATGGGTGGTTATTCACCAAAAAATTGGCCAGATGAATCTACCAAAAAATTTGTTGAAGAAAATGTTTTTAAGAAGGTTCTTCATGGGATGGCAAAAAGAGGAACACCTTATAAGGGATTTCTTTTCGCTGGACTTATGGTTGACGGGTCCAAAGTTAATGTAATTGAATTTAATGTTCGTATGGGGGATCCGGAAACCCAGATACTTCTCCCTCTAGTTGAAGGAGATTTAGTACCTACTCTTTTAGCTGCTAGTACAGGAGAAATAAAAAAGCTTGGGAGTTCAGCTATTTCCTTAAAAAGGGAGACCTCTGTTCATGTGGTGATGACCTCCAAAGGGTACCCAAGTATTGATGGTACCGAAATGCTTCTAAATCAACCCATATCCTATCCAGTAGGATTGATTCCTGGTGAGGAAGGAAGAGAACTAGCTGAGCAGTACTTATTTTTGGCCGGTGCCAAAAAAAACAAAGAGCAGGTGTTGGTAAATAGTGGTGGAAGAGTTTTAGGAGTTACAGCAATCGGTTCTGATTTAAAAGAGGCCAGAGAATCCGCGTACACAATTATATCCCAGATAAATTTTGAGGGCGCGCATTTTAGGAGGGACATTGGGACCTAAAAGATTTGCCATTTTTGCCTCTGGACTGGGTTCAAATGCCATTAACCTAATTCATTTTGCACGCGAAAATCCAAATAAATTGTCGGTGGAAGTTTTAATAACCGATAATCAAAATGCTTCTGTAATATCGGAAGCATTAAAATTAGGAGTACCCGTTGAGGTAATTCCTTTCCAAAAAAATAAATCCATTCATGAAGATTTAATTTTGGCCGCACTTAAAAAATATTCCGTCCAGTGGGTAGCATTGGCCGGATATATGAGAATTCTAACATCTAAATTTTTATCTAATTTCTATGATGAAGACCTTAAGAGAAATAAAATAATAAATATTCACCCAAGTCTGCTTCCAGCATTTCCTGGAAAAGATGCTTATGGTGATGCTTTTTTTGCAGGAGTTTCCGTTTCCGGGATTACAGTACATTTTGTGGATTCAGGAGTGGATACTGGACCAGTTATTTTGCAAAAAACATTTGATAGAGAAAAAGACGATACTTTGGAGGATTTTATTTCCCGAGGTAAAAAAGTTGAGCATGAAGTTTATAGAGAGGCCATCAGTTTGGTGGCGGAGGATCGAATATGAAAACCATAAGAGTCGAGGTTTCCTTTTTAGATCACCAAAGTCATCTGGATAGATGGTGTAAAGAGGCCAAAGAGTTTTTGGGAGTCTCCCTTGATTCGATGGAACAGGTAAATTTTTATAAAATTGAATCTGCCCAAAAAGATTTTTTGGAAAAAATAAGAACGGTAGGTCCTGAAGTTTTCTGCGATTCCATAATTCAAAGATTTCATATGGAAAATCTAATTTATGATTTTTCCAAAAGACCGGCATTTGTGGTTGAAGTCTCCTTTAGGCCAGGAGTCACAGATAATCCAGGACATGCAGCTAAAGAAGCATTGATGGTTTCCGGATTAAACGCTGAGGTTTCATCTGGATCGCTTTATTTTCTTTTCGGAAATATATCCAAAGGGGAAGCCAATAGGGTTGCTTTAGACATTTTGGCAAATGATTTAATTCAAAAAGTAGAAATTTATGATTTTATAAGTTTTTGTGAACTTGATCGATTTAAAGATGTAAGTTTGCCAAAAGTATTAATAGAAACAAAACCTACCTGTAATGAGATATCATTAGATGTTTCAGATGAGGCATTATTAAAAATTAGCCAGGATAATTGTCTGGCACTTACCTTATTTGAAATGAAACATATTAAGGAATATTTTTTAAACCCAAAAACTCAAGACCATAGAAAAGAACTAGGTCTTCCACATTGGCCAACGGATGTGGAGTTGGAAGTTTTGGCGCAAAGTTGGTCAGAACATTGCAAGCATAAGATTTTTGCGGGCCATATTGATTATCAAGAAGGAAGTATTCCCCAAGGATTTAAAAAAATAGGTGATCAGAAAATAAAAGGTCTTTATCCGACCTTTATCAAGGCCTCTACCAAAAGAATTGAGAAAGAAAGAAATCTTCCATGGCTTATCTCAGTATTCTCCGATAATGCCGGGATAGTTCGTTTTGATAATAATATCGATCTTTGTATTAAAGTTGAAACCCATAATTCCCCTTCAGCTCTAGATCCTTACGGTGGGGCGCTTACCGGGATTCTCGGAGTTAACAGGGATATTTTGGGTTGCGGACTTGGGGCAAAACCGATTGCTAATACGGATGTTTTCTGTTTTGCAGATCCAAATATGCCAAAGGCGGATGAAAAGGACTTAATGCCTAAAGGCCTTAAAGCGCCAAGAAGAATATTTGAAGGTGTTCATCGTGGAGTTGAGGATGGGGGGAATAAAAGCGGAATTCCAACTATTAATGGGGCAATTTATTTTGACCAAGATTATGCAGGAAAACCCTTAGTCTTTTGCGGGACTGTAGGGGCAATGCCGGCAAAACTTGAAAGCGGACTGGATTCCGGAAAAAAATATGTAAAACCACAAGATAGAGTGGTAATGGTTGGTGGTGCAATCGGTGCTGATGGAATTCACGGGGCAACTTTTAGTTCACTTGAATTAAATGAGAATTCACCCTCAACTGCAGTTCAAATTGGTGATCCTATCACCCAAAAAAGAGTATTAGATTTTTTAATGGAGGCCCGTGATTTAGGGCTTTATTCCTCGGTGACCGATAATGGTGCTGGCGGACTATCAAGTTCCGTTGGAGAAATGTCTACTTTTACAAATGGTGCAATTATCGATTTATCAAAGGCACCCGTAAAATATCCAGGCCTGAAACCGTTTGAGTTGATGATCTCCGAATCTCAGGAAAGAATGACGGTCGCGGTACCACCTAAAACACTACAAAGTTTTTTGAATCTGGCCAAAAGAAGAGGAGTTTCCGCCACAGATATTGGAGAATTTAATACCTCTGGAAGACTTAAAGTTTATTATGGTGAACAATTAGTTGCGGATTTAGATTTGCATTTTGTTCATGATTCCCTTCCTCCACTTCAGTTAAAAGCAAAGTGGGATGGCCCTAGGGAGAGAAAATCTTGGATTAACCGGGATAATAGAAAGGAAATCCCTGCCGATTTGGATTATAAAAATACGTTGATTTCTTTGCTTTCAGGACCAAACATTGCTTCAAAAGAGTCATGGGTTAGAAAATATGACCATGAAGTTCAGGCCGCGACTCACATTAAGCCTTTCACAGGAAGTAAATCAGATGGGCCATCCGATTGTGGTGCAATTTGGCTTGGGCCACATGGTGGAGAGAAAGAAAATGTTGTTAACGTTGCTTGTGGGATGAATCCTAGAATGTCCCTATTTGATACCTATTTAATGGCCCAATTTTCAGTGGATGAGGCCGTAAGAAATGTTGTAGTGGCCGGTGGTGATATCGACCACTGTTGTCTTTTGGATAATTTCTGTTGGCCCGATCCTGTAGTATCTGAAAAAAATACGGACGGGGAATATAAAATGGCCCAATTGGTGCGTGCGTGCCAGGGGCTCTATGATATTTGTAATATTTATGGAACTCCCTTGGTTTCAGGAAAAGATTCCATGAAAAATGATTTCCGAGGCAAAAACTTAAAGGGTTCGGATCTGACTATTTCAATTCTACCAACTCTTTTAGTTACTTCAATGAGTAAGGCCAATGTGAATCATACTGTCACAACACCATTTAAGAATGCAGGAGATTTGATTTATTTGCTGGGGAAAGAAACGGCTGGACTGGCAGGTTCTGAATTTGCTGAGCTTTTTAGGGTTTCTGAAAAACTTCCCCAGATCGATATCGATGCAAATAAGGAATTATATAAGACCTATTATCAGGGTACCTTGAAGGATTTGATTGAATCTGGTCATGATCTGTCTGACGGAGGTCTATTAGTTGCTTTATTTGAATCAGCAATGGGTGGTAGATTAGGAATGGATATCACACTAAATGTTTCCGATACTGCAGATTATTTATTTAATGAAGGTCCAGGTAGATTTTGCGTTTCAGTAAGGCCAGAAAATAAAGATGCATTTGAAAAGCAGTTTGCAGGAGTTTCCTATAAATTCTTAGGAAAAGTTACTGGAGACACCATTCTTAAGGTCCAAAATAAAAATCAGATGATTTTAAATGCTGATTTATCTGAATTGGTAAAAGCTTTCAAAGGGGGAGTATAATGACACCAAAATTTCTCATACTCACCGGCGACGGTATTAATTGTGAAAGGGAAACTGCCAAGGCCTTTGAAAGGGCGGAAGCGTTTGCCCAAATCATTCATATTAATGATTTATTAGACAGGCCCAAACTTTTATCTGAATTTCAAGGACTGGCCATTCCTGGGGGATTTTCTTTTGGGGATGAGTTGGGGTCAGGCCAAATCCTTGCCCTTAAAATTAGGCATGGTCTTGGTCAAGAATTTTTAAAATTTATCGATGATAAAAAACCCATCATTGGTATTTGTAACGGATTTCAAGTATTGGTAAAACTCGGTGCACTTCCAACTCCTCATAAAGAAAGGACAATGTCTCTGGCCCAAAATGCCTCGGGACATTTCCAAAATTTTTGGACAAAACTAAATATCGATAGGAAATCTGTATGCAAATGGACAGAAGGCATGAATGTTTCCTCAATTGAACTGCCTATAAGGCATGGGGAAGGACGAGTGGTATTTACCAAGGGGATGGAAGAGAACATCTATCAAGAGTTATTAAGGAAGGGACAGATTGCCTTAACCTATGATCAAGATATCAATGGATCCTACAAACAAATTGCAGGTGTTTGTGATGAAACTGGCCTTATATTAGGTATGATGCCGCATCCTGAGGCATTTATCTACAATGCAACTTTTAAAAACAAATCTGATAATGTTTTTGAAAAGGGGCAGGGGCTTATGCTTTTTGAAAATATTGTTCGTTACTTAAGGAATAATTAAAATGGAGTCTAAAATGCTGGTAAAAATAAAGAGAGCTCTAATATCGGTTTCCGATAAATCATACCTAGATGTATTGGTAAAAAGTTTATCGGAAAGTGGAGTGGAAATTATCAGCTCCGGTGGAACTCGAAACTACATCATGGGGCTGGGGGTTGATGTTACCCCTATAGAAAAAGTGACAGGTAATCCTGAAGCCTTTGGTGGTAGGATGAAAACCCTTTCCTTTCAAGTATCATCGGCCCTTTTATTTAGAAGAAATAATGATTCCGACTTAAGACAAGCAAAGGAATTAGGTATTGAGGCAATTGATCTGGTTGTTTGCAACCTTTATCCATTTGAAGAAACCGCAAAGAAAAATGGATCGCTAGAAGAGCTAATTGAAAATATCGATATTGGTGGTCCGACCATGGTTAGGGCAGCTGCCAAAAACTATGATTCAGTTACCATTTGTACTGATCCATCCCAATATAAAATGTTGCTTCAAAATTTGGAGCTAAATGAAGGAGCAACTGATATCTCCTTTAGAAAAAAACTTTCTCTTGAAGCCTTCAGACATACGGCCAAATATGATTCCATGATTGCAAGTGTGCTGGAGCAAGAAAACAACGAAGAGTTAAAAACCATTTCAATATCACCTTCAAATACTTCGGCCCTAAGATATGGAGAAAACCCTCATCAAAAAGGATGGGTGGTAAAATCTCCCCTTGGGGAAGGCCTTGCTCATGCTAAACCTATTCAGGGAAAGGAGCTTTCCTATAATAATCTTTTAGATGCCGATGCAGCTTATCGCGCCACCTGTGATTTAAATAATTTGGCAAAGTCCCCTTGGGATTGTGCGGTAACCATTATAAAGCACTCTAATCCCTGCGGTGTTGCTTTATCCTCTAGCCCCAAAGCTGCATTAGAACTCGCTTGGAGCGGAGACCCTGTTTCAAGTTTTGGCTCCATAATCTGTTTTAATAAAGAGGTTGATTTAGAATGTGCCCAATTTTTATCAAACCGTTTTGTTGAAGTGATTATAGCTCCTTCTTTTTCCCAAGAGGCCCTTGGCCTTTTTGCAGAAAAGAAAAACCTAAGGTTAATACCACTTGAAATTAAAATGGGTTATGAAAAGGAATATATGGTGAGGTCAATCACCGGTGGATTTATTGTGCAAACCGAAGATTCTGGCCTAGATGAATCATTCAATGTGGTTACTAAAAATACCTTCCCTCAAAAATATTTAAATATGTCCAATTTTGCAACCATGGTGACTAAACATTTAAAGAGCAATGCCATAGCACTATTCAAAGAAGTTAATGATGGACTTATGTTAATTGGTGCTGGAATGGGAAATCCCAACCGTTTGGTTAGTATTTCACAAGCGATTGCTAAAGCGGCGGAAAATAATATAACTGATTTATCCGATACCATTTTGGTTTCCGATGCATTTTTCCCTTTCTCCGACAATATAGAGGCCACATCGGCAGCTGGGATAAAATATATTATTCAGCCTGGCGGTTCAATTAAGGACAAAGAAGTAATTGAAGCTGCAGATAGGACTGGAACGGCAATGATATTTTCCGGTAGAAGGCACTTTAGGCACTAGGAGTTTAAAATGAAAGAAACAATTTCCTACAAGGATTCGGGCGTTGATATTGAAAAGGGCGATGCCTTAGTAGATAAAATTAAAGAAAAAGTTAAATCAACCTATGGTTCTAGAGTTAGGGCCGGAGTTGGTGGATTTGCCTGTCTATATGAAATTACTCCTGGAAAATTATTAGCAGCTGGAACCGATGGAGTAGGCACAAAATTAAAAATCGCTCAATTATTAAATAAGCATAACACTATTGGGATTGACCTGGTCGCTATGTGCGTAAACGATGTTTTATGTACTGGGGCCAGACCTCTTTTTTTCATGGATTATTTTGCTACAGGTAAACTTGAATTAAATGTTGGTAATGAAATTATTGAGGGAATAGTTGAAGGCTGCAGACAATCAGAATGCGCTCTTATTGGAGGAGAGACTGCCGAAATGCCGGGAATGTATCCTCACGGAGAATATGATCTTGCCGGATTTGCAATAGGCGAAGTTGAAGAAAAGGATTTAATTGATGGTTCCAAGCTTTCAGAAGGAGATACCCTGATTGGTGTTGCTTCCTCTGGACTTCATAGCAATGGATTTTCTCTAGTTAGAAAACTTCTAAACGAAGGGGAAAAAGATCTTCTTGAAAAGGCACTGGTTCCAACCCGAATATATTGGAAGTTGGTAAAAAACCTGCTTGAAAACCACTCAGGAAAAATTAAGGGTCTTGCTCATATCACTGGTGGTGGGGTTACCAATATCCCCAGAATCAATGAGGGATTTGATTATCATTTAAGCTACCTGCCTACCTTTGAAGAAATTCCTTCAATTTTTAAAGAGCTGGCAAAGAGATCTAACCTTCCCAGCAATGAACTTTATCTAACCTTTAATATGGGAATAGGTTTAGTTATTGCCACCAATTCCCCAAATGAAGTAATGGATACATTAAGGTCCCAAGGTGAAAAGTCCTGGGTATTAGGGAAGGTTACCAAAGGAACTGGTTTAGTGCATTTTCAGGGCGAACATGGAAAGGTCTCTCTATAATAAAAACAATAGGTTAGTCTATTTGTAAATTTTTTTCATTAAATGAAAATAAAGCCTTAAATTATTGTACTATGCCATCCATAAAAATAGGAGGCATTTTAATGAAAACTTTAGCTTTAACCTTTTTGATTTCCCTTTCAGCTGTTGCATCTGATTTTTCTCCAGTTGGGGCCACCATTTCAAAACTTGCAAGCAAAGAAAAAATTTTTCTAGCATGTCAGGAGTCAAATGGATCAGTATGTAGTGTTCACCAATTTGTTCTTGAAAAATCTGATGGATCCCAGGAATTATTAGGAACTGAAATTGAAAATATCAATGAACAAAAAATCATCGACCTTTTCCTAACTGATGAAGGTTGTTATAGAATTAAACCATGCCTAAAAGAGCGGTTTTCAGTAGGGTCAAGGAAATTTATGAGAATGACGGCCCCTTATTCTCTAACTCAAAAAATGGGAGAGAGAAGATTAAACGAGGCAATGATTGGAACAGTACCGGTCGACACTATCCTTCTTCCTGCTCTTCTTCCAATTCACGGAACCGTGGCCATGATTTCTACTCTTAGAAAGGCCATGTTTAAGAAAGTTGCCAAGGAATTGTTGGAAGGAAATAAAGAAATGACTTTAAGGAAGAAACACTTCGAAGGTCTAATTGAGGAAATTAATTCCCTTTAATAAAAATGTATGCCCTAGATTTTATCTAGGGCATTTTTACTTTGCGCATTTATTTGAATCAATAAATTTTTGGGCCTCAGTAAGTTTTGGCTTATCAGATTGTAACATTACCATATAGAAACCAAGTGAGTTAAGTTTTAATTTTTTGTAATCTAAATTGTTTTTACTAATCATTTCCTTGGCCTCAAAGGCAGTACCAGCATTGTCAAAGATAAACTGTTGATCCGATCTTCTATAGGGAATAAATAGGAACATTTTTGTCCTAATAAGTGGTTTATAGAAGGAATCCTTATTGGTCTCCATAAAATCATACCCAAGATTTAAAAGTGCATGGGATGATCCCCATAACATTTGTAACCTTTTTGCATTGGCACAATATGACATTCTATCTTTCTCACTAAGGGTCGCTGGAGATTTATGAAATTTATCCATAAATTTATAATCTAGGGCAAAGCTAGTAAAATCGGAGGCAACCTGTTTTAAGATATAGGAGTTGAAAGAATAGCCCACTTTTCCGTATAGTTTTTCCTCAATACCTCGGAAATTTTCGATTACATTTGCTTTTATCCTGGTACCGTCATCATCAGGTGAAAACAAAGTATCATTGGTGATGTTGTTTAAAAATTTGATTCTAGTTTTGTAGTTTTCGATGATGTTTTCATACTTGCGAATAAGACTTTTATATTTGAAGAGAGGGCTTGAAATAACCGCAGCAATCCCCTTAGTTTTGGTGTAGCTTTTCCTTTCCAGAACCTTTTGATAGGAATAAACCCATTCTATGGGTGTCAAAAAATTATCTAGGAGTGTTTTGAAGGCCGAGGAATTGGTTAGAAACATTTTTAAAAATTGGTCTTCATTCTGAGCACCTTTTAAAAGGTTAATAAATTCCCTTTTCGAATCTTCCAGATAGTATAATTTTCCGTATTTTCCTACGTCGGCAAAATCCAGATTTTTTAAAATGCTAGCATGAAGGGCAAATAATGTTTTGAGAAATTCGGCCCTGCCTTCTATATTGGTCATATTAGGCCCTTTGATTTCCACCAAAATTTTAGCTTCATTTAGATCGCTTAATAATCTAAAATTTGCTTCCCCCATTCTTCCCAAAAGAACCGTTTGATGGACAATCTTATCCTTTTTTAAAATATCGCTTTCGTTTTTGTATAGATCTTGAAGGATGGGTTCTAAAATTTTTAGGGACTCTTTCTTTTTTGCAATTTCTTCAGAATGCTCTGCTATTCTAACATGTAAAAGGCCCACTGAATCCATTTCCTTTTTTAAATCAAAGAACGAACAATTCATTTTAAGAAAGACGTCACGAGCATCTCTGTTTGACCAATCAAATTCCTCTTTTAATAATTCATTAATAATTTTTAACATGGAACCTACAGCTATCCCACCGGCTGCGGCCATATAACCTTGTGGGCTTGGTACTAAAAGTCCAATGCTGGAAGTTTGAGTCACAATGTCTGAGATTAAGTTGAAAACCTTTTCCCGAGTGATGGAATTTTTACAGTCTTTATTTTCTGTCATAACGGATATGGAGTTTATAGCTGTAGAAACATTTTTTACCATGACTGCTTCTACTCCTCTTTCTCTTATTTTGGCCTCACGTTCTGAAACTGCAATCTGGTATTTTTCCCAGTCCTCAGCAGATGCTGTGGCAGGTGGCTTGGGAATTGGGGCCGGAGTTTTGGTTACATCCTCATCGGTGATATAACTGTCGTAATCTTTTCTTATTTTATCTAGATCTGTGATGGATTGGTTCAGGCTACTTAATGCAGTTTTATTTGAACCCACACAAGCAGCATTTAATCCTTCTTCTATTCCTTTAAATTTTTTATAAAGATCCTCCCCACCTACGGAAATTAGGGGGCAAGATTTTGGTCTAAAGGCAGGAACGTTAATCCTATTTTTGGCAATTTCTCCCTTTATAATTTGTGAGGCCTTGTCATAAGTGACCATATATTGTGCTAGTTTTTCTTCCCCGGCAAAAGTAATTGAAATTAAAAATAAAAAAATCATGAAATACCCCTTTTATAGAAACTATTTCGGAAATATTTCAAATAAATAAAATTTAACTAACAAATAATTTTATTTAATCAACGAGTTAAGAAAGGAATGATCAGTCCCGATAATTAAATATTATGAAAAAAATAATAATTATTTTTGGTTCAATACTAATTTTCTCTATTTTAATTGCCCTTATAATTTATATGGGGGAAGATCAGAAAATATCCGAAATTGCATACGAATTTGATAAAATCAAGAAACTTCCTGATAGTCAGGTATCAAAAAATTTATCAGGTTTATTAACAGTTAAAAAGGGAGAATTTCCAAAATACGACGGAAGATTGGTTATCGGGGAAACTTTGAAGCCACTAAATAAAATACCCGATAAAATTGAAATTTTAAATAAAGTCGATCCAAATTGGGATAAAAAAACAGTAGGTTATTTGAATGCTAGCTCAGATTATGACCGCAAAATAACCATAACAAAAAAAGGCAGCTTAATTGGGTTAAATAAGAATTACGGGATTTATTTGGAGCAGGCATCAATTTCATTTCTTCAAAGAGATGGATCTAAGGGAAGTTTTGAGGCCCTAATAAATTCTGAAAATGGTTCAATTGAAATAGTAATTTCCAAAAATATAAATGAAAGCATTCAAGAACCAGAACTGATCGTAAAATCACCTGAATCACAAACAAATCCTTTTGCCAATGCATCTACTCCTGAGGAAATCAAGGAGTTAAATGAAGGAAATACTACAAGTTTGTTGGAAATCCTAAATCAGGAAAACCTGGCAAACTTTGATCCAAATCAGTATGAAGAAGAACTTGTTGAACAGGAAAGAAAAAATAATTTAAAAAATTCAGAAATGAGTTTTAAAAAGTATGTCGATGAAATTAAAAGGCAAATTTCAACAAAGCCCCAATAAGGATTTTAAAATGAGAATTTTAATATTTTTACTTCTTCCTATTTTTGCATTTGCTGCCGGAGGAGGTGTTCCTCCTACAACCACAATGGAAGTAATGGGGAATTCTGACTGTGGTCAAGAAGGACAATATCAATGTTATCCGTATCAGAAAGAATATTGGGATATGATGGGGTGGGGATGTGACATGGGTCTTAGGACCTCTTGGGATTGGAGTAAATGGAGAAATAAATGTGTAAATGGTGTTAGGCAAAGCGTGAGCCATATTCCCTGGGTTTACGATACTTTAAAATTTCAAAGGCACTTATTAAAGGATGCACCAATTTATTTTACCCCTATGGCCATCGCCCATAATTCATTTCAATATACTAAAGCTGGGTTTCATCTAATTCAAAATCAAACGTACAGTATTACAGATTTATTAAATATGGGGGTCAGGATGTTAAGTCCAGATGTCCATAATTATAACGGAAATATGAGACTAGTTCATTGTGAGTCCACACAAAGAGAGTTCTGCGACCTAAGAGGCCAATATTGGGTAGCTTGGTTAGAGGAACTTAAAATTTGGGTTGATAAAAATCCAGGGGAGTTTGTATTAGTCTTCATTGAAAATTATCCTGAAAATAAATGGCGAGATTTTACATATCCTATTGAAAAGATATTTGGTAGCGAGATTACCTTTACCCAAACTGATTTAAATAACAACTCTGGTAAATTACCATCGCTTCAAACATTAAGAAATAGGGGAAAGAAAGTAGTATTTTTAACAGGAAATAACAGTGATGGTTTTTGGACAATAAATTCTGGAGGACATGCTTGGCCGGGCTGGCCTAGGGCATATGTTAAAAACTTTAATAAAGATAATTGTACTCAAAATGGTCAGGTCATTTTTGGATCAGCTGGTGAACAATTTAAAAGGGATAAATTCGTAGGTATAGATGAATCTGATGGAAAATTATTTGGGCTTCCTTTTAGTAACATTTTTTTTGACAGCAAAAAGGAATCAGGAGACGTTAATCCTGAATCGATAAAGGCAGCAACCAATTGTGGGATAACCCAAGTGTCCATGGATTGGGTAGATTATGAACATTTGGCCGCTATGATTTGGACATGGGATGTTGGGCAACCGAGGAATTTCGGTACAGGCCTTAATTGTGTGAAACAAAAAAATGGGCGTTGGCAAACAGCTGACTGTGGGGAGCAAAGATTATTTGCTTGTCGAAATAGGAACTCGTTATGGACATGGAAAATTACTGGTTCTGCAGGAAAATTTAATGATGGAAATTCCAAGTGTTCAAATGAGTTTGGATCAGATTTCATTTTTGATTTCCCAAGTAGGGCGGATCAAAATGAAGTTATTAGAAGATTAGTTGGTGGTGGAGAGGTTTGGTTAAAATATTGGAATGGTGATACTGAAACTGGTATTATGGGTGAATTTTATATCATTCCCCAGATTAGCCAAAAAGCAATTACCGAGACTGGCGATACGGCCTTTCAATATGGATGGTTAGGGCCAACTGATTTAAGGCAAACCTGGATTTTAAATAAGGATAGCGCCGGATTTTATGAAATAAAAAGCCGAAGTAGTGGAAAGTGCCTCGATTCCTTTCAGGATGGAAATGGTGGAAAAATTGGCCTTTGGAGTTGTCATGGTGGGGAAAATCAAAAATGGAAACTAATTGTAAAAGGGAATGATAATCTATCCATCCAAAACAAAAGGTCAGGGAGATGTGTTGATCTTAATGGTGCCAAAACAAACAATTACGATTCACTAATGGGATGGGATTGCTACAATGTCATTCAACACTATTATAAATTTTTTAGGAAATAGTTTATTTATTATTTCTATTTCCGTATTTGCTGGAGAGAGCAGGGTAATTGTACCCAAAGCAAATACTCCAGAAGCAAAAACTAGTGACGCCAACATTTCAAAAACGATGGATGCAGAAGCAAATACCCCAGATGCCAGTACCAGTGATGCCAATATCTCAGAAACTAGAGAAAATGAGGCAAAAATCCCTGTGACCAGGGAAAATGAAATAAATGAACTTGAGGAAAAATGAAAAAATTAATTTATATTCTTTTACTTACAACACTTTATGCCCAGGAGATTACACAACATAAAAAAACAGATCCAATGGAACCGGAGGTTCAGGAACCAAAAGTTGAAGAACCCAAAGTGGTAGAACCTAAAGTTGAAGTCCCAAAAGAAAGCCTCCCATCAAAAACCTGGGAAGGGGATGTTGATTCCCCAAAAGTTCAAGCACCGGAAGTTTCCTATCCCAAGGAAAGTTTGCCCAAAGAAGAACTTCCAGATGATGTTAAAGAACCCGAGGTTGACGATTTTTAGCCTCTTTATGTGCCTTTAAAATTTCATGACAAACCTGTCCAACATCCATATGTGATAATTTTCCAGGTTCAATTTTATTTTTAAGTACCACAGGAAGCTTGGTTAGGTTTTCTGATAAAATCAGATTTTTGTTGGCCTCCACTTCATCTACTTTTCCCACTGGAGTAAAATGGGGAACCGTTGTTAAAACTTCAGGAGTTTCAGAAGCTATTTTATTGATGGCCCGAACAATCTCACAGAAGTGATCCAATTCCGCTTTGGAAAATGTCTCTGTGGGTTCAATCATAAGGCCAAAAACTTCTGGGAAGGCCACAGTTGGGGCATGAAGGCCAAAATCTAAAAATAATTTTCCAATCCTTGGAATGGCATTTGCTCTTGGCGTTCCATTTAGTTCTAGGTTTTTAAATATTTCCTGACCTACGGTGATAATAAATTCGTGCATCCTAGGTTCGTTATTCGCCTTTGGTGGTAGTGTAGGATATATTTCTGAGAGATTCCTATAAAGATATTTCGCAGAAAGAACGGCCACCGCTGACATTTTCCTAACGCCTTCTGACCCTAGTGCCTTTATATAAGTATAAGCACGAACCTTGTGGGCAAAATTTCCAAAATGGCGGTGAAAGGATCCTATAGACTTTTTTGGAACCACCGTTTTATATTTACCGTCCTCTTTAACCACCTGAATTCCAGGAAGGAAATCAACCAGTTTTTCAGATACGGCAACAATCGCATCACCAGGGCCGCCTCCACCATGTGGTATGGTCCAAGTTTTGTGAAGATTATTATGAACTGCATCTACTCCTAATTTGGATAGATCTACCCAACCGGCAATGGCGTTCATGTTTGCTCCATCCATGTAGACTAGCCCACCTACTGAATGAATCATTTTTGCCATTGTGTGGAATTCCTTTTCAAAAATTCCAGAGGTATTTGGGTTTGTAACCATTATACCAGCAATCCGGGTATTATAATATTCGACTAAATTTGCTAGTTGGGCCAAATCAATTTGTCCTAACTCGTTGGCCTCAACAGTAATTATCCCATGTTTTATTCCATCAACAACTTTGGTTTCAAAGCCTGCCATGGTGGCAGTTGCTGGGTTTGTTCCATGAGCAGTTCGGGGGATTAGAATAATATCCCGTTTTTTCTCCTCATTTCTATCTTTATGGTAGGCCTGGAATAATTTAATACCTACTAGTTCTCCTTGAGCACCAGCTACTGGCTGGGTGGTAACCGCAGCCAAACCAGTAATTCCTTTAAACATTTCCTGAATTTCAAAGAGAATTTCTAGTGAACCTTGTGCATCATCTTCTGGAGCTTGAGGATGAATATCAGTAAATCCAGGAAGTGATGCCGCATAATCGTTAATGTAAGGATTATACTTCATGGTACAGGACCCCAATGGATAAATACTATCATCAGGTGATACGTTTTGGGCACCAAGGTCGTTGTAAAATTTCTTTAATTCGTCAATTTGAATATTTGGAAGATTAACTGGATTTGATCTTTTAAGAGTAGGATTTAAATCCTTAACTTTAAATCCAGAAATTTCTTTTTCAAAGTTCTGGGCGAAAAATGTTATTAGTTTTTCACAATCACCTTGGGTGTGTACATCAAAGAAGGAAAGAAGGAGTAAATTATGATTACCCTTTACTCTTTTTGAAACATCAACTCCCAGATGGATTCCATTTTCTCTGGCCTTTTTTATTAAGGATGATGATGAAATATTTAGATCAAGGACAAATTCATTAAAAAAATCACTTTGAGGAAATGCCAGTTTTACACCTTTGAAATTAGTAAGTTTCTCTGCCATCTCCACTGCAAGTTCTCTGGCAACCTTGATGGAATTTGTCATTCCATTTTCACCACGGGCCAAAATTCCTGCTCCCACAAGTGTGGCCAGGAATGATTGGTTAGAGCAAATATTGGAAGTGGCCTTTTCCCTTCTTATGTGTTGTTCGCGAGTGGAAAGGACCATTGCAAGACATTCAGCTCCATTTACGTCTTTGGTTTTTCCTACATATCTTCCAGGGGTCGATCTGATATCATTTTTATTTTTTTCATTGAATCTTATTCCAAAAATTCCAAGCCCTGGACCTCCAAAATTAGGTCCGATAGCAAGGTGTTGTCCTTCACCAACAAAAATGTCCGCACCCTGCTTTTTGGAACCAAATTCGCTTGGAGGAACCAGGCCTCCAGTAGACAAAAGGATTGGATCAATGATTGCTATCGATTTAATATTTGCTTCACTACAGATGTCCGTAAGGGTGTGGACATCTTCAAGATTTCCAAGGCAGTTAACCTGGGGAAAAATAACTGCTGCCAGCTTTTCTCCCAATCCCAGAACCATTGACCTAACCAAAGATGAATCTGCGGTTCCGGTGCTTTCATTAATAGGGACAGTTTTTAAATGAACATTTGTAGATTCCGCATGGGTTTTTATTACTTCAATGTCTCCTGGATAATTTGATTCTAAGATTAAAACCGTATCCGATTTATCCTTAAGCCTTATGGCAGTATTTATGGCCTCATAAATTCCAGATGCCCGGTCATAAAGACTTGCATTAATTGCCTCAAATCCGGTTAGCATCGAAATAGTTGAAGAATAGACCCAAAGGGAATTTAGTGTGCCTTGGGACCTTTCCGGTTGGTAAGGTGTATAAGCTGTGGTTAATCCTCGAATGTTGCAAACATGAGGTATAATTTCCGAAACTTTGTAATTTTTTAGTCCATCCCCTATAAAGGATGTCAATACGTTATTTTTTTTAGCCAGGTTTTCAACATGGGTTACAAGGTTTTCATAACTAAGACCTTCTGTAACAAAAGGGGTTTTTTCAAATTTTACCTGATCTGGAATATGTGAGAAAAGGTCTTCTAATTTATTAAGACCCAATGAAGAAAGCATTTCCTTTAATTCTTGTTCTGTTGCACCAATATAATCCGGTGCCAATTCACGAGGCAGTTTTTCGGGGTTAAAGGGTAAGCTTGCGAATTTTTTCGACATGGCAATTCCTTGGATTAAATTTAGGAGTATTTTTTAACATGAATCAGGGGACAAATTCCATCATTTTAAGAGATAATTCCTTAATGATTCCAATAATTACAGACTCTCAGTTCCCCGATCATTTAGAAGGCCTTGGAATTCCTTTTCTTAAAATCAATAAGGGATATTCAACCTACCTTGAATATAAGGAAAATGGCCTGTCTTTAATTACAGAAACAATGAAAAATGAGCGTCAAAAACCGATCCAAATCAACTTTTTAAGGGCCTTCTCCCGGTTTAATCCTTCTGATAAAAAGGGGCCTTTTTTTAAGGCACTCGGGCCATCCCTTAAAAAGGGTCCCGTATGGGATTTAACTTGCGGAATGGGTAGCGATAGTCTTTTAATGCTATTTTTTGGTGCTGAGGTTATAGCTTTTGAAAGAAACAATATCATTGGTGCACTTCTGATGGATGCTTATCATAGGGCATTAATGGATACTGAATTGGGCCCCATTTTTAGAGATAGATTTAGCCTTTTGATTCAAGATGCCAGGGAAGCTGGTCTGGAATCCCCCTCAATTATTTACTTTGATCCTATGTATGAGAATAAGGAAAGAAAAGCGCTTCAAAAAAAAGAAATGAGAGTTTTTAGGGAAATAGTAGGAAGTGATGATGATGCAGGATTGGTATTAAAATGGGCACTTAAAAAGGCCCTTGATAGGGTAGTGGTTAAGAGGTCCCTTAGGGCCCCTGAATTATTAGAAGGTGTCACGTTTTCTCATAAGGGAAAAAGTACTAGATATGATGTCTACAAAACTAACCTTTCTTAAGATTTATAAGGGTCTGGACTTTTTTTAACAGCTCTACACATTCTTCTTCTTTAAGGCCGTAAAGATTGTTGCCTTTTTGGAGATCTGGAGATTTTACTCCTTTAGATTTGAAGGTTTCCAGGCGGTTGTTTAGATTCATTTTCAACCTCCTTAGTTTTTTTGGGGTCCAGTTTTCAATGTCGCTTAGGTCTTTCATCAGCTCTCTTTCTCATAAGATTGATGAAATCTCCATTCCAAACTGTTTTGAATGAGGTAACCTATTGAAATTACTAAGGTGAAATTATTTCAGAATAACAAGTAAAAGGGACTTAGCATGCTAGATTGGTACATGATTTTTTTTCTACCTCTGTTATTTCTTATCTCCTGTGGCCCTTCCAATAATTTGGAAAAGGTAAAAAGGGATGGAGTAGTTGTAGGACCCCTAGATTGGATTGAGGTAAGTGATGAACTTTCGCCAAAGATTTTAACCAATTCCAAGGCGGTAGCAAACCTTTATATCCCATCCAACCATTCTAGGTGCACAGGTTTTTTAATTTCCAATAAATTCTTAATGACCAATTACCACTGCGTTTCTAATTCTAATATGGCAATGGGAGTTACTGCCAATTTTTCCCAAGTCTCTGGCGATGTTTTTCAGGATAAATATTCCTGTGAAACCTTTATTTATGGGAATGATCGATTGGATTTTTCTATTTTAGAGTGTGAGGAAAAACCTGGCGAGCGGTTTGGATTTTTGGTTTTAGGAAATGAAGATTTAGATTTGTTCGAAAAAGTTTATTTAATCCAATACAACTGCAATTATTTTGAAAATGCCAACTGTGATTTTTCCAAAAAGATTTCTTATGGCAGGATTATAAAAATCCAAAGGGATGAAATATTTAACACAACCGATAGTCTTATGGGCTCTTCGGGTTCTCCATTAATAGATTTAAACTCTCAAAAAGTAATTGGAATTCATCATTCTGGAAAAGCTACCAGGAACAACCAAAGGGGACCCTATAACATGGCATCCCCTTCAAAAGAAATAATCCAAGATCTTTTAAAAAACCAGATTATCTAACGTAAACGCACCTTCCATTTGAAGTATCGCAAACTGCGCCTGGTACGCAATCGTTTGTAGTAATGCATTTATCTTTGCAACTTCCGGCCTGACAGATCATTGGAGAACAATTCCAAGTCTCACCTCTTGAAGAGGCAACAGTTTCTTGGTTTGAGCAAAAGTAACTTACCGGTCTTTCTGGGATGCATTTTCTATTTTCACATACATACCCTGAGGAGCAATTTTCATTTGAATCACATACTACTAAACAATTTTTTCCATCTCCGGAGCAGTGATATCCTCCACAAGAAAAGGTTAGATCCGGTGCTACTGCTTGACTTGGGCATTTTTTTTCATTTGTGGTCTCTCCCACCAATTGAAAATTTATTTTAAGAACACCATCAATACAAGTTTGAGAACAGATTTGATTTTTAAAAACCTCTACCGGTGGAATCGGTCTAATTCCTCCTGGGGCCAATACAGTAAAAGCACCATGGGAAATAGATACAAAGGCAAGAAAAATAAGAAAAGCGATTTTCATAAAATCTCCTTAATAAATTTCACCTTTGTTATCATTCCAAAATGATTTGAGCAAATAAGTCTAGTCTCAAGGCCTTTGAACATGAAATTTTTTACTTATTTCAAGGATCATCCCTTCAGTTAACCGGAATTATACTAAAGGAGTCCTAATAAAATGGCTTTTTAACCAGGATGGAAGCAAAGGCCAATAAAGTGGATATTAGATTTGCGCCAAAATAGATATATTTTTGTTTTGAGGTGAGAGAAATTTTAAATATTATTTTTAAGGAATAAATTTCAATTATTGTACTGGTTAGGGCACCTAAAAAAATTGCAGAAGACCAAGAAAAAGGATTGAATGTTCCAATTCCATAGAATTTAAAAAGCAACTGACCAATGGTAAATTCAAAGGCCAAATTTCCAATCAAGGCACCGATTGCGCCAAATATAGTGGAAATTAAGTTTGAGATCACGGTGGCCAATAAAATATAATCCCATCTTTTTTTTAAAATCTCTTTAAGGATAAAATACTCAATTAAAATTCCTGCTGGTACACACCACCAAAGCATCCGAGAGGAAAGGAAAAGGCCTGGCCAAACAACATTTGCAAAAGCGGAAATAGGCACAAGAATTAAAAAGATGGTTAAAAGCTTATACATCCCAATATTATAAAAAATTTGGCCAATAACGCAAATAACATTTTCCGAATAAGGATAAAACGAATATTATGTACATTAATGAAAAAATTGGTTTTTCCCCTTATTTTTTTAGTATTGGGGTATTTAATTTTTTATTTTATCTTTGAAAAAAGGGGACCTTTACATGTTTCCAAGTATTCTAAAGGTGAAACCAAAAGTATTAATGACCTTAAAAAAAGACCTTCAGAGACAAATTTGGATGAGGAGGATATTGATGGGCCAACAACCGAATTTGAACCATTAAGGGAAAAGCCCTCCGAACCATCCGTGGCCCCTCCTGTTGATCGAAGATATATCGGTCAGGATTTTAAACCCGTTGAAGCTCCACCTAGTGGAATAGTCTTTGAAAATTCAGTAAACCCAAATTGGGAAAACCTTTTGATACGGGAATTTTTTGATGGGGATAAGCCAGATGGCAATATTGAAATTAAAAAATTAGACAGTTTTGTATACCTTAAAGGAAATAGTGGTCTCTATGTTGAAAAAGTTTCTGTAAACGTAACCGCACCAAAAGAGATGGCAGGAACCTTTTATGCATATGTGAATTCCGGAACTGGTGAAATACTTCATGCTTGGGAGGGTGAAGAGGAAGGACCTCCTGATGAAGTTGCACAAATCCCTGAGGATTCTTCTCCTTCAGAGGTTGAAAATACCGCCCTGGATATTCCCGAATCCACAATTGAAGAAGGAATAGAATTTACCGAAGAGGAAACGGGATCGGCACAGGTTGATGATACCTTTTATCCAGATTACAACTAAACAATATTGATAGATTTTAAAATCCAAATAGGACCTATTAAGAAAAATAGCATATTTTTTAGAAAGCTAGGTTTTCTGCCTTCAATTTTATGCCCCCAAAATTGAATCAACCAAGAGATAACAAAAATTACAGCACAAATAGGAAGTAGATAGCTACTTTTGGCCATGATAGAAATTATCCAAAGCATAAAAATAATTGGGATGGAAATAAAGAAAGCTACTCTAAATCCCAAAGTCAAATAAAAGAGTAAGCAAAAAGCACAAAAAATAGTTGCAAAATTTAAGTAGGCAACGGAAATAAAAAAATCTGGAGTAGGGATAGACCAAAGCAGTCCTAAAAGTGAAAAAGTGATTAAAGGAACACAAATCCAATGAATTTTTTCATTAATTTTATGCTGATGGCTTTTGGAATATTCGGATAGCCACTTATTTAAGTTGCTCATAAAAGTCCTCCCAAAGTTTCAATCATAATAAAAAAGATTAATCTTTTGGTAAAGACTGGGTTTTTTGGCAGTATGGCAAATTAAGTAAAACATCTCTAATGGCAAGCCTACAAAGGTAGTTTTTTGCCCCAAGATGCCTTGGGTAGGACCTTTTTGTGCCTGCCGAAAAAAATTTTTTTTCAAATCCCTCCTGGGTGATGTGAATCACAATTAGGCAGGGTGGAAAAAACCCACCTAAAAATTCCTTTTCCATACTAAGGATCAGATCCCCTTTTTTGAATTTATGTTCAGAGGTGACGTAGGACATTCCAAAATTTTTTATTTGTAACTGTTGTTCTAAAACCTCATAAAGATCAGGATTTGATGTCCTTTCTTTAATCAATCCAAAAAGTTTGCAACTGTGATGTTTTATAATGAATTCTTCAGGTAGTGCCAGAGGTGCTGTGAAGGTTAAAAGGACGAATACAAGCTTCCTCAACATCTTTTATTTCCTTAGGGATTTCGCTGGAAAGGTTGATATGACCCTTATCGGTAATTAGGATATCATCTTCAATTCTTATTCCAATTCCACGGAATTCCATAGGGATATTTTGGTCATCTTTGGAAAGATATAGTCCTGGTTCCACGGTAAAAACCATTCCAGGCCTAAATTTTATCTCAGTTAAGTCTTCCTCTAAATAAGGATTATAGTCATGAACATCAAGTCCTAACCAGTGTCCGGTTCCATGAGGGTAGTAAATTTTATAATTACCCTTTTCCAGATTTTCCTCTAGAGACCCTTTTAGAATTTTTAGATCAATTAATCCTTGGGTAAGAATTTTTAAAGCTACTTGATGGTTATCTGCAAGGGTTTGTGATGGCCTAGAATTTTCTATTACTGCTTTTTGAGCGGAAAGAACTATTTCATAAACTGTCTTTTGGGCAGGAGAGAATTTATTATTGATGGGGAACGTTCTAGTAATATCGCTAGCGTAGAGGTTAAACTCAGCTCCCGCATCTATTAAAAGTAAATCTCCATTTTTTAAAATTTCATTGTTATTAGTGTAATGTAAAATATTGGCATTATCCCCCCCTGCAACAATAGACTCATAGGCGTAGTGTGAGGCGCCATTTTTTTTGAAAATAAATTCCATGGCCGCGGCAACTTCATATTCAAGTAGTCCAGGTTGGGTAAGGCCCATCGCTGCCCTATGGGCCAAATTGGAAATAGAAATGGCCTTTCTAATCTGCTCAATTTCCCAGGAATCCTTAAAGAGTCTCATCTTGGAAAGTAGCTCGTTTAGGTGAAAAAAATTCTTGGGCGCATGTTTTTTTATTTTTTTTGCTTCTGTGAGTGATTTGCACTTGGAAATAATTTTTTTTAGCAATTTTGGATCATTAAAAAGATCCATATAAACATTTTTATGATTTTGTAGGTAATTTGGAAGCTCTTTATCTAAGTCGAGAATGGAATGAACTTTATCTACCCCTAAGGTTTCCTGGGCCTTTTCCACACCTAATCTTCTTCCCGACCAAACTTCAGCATTTTTATCTTTTGGTCTTACAAATAAAACGGTTTTGAAATCAGGGTGATTTTTACATAAAAGGAGTAATGAACCAGGTTCTAGAAATCCAGTAAGATATTTAAAATTAGAATCCTGTCTGAAGGGAAAATCGGTGTCATGACTTCTTGTCTTAAATTCGGCGGATGGGATAATTGCAATCCCATCGTTTATAAGTCCCAGCAGATGATTTCTTCTTTTTTGAAAAATTTCCATAAATCATTTAACCAAATAACCGATCACCATCCATTTTCCTTCCACTTTGGCAAAAAGTACTGTTTCCGTTAGCCCGGACAAATTTTGGTAATCTGATTTAAATTTTACTTCGGCCCTATCGCCTGTGATTGTGGTTTCAAGTGGGTCTCTTTTTATAAAATTTCCTAGTTGTTTATCCACGGATTTTCCAGTTTTTGCCCAATCCTTTTTTGAAACTGCGGATTTAAAAAACGGAGCTGCTTCCTCCCAGGTTTTATCATAGTTTTTTTCATCGACCAGTTTTAGCCAATTCAAGGAAATTTTTATCAGTTCTTGGTCCAGAACCTCTTGGGATTGGCCACATTTAATTGGTTTTCCATCATCGGTTAATTTAATGGCGAGTTGGTTGGAATATTTAAAGTAGGTGTGTCCTTCAAGACAAATTTTACTTACCTCTGGTATTTTTGGGGTGCAACCTAGAAAAAATAATAATAAGAAGATTTTCATAAATTAAGAAATCGGTTCGATTTTTGCTTTTTTGTTATAAATTTCAAATAGTAAAAATGATAGGGCAGCTAGGAGAAGTGGTAATAGATACATAACCGACCTAAAGGCAATAAAGGTTGCCAATAACTGCGCGGAGTAATTACCATTAGGATCTAAGAAATAGATAATCATTGCCTCGAGTACACCAATTCCTCCTGGAACATGGGCCAATACTGCAATTACCTGGGCAGTTAAAAATATTTCTAAGAAATCATAGTAATTAATCTGGATTCCCTGAGGTAGAAGGATATAGAGAGCAAATCCTGCTAAGGCCCAATCTAAAGCGGCTACAGTAATTTGGGTTAGGGAAAATGACAACGCAGGAAAATAGATATTTTGCCCTTTAATTGTAAACGGTTTGTGGTGGTTAAAACAAAAATAAAGGTAAACAGAGCTTAGCACCAAAAAACTTATTCCCAAACCCCTTATAATTCCTGGAGAAAGATTAAATTTTTCAAAAATATCTAAGGGTTCAATGGACATCACCGTTCCGGCCAAAGAGAAAAATCCCAACCAGTAGCTTAGGCTGCAAAAAATTATAATTTTTAAAACATCCCTATGGTGGATTCCTACGAAAGGATACATTCTGAGCCTTACAGAGCTGCTGGCCAAATTTGCCATCCCAATTGCATTTCCAAAAGAGAAAGCAACAAAAGAAACAAGTGCAGTTTTAAATTTGGATATTTTTAAATTTAGATACTTAATAGCCAATAGGTCATAAGCTGAAAGGATTAGGTATGTTAAAAAAGTAATCCCTAATGCCTTATATATTTGGTTGATCGGGATTGAGCGTAAATGTCCAACAATGGTTACAAGAGAATGTTGTTTTAAAAGTTTATAAATAAAAATCCCAGCAATTGTAATGATAAAGAGGGATAAAATTGGGGAAAGGATATTTAAGACTTTCCAAACATTGATTTTTTTACTTTTTTGTTCCACCTTAAAAAACCTCAAACAAGGAATAAAGATATAACCCTATCAATTCAAAATTACCAATGATTTCAGATTTTTAGACCACTGAAAAACTATTTAAAACCCCTTCCATGTTATTTTGGATTAAAAATATCTTTGTTATTCGTTTGAACACTCGGTAGCGGAGGCCTTGCACCATACGGAGGTTCCACCTGCATCATAACATTTTTTAATAGTTGCAGCCAGTGCATTGGCCCTATTTTTATCTTTTCCCATATAGGTTTTTCCAAAAACCGTTAATGTGCAGTTCCAGGGTTTATTAGTTACTCCAACCAGATTTTCCTTTTCCACAAGACTTAGGCGGTACTCTAAATTGGCCAACCGACCCTCCAATTCACGAACCCTTACTTGCCAGTCCTGACCATAGGAAATTGAAATTTGACTTAAAGATATTAACGTTAAAATAAATAATTTCATAAAATTGAAAGTCATTAAGCTACCCAATTATTTGCTAAAACCTTTTGTAGGGTGTTGTGTAATTCGTTGGCCCCCAATTGGGAAAATAGCTCTTCAGCTATTTTCCCAAAGGGGTAGCCCAGGAGGATACCTTCCAATAACATGTACACTTTTTGCGACACATTATGGACTAATGGGCCTTCTTTTAAATTGTCTACCACGTAATAGTATTTATTTTTAATTTTGGGTTGGAGGTCAAAGTCCACTAAATCAGGAATTCCCTTTGATTTATTTAGTTTTTGAAAAATTTCCCATACTGGAAAACGACATTTTAAAAGTACCAAATTGGGGTTTAATGATAGGGTTTTTCCTTGATTATCCTTGTACATCAAAAGAATATTTTCACAATTTTTCACTGGGCCTTCTACTTTTACGCTTTCTAACGAAAGGGCATGTTCCAATTGTGCTAACTCGGGAACAAATGAGTATCTGGTTTCCAAATCTGGTAAAAATTGCTTTAGGTGGTTAGGGAAATCCTTGGCCTCCCCACTGAAACTTTTTTCTAATGAATCAAAAAGTTCTTTTCCAAGGAATTTCTTTGTCTGGGGAAATGTTTGAGTTAATGTCACTAGAAACCCTCCATGGAAAATAGTGGCAAAATTTTATTTTAATAGATTCGGGTTCTTTATCAAGTGGTTAAATCATATCCAGCTAGGAGCTCCAAAACCTTTTCTTTTCCAATTACCCTAATAAAGCTGGCGAGTTTTGGTCCCTTTTCTTGGGAAATCAGGATCTTATATAAAACGGAGAATAGATGACCAGGTTCTAGGGTTGGTCTATCCACTTTTAGCTCGTTTATAAATTCATAAATCTTTTCATGTAATTCCTTATCATCTTTTAGTTTATCAAAATTATCGGATAAGTGATCTTTAAGTTTTGATAAAAATATTTTTTGGGAATTATCCAATTCAATTGAAATAGGAATTTTGTTCAGACTGAATTTAAAATCTTCTGGAGCGTAATTTTTAATCCAAAATAAAGCACATTTTGATCTTTCTTGGAATCTTCTTTCATCCCTTTCATTTTTAATTTCAGCATTGTAATACTTTCGGGCCTTATCAATATTTCCATCATAGGTTTGCAATACATTACATAAATGTCTAAATGAGGGTTGAAATGGCATGTGTTCTGGCATTCCACCGACTGTGGATAACTGATAGACACGTTTAGCGATGGCCATTTTACCTTCATTACCTTGTTCTACTCCAAAGGCCAATCTTTCTTGGCGGTCAAAATCCTCATAGGTTTTTAAAACGTCTAAGTCAAAGCTGATGGAAAATTCTACGTTTGATCGATAGCTGGCAAAAATCCACCGGATAATTTCTGGCTCATAAATATTTAACACGTCTTCCAGTGTAACAACCTCACCAGAGGAAGAAGACATTTTACCAGCTCCTCCTTTAATTGAAACAAATTCATATTGTAAATAAAGGGGGGCCTTGCCTCCAAAAAGTTTCACAATTTCTTTTGCAGTGGTGAATGATCCGCCTTCTGAGGAATGGTCCTTTCCACCAGGCTCAAAATCAACTTTTTCATAGACCCATCTCATAGGCCAATCTACCCGCCAGGGTAGTTTCACTAAGGAGGTGGTATTTAAATCTAGGGTGCCATTATGACCGCAAAGCTCGCACAAATAGGATAGAAGATGGTCGCCATCAAATTTGATGGAATCGGTTCTATCCCTATTACATTTTTCACAATAGACAGAAACTGGCATCCATGAATCTTCAAGTGGCTCGGATCTATGCTTATTTAAAATTTCAACGATCGAATCTCTATTTTTTAGGGCCCTTTTTATTTCTTCTTTGTAATGACCATTTTTATATTTTTCGGCCTGGTAAATGGGTTCGGGAAAAATATCAACTCTATGAAGTTGCCCCTCGTAGTTTTTTTCATGATGGGCAGCATATGATTCATCTCTTTCAAATGGATCCGGAGTGTCTACAATTGGGTGATAAAGATATTTTTCCAACATTTCTTGTTTGGGCATATTTTTTGGAATTTTTCTAAAAGTATCGTAATCATCCCAGCTGAAAAAAAATCTTACCTTCTTTCCTCGATCTCTAAGGGCCCTGCCCACCATATCCACAGTGATTGTTTCCCGGAAGTTTCCAAAATGTACAACTCCAGATGGGGTAATCCCAGAGGCCAAGGTATAGACCTCCTTATCCCCGCATTCCTTAATTATTTTATTTGCTGTTATATCCGCCCAGTGATTTGAAATTTGTTCGCTCATAATTGAGGTAACTTATCAAATAAATTGAAGATTGCACAGCGGAATATTTTGCGTTTTCGCATTAGAGTAGGTTTACTATTTATATGCGAAAAATTTTCTTTTTTTTACTTTTTTTTAACCTAAAAATAAATGCCCAGGTGTGGATACCAGGAAATATACAAGATCTAGAAGATGGGTCCTCTTTAGCAAGGTTTCCTTACCCTAATCCCATTGATTTGGCATTAAATCCGGGAATCTCCCTTAATACTGGTTTTCAGGCCAATTTAGGGGATTATGATGATGAATTTAAAAGGATTTTGGCCTTAGATGGCGATCTGGCCTTAAATTTATCAGAAATAGGTAAAGGATTATTTGTTCCTTCGGAAAATCCGGCAGGGTATCTGTTGGTTGAGAGATCCAGAAAGGTTTTGAGATTTGAAACAAAATTTATGGAAGGAGTTCAACCTGGTTATTTTGCTATAAGGCATTTTCAAAATTTATCCAAAATGGGGGAGTTATCCAATAATATTGAAGTCCCCATTAAAGGTAGTGACTTTCTAAAATGGAGTCCAGGGGATTTGGTAATATTTAGAAAAACTGGACCACTTTTTTTCAATTTGGGATATGCCTCAAAAAAAATTCTGGATTTCGGAATTTCCGGGAGCCTAAATTCCACCTGGGAAGTTCAGGTCCTTAGACTTCCTGCTCCCGAAAAAAAACTAATGGTTAGATTAAATTATAAAAGATTTCCTAATGCCGCCTTTTCCGGAGACTTTGGGCAATTTTCAGAAAAAGTTAATTTGATTAGATTCTGGGGAAAATCCCAAAAGTTTAGTTTTGAATTTGATCTCTCAAACCAAAAAACTATTCCTTCTATTAGGGTTAAAACTGGAACTTCTGAAATGACCTATAATAACGTAAATGCACAGGCAGCTTATGAGGCGGCACTCAAGGGAAATTTCGTTTTGGCAAACCTCCTTTACCAATCAAAGGGTATGGGGGTGCAAAAAATTTTTGATGAGGACTATGAAGGTTCGATTAAATCTCAAAAACTACTGGAAAAACCAAATGTACCGTTTAAATTTGAACCAATCTCAGGGAACGGGCAACCAGTGATGATTCTAAAAGCAAAAGTTTTTCCAGGGAATGTACTTCTTGAAAATGTTCTTTCCAATATTTTTTCTCATATTAAAGAATTAGAATTTGGGGAAGTTAAAAAAGAATTTTTATTTTATTTTCAACAAATAACACCATTGGATGAAGGAAATGGAAATTCATTTAGAAGATTTTCCGCAACTTTTAAGGGTATCCGATTCATAAAAGAAAGCTACCGGCAGCAGTTTTTTTTAGAACTTGAGAGCTTTTTACTAGGTTCTGGTTTTGATGGGAAAATTTTTAATCCAAATATGACGGTCGATATTATAAAAAATCTAAATTTAAAAATTGAGATAAAACTTTCCAGCACTGCCATGGATGTTTTAATGAATCTGCCCGATGAATATCCAGAAAATGTATTAATTAATCATGCAAACGAATTCATTGGTGAGCATTTTAAAAAAATAATTGATGTAAATCAGGAAGTTTGTCAGGAAGTTAGAACAAAAAATTTTTCCCAATGTGTATTTCAAGTAAGAAAAAATACCTACCAAGCAATGGGTAATGCGATTAAATCTTTAAGGAAGATGAAGGCCTCAAAGAATTTAGGAAACTATGTAGAATTTTTAAGAAGTTTATCCGAATTCGGAGCATCTTTTATAGAAAATCGGTTTGTAATTGGAACTTTTTTAAAGTTTATCCATTCCCAATATGATCCACATTTGCCTTACACTCAAAGATTTGAAAATCCTCGGATTGTAGTGGTAGGTGGTAAGAAAACTAAAATTCCGTCCATTTTAACCTTTGAAATAAAAGGCGAAAATATATCTCCATATTCAAAAACCCTTCGCAACTGACCTTGACGTTAACGATTTATGGGCCTACTAATGGCCCATGATTTTATTTCTGGTCCGTGCCTTTCTTCTTTACAGTTTATTTGTTTTTTTAAGGGGAGTTTTTCAAGGATTAAACGAGAAAAAAACGCCCAAGTCTAAAAAGAAAGATGATTCCATAGAGGTTAAGTTTAAAAGATTAAATTAGGAAAGCCCTAATAAATTTTTTAATTCCGCTTCTGTGATAGTTCCTTTTTTTATTTCGGAAGTTACAATGGCCATTGCTTTTTCATAGATTGGAAGGTCAATCGCAGGAACTAAAGTTAAATCGATATGGGTTTGATTTTTAACATTTGAATATTTTATTGTTTTTTTTAAAAGATTTATCGCTTGTTCCAAATTCATATATTCCTCTCAGTGACCTAAATAAGCGGCCTTTACTTGATCATTTTTAAGCAAATCGGAGGCAGGCCCTTCAAGAATCACTCTACCAGTTTGAAGTACATATCCCCTGTGTGCCAGTTTTAAAGCGGCATTTGCATTTTGCTCCACTAATAAAATAGTTATTCCCTTTTGATTAATTTCTTGAATGGCCTTAAATATACTTTTTACTAAAATGGGAGCAATTCCTAGTGAAGGCTCGTCAAGAAGAAGAAGCTTGGGCCCTGCCATATAGGCCCGGCCAATCGCCAGCATTTGCTGTTCTCCACCAGAAAGGGTTCCTGCCATTTGTTTTTTTCGATTTAGGAGTATGGGGAACAGATGATAGATATATTCCAAATCCCCCTTGATATTATCTTTTCTCAGGTAGGCACCCATTTCCAAATTTTCTAGAACGGTTAAGTCCGGAAATATCAATCTGCCTTCTGGAGATTGTGCCAGACCAAGTCCTACAATAGAATGGGGAGGAAGGCCGGATATTTTATTTCCTTCAAATATTATTTCTCCACTTTTTAAAGGAATTAAACCAGATATGGCCTTTAAAGTGGTAGTCTTTCCGGCCCCATTGGAACCCAATATGGTGACGATTTCTCCTTGATTAATATGTATATTGATTCCTTTAATGGCCGAAATGGAATCATAATTAATACAGACTTCGTTAAGCTTAAGCATTTAATCTCCCGGTGCACCTAAATAGGCTTCAATAACTTTGGGATTATTTTGAATCTCTCTTGGGGTGCCTGAGGCTATTAATTTTCCATAATCTAAAACATAAATTCTTTCGCATACATCCATTACCAGTCCCATATCATGTTCAATTAGGAGAATGGCAATTTTAAACTTATCACGAATTTCCCTTATAAGTTTACATAACTCCTTGGTCTCGGTGGGATTCATTCCCGCAGCGGGTTCATCAAGAAGAAGAAGTTTTGGGGAAGTGGCAAGTGCCCTGGCAATTTCCAACTTTCTTTGGTCTCCATAGGGTAAATTTTTTGCTAGCAGATCCATTTTTTCTTCGAGATTAAAAATTTGTAAAAGTTCTTGGGCCTTTGATCTTAATGATTTCTCCTCAGATTTAAATTGGTGGGTTCTAAAGATGGAGGAAACCAGTGAGTAATTAACATGTTGATGGGTTGCCAAAATTACATTATCCAAAACTGAGAGGTCTTTAAATAAACGAATATTTTGAAAAGTTCTGCCGATTCCCTTTTGGGAAACAATATATGCCTTATCCTCATTAATATTGGACCCATTAAAGATAATTTCTCCACTGGTAGGAATGTAGATACCCGAGATCATGTTAAACACGGTGGTTTTTCCTGCACCGTTTGGCCCGATTAGGCCAACCAATTCCAAATTTGAAATAGATAGATTTAATGATTCAACAGCAGTTAGACCACCAAATCGCATAGTGATATTGTTTGTGGTTAAAATACTGTTCAAAAAGATCTCCTTTTCTTAAGGAGTTCAGATTTTCCAAAAATTCCCGATGGTTTAATCAACATAAGGGTAATTAAAAGAAGGGAATAGATCACCATCCTCCACTGTGCCACGGTTTCACCCATAAACCGTAATACTTCAGGAAGAATTGTTAATATGATGGCCCCAACAACCGCACCGGAAATTGATCCAAGTCCTCCCAGAATTATCATTAGAAGAATGATTACTGACCATAGGAAGGAAAAATTATGGGGATGAATAAATTGTTCTGAATGAGCAAATAACGACCCACCGACTCCGGCAAGGCCAGAGCCTAAGACAAAGGCCAGTAACTTATATTTAAAAGTATTGATCCCAATAGACTCAGCTGCGATTTCATCTTCCCTGATAGAAATAATTGCCCGGCCATGGGAACCCCTAATTAAATTGGCCACAATGACAATAGTAATAATGGCCCAAGTGTAGACCCAAAAAATATTGGACCATTTGGGAATATTGGTAAATCCTCTTGGTCCTCCTACTACATCCAAATTTACAATTATAAGACGGATGATTTCACTAAAACCAAGGGTGGCGATAGCGAGATAATCTCCGCGAAGTCTTAGGCAGGGGATACCAATTAAAAGCCCAGAAAGGGCAGCAAAAAATCCGCCAATCAGGCAGGAGATAAAAAGGTTGATAAACCCAGGAAGTGGTAGAGCAAAAAATACACTATAGGCTGCTCCAGTGTAGGCTCCAACCGCCCAAAATCCGGCATGGCCGAGGGAGAATTGTCCGCAAATTCCATTTATTAAATTTAAACTTACAGAGAGGATGATAAAAATACCGCAAATGAGACCTAGGTGAAGAAAATAATCCATTTAGACTTTCTCCTTGGATTTTTTCCCCAATAAACCGGTTGGCTTAATCAAAAGAATTAAAATTAAAATTGCAAAGGCCACCACATCCCGGTAAGTGGAAATCCAAAATCCTACCACCAAATTTTCAATTACCCCTAAAAGTAGGCCACCTAAAAAGGCCCCAGGAATAACCCCAATACCACCAAGGACTGCTGCAATAAATGCTTTAATTCCTGGAATCAGTCCCATCATTGGATCAATAGAATTGTAATAGGCACCCACCATTACACCAGCAAGACCTGCAAGGGATGCTCCTAAAAAAAATGTGAAGGAAATTACCCGATTGGTGTTTATTCCCATTAATTCTGAAGCATCTTTGGAGTAACTAAGGGCCCTCATGGCCTTTCCTATTTTGGTGAAATTAACTAGCCACCAAAGAAAGAACATTAAAAATACAGTTGAGCCCATAATAATAAGCTGAGTGGAAGATACGGAGATCGCCTCTCCTATATTATAAGTTTTTTCGGGGAATACACTGGGGTATGGTTTTGGGTCCGCACCAACCACACCCTGGCCGAAATATTGAAAAAAGAATGAAACACCAAGTGCTGTTATCAGTGCAGGAATTTTTCCCGCATGCCGAATTGGCCTATAGGCCACTAATTCAACTAATACGGCGATTAGACCTGGAACTAACATTGAGAGCGGCAGGGCAAAGTATAGTGGCACCCCCATTCTAATAAGGAAGAATCCTGTAAAGGACCCAATCATATAGAATTCCCCGTGGGCAAAATTTATTAGTTTTAGGATTCCATATACCATGGTGTAGCCGAGGGCGATTAATGCATAAATGGATCCTTGGCTTAGTCCATTGACTAGATATTGCAGAAAGTCATAGATAAGATAGACCGTATCTTGGCTCATTAGAATAAAGTTTAATCCTTATAAACGGAGGTTGTTAAGGATTTATTTTTTCCTTGAAGATAGAGCCATCTTTGGTGGTTTCTAAAACCACTGCACTTTTTTGTGCATCACGATTATTATCCAGAGTTATTACTCCAGTTACACCTTGGAAATTTTTTGTAGATGCAATGGCCATTTTAAGTTCTTCTCGGTTCATGGTTTTGGTACGTTTAAGAGCATCGGCCAATACCATCACTCCATCGTATCCAAGGGCCGCCATGGCGCCAGGTTTTGAACCGTATGCCGCTTGATAATCTTTAACGAATTCTACAACCTTCATATCGGTATCATCTGGTGAGAAGTGTGAGCTGTAGTAATTATTTTTAATTCCTTCAGGGCCGGCCATTTGGAAAAGGGAATCAGAATGCCAGCCATCTCCTCCAAGGAATGGCATGGTTAAACCCATGGATCTTGCTTGGTTTAAGATAAGACCAACTTCGGTATAATATCCTGGTAAAAAGATCGCATCTGGTTTTGTCCTTCCAACTTTTCTAAGAAGGGTTCTAAAATCGGTATCTTTTTGGTTATAGGAGAATTCTCCACCGACAATTTCGCCTCCCAATCCTTTAAATTTTTCCCTAAATACTTTCCCCAGTCCTTTGGAATAATCGCTGGATAAGTCTATTATCACTGCTACTTTTTTTGCCTTTAAAGTTTGGGTGGCAAATTTCGCCATTACTTGTCCTTGGAATCCATCAGTAAAGCATGTTCTGGAAATATAATCTCCAGTTTTAGTTACAGCTTCATTTGTACTGGCAGGGGTTAACATAGGGACTTTTTCTGATTGGGCTATTGGGGCAGCAGCAAGGGTATTACTTGAGGCCACATCCCCTAGGATGGCCAAAACGTGGTCAACACTGATTAATTTTCTGGCAGCGGAAGCTGTTTCAGTTGGTTCACCTTTGGTATCTTCCACAATTATCTCAATCTTTTTACCGTTTACTTTGTTTTTATTTATTTTTTGAAGTGCCAATTTAATTCCATTAACACTTTCCTGACCAAATGTAGCAATTGGGCCGGTCATTGGGAAAACAACTCCAATTTTAATATACGGATCTTTTGCACTAAGGGCAAAATTTGGTAAAAGCAAAATGGTAAAAATAAAGGTTAGAAATTTCATCCGGATTGTCCCCCTCATATTGATTACTGCAAAATATTTAACATCTAAACGCGTTTTGTAAAGAATTAAACTTCAGGCATATAAACCTTTTTACGCCCCAAGAATTTATTTTTAAGATGCGCCTTGTTAAAATAATTTTAAAGTTATTTAAAATTAGTATTGGGCCATAAAAATTCCACCATTTTATTCTCAATCGTTGGCCAAACACCCTCTTTATAGCAAGTTTCATTAAAGGTCAGATGGTGATATTCTCGGGAATTACGAGATCCATTGGTATCTACTTCAAATAATTCCCAACCTGGAATTTTTTTTACCAAATTTTCAGTATCGCCAAAATAAATTAGTTCGTCTTTTGGATCCAAGAGAATTAATGCTTTGGGGGGATTTATTTTGTTCCAATCAATCCGGCCATAACTTTTCCAAAGGGCATCATATGCATAGAAAGTAGTAAAATCGCTAGAGCGGTATTCTGGCAGATTTCTTGATGGAAGTTTAAAATTTCCGGGAAGATAAAAGATAAATGAAAAAAATCTTAGATGAGGGGCAATTTTAAAAGCGGGGGAGAAAAAGATCATTTTTTCCACTTCAATTTTTTTTGAATTTGAAAATAAATCCATAAAAAGCAGGGCCCCCAGGGAATATCCAACAAAATAAAGGGGAACCTTTAACTCTAATGCTTTTTTGTGTGCATCCAAATAAGTTTGTTCGATTTCTTTAAACCAAATTTCTCTAGATACAAAAGCATCGGTATTACCATAGTGGCCAGATAAGGCACCTCGCAAAACATGAACGCCATTTTTATTTAAAAAATGGGCAAGAAAATCCATCGCCGATGGTCTGGTATTTAATCCATGAAGGACGAAAGCAACACCCCTTATTTTTTTTTCAGGGGAATAGAACCATGTGCTTGTTTCAGATGTATAACCAATTTGGCAAATTAAAAGAATAATTAAAGTCGCAATTCTCATAAAGATATTTTTTAAAACAAAATCTTTTGTGTCAACAAGGGAGAAAAAATGATGGTAGAATTCTAAATTATGAAACTGGTAATGTTTTTTTTATTTTTTTTAGGATCATGTAATATGGAAACCTTTGGGAAAAATAAGTCCTTTGATAATTTAAGAATGCAAATGGTGGAGACCTTGAAAAAATATGGTGTAAGTGATCCTGAAATAATCAGGGTGATGGAAAAGGTCCCCAGGCATGAATTTGTTTCAGATAATATGAAAGATTACGCCTATGATGACGGACCATTACCAATTGGAGAAGGCCAGACAATCTCCCAGCCCTTTATTGTGGCCTACATGTCTGAAAAACTTAAGGTGGACATGACCCTACGGGTTTTAGAGATTGGAACTGGTTCCGGATATCAGGCAGCCGTGCTGGGTGAAATGGCAAAAGAAGTTTATTCCATTGAAATCCATCAACCACTTTGCAAAAGGGCACAAGAGGTTTTGAAGAAGCTGAATTACAAAAATGTATTCGTTAGATGTGGAGACGGATATCAGGGATGGCCTGAAAAAGCGCCATTTGACAGGATAATTTTGACTGCTGCCCCAAAAAAAATACCCGAATCTTTGATGGCCCAGCTTGCACCTGATGGAATTTTAATCGCTCCGGTAGGCGAAGGTTATCAGGAGCTACAGAAGATTCAAAAAAACCTAGATGGAAAAATAATAAAACAAAATCTTATCCCCGTAAGATTTGTCCCTATGACAGGTAAAAGTCTGAAAGAATGAACAAATTAAGTCGGTTGATATTATTAAAGTTTTAATGTTTTAATTATCGGATAATCTGGAGATTCAAATGCAAAAAATGTTTATTCTTTCTATTTTTCTTTTAATTTTTACAGGATGTAAAAGCACCGACAATCAGGAATTTCAGGGAAAAATAGCAAAAAATTACAAAGATTCAGTGGAATGGTGGCCAGAGGAAGTAAAAGCACCAAAGGGAGCACCTAATGTCCTTTTGATTCTTTTAGACGATGTGGGCTTTGCCCAATTTGGATCATACGGCGGGCTGATTGAAACTAAAAATTTGGATAAATTGGCCGCAGGCGGCCTTCGTTATAATAATTTTCATACCACGGCCCTGTGTTCCCCATCTCGGGGTGCCATCATGGCAGGAAGAAATCCCCATAATATTGGGCTGGGATCCCATTCCTTATCCGCTATGGGTTTTCCAGGATACAACGCCATATCTCCTGAAAGCGCAAAATCAGTTGCAATGACTTTACAAAAAAATGGTTTCATCAACTATGCTCTTGGAAAATGGGATCATACTCCACTCTATGAAGTTTCTCAGGTGGGCCCTTTTAATAGATGGCCTTCTGGAGAAGGATTTCAGCATTATTTTGGTTTTATGGCAGCGGATGCCGATAACTACCGCACTCTTCTTTTTAACGATCATGAGCCCTCAGAACCATGGCTTGAAAAAAACAATTTCCATTTAAGTGAGGCTTTGGCAGATAAGGCAATAAATTGGATAACCGGTCATAAATCCATTAAACCCGATGTTCCTTTTTTTGTTTTTTGGGCCCCCGGTGCTCAGCATTCCCCTCATCAAGCTCCAAAAGAATATATAGAAAAATATCGTGGAAAATTTGATATGGGATGGGACAAGGCCCGAGATATTATTTTTGCCAAACAAAAGCAACTGGGAATTATCCCCAAAGAGACCTTGCTTACCCAAAGGGTAAAGGATATTCCCGCTTGGGATTCCTTAAATGAAAAAGAGAAAAAACTTTTTGCAAAGCAAATGGAAGTTTTTGCTGGAATGTTAGATCACACTGATGCGCAAATTGGAAGAATGATCGAAACTTTAAAAAGAATAGGGGAATTGGATAATACATTAATTATTGTAACATCAGATAATGGTGCCTCGGGTGAAGGTGGATTAGCTGGAACATTCAATGAGACCTATGTTCTAAATGGAATGCAAACCCCATTTGAAGCAAATTTGAGGCATTTTCAAAATTGGGGAGGCAAAACAACATATGCTCATTACCATGCAGGTTGGGCAATGGCGGGAAATACACCTTTTCGCTATTTTAAACAGGCCGTTCATAGAGGGGGTATATCCGATCCTTTGATTATTCAATGGCCCGCCAAAATTAAATCCAAAGGTGAAATCAGAAGCCAGTATCACCATATTATTGATATAGCTCCAACAATTTTGGAAGCTGCTGGATTAAAGTTACCTGCTGAAATTGATGGTGTAAAACAAAAGCCAATGGATGGTATTCCCATGAACTATTCCTTTAATAACCCAAATGCTGAGGATGCAAGAAAAGTTCAATATTATGAAATGTTTGGAAATAGGGCCATTTATAAAGATGGTTGGAAAGCAGTTACTATACATGGCAATCGAATGCCATGGAATCTAAATGTTACGATGGATTTTGAGAAGGATAAATGGGAACTCTATAATCTTAAGGAAGATTTTTCGGAAGCAATTGATTTAGCACAAAAAAATCCGGAAAAATTAGAGGAGTTAAAAGAAGAATTTGATAAACAGGCCTGGGCGAATAATGTATATCCTCTTTATGATGATATGATACAAAGATTGGCAAAACAACAATCGAGATTATTTGGAAATAAAAAAGAATTTGTTTATTTTTTTCCTGGTGCTGTCAGAATTTCAGAAAAATCGTCTCCTCCAGTTAAAAATACCTCCCATGCTATAATTTTTGACCTTGATTATGGTGGAAGTGAACAGGGAGTTATTGTTGCCTGTGGTGGTTTTACTGGTGGGTATACAATGTTTATAAAAGACGGAAGGCTTTGGTATGATTACAATTTCTTGGATGGTAAATTCTATACAATGAAAACTCCAATACTGTCCAAAGGGAGTCATCATTTTGAATTTCAATATCAAAAAACTAGCCAGATAGGAGGAAAGGGAAGTCTTTGGATGGATGGAAAATCTGTTGCAACTGTTGATATGCCTCAAACTCATGTTTCAACCTTTTCCCTTTCGGAAAGCTTTGATCTTGGGATAGACAATGGAACCCAGGTCTCCAAGCTTTACACTGGGCATTTTCCTTTTACGGGAAAACTGGATCGTGTGACTTTTAAGCTTTTGGGAGAGCGGGAAATAAAGGACACTGATATAAATGCTTTACACTCCGAATAAATTAATTTCCTTTTAAATCAAAAATTTATTTTCTAAGATCTTTGCCTTGTGAAAAAAAAGGTTTTTGGAGCTACACTATTATTGTCTTTTTTGGGAATAGTACTCCTTGTTAAAAAGTTTGTTAGGACCTCTCCATACCCAAAATCTTCCACCTACTCCCAGTCAAAAAATTGTATAGATTGTCATAAACAGCAATATGATGATTGGAAAAATTCTCATCACGCCCTGGCAGAAGGGGAAATTACTGGTATTAAATATCTTGCTCCAAATCAGGTAGAAAGAGTCATTGGGGTATTTCCTCTCAGACAATATTTAATAAAATTTCCAGGTGGAAAGTATCAGGTCCATGAGATGTCTTTTGATCCCCAAAAAAAGGAATGGTTTAACGTTTTTGGAAAAGAAAATCGCAAAGTTGGAGAGTGGGGCCATTGGACCGGTAAGGGGATGAACTGGAATTCTAACTGCGCTTCTTGCCACAATACAGGTGTTTTAAAAAATTATGATGAAAGAACCGATTCGTATTCTACAAAAATTTCAGAAATGGGAGTCAGTTGTGAATCTTGCCATGGCCCAATGAATGAGCATACACTTTGGCAAAAATCTAACAAAGGATTTGATCCCACTTTAAAAAAATTAAGCAAAGATCAGATTTTTGAAACCTGTGCAAGCTGCCATTCCAGAAGGCAGGATTTAACCGGAAAGTTTATGCCAGGGGATTCTTTTCATGATCATTTTAACCTCGCAATTGTGGATAGTTCGGATATTTTTTATGTTGATGGACAAGTAAAAGGGGAAAATTACGAATACTCGTCCTTTTTAGGCAGCAAAATGCATGAGAGGGGAGTGAGGTGTATCGATTGTCACAACCCACATACAGGAAAAACAAGGGCCCCCGGAAATCTTTTGTGCCTTCAATGTCATGGAGGTTCAGATCCCTCAATTCCAAAAATCGATCCGGCATCTCATAGCTTTCATAAAATCGATCCGCTTTATTTTAAAGAGGATTTAAAAAAGTTGGCAGAGAGGGAAAATGTTTCAAAAATGGGAGGGGAATGCATAAATTGTCATATGCCCCAGACCATTTATATGCAAAGACATCGTCGGCACGATCATGGATTTACCATTCCAGATCCTCTTCTAACCAAGGAATTTAAAATTCCAAATGCTTGTAACAGATGTCATTTGGATAAAAGTGTGGATTGGGCCATTAAATGGACGAATAAATGGTATGGAAAGAAAATGGAAAGGGACAGCAGAGAAAGGACGATTACCTTTTCCAAAGTAAAAAATGGTGATAAGCATTCGATAGAAAATCTTTTGGAATACACAAAAAATACTAATTCCTCCTATTGGAAGGCCGCTGGAGTGAATATTTTATCTTCCTATCTTCAGGAAGAAAAAGTTCAGGATTTATTCAGAGATTTTCTAACCAATCCTTTTCCCTTAGTTAGAGAAAAAGTTTCGCAATATTTACCAGACGAAAAATTATTATCTGACCCATTCAGGTCAATTAGATTTAATGCCCAGTGGGGTAACCCTTTAAAACTTAATTTAGTATCAAAATCAGAGCTTGAAGAAATAATTAATTTTAAAATGGATCAAGTAGCAGGCAGAATGCAAAAAGGAACTTATCTTAATTCTTTGGGAAAACCGTTAGAGGCCATTTTGGAATATAAAATTGCGGCACAATGGGACGGCCAATCACCCATACTCCTCCATGATTTGGCGATTATGTTGGCCGGTATAAACCAGGTGGCGGAATCCGCAAATTATCTTGAAAAGGCAATTAAGTTAGATTCTAAAGATGCAGACTTAAGATTTAAATTAGGACTGGCCTATGCGGAACTTGGTAAAAAGGAAAAGGCCATCAAAAGTTTCCGAGAGGCCTTAAGATTGGATCCCAATCATCAGGGAGCACTAAATAATTTGAAAATTATTCTAAGGTAAATTATTTTGCAGGAAGGTTAGGGCGGTTTTTCCCATAACCATTTCAACTTGAGAAGTTGAAAACCCGCTTTGTAATAATTGCTCAGTCAGGTAATACAATTTTGAACTATCCATTACCGTGGTTATTGCTCCATCAAAGTCAGAGCCAAGCGCCACATGTTCTGCACCCATTAATTTGATAGCATGGCCAATTGCCTTAGCAATATGGAATAAGTCTTCTCCGCAAATGGCCTCCTTCCAAAAACCGATTCCAATCAAACCCCCTTTGGCAGCGATTTTTTTAAGTTGTTCATCCGAGAGATTTCTAACACTATCACAGGTTCCTTTAACTCCAGTATGAGTGAAAATGACTGGTTTGGTGGAAAGTTCAAGTACTTCATCAATTACCTTTTCAGAACTATGGGATAAATCAATGATCATATTCCGATCATTCATTCGTTTAATTAGGTCTTTTCCAAATTGAGTAAGGCCTGACTTTTCCTCTCCATGGGCCGAACCACCAACTTCATTATCAAAAAAATGGGCCAGTCCAATAATTCGATAACCAGCATTATATAATAAATCCAGGTTATCCAAATTCCCCTCTAGGGCGTGGGCCCCTTCTATTGAAAGAAGAGCACCAACTTCTTTTTTCTTTCTGTTTATTAAAAAGGAATTTAGGTCCTCCCTTGATTTAATAATTTTAAGCTGTCCCTTGGATAAAAACTCATATTCTTTAAGAAGTTTAGCATGGTGGAGAGATTTATTTACCAGGGAGTTCCATGTGTTAATCGGTCTGCCTTGCAAAATGCCCAAAAGAGTTAGGGAATTTGTTGAATTTGAATTAGATTCATAGTTTAGCCCAAAGGGTGTTTTGGTTACCGAGGAAAAAATTTCGATTGCTACATTTCCTTCCTGAAGTCTTGGAAGGTCCACATGTCCATAACTGGCCTTTGTTAGGAGATTTCTGTTCCAAAGTAACTGATCACTGTGTAAATCAACAATAAAAAGGTTATTATGGAATTCTTTGTAAGTGGGATTTGGTTTTCCAAATTCTGTTTTAAAAACCTGGTTTCTTTGCCTATCTACCATGTAAGGGACAAATACCAGTCCCAAACAGACTACAAATAAAATTAAAAAAACGGTTTTTAATCTTCGCATTTGCTACCTTGGGGAATAACTACCAAATTTCTTGAATAATCCATAAGCCCGTAGGCAATTTTTTGGAAAGAAGACATTTCCGATAATGAGAATTTTCGTTCACCTTTTTTATAAATTCCCTCAAGGCCTTTTAGGAATTCATATATTTCTTTAGACTTTTCATTTTTATATATTTTTTCAACCATGGCCTTACCTACTTTGATATCCTCGAATGTTGGCGGTACATTCTCCCCTTTAAAAGGGTTTTGAAAAGGATAGGGGCCATTTTTTTCTGCAAGTAAAGTCAAGTTAGCGATTAAATTTGAAATTTTTATAATTTTTCCCTGATTTAGATTTTGAAATTCATCTGCAGAAGAGTGATAAACCGAACCATCTCCATCTGTGAAATGAATAGCAGGGATTCCCTTGTAAATAAAATTAGTAAGGTCTCCTCTTCCATGCGCCAAAGCATAACTAAAATGATAGGTGTCTAGATTACTTTTCTTTGCTGCTTGATTTAAATCCCAGATTAATTTTTCTCCACCTGTTTCTGAGCCCATGGTTAAGTGAACATTTTCCATGCCAACAAAAGTATTAAGTCCTATTATATCCATATTCAAAACTAGTTTTATGGAAGGTAGTAGATTTGATTTGGCAAAATATCTAGAACCTATCAGCCCTTCTTCTTCTCTATCAAAAATAGCAAAGGCCACTGGTTTATTTATTTTGGTCTTAAGTTTTTCTAAAATGTTAAAAAGGGCAGCAATTCCACCTGCATTATCTGCGGCACCATTGCAAACAGAAGAGTATGCGCCATATTTTTGGGAACAGTTTTCCAGGTGATCATAATGGGCCGAGATTAAAATTTGAGGAAGACCTTCTCTTCTATTTTGGGGATATAAGACTCCCCAAAGATTACTACCTTGGGGAAAGTCTTGTTTAAAAACAACCGCACCAATTCTATTTAGTTTATTAAAAATAAATTCTTCGGTTTCCGCATGTTCTGGAGTTCCAGGCACTCTACCTAGTAACCGGTCACTGGTTAAAAATTTTAAATTTTGTTGGAGTTCTTTGCATTCTTGGCAGATTGCAGAAAAGGATAGAAAAAAAATAAAAAATAGATATTTCATAGAATTAGTTTTTTAGCAAAAATGCAGTTAAATTGCCATAGATATCCAATAAATTGACGTCTAGTATAAATTCGAGGCTTTGACTTTAAAAGTAAAAAAGATTTAGTCTTTAATATCAAATAATTTAAGGATGGAAATATTATGAAATTTATTGCCTTTTTTGTATTTCTTTTAAGTTTTTCCGCGATGTCCAAACATTTAAATACAGATGAAACCTTAAGGGATGTAAAAGATACCCTAGGATTTGTCCCTGAATTCATTGAGATATTTCCACCAGAAGGTCGACCTGGTGTTTGGGAGCAGATGAAAACCTTAGAAATAAGTTCTAAGACGGCACTTCCTGGGGTCACAAAAAGTCTGATTTCAATTGCAGTTGGTTCACAGATTCCATGCAAGTATTGCCTCTATTTTGATACTAAAAGTGCTAAGGCCGAAGGTGCAGACGATAGACAAATCAGGGAGGCCATTGCTCTGGCCGCCAGTTCAAGGTTTTGGCCAACTAATTTTGCCGGTCTTCAAATAGATTTTAAAGAATTAAAAAAAGAGGTGGAGGAAATTGTTAAATTCAAAAAGAAGCAAATGGAACCAGGATATAAGGCCCCAGATCTGGCCCCTATTGAAATTACGGATGCTGAATCTGTTTATAAGGATATCGAACGAGAGTGGGGATTGGTTCCTTCTATTTTTAAAAAACTTACCAAGGATTTTGTGCCAGGGGTTTGGAAAGACCTCAAAGGGGTTTATGTAAATCCTAAGACTTCTCTTCCTGCAAAAACTAAAATTTTAATTTGTTTGGCAGTTGAGGCGCAAATTCCTGATAAATATTTGATTTATTGGAACACAGAAATGGCCAAATTAGTGGGAGCATCCGAGCAGGAAATTGCTGAAGCTGTGGAGATGGCCGCGGCCACTAGGTATTGGAGTACCTGGCTAAATGGAAATCAATTTGATGAGAAAAAATTTAAAAAGGAAGTTGATAAAATATTTTCCAAGATCAAAAAATAAAAAAAGGAGTTAATATGAAAATATTTGTTATTTTGGCCTTATTTTTATCCATTCCAGTGATGGCAACCCATCATGAAATGGAACCTACCTTAAAGGATATAAAGGATTCCATGGGAATTGTTCCGGAATTTTTGAGTACTTTTCCCCAGGAGGGACGTGCTGGAGCTTGGGAACAGATGAAGACACTGCAAATGAATCCCAAAACGGCCCTTTCTGGACTTGCAAAAGAAATGATCGGGATGGCAGTGGCCGCCCAAATTCCTTGCAAATATTGTCTATACTTTCATAAGAAAGCAATTAAGGCCAATGGTGGCAGCGATGAGGAACTCAAGGAAGCATTGGTCCTATCCTCCCATATTAGGTATTGGGCAACCATTTTTTCTGGTATGCAAGTTGATTTCAAGGAAACCAAAAAAGAAGTTGATCAAATTGTAAAATTTAAAAAGAAACAAAGGGAGCCAGGCTATAAAGCACAAAATCTTCCTCCTATCGAAATTACCGATGCTGATTCAGTTTATAAGGATTGTGAAAGGCAATTTGGTTTGGTCCCAAGCGTAGGTAAAGCGGTACCTAAAGCTTCAATCCCTGGGGCCTATAAAATTTTAAAATCTATAATATTCAATCCCAATTCCCATATTCCTAATAAAATAAAAGCCTTGATTGTTTTGGGAGTAGCATCTCAAATTCCATGCAAACATTGTATTTATTGGGAAACTGAAATGGCCAAATTATATGGTGCCTCGGAGCAGGAAATTGCAGAGGCCGTAGAGATGGCAGCTACTACACGGTATTGGAGTACCTGGCTAAATGGAAATCAATTTGATGAGAAAAAATTTAAAAAAGAAGTTGATAAGGCATTTTCTCATTTAGAAAAAAAACACTAACGTTTTTTTTCTATTAGATCTTCCAGCAGGTCTGTTTGCACCTGCTGGATTTCTAGCAGGCGATGCCACTGCTGTGTTAGCAATTGATCCATTTTTATATGTAAATGTCTGATTTCAAGCTCTGCCTTTAAATTTGTCTTATAATCCATTTCGGCCCTTTTGCGATCCTTTGCCTCTTGACGATTTTGGCTCATCATAATTATTGGTGCTTGTATGGCCGCTAAAGTTGATAAAACCAAATTTAATAGAATAAATGGGTATGGATCAAATGGTTTGGTGTAAAGGACAATGGAATTTATTATTATCCATCCGCCGAGTATTGCTGAAAAAATAATAATAAATGTCCAACTTCCTCCAAAAGAGGCCAGTTTATCTGAAGCCCTTTCTCCTAAGGATAATTTTTCCTGATCAAATTCTAAAGGATTTCCAGAAATTAATTCATGGTTTCTAATGGACTCAATAACTTCCTTTTCAATACTGGAAAGGCCTCCAATCTCTTCTTCCAGGCTTTTTTCGACAAAAGAGCTTCTGGCCTTATTTAAGCAGTGAAGGCAAATGTTTTGTTCAAGCGACCAATCTGGCCTTAACTGCTGGATGTAAGGGAGTAGTGTGACCCGAATTGCTTTGCCTGGTAAGGTTTCAAAACGGGGGTAAATTTTTTGGCAAACTTGGCAGGTTATATGTCCATTTTTTGTCATAATACCAACATCGGAATAAATTTCGGTTCAACAAAATGGATTTAGTGCTCTAAAAAATCCAGATCATGACCAAAAGAATCCTTTTGAAAGGAAAGAGCAATCAGGCTTAGGATCAATACGGTTATCCCTACAATTAAACATCCATTAACCAAACCCCAACTTTCTTTTAGTGAATTTACAGAAATTGTAAGCACAACCGTTGACCCCCTTACAAAATTAGGGACAGAGGTTGTAACAGTCGCCCTAAGATTAGTACCAAATTGTTCAGAAGAGGCGGTGACAAAAACCGCCCAATATCCGGCCCCAATTCCTAAGAGAAGTGACATTATGTAAAAAAAGCTTGGTTCCTGGTTTTTTCCAAAAAGAAGGATAAAGGTAGAAATTAATATAAAAAGCAAAAATGGATAAAGGATTCTTTTTCTGCTTTTATAATAGTTAGAAATTAGACCTGATCCCAAATCACCAATTGCGAGACCTATATAACAATAAAAAATGGCAGTACCTGCAGAAACCTCCCCAGTTGAGCCTAATTCTTTAGCGATTTCTGGGGAAAAAGTAACTAAAATTCCAATTACAAACCAAATAGGGACCCCAACTATCAAACATCTAAGATAACGCCAAAATCTCTCCCGATTCCCAAAAAGTAGTAAAGAAAGGGATCCTTTTTTAGATGTTTGAGACGTGGCCCGTGAATACATTCCGGATTCATATGTTTTAAATCTAAGGAAAAGAAGAAATAATCCAAACAAACCACCGATTAAATAGGAAGTTTGCCACGAGAAAATGTCTCCTATCATAACAGCAAACAGTGCACCTAAAACTCCAAATGTGGCCACAACTGTTGTACCTAGTCCTCTGGTTTCTTTACTCATAGTTTCATTTACTAATGTAATAGCAGCACCTAGTTCTCCTGCAAGGCCAAAACCTGCGATAAATCTCCAGAATACATAAGAATCAACTGACCCAACAAAGGCGTTTGCAAGGTTGGCAATGGAATACATCAATATGGAGCCAAACAAGACAGAAATTCTTCCCTTCTTATCCCCGATAATTCCCCAAATGATCCCACCTAAAAGCATTCCTATCATTTGAGAATTTAAAATTTTTATTCCTGCGTCCAGCAATTGGTTTTCTGGGACACCAATTCCCCTTAAACTGCTCATCCTTAAGACACCAAAAAGAATTAGATCAAATACATCGACAAAATAACCTAACGCGGAGACCAAAACGATTGAATTTAATATTTTTTTATTCATAAAAAAAATTAGGTAACACTTTTAGTTTTGGTTGCCAATTCTAAATTTAACTTTAAATTCCGGAAAAAATCATTTAACTTCAAGGCTTTATGAAAAAATTAACTCTTATAATTTTATTAGTTTCAATAAAAACCTATGCTGTTTTGGAAAAAAATTGGAAACTTGTGGATTCCAAAAATGATATTTCAGTTTGGGAAACACAAATTCCCGGTACAAAATTGGCCGGAGCAAGGGGAGAGGCAATCATCAATTCTCCATTAAAAAGGGTTTTATTTGTTCTGGCCGATGTAGAAAGATCAAAAGAATGGGTGGATGGGCTTAAAAGATCCATTGTATTAGAAGATGGTTTAAAAAATGCATCGGTTTTAAATAAGAATGGAGTATTTGAAACCGTAATGTATCAGGAATTTAATCTTCCCTGGCCAATTTCTAATAGGGACTTTGTTTTTAAGGGAGTGGGCCATAAGGAACCTGATGGAAGATGGATTATTGAAATAAAAAGTGTTGACCATCCACTTGCCCCAAAAACAACTGGGGTTAGGGGAGAGTTAATCGAATCCAAGTATGTATTAACTTCCATTGGGCCATCTTCTACAAAACTTGAAGTTGAAATCATCTGTGATCCTAAGGGTTCCATTCCAATATGGTTGGTTAATTTGATTCAGAAAAATTGGCCAAGAAGGACTTTAAATGCAATTTCTAAGCAGGTAGAAAAACCACACGTAGTAAATGCGGTTTATCCTGATTGGATTTGATTATTTTTCCCTAACAAGGGGTGCCCTAATCCCATCACCTTCAACGGGTCCAAGCAAAATATCTTTTTCTCCTCTGCTAGAATCGTTAACTCCCTTTAAAGATTCCTTTAGTAAATAGGATGGGTCGTTGATCATGCAAGATCGAACTTTATCACATAGTCCATCAAAGGCCTTGGCAATTTGAGCATCGATGAAAACGGCCATTGGCGTATTTTTCATTGAAGAAATAAAATCATCATTGGTTCTGAGTCCGTTTTGGATTGTCTTTACATCAACCCCGACTTTTCTTGCCCAATCTTTAAGATTTCTAAAAGCGAGATCCCCATTGATATCGGCCAAATCACCCTTTCTAAAAATTTCCGAAAGAGAAATGTTGAAATCGTGAGTTTTTCTTTCAATTCTATCTAAAGTATCATCATCAACATCTCCACTCCCACTAACCTTAGTTCCTTTGTCCTTGTCCGAAATTTTTCCACTGATTGAAATATCTCCTCCACCATCAATGGAAATATCACCAGAAGGGCCAACACCTCTTCCAAATCTTCCCTTTCCTATAATCTTTTGGTTAAGGCGGGTTTTGGCCTCATTATTTAATTTAATGGAAGCTTCAATTTCGGCCTTTAAGTTCTTTTGGTGAGTTTCCCAAAGAGTGTTGATTGCTCGTGCTCTCAATGAAGTTCCTTGAAGCTCCTTTTGAAGTTTTTCAATTTTTTCAGGAGTTAAATCTGAAGGCCCATACCATTTTCTTTCTTTCCATTCTTTTTCCTGTCTTTCTATATCAAGAATTTGATTATCAATGGTTACCTTAAATTTGTCTGGAAGCTCGGGTGTGGTTTTTAAATTTTTTAAGTCCTTTTTAAGAGTTCTAAGTATTTCGAGGCCTTCACCTTTTATATCGGCCTGGGTTTTTTTAGTTCTTAAATTAAATCCCAAAGTGGTCTCATCCATATTTCTAGTGGTAGCTGCATTTCCTTTGGACAAAAATGCATTGATATCTTCATTTTTGATTTTATTTAATCGATTCCTTCTTTCAACAAAATGGTTATATTTCCAAATTCGGAAATTTAGTTCACGATTGGCCTTTCTAAGTGCACGCCAATCTTCAAATGTTTTTCCTTTGGAATTTTTTTCAAGAATGGAATATTCATAATCCAAATTGGCCGAGACCAAATCAGTGGAACCTGGACGATAACTGGTTGACCAGTGCCGAACATAGGAGGTGTTATCGGTATCTGTTCCTACGTCTGCAGATTCCTTGGTTTGGGCAAAACATATAATGGGTAAAATTAAAAAAAGAATTTTCATAAATATTCCTCTCACTTTTTAGGTAAATCCTTTCTAAATTCTTTTAAGTTACCAACATATTTAATTGGAGGATTTCTTTCAGGTTTAACCTCGAAGATGTCCCCGGTTTTTTTATCTAAAATCATCCCATCATCAATTGCCAAATAATTGGCCCTTTGGTGGCAACTCATGAGAAGGAACAGGGTAAAGAATAAGTATTTAGACATGACAAACTCCCCGTCTAAATCTATCGGGTATATTTAAAAAAAATTCAGAAATTTTTCTAAATTAAATTTATTTTTTTAGGAATTGAGGACTATTTTCAATTTCATTTGGATTTATTTCCTTAGGGGGGAAATGTATTGAAAGAATTTCTCCTACGGAATGGACTGCAGTTTGCAGGCCATGGACTAAATTTTTCTTTTTGATTTTAGCAATTAGGTCATCCATAATTTTTTGCCAGGTACCTTTTTCAACCTTTTGGTTAATTCCCGTATCTGCCAAAATTACAACCTGTTTCTCCATAAGTGAGACAAAAATTAATATACCAGTTCTATCTTGGGTTGCGTGAAGGTTATTATCGAAAAATGCCATAAGGGATCGTTGATTTACCTTATAATCCTTTTCATGTTTGGGTATTAGATAGTATTTGATTTTGGGAATAAAGCAGAGCAAATACCCTATTAGAAATAGAGGGGCCTGAAAATATAGGATTTCATGGCCAACTTTATGGGTTCCTGGAATAAAAACAACCAATAATGCAAATATTATGCCCAATCTAAGATGAGCGCTTGTATAATTTGAAGATTGTTCCACAGAAACAACCAACACTTCGCCAGAGGTGGAATTTTCAACCTCGGTAATGGCATCTGCTATTAATTTCTGATCATCCAAGGTTATTTTTACCATTTTCCAGATGCTCCGCCACCAGAAAAGCCGCCACCGCCGCCACTCCAGCCACCACCACCTCCAAATCCTCCAAAACCACCTCCTCGATAGGAAGAGCTTCCCCATCCTCGGGACCCTCCGATAAAGGGATAGGCATAGTAGAATCTGGAAAAAATAAACCATCCAACAACTAAAAGAATTATAAAAATTTGAACAAAAGGAATTCTTTCGCGCCGTTTTTCAAGCGGAAGTTTTTCTCCTTTGAGGGTTTTTAAAATGTATTCAACACCTTTATAAACTCCCTCATCAAAATTTTCTGATCTGAAATAAGGTTTAATCGAATCGATTATTCTCCCTGCCAAAGCATCTGGTAATTCACCTTCAAGACCCTGTCCTACTTCGATTCGCATTTGGCGGTCATTAACAGAGACCAAAAATAGGACTCCATTATCTTTTTTCGCATCACCAAGCTTCCATTTGTCGGAAACTCTAATGGAAAAATCCTCAATAGCATCTCCATTTAGGGATTCGATAATTAAAACCTGAACCTGATTGGTGGTTTCTGATTTGTAATTAAATAAAAGAGATTCGAGTGAATTTTTAGTTGAATTGGATAAAAGATGCGCTTCGTCTACCACAGGTCCAGAAAGATAGGGAATCTCTCGCGCATATAAGGAAAAAGAAAATAGAAGAAAAAATAGTTTTAAGGTCATTAAAATTTAACTTCTGGTGCCTCTTGCATTTTTTCCAGATTTTCTACTTGGAATTGTGCCTTCGGTGAATGTTTTAAAAAGATAGCGTTGTACCAGGACTCAGGTGGTACTGTTACTTGGTTGTTAAAATTCTTAACCGCTTCTATGTATCTATTTCTAGCAACGGTAATTCTATTTTCAGTTCCTTCTAGTTGTACCTGAAGGTCCCTGAAGTTTTCATTTGCCTTAAGTTGCGGATAATTTTCTGCAATTGCCAAAAGCTTGGATAGAGCACTTGTCAAACCTGCTTGTGCCTTTTGGAATTTTTGGAGATTTTCCTCAGTAAGCTGATCCACACTCAAATTTACTTTAGTGGCATTTGCTCTGGCCTCTGTCACTTGAGTAAGGGTATCTTTTTCATGAGCGGCATAACCTTTAACCACATTCACAAGATTTGGAATAAGGTCTGCTCTTCTTTTATATTGGTTTTGCACTTCGGCCCAAGTAGCATCCACTTCATTTAATGCAATTGGAATGGAACGCATGCCACAAGAGGTTAGAATCAAGGATAGAAAAAGGACATTTAAAATTTTCATGGAAAATTCCTTTTTTTAAATATTTTGCAGATCATAATGCAAAATATAAAGAATTGTCCAAGAAAAAAGGATCAGTAGAAATTAATGTTTTGATAGTTTGCCCTGAGTTGCCATGTTCCCATTTTTAGAATCATTTCCTTTTCAAGACCTTTAAATAATTCTAAAAGATCCTCGGATTGATCAAAACACCCCAAAGATAGATCGAGATCGTTAATTTTTAATTCTCCATGATAAACTTGGCCTGTCTTAAAAAATAAAAGCGAAATTACCGGGTCAAAATGAAATTTTTTGACTAATCTTTCCAATCTTTTGTTAAAAAAACTAATAAAAAGTGGGGAAAGGTCAAAATCATAGGATTTAATTTGAATCATATGCACCTCCTGGTAGTTGATTCCTAAATTTAAAAACATTTCAATGAGAAATTTCAATTTAGGAATTTGTTAGGGAGTGTTAAGAAAAAATCCGGTCAACAATAAAAATTCCTTGTAAATAAATCATCTTCGTAGGATATTTCGCCCAAATATTTCATATGAAACTAATCTGTCTGTTATTTTTTATTTTTCTTATATCATGTGGGAAATCCCCTGATGGCGGATATTATGTCCCCCAGGACTGGGCCCCGGTGACGTTTAATGTACCAAAGGACAAATACAACAAGTTTAAAGAACAATTTGATGCCGCTGAAGCCTTAATAAGGTCAAAAACAGGAAAACAATTAGTTATTTTTACTCCGTCTGATCTTGATCCTAAATATGAAACAGGACTTGGGGCATCAAAGGATTTAGGGAAGGAACACTGGGTTTTATTTAAAGAAAATTACACAACCTTTACTGATGTAACTTATGAAATGTATGGAGTTTCTTACTCTTCTGCAGACTCTGGGAAAAGAATTTATAAAAGTATAATAGTTTTTAATTTCACAGACTCTAGCTTTTCCTCATATTGGGCGAACCATTTTTTTGAGCAAACTCTTCTTCATGAAACACTTCACTGCCTAGGATTTGATCATACTTTTGGGGATGATCTTTCCGTGATGAATGCTAGCGAGGTATTTAGAACTGATGGCCTTTATGATTTGGATGTGACTCGATTGGCGGCGAAATATCCATTTTCCATGGAAGTTGTCACCATCAAGGATTTAGAAAAAATTGCTTATCAAAAACAAAGCGATAAAATTGAAAAACTTTCCTTTGGTTTAAGTGAAAATTTTGGTCTTTCAATAGATCGAGCAAAGGTGGTTGCCCAATCAATTATTTCCTATCAGGCCATACAAAATAAAAGGGCCCTTAATAATAACGAACTAGATATTTTTTCAAAAAATTTGATGGGTTTTTCTTATCAGGAAGGGAAAAAGGCCCTGGAGAAATTTATCCAGGGGGATTCTTCTAAAGTAGACCAACTTCTGTCAATTGCCGCGGAAAAAAACGGCATTTCACCAGAAAATATGAAAGATCTTTTCGGTCAATATTTTCAAGTAGTTAATGCCTCTAGCTCCCTCAAATTACCATAAAATAATTATAAAATTATATATTGTTATTTTTTTATTCCTCCAAATGTGGCAAGTAGTTCAAAAAAATATGGAGCGTTAAAATGAAATTATTAATCAGTGGAATATTATTATTTTTGGTTTCTTGCGGTGGTGGCATTAAATATGTACCCCAAAATTTAACCCCTGTAACATTTAAAGTTGACCCTGACTATTATTTGGGCCGCAAAGATGCATTTGATTCTGCTGAGGCATTAATAAGATCTAAAACTGGAAAACAATTGGTAAAATTTGTCCCTGCCTCTGACAGACCAAATTATTCTACGGTAGATGAGGCCTATAATAGCTTGGGTTATGACGAGCACCGGGTATTATTTATGAGTACCTACAGAAATAACCTTTCCGATTTTCCAGATAACACTGCGGGCATTGCTGTCTTAACTGACAAAGGTGAAATCACCAAAAGTTTAATTGTTTTCAGTATATTTTCTCCCTCTGTAAGTGACACCAAAAAATTTGCACAAGAGCTGTATCATGAAACCCTTCATACCTTGGGTTTTGATCATACCTTTGGAACCGATTATTCAATCATGAATTATAGCTATACATTAGCAGTTAAGGGTCTTACTGATCTAGATAATGCTCGGTTGGCCGAAAAATATCCTTTCTCCATGGAAAATCTATTAGGAAAGGATTTGGAGAAACTTGCCTTTGAAAAAGAAAGCGAAAAAATTGAAGAAATCTCAGGTCGGTTAAGTGAAACATTTGGACTCTCTGTTGAGAGATCCCAAGAGGTTGCAAAAACCATGGTTTCACTTCAAAAAATCCAAAATAAAAGGGCCCTAACTGAAATTGAACTAGACCAGGTATCCAATAAATTGTTGGGCTTTTCCTATGGGACCGGAAGAAAAGCTTTTGAAAAATATATTCAAGGTGATTCCACTGAAATTGATAAGCTTTTAATTGATGCTGCAAATAAAAACGGTGTTACTCCTGAAGATATGAAAGATCTATTCGGCCAATATTTTGGTTCAATAAACGGCGGGAATATTTAGTAAATTAAAATAGATTTTCTCTGTTTTAAAAATTCCGGTTTCCCCTTGTCTTCTAATTGAATTAGATCCTTAAAGGTTGATTTTGATTCAACCCAATTTCGGATCTTATCGGATCCATTAATAAGGTCTATTGCCAGCTTTTTATCTTCGTATTCATAAGGGGATGTGTTCCAAGAGAAATTTTCTCCCAGATTATTCCTAAATTTTTTAAGTAGGTATTGGCCTAATCTCCAAGGTCTAAATTTTTTATAATCTGTTATCTGGATTTGAAATCCTCCACAAGGATTTCCGGCATATTTTTGAAAAGTGGGTTGGAAGATTAGCGGGCGAAGGATAAATCCCTCAAGCTTCCATTTGGGAAGATCTTTGGCAATTTCATCTAAAAGGGGCCAAGGTTCGATATTTGGATGTCCAATAATTTCCAAAGATCTGGTCGTTCCCCTTCCTTCAGAAATATTGGTTCCCTCAAATAAAACTGTTCCCACATAAGTTAGGGATCCTTCCATTGTTGGAAGATTAGGGGAGGGGTTCACCCAGGGGATCCCGCAGTCTTTAAAGAAAAAATCTCTTTTCCATCCCTTCATCTTGATTACTTTAACTTGGCATTTTGGGTAAAAATATTTTTTAAAATAAAGCCCAACTTCCCCCATAGTCATACCGTGTCTCATGGGAAGAGGATGAAGTCCGACAAAGGAGGTGAATTCCTTTTCCAAAATATTTCCTTCAATAATGGATCCGCCCACTGGGTTAGGCCTATCTAATATGACAACCTCAATTCCATTTTTTTCACATTGACCCATTAAAAGACCTAAAGTGGAAATATAGGTATAGACTCTTGTTCCGACATCTTGAAGATCAACAATAATTGTATCTAATCCTTCAAGCATTTCATCGTTTGGTACCCTGGTTTCTCCATAAAGACTGTATACGGGTAAATCAAAATATCTATGGTGAAAAGTTTTGGTTTCCACCATATTGTCTTGTACATCTGTCACAAACCCATGTTGGGGACCAAAAAGTTTTTTCAATCTTTTTTTTAAAACCTTTTGAAGAGGTATAACACCAAGTTGGTATGTAGAATCAATGCTGGCACTATGGCATAATATACCTACATTACCTTTGATTTGTTCCTGGTATTTTTTATTACGAATTAATTCTTCAAGACCAGTAAATATCTTTTTCATTTTAAAACCTCTTGTTATATAAATTTAGGAGTTAAAAAAAGCTTTGACAATTTTTATAACCTGCATTCCTTGGAAAAATGTTTTAGGTGGCATTTATGGAAACCCTAGAATCAATTAAAAATGAACTGAAGATTTTTGCTTCACCTGAAAAGGCCATTTTACTTAAGAGGTATTTTAAAACCGGAAAAGGGGAATATGGAGAAGGAGATTTATTTCTGGGTTTAACCGTCCCCCAAACTCGAAATATTGCCAAAAAATTTTGGAAAATTGAACTAAATGATTTGATCAGGATATTAAACAGTAAATTCCATGAAGAAAGACTTCTTGGAGTTTTAATCCTTGTCCACAAATATGAAAAGTCAGAAGAAAAAAAATCAATTGTTGAATTTTATTTAAAGCACCGCAATGGAATAAATAATTGGGACCTTGTGGATCAATCGGCCTATAAAATTTTAGGTGATTATTGCTTTAGAATTAATGAACCGAAATTATTAAGAAAATTGATCAATTCACCGAGACATTGGGATAGGCGAATTGCAATGGTAGGAACATATTCCTTTATAAAAAAAAACCAAACCGATATTGCATTTGAATTGGCCCAGGAAATCTTAAATGATCCAGAGGATCTTATGCATAAGGCGAGTGGATGGATGTTAAGGGAGGCCGGAAAAAGAAATCTAGAGGGATTAGAGGAATTTATAAAGCTCAATGGTACCAAAATGCCTCGGACCATGCTTCGGTATGCAATAGAAAAATTTCCAAAAAGAAAACAAAAAAGTGTTTTGAAAACGACAAAAAGTATTCCAACAAAAAGAAAATAACTATAATTAATTAAAAATATTGACTTTTTTTTCATGTAATAAGACTCTCTCCCATATGAAAAAAAATCTATTCCTTGTATTGTTTATTATTTTTAATTTTAATGTCTACTCAGAAGAAGTCGCATCACTTGATTCTGTTTATCCGGATTTAATTCATCCAAAATTTGATGTGCTCAAGAGTTCTTCAGATAAGAGCGATTTGGATGTCATTTTACCCTTTATCTCATCGGTAAAATCACAAGGGAAACGTGGAACCTGTTCAATTTTTGCTTCTGTAGCGGAACTAGAGGCCCTTCTTTCAATTAAAAACAATATACGGAATGGAAATCATCCAGATATTTCAGAGGAATGGTTGCAATACCTTCAAATGTCCAACAAAAAATCAAATGATGAGGGATCTACTTCCTTTTTTAATTCCCAAATTTTATTAAAGTTTGGTTTCGTCAAAGAAAATAATTTACCTTATGACCCAAGAGATTGGAGTTTAATGGATGAAAGATCTGCGGAGAAAAATTATTGCAAAAAAACCTTATCTGCTAATAATAGAATCTTTACTCCAAAGGACCTTTTTGAAAAATGTCTATTTGCTCATGAAAATCCAATTTTAATTCATTTAAGTGAAGAGGAGTTAGGCGATAACCACCCTAGTTTTTCTGACTTAATTTCTTATTCCCAGAAAAATTTAAAGGGGAATATCATCGATAATGGTGAAGAAATTAGACTTAAAAGTGTATCCCAAATTAGAAGTCTTCTATCAAATGGAATCCCAGTTATTTTAGGGTTAGATTTTTTTTATGGGGCATGGAACCATTCCAAAGCAAAAGAATATGGCATAGGAAGAAATATGGAACTTTGGGATAGGGGAATAGTAACCTACCCAGAGAAAAATTCCGTGGATTATAGAGAATCTAGAAAACACGAGGCAGGACATGCAGTTCTTATAATTGGGTATGATGATAATATTATAGTTACCAATACCTATAAAACTATAACTGGGGAAACCGTAACCAAGAAATATAGAGGAGTATATTTTTTGAAAAACTCATGGGGAACAAAAGGTTTCGGTTCAAACTTTGTTTATGATGGAAAAAGATATCCTGGGTTTGGGGTAATTACCTATGATTATGCCCATCAATATGGTGGCTTTACCAAGCTTCCAATTAACCTCTGAATAAACCCTGTAAAATTAAGTAGTTAGCTTTTAGTTCTTTTATAAATAATACAATTTTCCCGATTTAAGGTTGCTGCACCCGGAGTTTATGCTAAGGATTGAAAATTCCGGAGATAATAATGATATTTAACGATTTAAATCTAAAACCTGAACTTCTAAGGGCCATAGCGGAACTTGGTTATATTAACCCAACTGAAATACAAGAGAAGGCCATTCCTGTTCTAATCGAAGGAGAGCATGATTTTGTAGGTCAGGCCCAGACTGGTACAGGAAAGACTGCTGCATTCGTATTGCCACTACTATCAAAAATTGATCCAAATTTACCTCATATTCAGGCCCTTGTTTTAACTCCAACCAGGGAATTGGCGAATCAAGTATGCCAGGAAGTAGAAAAATTAGGGAAATACCTGGGCTTTAAAACTTTGGCCATTTTCGGTGGAACTTCCTATGAGACCCAAAAAAGAAGGCTAAGAACAGACAAACCATCAATTATCGTGGGAACTCCAGGAAGAGTTATAGATTTGATGGAGCAGGGAAATCTTAAATTTAATAAGGCAGAATATATTGTCCTTGATGAAGCAGATGAAATGCTCAATATGGGATTTTTTGAAGATGTTCAAAGGATACTTTCCAAATTTGAAGAGCATAAACGACTTTGGATGTTTTCTGCTACCATGCCAAAACCTATAATGGATCTGATTAACAGGGAATTTAACAGTCCTAAATTTGTTAAAATTAAAAAACAAACTTTAAGCAATGAAGATATAGAGCAAAAATATTATGTGGTTTTAAGAAAAAACCATTTAGAGGCCCTTTGTAGGATACTTGATAGTGAACCTGGTTTTTATGGACTTATTTTTTGTAGAACCAAAATTGAAACCAGGGAAGTGGCCGATGAGCTTGCGCTTAGAGGTTATAAGGTCGAAACATTAAATGGAGATATGGGTCAGCATGAAAGAGATACGGCCATGTCAAAGTTTAAAACTCAGAAAGTAAATATTCTAGTTTGTACTGATGTTGCCGCAAGAGGGATAGACGTATCAAATCTTTCACATGTGGTAAATTTCAACCTTCCAATGGATTCTGAATCATATGTACACAGAATTGGTAGGACTGGTAGAGCTGGAATGAAGGGTGTTTCCATTTCAATGGTGGATCCAAAAGACCTTTTTAAAGTTAAAAAAATTGAAGCCTTCACTAAAAAGCAAATGACCAAATCTAAGCTACCTTCAGTAGAATCCTTAAAATCTATGGCGGTCTTAACCGAAATTGAAAAAATGGAGGGGATTGTTTCCGCTGTGACTGAGAAGGGCGTTGAATTTAAAGTCGATGAAACCTTTGAAATTTTCCAGAATAAATTCTCCGAATTTTCTAAAGAAGATATTTTAAAAATATTTTTCACATTAAATCTTAATCAAAAGATCAAAAGATACAATCAGTTAGGAAGTATTGATTGTGAAAAAAATAAAGCCACACATACTGGAACATTTGTCCGTCTTTTCATGAATATGGGTAAAGATGATGGATTAAATCTTAAAATTTTACTTGATGATGTGTCCAAGGAGTTTGGTATTCCAAGAAATCAAATTCAAAAGGTAGATTTAAAAAATCGTTTTTCCTTTTTTGAAGTTCCCTCAAAAATGGCAGAAAATTTTGTAAATAATAATAATTTAGTAATCAAGAAAAGAAAGGTTAATTTCGAAATTTCTCAACCAAGAAAATAAAGAAAAAATCCCAAATTCCGATTTTTTAAGAAACGGTTAGGGGTTTTTATGATTAAAAAAATAATTATTTTCTTTTTATTTAGCTTTGAAATCTTTTCAGCATCGCCCTCCCTTTTAAATCTAATGGAAAGGTGTAAAAAGGGTGGATTCACACTTTCGGATCTGGAGTATCTTGTAAAAAACGACACAAATTTTAAAATTAACGACCAAGATTCCAATGGGTCAACCCTATTAATGTATTGTTCAACCAGCGGTAAGGCCGAGGAGGTAAACTCTATTTTAAAAAATGGAGCATTTGTGGATTTTGAAGTGAAGGGACAAACTGCTCTCCATTTGGCAGCAAAATTTGGTCAAGGTAATGTGGTGTGGCGATTGTTAAAGGCCGGTGCCAATAAAAATAAAAAGGATGAGGCAGGATTGACTCCGGCCGATTATGCTAACCGTTCAGAATATTACAAAATTGTTGAAATGTTAGGTGGCAAACCTCTGAACTTGTATGAAGATGCAAAACGAAAAGAGGCCATTGATTTGCTTTTAAAGGTACATAAATCAGAAATTTCGATACCAGATTTTGAACGGCAATTTTATGGCTATGGACCCCTTATAGATGAACCATTTTTTAATGGGAATACCCTCCTTCATACTGCGGCCTATTTTGGTAAATTGCCACTCGCTTTGGCCGCTTTAAGGCTTAAGGCAGATCCAAACGTTCAAAATGAAACAGGATCAACTCCGCTAGTCTATGCTATCCATCAAAATAATCTTCCTGTTGTAGAAGAATTAATTAAGGCAGGCGCGGATCCAAAAATTAAAAATAAAGATGGAAATACCGCTTTAGATTTTGCCACAGGAAAAATACAACTCTACATGACTGATATTATGACAAAAATTGATTCCAAAAACGTAAAAACGCAAGAAGGAATAATCAGGTATTTAAAGTCAAGTTTGAATCCATCAAAATTTAAGGCACTAGTTAAAAAGAATGAGGAAGAAATAAAGGAATTAAATAAGGAATTAATTGCAAAGACTAAGGTAGTTCCCCCTTCTAAGCCAGCTAGGCCCGCTCAGCTAAAAATGCCATTTAATGTAATGATTCAAAAGGTCTATGAACATATTGAGGTTGGAAATACTTCTGGTCTAATTTTTTTCCTAGATAACGGACTTCCTCCAGATGCACGGGGGCCTAACGGAAATCCGATTATTCTACAAATTGTATTTTTAGGGCATATGGATATGTTAAAAGCGTTAGTTTCAAGAGGAGCAAATATCAATATTAAAGGGATTGATGGATTCACCCCTTTAATGGTTGCTTCCAAACATTATAAATATGATATTGCCTCTTATTTGGTAAAGATAGGAGCGGATAAATCCTTAAAAAATAACTTTGATTGGGCGGCCCTAGATTATGCCAGACAAAATAGAGATGACCGGATGATGTTTATCACTAGATTTTAGGAAACTGTTTTTCTCTTTTTGTTTCCCAAACTGAGAAACCAATCGAGACCGATAAAATGAATGCTATAACTCCCAAAGAAATTCCTATTGGAAAATGAAAAGTATTTGAAAGGCATAACTTTATACCAACAAAGATTAAAATGGCCGCTAGTCCATATTTTAAATAGGTAAATAAAGACATCAGGCCAGCTAGTGCAAAATAAAGCGATCTTAGACCCAAAATGGCAAAAATATTTGAAGTATAGACGATAAATGGATCCCTGCTAATCGCCAAAATTGCGGGGATGGAATCCACCGCAAAAACCAGATCGGTTCCTTCCACTACCAATAAGACTAGAAGAAGGGGCGTACCAAGAAGTTTACCGTTTTCCCTGACGAAAAATTTTTTTCCCTCCAAATTATCAGTAAAAGGAAAATGTTTTTTCGCCCATTTTACCAACCAATGGTCTTTTGGGTTTTTCTCTTTTTCTTCAGCAAAGGTCATTTTTATTCCAGTAAGGATTAAAAATCCGCCAAAAACATACATAATCCAGCTAAATTTATTGATTAAGGCAATCCCTGAGAAAATAAAAATTGCTCTTAAAACCAATGCTCCAATAATTCCCCAAAACAAAATATTATGCTGGTATTTTTGAGTTATCCCAAAAGCGGAAAATACTGTAAGGAAAACGAAGAGATTATCAACCGATAGAGATTTTTCGATTAAATATCCTGCTAAAAATTCTAATGCAGGAACTTTTCCCATATAAAAAAAGATACCCAAGTTAAATAACAACGCTAAACCAATCCAGATACCACTCCAAGTTAGTGCTTCTTTTAATTTGATTTCGTGAGCATCTTTATGGAAAACAAATAGATCCAGTCCCAACATGATGACGATAAAGATATGAAAACCCAACCAAAGACCCAAACTTTCCTGCATGGTCAATCCTTTAAATAAGTTCTCAGAAATTTAACTCAAAGGGCAAATTAGGTCAAAGAAAAACGCCAGGTTTCCCTGGCGTTAAAAAAATTAAAGAAGAATTTCAGATAGAATATCAGATATTTGCTCTGGAGAGGTGCCATTTTTTTCGGCGGCCCTTTCAACCAGATCATTTAATTCCTCATTATTCCCACCGGTAAAGGCATTTTGCGCATCCCTATAATTTACCCCTAAAAGTTCATTCGAGAAAAAGTCCTTTTCTTTAGAGGTTAAAGATCTTTTTGAAGAAATTTTTTCATAAGCTTTTAGGTGTCTAGCAACACTATCGGCTCGTTCCTCGGAAAGACCGTAATTTGACACAAGTCTCTCGCTTAAGCTTTGGATATTAATTCTTTCCAATTTTGCTCCCATGGCCTCCAGATCTTTGGAAGATTCACCTGAAACAGAAAAGTAGTTACCTGGATTATTAACAAACTCATATTTAAACATATTTATGGTACCACCGTTTCCATCTGGTACTGAGTAAGGTACTTGGGTAAAAAAACCAAAGGTATCAAATTGGTTTTGGAAAAATTGAGTTAGGGCATGATCTTTTTGAGCATCATTTAAATCTTTTATATTATTCCATTCTGTTGCCCAATCTGTGGCCGCCCCAAAATAAACTGTATTTCCATTGATTACTGCTGAGAATACCACTCCATTTTGAGTGTATACCTGATGGGGAGGATTAAGAGCGTCTCCATTGGTATTATGGGAAACCATCGTAACCTTATCTAGGGTAATTATATTTTTTGAATCACAAGCTGTAGCAGGTCCTTTGGTACAAATTTGAATTTTTCTTGTTGCAGCGAGGTCTATGATACTTTGGATCGCATTTGTACAGCCAAACATAGGTATAAGGAATAAAGCCACTAAAATTTTTTTCATTTATTTCTCCTTGAAAGTAAATTTTAACTTGGGAAATTTTAGGAGAAGGACTGGGAGGAAGTCAATTATTTTAAAAATGGCGGTTTTATTTTTTGCATCATTATATTATATTCCGCATTGAAATAATCTTTGGGAAAAGTTAGATGTCAGAAAATTTATTACAGGTTCAGCAAATTTCTAAATCTTTTGGTGCAAGATTTCTTTTTCAGTCTGCTAGCTTTTCAGTTAATTTAGATGAGCATATTGGAGTAATAGGTCCAAACGGAGCCGGAAAATCAACACTTTTTCGAATTCTAACGGGAGAAGAAAAAGTTGATGAAGGTGAGGTAGTTACTTCTAATAAACTTTCACTTGGATATTTATCTCAGCATGATCAATGGGTTCCAGGAGAAACTGGGAACCAATTTTTGGAAAGAACTACAAAAATTCCAATCTGGGAATTAAAACCCAAAGGAAAAATTTTAGAGGTTAACGAAAATATTCTGGACAGAGAAATACTTTCTTTATCCGGTGGCTATCGGATGAGAATAAAGCTTTTAGGGCTTTTGGGGCAAAAACCCAACTTAATGCTTTTGGATGAACCTACTAATTACCTTGATTTGGAAACAACTCTAGTTTTAGAAAGATTTCTTCAAGATTTTGACGGAGCTTTTTTGTTAATTTCCCATGATCGAGAATTCCTTAGGAGAACTACCGACCATATTTTAGAAATTGAAATGGGTGAGATGACCAAATTCAATGGAAATATCGATGATTATTTTGAACAAAAAGAAATTCTCAGATCTCAACTTCAGGCGAGGGCACAAGGACAGGCCGAAAAACGAAAACAAATATTGGATTTTGTGGCCAGATTTGGCGCATCGGCGACAAAAGCGCGTCAAGCACAGTCAAAATTAAAGAGTCTGGCCAAAATGGAAGTGATAGAAATAAAACCTCTTCCCCCCTCTGCTTCCATAAAAATTCCTGAACCCAGAAAAACCGGAAAACTTACACTTTCCATAAAAAACGGAGTTTTTGGTTATCCTCAAAAAACAGTCCTTCAAAATGTAGATATTCAAATACACAGAGGGGATCATGTGGCAGTAGTGGGGTTAAATGGTGCTGGAAAATCCACTTTGTTAAAAGGTTTATCAGGAAAACTTCCTCCAATAGGAGGTTCATTAGAATTTGGTTTTGGAGTTGAAACTTCTTTATTTTCCCAACATGTGGTTGAAGCATTATCTGAATATGAAGATGAAACTATTTTTTCTGCATTATCAAAAATGGCCCCAAAAGATATAACCGCTCAGGAAATTTTAAATCTTGCAGGTTCGCTTCTTTTTAGTGGAGATGATACCAAAAAAAGTATTTCTGTTTTATCTGGAGGAGAAAAATCCAGAGTATCCCTTGCCAGGGTTTTGCTCCAAAGGGCCCCTTGTTTGGTTTTGGATGAACCCACCAACCACCTTGATTTTCAAACAGTGGAGGCGTTGGCATCTGCCTTAAAATCATATGAAGGTACTGTGATAGTAGTAAGTCACGATCGAGGCTTTATAAAAGAAATAGGAAGCAAAATTTTGGAAGTTAACCATGGTACAGTCAGGCTCTATCCTGGTACATATGAAGAATATATCTGGAAAATTGGGCAAGAAGAAATTAGCGAGGAAAATATAATAGACGAAGAAATTAATGAAATCCCTAAGAAAAAAAATGATCGGGATGAAAAAAAGAAAAGAGAAAAAGAAATTCGTCAAAATGAGAGAAAACTAAATCAATGTGAAGAAGATCTCCAAAAAATGCAGCAGGAGGCTATAAATTTAAATCAAAGGATAAGCGAATCCTTAACACCAAATTTGGATTTGATAAAAAGGCTAAGTGATACCGATCAAAAAATTCAAGAATTGGAAACTCTTTGGCTAACCCTGATTGAAGAAAAAGAAAAATTAGCTGGTAAAAAATAATTATTGGGCCATTTTAATATAAAATAAAATTGACGATAAGGTCTTATTAAACCCAGTTTTCAATGTAGAGGATTAGATGTTCAAAAAGTATTTACCACTACTAATCGTAGTCTTTTTATTGGCCTGTGATCCCAACTTAAAAGGTGAGTATAAAGTGACACGTGTTGCCTTCGCGCCAATTTATGCAGAAGATGATGCCGTTGCAAAAGCGAGGATTGGAAAAGTGGCCAAATATGATGGAAAAACCTTTACCTTTGAAAAAGAAATTTGCACCGTAACTGGAATCAAAATGAAAAGTACAAGTCTGGATGAATATTTGGTCGATTCAAAAATGTCTTCAGAAACATTGGGTATTAATGTTAAAAAAATTTACAAAGTGGAAACCAACTGTCCAATTTGGTTTGACAATTTTATTGTCACAGAAAATCATGCCATAATTTTTTCCTTAGATGGAGTTTATTATTTTTTGGAGAAAGACTTAAAATAAATAATAATTATTTGGCCACTCCAAAAAAAAATAAAATAGTCGATATGCTTTTATGACTAAAATTTTTCTTTTATTGTGCCTTTATTCTTTTGCAGATGAAGAAAGGGGAATGTTACCACAAGGTCAAGAATGGCGGGAATGTGTCCCAGGAATGCCTGTTGTTCAATGTGCCACAACCGAATGTGATGACATTTGTTCTAAGTTGATCGCAGAAAAAAAGGCCCAGGATGATCAAGATAAAGAAGAAAGAATTTTGGATGAAGAACAGGAATTAAAAAATACCGACCAGTCCGAATAAGACTCATAGCATAGAATTATTTTAACTTGCCCTAGGTTTACTCCTTGCTTAACTTTAATTAAAATCTTTTTATCAAGGAGTATTATATGCGGCAGTACCTAGACATGATGGATTATGTTTTAAAAAACGGTGTGGAAAAAAGAGACCGTACAGGAACTGGTACCATTTCCGTATTTGGATACCAAAACCGCTATGATCTTTCTAAGGGATTTCCCCTTGTTACCACCAAAAAACTTCATTTAAGATCCATTATCCATGAGCTCCTTTGGTTTATTAAAGGTGATACCAATATTAAATACCTAAAAGATAATAAAGTTGGAATCTGGGATGAATGGGCCAATGAAAATGGCGATTTAGGTCCAGTATATGGGGCACAGTGGAGAAACTGGAAAACCAAAGATGGAAAATCCATTGATCAACTTGCACAGTTAATAGACGGATTAAAAAATAACCCAGATTCCAGAAGACACATTCTTTGTGCTTGGAATGTGGGGGAATTGTCGGAAATGGCACTCCCCCCTTGTCATGCTTTCGTCCAATTTTATGTGATTAATAAAACACTTTCTTGCCAACTTTATCAAAGATCGGCGGATATATTTTTAGGGGTACCTTTTAATATTGCATCCTACGCCCTATTTACGATGATGATGGCACAGGTTTGTGACCTAAAGGCGGGAGAATTTGTTCACACTCTGGGAGACGCCCATCTTTATTTAAATCATTTAGAACAGGCAAAACTTCAACTAACGAGGATGCCTAAACCACTTCCCCAAATGAAAATAAATCCTTTGGTTAAATCTATATTTGATTTTAAATACGAGGATTTCGAATTAGTAGGTTATGATTTCCACCCGCATATTAAGGCAGAGGTGGCCATTTGATTATTTCAATTGTGGTAGCGATGGGGAAAAACCGTCAAATTGGCATTAAAAATAAAATACCTTGGAAGCTGAAGGAAGAATTAAAGCATTTCAAAAAAATCACCATGGGCCATTATATATTAATGGGGAGAAAAACTTTCGAAAGTATTGGAAGACCCCTTCCGGGAAGAAAGAATATTATTTTAACCAAAGATTTAAATTATAAGGTGCCTGATTGCATTACAGTAAGTAGTTTTAATGAGGCCATAAATATTGCCACCACTGAGGGCCAGGAAGAGCTGATGGTTATTGGTGGGGCACAAGTTTATGGTGAAGCGCTTTTATCCGCAAGTAGGATTTATTTGACTGAAGTGGATTATGATGGGGACGCGGATGCCTTTTTTCCTGAAATAAATTTAAATGATTGGAAAGTAACTTCAACTCAAAAGAATGATGATATTATCCCATGGACATTTAAGGTATTGGAAAAATGAAAAAACTCTTTTCCCTGCATATAAAAAGATTAAGAGAGCTTACAGATTTAATTTTAGAACAAAAAAAACTTACAGGCTTAGTTATCTCTTCTTCTTTTGAAAAAAACTATATTTTTGACGATAGGGTAGTTCCCCTTAAGGTAAATCCCCACTTTGCTTATTGGGCCCCTATAGAGAATGTACCCAATTCCTTTTTAATTGTGCTTAAAGGAAAAACTCCCAAACTATTATTTTATCATCCTGTTGATTATTGGCATAAGGTCACGGACCTTCCAAAAGATCCTTGGACCCGGGAATTTGATATTTTAGAAGTAAAATCCTTAGACGAATCATTGGAATTATTAAGAGGTTATTCCAATCTTGCTTATATTGGAGAACTTAACAAATCCTTGGAAGGAATTCATTTTAAATCCCTAAATGACCCTGATTTAATCAATTATTTTCATTATCACCGCGGAATAAAAGATGAATATGAAATAAATTGTTTAAAAATAGCGAATGAATTGGGAGCCCAAGCACACAAAAAGGCCCTAAAAAGTTTTAAGGAAAAAAAATCAGAATTTGAAATCCATTTGGATTATTTACATGAAATTGAGGTTACCGAAAGGGATTTACCCTATAATAACATTATCGCCTTAAATGAAAATAGTGCTATTTTACATTATAGTGAATACCACCGGTCCCCTCCAAAAAAAATTAATTCATTTCTTATTGATGCCGGGGCAACCTTTAGAGGATATAAAAGTGATATTACCCGTTCCTACTCTTTTAAAAAGGATGAATATCAGGATCTAATTAATTTAGTTGATAAAATTCAATTAGAACTTGTTTCTGAAATGAAAATTGGAAAATCCTTTGGTGATATTCATAAATCATGCCATAAAAAAATTGCCTCGGTTCTGTTAGAATCAAATATTGTTAAAGATTTCGATGAAAGATTGGCAAAATATTTCTTTCCTCATGGGTTGGGCCATCCATTGGGGCTGCAAGTACATGATGTAGGTGCCAAGTTCGCCAATGAAAAGGGGAAGGAGAAGGCCCCACCAAAAGAATACCCTCACCTTCGATGTACCAAGGTTTTGGTCCCAGGAAATGTGATCACAATTGAACCAGGTCTTTATTTTATCGATATATTGTTAAATGAACTTAAAAATGATTCGTTGGGAAAAATGGTAAATTGGAAAAAAATTTCCCAGATGAAACCTTTTGGGGGAATTAGAATAGAAGATGATATTCTGGTTACCGAAAAGGGGCCCTTGAACTTAACAAGAATGGCATTTGGAATATAAAAATGATCTTAAAAATTTTATTTTTATTTTTTTTATTTCCAATAAAAGGTTTCTCCCAAGAAGCACTCTATAAAGATATAGCAAATGCCACCGGCGGAGAGGTTGTTGTCATAAAAAAGGAAAATATAAAAAGCGAAAAATCCATGGCCTTGTTGAGTAGAATGATTGAAAAAGAAAAAGATTTTATTCCAATTTTAATGGCCCCGGAAGTTAGGGTCGAAAGTGGTAAATTTGATTTTTACATTGATTCTTCAGTTACAGAATTTGTAGTTATATACTCAGGCCTAAATTCTAGACCTTTGATTCATTTGTTTAACCCAAAAGGGGAGGAAGCAAAAGAATCTGAATCATTTCCATCCACGAAGGGCAACCGTTTGGCCTTCACCCAACCATCTGTTGGGAAATGGAGTTTGGATTATAAAATAGGGCCTCAAGAAAATGCCTCCTTTATGATAAAGGCAAAATCCCCCTGGGAAATTTACCAGGTTGAGGTTTTAAGATCGGAGATTGGTCGTGAAGGTCCATCAATGTTTCCCTATAATGGCCCCTTAACCGCAGGAAAAAATGAGTTTTTTGAAATAACCACCTCCATAAAAAAATTAAAAAACGCGGAATTTAAATTCATATCATTTGATAATACGATTTTAGAAAGCTCCACTGGTAAAAGACATCCTGAAGAAACTAAAACATGGTTGGTGGAATCAAAAGTTCCTTTGATTCCTTTTAGAATTTTTTTGGATGGAACCCTGGAGGATGGAGAAAGAATTCAAAGGACCTATACGCCATCTTTTGAAACCGGAAAAAGAGAATTAATTTCCTTTAAATCGCCTGGGATAGTTGCTACCACTGAAAATTGCAAAATTTTAAATAAACTTGGAGTTTTTATTGCCAACGATTTAAAAAACATAACTTCCGGTTTTGCAAGTTGTTTGGAGAAGGATTCCAAACTTAGTAGTTCTTTATCTTTTAATGTCGCTATACTTTCAGATTATACTTTTCCCAGAACAATACTCCATACCTCCAAATCCCAAAAACTTAAAAAAAATGATTGTGAGGAGATCAGTTTAGAACTAGATCGATACCCTAAAAAATTAGAAAAATTAGAAAAGAATATTTTTTTAGAATGGGAATTCCATTGCGTGGAAAGTGGTGAAAATTTTATGGGACAAATTACAATTTCTGTTTCAAAAAGAACAGAAGCACCTTAATTATTCCAACTTATCGAACACAAACTGCATAAAATTCATTAAATTGGGAAACTATCCCCTCATTGTTATAGACTTTAAAACGCCAGGTTGTTCCATCAGGATAAGAGGAAACAAGTTTTACCTCCCAAGTACTAAACACAAATCCACCTGAGATTGCTTTCTCTTCTGGGGAGCAACTGACCTGAATTTCTGCATAGGAATAAGGATAAACTGGCACATTTTGGGTTTTCTTTGTGGTAAAAGTGCTGGAAACGGTAGTTTCACTAAAATTGGAAATTGTGGCATCCATTCTTCCAGCTTTATGGGGACAGCCAAAGTTCCAAACCAGAATTTTATAAGTCCCATCCTGGTAATCTTCCTTTTTTATGTTTGCGGAAATTTTATTTTCATCTGAAGCAACAACCACAAGTCTTTTTCCCGCCATAGTAACTGTTGTATTTCCGGAGAATTCTTTACCCGAAATATTTATTAATCCGTCTGAATTATTGTTAGCAGGTGGGATAAATGTGATCTTTTCTAAATCCGGTTCAAGGTTACATTCAACATTCACAGGCAAATCAATTTCCGGGAAAGCATTATTAATAAATAAAAGTATTAAAATGAAAAAGTGCATTTAGAAAATTTAAAATGATAATTTCCAATTTAAAAGGAAATTTTTAAAGGAACTTCGAAAGTTCTGGATTCTCGCATTCCATTGCCGCAGTCTGCACTAATGATGGCCTTAGTAAAAATCCAAGTTTGTGAAGGGTAGTAAGGATATTTAATAATCTCCTTTCCAAAATTAAAACACATCTCAGCATCCTGATAAGGATAAACCACTAGTGTTCTATAATCGGTTGCGATTAGTTTATTTCCGGTAAAGAGGTCTCCTGCAGGAGTTTTAACCTTTTCTTTAAAAAATCCAGTTCCTTCCATCGCACAGCTAAACATTTCGACAGAAGTTTCATTTATCACTTTATAACAGTGCCAAATACAAACTTCTCCTGGAGTTAGTGAGCAATTCATTGGAACAATTTTATGGTAGCTTCCCAGATCCAAATATGCACCATTTGCTAGATTTAGTTTTTCAGCTGGTAAGGCGGAAAAACAGGTGAAGAATATAAAAAATATAAATTTCATATTTTCCTTCAGCAAAAAAGGGCCTGGTTGGCCAGGCCCTAGGGAATTATTATTCTAAAGTAAGGGTAGCAGATGATGGAGGGGCACCTACAGTTCCTCCTATGCAACCACCAGCATTGGGTGAGGCCATGCTATCGGTAATTGTGGAGCTTTGGTAAACCCAAAGAGCGTTTGGCTGACTTGGAGATGAAACTACTTCTTTACCATAATTAAAACAAATAGATACTGTTTGATAAGGGTAAACTACCACACTTCGGTAATCAGTGGCGGTTAAAGTGTTTCCAGTATAAAGAACACTACCATTTGTTAGGTTGATTTTTTCAACAAAATTGGCAGTTGCCTGTAGATTGCAGGTGTAATAGTAATCTGTTGTTTGGTTATCGATATTAAAACATTGCATTAAGCATTCATTTCCTGGAATTCCCGGACCGCATGAAGCCATTTTAAGTACAAATTTATCTGGGTTAGTAGTTAGACCTGGTGCAAGTTCTAAAATTTCTGCACGAAGGGAAGTGGATACCAAAATTAGCAAAATAGAAAGGACCTTTGAAAAAGACATGATTTCTCTCCTTGAAATATAATTTTTATTTATTGTTTCGCGGTTAATTAAGAATGTAAAGATACTTGAATAGGGCCTGGCCAACCAGGCCCCTATTTTTTAGTGAGTAACTGTTGGTGTTGAGCTGGAAGGAATACTTATTGGCCCTTCTGTTCCACCAATGCAACCAGGATTTATTCCATCATTTGCAGTAATAGAGGATGAATAAAGATTCCAAAAAACATTGGGTTGGGCAGGAGAAGTAACAACTTCTTTTCCATAATTAAAGCATACTGAAACAGTCTGGTAAGGATAAATAACCACGCTTCGATAATCAGTAGCAGTAAGCTTGTTACCGGTATAAAGGAATCCACCATTTGTTAATCTAATTTCTTCCATAAAGTTAGCAGTGGCCTGTAGGTTACAGGTGTAATAGAAATCGGTTGTCTGATTATTTACATTGTAACATTGGATAATACACATTTCGCCTGGAATACCAGGACCACAAGAAGCTAATTTTTCAATAAATTTGTTGGTGTCCACAGTTAGGCCAGGTGCCAGCTCGGTAATATCTGCTCTTAGATTAAAACTAAACAAAATTAAAACAAAAGAAAAAAGTTTAATCATTTATTCACTCCAGGAAAATGTTATGTTTATAAAATTATTTCTTTTGATACGAAGGTTGTAAAGAAATACTTTAAAATTTAACCTAAATCACGATTAGAAAAATAATTCTTCTTGATTTGTTCTAGATCAAATTATCCTGGGTTAAAAAAAGGACAATAAAGTAAGTGGTTTTTAATAAAGATCTCAATGAAAATGTTGGTTTAGAGGTTTAAAGAAATATTCACCATGGATTTGAATTTTTTTTCAGAATCATTCCCCATTTGGAGGAAGAACTTCAACCGGATAATCTTGTTGCATTCTTTCTCCATTTCCAAGCTGCCCATTAATCCCTTCTCCCCAACAGTATACATAATTGTTGGAAGCGATTACACATGAATACCTAAGGCCTAAAGCAACCTTTTTAATTGTTAAACCGTTTAGAGCACCACTAGTATAAACGGGTGTTGGTAGTAAAATAGGATTATTGGAGGAGTATCCTTGCCCCAATTGCCCAGAAGCATTATCACCCCAACAATACACTTTATCATCAGAGGCAATCGCACATGTATGTGCTCCTCCTACGGCAGCCTGTTTGATGAACTTTCCACTTAATGCACCGGAAATATCTACAGGAGTTACCGAAAGTTTATTGATCCTGTCCCCGGTTCCTAATTGTCCTGAGGCATTTAAACCCCAACAGTACAAATTATTATCAGTGCCTACAGCACAGGAATGATCTGCGCCGGTGTTTAAGGCAAGAAGTTTAACCTTAACGCCTGAGGGAAAATTGGCCGCAGTGGTAACAGTACCAGGGATGGGATTGTCCAGAATAGTTCCGTTTCCCAACTGACCGTAATTATTTCTTCCCCAACAATATAGTCTTGGTTCCGAAGTGATAGCACAGCTATGTCCAATACCAACTTCAACAGAGAGAACTTGTTTTCCCTTTAAAGGAGCTATAACCTCATTTGGAATTGGATTGTTGGTTGCTACTCCCATTGTTCCATCCCCGAGCTGACCAAATGTATTATCCCCCCAACAAAATAAATTGCTATTTGAATTAGTTGCACAAGAATGATATCGCCCAATCCCCATTGTATTTGTGGGTGTCCCAACTAATGGCGACCCGACAGGTTGTGCCTCTGTAATGAAGGTAGGTGATCCAACGGTTCCATCTCCTAGTTGCCCTTGGGGGTCTCCTCCCCAACAATATAACTGATTATTGGACGCGATGGCACAAGTATGGAGTTGTCCGGCACCTGCCATTTTAATGGTTAACCCCATTAGAGATCCAAGAGTATCAACCTTAACGGGTAATGGGCTGTCCTTGTTGGAAAAATCACCAAGCTGTCCAGAAAAATTTTGTCCCCAACAATATAAGTTATTGTTAAAACCAATCGCACAGGAATGAGTTTCCCCTGCGGCGAGGTTTATCGCACCCATTCCCGAGGACGTCCCACTATCATTTCCTCCACAAGAAATAAGTAAGAGTAAAAAAGAAAGGATTGATAGCGGCCCAATTTTTGGAAAATACAAACTTTTTCCCTTTTGTTTATTACTTAAATCTTATCTAAAAATTAAAAAATTTCTACTAAATTGAATTGAGATGCCAAATAGAATATTTTAAATGAAAATGGATAATTGAAAAATTAGTTTGTCAGGGAAGACTCAGTTAAAATGATATGCAGGGTTTACCTCTGTTTAAAAATTAAACTTTTCTCCAAAGTTTTAATCTCCGGCTGGTATGACCAAAGTTGGTTGATTTTTTTGGACTCTTCCTCCATTACCTAACTGGCCATAAATTCCCTCTCCCCAGCATAACACCCTGTTGGCCAAATCTACCCCACAAGTGTGATTAAATCCGTTGTCTGTGAACTGTACCTTCAGTCCACTTGGGCCATCCACAGGGACCGGCACCAGGTGTTGAGTGGTGTTACCAGTTCCCAGTTGTCCCGAGCTGTTTTTTCCCCAACAGTAAAGTTTATCATCAGAAGCAAGTGCACAGGTATGGTCACCTCCCACGGCAGCTTGCTTAATTGTCTTTCCAACTAAATCGCCAGACATATCTACAGCGACCGGAACATTGCTGTCTGTGGTAGTTCCATTTCCAAGTTGCCCGAAAGCGTTTTTGCCCCAACAATAAAGCCTATCATCTGAGGCAATGATACAAGAATTATCAGAGCCAGTATTTAAGGCCAAGGCTTTAGCGGTCTTTCCGGCCAAAACACCAGACCAATTTACGGCGACTGGAACTGGGCTATCAGTGGTAGTTCCATTGCCCAACTGTCCATAATTATTTCTACCCCAAGAATAAACTTTTCCGTCTGACATTATGACAGCAGTATGGCCAATCCCAACCTCACCATGTATTGGATTTAGACCATTCAAAACGCCAGAGGTATCTACTTTATAAGGCAATAGACTCTCAACATAAGTGTTATTTCCTAGCTGACCAAAAGTGTTGTCTCCCCAACAGTACAAAGTCTTATTTGAACCAGCACAAGTGTGATATCTGCCCAAGGCCACCGAGCCAACCTTTTGTCCACTCAAGGCCCCTGAAACAGGAGCAGGTACCCAGCTATCGTCTGTGGTTCCCGTGCCTAACTGGCCATAGCTGTTTCTTCCCCAGCAGTAAAGTTGGGAATTGGAAGCGATAGCGCAAGTATGGAGACGTCCGGCACTGGCGGATTTAATTGTTAAACCATTTAGGGCACCGGAGGTATCAACTGGAGTTGCAACCGTTTTGTCGATATTGGATCCATCTCCAAGCTGGCCACTAATATTGTACCCCCAACAGTACATTACATTTGCGGGATCAATAGCACATGTATGCACTTCTCCAATGGCCAAAATTTTTGCCACAAATCCCATTGCTGGATTGATTTCCCCAGGAGGGGATGGGGGAGGGGGAGGAGGGAGAGAAGATCCATGACAAATAGGATCAGCCGTAATTTCTGAACTTTTAAATTCCCAAGAAGCGTTTGGCTGATTGGGGTATATAACACTTTCTTTTCCGTAATTGAAACAGACCTGAACTGTTTGATATGGATAAACCCAAATTGTACGAAAGTCCGTGGCCGATAATGTATTTCCTGTATAGAGAGTTGAGCCGGTGGAGGTAATAATTTTTTCAACGAATTTTCCCTTGGCCTGCAAGTCACATGAATAATAGGTGGCATAATCCTCATTGCCAATATCATAGCATTGATAAATGCATTGGGTTCCAGGAACCTGAGGTCCACAGGATGCGATTTTTTGCAAGTTTTGGTTTAGGTCAACAGTTAATTTTGGGGCCAATGAAATAACTTTGGCGTAAAGAAAAGAGGAAAGAAAAAACAAAAAGATGCCTAACTTGGCCATAAAATTTTATTCCTTTAAAAAATAATTGATTCTCATTTTCTAAAAGGGAAAATAAGAAGTAAAGTTTTTAAAACCAGATTAAAGTTGTAGGAATTAGTTTTACAGATGGGCCAAATTGCGATTAGGAAAATATTTACTTTTGATTCGTTGGCGATCAAATTCTCTAAGACCCAAAAAAGATCGGTCAATATATTCACTCATGATTGAGTCCTGGTTTTTTACGTGGTTAAAACCTAGGAAATGTCCCAATTCATGTAGCAAAACTTTCTTGAAAAGCGAGGGCCCCAATTCTCCTTTAGAAAAGTTTATTACAATATGGGCCTGATAAATTTTCATGGAGGGCACCAGCCAGGATACTTGGGTTATGCCCATAGTGGGTTCAATTAAGTCCAAAAAAGATTTTTCATCTTCTTTAAACATCAAAAAATTTGATCCCTTGATCTTTTTACTTTCGGAGAAATTTTTTAGTTGAAAATTGTTGTTATCCGGTATGAATTTGAAAAGTGGCCTCTCTGCAGCTTCCTGATATTCATTTTCAACTTCTTCAAATATATCCTGAAATTCCTCAAACTTATCCTTTGGTACCTTTATAGTGACGGGGAGTTTATGCTTGGGCCAAATTAAGGAATTTTCGGTGAGTTGTGATGAATCCGGATGCTCAAATCTTACGGGTTTTCCGCATGAAATTAAAAAGATAAGTAAGATTGAAAAAAAGGCTTTCATGGCGCAATATAATTAACATAAAACTGATTAAAATCACCGAAATATTATAAATTTTGCATAATAATGATTCAAAAATAGGAGGATTTATGGATTATATGATTTCTAACTATATGACTTCACACCCTCATACGGTAGGTGCTGACCAGGACCTTAAGTATGCGGAATCAATAATGAAAAAATATAAAATAAGGCACCTTCCGGTTCTAAAAAATAAGGAACTGGTAGGGATTTTATCCCTAAGGGATATAAGATTAATCCAAGGAATTGATAAGGGTTATGAAGCCGTAAAAGTTGAGGAAGCCTGCATTGAAGACCCAATAAGAGTTCAGCATGATGAGGATATAAGAAAGATTTGCAAACAAATGTCCAAAGAAAAAATTGGGTCAGTTTTAGTTATGGAAAAAAAGAAATTAGTGGGAATATTTACTTGGATTGATCTTTTAAATATGGTGGCGAAACTAAAATAGGGTTATTTTTTATATTCTGAAACTGAGATTCCACCAGAGTAGGCACCCCTAATTATCGAAATCACTACATTTCGGTTTTTATCCAAAATAGTGCAAAGTAGACTGTCTCCAAAGAGGTGTTTTTCTTCAAGAACCGATAAAAACTCTATATCTCCCTCGGCCAGGTGATTCCCAGCTTTTGGGTTGGGAAGCCGGAGTGTGGCAACCGAATAGGTCCCTTGCCCTCTGTATGCATAGATAAAAAGATCAGCTGTCTCATCATAGCAGATGTCGATATGGTCTTTACCTGGGATTAAGAAACTGTAGATCCAGCCTGAAATAGAATGGACTTTTAGATCAAATCTAATGGTCTGAATATGGTCGATTTTTTTCATTAAAATACCTCTTAAATAGTCTGGAAAGCTAATTTAATTCCTTCCATTGTTATATTTCGAGCTTTCTTTATTATTTTATTATTGGACAACTCTATTAGATTTTTCAACTCAATTTCTGATAAATCTTGATATAAATACCGGTAGCGAACTAGTAGGGTATTTTTAAATTTTGATTCTGGAGTATTGGAAATTATCTTTAATGCCATTTCAGCTAATGAATCAGGCACTCTTTTTTCCTTTGGTAAAATTCTCTTTAGTCCACGGTGTAATCCGCTTATGGATTCAAAAGTTAAGACTTTTGCATAGAAATCGGCCTGTTGAGCTGAGATTAACTGGTTTAAAAGGTCAATTCTTTCCTGGGAAATCCTATAGAGATTTTGGTCTGGAATCTTTTCTATGGCCTCGTCTGAAGTAAAGTACTCTTCAATTGATTTTAATTTTTTCATCAGATCCAGCTCATAAATTTTGTTAAGTTTTTCTAGTTCTAAAACATCAAATTTTTTGATCATTTCTTGTTTCACTAAATTTTCAATGGTATCTGGCCCTAATCTACTTTCAAAAAATAATGTGAGTTTTTCAATTTCAGATTTTGAGAATTTTTTTTGCAGTCGCGGCGAGTTAAGGTGCTTTTCCAAGATTAGCGAAGGGACGGAGAAATTCTTTGCCATACCTGATTGATCTAGGTAACTTTCCACTAAGTTTAATTTTTCTTGATCTGATTGGCTTTCGATTTTTAAGGGAGAAACCACGATTGGAGTAACCAGATTGGTTTGGCGTTTTACTTCCTTAGGTTCCCTTAATTTTATGGTTAATAGGGAAATGATTATAAGTGATAGAAAAATTAACAAGGTCTTCATTATTTAATTGTAAATAAAATCCTAAAAAATTGGAGAATTTTTTTGGGGAAAAAATTGTGGCCCTTAATCCTGACTTTATTTTTGCAAGGAATTGCATTGGGGCTTCTTGCTTTGATTTATGAGACACCATTAGGTAGTTTTCTTTTTCTTAATTTGAATTTATCTGAAAAACTTGCATATGGTATTGATGATGTCCTGGGTGTACTGTTGCTTATTTTATCGACCCTTTTTCTTTTTTGGAGAAAACTCCCCATTCTTTTGTATATGGCCTTTAGTTTTTTTATTTTTGGCCTTTTTCAAACTATTATGGGGGGAGAACATCATAGTAGTTTAACTCTGTTGGCCCATGCTACAAGATATGTAACCCCGATTGCCTTTTATTTTATCCTTAAAGATTTTAATAAAGGAATTATTTTATTAAAAATTGGGATTTCAATTACTTTTCTGGCACATGGAATTGAGGCATTATTAAAAAATCCAGTTTTCCTTGATTACCTACTTTATGCTTACAAGAATTTTAATTTGACCGAAAGTTGTGCCAGCTACATATTGCTTGCTATAGGTATTATGGATATTATTTTGGCCATTTTGGCCATCTATTTAAATAATCGATGGGTTTATTTTTACATGGTTTTTTGGGGTTTTCTAACGGCTTCCTACCGAGTCTTCTACGAGGGTAATCCTGGCCTTATTTCCTTGTTTATTCGAAGTAATCACTTTCTTGTGCCTTTATTTTTAGGAATACAAAGTGTAAAACAATCATCTAAAAAGGGATTTTTATGAAAATGTTTTTTCTTTTTTCACTACTAATGTCATTTTCTGTTTGGGGAAAAATTACCCATGTTAGGGTGTTATTTCACCAAGATCCTTCCCATGAGGCCACTTTGGCCTTTACTCAGGAAGGTAGGAAGTTAGATGCAAAGGTTTTTGTTTCTGAAAAATCTGGAACCTGTTCACTTAATATCAATCAGGGAAGGGAGTTGACCCTAGAACGTTTGTATCACAGGGAAAAGAAAAACTGGTTGCAGGTGATAAATTTAACCAATCTTAAACCAAATACAAAATATTATTTTTGTATTAGAGCAGGTGATGAGAAATCATCTGAATATAATTTTGTAACTATCCCTTCCGATTCCTCTTCTCCGATTTTTCTGCTCTTTGGAGGGGATTCTAGATCAGATAGAGAAGACCGTATAAAAATAAACCAAAGTATCCAAAGGCAGTTTGAAAGCAATCCCAATATTTACGCCCTAGTACATGGTGGAGATATGGTTTGGTCTGGAAAGGATTATGATGAATTTTCTGAATGGATGCAGGATCACCAATTAACAACAACTTCTTCTGGGAGACTTCTTCCTTTAATCGTAACTCAAGGTAACCATGAGGATGGGGCCCAACTATTTAATGATATTTTTGTTTTGGATGATTCTTTGGCAAATGTCTATTATAAGGCAAAAATTGGGTCTGCTGTAATTTATAATCTAAATACTAATTTATCAGCAGGTGGAGACCAACTAAAATGGTTAGAGGATGATTTAAAGAAATCTAGTTCGGATTCCAAATGGATTTTTGCCAATTACCATATTCCTGCTTACCCTGCGGTAAAAAGGCCGGGAAATGCCAAAAAATTCTGGGTTCCGGTTTTTGAAAAATATCAATTTGACCTGGTATTTGAATCAGATGGGCACGTTTTGAAAAAAACCGTTCCTATCTTTAAAGACCGATTAGATATGGAAAAGGGAATTATCTATGTTGGTGAAGGTGGGCTTGGTGTTAAGCTTAGAACCCCTGAAACAGATAGGTGGTATCTCCAGTCCCCTGGATTTGCGGACTCCATTTACCATTATTTCCAAATGGAAATTAGGGAAAGTGCAATAAAGGTGGATATTATTAGGGAGGATAATTCCTCTTATGATTCCTTTATCTTAAAACCAAGAAAGAGACCACTTTAAAAATCTTTTTCTTTCCAACATAATATAGTATAAGGGGCCATATGTGGTTATGGCTCTTTCTCTCTGTTTACGCATGCGAGGATCCCTGCCCAAATGTCCAAAGAGGTAGGGATTTTGCCGAAGTTGCACTTTCGAATTGGAAAGCTGATTCATCCATTTCCCCCTATTGGAAAGGACATGCTTCCTATCATGGAATAGATGGAAACTCCTATTACATTTCCTTGGTCTCTGATTTAAATAAGGTATTGGTTGGAAGGGGAGACTGCGAACTTTCAAAAATAAATTGGGCCTTTTTTAATTGGGAAGATGTTACTCAAAATGAATTTGAAAAGATCGCCTTTTATGAAAGTTATTATGGGGTATCACCAATAAATAGCATGAGAAAGGCGATTTTATCTGAAAAAGAAATCATCTATTTATTTAATTTTTCTTCCTCCGGAAAGGAATGGCTTTTTAGGATCTATAAAAGAGAAGGAAATGAAAGTTTTGATTCGATTGGCGGGGCCTATGCTTGGCAATTGAAAGAAATTTCTAATTAGGGAAGATCATCCTGAAATTTTTTTATTATTTTTTTTAAATCTTTTTGTGTTTCTTTGGATAAATTAAGCATCATTTTTTGAGCTGGAAAACAGTATCGAATGTCATTGGGGCATTTTGAATATTCTACTGATTCCTTTTCATGGTTAGCATCAAATTTTTTCTGGATTGCCTTAATTTCCTCAATATAATTATTGTTCCCAAGAAAGATGGCCAACCGATTCAATTCCAAAAGTAGAATTTGGTAATGGCCATCATAGGTAAGCATATTTGAATGCCTTTCCAATAAAGTTAAGGCCGCTTTGGCCGCAATTTCTTTATTTGGAATTGCTTTTGAGGTTAATAGGGCAAATAGTCTATCCTGTTCGTATTCACGACAGTATTTAATAAACCCCACTGTATTATAAATAAGATCAGGGTCAATATTTTTGTTAATATCCCTTCCAAGCATTTCAATCATTAAACTAGAAGAAGGAGTTATGGTGGAGAACGTTTCAATTTTTTCCGAAATATCCAGTAATTCTTCTTCTGTAAGGGTGTATAGTTCGGGACCATTAATTCTTTCGATATATTTTCCAAACATTTGATCAAACTCGCTTTCGCATTCCCTAACTTCATCCCATTGTTTGGTAATTACCGCCCTTAGATCCTCGATATGTTCATGGATAGACATTTTTTCTTTGGCCTTTGGGACGATGGATGGATTTAATGGCCTTATATCCGGAGGATTTTTAAACTTTATTTTTTCAGAAATTTTATCTGGGGAGGAGAGTTTTTCCGTGTTGTTTTTTTGAGTTGTAATTTCTGGTTCCTCTATTATTCTATAATTTTTTTGGATTAGAAGGTAAACCAAGAGGATTGCAAAAATTATTCCAAGGGAACCCAGTAGAAATTTTCCCATAAAATATTATCGGATTTGATTTAATGATTAATTAGGAATATTCCATAAATGTTGTTTGGCCTGGTGAGAGGGCGGAAAGATATTTTAGGTCTTAAAAAGAGTATTTATTTCTTCTGGGGCCTTTGAGATTTTTCTAAGTTTATAATCAAAAAACACTATACCTGTTTTAACCCTAGCTATTTCCTTTTCTTCCTTCTTATAAAGGTAAAGAAAATCAAAACCATATGGGTTTGTATCTGAAATAAAGAGTTGGCCATCAATTATGTCCCCATGGAAAGACTCATTTTTATAAACTACGGCAGCATCGGACATAATGATACTTTTTCCAAAAAGATTTTCTTCCGATTGACCTATGCTTTTTAAGTAGCTTAATCTCGTTTCATGGGCAAATCTAAGTACGGAATCGTTACTCATATGGCCCCCGTAATTTATATCATCAATACGTACTGAAAATTGGTGATGGTAGATTGCTTTTTCCGGTAAATTTATGTTTATTCGTGCCATAGACACTAATATAATGGTCTGAAAATGATAAAAACAGGTTTTTTTGATTCAGGGATAGGCGGCCTTTTTATAATGGAAACCGTGGCAAAGGAAGTTCCGGGCCTTTCCTTTTACTACATTTCCGACGATGCCTTTTTCCCCTATGGAAGCAAATCTGAAAGCGAAATTATTCAAAGATCTTGTTTTCTCACAGAACTTCTTCTTAAAGAGGGTGTAAACCATATTGTAGTGGCATGTAACACCGCAACAGCGATTGCAATTGATTTATTAAGGAAAAAATATCCAGATGTGAAATTTATTGGAGTTGAACCCTATATCAATATCATAAACAAAGATACCAATGTGGCCCATAAAACAGCGGTATTAGTAACCCCTTCCACGGCGACCTCTCAGAGGTTTAAAAATCTTAAAAAAAGACTCGATCCAAAGGAAATGGTGGATGTAATTCCACTTAAAAATTTGGCATTTCTCGCTGAAGAAATTTATTATAAAGGAGAAACCCCAGATCTATTGGATGGGGTTTTAAAAGAACTCCTCCCATTTAAAAACCAGTATTCACAGGTGATTCTAGGATGTACCCATTATTTACGAATAGAAAATTTAATAAGAGGGAATCTTAAGGCAAATTGTATTTCACCTGCCACTGCCATTGCTAATAGGGTTAGGGATTTGGCCAGACCAACATCTATGAAAAGAGAAAATACCTTTAATTTTTTAAGTACCAAAAAAAATCTCTGGGAGGTTAAACCCATTTCTGACTAACCGCACTCAAAAAAATAAAAAATATTTAATTCCCCATATCCAAAAAAAGCTATATAAATTTAATCAAATTTTAACAAATGAGAGGTAGCTGTGTTCTCACGTTTTTTCCCAAGAGAAGAAAATTTTTTCGCTTTTTTTGATAAATCTGCGGACCTAATTGTTCAAGGCGCCATAGAATTTAGGGCAATGCTTGATGATTTAGAAAATTCCGAGGTCAGAACCAGAAAGATAAGCAATATCGAGGGTCAGGCCGATACAGTTACTCATGAAACTGTTCAACTTCTTTATAAAACCTTTATCACCCCTTTAGATCGTGAGCATATTTATTCCTTGATCAGCAGAATGGATGACATCTTAGATTATATAGAAGCGGCATCTGAGAGAGTTCATTTATATGACATCAAAAATAGCACACCAGAAATGGTCGCTCTGGCGGATGTTTGTATAAAGGCCGCCAAAGATGTGAAAGTAATGGTACACGGTCTTAAACAAATGAAAAAACCTCAAGAAATGGTTCAAAAATGTGTTGAGGTAAACAGTTTGGAAAATGAGGCCGATCATATTTTAAGGAAGGCAATTGCTAAATTATTTAAAGAGGAAACAGACACCAGAAACCTAATTAAATATAAAGAAGTATATGAGTTATTGGAATCCGTTACGGACCGATGTGAAGATGTTGCCAACATTGTTGAAGGGATAGTCTTAGAATATTCATAAGGAGCCGGAAATGGATTATTCATTAATGATAATAGTTGGGATTATCGTGGTTGCCTTGGCATTTGATTTTATGAATGGCTTCCATGATGCTGCCAACTCCATAGCTACAATTGTTTCTACCAGGGTATTAAAGCCCCAGTGGGCCGTTATTTGGGCCGCCTTTTTTAATTTTATAGCTTTTTTATTTTTTGGCCTTCATGTAGCAAATACCATCGGTAAGGGAGTTATAGATCCTGCCATAATAGATCCCCCCATAATATTTTCTGCATTACTTGGAGCTATTATTTGGAATATTATTACATGGTATTATGGACTACCTTCTAGCTCATCCCATGCCCTAATTGGCGGTTTGGGAGGGGCAGCAGTAGCAAAAGCAGGTGTAGCTTCCCTTACCCTATCCGGTTTTACAAAGATTGGTTTATCAATTTTTCTTTCTCCGCTACTTGGTTTTATATTATCCTTTATTTTCATGTTCTTAGTTTCCTTTTTCTTTTTTAGGGCAAGCCCAATGAAAATGGATACCTGGGGAAGGCGGCTTCAACTCGTCTCCGCTTCTCTTTACAGTTTAGGCCATGGTGGAAATGACGCTCAAAAAACCATGGGGATTATAGCGGTTCTTTTATTTTCTACAGGTAGATTGGGGACAGAATTCCATGTTCCACTTTGGGTAGTTCTTTCATGTCATGCGGCCATGGGTCTAGGAACCCTTTTTGGGGGATGGAGAATTGTTGAGACCATGGGTATGAAAATTACCAAGCTTAGACCTATCGGAGGGTTTTGCGCAGAAACAGGAGGGGCATTTACCCTATTCCTGGCCACAGGCCTGGGTATACCTGTTTCTACTACTCATACAATAACCGGTTGTATAATGGGAACAGGGGCCGTCAATAAGATATCCGCCGTAAGATGGGGGGTAGCGAGAAACATTATATGGGCCTGGATTTTAACCATTCCGGCAACTGCGTTTGTATCAGGTATGGTCTGGTGGTTAGTAAACTCTATAGGATAGGTTTCCTAAACTTTTCATAAATTTCTCCAAGGTGTATAGGGAATATAACGGAGTTTTTTATGAATAAAATCGTTCAGGCCATAAGAGATGTACAAATTTTTGGTGAAGAAGGCGGAGTTGTTCCTGTAATTGATCATGCTTCGGCCTCCACTTTTTTAAATCCCATAGACATGGAAAAGGTATTTTCGGGGGAACTTCAAGGCTGCTATCTCTATAGCAGGCATAGTAATCCTACAGTTTCCGCATTTTCAAAAAAAATGGCCGCTTTAGAAAACACGGAGGCAGCTTTTGGAGTGGCCTCCGGCATGGGGGCCATAACTTGTGTGGTTGAACAAATCATGCAAAATAAGGGGCATTTAATTTCATCCAACACCATTTATGGTGGAACTTATGCGCTTTTTGTAAATATCCTCGCAAAAAGGGGAATCGAAATAACCTTTGTAGATCCCCTGGATATTTCCGCCTTTGAAAAGGCCATAAGGCCAGATACCAAAATGATCTACACTGAAACCATGAGTAATCCACTTTTAGGGGTAGGGGATTTGGAGCTTTTGGGAAAACTCTGTAAGAAAAATGGGGTCAAATTAGTAGTGGATAATACTTTTACCCCATTAATGGTTACACCGGCCAATTTTGGTGCAGATGTGGTTATTCATTCTTGTACCAAATACATATCAGGTGCATCCGACATGATAGCAGGGGCGATCTGTTCTTCACAAAAATTTATTAATGAGCTCATCGATGTAAACCATGGATATGCAATGATCTATGGCCCGGTGATGGATCCCCGAGTGGCCTATGAACTTTACTCCAGGCTGGATCATCTCCACGTAAGGTTGGCCGGCCATTCCCAAGCCGCTTCAGTTTTGGTTAAAAAATTAAAGGATGCAGGAATTAAAGGTGTCACTTATGCTGGTTCCCTGGATCATCCTCAATATAAAATAATTCAAAAAATTTTCAATACAGAATTTGGTTATGGTGGGATGGTTACAATTGATTGCCAGACTCTGGAAAATGCATCAAGGCTTGCAGATAAACTTCAAAAGGAAAAATTCGGCCTATTTGCTGTATCTCTAGGATATTCTAGAACTCTAATGTCTTGCCCTTCAGCTTCTACTTCCTCAGAAATCCCGTTAAATGAACAGGAAAAAATTGGATTAAAGAGGGGGCTTTTAAGATTAAGTGTGGGTTTTAGCGGAGATAGTGAATTTCTGGCAGAAAAATTTATCCAAAGTTATCGTGAAATTATAAAATAGTTTCCTTGGTATTTAATTGCCCACAGGCAGCTAGAATATCATCTCCCTTTGTGGTCCTAACCATGGTTGGAAGGTAATAAGCTTTCATAATCTCCTTAAATTTTTCAACATTTTCTTCTTTAGGCCTTTGGTAGTTAGAACCTGGAAATGGGTTAAAGGGAATCAAATTTACTATTGCAGTTTTTCCTTTCAGTAATTTCCCAGTTTCATGTGCGTCCTCAGGAGAATCATTAAAATCTTTAACCAAAAGGTATTCGTAAGTAATAAATTGTTTTCTTTTTAGAGGGATTTGATCGATGCAATCTAGTACTTCAGAAAGAGGATAGCGTTTGTTAAGGGGTATTAATTTATTTCTTTTTTCTGTAATTGGGGAATGCAGTGAAAGTGCCAGATTGATTCCCGGCATCTCATTCCATCTTTTAAGTCCTGGTAAATATCCAGCAGTAGAAATGGTAATCCGTAAGGCCGCAAGTGATATCCCTATTTTACACAGGAAAATATCACAGGCCGATTTTACTGAATCAAAGTTATGGAGGGGTTCACCTTGCCCCATAAATACCACATTTAAAATTTTACAATCAGCAGGTCTTGCATTTTTAAGCCACCTGGAGACTTCCAAAAATTGTCCAACAATTTCATCAGTAGAAAGATTTCTGGTTAACCCCTGAGTTCCAGTAAAGCAAAAGGAACAGTTCATCTGGCAGCCAACTTGGGTAGAAAGACAAACAGTATATTTTCCCATAAAGGGAATTAAAACGGTTTCGACAGTTTTGTTGTCTCTTAACTTAAATAGAAATTTTACAGTTCTATCAGAAGATTCATGTACCTTTGCTATTTCTGGTAAATCAAAAGTGAAATTTTCTCTTAAGAATTTCTGGGTTAAAAGTGATATATTTTCTTCTAAGAATTCGGTTCTTTTTTTCCGGTAATGCCAACTAAATAGAAGATGGGCCGCATGGATTTTGAAGTCATTTTTAATGAAGATTTCTTCCATCTCCTTTAGGGTGTATTGGTAGAATGAGGTTTTCACAGGTGAGAAAACTAACTTACGTTGATGCTATTGGCAATGGTAAATTGTACTTTTATTTTTTCCCTTTGAGTGGTTCAAAACTAAATTTTTGGCCACCAACAGAGGCCTCATACATTAATCCACCTTTTGCCATGGTGAAGACTAAAACCCCTTGTTTATAATTGGCATCTGCCGATGCTCCTGCGGTAACAGCAACCGCGGATACTTGGGCATTAAACTTTAAGTCTCCATTTTTAAAATTTTCCAAGACCTTTTTATTTTGAAAGAAAATTATCTCCCGAAAGGATTGTCCACCCGCCTGGAAGCCGATGGTTACTGCTGTAAGTTCTGTGTACCCAACAGGATTTCCATTTTCAAATAATACACCATCTCCATTCATTCCCCCAATACCAAGACCACCTTTTCCCACGTTCGAAAAAACTGCGTATCCTGTGGAATTTTTAAAAAATTTTTCAATTCCTTTATCTTTTTTCTTAAATAGGGCGATTGTTTCCTTTGCATTTGGAATAAGGTCACTGTCCCATCCTGCATTTGCAAACGTTGTGAAAATAAGAATTAAATAAAAAAAATAGTTTTTGGTATTTTCCATAGAGGTCCTCCAGGAACCACTATCGGCTTAAAAACCAGAAATTTTTACATTGAAATTGGAGTTGATAAAAAGGTTATCTGTGAATATAGGTAGTTTTCATTTAAACAAACATCCTTTATTTGACCATTCACAGTTTAGGCCTCCTGCATTTTTTAAACAATTATTTTCTTGGCAGATGGTAGCTCCCAAAGTCCAGCTACTAGAAGCTTTTTTGGATTCAACGCTTATTCCAAGTCCATTCAAGAGCTCTTGAAAATAAACACTTTTAAAACATGAAGTTCTAGGGTCAAAGCATTTCCCTTTTCTCATACAACAAAGATCTATGTTAAACTGGGTACCAAGATAACTAAAAGCACCGGTCAAATACCAATCAGGTCCCATAGCTTTCTCAAAGGGTATTTTTACATTCATATTTTTATTCCCTTTATAAAAATTAAGGGGATCTTTTATACCTGTAGGTGCTTTAAAATTTAGGGTATTTCCACACATTTTTTGATTCCATTTCTTCACGCTTTCACCAACCCCGTAACCACATAATGGACTGGTGCCAAAAATATCAAACGCAACATCACCTCCGAGACCAAGAAAGGAATAACTAAAAATACTTACACTTTTATTCGGACCCAATTGAACCTTTTTGGAGCCGGGACAATTATAACAAGAGAATGCAACCTGAGCAGAAGCCCCTCCCATTTCGGCAATTCCAAATCGGAAATTTCCATGCCTTTCTTGGAAAATGGAAAGCCATGCGTATAGCCCCTCTTCAAATCCGGTCAAGGTCCTTGCGATAATAGGTATTTCTTTTCCAACCTTTTCAGATAAGGCAGTTTTTATATTTTCCCAAAGGATCCTACTTTTTTCTGGTTCCGTTTGTTCTGCCATCCTCATTCCAGCTGTTGCTAGAACACTTGCAGAGATGAGATTACAATTTTTTTCCCAATCGAATGCCTTCCAGCCATTAGTAGTAGTTTTCACCAAATCCAGGGCATTGGGGATGGTTTTAACCACCTCCGCCATATTTGACCAATTTTTTCCTCTAATTCCCCTGACTGGATCTGCTATTGCTTCGGCCTTAGGACCTTCATGTTCAATCCAAACATTTGTATTCTCTGATTTTTCATATATGTACAGCCTGGTACCACTGCTACCAGCATCAAAAATTATTCGGCAATCGGTTTTTGCCATAATTTTATTGGAAAAAAGAAAAAAAACTAAAACAAAAAGGTTGGCCAATTTTCGCATAAATAAACCCTAATTTTCCTATATTATTGACCTTAAAACTAAAATTTGAAACTAAAAAATTACCTACTATAAAATAGACGAAAAAGACCAAATATGATGTAATGCTCCCCCATACAAATAAGGAGTATTTCATGTCCAAAATAAAGGCCATCCACGCCCGCCAAATATTAGATTCCAGAGGTTTTCCTACAGTTGAAGCTGAATGTCATACCGAAAATGGGAAATTGGGAAGGGCAGCGGTACCATCGGGAGCATCAACTGGCTCAAGGGAGGCCTTAGAGCTTAGGGATGGAGATAAAAATATTTTCTTGGGAAAATCTGTTTTAAAGGCCGTTTCTAATGTGAATGAGAGAATTGCTAAACATTTAATTGGGGTTGAGGCCTTGGACCAACATAAAATAGATGGAATCATGTTGGAACTAGATGGAACTCCCTTTAAAAAAAATCTCGGCGCCAATGCTCTTTTGGCGGTATCAATGGCAGTTTGTAGGGCGGCCAGTTTGGATGCAAAAAAACCTCTTTATAAATATCTTTATGAGGATTTAAAAGTTCCTACCCCAACGGGAAAAATGCGCCTGCCAAACCCATTAATGAATATTATTAATGGTGGGCAGCATGCTTCTAATAACCTGGATATCCAGGAATTTATGATAGTTCCTCATATGAAAAAGAGTTTTTCCGAAAATCTAAGAGCTGGTGTAGAAATTTTTCATCACTTAAAAAAAGTTCTAACCTCTAAAGGATTTTCTACCAACGTTGGAGATGAGGGAGGATTTGCTCCAGATCTAAAATCACATGAAGAGGCCCTAAATTTGATAATGGAGTCCATAAAAAATGCTGGGTATCGACCTGGAGAAGATGTCTCACTTTCATTAGATGCAGCTGCTTCAGAATTTTTTGAAGATGGTATTTATAAAATGCAAGGAAAAGAATTCTCCACTGATAAAATGATTGAATATTACGGAGATTTGATGAAAAAATTCCCCATTTATTCCATTGAAGATGGCCTTGCTGAAGCAGACTTTAGTGGTTGGACAAAAATGAATAGTATTTTGGGGAACAAAGTTACCTTGGTAGGGGATGACCTTTTTGTAACCAATAAAGCAATTCTAAAAGAGGGTATTGATCATAAGCAGGCAAATAGTATTTTAATAAAGGTTAACCAAATTGGGACTCTAACAGAAACCTTTGAAACTATGGAAATGGCCTATAAAAATAATTTTAAATGCATCATCTCCCATAGATCAGGTGAAACCGGAGACTCTTTTATTGCTGACCTCGCTGTGGCCACAGGGGCAGGGCACATTAAAACTGGTTCTGCATCCAGATCAGATAGAATGGAGAAGTACAATCAGCTTCTAAGAATTGAGGAAGAACTGGGCAGTTCGGCCATCTATGATCCAATTAGGTAAAGCTTTCTCCTAAGAATTAACTTTTGAAATATTTAAATTGGAAATCCGAAAAGCCAACTGTGGATCAAAATGGTTGGTAATTATGGATTCCAGAAGGCTTAATCATTATTTTGCGTTATCATTTGCTGTCTCATCCCTTTTATGTGGATTTTTATTTTGGGGGCACCCAGATTTTTTTAATAAGGGATTTTTTACTTCTTTATTTTTTTTGGGAAGTTTTGTCCTTTGGGAGAGTTTCTGGCCTATTAGTTTTCTCCCCCTAATATTTCTATTTCAAGCTTTTTCTCTTTTAGCTTCTGGTTTTGAATTTGGAGAAACCTATCCTATTTTTCTCTCTCTTGTTCCGCTCTTATCAGGAATTTATTTTTTAAAGGAAAAAATGGAAAAAATTTATCTCCTGGGATTTTTTGCGATTTCATTTATAGCAATTAAATTAATTTTTAAGATTTCTACTTTTGGGGTTAAAGATTATTTGTCATATTTTGTTGCACTTTCTTGGGGGGCAGGATTAATTTTATTTAAATCTGAAAAATCTGCCTTAAAAGAGAAATATTTATTTCATGATATTTTAAATTATATACACGGAATATCCTTATTCTTATCCGGCCGAGGAAAAAATGGTCTTTCTTCCAGGGATGCACACAACCTTTCAAAGGAGATGGATTCCTTAAGGGATATAATTTTCGAATATTTTGGAAGAACCTCCGAGAAAAAGGGGATAGAAAGCTATAAAATTGAGGAGGCCATAAAGGCACTCTGTGACCAATTTTTATTTAAAACAAATTTTTCAGTACAAATAAATGGAATCCTTGATGAAGAGGAAATCCCTTTAAACGAATTTTTTCGCGCCATGGGCAATCTTTTAAAAAACGTTTCAGAATCAAATGCAAAAAATTGTCATATTTTGATTGAAAATCAAGGAAGTGGAATTTCAATAATTGTACAAAATGATTTTTCCCAAATGACCAAGAACCAAGGTCAGGGGATAGGTCTTAGATCAACCCAGGAGATTCTAGAAAAAATTGGTGGGATATTTTGTTTTTTTAAGGAAAAAAACCAATGGATATCTAGAATTTATATACCTTACATAAACTATCAGAAAATTGCAGCTTAAACTATTTTTTTGAGACTTCACTTTCTTTTAAAACAAATTTAGAGAAAAGGAATATTAGGAATGCGACTATTAGAAAGTCTATTGCAGAACCAAGGACTTTCCCATATAGAATTCCGTTGTAACTGAGCTTTCTTATATCATCCACATTTGCGGCCTTAAGTGCAGGTTGAAAAACTAATGGCATTAGAAGGTCATTAACCAAACTTTCAATAAGCGCGTTGAGTTTCCCACCGATAATGACTGCAATTGAAAGACCTATAATTCCATATTTCAACAAAAATGCGAAAAAATCCTTAATCATGATTTTTATGATAAACACAATTTAGAATTTTTCAAGGTGCTTTATAAAGTATTCTTTTATAAGGTGCTAGGTTAGTACCTTCCATTGAAAAATGCATTTCATAAGGTATGCGTATCATTTTTCCGCTTTTGGTTTTACGCATTTTTTCGGAGGGCCTTATAAATTCTCCCTCAGGGCTATAGATGTTATCGTACTTTACTAATCGGAGAATGGTTTTAAGGGTGAACCTGTTTGATGCCATGGCCTCACCAAATTTGGCAAAGGACTGTACAAACTTTTCAAAATTGGCATTTTTCTTTTCTTCGGCCATTTCCCTTAAATATTTCCATGCTATCCCCATACCATTTTCTGTTTCGCTTTTTAATGATGACACACATGCAATTGCTAACTTAATTCCGCGATCTTCACAGGACTCTTCTTTCGCATCTGGGACCTTTTCAAAAAAGGCGTTAAGATAATCAGTGGCTTCCTTGGTAAATTTTTCTTTCGGAACTTTTAAAGCATAATCCATCAGTTCATCGGTTGCCATATCGGAAAGAAGAAGGTCTAATTCAATTTTAAGCGACCCAATTTCCTTTTCTGGAATTGGCAAGTCTTTCAGTTCTTTCATTTGTCCAATTAGGAATCTAAGACTTTTTAATTCCAACTCCAATTTTTTCTTATCGACCTTATTCCTTTGGTAAAAATATTTGAAATTAGCGGAATATCTTCTGAATAATTTTCCTTCAGTTCCACTTAACGGGGTTATCTGCTGGAAATTTCCTGTAAAAAGGATTTCCTTTTGTGATTGCCTTGAAATAAGTCCACCCGTTGTCAATTCACGATTATAAATTCCAATAAACTGCTCTGCTAGCATGTTTTCGCTTATGAGTTGGGAGTTATTTACCACGTAGGAATGCCCCTTGTTGAAATCAAAGCTATATAAAATGGGAATTGAAAAGTAGGCCTTTCTCATAACCGCGGAACTTTTTGATTTTGAAACAGAAATTTTCTCAACACCAAATCCTTTTTCTCGGTAAAGCATGTCTGCTAAAACTAAATCTCCTTTAAGTGCATTGAGGAATGCTTTTTTTACTGATGCCTCTTTTATTTTAATTTCTTTTTTCTTTCCTTCTTCAAGATAGGAATCAAAGGTTACATTTTTTTCAATCCTTTTATTGGAAAGGTCAAAAGTATAAAGAATGGTTTGGGATTCACCCCACACTTTATCTAGTGAAAAACCTGCAATGACCATCGAACCATAAACCTTTGCTCCCTTCTGGTTGGCATTCATATAAGAGATGGAGAATTTGTCCCCCTCCAATTTGTCTATGTTTACGTTCCAAATGGAATCGATAAAGGCCGCCACACCGGCAGAAAGTCCTTTTGCCGAAACTGAGGCATTGATAGAAATTCCTTTAGTCCGATGATAAAAATATTCATCCCCTTTTTTCCAATTTTTTAAGGCCTCGTCTATTTCAAAAGGTATTTTTAAAGGTTTGGCCTTTTTGGCCTCCTCCAAACTACCAACAACCTGGGATGAAGTCCAACCTTTACCAATAGAAGGTGTAATCCCGATCCCAAAGGTTACTGGAAGCCCTTCGCTTTGAAGTAAGGGAATTGGAACTGCTATCCCGAGATCCGATTGTTCTACTACCCTATAACCGGCCTTTGAATCAGCTGATACCAATATGCCTTTTTCACTCTCTACAAAATTAGCTGAGGAGGGGCTTAAGGCAAAAACCCTCCGGAAGGAGGTAAATTTTCCACTGAAGAGGGGATAAAATCCTCCATCAAAATCGCTAAGATCGCCTATATCCTCCTCTGTCTGGATTTTGGGGAAAACCAAGTTTTGGGAAAGCCTCCCATCAGAGGTAACAATAATCTTGGGGGGTATCCAATAATCCTGAGCAAATAGAGATAGCTGAAAAAATAATATCAGAGTTAAACTTTTCATATCTGTTTTTCGGCAGTTATATTTGACCAATTAAATATATTTTTAAATAAGATCAATTTAGGTATCCTTAAGTTAATAAATGAGAAAAATTTGGTTTTTAGCAATAATTTTTATAAATATTTCCAAGGCGGATATTTACTTTATAAATCCCTCGGCAACTAGAGGTAAAAACGTCTTTGATTCCAGATTGGATATTTCAAGATTTAAAACGGAAAATTTATTTGATACGTCAGGAGCTAAAACTCCTCTATCTTCAAATAGTAATTTTGAAATGAGCAATATTGATCTAAATTTTTACTATGGTTTAAGCAATGATTTTGATCTTAATTTGGGGATTAGGGGTAGGAAAAACCAATCCGAGGTAACCGGAACAAACTATTCAAATTACAATTTTGAATCATTTTGGCTAGATCTAAAATATCTGCTCTCCAAATCTAAAAAATTCACTTCCTCCGTTGAGCTCCTTTTTCGTTCAACATTTTATTCAAACGGCAATCAGATGGTTGAAAGCCAAAAATTAATACTTGGTGATGCTGGAAATGAACAGGCCTTATTTTTAAATGGAGGTTACCAAATTAATCATTCGTTTTTTGTTTTTGGAAAGGTAGGGATAAATTGGCCTGAAAATGTTCTATCACCAGAATCGATTTATGATGTAAAATTTAGTTTCCTTTGGAAACCGATCAGACTGGATTTGGGATTGGGAGGAACTATTTCATTTTACAAAAGTCCTTATCCCTCCCTTCAAGCAGCTAGATCTGCATTTAACTTAAATACAGGCGCTTCAAATTTATTTGTAAGTTGGAATCGCCAATCGACTATTCCTTATTTGGAACTTTCCTATTTGTTAGGTGAAATAAACTTAGGTCTTAATGTAAAACAGATAGTGGCAGGAAAATCTACTGACAATGGTACATCTGTCGGTCTTTTTATCTCCTATCATATTGGGGAGCCCAAAGAGCCTTTTAAAGGGTTCAGTCATAAATACGGGGAGTTTAGATTTTTAGGAAATATTTCCCAAGCAGAAAAGGATTATGTAAAAATTCCTTTTGGGTATTCTGAGGATCTTGAGAAGGGAGATGTTATTTATTTTTTTAAGAAACTGGCCAATGGAAAAGAAATCCTAATGGCAACCGGATCTATAGAAGAAATTGGAGTTAATTGGTCAGTTATAAAAGTTCTGGAAAAATTAAATAAAATTTCTATAGATGAGTCCTTATTAGTTAAGGTTTTGATAAAAGAAATTTAATTTATGGATTGTATCTTTTGGGTGAATTGGGTTAAAATTTTTCTTAAAGAATATTGAAAAAAGGGAATTACTAATGCCAAAAAAAATCCTTTTGTATTTACTTGTCGGTTTTTTATTTTCACCTTTAACCTTCGCCAAAAAATTCGCCAGCCAATACTGTGAATTCGAACTTCCTCCAGGATGGGAATGTGCTTTGGAGGGAACTGAATGGGTTTGTCAGAGTTCAAATAAAGATAGGCAGAAAGAGGCCATCATTATTTTGGCCGCCAAAATAAGGGGTCCTCAGGACTCTTTGGAAGAATATCAAGCATATTTGAAAGCAACCAAAACTTACAAACTTCCGGGTGGGAAAACTCAAGTATCCGAACCAAAAGTGGTTGAATCAAAAAATATAAATAACCATCAATGGGTGGATGCCCTTCATATGGCCTCAGAAGTTCCAGGTTTTTATACGAGATACCTTGCTACAGTTAAGGAAGATTTGGGAATTGCAGTTACCTTAACAGTTGCCAAAGACTTCTATAGTCAATACCAATCAATTTTTGACAAAATAGTGTCCACCCTTAGGGTATTTAGACAAAGACCAACAGTTGCTGATTTGAGTCTAAAAAAGAAAGAGGAAAATCTTTTGGAGGACACCTCTTTTATACCTGATTCTGGTGAAAAATATGGAATTGGACAGAAAAGTAAGGGCGGTGGAGGAGCAGGAGGACTTCTTGGTAATCCTCTAGTTCTAATTTTGGTTTTAGTTGCTGCTGGGGGAGGGTTTTATTACTTTAAAAAGAAAAAGAAGCCTTCAGCTGGGGCCCCTCCAAAACAAGAACCACCATCTTCTGGGCAAAATCCACCTGAAGGAAAAGCCTAATATAAATATAATGGGCCCTGATAAGGGCCCTTTTTTTTACGGATTTGCCTCAAAGAATATTGGATAAGCTGTTTTCATATAGCGAATCTCTATCAGTTTAAAGAGATTTTTATCAGCACCTTCGGTTATCTGTTTGGATGAATCTTCATATGCGTCGAGTCCTTTGGCCTCACCTTCCTCCTTGGCCCCTTTACCTCCAGCAAGGCCTTTCTTTTCCTCATCTCCGCCTATAAAATCAAAGATTCCTTTCTTTTTACCTGGAGCTACAGAAGGTCCTCCGCCTTTAGTTCCAGGGGAAACGGCGGCCACTTCGGTTGGAGCCTCTTCTTTTTTCTCTAAACTGCCCCTTCCCATGACGGCATTTACCATCTCATTTCGTTGGCCAGGGCTTAAACTATCCCATGCAGATTTCATGGCGCCCTTTAAGTTGTTGGTCATTTGTGCCTGATTTTTTGCAAAATCAATTGGTGGTTTTCCAAATTCAGCAAGTTTGCTGTTAGCTAAGGCCATTAATTTATCATTGGTATTTTTAAGTGCCACTGCATTTCTTCCAAGGGCCGCACCTGAAACTGTCGCTCCCCTCATATCTCCTGAATACATTTTATCTCCCATATCCGATGCTAGTCTTGCCGAAGATGCCAACACGGCGGGAGTTTTAAAATCAGGGAATTTCATGGAAGGAATATTGGTTTTTTTACAGGTTTTAGATGCCTTACATCCACAACTTGGATCAGGGCTAGCTCCACCACCGGGACCATCGGTAAAACAACTGCCATTCATTTCCTGATATGCCTGCTCACTAGCATTACTTGTAATTTGTTGAGGTGGAATAGGTGCATTTGCTCCAGGACTTTTGCCCGGTGAATTTGCCCATTGTTTAGTCAATTCCTCATAGAGGTTTTTGTAAGCATCTGCCCTCTTTTGGAGTTGATCGGCAGTTTTTTTTGAAAAGGAAGCTATAACACCCACAAATACGATTTCAGCGGCATAAAAACCCGCCCTGATCCAACCATTCCAGGCAGTCCAGGTCATTACGGTTTGTACTTTCATTACGATCGCGACGACAATTCCAATCGCCAGGCCTACTCCAATCGCTGCTAGCTTTGAAGCAATGTCGGCCGCATCTAAATTATTACCACCAGAACTAGTACTGGTAGAAGTTTTTGAACTATCATCTTCAGCCCTTGCCACTTGCATTAAGCTTATATTGCTAAGAAAGGCCTTAAAATCTACAAATTGGTTTTTAGTTGAGCCTATAATCGCATTTAGTTCTTTGTCGTTTTGTAAAACTGCATAATCGGAAATTGGGGATGATTTTATTTCCCCTCTGCCGAATCTTTCTATTTCGTCATTAACAAATGCCAATTCCCCAACATCCTTGCATCCACTCATGCGGGTTAAAGTTTCATATTTACTTATCGAGCCTTGGAAAAAGTCATCCTGGTGAGTATACAACTTTGTTGCATCAAAGCTTTTAAAAGGGCCATCATTGTAGCTAGTTGCACAGTTTTGAGCTATCGCAGCTTCGGCCCCCATGGATCTGGCAGTTTGAATTATAGACATAATTAAAACAACTGCCATGGCAATTGCGATGATTGCACCAATTCCAATCTGGGCCCCGAATTTTGCAGTCATCCAGGTTTGGGCCTTTTGAGTAAGTTCCATGGCGGTTTTCATGGCGTCTACTTGAGCATCGTATTCTTCCTTGTTTTTGGACTCATAAACTTGCAATGCTAATTTGGATCCTTTTTCATACATACCCCAAAAAACACCTTCCAATACAATGGCCATTACTCCGGCCACAGCATGCAGACCCGTATCCGGTTTGGGACACCATAGAAGCCACATGGGTGCAGCAAGGCAAATAACCAACATAAATAAGACGGTTAAAACAATACTGGCGGTGTCTTCGGAGGATTCACTAGCTTTGTTTTCATCAGATTCTGTGTTTATTGTATTCCTCGTCTCTTCTCCTAAATCTTTCTTATCTTTTTCAAGTTTTTGTTGCCCTTCCGATTTTCCCTTCTCTTTTTCTTGGTTAGCAGCCTCTTCCCCCTCATAACCTTTTCGAGCATAAGCGGGGCTGATCTGTAAATAAAGCAGGCCGGGAATGGCGAAAATAATGGTCCATAGTTTTAATGTCTTAGTCATAAACAAAACTCCGATAAAAATCGTTTAAGTTAATAAATTATCGGAGAAAATCGATTAGAGTTTTAAGGATTTGTTCAGGAGTCTCAAAAAGGGGATTATGACCTAAGCCTGGGTAAGTTATTGATTTAAAGGAGCTGTTTTTTACAAGTCTTTGACTAAAAAGATTGTATTTTTCATCCAGGGAACCGGTGATGAATAATACGGGATTTTTCAAAAAAGAAAGCGATTCCCAAAGAGGCGATTGGGTGCCAACACTTAAAAATCTAACGCATTTTTTTATTTTATCTAGATCGCAATTTTGCCGCTCCTCTAATAGGTTTTTAAAATTTGCATGATTTTTTAAATTTCCAAAGAGAGAGGCCTCATACCAATTTTTAAAAAAGACATCTTTGTTTTCTATATTTTTAAGAAGAAGTAAATCTTGCTCTAATCTTTTTGATCTTTCAATTTCTGAGGTTATGCCTGGATTAGCAGAGACTATCACCGCTTTATTGAAAAAATCCGGATAATGGGAAAGTAGAAAAAGTCCCAATCTCCCTCCGAGGGAATAACCCACTAAATCAGGTTTTTGGTCAAACTTCCCTAATTGTTTGAAGAAATAATGGCCAAATTCATCAAAAGAAGAAAATTCAAATGCAATGGACCTACCATGTCCAGGTAGATCAAAATAGAAACACAGTCTATCTCTTTCGAAATATTTAAAGGCATCAAAATCCTTAGAAGAGCCAAAAAGGCCATGAAGGAATATAATTGGTCGCCCTTTAGGATTTCCAGCTTTATGACAATGAAGATTCATAAATATTTAATAATTCCTTATTGGAAGGCTTGAAATCCACATCTATTCTAAAAATCCGGCCAGGGATTTTATAAGGTGGTAGTTTTTTTGAAAGATTCATTAATATTTCATTTTCCGAAATTTCCCTTTGTGACTGATAAAATAAAATGGGAATATTTCCATAAATGCTATCAGGAACAGGGATCACTTTTGCATTGATGATTTCATTTATTTCCAAAGCGGCATTTTCAATTTCTAAAGGGGATATGTTTTCGCCACCTCTTATAAAAACCTGATCCACCCGACCTTCAATTTTTAAGAAACCATTTTCAAATGTTCCTTTATCGGAAGTGGGGAAAAAATCAGGGTGATCTGGTCCATTAATATATTTTCCCATTCCACCTTTTATGGAAACCAATCCTTCCGGTGTAATTTTTATTTCTCGGCCGGGAAGTATTTCCATATTTTCAGTAAAGGGCCTTGATGCTGCTACCTGAGCGGCAGATTCTGTCATTCCATAGGTCAGAGAAATGGGAAGTTCCTTTATGAGCGGTTTTAAAGAATCAAAGATGGCATTGCCACCGATTAAGATTGCCTTAGTATTCTTTAAAAAAAATTCATCTTTTAGCTTTAAAAGTTGGGTCGGCACAAGAGATAGGAGAGTGGGATAATAATTTCCATAGGAGGTTTGTCCATTCGGAAAAATACAGAGGCATTTTGAAATAAGCGAGCGGATAAAAATCATTAGGCCTCCCACATGATTTAGCGGGAGTGTTACTAGATATCTGTCCGTCCGTTCAATTTTATAGAACGTATTTGATGCTTGGGCGGATAAGATTAGATTATCTAGGGTGTGCAGCACGGCCTTGGGATCCCCTTGGCTGCCGCTGGTAAAAAATATTATTTTTAGGTTATCGTCTGAAACTTTAAATGTAGACAGGGAGAATTTTTTCCTTTCTATTTCCTCTTGGGGGTCCTTATGGGAAATCAAAAGAGGGATTGCGCCAATATACCACAGGGTGAAAATTTCAATAATGGTGGAAAATCTGGGAAAGCAGATAACTTCCACCACTTCATTTTTTTTGATTCCATTAAAAGATTTTGCCCTGGTTTTGATTTTAAAGAGAGTATCCTGAAAGGAATAAATCTTATCTTCCTGGATAAAAGGAAGATCTGATTTAAAAAGATTTAGGAAAAAAGGGAGGTCATACATCCTGGGAACCTAAATAACACAAAGAATTAAAAAGTTCAGTAATTTCTAATAAGACCTACTAAAATTCCGGCAATTTGGAAGTCTCGTTTAACTCTAATGGGGGCTATATTCTTGTTTGCTGGTATTAAATCGATATGGCCCTTACCAGGATAGAATTTTTTTAGGGTAGTTTCGTTATCTAAAACGCAAACAACGGTTTGCCCTGTGAATGCGTTAGTTTGTTTTTTAATTATAACCGTATCTCCGTCCAATATTCCATCTTCAATCATGGAATCACCTTGCACTGTTAAGGCGAAGTATTCAAATGGTTGGGGAACCATTTGAGAGGGAACAGTGATAATTTCTAGCGGGAAACGATTTAATAATAAAGGAGAGCCGGCCGCAATATTTCCGTAAAAAGGTATTTCGGTAAGAGGATTTTTGGTTTGGTTTACTTTAATTCCTCTTCTTTCATTATAATTAACATCCAAATGACCTTCTTCTTTTAAGGTTTTTAAATATCTGGATACCGAGCCGTAAGATTTTAGATTAAAATGATCCTTAATTTCCCTTTGGGTTGGAGCAATTCCTACGTCTTCAATGTAGGACTGAATATATTCAAGAACTAACTTTTGGTTTTCGGTTAAGGACATAAAAAAAGGTTATGCGTAAGTTAGGCGTAAGTCAAGAAAAAGAAAGTATTCCGTTTTCAAGTGTTGGGTTTTCTAGACTGTCGTCATCTATAAAATTCTCATAGGTATTTAGCCCACAATCGGTTTTTTGAAATCTGTTTTGATAGGAGGCAAGTGCCGAAAGTTGTTTTAGCGTTGCTTTGGATTCATATGCCGAGGAGATTACCGCAAGGAGGTCCCTTTCTTTGGCCAAATCAATCATTGCTATACTTTTAGATATTCCGCCAAAAAGGGATGGTTTAATTACCCAGGCTTTCAAGTATTTTTCTTTGTTTAAATTTCCTTTAAGAAGGGGCTCTTCAAAAGCAAAAGAGATTTTTGTTTCATCATGAATCTTTGATAGAAGGGCAATGTCTTCAATTGGATCCTCGATATAATCAATAAATTCGGCTGGCAGATTTTTTGCCAAAAAGAAAAAGTCCTCACCAGTAAATTTTTGATTCCCATCCAACCTCATTTTAAAGAGGTTTTTTCCTTCCCTATAAAGTGCCCAAATTAAATTTATCTCATTTCTTAGGGTTTGGTTTCCGATTTTGATTTTAACAGTTTTAAAACCTTTTCGTTTCCAGTTAGAAACTAATTCCTGGGGATTTTCTTTCGGAGTCGGAATAAAAAATCCGTTAACGGGGACTCCTGTTAAATTCTTAAGGTTTCCTTTAAAAAAGTTGTCCACCGAATTTTTATCAACTTTTTCTAGCCAGGATAAAAGGGCAGATTCTATACAAAAAAGAGGTAGTCCCTCTGCTTCTAACTCAAAGAGATTGAAGGCGATGTTTTTGAAATTCAACTTTTTTAGATCAATAATTTTGTTTAGGATTTGTCCAGATAGGGTTTTTACGATTTCTAGATTTTTCTCGGGGTCTCCAGAATGGACACCTTCAATAAAAGGTAGTTCGCCCATTGCAGCGTTGCCTTGATTATCCTTAAGTATTAGGTAGTGTCCTTTTTTAAAATTATGCCTAATTTTTCCCAGAGTTAGGGGAAATTTAAGGGAAATGGTATATGGCCTTATATTGGCCTCTACAAAAAAATAACTCATGAAATTAAAGTCACTCCAAAAAGGATACCATAAAGAAAAAGATAAATTCCGGTTTTGGCCAAATTACCATTTAGGGCGGAATCCACCGGTCCATAATAAATTCTTTTCCAATTACCCATAAATAAAAACATCAAAAAGATGGGAAGTAGCGCCCAAACTTTAGAAAAATAGGTACCATAATAAGCAGGAACTAGTCCCGAAAAGCACACAAGTACCATTAACAAAACCTTCATTTTTTCTTTTCCGAAAAAAACCGCCAAGGTTTTCTTGTTCACTTTTCGATCGGTTGATTCATCCCTTAGATTATTAATTCCCATTATTGTGGCAGAGATAAAGCCTGGGCCCATTCCAATTATAAGGGCCCAATAGGAATGTGTCTGGGTTTGCAAATAATATGTGCCCCAAACAGCAATCGGGCCGAAAAAGAAAAATGCCAGAAGTTCGCCTAATGCGAAATGCGATAGAGGAATAGGTCCCCCGGTGTAGCAATAAGCTGTCAAGATTGAGAGAAGACCAATAATAATAATGGGGGCACCCCCAATATACATTAAATAGGTACCTAAGATGAAACTTAAGGAAAAACAAAAAAGATAAGCATGTTTGATTTCCTTAGGTGATAAAATTTTCGAATGGATTGCCCGTTTTGGTCCAAGTCTTTCATGGTTATCGACACCTCGGATAAAATCAAAGTAATCGTTAACCAAGTTTGTACCAATTTGCATGAGCAAAGTGCATAAAATAGTAACCGTTGCGACAAGAATATTTATCGATCCTTTAATAGAAAAAGCTAGAAAAAGACCCAGTATAATTGGTCCAAGGGAAGCAGTTAAGGTTTTTGGCCGAATTGCCAATAAATAGTTTTTCATATTTTAATCGTTTTTAATTTTTGATATATGGAAATATTTTCCTCATTATCAATCATTACTTCAATTAAATAATGAGTTTTTTCTTTTAATGCCTTTAAATAAAATTCTTTTAATTGTTCAATTTTGAAAACCTTTTCGTATTTAATTTCAAATTGCTCGGCACTTTTTTGGAAATCCAGCTTATGTTCAGTATAAAGATATGGAAGAATTTCCTTTTCTTTAGCAATTGGCAGGAGAGAAAATATTCCACCACCTTTATTATTTAAAATTAAGGTGATAATAGGATTTTTAGCATCTTTAAATAAAGCAAGTGAATTAAGGTCGTATAAAAAGGATATATCTCCTATTACAAGAGTTAGGGGAAGCTCTTCCATTTCGGATGCCCCTACCGCCCCTGCAAGAAAACCCTCAATTCCACTTACCCCTCGGTGATACATTATTTTTAGTTTTTTTCTTGAGTTAAGTGAGGAATAAGAATCAAATGATCGTATTGCAGTTGAATTCCCAATATAAAGGGTTGAAAGCTCTGGTATCCAATCAAGTAAGGATTTTGTGACTTGAGGATAGGTGAGTGGTCCGACATCAATAACCTGGGCCTTTTTTTCTATAAGCTCATTAAAGGAATAAGGGTCAGGTTTCCTTTCCTTGATATTTTTCAGAAGCTCACCTGCGAAAAAATCCGGTTCACATGCCAAAAAAAGATTTAAAGAGTGTGCAGGGTCTTCCTTATCGATGGTTTGGTTAATTCCTAAAACAAAGATTTTAGGATTTTTTTCCAGAAAAGAATAGTAGTGCTTAGAGACTACTCCTCCACCAAAATGAATTATTATATCTGGGGGATTTTTTTGGATTGAACTAAAGACCTCTGGATGATCCAGGCCTGGAGTTGCGCCATCGGATAGATTGAATTCAAACTTCATCTCACTACAAACATCAAGATAAAATGGAATATTTTTTTCTTTAATTAATTTTTTTAAATTTTCGTGGGGTAGCGATGGAGGAAGTTGTCCTATTATCAAAAATGGCCTTTGTGCCTCATTTATTTTTTTAAAAATGTCATGCAAATCCTGATTGATTAATCTGGATTTCAAGAAACTAATTTTTTTTAAATTCCTTGCGGATTCCAAATATTCGAATGGAATTTCAACCAAATCATCTTCTAGTGGTTCACGTAAGGGGAGGTTTAAATGAACAGGTCCTGGAATTGGTCCCTGTCCTTGATTAAATAAATGTGCAACCGATGAGGCAAGGGCCATTGGTGAACATTCAGTGGTAGGGGCGCCTGGATTTAAAAATCCATTAACATATTTTCCGAATAGATGATCTTGTTCCATTGTTTGATTAGCATTTGCAAAAACCATATCCCAGGGGCGATCAGCACTTAATATAATTAATGGTACTTGGGATTTTTTCGCTTCAATGACAGCAGGAAAATAATTTGAAAGTGCTGTACCTGAAGTACATACCAAAACGCTTGGTAGTCCATAGGATTTTGAAAATCCCAATGCCCGATAACCTTGGGCCCTTTCATCTATGCCCAAATGGATTTTGGCATTTTGATTATTATGTATTGCAGCTATGATTGGAGCATTCCTCTGGCCTGGGGATACAAAGAAATTATTTCCGCCAAGTCTGGTGAGTTCATTAACAATGATTGAGGACCAGAGCCTTCCTAAATTTTGGGTTAACAGGTTCATTCCAAAAAATTTCTCATTTTGTTAAAGGTTTCATCCCATTCTTTTTCTGCCGTTGAACCTAAAATTATTCCCGCCCCACCAAAGACATGAAGTTTTTCACCATTTAAAAGTGCGGACCTTATTCCCACGGCAAGTTCAGCAGAATCCTTGGAGATTAATCCTATTGGTCCTGCATAGAGTCCCCGGTCAAAATTTTCTAATTTATTAATTAAGTCCTGGGCGGCACCTTTAGGAAGTCCACCTACTGCAGGAGTAGGGTGTATTTTATTGATAATTTCAAATATAGAATAGGCAGCATTTAACTTTCCGGTAAAAATTGTTTGAAGGTGTTGCACATATTTTTGTTTTAAAATTCCCTCTAGAACAGGAGTACTAATGTCCTCGCAGATTTCCACCAGGAGGTTGTGAATTTCTCTTGAGACAAGTCGGTGCTCTGCAAGTTCCTTTTTAGAACTCTTTAATTCTCTTTCAAGGAGCAGGTCCTCAGATAGGGTTGCACCCCTGGTCCGGGTACCAGCAATCGAATCAATAATAATTAAATTTCTATTTTTTTTAAATAGTCTTTCTGGGGAAAGGGAGAAAAATGCATTATCTTCATTAATTTTTAAAAAAAACAAATAGGAGTTTTCGGTTTTGTCGGTTAATTTTTGAAAGTAATTTACCGGGTTAAACGATGAAAGGTTAAGAACCTTTTTTCTGGCGAGAACGATTTTATTCAAGGAAGAGCATTCCAAGGTTTCCAAACAAGCGTTTATGCTCTCATTCCAGATTTCTTTTTGGGGGATATCCAAAATGTCTGAGACAGAAATATTCCCCGTTAAGGATACAGGAACATTAAACAAAGTTAAGTATTCTTCCAGAGAAAGAGTGTATTCTGCAAGATGATTTGGATTTTCCCTTATTGAATTTGGAAAATTTACTTCTAGGAAACATTTTCCATTTTCTTTAATCCAACAAAGGGTAGGAAGAATAAAGGAATAATCATTGAAGGATTTCCACTCTGGAGATGATTCTCTGGATGAATTAAAGTTAAGTGAGGTAAAAAATCTTAAGTTTGGATTTAAATCGAGAATTTCTTCTACCTTATCCTTCTTTGATTCTGGAAAATTGGCGCAGGTCCCGATACCTAAAAATTCAATATCATTATCTTTTGATTTAAAATAACACAGGGGGGTGTTATTGATGAAATCCATTAACTTTATAAGATCAATATTTACAGTCTCAAATGACAAAGTGGAAAATCCGTTGGAGTTATCTAGACCCTTGGTTTTTTGGATAACCTGTTGGATAACTTCCAATTTCATTTTAGTTAAGTCTAACAAATTTTTTCTCCACAATATAAATTTACAATTCCAAATGTATAAGCAGTGAAGGAGGTCTGTGAAAAACCGGCCTCATTCATCCATAATTTAAAGGATTCACCATGAGGAAAATCCTCGACTGTTTTATTTAAATAAGAATAGGCATCGTTATGGCCTGATAATAAATTGCCCAGAAAGGGAAGAATATTTCTAAAGTAGAAAAAGTATAATTTTCTAATTAGGAAGTTTTTTGGAATTGCAAATTCCATAATTAAAACTCTACCACCGGGCTTGAGTACACGAAAAATGTTTTTTAGTGATTTTTTGGGGTCATTAAAATTTCTAATACCAAAGGAAATAGTGACTAAATCGAAGGAACTTTCCGGAAACGGAATATCCACTCCATCCCCAATTTCAAGTTGAATTTTATTGGAGAGATTTTTTTTTGTAACCTTAAAGCTACCTCTGGCGACCATTTCTTTGGAGCGATCTATACCCTTGATGGATACAACTTTTGGATCCCTTGAAAGGACAATGGGTACATCACCAGTCCCTGTGGCCAGATCCAAGGCCGAGATATTTTTTATATTTGGGAGTTTTTTTAGAAATTTCTTTCGCCAGTACAGATCTATTCCAAAAGAGAGGAAATGATTTAAAAAATCATAGGTATTGGCAATTTCGTCAAAAATTTTGAAGGACTCGTTTTTTCTTGCTGATAAACTCATAATTTAAAGATTATTAACCGCTTTTTCGCTTAGTTTCAACAAATCAAAATGATGGTGTGCGGCGAGCTATTTACAGGATCGCTCTGCGGTGCTAAAAAAAATAAAAAAATTAAGGCATTTTAATGAAATTCTATCCATCTTTTATGGACTACGTGTCCCAAGAGATTATTTTGGAAATTAAAAATATCGATCTTCAGATTAAATCTGAAAATTGCAATCAAGAAATTAATAAGTTGCTACAAAAAACTGTCCTTTTTGGCGGGAAACGCCTAAGGCCCCTACTGACTCATTTATTTGGCAATTTGTTTGGTATCCCTGTGAAAACGGTAGTTCCCTATGCTAGGGCCATTGAAATGGTTCATGCGGCCAGTTTGGCCCATGATGATGTAATTGATAATGCCTCCCAAAGAAGAGGTATAAAATCTATAAATATAGAAGGCTCCAACAAGATGGCCATATTGGCGGGAGATTATCTTTTGGCCGAGGTAATTGTAGAGTTAACTTCCGCTGGAAATCTTTTTTTGGTTAAGGAAATGGCGTCAGTAATAAAAGATTTGGCCGAAGGGGAATGGATACAGGATGATTCATTAAAATCAAGAAATTACACCCGAGAAAAAATAGAGGAAATAGCACTAAAAAAAACAGCCTCTGTTATGACTTATTGTTCGGTGGCACCGGCCATTTTGGCAGGAAGTGGCCCAGAATTAATTACCCTTTGTAGAGAATTTGGTAAAAATCTAGGTCTTGCCTTTCAATTGATGGATGACACCTTGGATTTATCCGGGCAATCAAAAAAAGATTTGGCGCTTGATTTGAAAAATGGTCTGGTTAATTCGGTAATCTATGAATGGCTCCTTTTTAATCCAATAATTCACCAAAAATACAAAAATGGGGAATCCCTTGATTCTCTTTTAGATGGAAAGGACATGAATGAGGCCATTAATTTAGTTCAACAAAGGGCCATCAATTATTTAGGAAAGGCACAAATGGCCCTTGATGAAATCAGTTTAAAAATTAGAGGCGATCATGTGAAATTAGGTATCAAACCGCTTCAAGAAATTTTAATTTATTTAGGAAAAAGATCTAGTTAGTTTCTTTTGGCAAAGTTGTGATCATTTCATCAATTAAATTTGGATCAATATTTGGATTTTCCCTTCCACAATTCATTTGAGATATTGGCACCCAAAGAAAATCTGGGTTTGGACTTTCCCAATCCCAAGTGCCTCCAGTAATTTCCCCTGCAGCATTAGTGTTAAGGGTGTAGGAATAACGAAGCTCCTTTGTGGTCGCCATTTTTTTTGTATTCACTAAAGAATAATTATAAAAATGGGTTCTCATGAAGGCCGTAACATGGTAGCGGTTGCCACTTTCCTTATCAACCTGCAGTCTGTATCCGGAAAAAATTGAGTTATCAACGGTTTCATTATTGATTCTATCTAGGGCCACGGGCTTCTTAAGTTCTTTTAAATAATATCTTATGGTCTTATGAAAAAGGTCGGGGGTGATATCTCTAGGATCATCCCCTGGATTTTTGAATCGGTTTCCGAAAAATGCAAATTTTACGCAAAAACTTGCTTCTGTTCTCATTCCTTGTATCTGGTAAGGTTGGATAACAGAATCATTTAGACGAAGGGATTTATCATAGAAACCATAGAGGATGGTAGAAGCGGCCCATCCATTACAATGCCCCCCCCACCAAACAGTTTGGAGGCTATGGTTTTGAATTTCCCATCCAGTACTGTTTGGATTTCTTCCAGTTTTTGTTTGGACATAGAGATCATACAGCTTGGTAGGACTATCTTCAGGATTGGCCATTGGAATATCTCTGAAGGGCCACCAATAACCATCCATAGGAATTTGGTCTTCGGGGAGGTATGATTCTTCATCTCCGATATCATCAATCTTTTGGACTGCAGTGTTGATTTTTATTTTTTTTGAGTTTTCAAAAATATTTTTAATCTTTGTTATTTTTTTATAATCTTCTTCGTTAAAGGCCATCTCCACTTTTATAGGATTATTTAATTTTTTTACCGAAACAGGAATTTGATATGGATTTTCTATGGAAGAGCTCTGTTCAATTACCCTTAATTTTCCTAGTTTTTGATCAAGGAAAGATATCTTGCCATTCTTTTCAACCATCATTCCTAGTCGTTCGGATATTCCCTTGTTGTCGATTGCAAAGATAAATGTATTCAAATTTTTAAGTTGTTGATAACACCAGGTTTCAGTTTTTAGGTCGGGGGTAATGGGAAAATTATCCGGAAAATCGGAAGTCTTAAACTCAAAACAATCGATGGCCCATATTTTTAAGGAGAGGAGTGAGAAAAATATAAAGAAAACAATTTTCATTTTAAATCCTTGAAAAAAAAATGGGGTAAAAACTAGTTCTAGCTTTTACCCCAAATCTGAGAATTGATAATTACATATCGAATTCTTGACCTGGATCATCTTGACCTGGATCTTGGTAAGGATCTTGGCCTGGATCTTGAGGCTCAGGAGTAGGACCTGGGTCTTGGTAAGGGTCTTGCCCTGGATCTTGTCCTGGATCGTCAAGCTTTGCTTTATTTACGGCCACAACTTTTGTGTCCAAATTTGTGTGCGCAAATGCTCTACCGAAGGCCATTACTAGGACCATGCTTACCAAAAGTGCTTTTAACATGAAACTCTCCTTGTAAAGTATGGACTATTCCAACTCTCAATCAGAATTATATTATAACTGAGTTTTAAAAAAATTGATGAGGAAAAAAAATACTATTGAATTTTAATTATTTCTTTAATACTAATTCGTTTGTAAAATTATGGAAATTTATGAAGCAATTCTTTGGTTTTTAAACGAGCACAATGTTCGTGTATCTAATTCATCTAATAAATTTAAAAACGAAATTAAATCCATTAGTTCTCCAGAAACTTTACTAAATTTTTTAGGTACAACAAAAATTCCAAAACTGTCACAAAGGGCACAAGAAACGCTTATAAATTGGCTGAATGGTAATTGGCCTATTATTATGACTGATAAAATCCCCTCACCAAAAGAAATGCTTGAGATACAAGCAAACGGAAAAAGATTTGTATCCTATTTACCTCATTTAAAAGGTCCTATATTAGAAAAAGAGGACAGTTGGGATTTCATGCTTCATGATCTCATGCATGCGGAAAGATTTTTTCATTCTCCTTCACTTTATAAATCCCAAGTTGGATTTTTTAAATGGCTTTTAGATCAATCCTTAAATTTAGTAGGATTTGAATGGGATTATCTGCGATCAGACATGAACACCCACCCACTTCATGCTTTAAAATTTTTGAAACATTTATTGGATTCGAAAAAAATTAAATTAAATTTAAAAATTCCCCATTGGGACCTAATTAATACGCCAAAATTCCTAGAAGACCCTTTCCTATATACAGAGGAAATAAATCAATATTTTTCTAATTATTCAAAAGGCAACCATGTTTTTAATCAATAGTCAGCTTGAAAATGATTCCGTCTTTTTGGCCAAATTAAATCTTTGTCAATTAAGACTCATGAAAGATGGTGAGCTTGATTGGTTTTTGCTTATTCCTGAAAGGGAAAATTTAGTCGAATGGTTTGATTTAAACCAAAAAGAACAGGTAGACCTTTCAGCAGAAATTATTAAAGTTTCAAGCATTCTTAAAGAAATTGGGAAAGTCGAAAAGATAAATGTGGCAAATTTAGGAAATATTGTATCCCAATTTCATGTACATATTATTGGCAGAAAAAAAAATGATCGGGCCTGGCCATCTCCTATATGGGGAACTAAATCTCTAATACCATTTAAAGAAGAGAGGGTTCTTTTTTGGAAAAATTATTTTTAATATTTTTCCGGTCCCTGGGTAATAGAGCTGTTACCAGTATAAACGGTTCCTGGTGGAATCCAATATTTAGTCACGGTTGAGAAGAAATCTCCTACTGTATTTTTTGGTCCAAAATCCGCGATAAGTGATCCAAGATTTATTCCAACTCCATAAGTAAACCATTGAGAATTGTTTTTATTTGGGTTAACAGAAAAATCAGGTTTGTAGCCTCTGGTATAAAAACCCAAATCCACGGTTAAATACCGCGTGTACCATTTCTCGGCCAAAGTAGGTATGCCCTTGGCCTTTAAAGTGAAAAAAAACTTCTGGCCACTATAGTCGCTATTTACATCCAATTTATCTGAGTTTCTTTTGTCAAACCAATTTTTGCTGGGCCAATATTCCCAACGAAGCCCCATCAGCTCATCCAGTTTTGGATATTCATCCAAAAGCCAGGCAAAACCGATTCCTACAGCATCTGCCAGTAAGTCCTGAGGGCAAAATTGATATCTAGAAAAACCATCACCTAATTCGATCATTAAACCGGTTAGTCCAGCAGCAATAAGCCCATGGTTTTGAGAAGTCCTATGATCCCATCCTAATTTTTGAGAAAGGCCAGTGTAAAATCTTTTTTGGATATAATGGCTCGTCATATGACCGGTTTTATCCGCACCGCCCGAGTAAGTATCTTTTCCGAACCATCCTTCTGATTTAATACCAAATCCCTGGCCATCCTTTCCCCATTTCCAAGCTACAAGCCCTTGGGCCAACGCCAGGGTTGGGAAAGCAGCAGTTGAAATAATGGTAAAGGTTTGTCTTTGGCCTTCAGTTAAATTCCAAGGTTTGGACATATTATAATCGATAGTTGTACGGCTTTCTCCACCTTCCCCATCGATGAATGACGGAGGTTCAGTACCAGGTAGGAAGGGTCCCATAAGGTTTGTTTGGGAAAAAATTGGGGAGGAAAACAGGAGAAAGAAGAGAAATAATTTCAAGCGATTTTCCTTAGTTAAATAATTTAATTTTAAAGGGGGGGAGAATTTTTAGAGGCTGGGCAAAAATTTCCCCTGTAAGATTGTAAATAATGCTTAGCATTATTTCCCAAATTATTCTTTTTCAACTATTGTTGGCCAAACCCTAGGAATTAAAATGAAAAACGTGGAATTTAGACAGGCATTTAGGAAAGAATACATTCCCTTTTATTATTGGGGAATTGGACATATGCTGGTAAATTTTCTCCTGCTTTTTCTACCCTTAATGGCATTTTTTTTAAAAATAAAATCACCGAATTTTTTAGAATTGCTCTTTATTCCAATCACTGTGATTTTTGGAAATTTAGCGGTTTTTATAATCCATAAATATTTACTTCATCGAGAGGTGAGATTTTTTGGATTTGCCTACAAAATTCATTCAAAATGGCACCATAGGTTCTATACCCATGAAAAAATAGAGTGGGATTCAACTAAAGATTGGTTTATAATTTTCTTTCCTATAGATGTTATTTTAGGATTTATCGTTTTGGTTTTACCTTTAATTTATTTTATTACCACTCCCATTCTTTCAGAAAATGGAGTTTTTATAATAATGGCAACAAGTTGCTTTTATTTTATAAGTTATGAGGTAATGCATTTTATATCGCATTTGAGTGAGAAAAATATTTTGATGAAAGTTCCCTTTTTTAAATTTATGAGAAATTATCATAGGGATCATCACAATCCATCACTCATGAGAGATTATAATTTTAATATTGTTTTCCCATTTTTTGATTTGATATTTAAAACAGCCTACAAGGAAAATTTAGATGTTAGTGATTCTATCTCCGGCAAAAAGGCTTGATTTTTCATCAAAGGCGGTCTCGGCCCATTTTTCACATCCTGCATTTTTGAAAGAAACCAAAGTGTTGGTGGAAATTTTAAAGAAGAAATCCCCAAAGGATTTGACCCATTTAATGGGGATAAGTGAAAAATTAGCAATGGAGAATGTTAAGAGGTATTCAAACATTTCTTTTCCATTAAGGAATTCTGAGCAAAGACCTGCCATTTTTGCATTTAAGGGGGATACCTACCAAGGGCTTTCAGTTTCCTTGTTTTCCGAATCTGATTTATTACAGGCGCAACTTAAAATTAGGATTTTGTCCGGACTTTTTGGTGTTTTGGCCCCTTTGGATCTGATTTTTCCTTATAGGTTGGAGATGGGAACAAAACTTCCCGTTGGAAAAGAAAAGAACTTATATGGGTTTTGGAATGAAAAAATAACTGATTATTTAAATAATCTGGAAACCGAATATCTGGTCAATTGCGCCTCGGAAGAATATTTCCAGGTTTTAGATACAAAAAAAATTAAAGCAAAAATTATTACTCCAGTTTTTTTGGACAGAGAATTGGGGAGTAGTGGAAAGCATAAAAATATTGGTATTTTTGCAAAACAAGCAAGAGGAATGTTTAGTCGTTTCATTATTAAAGAAAAAATTTCAAGTCCAGACCGACTATCGGAATTTAATTATGGGGGTTATTCTTTCGATAAAAAAGAATCATCCGCAAATAAACTGGTATTCAAAAGAGAATTTAAGAGGAAAAGTTAAATGAAAAAATATCATGTGTTCGGGATAGGTAACGCCCTTGTTGATATGGAGTTTTTAGTTGATGATCAATGGCTCCTGAAGATGAATGTGGAAAAAGGAGTTATGACCCTAGTAGATGAAAAAAGACAACACGATCTTTTGGAGAACTTAGATCCGTTTGAAGCAAGGAAATTTTGTGGAGGCTCAGCCGCAAATACCATGATAGCCCTATCCCAATATGGTGGACGTGCCTTTTATACCTGCAAAGTTTCAACAGATGAATTGGGGGAGTTTTATTTTGAGGATTTAATTAGGGAAGGGGTTTCCACTAATTTAACATCCAAAAGGTCTAATGGTCATACTGGAAAATGCATGGTCTTTATCACTCCTGATGCTGAAAGGTCGATGAACACATTTCTCGGGTCATCAGAAAAACTTTCAGTAAGTGATGTTGTAGAAAAAGAAATTGTTGATTCAGAATATATTTATTTAGAAGGTTATTTGGCAGCTTCTCCAACAGGAAGAGAGGCCGCAATTTTTGCAAGATCGGTGGCCAAAAAAAATGGCGTTAAAATTGCCATAACTCTTTCTGATTTGGGAATGGTAAGGCATTTTAGAAATCAGATGGAAGAAATGATTGGCGAAGGTGTTGATTTACTTTTTTGCAATTTTGACGAAGCATCTGAATTTGCGGGAAGTGATAATTTAGAAATAATTCTAGAAAAAATTAAAAAAATGGCAAAGACCTTCGCTATTACCAGGGGATCAAAAGGTGCCATAATATTTGATGGAGAAAATTTCCACCAAGTGGAAGCACCTAAAGTGGTACCGATTGATACCACAGGTGCTGGGGATTTATTCGCCGGAACCTTTCTTTATGCGATAACTCATGGTAAAAATTTTCATACTGCAGGAACTCTTGCTTGTAGGGCCGCATCGAAACTAGTTACACAATATGGGGCAAGACTTACAAGGGAACAAATAAAAGAACTTAAGGGATAAAGAGATGGCCAGATATTTGTCATTAAAAGAATTGTTTACGGTTGGAGAAAAACTTATCGAGCAAGAAGTTGAAGTTAAAGGTTGGATTAGGTCTGTTAGAAAATCCAAAACCTTTTCCTTCCTTGTCCTAAATGATGGTTCAACCCAAAATAATCTTCAAATAATAGCTGATTCATCCCTTAGCAATTATGAACAAATATCTTCCATGTTAATGGGAACCTCAGTTTCCATTAAAGGTGTCATTAGACCATCTGGGGGAAAAGGCCAGTCCATAGAAATGCATGGGTTATCTGTTTCCATTATAGGTCCTGTGGACGAGGAATTTCCCCTCCAAAAAAAGGCCACATCACTTGAGTTTCTAAGAGAAGTGGCACACCTGCGTGCTAGGACTCAAACCTTTGGTGCGATTTGGAGAATTAGAAATGCCCTACAATTTGCCACCCATAAATTTTTTAATGAAAAAGGGTTTATCAATGTCCATACCCCAATTATCACTGCATTAGATGCGGAAGGGGCGGGGGAGATGTTTAAGGTTACGACCTTGCATTTAGATAATCTTCCTAAAAGTGATAAAGGCGAGATAGACTATTCTCAAGATTATTTTGGACAAGATACCTCTCTTTCGGTATCTGGACAGCTTCAAGCAGAGGCAATGGCGATTGGGTTGGGCAAGGTTTATACCTTTGGCCCGACTTTTAGATCGGAAAATTCCAACACTAAAAGACACCTATCAGAATTTTGGATGGTGGAACCTGAGGTAGCCTTTTATGAACTAGATCAAGTGGCCGATCTGGCAACCGACTATATTAAATATTTGATCAACTATGCTCTAGATAACTGTATGGATGAACTCCTATTTTTAAATTATCGTCCTATGGAAAAGGGAGGGGTGCTGGGAAAATCCATTAACGAAAAAGAAAACTATATTGAAGAAATCAAAGCAGTCGCCAATGCAACATTTAAAAGAATTACCTATACCGAAGCAATGGAGATTTGTTCAAAATCAGGGAAAAAATTTGAATTTCCTACCCATTGGGGAGCAGAAATGCAAACGGAGCATGAACGATATCTGGCCGAAGAATATTTTCATGGACCAGTAATTGTTACTGATTATCCTAAAGATTTTAAAGCTTTCTATATGAAGCAAAATCCTGACGGAAAAACGGTACGTGCAATGGATATTTTGGTTCCTGGAGTAGGGGAGATTGTCGGTGGGTCGCAGCGGGAAGATAATCTGGAAAAACTTAAATCGGCCATTAAAGAAAAAAAGATGAATGATCAGGATCTTTGGTGGTATTTGGATCTTAGAAAATGGGGATCAGTACCTCATGGTGGATTTGGCCTTGGTTTTGAGAGGGCCCTTCTATATATAACTGGAATGACCAATGTTAGGGATATTATCCCATTTCCTAGGACGCCTAAAAACGCATCTTTTTAAAGTGCCTTCAAAATTAATTCCGCCAGATCAATTTTATTGGTAGCATGTTCAATAGAATTACAGGTAATAATTTTTTCAATTGGTGAGTTTTTAAGTTTTTGATAAGAATCTTGGGCAAAGATCCCATGGACCGCCAAGCATATTGGGGCGGCCATTCCTTTTTCTTTTAAAGTTTTTGCTGCCACCATCATTGTGGCGCCAGAAGAAATTATATCGTCAACTAGCACAGGTTTTCTTTGAGCATATTGGGAAAGATCTGGAAAATTAATTTTAACCTCATGATCACCAAGTCTAGTTTTTTTCAAAATAATGTAAGGCGAATCGGAAGATTTTGCGACTTCCTCAGTCCATTGTCTTGATTCTTCATCAGGTCCTATCAATAAAGGATTTTTTACATTTTTTAATATCCATTTAGAAAGTTCTTTAGTCGCATGGATAACATTGGTTTTTATTGAATAGATTTCATTTAAGGATTTGATTCTATGAAGGTGGGGATCGATTGTTATTAGGCGGTCCAAATAAGGGGAAAGAAAATTTGCGAATATTTTTGAGGTTAGCGCCTCCCCGGGGTTAAAGATCTTATCTTGTCTAAGGTAGCCCAAATAAGGTGCAATCAGAGTAAGACTTTTTGCCCCATTTTCTTTAATCAAAGATGAGAAAAACATTAGGGGCATGGCCATAAGATCAGGGTTTTGAAGTCCTGCTACCAGATATACATCTTTTCCCTTAACATCGGATTTTAATCTCAAATAAGATTCACCATCAGGGAACCTCCTAATAATAATTTCCCCGAATTGAAAATTGGCAATTTTATTAATGGATTTTGATAAACCTTCATTTTCAGGAAAATGAAATATTATGGGACCCATTTATAACTCCCTAATAGAGATAATTTCATTGCGTTCATGAAGATATGCCAAGGCGTAATTTAATTCTCCTTTGGAACCTCCATGAATGGTAAATAGAGGCATCCCTATAGATATTTTTGATCCAATTGAGACATGTAAATCAACTCCTGCAACTTTATCAATGGGTGCTCCAGCTAGTTTTGCAACCCTGGAAATTCGCCGGTTATCAATGGCAGTAACTATACCAGACCTTTTTGCTAAATAGGGGCTTTGATACTTTGATTGTGGAATATCCTTCAATCCTCCTTGTGCCCTACAAATGGCCTCAAATTTCTTTAATGCCTTTCCACTTTGGAGGATGTCTGATGCAATTTTTATACCTTCACCCTTTTTTACCTTGTCGGAAAATTCTAGAATTTTTCCTGCAATTGTAAGTGCTCTATCTCTAAGATCTTTAGGAGCATCTGTTTTAAGGGAGAGGACAGATAAAACATCCCTGGCCTCCAAGGCAGGACCTATACCATTTCCTACAGGTTGAGAACCATCACTAAAGTATACATGGATTTTAAGGCCTAGGGCATCGCCCACCTTCTCAAAAAAGTTTTTTAAAAGATTTGCTTTTTTTCTACTTCTAACCTTAGCAGATACTCCTACTGGAATATCAATTAATACATGGGAGGATCCTGCAGCTATTTTTTTTGAAAGAACGGATGCCACTAGTTGCCCTTCAGAATCCAGATCCAAAACCCTTTCAACTCTTATTAAAATATCATCTGCTGGACTTAATGCTACGGCCCCTCCCCAAACTAAACATCCATTTTCTTTCTCAACGACCTTTTTCATTTGAGAGACTGTTAAATTTACTTGGGTAAATACCTCCATTGTATCAGCGGTTCCAGCTGGTGAAGTTATGGATCTTGATGAGGTCTTTGGCATTAAAAGTCCAAACTCGGATACTATGGGTACCACTATTGGAGTGGTTCTATTTCCTGCGAGGCCACCAACACAATGTTTGTCTACCACGAAGTCGGATTTCCATTTTATTTTTTCTCCAACCTCAACCATTTCCTCAGTTAGTTCTCGAATCTCATCCAAATCCAAGTTTGAAGAGGAACAGGCAGTTAAAAATGAGGCTATTTGAATGTCTGAATACCTGCCTGATGTGATATCACCTAAAATCTCTTTTAATTCAGATCTTGTTAATTTATTTCCATAAATTTTTGACCTAACAAAACTCATGGAGTTTATGGGCCGAGGATGGGATATAGTTACGAAATCTCCATCCTTTCCTCCAAGTAAATTCCATGCATATTCTGAAAGGCCAATTTCTCCTGGATCCAGGAGATCTGAATTAATTTTGTTTAGTGTGGCAATTATTGATTTATTGAAGGAATTAATTTGTACCCTAGCTTGTGTTTCAAATCCCTCTGAAATACAAACTGGATCATCTACTCTTAAATAGACTACCGCTTCGCGATAAGTATCAATTCCAGTTTTACGTAAAATCAATCCTTCTTTCATGGAAATTGATTATAAATGGAAGAGAGGAGGTTGAAAATGTATTTCAGTTAAGTTGGGTTCTCTTTGAAAAGGATTTTTTATTTACCAGAAATTCCATATCCTCAAATAGTGTATTGAGCAAGTCGTCGGAGAGAATAGTCCTTAAACATTCACCAAAAACACCTCGTAGATAATTCCCTCCAGGATTTGGAGAGGGAGATTGCATAATTAATAATGCTCTTGAAAAGCTAAATAGGTTGCGAACTGAGCATTCTTCTACAGCTCCGACTACTGATTTATAAATTACAATTTTTGAAAAAATCTGCGGGTTTTTGACATAAAATCTCATAAATGCAACGTAATTGCCAACTCCTAACCAGTTAATATTTCCTTCCTTCACAGTCTCATGAAGTGTTATCTCTGCTAACACACAATCAAGAGTTACGGTTTTGTCAGGTAAGGTTTTGGGAGTACATTCAGGAAGTGAAGGAACTGTCGCTGAAAAAATCGAACTGGAAAAAAATAAAATAAATAAAATTTTCATTCCCCATTTTCGAACAAATTTTTTCTTCCCTTTAATCCCCTGTCAAAAAAAATGACACTATATATTTTATTTACAACTCAAAATGCCCTATTTGCTTGAAATTCCAAGGCTGAGTTTGGCCATTCCTTTGCATATATATGGGCATGAGGAAACTAATTTTAATTACATTAATTTTATTTAGTTTTACCGCAATTGCTGATGGTAAATTTAGCAATTGGGGACTAGATTCTATCAACCTTCCAAAGCATGTAGTTTTTAAACACGATGTAACAGTAGCTGTTTTGGATACCGGGATTGATGGAACCCACGAGTTTTTATCCAAAA
>CAYNWL010000005.1:0-189340 GCA_964400895.1 uncultured Bacteriovoracaceae bacterium
CCCCAAACCCACTTGGTTTAGAGAAAGTTGCTGAGTCTGAAAAACTTCTTGATATTTATCTCAAATACAACTTTGAAAATTTCCTAAGGGAAAAATCCAAAGACCACAATGTCGTTGGAATTGGTCAGATTTATACCAATCTTCTTGAACCCAATACCCGGTATTTGTATTTGGATCAGCTAAAGGCCACACTGGCAAAATCGGCAACTCTTACAGACAAGGATATTGGTGGGGATAATCCTGAACTTTTTATCACAAATATAGTTTTAACCATAAAAATGATGGAAAACATGGGGATCAATGAAATAACCCCTTTATCTGTAAATGAGGCCGACGGAGCTTTGGTTTACGAGGACTATTGGAAAACTACCCAAATATAAATCTTGAGAGTTCCTCATAGGTTTGAAAAATTGGAAATTTTGATTCTCCTAGATCATAACCCCTATTTAAATTTAAACAATTTAAACCTTTTATTTGAAGATTATCCGAAACTTTATCTCCAACCATATAGCTTCTGGATAAATCTATAGGAAATTTCTCACAGGCGAGTAGGGCCATTCCAGGACCTGGTTTCCTTAAAAATGATTTTTTATTGTATTCAATTAAACCTGATGTTGGGTGAAATGGAGAAAAGTACCATCCATCTATTCTTGCTCCAAATTGCGCGATTTTTTCATTTAGAAATTCGTGAAGGTTTAAAACATCCTCCTCACGATACCATCCTTTGGCCACTCCAGATTGATTAGTCAAAACAATAACCGGCATTCCCTCATTATTTGCTTTTTGAATAAGTGGAATAACCTCTTCGCAAAGAATGGCCTTTTCCTTTTGATAGAGATAGCCCAAATCAACATTAATAACTCCATCCCGATCTAAAAATAAGGCCGCCTGTAGTTTTTGAAAATCATGGTAGTTATTATTTTTTCCTAGGGGAATCCCTATAACTCCAGAATAATTGCCAGAAAATATTTGGGTCAAATTTTTTGGGGTCCCCAAATAAACTCCCGCAGAAATAAAGCCATCAAAATAAGAGGATGTATCCTTTTCTTGGTAAAGTTTATAATCGGGATCAATAAACAAAAGATCCTTTCCAGTATTTTTGGTATAAAAAAGGCCCAGGGAATTCCCAACGGAATGTTTTAAAAAATAAGCAAGATCAAAATTAATTACATCCGTTAATTCTAAGTAAAGGATACGGTCCAAATTAGATATTTGATTCAATAAATCTGTCCTCGATTCTACAAAAAAAACCTCTCCAGAGGTTAATTCTTCTAACCTGGTCTTTAGAGAATGGGGTCCTAGGACAAATGTTTTCAAAATACCTCCTTGATTGAACAGTTTATTTTCACTGCAGGAGTGGTGTAAACATTCATGGGTTTTACCCTTATTTGCAAAATTCTTCCAGGAAATTTTAATTCAAAGGAACTTAGCCCCGGCCTTAAGCTTAAAAGATCCACAGATTGTATATCTTGCACTTTTTGTATGGATATTTTTACTGGAAAATATTTCTCACCTTCTACTTCCCTGTGAAAGCAGGTGGCCCGGATTATTCGGCGATCCCCAAATCCTAAAAGGGGATAGAGGGATTCGATGAAATCAAAAGGAGAAAGTTCTTTCATTTGGGAAAAAATTGAATGAATCTTGGAATTTATCTCAAAATAATAATTTCTTATTATATTTTTAAAATCATTGGGTAATTTTCCAGGTAAATCAGAATAACCGGCATCCTGCCACTCCTGGGTAAAACCACCAGTAAAATTAATCCCTGCTTTATGATGGAAATCTTTTACCATTTTTTCAAAGGCAAGATCCACCACAACGTTTAGATCCCTCTGCCATAATAAACTAGATTGAAAATTAGAGAAATATGCTTGAATAAAACTCTTTACCCCTGCACTTTTGGTATTTACGAAGGCATTTGCTTTGGACAATTTTACCGAAATTGGAATGTTATTTTCCCCTGAAACAACCATTAAATCCGCCTCGTTTAAATTAAATCTAAAGGCCCCCTTCCCTACAACCAAAATGTTATCTACTTTGCGGGGAAGACTTTCGTTTAATTTAACAGCTACTTCGTTGGCCAATAAAGGGAGTTTTTTAAATAAAAATGGATCATTTTTTAAAAGCTGTCCTTCATATTGAATGAGCTTGGTTCTGATTTCTCCTTCAAAGCTTTTATGGAAAAGTGGTTCAATATGGCGAATTTTAGATAAAGAAAGACCTATTAAATATTCAAATAAATTTCCCTTAAGTTCATTTATTAGGGCTTCTTTTTCTGGATGAATCATCTCCTCTTACCCATACATCGAAAACCTGGATAAATCGTGCTCATTTTCTTAATAACGCTGACCTAAATTCAACTAGTTGCGCAAAACCCTATATAATTTAACCTAATGTAATTTATTGGTTTTCAAAATATTTCACATGATTTAAACTGGCCCGAATGTCCGGGAAATAAAAAACAGGGGAGAGGGAATGAAATCATTTCCATCTATCCTTTCGACAACAAAAGAGTTGTCAAAGGATCAGATCGAAGAACTTCTTAGCTTGGCAAAAAAATTTAAAGAAGGCCAAGATCCCATGTTTTTTTTTAAACAAAATCCATTTTTTTTGGCCACACTCTTTTTAGAAAATAGCACAAGAACAAAAACTTCATTTGCCATTGCAGCGAAAAAACTTGGTGGCCATTATATTGATTTTAATGTTGATACCTCTTCCCTGAAAAAAGGTGAAAATCTTGAGGAAACCCTACTCACACTTAAATACCAAGGTGTCGATGTCTGTGTAATCCGGACTCCGAACTCCAATGAATTTGAACCATTCATAAAAAATCCACCAATTAAAATTATAAACGGAGGAGATGGGATAAATCACCATCCGAGCCAAGGCCTCCTTGATCTTTTCACCTTTTTTGAATTAGGAATCAACCCTAAGGGAAAAACCATGGTGGTAATTGGGGATGTGGTCCACTCTAGAGTTTTTAATTCATTAAGCGACCTATTCATACGATTTGGCGGGAAAATTATAGTCTGCGGTCCTAAAGAATGCTTACCAACATCCAATGATGAACATGAGGTGACCGACTCCCTTGACTACGCACTTTCAAAGGCGGATTTAATTTATACCTTAAGAATTCAAAAAGAAAGACACCAAAAACCTGTAGCATATTATGATACTTACCCAGAAAAATTTGGAATAAACGTTTCCAGATTAAAAAATAATATTCCAGTTTTCCACCCTGGGCCTGTGAATATTGGAGTGGAACTTTCTGAGGAACTTCTTAAATCCACACATTATCAGGGTTACCAACAAGTTAAAAATTCAATTTATATGAGGATGGCGATTATCACCGCTATGATAAAATATGGAAGTTGAAATAAAATTTCAAAAATCTTTAAAAAAATCTAAAGTATTTCTTCATTTTGAGGATGGAACTTCCTTTTCAGGTTATGTGAATAGACCAAAAGAAGATGTGGAACTTTCAAGTGGTATTTGGGGAGAAGCCGCTTTTACTACAGGGATGTCGGGATATGAAGAAACAATCACCGACCCAAGCTTTCTTGGTCAGCATATCATTTTTACCAATCCTCATACCGGAAACTATGAAAGTGACATAAGGGTAAGACAATCAAACGTAACCCATGCCACTTGTATAATTTCCAGACATTTTTCTCCTAATAAATTTTTAAATGAAATTAAAATTCCTTTAGTGAGCGGAATGGATACTCGAGCCCTTACAAAATTTATTGTAAACTCAAAAGTTCCCCAGAAATCAGTTTTGACATTTACGGAAAAATGTCCCTCCAAAGAAGAATTTAAAATTGCCAAGTTAATTTGCAGCGACCTTCACCGAGTAAGCCAAGATGACCACAAGGTTGAGATTGAAGGCAAAAATCCTATCGTACTGGTAAATTACGGAATGAAAAATGCCATCTTGGAAAACTTTAAAACGATGGGTTTTCCAATAGTAACTCTCCCATACAATGTTTCTGCACAAGAAATATTATCCTATAATCCAAAAATGATTTTCCTTTCAAATGGGCCTGGTGATCCAAGAGATTATACTAAAGAAGTCCAGGTTGTTAGGGAACTACTTACTTCCAAAATTCCAATAAGAGGAATTTGTCTTGGTCACCAACTAATCACTCTTGCCTTAGGAGCAAAAATAATAAAGCTTCCCTTTGGGCAAAGAGGAGCCAATCATCCTTGCTTGGATACGGCTTCAGGAAATATTGTAATCACTTCCCAAAACCATGGATACGCCTCAGATGAAGAATCCCTGGTAAGAATCTTAAAGGATAATATCCTAAATAAAGAACTTTTTATCAGCTTTAAATCACTTTTTGATAAATCGGTGGAAGGAATTTCAACTACTGATCATTTTTTAAAATCAGTTCAATTCCATCCTGAAGCCAATCCGGGACCAAAAGATGCCGCTTATTTCTTTGAAGAAATAAAAAACTACCTAAATGGTAAAATTGATCCTACCGTGGATTCAAAAAAAATCCACCCCTTAATTGATGTAACTAAAAAGGTAATCAAGGATATTCCATATAAAAAAGTTTTATTAATAGGGTCTGGTCCAATAAAAATAGGTCAGGCATCAGAGTTTGACTATTCGGGAACCCAAGCGTGTAAATCTCTAAAGGAACTTGGAATTGATGTAGTGCTTTTAAACTCAAATCCTGCCACCATTATGACGGATCCTGAGATGGCCTTTAGAACTTATATTGAACCCATCACCAAGGAAGTCGTTAAAAAAATTATTTTAAAAGAGAAAGTGGATTCTGTTTTATCAACCATGGGTGGGCAAACAGCTCTAAATCTATGCATTGAATTAGAGAACGAAGGTTTCCTAAAAGAGCATAATGTGCAACTTCTTGGTTCTAAAGCTCGAACCATTGAAATGACCGAAGATCGGGAATTATTTGCAACAGAATTATTAGGCTTAGGATACCAAACCGGAAGAAGGTTTAAGGCATTTTCTAAAGAAGAATGCGTGTCCATGGCAAAAACTTCTGTCGGGTACCCACTGATTATTAGAAGAGATTTCGCCCTTGGAGGCAAGGGAGCTGCTCTTTGTAGAAATGAGGACCAACTTTTAGAAGTTTTCAATTCCGATTTAAAATTTCCAATAACCATGGAAAAATCCCTGGTTGGTTGGAAGGAAATTGAACTTGAAGTCATGGTTGATTGTGAAAAAAATGGAGTAATAATCTGTTCAATTGAAAACGTGGATCCTTGCGGAATTCATACAGGAGATTCCATTACGGTTGCTCCAGCTCAGACCATTTCCGACCGTTGTTACCAAAACTTAAGATCAATGGCCCTCCATATAGCCAAACACATGGGAGTGGTTGCAGGTGGTGCCAACGTACAATTCGCCATAAATCCAAATGATGAGGACGATATCGTCGTAATTGAAATGAACCCACGGGTTTCAAGATCTTCGGCCCTTGCTTCAAAGGCCACTGGATACCCGATTGCTAAAATATCTGCCCTTTTGGCGGTAGGATATACCCTAAAAGAAATTTTAAACGATATTACAAAAACTTCCCCAGTGGCATTTGAACCTACCCTTGATTATGTTGCGGTAAAAATTCCCATTTTCCCATTCAATAAATTTCCTACATCTTCCAAAGAATTGGGTCCCCAAATGAGATCTGTTGGAGAGGTATTGGCCTTGGGAGGAAGCTTCAACGAAGCCCTGATGAAGGCATTTAGATCGTTAGAAATGGGACTTGATATCCCTTCAATTTCTCAACTTAAAAATATTCCTTTTCCTTTAACCAGGGAAAATGTTCTTGAAAGACTTTCCCGCCCAATGGAACTTTCAATTTTAACATGCCTAGATGCACTTAGGTTGGGGGTGACGGTTGAGGAAATTTATAAAATTAGTTCAATCACGCCTTGGTTTATTAACCAGCTCAAACAAATTGTGGATGCAGAAACAGAGATTGAATCTTTAAAAACCAATGGTGAAATTTTCAAGGATGCTGAAAGATTCCGTTATTATAAATCATTGGGATTTTCAGATAAATACCTTGCTATGCTAAAGGAAAAAACCCAAAAGGAGGTTTTGGCCTTTAGATTTGAACATAATATTTTCCCAGTTTTTAAAGCTGTCGATACATGCTCTGGTGAATTTGTTGCCAGAACACCATACTTCTACTCGACCTATATCAGTAACACTGAAGCCTTATCACTTTCCCGCGATAATCGATCTGTTTTAGTCCTAGGTTCAGGTCCAAACAGAATTGGTCAGGGTATTGAGTTTGATTATTCCTGTGTAAAATCCTGCCAGAGACTGAAGGAAAAAGGAATTAAGGCCATCATGGTCAACTCCAATCCTGAAACGGTGTCTACAGATTATGATTCTTCAGACAGGTTATATATAAGTGCCCTTTATTCAGAAGATTTATTTGACATCTTAATGAATGAAAAACCTGAAGGTGTGATTGCATCTTTTTCCGGACAGACTGGAATTGCCGTAAGGGAAAGATTGGAAAATTCCTTTATGAAAGAATTTGCCCAATTCAATTTCCTAGGGCCAACCCTTCAAGTTCTTGATTTGACCGAAGATAGAAAACTTTTTTCAAAGGAAGTTGAAAAAGTTGGTCTTTCTCATAATAATTCTCAGGAAGTTAGGGGTTATAAAAATTTGGTAAACGCCATGATTGAAATTGGCTTTCCAGTAATTATCCGGCCAAGCTATGTAATCGGTGGCGAATCCATGTATATCTTTTATTCCTTCGATGATATCAATGAACTTCCTGAAGAACATAAGCTTCATTTACAACATTCAGATACCACCTATCAGGTGGAACCATACCTCGAAAACGCTTATGAATATGATGTCGATCTAATTCGAGATCGATTTGGCAACACCGTTTTCACTGTTTGTGAACATATTGAATTTGCCGGAGTTCACTCAGGGGATTCCGGAATGATCTCTCCTCCGGTTGCTCTTACCTCATCAGTTTATGAGAAATTAAAAAAGGTATCTATTGCACTCGCTGACTCCTTGGGTGTCGTCGGTCCAATAAATTTCCAATATGCCATTAAGAATGGGAATATCTTCCCCATTGAGGCAAATCCGCGGGGTTCTAGAACTCTCCCTTTCCTTTCTAAGGCCTATAATATATCCCTTCCTTCAATAGCCACAGATGCAATGTTGGGTGAGAAGATAAAACCATGGGATAGGGAAATGGCAGAGTTTTTCTGTGTTAAACAGTCCACGTTCCCATTTGACCGATTTATCCAAGATAATATTATTCTGGGGCCAAAAATGAGATCCACTGGGGAAACATTCGGAGTGGATTTTGACAAGGAAATGGCCGTTTTAAAATCCTATCTTGGAAATTATCCCAACCTTTTAGGTCCGGGAAAAATTTTAATTTCTCTTTCTGATAAACATAAGAATATCCTTCTCCCCTATTTAAAAAGCATGCACCAAATGGGGTATGAATTTGTAGCAACTTCCGGAACTCATAGATACATAAAAAAACAAGGTATTCCCTGCGAAGAAGTTACTAAAATTTCTAAAGATACCCATGGTGGTCGCTCCCTGCTCGAAGTACTAAAAGATGAAAAATTGAAAATGGTTTTGAATACACCATCTAATCAAGGAACCTCAAAATCAGAAGGCGAACAAATTAGAAATACCGCCATCGCCTATGGTGTCCCTTGTTTTACCAGGGCAGAAAATATTAGAGCGGTTATCGAATCCCTGATTAATTATAAGGAATCTCGGATGGCACCGCTTTCACTTCAAGAACTTCCTTATGATTCTTCCATTGGAAATTAGTACATGAGTGATATGAAAAAAATAATGGTGGCCCTGGATGATATGAATGATCAGGAGGCCATCAATTTTTTAAAAAAATGGCCTAAAGACTCCCTTCCAACAGTTAAAATTGGAATGGAAATGTATTACCGCTTCGGTCCAGCTTTTCTAAAACAAATCCATGATTTATTTTCTGTAGATATCTTTTTGGATTTAAAACTTCATGACATCCCTAATACTGTTTCCAAATCAATCAGATCTCTAAAATCACTCCCTATTCGCTACCTAACCCTTCATTTAAGCGGAGGAGAGAAAATGGTTAGTGCTGCCTTGGCCGAAGCCAAAGTTTCCCTTCCTGAAACCAAACTTTTAGGGGTTAGCTTTTTGACCTCTCTAAGCGAGCAGGACCTAGTTGATCTTTTTGGAGAAACCGAAGTAAGGCCTGCATTTGAGAGACTATTTTCCTTGGCCCTTAAAACAAAAATTGACGGAGTTGTTTTGTCAGCCAGAGAATTAACCTGGTTTCTTGAACTTCAAAAAAAATACTCGCATAACCCCCTAAAGGTGACTCCAGGGATCAGATTTTCGGATGAAATTTCATCGGGAAATATTTCTGATCAGGTTAGAGTAGAAACACCTCAGTCCGCTCTAAAAAAGGGTTCTGATTTCCTGGTCATGGGAAGATCCTTAACTAAAAGCGACCAACTTGACAGAAGAATTGAGGAACTTAAAATTTTATTAAATAGGGGATAGTTTATGAAGGGACAAGAACATAACCAAGGCGACCTAAAAGAATTAAAAGTACAGATTGAAAAATGGGTTGTCGATGAAATCCAAAAAATGTCCACTAATACCAACATTCCGGTTGAAGACCTGGTAGTCATAGCACTTAAAAGATATATTGATTCCCATGCTGATTACAGGGGTTTGGCACCCAAGGCAATCTAAGGTTTCATTTGGCATTTCCAAATATTAGCAGTTATAATTTTTTTAATGTCGCGCATTCTATTTTTTTTAGTTTTTTTCCCTACCTTGGCATTTTCTTACCAAATTGCTTTTATTAAGGAATCTAGGGCCCTAATCTATGCGGACCCAGAAATGAAGGTTCCCATAGGATATCTTTCTAAAGGAAAAAAAATAAAAATTGGTGAAGTTAAAAGGAATAATGATTCAGTGGTTCCTATGGTCCTCTCGGGGAAAATCGTCTACATAAAAGTTGATGACTTAGTTATTAAGGGAGAAAAGCCTAATGCGGAATCGACAGCAACTAGAACCCATTTGCTAGAAGAAGAAAAAGAAGAAAAAGAACCAATGGAACCATTCCGATTGGCCGCCAATGTGGGGTTTATGGATGCAGGTTCACAGTGGAAAGATCTGATGAGTTTAACCGGTGGCCCAACCTCACCACTGATTCAAATTGAGGCAATGGTGGAAGTTAGGTTAACCCAAAGCCGGTTCTTCTTTGATGGCGGTTTTATTTATAGTTCAGTACAAGGAGGAATTTATCATTTTGAGGGTCTTGGTTTTAAGGCCCTAGCACAGTACAAATTATTGGAGATGGATTTCTTAAGCGTTGACCTGAATGCCGGATTTAATATAGCTCCCGGAGGAGCTAAACTTATTTACAATGGGTTATTTGATAACGGTTCTTATTATGGTTATATTTTTGGAGGACAGGTAAGATTGCTTCCCAAATCCAATTTAAACATAAACATTGGTCTTGATTATAACATAATGGCCCTTGATGATATCAGTGATATTCCCCTTTCTAGTGGTTATTATAAACTAAATTTGCTCAAGGGACTGTCTTTATATTTAGGAATTTCTTTTCCACTTTAGTTTTCAATTAGGGCCTTATCACTTTGTTCAATTTCTTCACCTTTATCTTTAGCATCCTTCAAAAGTAATTCAACCTTTTCTTCCTTGGTCAAATCTTCTGTTTCTTCTTCACTGGTAGGTGTTCTCAATTTTGATGCTTCCCTTAATTCTTTTTCCAGCTTTTCTGCTTTTTCTTTTTCAATTCTTGCCGCATCAATTGCATCTTGATCAATTCTTAAATTCACTTTCAATTTCTTTTCGCCGTAATCATATAACCACTCCAGGAATTTTTCATTGCCTTTTCCTCTTTTCAAATCCCTAGTAATTGCCTTCAAAATATTTTGGTTTCCAGGATCATGGGTTAATCCAGAGTACAGTATGGTAAAGGAGGTCGAGGTTATTTTTTTATAAAGTGGTAGCGAACGGTAATCGTTAAACGCGGAAATAAAAGCTTCTGTGTAGGTACCCTTGAATTTTAAATTATTTAAAAATCTAAAGCGTATATTATCTGATAGAAGTTCTTCTTTAGGTAACCTCCATTCCAAAGTATAAATTTTATCTTTTTCCAATAAAAAAATGGTTTCCTTGTAAAAACCAGAATTTTTGTCTTCCTGTTCAACAACACCAAGTTTTTTTTCTGGATAATACGAAAATTTAATAGCGTTTTTGGGGAATAAATCATTTCGAATTTGAAGGATAAATAAATTTAACACCAATTCATAATAGGAAATTCCCCAAAGTTTCCTTAAGGCCTTTACTCTTTGATTTATATCCAAATTTTTTATATCCAATGGTTTGGTAAAAACCAGTTCAAATATTTTTTCCTTTGGTATTTTTTCCAAAAATTCCTTGAAAATGGGAAGGGAGAATACTTTCTGCTTATCAAGAGGATAAATAAATGAATAATCCAGCCCCACTGTAAATGAAAAATAAATTCTTCCTTTATCATTATTGATATTTCCACCAAAAATATCGTATTTTCCAAGTCTTGTGGTTAAAGGATAAAGTTGGACAACCGGATTATCAATTGGAAGAGGTAATTCAAAGTTTGAAAAATGAAAAAGTCTCCAGTTTTTTTCATTTTCCGGAAGATATTCTTTTATTTTTTTACTAGTAAATTCTACACTCTCAATAAACGCCGGATTTTCAGGTTTTATTTTAATAAGATTTGAGGAATATCCTTTTCCAATAGCATTCAAATAAATAAAATATGGATAAAATATGCTTACAAAAAATATTCCAACTATTAAACAAATAGTTAAAACGGTGATTATTAAAACCTTCATTCCAAAACTTTTCGGAAATTTAGGGTTTTACCATAAATCCCAATTTTTAAATTTAACCAAAATTTGTTTAGTTCCCCTTTTTATCTCCTGTAAGCAGGATGAAATTCCAACAAAAATCGGGAAAAATTACATAAAAAAATGTAGTGATACCATCTATAAGCATCAATTCATCGGGGAATACAAATTATGCCACCCCAACAATGATGAATTACGCATAAAATTTGAGTTAAAAAATCCTGTAATTGAAAAAAAATATTGTTTTATTCCTACTTACCAAAATTCCATAACAAAAAAGGCAATATATCTGGGGGAACCGCGTTGCCTCTTTATAAAATTTCCTGATACGCCAGTTGAAATTACCCTTTTAAAAAATCGGAAATCTATCGTAGAAAGGGAGGATTATTCTCTATTTCCCATAAATTCAGTAATGATTTTAATTGATGAAGTTCATACCTTCCCACCCCCCTTTATTGGGCCCATTCCAACTGTCGAAGCTTACTTAAAATGTACCGAATATATAGATTCGAAGGATGATTCATCCTATTGCCAGGCATTTAAAAAAATGCACTTTTATACTTTTCACCAATTTTCTGGTTAACTTTTCAAATTTCCAAAAATTTGATTTCCCTTTGAAAACATTTGATAAATTTTTCCATCTTTAGATGGGAAAAATAAAACTGGGACTATTTGTTCTTTAGCAGATTGGGAAACAGCTAAGCAAATTACAAAATAATAAAAAATATTTTTCTCTTCATTGAAGGATTTGATATAAGTTACAAACTTATCCCCTAGATCATCTTTAAAAGCATAGACCTCATCTGGCCCTTCAACAGTATTTTTCATAAATTGTTCATAATTTGGAAAATCAAAAAGGGGAATATCCCTTGAGGACCTTGTTTTTAATACTTCCGAAAGTAAAAATGATTTTTTATGTTCCACCACGTTTAATAAATCTGAATCTTTCAAATAATCAGAAACTTTTAGAAGTGAATTATTTTGGGTCCCAGAAACCTTGGTACCAATCCTAAATTCCTCCAAAAATGGAATATAAGAGGTCGCAGTAACTAAAAATATAAAGGCAGGCTTTCCTTGATAATAAAGGCATAGGGCCATCAGATAAAAGGTTTTACCGGAGTTATCCTGGTAGGGAGAAATAATTGAATAAATTTTTTCATTAAAATCGTTTTCCAATACCCAAACTTCCTTTGGTTGTTTAAGAAGTTTTTCAAGATATTGGGGAGATTTAAGGACATTTAGGGTAGATTCATTTTTTATGCTTAATTTTTCTCTTAACTCCCCCTCTATTGTTTCATATAGCTTTACCATTGGCCTAAAATATTGCTCAATACATGCTTCCGTACAAAATCCCCTAGGCAAATTATCTTCTACAAAAAGAAGGTCCTGGTGGGAATGAAAAACCCGCTTACAGAATGAGCATAAATAATATTTCTTATTAAATTTAAATCGAAGTTCCATAATTTAATCCTAACAAATGCCTCCATTTCCCCAATATTAGGAAAAAATGGCATATTCTAAATTCATTTGGTCGGAGAATATGGCGGTAATTCATTCCGACTGCAAAGTGGGGGTAGAAATTTTAAAATTAGGATTAAGATGAAATTCTTAATCTTCTTATTTTTTTTTCCAATCACCTCTTTTGGAGAATATAGGGTTTACCAATATTTTATTCGGGAAAAGAATTCCATAGACCCGCCACCTTATATGGATATAAGCACTTTAGATCCCATAGGATATCAGGCTTACCATGGAGGGGAAAAAAGTTTAGATCTAACCCTTCTTCGAACCTGGATATGCAGAGGAAATACCGCCTATTCTCAAACTTGTGGGCCACCCCAAAAAATACAAGAAAAACCAAGGATTATTCCATGAAAATTTCTGAACAAAATAAAATCCTAGATGCCCATTATCAAAGGGAAATAAAGGCAAAGGAAGAAAAAATTAAGGAAATTAAAGAAGCCTATAATCAAGAGATTGCCCGAATAAAAGACACTTCGGAAAATGCCATCAGGGAAAATCGCAATCAGGAAAGGGAAAAAATTTCTAATGAACTAAAAGAAGAAAAACAAAAATGGGAGGGTGTCAGAAATAAATGGAAAGAAAAGGATGCTATATATGATGGCCAGATAAAAGAGGAAGAATTAAATCATGAAAAGGAAATTACTTTAAACCGATTCCGCCATGGCAAACAAATGGAAGAAGATCAAAATTTATTTGAAAATGAAATAAATGCACTTAATCAAAGGAAAAGTAAAAAGATTCACGAGATTCAAGAGGATGCTGATGCAAAAATTTACCAAGAGGAGATAAAGTCTAGAAATAATATCCAGGCACTTAGGAAGGAAAATGAGCGGTTAGAAAATTTGGCAATAAATTCCTATGCGAATTTTTCAAGTGCTCAACAAAGAGAAATCAATAAAAATATCGCCGAAAAAGAACGAGAACACCGCGCTATAATGAGAAATATTACTACTGAAAATTCCAGGCAAATACATGAAAAAGAAAGAATTAACGAGGAAAACTTAAAACTACAAGAAGAAACAAATCAAAATAAAATTAGGCAAGTTGATGCTGATACGAAGAAAAGAATTAATCAGATTCAAAAGGAAAGTGAAAATACAATTGGAAATCTTTCCCTAAAAACCCAAAAGGAAATAAACAATTTAAAGAAAAATGAATCCAGGGATAAATACTTAATTTCAGAAAGATCCAAAGATCCCTTTTACTCAATGACACTTCTCCAACCTCGCATCACTGAAAATGAAAAAGAATATCTTATTAAACTTTCCGTACCCGAACATGAAAAAGATTCTGTTATTATTGGTGCGGATGGTAGAACCCTTAAAATATCGCAAAATAGAAAATTTGCAGATAAAACTTTTGATGAAAATGGCACCATGAATAAATCATCAAGATCGGAAACAATAACCCAATCAATCAAATTGGATAATTTAGTAAATGCTAGGAAAATAACACATTCCTTTGAAAACGATGAATTAATTTTCAAAATTCCTAAGGCCTAAAAAGGGACCTAAGGCTATAATCTATTTTATAAATGAAAAGACCAACAGTTGTTCATTTTTTATCCATTAAAACAGACGAATTTATAAGCATCAAGGCTTCCTTTACCCTTAAAAATTTGCAAAATTTGGATTTCGCCAGAGAAACGCCAAACATCCCAATCGCCAATATTAAGCTTCTCTCCTCAAACACTTTCCACCTAAAATTCCTAGGTCTTGATTCAAATCAAAATGAAATTTATGTAAAAGGACAAGAAACGGATTCCTTTGGAAATTTATATTTGAAAATTCCCATTAATGAATCCACATCAAAAATCGAAGCATTTGAAGTTTTTGAAACCGGTCTTAGAAAAGGATTGGACCTTTTGCTAGGGATTTTTATTCCTCTAAAAATTAATACCCCTAAGAAGTTGGTTATTTCAGATTTCGATAAAACCCTATTGGAAACTAGATATGGTACAACAAGAGAAGTATACCACTCCCTGGTTACCCCTTTGGATAAATTTGTAACTATAAAATCAAGTTTAAACCTATTAAAATTTTTTATTGGGCAGGGCCACCATCCATTTATTCTTTCTGCTTCTCCCCATTTTTATGAGGATAATATAAGGGACTGGCTTTATAAAAAAGAAATTTTTACTGCCGGAATTTTCCTAAAAGATTATCGGCAAGTATTTTCACCTCTAAAGGGAGATTTGGGCCCAAAGGATATTAAGCTTCAAGGTCTTTATAAATTAAATCATCTGCTGGATATTTTATTAATGACTGGAATCCCAAACAACTTAATCTTGATAGGCGATAATTTTGAATCAGACCCCTTAATTTATTTAACACTTACAAAAATCTTAACATCCACTGAGGATCCTTGGATTATCTGGAAAGGAATTGTTAAAGAAAAGAATTGGAAACTAACCCAAAAACAAAATTTTCTTTTATTAAATAAAATTTTCCAAGTTAACAATCAACTTAAAAAATATTTACAATCAGGTAAATCTCCAATCCAAATTAAAATTTTCATCAGACGTAGATTCAAAGAAGACTCTATTACCATTCCTGAAATTTTTGATAAGGAAAGTAAGATAATCGATTTATACGATTTTGATGACCCACTCCAAAATAGTTAACATTACATAACCCAATCCTAAAAAAAACCCCATTCTGTGGAAATCCCTGATCCTTTTTTCATATCCTAATTGGCACATTCTTTTTGCCAACGGGAATTGACAAAGATCAAATTTAGTAAATTCTATGATTACCCTTAGAAGGGCCAAAATAAATAGAATGAATTCCCAAAAAGGACTCATTCTGTTCTATCGGAATTTGGTTTAAAATAGTTATTCGTTTTGGCAGACGTTGGAAATAATTTCTCGTTGTCGATTATAGACACCTAAAACCGATTTAAGGTAACTAAAGGTTTGCTCACAGTCGGATTTATTTCCTACTACTTCTGATTGTTTTCTGCATTTTTTATCAATTCTGAAGGAAAGGGTTCTTATCCTATTCATCATAGTCCTGATCAACTTAACCGCCCTAAAACAAGAAAATTTATTATACCCTTTTTCGGGTATGGCCTGTTTTCCCTCTTCAGTAAAAAGCTCCTCACGGCCATAATGTCCCGGCGGAGTATCAGCTGGCACAACATCGGCCATTATCTGAAGGGGGATTAAAAAAAGAAAAAGAAATATGAATTTCATGTTTAACCTTTAATTTTATAAGCAAACCTTTTCCAATATTTCGAATTGTCGATTCATTAACCCAAAAATTTCTTCCATATACTTAACATGATTAGAACATTCCTTTTGATGAACATTTCCAGAACCTTTGCTACATTTTCTTTCAATTCTAAAAGAAATTGTCCTAATACGGTTAATATAGATTCTAAACTTGGCGTTACCCTTAAAACACTTTTCCCGGTCAAATCCTTTTGGTGGAATAGGTTCCTGGGCCTCCTCGGTAAATATGGATTCTGGTCCATACCTCCCATGGACGTTCTCCCCCATAGGGCCATCCGCCAACAGGGTTAGAGGTATCAATAGGATTGAAATCATTAATAGCTTCATGGAAATCCTTTTTTAATATTTTACCCCAGACCCTTAAACCAAGGGTAATTTTTACTATTAACACTATGCGTTATATTGATTATAGGTGACTAATTCTGCCAGTTTATGGTTGAAATCGAACTTATTTAAGTGTAAGTTTTAGCGCAACAAAAACGATTAATTTTAAAGGAATGTGAAAAAAATGGCGGCAGACGAACCATCAATCAAAGTAGTAATTGAAGGAACCAAATACGGAGTTGAGGGATCCCTCAAGAAATTTAAAAGGCTTTGCGAATCTGCAGGTATTCTAAAAGAATACAGAAAACGTAAAGAATTCAAGAAGAAATCAGTAAAATTGAAGGAAAAAAGGGAAGCTGCTTTAAATAGAAAGGCCAAAGACAGAATTAAAACCCGAAAAGTTAATAAAGTCTAATTCCATTAAATGGGTCTCCTTTACATCTTTCCAGTTTCAGAAGAAGAAAAAGATAATATTCTATTCTCAGAGGAATCTGTAACCCTTAAGTCTTATGGGCTACCTAGAATTTTCTGGTTATATTTTCTCTGTTCAATGGCAATTATTTTTCTGATGTTAATAGCTGTAAAAGAGCCATTATTTAAACTGTATCAAAGTGATGACCTTTTAAATAAGTTATTGGTTATAATTGTTTCCTCAACCATTATTTTAATCCCTATAGTTATTTTGACCTTTTTTCTTTATGAAAAAAGAATAACAAAAAGTAAAAATTCATTAAGCGTAGGACACTACATTTTAGGTGTTCGATTATGGTTAAAAAAATATACTCTTTCCCCTTCTGAGGCCTTTGAAATAAATCATTTTAGGGGTACACCAAATATCGCCAGATCTAAGAAAGAACCGAGTATGAGGGCCTTTGAAAACCAGGGGTATTTTGAATTATTTGCGGTTATGGAAAATGGGGAAAAAATTTTTCTTGATCGGAATAATAAAAAGGCCGACTTGGTTAGAATTTCAAATATCCTAAATTTGTATTAATCCTCTTTTTTTCTCGTCTTTTTAAAATCTTGTCTTCTCGGTTCACCTTTATATTCTTCAATGTTATCGGTATCAAAGGTTTTTGGCTTTTTTGAACCACCCAATTTTTTCTGCCATTTTTCTTTTTTCTCACCTTCCCAGTGACGAAAATATTCATTATCCTTTTGGATTTTCTCCATTTTGGTTTTCATATCCTCATTTTTTTTTTGAAGTACCGCCTCTTTTTTTCTAATTCTGGTTTTCATATGAAGGTTTGTGGTTTTAGATTTAAGTTTCTTCTGATCAGCTTCCTGATCATGACCGGAAATATCTAGTGTAATATCCCCATGAATGGTTGTCTGGCAGGCCAATCTTTCTTTTGTAATATGAAATACATTTCCCAAAAATTTTAATTCAGCAAACGGAGGTGGATCCAAATTATCCTCTCCTCCGACTACACGGCAGATGCAATCCGAACAGGATGCAACTCCTCCACAGCTAGATTTAATATAAATTCCCTTTTCCAAAAGTGCCTCAAGAAGGTTTTTACCTCCTTCAATCTCCACCACTTGGTTTAAGGGCTTTAAAGTTACTTTATACATTTTTCTCCAACTCACTCTTTATAATATGCTCAATTTTGGATTGGAAGGCACGAAGAAGGAAGGCCAATTTTAGGTCTGCCTTACAGTATTTTTCCATGAATTTAATTTCCATATTAAAACCCTTCCCATTTGCAAAAATCGTATGGGTTTCATCATTACATTCTACCTCTACATCCAAGTTCCATTTGGATAGATATTTTTTATTAATGGTTTTTTTTGCCTTATTAAATGCCTCTGCTTTATCTTTGGTATTTTTATAAGAAATTTTCATTTTACCTTATCCCTGTTGAACCAAAGGATTGCTCTCCTCTTTGGGTCTCTGAAATACTTTCCACAAAATAAAAGTCTGCCTGTACTACAGGCGCTAAAATTATTTGTGCGATTCTATCCCCGTGGTTAATCACTTCATATTTTTCGGATCTATTTCCCACAATAATTTTTAATTCTCCTCTAAAATCACAATCGATAGTTCCAGGAGCATTTGGAAGATAGATTCCGGTATTAAGTGATAAACCTGACCTAGGCCTAATTTGCAATTCAAATCCTTCTGGAATTTCAAAAATTAGGCCTGTTGGAACCAGGGCCTTCTCCCCCGGTTTAAGGATAATCTTACTGTCTTTCCCAAGGCAAGCAGAAATATCAGCGCCGGCCGCCATTAAAGTTTGATATTTTGGAGTCCCTAGACTTTCCTCAAAATGAGGCAGTTTTAAAATTCCAACAGCGACTTTTTTCATTTTTGCTTTTTACTAATAGGCTCTACCACTTTAGCAGAAAGTTTAATCCTTCCCATTCGATCAACTTCCACCACTTTAACTTTAATGGTGTCACCCTCTGCAAGATAGTCGTTTACGTCCTGTACTCTTTCATTTGAAAGCTCGGAAACATGGACCAGACCTGAGATTCCAGGAACAATATCCACAAATGCCCCATATTCTTTAAGCGACGCTACTTTTCCAGTATAAACCCTACCAACTTCAGGGCCTACGATTTGAAGAGCAATGGTTTCAATACATTCGGTGGCCTTCTGAGAATCGGTTCCCAATACCTTTACCATTCCGTCTTCAGTAATTTCTATCGTAACGGCAAATTGTTCTTGAAGGGCCTTAATATTTTTTCCACCAGGTCCGATCAATGCTCCAATTTTATCTTGTGGAATCTTGTAGGTTTGGATTCTTGGAACACCTTCTTTAAATTCAGGTCTATGAGTAAATATAGCTTTGCCCATTTCTTTTAAAATATGCATTCTACCTATTCTTGCCTGTTCTAATGCTTCCTTCATTATAGGAGCAGAAAGTCCCATAATCTTTATATCCATTTGAATGGCGGTAATTCCTTTCTCAGTTCCCGCAACTTTAAAATCCATATCTCCTAAATGGTCTTCATCTCCTAAAATATCTGAAAGGATTTTATATCTATCCCCTTCCATAACTAAACCCATGGCGATACCAGCAACGGGTGAGTTAAGAGGAATACCGGCATCCATCAATGCCATAGAACCAGCACATACGGATCCCATTGAAGAGGAACCATTTGACTCTAAAACTTCACAGGCAACTCTTACTGTATAAGCAAAATCCTCTTTGGACGGAAGAACATTTTTAAGGGCCCTCTCGGCCAAATTTCCGTGACCAAGTTCTCTTCTTCCTACAGAAAACTTTGGCCTTGCCTCACCAACTGAATAAGGAGGGAAATTATAATGAAGATAGAAATGTTCATATGATTGGCCAACAATTCTATCGATTAACTGTTCACCTTTGGCCCCACCGATTGTTACTGTGGATAATACCTGAGTTTCACCTCTGGTGAAAAGTGAGGAACCGTGAGGAGACAACAAAATATTTGTTTCAACATCAATTTCCCTAACTTGATCTAGTGCTCGATTTCCGATTCTTTTTGACTTATCTAAGATATCAGAACGAAGCACTCTATACATTAAGGCCTCAATAGCATTATTGGCTTCCCCTGAAAAACTTGAATCTTCACTCAGACCAAAATGCAGATAATTTTCCTTTAATTTTTCAGCAACAAGCTGTTTAAGTTTTTTTGTGGCATTGGATCTTTCAATTTTAGGATTAATTGCCAAAACAGCTCTTACATCCTTTTCAAATTCAGTACCAACTCTTTCCATTAGGATCGCATTCGCCATAACTGGAACAAATTCTCTCTTTTTCCTTCCTACCTCTTTTTGCATTTGAGAGATGAGGTCACACATTTTTTTACAATGGTTATGTCCAAATAAAATAGCTTCCAAAACTTCGGCCTCAGGAACTTCTTCAGCTTCACCTTCAACCATCAAAATTGCATCTTTGGATCCTGCTACGGCAATTTCTAGATCTGAATCTTTCCATGCCGACAAATCAGGATTAATAACCAACTGGCCATTAATTCTGGCAACTTTGCAGGAAGCAATTGGTCCTGCAAATGGAATATCTGAAATGGAAAGGGCAGCAGAAGCTCCAATTCCTGCTAAAACTTCAGGATCTCCTCCATCGGTGTAGGATAAAACCGTACATGAAACTACGGTTTCATTCATATATCCTTCAGGAAAAAGAGGTCTTAATGGTCTATCTATAAGTCTGGCAATTAGGGTTTCTTGGGTTGAAGGTTTGGCCTCTCTTTTCTGGAAACCACCTAAAAGCTTACCTGCTGAGTAAAATTTTTCGATATATTCAACAGTAAGAGGAAAAAAATCCTGGCCTGGTTTAACAGAAGTATCAGAACATGCAGTTACTAAAACCTGCGTACCGCCACAGGAAACCAATACCGCCCCGTCGGCCTGCTTTGCCATTCGACCTGTTTCAATTGTTACTTGTTTTCCACCGTAATCAACGGTGAATTCACGTTTGTTTCTGTTCATTTTGATATCTCCCTTTGAGATTTTTAAAGGGTGATTAAGGTTTGGGTCTGAATTTTAAAGAATATTTCAAATGGTACTGCCAATTCAAATATCCTCTAAACTCCTTGTCCCCTCTCCTCTTCACCAAGTTTGTTTGGGTGGGATAAACCCACCCAATATAAATAAAATTATTTTCTTAATCCCAAAGAATCGATCAATTGGGCATAGCCTTTTGGATCGGTCTTTGAAATATATTGCAACATTCTTCTTCTTTGACCAATTAGTTTCAAAAGACCTCTATTTGAATTGTAATCATGAATATGTTGGTCAAAATGTGGCATTAAATTGTTAATTCTTTTTGTAAGTAGGGCAACCTGAACACCGGGTGAACCGACATCTTTTTCATTTTTCCCGTACTTCTTTACAATCTCGTTTTTTTCTTCTTTGGTAATCACTTTTTTTCTCCTTACTTTGCACCAAGTCGTAACCTAGAACAAAGCGCAAAACGTTAATAATTTCAGCATTTTTATCTAATAAATTCAGACATGTAAACCTTTAAGTTTTCAATCAACCTGGCCTCGATCTGGCGTATTCTCTCCCTTGTCACACCATACTCATCCGCAATGGATTGGAGGGAAGGAGGGACCTCGCTAAGTAGCCGTTTTTTAAAGATTTCTCTATCCCTTTCACCTAAATTTGCCACAAAATCGTTTAGATGTTTTTTAAGAATTTCCAGGTCTTGGGTGTTTGAAATAATTTCCTCTGGTCCTTGGGACTCATCCGGTAAAATATCCTGGAGGATATGGCCACTGCTCCCTAATGGTGATTCTAGGCTTACTTCTCCACCAAAATCTCCTAGTCTCTTATCCATTATATCTACAGATTTTTCAGATACCCCAAGGTTTTGGGCCAAAAGTTTTGGTTCGGGATCTATCCCCATACCTATTAACCGGTTTTTTTCTTTTAATAGGTTGTAGAATAGTTTTTTATGTTCATTGCTTGTTCCCATTTTAACAAGCCGGAAATTCTCCAAAATAAATTTTAAAATATATGACCTGATCCACCAACTGGCGTAATAAGAAAGTTTTGCGCCCTTTGAACTATCATATTTGGAAACTGCTTTCATTAAACCTATATTTCCCTCCTGGATAAGGTCCATGATATTTTGATAGGCACTGCGATATTCCAAAGCGATTTTTACCACTAATCTTAAATTATGCAGAACCAACTTTTTAGCGACCTCTAAATCTCCGGTTTTTTCTAAAGCACCGACTAAGGATGTTTCCTCCTGCGGCGAAAGTAAATCATATTTTCGGATTTCTTTTAGGTAAAGGGCCAGTTGATCCGTTTGGGCCAATTTTTTTGATGGTATGACCGTCAATTCTTTTTTGGGAATAACTTGAACCAAATCCTTCTTATTTTTTTTGGATGCCATGAATCCGCTTTATAGCAGATTTGTTGGCCAGGGTGCAAATTATTTAGAGGATTGTGAAACAAATTTCTTGAAATAAATGTATTTTAAGGCCATTGGAGAAAAATTTATTTCTACTGGCACATCTATAAGCTCGGCCTTTGAATCCATGAAAAAATTACCCTGATATTCCGACAACTGGAAAAGTAGTTCTCTTGCAATAATTCTTTCCAAGTCACCACTCCAAGGAGGCACTTTAAATTTAGATCTCGCCTTCTTAACTTGATCAGCAATTGTTAAAGAAAAATTTGTCAGGATCTTTTCCTTATTTACCTGGATCTTCATTTTATTAATTCCCAACCATTCATTCCTTAAATAGGCGAGGTAGCTTTTATATAATTTAAGGTTAAATTTTACTTGGAGGGAGCCTACAATTTCTGTAACTTTGTCGAATTCTCCCATTTTCATATCAATGACAACACTAAATTTGGGCAGGAAGCTATGGAAATAATATTCCCTTGATGCCACCTCAAAAATCAATGGTTCTTCAAAATAGAGATTTTTCTCAAAACTTTTATTTTGTTCCTTGGCCCAATTATCCCAATCTTCTTCAAAATTATATTTTAGGAATTTTTTGGCATCGATAAATTTATTTGACCGGATAAAAAAATCAGGAACACCGGTTAGGAGGGCCAAAAATTGTCCTACCATTAAATTTGACCCGGCCTCTTTTTCATTTTGGATTATTTCCTTAATTTTGGGTTCTTGATTTTCGCGTTTATAATTTATTTTTGAAAATTGACTGCAATACATTTGGGATAAATCGTCTTTTAAGTCACGAGACCCCAGCGATCTAGGTATTTCATTTTGAAATCTTTCCCAATTGGTTTTTCTACAAATTAATCCCTTACATATCACTTGAGTAGTATTAAGGTCCTTCCGATAATAAATATGATTGTCTACAGAATCCCAATTTAATCTTTGATTTACCAGCTGCCGAATTAAGAAGGCCATTACCACAGGATTTTTAAGAATAGGAACGAGAAGCCTGAAATTTTCAATATCATTTCCCCAGGAACAAAAGGCCCTAAAAAGCTTCACTGATTGAGCAAATTCTTTTTCCATTATATTATCGATAGTATTTATTTCCCCTAATTTTTTAGGAAATAATGGATTATCTTTTATATCCGGGAGGGAAAAATTATCTCCCTGTTCAAAGGTAAAAAGCATATTTTTTTTTAGTTCTTTGAGGCTAATGCTGGAAATATTTTTTGAACAATAATTATTCACCAATCCGTTGGTTAAATTTTCATATTCTTGGGAGGTGAATTCAAAAAACTTTGCATATTTCGGAAGAGCACGAACTAAAATATCCAATCCAATGTATTGCAAAGTTGCGCCCATGGACCTTTCAACTTCATCCATATCATTTTGGCTGCGATATTTAATTTGGTAATTTACTTTGCAAAGATTTTGAAGGTTTTCACCTTCTTCTATGAAACCACGGAAGTTTGCCAATGACCTTTTTTGTTCAACTTTGTATTTCCCTTTAAAGGTAAAAATATAATTGAGTGGGTCGGTGGCCTCTTTTTTATAATCCTCTGAAAGATCCCCAATTACCAATGATTCAAGGGGGATCAGAGCAAATGCATTTTGGAAAAAAAACAAAAAAAATAAGGTCCTCATCTAGAGGATTTATCGGAATTTATCCTTTATAATTGAATTTAGGCAATTTTTTCCTCTCTGATAAAATTTTATTTCCCTTAATCCGATATTTTATTTATGAAGTGTTGGACTTTCATATTTATTATTTTTTCCCTTTCCTTATTTTCTGCGGATAAGGTTGATAAAGAACTGCTAAGGCTGGCCAAATTTAGTATTGTAAATGGTAATATTGAAAATGCTAAAGATTTCCTAAGTAGAATCGAAGATAAAGTAGAACTAAAAGCAATTAAAAAAAGATATCTGGCAACAATTGCATTTATTGAAGATGACTATAAAACAATGGATAAAATCCTAAGGTCGGCGGATTTTGATGGACCTGCAGCAAATACCCAAGTTTGCCTATTAAAAATCTTAAGTTCTTTGGCATTAGAAAATTTAAAGCAGCTTGATTATGATTTTAAAACCTGTAAGGAACTTACTTTTAATAATTCTCCAAACAGACACCTTTGGCTTGAGTACGTTATAAATCTAAAACTAGGAAAAAAAACACCTTATACGGAAGATTCTCCCGAAACCCTAAATTGGATAGTGCAAGACCCCGAACTTACCCGGGTTTGGCTTAAAAAAAACATCCTGTTCAATAAAGAAAAAAAATCTATTGAATACATTCCAACATTTCATCCATCCACGTTCCGGAAAAAAGACATTAGGGAATTAATTGGCCTTTCCTATTTTAGGATTGGGGACAAGGAAAATTCATTAAAATTTATTGAAGATCTTGAAACACCAACTGCTGAAAATATCAAAGGTAATATTGAACTAAACAACCAAAAATTTGAATTGGCCTATGGACATTTTCAGCTTGCTTTAAAATTTAAGGAAAATTCCAAAAACGCTTTGGAGCGTTTAATCCCCTTATCCTGGATTTTGGGCAAATGGCATGACGGTCTAAAGTTTTTAGACAAGGAGATTGGACTAAAAACCGATCAAAATAAAAAACTCGCCTTAGAAACAGCATTTTTAATTCAGGAAAATAAACTCGACAAGGCTGCTGAAAATCTAAAATTATTAAATACTGCTTATAGAGGGAATATTCCCAAAGAAATTGTTCGAATGGATACCTTTGTCTCTCTGATGCAATCACAAATAAAAGAGTTAAAAAACAACTCATCTTCTGCATGTAATAAATTTGATGGACTTTCTTGTTGGATCTTTTTGCAAATGTTTCTTTGGGAAGATTTGGGAAAAACATTACAAAACGAAGATGCTACCACTACCGATAAAACCCTGACCGTTGATTTTTTAAAATCCCCACAACCAGAAGACCCATTAGTAGAAAATCAATTAATCGATCAATCTCTTGTAGAAGAACTTGATAGTGCACTAGTTCAAATTAAAACCAAATAATTAGGGCCTTTTCTTAAAACTATTGAATAGTCCTGACTTCTTCACCATCAAAATGAAAGCGAACCTCTTTGTCATCAAATTTTGATACCAGATTCACTGGTCTCTTCCATAAAGTATAAAGATTTTTTAGGGTTTCACTTGCAAATGTTATATCTAAATCAATTCCTTGATGAAGGTGATTCAATAGCAATTCCCCTCTGTTTGCAAAGTTTGAACTTCCTATTTCTATTACCGGAGAACCAAAATTTGTTAAGGAAAGAAGTAGTTTGTTTTTAATTTTCGAAAATTCCCTTGATTCGATTTCATTTTTACCTGTTCGAGGATTATATTTAAAAGTAAAAAGGTTTTGCCTTTGACAAAACTCCTCGGTAAAAAATTCATCCAGGAAGGTAATATCATTATGAGATTTCCTTACCTCAAAAATCTTATGTCTTCCAAGCATTAGTTTTTTATCCCATTGCCCTTTTAATTGCATGTCCATACATTCTAAATATTCTTTCCCAAACTTCCCTGTGTTCCAGCGATATTCAATATCCCTAAAAAGTTCCAACCCTATTTTGTATGGATTGATTGAGGTGGGGCCCATTACCGTTACTGCAGAATGGTGGTCGGCAAAATCGATAATTTCCGAGGCCTTCATTGCCTTTTGGGTCATAATAGTGGAGTGCCAATAAGATGCCCATCCTTCATTCATAATTTTGGTAATTCGCTGAGGAAGGAAGTAGTAAGCCTCCTCTCTTAGGATGCCTATGACATCGGCCTCCCATTCCTTAAGGGGACCGTATTCCATTAAAAATCCCATGACATCTCTTGAATGAAGATATTCTTTCTCCCTGGTATTTTCAAAATCCTCTTTTTTAGGTGTTTTCTCCTCATCCTTTTTATTGGTTTTTTCCTTTGATCTTAAAAAGGTTTTAAGGTGTGCCCCTATTTCATCCTCATTTGCTTCTGACTGTTCTTCTTCTTGCTTCTTAACCTTTTTAATTTGGGTTTGATATAAAATATTCACATCCAAAAGATTGTCTAGTGATTGAACTGAGTCGATGAAATCTTCAACCTTATCCGTCCCATATTGATTCATATAACGCCGAATTTTAGTTGCATGATTGGCCATTACATCCATCATTTTTCTATTTGTGTTTTTGAACCAGTAATTATTATGAAAAAAATCTGCATGGGCATAAACATGGGCCATCACTATTTTTTGATCGACTAATGGATTTACATTTAATAGATATGCATAGCAAGGATTGGTGTTGATTACCATTTCGTAAATTTTTTGAAGTCCATAGGCATAATTTTTGGACATTTGATCGTATTCCATACCAAAACGCCAATGTGGATATCTAGTGGGGAATCCTCCCTGAGAGGCCAAAATATTAATTGTTTCATAATCACAAATTTCAAAAATTACCTCTGGAAAATTCAACCCATAATTTTTAGCATATTGGGCAATTTCCTCTTTTAATGCAAATAATTCTCCAGTTAAAGGTCTTGTCCTTTCCATGGTAATACCCCCTAGAAAAGTATAACCTTTCTATAATTTAACCGACAAGTTCCCGAGTTATTTGATATACTAAATTCGGCAGTTGTGGGTAACAGACTGACAGGATTCCCATATTTTTTGAAGTGCCGTTGCCTTCGGTAGAATTTCTGCCTTGGTTATTTTATTTAAAAATCTTACTACTTCTTCTGTTTGTCCCGTCTTCATTAAAGAATAGGCCAATGAATAATTAGCATCATCATCATTTTTCATTTCACTCCGAGGTAGCATACGTTTTAGAGAAGAGATTTCTCGAAATTTTTCTTGGTCAAGCCAAAGTGCCATTTTCTGTCTTAATAATTCCTTTTCCTCTGGTATAAAAAATTGCATAAATTGGCTTCTTTGGAATTTTTTTAGATCCCTCAATAACTCTGCGGCATGAAATGCAAAGGATGGACGGGAAATGGAAGCCTCGGAAAAAGCATCAGCAGCTGCATGTTTTAGCCCTTGGGAAAAACTTATTTGTGCAAAATATAATAATAAATCACTGTTATTGGGGTAAATTATTTTTAAAAACTGAAGTGAAATTAAAAGGTCCTTATACAGTCCCTTTTCCTTAAAGTGATCTAACACCAAAAAGAGATCAGTATCATTTAAATAAACAGATTTTACAAACAGATTTTCTTTTGCCTCTTCAACAAAACCATAATCCAGCAAAAATATAATTTTCATTTTGATAAGATTTGAATCTTTCGGGGCACTTTTTAAAATTTTAAAGGCCAACTCTGGATTTTTGCTTTTTAAGGCACAATTGTATTTTATAGGAATTATTTGAACTATCGAGTGATCATTGATTTGAGAGCATTTTTCCCATTCAGATAATTCTGAATAGGCCAAAATTTTATATTCATCCAATTCTGGATTTTCCAAATTTTCGGCCAATTTAATAAATGGTTTCCATTTTCTCTCCATTCCTAATATCTTGGCCTTAAAAAAAATTCCTTCTGCTGAATTTTTGTAGTCGGATGTTTGTTGGTCTAATATTCCGTCTGCCAGATCTACCAATCCATCCTTTACCAAAACCTTAACTAAATCTGATCCATCAAAAGGATCGTATTTTGGATCCAAAACCATTACTTTGGCCTGCGTTTGGGGAAATAAGATCAAAAATAATAAAAACCACATAGTTTACTCCAACTCAAAACGAATCTTTTGACCAATCCAGGAAGCTATTGGTTTTCCCTTTTCTAAGGCCGGTCCAAAACTCCATGACCTTACTGCCCTTAAAACTGCTTCATCAAAGATTCCAGGAGGATTGCTCGCCTCAATTTTTAATCCACCAATTTTTCCATCCTTTTCCACAAGAATCTTTAGATAAACATCCCCTTTGATCCCTCTAGATTTGGCTTCGGATGGATATTCCGGATTAGATTTTTGAATAATTTGGGCCTTTTTGGTTACCGAAGTATCCTCAGTCACCTGGGATAAAAGTCCAGAATCAAGGCTCCCTCCTCCTGCAATTGCCAGACCACCTCCGCCTGATCCAAAGGCCACCCCAAATGATTTCACATCGTCGCCAATTTGAAATGAGGCCGGCCTTAGTGCATCCAAGTCAGATTTTTCCAATTCCTTTGGAGCTTCTTTTTCTTCTTTAGGTGGTTCCTTAAGAGTTACAGGAATATTGACCTGATTTTGTTCAGGCCTTTCGATCGATAGCTCTTCTAAAAATTTTGGATATTCGGCAAAATAAAAAAGTATGGCCGATATTATTCCAAAGACCGTAAAGAAGATTTTCACGACATTTACTCCCTAATCAAAGCGGCAAACAATCCGCAAACCGCAAAAAACATTAGTGATAAAATTAAAATGGGAGCAATGGTTGCTAATTTATCCACGATATCTGGTAGCTTTTTTGCATCTGATTGCTCAGTGATTTTTTCAAAAAGGTATAGTGAATCTGGTGAGAATTTTTTCCCCTCAATTTCAACCAAAACTCCTTCAGGACTAGGCCCTAGAGGTTTAAGGCCGGTTTGGGTATTAACATTTACGGCGATTTTTCCGACCCTTTCAAACCTCCCTTCAACTAGATCGCCCTTTGAATTTCTATAAACTCCCTTGATTTCCTCTTTCTTAGTTGAAGCATAAAGCACATCCATAATTTTTTGGGAAAGTGCTTTGAAATCTTCAATTTTTGGGGCATTTGGTAAAACCATTTCATCTTTTGAATTAGTAAGTATCAAATCAGAATTAAGTTCTGTTACGGCTTCTGAAGCATTTTTATAAATTCTTTTTAGGTAATTTTCAGAATTTTGATTATCCCTTAGGAAACTTTCCATTCTCTGAACTTCTTGATAGGAAACTTCATTTTCCACCGTCAATTTTGCCAATTCCTTTTCCATCTTGGAAAGTTCATCATCCAATACTTTAACCCTTTCTTTGTGTTTGTTTTTAAATTGGACTTCTTGAGTTAAGTAGGAATTTTTTTGAGTTACTAAATATGTATACTCTCTTTGAAAAAGTTTTTCTAAATCATCAGCAAACGCACTAAAGGTACATAAAAATATAATAATTAAAATTTTCATTGATAAACTCCTATAATTCTTTAATGGGAACATCATAAAGGCCAGAATACTTTTTATCTTTAAATTTTGAAATTAATCTTTTGGCGGCAGTTTCCTCATCGCTATTTTTGGCGATTTCAAAAATCCATTGCCCATTGTTTCGTTTGGCAAAACCATACTCCTGATTAGGCGTTTTAAATGCTAGTGATACCAATCCCAATCGAGCTATTTCAGCTTTTATTTTTTTATGGTTCACATCCAAATCGGTTATTTCAAATTTATTATGTCCAACCAGACTCATTTCCTTTTCCGCAAATTTCCATAAATGATCCAAAATATTATGAAACGCATCACCCATTTTAATTTCTTCCTCTATTTTGTTAAGGTCGGCCAATCGGTTTTCCATTTTTATTGGCAAGGAGTTTTTAACCCACCTTTCCAATTCAACTTTCCAACTGGATAAAAACGATTTTTCCTGGGGACTCAGACCTTTTTTTGGAGAGATTTTTAAACTCAAGGCAATTTTTTTTTCTTTAAGTTGGATTGATTTTAAACGTTCTTTTTTTAAAGTGATTTCCAATTCAGACCTTCTTGAAAGTAGGGTTTCAAATTGAGATGTCTGCCTTTTTTGCAAAACTTCTAAATCATTATTTAAAATTTCTATTTCACGTCTTGTTTTAATTAATCTTTCACTCATTTCTTTAAAATCCGCAAAAGATCCAAATGAAAAGAGGGTAAATATTAAAATTATTTTTGACTTCATCATATATCTCCTATTTAGGCCCACCATCAGTGGTTAATGAAAATTTCTTAATTCCAGAGGATTTAATCCAATCTAAAACCCTGATAACCATACCATGCGATACGTCTCTATCGGCCCCAATTAAGGCCTGAATTTCTGGATTTTTTTCTGCCTCGGCCTGGGCCATTTGTTTCAATTTATCTTCCTCCACAACCTCTCCATTTACGGAGACCTGCCCGTCTGCAGTTATGGCAACAGTAAAAGTTGTAGGTGTAGACTGATCCCCAGATGAGGCCTCTGGTAAATTTACTTTTACACTTGGTTTCATAAGGGCCGGGGCGGTAACCATAAAAATAATTAATACCACCAGAATAATATCCACCAATGGGACGATGTTGATATCTGCAATTTCCTCAGTTTGATCAGCTTTCGCGGCCATAGATTGCCTCTCCTTTTGATTTTGCATATGCAAGTGCAACGGATTTTATGGATTCGAGATTTGAAAGCGTTCCTTTCACCAATCTTTGAAAATAGTTGTAAGCAAGGACTGCTGGGATTGCCACCATAAGACCTGCTGCTGTTGCTACAAGGGCCGATGAAATTCCAATCATAACCGTCTGTTGGCCTACATCTGCTGCCTTACCTAAATCTTGGAAGGCCTTCATAATCCCAAGAACAGTTCCAAAAAGGCCTATATAAGGCGCATTTGCACCAACGGTTGCCAAAAAACCAAGTGATTTTTCAAGTTTCGGTTTTTCAACTTTGGAAATGGTATCGAACATTTCATCAAGTCCCTCAATCCCATTTTTTTTCAAATGGTCCAATGCATAGCTTAGTGCACGCCCTTCTACAGTCTCCCTATCAATATCTTTTATTACTTCTAAGTTTCTATCGTTTATCCCCTGCTCAAGTTGCATCCTAATTAGATTACTTTTTTTGGAAATCCTTCTAAGTTTTCCATATCTTTCAAAAATCATTACGATAGATATTAAGCTCAATAAAATTAGCAGATATAAAACTGCCTGATCAGCATAATGGGCAATGGAAAAAATTCGTTCTTGCATAACTCTTTACTCCTCTTCTATAGAATCAAAATTTTTGGGGTGAAAAATGTCATATATTTCTTCTGATGAATCCTCAGATAGTCTCGTAGCGGAATTACCGTTTGAATCAACACACTCTCTATTTGCGCCATGTTTAAGAAGTAGACGAATCACTTCCACTCTCTCCCATAAAATGGCCTCAATAATTGGAGGATTCCCATTTGGAAGTGGTATATTCAAATCCACGCCTTGATCTATCATTTCTTTCAGGGCATCTAAATTATCATTTTGAATATGTTCCGCTAAACGGGCCCTTTCCGAATCATCTCGGGTAACGGTAGTAGTCTCTACTGCATTTTTGAATCCATAATAATCTGCAGTATGTTGCCCACAAGAAGTTAACAAAATAAGAATAGAAATTAACCAGAACTTAGTATTGCATTGAATATCCAACACTGTATGCCCTCCCTTTCTTTTCTCTTTTTACAGTTTCACCGCCCTGGGTGGAAATTGCTTCTAGATCCATTAAATTTTTTATTTTTAAACTGATTACCCCATATCCAGATAGATCCAAAGATGAAACCAGATCTAATTGATGAAAAGGTTGTTCATATATATCAGGTCGCTTAAGAGTCCCTACTTCAGTGATTCTAGGCCCTATAACATTGTAAAGAAGTGTTGATTGAAAACCCCACTCCTTACGATCATATTGAACTTGAAAATTAAACACATAAGGAGATTGGCCTTGTAAAGGACGTTTATTAGTTGTGAGCACTCCTTTCGCATCTTCACCTAATTCCACCTGGGATTGAATTAAAGAAAGGTTTGTTAAAAATGTAAACCGTCTTAGGGGCCTATAAAATCTTCTAAGCCCCATTCTTCCCTCTATTTCCAGCCCCATATTGGTTGCTGCTTCCGCATTAGTATAGGTTTTACGAAGATTTGGGCCAGGTTCAAAAATCTCCTCCACCGGATTTTTAAATTTTTTATAAAATACTCCTGTGGAAAGAAATTCTTCATTTGTAAAATAATACTCCCATCGATGGTCGAAATTTTGAATTAATGCCGTTTTTAATTGGCTGTTCCCTACTGTTTCATATCCAGATTCGTCATCAATAAATGGAACGGTAGATAGTTCCCTAGCATCCGGCCTTGAAAGTGTCTCACTAAAGGCAAATCTTCCTCTTAAGGCATCATTAGGCTTCCAAGTAAATGAGTAGGAGGGTAATAGATCATAATTTCTCAAACCTGCAAGTGAGGATGGTTTTTCTGGTGAATAGTAATAATAAGTTTTTACCTCTTGTTTAAAATTTTCCTTTCTTAGGCCTGCAAGAAAGGTGAATTGATTTAAAAATTCATATTGGGCCTGACCAAAGTATGAGAATAAATTTTGTTCTGAAGAATAGCTATCTGCAGTTTCTGTTAAATTGGTTAGGACAAATCCATTATTATGAATATTTGATGAATTAAAAATTGTTTCAGGATCTTTAGTCAAATCAGGAAGAGAACCTGCGGGAAAGTTATTTTTAAAATGTAATCGGAAAACCTCAGAATCTCTATTTCTTCTTAAATTATCAGCTCCCATGGTTAGTTTAAGATTAATCGGCAGATTTAAAGTCACATCGGTACCGATTTGTTTTGTTCTATCATTCAAATCGCCATATAACCTCTGATTCCCTGTAGCGTCTGTATTTAATTCATAAACAGAATTTCGTTTAAGGTATGTATAATTTCTAGAATCAGGAGAATTTCTGGAAGAAGCAGATAACCCAAATCGATATGACCAATCAATTAATGAAAACTTGTGGCTACCATGAATTTGATTAAAATCGAGTTGGCGTTCGACCCATTCAATACTAGTTTTTTTTCTTTTTTCTACACTATCACCTACAAGCCTATAATCTTTTATTTCAACATTATCTGTAGTATTTCTAAGTAAGATTTTTCCAATTTTAATTTCATGATTTTCACCGAATTTAAATCCTAGATTGGCGGAGCCTCCAATATTTCTTTCAATTTGTGTAAATTCCGTTATACCCTTCTCATCAAGAACCAATGTTGATCCTGAGCCAACATTAAATTTCTGAAAATTCTTTTCTCCGGTATCAGCTGAATTATTTAGTGATAAAGATCCTGATGCACCTACTTGAAAATTTTCAAATTTCCATGAATTTCCTGCCGATATGGTTGCTCCTGGAGGAATAAAACTACCTCCATTTGAAACATTATAAATATTTTTTAATGATCTCCCGAAGGTCTGCAATTCATCTGCGCTAAATCCATTGTTAAATATTGGAGGCTGGTTTTCACTTAATTTTCTTCCTGTCATCAGCCCTTCTTCAATATTTTTTGGCATTGCCCTGGTACCGTCATCTATACCTAGCCAATCAGTTGATCCACCCAAATAGGATTTTTGTGAACCGGCACCACCTATTTGTGTAGCAAGGGATCCTTTAACAAAAAATTTATCTGGAATTGATTTTGATTTTAGCTGAATTAATCCTCCCCCCAATTCCCCTGGAAGATTTGAGGTAGCACTTTTCTGTACAGAAATACTTTCCAACAAAGAAATGGGAAATAAATCAAGAGGAACTACTCTTCTAGCTGGTTCAGGACTAGGTAATGCCAAATCATTCATTTGGACACTAGAATATCTTTCTCCTAATCCTCTAACATAGACATATTTCCCACCCATCAAAGTCAGGCCAGTTACTCTTCGTAAGGCCGCACCAGCATCACCATCTCCCTGTCTACTCATCTGGTCAGAACCCAAAACTTCAGTAACAGCAGAGGATTGTCTCCTCATTTCCACCAAAGCAGAAAGAGAGCCTTTTACCTGCGGGGTTAAAACAACAATTTCATCGAGTTCAGATCCAGTTGGCTTTAAGGATATAGAAAATATTTTATTGGTTGGTGAAACTTCAATTTTTTTGGTTTGTAATAAATAATTTGGATGGATAATTACGGCCGTTTGGGGTCCTTCTGGCAATTTTAAATTAGCGGTGCCAGAAATATCCGTTGATATCTGACCACTAAAACCCGCTACCCTTATTATCGCTTTTTCAACTTTTGTACCCTCTGAATCAACATTAATTGTAATCGGAATTCCGTCGGCCGTGGAAATATCAGGTTGTGCTCCATCATCCCCTTCCGGTAAGTCCATTTTAAAATTGGCAGAATCTTCCAAAAGATTGATCGATACTAAGGTTTCTTCCTTTGGAAAAATTTTTACCTTAAAATTTTGTCCTACTGTTGGAAGGGTAATTTCATACTCTCCTTCTTCTAATTTTGCAGAAAATGATCCGGCTGAGTCCGTTTGTTTCTCGCCAAATGGACCTATTAAACGGACTCCTGCTACGGGGAGCCCCTCACGAAACGTGAGCACTAGAAGATCGCCTTTTTCTTTTGATTTGGCCCCGGATATCCTGAATTCAGACATGTTTTGTGGGAGGGCCAGTAGCGGAAAAATTGCGAGTATTAGTAAAATCGTTTTCATTTCAACCCATAAAAAAATGGGGCAGGGTAAACCACTCCCTGCCCTTGTTATTTAAATTACTCTAGATCAAAGCTAGTCCAAACTTTTGTAAAATCAGTATCAGAAGTTGGTCCTACAGCTCCGATGTAATCTACAATGTCAAAGAATGGGTCTGCTGGTTCTTCAGCAGCTACCAATGCTGGGCTATTTGTCATAGGTCTATAGTCTTTTAGCATTGGATCAGTAAGTTGATTTCCTGATTGTGCTTCAAACCAAGAGGTAGTGCTTGTAACTTCAGCTTCTTCATTTTCCAAAGTTTTTTTGCAGTTAAGAATTGAATGAGTCAAAGTTGGCCTTCCAGCAACAAAAGTTTCTTGATCATCTAAATCCACACAGGCCTTAGCAAATCCCGTGACAACAGCATTACTGATATGTCCGGAGGTACCTCTTCTTAATAGAGCTCCATAACCGGAAGTATTAGTTGAAGCTATCATTGTTATATTGCTTAATGTTGGATTGGATCTTGGTTGAGCATCCATTGGTGATTTTAGGTTATCAGCTTCGATTCCGTTATCAGAAACAGAGTTAAGCTGGTCAACTAACATAAATTGTACTTTTCCAGAATAACCCATGTCCCAATCTAGTGAATCATCCTCGTTTCCTGAAAGAATCACATGTTTCATGTTTACGGTTCCGCCAAAACATTCAATTCCATCATCAGAGCTTTTATGAACCTGAACATGGTCTACCAAAGTCCCGTTACCTACACCATTAAAGGTGATTCCATTAAGTTCGTTATCTGGAGCTATTGGATAACCAGCAAATTCAACTCTTACGTACCTTAGCTTTCCACTGTTATCGGCAGGATTATTTCCACCAAATTTAACTTCTTCAGCTTTAATACCTTCACTTACAGCTTCGCATACGGCTGTTCCTGCTGGACAAGCATTAATTGGAGCATTCCCATTAATTACCAATCCTCCCCAATCTCCTGGCTTTCTTCCAGTCTTCTTTAACGAGGTAAATACGATTGGTTTTCTTAAAGTACCTTCCGCGTAAATTTTTGATCCTCTCATTATTGAAATAAAAGCAGCAGGTTGCCCCATAAGTTTTACACCTGGGCCAATTCTTAATACACTTTGAGATGCATTATCCCCACCAAAAAAAACTCCACCTTCAATGATATAATCATTGTCAGCACCCAAAGTTAAACTTGAGGAAAGATATTTGCCTGTTAAAGCACATTGATTTCTTCCATCAACTAATCCTCTGAATTGGGTTCCTGATGGACATGCGGCCATAGCTGCATTTAGAGAAGCAGCTCCTAAAAATAATGCTAATGATTTATTAAACTTCATAAATAAGGACCTCCATTGGTTGAAGTTACACCAAGAAAATAATCGACCATTGTTTTTTTTTCCAATTTCATTTTTATTAAGTAATTATTAAATATTTGTAAGGATGGATTTTTTTTGAAATTAAAAAAGGCCAGTAATGGGCCACTCGCAATAACCCATTACCTGGCCTAAATACCGGTATCAAGGTTAGTTTTGACCTTGAATCGTCCCGGCAGAAAGTCCGACCGGACCATCTTGGCAAAAAATTTAAATAAAGGAAAAAGGTAAGTAAAATTAGAAAAAAAATTAGATCACATTAGAGAAATGTTATTAGCTCCCGCTCCAAATTTAATGATATAATAACAAAATATGAATTTACGAGTACTCTTTCTATTCTTTTTCATCTTTTTAGTTTTTGTCTATACCTTTTTAAAGTTAGGACATTTGGCCCATTTCAAGAAAAGAGGAAAAATCCTTTTATGGTTTACCGTATTAGGACTTTTTTTCTTAAGTGTTGCCTGGCAATTTATTTATAGATTTTATCCAGATTTGGAAACTCCCTGGAAGCAAAATTATTATTGGGTATCTGCAGTCTCTCTAGGTGTATTAGCTACCTTTTTAACTCTGGCCATTCCCTTTGATGTGTTGATCCTATTCAACAGAACCATTAATTTCTTATACAAAAAAATTTTGAAGTACTTTTTTAAAAAGGAAAACCACGCACCAGTTGATTATGAAAGAAGGAAATTTTTGGCCCAATCAGTTACCATGGGGTTGGTAGGACTGTCGGGCGGTATTACCATGCTAGGGGTTCACGAGGCCCTAAAAGGTCCTCAGATAATCAACCACTCCTTTAAATTTTTAAATCTCCATCCGGATTTAAAAGGATTAAAAATAGCCCAGATAAGTGATTTTCATATAGGCCCTAATATTTTGCGTAAAGAAGTTGAAAATGTGGTGGAGAAGGTCAACAAATTACAACCCGATATCATCGCGGTAACAGGGGATTTAGGTGATGGACGAATTTTGAATTTAAGAAAACATTTGGCCCCACTGGAAGATTTAAAATCACCTTATGGCACTTTTTTTATTACCGGTAATCATGAATATTATTGGAATGCGGCCGATTGGCTTGACGAGGCCAAAAGACTAAAAATGAAAGTCTTAATTGATGAAAATGAAATTATTCAAATAAAGGGAGCAAAGCTATTAGTTGCAGGGGTACCTGATCCAATCGGTTCAGACTTTATTAAATCGCATGCCCATGACCCATTTTTGGCCATAAGGACTTCTCAAAAAGTTGATTTCAAAATACTTCTCGCTCATAGACCAAGCACTTGCTTTGAAGCAGAAGTAGCAGGTTTTGATTTGCAATTATCAGGTCATACCCATGGAGGACAATTTTTTCCATGGAATTTATACCTGCCTTTAGTTTATAAATATTATAAGGGTCCTTATATTCACAAAAAAATGGCACTTTATGTAAATTCCGGAACTGGGTATTGGGGAACTCCTCACCGGTTTACAATCCCCAGCGAGATAACTCTACTTACCCTTACCTAAAAAATCTTTTATTGAAGATAATATGGCCTCTTTATTTTTAATTTTTGATAAAATAATTGACGGATTTGCCGGGCCATATTTATTAAAAAGATCTTTATAAAATTGACCTGAACCATATTTTGATTCCACCTGGCCGTAACAAAAAACATTTGATTTTGGGATAATACCATTTTCTAAAAGATCTAGACAAAGTTTGGTATCGTCTGTGGACCAGTTATCTCCATCAGAAAAATGGAAAGGGTATATATTCCACTCGGCCGGATCGTATTCTTCATCTATTATTTTTTTGCAAAGCTTAAGAGCAGAAGAAATAAGGGTCCCGCCTGATTCACGAGTTCTAAAAAATGTTTGTTCATCCACTTCTTTCGCCGTTGCATCGTGGATGATATAACGAATTTCAATGTCCTTATATTGGCTTTTTAACCAAAGGTTTATCCAAAAAGATTCCGTGCGGACAATTTCTTTTTGCTCATCCCCCATGGATCCGGAAACGTCCATCATATAAATTACCACTGCTGAATTTTCATATTCAGGTTTAACAATAGGATTTCTATATCTAAAATCTCTGCGTATTGGAACAATCATTGGATCTTCGTCATCATAGGCACCAATGGCCACTTGCCGCTTAAGTGCCTCACGAAAGGACCTTTTGAAATGTCTTAGAGAATCAGGGCCTACAGTGGATATTCCTGAATATTTTTCAGAACTAGATTGAAGAGTTTTCCTACCTTTTGGTTCTATTTTTGGTAATTCTAATTTTTCACCTAGGATTGCAGCTAGCTCATCTAGAGTCAGTTCAACCTCTAATTCTTTGTTACCCTCATTATTACCGGCTTCCCCCTCGCCTGGTTGTGCATTTATCGGGTCCTCTGGATTTCCCTCACCTTGACCGACTCCCCCCTGTTGTTTTTCACCAAATTTAAAATGCGGGGTTTCTATGGACGGCATGGGAATACGAAAAGATCCATTTCCTTTAGGAATGGGCATCTCTCCTCTTGAAACATACTTTTGAAGATTATCTTTTATACGCCCTTTAACAACTTTTTTGAAACGAGCGTGGTCCCTCATTATTGGATGTCCCATGATGCCTCTTTAAGATTTTAAAGACTCTCCCTTAGCGAAAATGGAGGCCACGAAATTTAAAGCGTCAGTTGCACAAATTTCACAGTAACCATGATTCTTTATCAATCTGGATTTTACTACATCAATTTTTTCCTGAGTTTCCTTGTCCACCACTTTAGAGATTAAAGTAGTAAGCTTAATTGTGTCTTTCTGGTCTTCAAAAAGTTTAAGTTCTAGGGCCCTATGAAGTCTTTCATTCATTTTGTAATCAAAGGTTTTTCCTTCGATTGCCAAAGCACCGATGTAGTTCATTATTTCCCTTCTGAAATCTTCTTTTCTAGATTCAGGGATATCAATCTTTTCTTCCACCGACCTCATAAATCGTTCATCAGCATCTTCTAGTCGATTGGAATATTTATTTCTAATTTTCTCTTTTTGTGTAAAGGCCTTAACGTTGTCAATGTAATTGGCACAAAGAGTTTGGATGGCATTTTCATCCACTGAAATCGCTTTTTGAACATCGTTTTTAACCGTGTCCTCATATTCTTGACGGGCAATATTTAAACTTTCCAAATAAGATTCATAAACCTCTTGGGAGGAAATCAGGCCGTGATGCTTAAGACCTGCTTCAAGTTCATTAAAAAGCATAAATGGGTTCAAACACCCTATATGCCCATTTTTAACCAATGAATTTGAAATTTTGTCTTGGATAAATCTTGGTGAAATCCCATCAAGGCCTTCCCTTTTGGCTTCCTTTCGAAGTTCCTTAACATTATCTTCATTATAACCTGGAAGAGTTTTTCCATTATATAATTTAAGTTTTTGCAATTTTGTTAAGTCAGATTTCTTGGGTTCTTCAAGTCTTGTTAAAATGGCCCATGTGGATGCCATTTCAATGGTATGTGGGGCGATATGGATGTGCGGTATTTTTTCCATATTAAAATCCCGCTGGTAAATTAAAATCTCCTTATCCAAACGGGTAATGTAGGGAATATCTATTTTTACGGTCCGGTCTTTTAGTGCCTCCATAAATTCATTATTTTGGAGTTTCTTAAATTCTGGCTCATTGGTATGGCCGATTATGACTTCATCGATATCTGTTTGGGAAAACTTTTTGGGTTTGATACTTTGCTCTTGAGAAGCTCCGAGAAGGTCATAAAGAAATGCTACATCCAGTTTTAACATTTCGATAAATTCAATAATTCCGCGGTTTGCAATATTGAATTCGCCATCAAAATTAAAGGCCCTAGGATCCGAATCGGATCCATATTTGGCGATTTTTCGGTAATTAATATCACCAGTTAATTCAGTTGAATCCTGATTCTTTTCATCTTTTGGCTGAAAGGTACCGATCCCCATTCTATCTTTTTCGGAAAGAATAAGTCTTTTTATTCGGATGTGGTTTTGGATTACCTTATACCAATCCCCATTATACTTTTTTAGATATTCACCCATGATAAACCGACAAGCTGGGGAAACTTCGCCTTTTATTTTTATTTTAAAATCAGAGATACCTCGGTTGATTTCTTCAAGAAATTTATCTCTTACTTCCTTAGGGATAAGCTTTAGGGGTTCTTCATGCATTGGAGAAGGAAATACCGTTTCCCCTCCTAAAATTTCGGATTCTTTATTGTCATACCATTCGTAGGTATAAAGGGCCCCTTCATCAGTTTTTGAATAGTATTCCATTCCTCTCTTAAGGAGTCTTGCAATTGAAGATTTTGCCGATCCTACTGGTCCATGGAGAAGTAGAACTCTTTTTTCGGTACCATAACCTTGGGCCGCAGATCGAAAGAAATTAACCAGTTTCATCAAGTGAACATCAATTCCAAAAACGGCATCGGATCCTTGATTTAAGGGATCATCAAAAAAATTATATCTGGTTACTTTTTTCTTATATTCGGTATAGGTGGTAGTCCCAAACCCTAAAATCATGTCATTTACACGCTGAAAAGCGTTTCGAGTGACTTTTGGATCCTTGGAGATAATGTTTAAATAGTCCTGAAAAGTTCCAGTCCAGTTCCAATGTGAAAAATCCCTGGCCTTAAAATTTTTTTCCATGAATCCTTGGATGTTGATTTCGCCCATTTTTTCCTCCGGTGCTATTTAAAGTATATCCTTTGAATTTTTAATCCTACAAGTTTTTAAATTTTTCTGACGACTTTGATCAGGCTTAGTTGAAATTACCGGTAATAATGATTTATCCTTTTAATATAATATTTTTTTGAGGTACTAAATGGGATTTTTATCTGTTGGAATTTCAGATGTAGGATTAAAAAGAAAAGCAAACCAAGATTCCATTTTTCTAAATCCAGTCAAGAAACTTTATATGGTTGCAGACGGGATGGGCGGGCATAAAGGTGGGGACATCGCCTCGGCACTAGCTGTAAAGGAAGCTTCGGAATTTATTATTTCCAATTCCACTATGGAATCTGAGGATCTTCTTCTAGCAACTACCAAACACACCAATAAAGTTATTAAGGAAAAATCCGCAGAAAACAAACTTTGGGAAGGAATGGGTACAACCCTTTGCCTCTTCTATTTTAAAGGTCCAAATCTTTATGTCTTAAATGTTGGTGATTCCAGAGGTTACCTAATTCATGATAAAAAATTATACCAAATGACTCGCGACCATACTCTAATCCAAGAAAAGCTTTCCATGGGACTCTACAATCGAGAACAAGCAAAAGCTGACCCCCAAAAAAACATAATCACAAGAACCGTTGGATTTGAAGATAAAGTTGATCCAGATATTTACACCTATAAAACTCAAAAAAATGACTTATTTTTAATCTGCTCTGACGGCCTTTCCAGTTATGTAAGCGATCGTGATACCTTATTTATCATTAATAAAAACATTCCAGATCCAGGGAATGCTTCAGAAGAGGATCTTTTGAAGGCGGCCAAGGAACTGATTTCTCAAGCAAACGCGAATGGGGGATCCGACAATATTTCAGTAATTTTGATTTGTGCCCAAAAAATGGTCGCTAGAGAGTAAATAAATTTTGTTTGGAAGGCCTTTAATTTCAAAGTGTTGTAATACATTATTGCTTTGAATTTCCTATTAATTCTGTCAGAATATTAATATGGACAAGATAAAAGACATCGGAAAGGTGGAGAAAAGTCTTAAGAGGTGCCTTTCAAATGAAGGGTTTTTATCTCAATTTTATTTTGAACTTTGCAACATCCACCCTACTGCATACTGCCATCTGGCAGGGCCAGATCTTGAAAATTATAAGGAAAATTTAAACGCCATTCTTTGGTGTTTAATTGATTTTGGTAAGGGTAAAACCAAATGTTTAACCTCAATAAGGGATAAGGAATTCGGGCTAAATGAGGAGACCATTTCTTATTGGGAACAAGCACTTCTTCTATCTATTACAGCAAATGATAAAAATTTGGATCATGAGCTTTCTGCGGCCTGGCGATCTTTGATAAAATCCGGTCTGAGTTTTATGCTTTCACAAAAATCCCAAAATAAAGCTGCTTAATGTAAAAAGTTGCTCCATCCCTATTTATTTTATATATTTACTGAATTGTTTTTAACCTGGGATTTTATACTTTGAGCAAATATTTTACCATCATGATTGTTCCTGAAAGGGGAAAAGGATTTAAATCTTTTCGGGTTCCAAAAGTTGTTTTCCGAGGATTTATTATAATCTCCATCGTATCTCTCTTTTTTTTGGGGATTTTGGCCTACGATTATTTTGAAATATTAAGGCAGGGGCAAAAGAATAAATATTTATCCATTGAAAACGGCCAACTAAAAGAACAGGTTGAAATTTTTGATAAAAAACTAAATTCCTTAATAGTCGATATTGAAAGAATTCAGGTTTTTGAAAAAAAATTAAAAATAATAACTGGCATTGAAGATAATTCCCAAACCAAGGATCCAATTGGTGAGGGTGACAAAGAAACCACCCCATCCCTTCCTCAAAACGATAGAAGCTCTTTTAACAATTTAGAAGATGAGATGAAAAGCTCCCCTGAATATAAAAAACTTCTAGATCTTTACGAAGAAAAGGTCGCTCAGGGAATGGGTCTTCAATCTGGCTACCAATTAACAAAAAAAATTTCATCCTTGACCTCTACATTTTTTAATTACGCCACTAAATATGCAACAGTGGATTATAAAATGCAGAAGATGAAAACTACCCTAGCACTTTTGGAAACCGACATAAACCTTCTCGACCAAAGTTTGTTGGATAAAGATTCTTTTTTAAAATCTACCCCAACCATCTGGCCAACAAAAGGCTGGGTCACAAGTTATTTTGGAATTAGGAAAAGTGAATTCTCTGGTGAAAAAAAAATGCATGAAGGGATAGATATAGGGGCCATGATCGGATCCAAAATTATCTCCCCGGCAGATGGTATCGTCACTTTTGCTGGAACTAAACCAGGATTTGGATACCTGGTTCAAATAGACCATGGTTACGGGGTCGAAACAATTTATGCTCACGCAAGCAGTTTGGCAGTCCATAGAGGTTCAAAGGTTAAAAGAGGTAATTTTTTGGCACGAATCGGAAGCACAGGCTTGTCAACTGGTCCACATGTCCATTATGAAGTTAGGGTGAATGGTACCCCAGTAGACCCTATGCATTATATCCTAGATTAGGAGATTAATTAAAATGATCGATTTTTTAAAAGTTATATTTGGAACAAAACATACCCGCGATATTAAAAAACTGATGCCCATTGTAAATCAGATTAATTCTTTTGAAGATTCCATGAGAAAAAAATCTGATGAGGAATTAAAGGCCCAAACACCAAAATTTAGAGAGATGTTGGCCTCTGGTTCAACCATTGAACAAATTCTTCCTGAGGCATTTGCAACTGTTAGGGAAGCATCACGAAGGGTGCTAAATATGCGCCATTTTGATGTGCAATTAATCGGCGGAATTGTCCTTTTTAATGGCCAAATATCAGAAATGAAAACTGGAGAGGGAAAGACTTTAACAGCTACCCTTCCGCTATATCTTCACGGACTTACCCAAAAAGGGGCCCATCTTGTAACAGTAAACGATTACCTTGCTTCAAGGGATGCTGCGTGGATGGGAGAAATGCTGCGATGGTTAGGCATAACTGTTGGATGCATTATCAATGACATGTCTGATGAGGAAAGAAAGGTAAATTATGGTTGTGATATCACCTATGGTACTAACAATGAATTTGCTTTTGATTATCTGAGAGACAATATGAAGTTCTCTTTAGAGAACTATGTCCAAAGAGGACACAATTATTGCATCGTTGATGAGGTAGACTCCATTTTAATTGATGAAGCAAGAACCCCTCTTTTAATTTCTGGTCCATCTGAAGGCGACACCAGACTTTACGCCAAAGTTAACGAAATCATCCCTAAACTTAATAAAGAAAAACATTTTACCGTAGATGAAAAAAGCAGAAGTGCGGTCTTTACAGATGAAGGTATAACAGAGGTCCAAAAGATTTTAGGAATAGAAGATCTCTTCAACGTTAACAACACCGAACTTCTCCACCACCTAAATCAATCACTTAAAGCGCATACACTTTTCCATAAAGATAAGGAATATGTGGTTAGGGATAATCAAGTTATCATCGTTGATGAATTCACCGGAAGACTTAAAACAGGTTCTCGTTGGTCAGATGGCCTTCATCAATCAGTTGAGGCAAAGGAAGGGGTAGAAATAAAATCAGAAAATCAAACCCTGGCTTCCATAACTTTCCAAAATTATTTTAAATTATATTCTAAATTAGCAGGTATGACTGGTACTGCAGATACAGAAGCGGAAGAATTTGCAAAAATTTATAATTTAGGAGTCACTGTAATCCCCACCAACGTTTCCGTTAACAGGGTAGACGAGGCAGATGTAATTTATAAAAACAAGGCCGGAAAATACAGGGCAGTTTTAAAGCTGATCACCGATCTACATAAAAAAGGCCAGCCCGTTTTAGTTGGTACTATTGCCATTGAAGATTCTGAAAATCTTTCAAATTATCTTAAGAAAAATGGAATCCAGCATGAAGTACTAAATGCTAAACAGCATGAACGTGAGGCCCATATTATCGCACAGGCCGGTCAAAAAGGGGCAGTTACCATCGCCACTAACATGGCAGGAAGGGGAACTGATATAAAATTAACCGATGAAACTAAGGCCCTAGGTGGACTTTATATAGTTGGTACAGAAAGACACGAGGCCAGAAGAATTGACAACCAGCTAAGAGGACGATCTGGAAGACAAGGTGACCCCGGACGTTCAAAATTCTTCCTATCCCTTGAAGATGATCTTATGAGGATTTTCGGATCAGACCGAATTTCTAAATTCATGGGTACATTAGGAATGAAAGACGATGAACCCATTGAGCATAAAATGATATCTAATGCCATCGCTAAGGCACAGAAAAAAGTTGAATCCCACAACTTTGAAATCAGAAAGCACCTCCTGGAATTCGATAACGTAATGAATGACCAGAGAAAACTTATTTACCGCCTAAGAAAAGATATTATTTCTGATCAGGATAACTTAGGCCTTATCAACGATATGGTTGAAGATGTCTGCTCATTTATTATTGAGGCCAATGAACCAGAAAGAAAAATGCCAGTTGAATCCTGGCCTTGGGATGAATTAAATAAAAGCTTTAATACAACTTTTAATACCAAAATCAATCTTGAGAGTTCTGTTTGCCTAAAAAAATTCGATGGCGATATGCTTAATTATCTAACCACCGTTGCCAAAGAAATCCTAAACGAAAAATTTTCTAAATATGACATCGAACAGGTAAAGGTAGCTGTTAGAGAAATCCTTTTATCTATTTTTGACCAATTCTGGAAAGACCATCTACTTTCCATGGATCATATCAAGGAAGGAATTAACCTTAGAGCATACGCTCAAAAAGACCCTCTAAATGAATACAAACGAGAATCCTTCGAACTATTTGAAAAAATGAGGGAAGATGTTAAAAAAGCCGTAGTGGAAACTGTCTTCACCGTTCAACTTTATACTCCAGAGGAAGTGGAAGAGTTAAAAAGAAGACAGCAAGCAGAGCTTGAAATGCGCCTTAAGGCCCATCAGGCAGCTCAAAATGCCACTGAAAAAGGTGAATTAAGACGCTCCCCCAATAAAGTTGGTAGAAATGATCCCTGCCCATGTGGCTCTGGTAAAAAATATAAACATTGTCATGGTTCCTGATCCAATTTATCCATTTTAAAAAATCCAATTTTATGGCAAAATAAAATTCAGATAAATTTTTCGGAATCAGGATGATTTATGGGGAAAAAAGACGAAGAAGAAGAAAAGGCAGACTTAACCGCACTTGAAGATATAGGCCATTATCTTCACCAACTTAATCCTGAAGTTGATAAAAAACTGGAATTTGGAAAAAAAGAAACTGGTATTACTGAAGAACCAACCGAAGGCCAGCTAGAAGAAACCCCAGAAGAACAACCGGCTCTAGAAGAACCTCTTCAAACAGAATTACCTACCGAACAATTTGCACCTGAACCTACGCCTGAACCTGCAGCGGAAGAATTTAAAACAGAGGAACCAATAGAGGAACCTGCTCCCGAGGAAACGCAACCAATGGAAGCCGCTCCTTCTGAAGCTCCTCAAATTGAAGAACCACAAGTGAGTGAAGAGACTCCACCTTCCGAGGAGTCCCCTGTAACTGAAGGGCCCACTCCGGAAGAGGCAGCTCCAACTGAGGAAGTCACCGACGTCCCTGAAAAAGAAACCCCCCAGCCAGAAAGAACTAAAGTAGAAAAGTTTGAGGAAGTTAAAGAGTTTGGTAAAAATATTTCTACTACAACTGCGGCCGTACCAGGTAATCCCCCATTTAGCATCGTTATAAAAGAAATAAAATTTAACGAGGATGCGGATGATATTCTGGCCGCTTTGAAAGAATATGGAATTGCAACGGCCAGTAATGAAAGCATTTTTAAACAAGGTCTTTCCACTGGTTCAATACTAATTACCCAACTTGCAGAGTCCACCGCAATCTTGTTGGTTCATAAATTTAGACAATATGACCTTGAAATTGAAATGGGTTTATCCGAGGAAATAAGACCTTATAAAACTCGGGAAAAAGTTGGACTAGTCTCCAGAAAAAATCTTGGCCAAAACAAGTCCGAAAACGTTGATTTACATGTTGCCATCGAATCTTCGAATGAAATTCCCATCTCCACCACTCCAACTTTAGAAAACTTTATTATTAACAGATACATTGGGATTGTATCCGAACATTCCATAATGAATGATTCAGAAATTGATAAGACCCCCTGGGAAGAAAAGTATGCTTTTCTTGCAAACCAATTGAAGAGTAAGGCACTTAAATTAAGGGGTAATGCCATTGTGGGAATTACTTTTCAACTAACCCCATTAGATCCTCCCCAATATAAATTAAGTTGTACCGGGAATGTGGTATGGGTTTCCCCCATAGAAGGAAAAATCGATTAAATGAAATCTCCCATCGATCAAATTGATGATGAATATGAGGCATTAATTGTCGGGGGAGGGATAGTAGGCGCTGGAATATTTAGGGATCTTTCTCTTCATGGACTAAAATGCCTTCTTATAGACAAAAAAGATTTTTCATCCCAAACAAGCCAGAGCAGTTCAAAAATGCTTCATGGGGGCATTAGATACCTTGAAAATTTTGATTTTAAACTAGTATGGGAGGCCCTTCATGAAAAAAATCTCTGGCTTAAGCTTGCTCCCCACCTTACCTGTGACAAACCCTTTATACTTCCAATTTATGAAGATTCAAAATGGCCTCTTTGGATGACTAGAATTGGCCTTGCCATTTATGATTTTTTATCGGGTTTCCAAAATGTCCGTCATGAAATTATCCAAAAGGATGAAGTAATTAAAAGACTTCCAGGAATTAAGGAAGATGGCCTTAGAGGTGCTGGAGTTTATCATGATGCAATTGTAGATGATGCAAAACTGGCACTTGAAGTAATCTTAGATGGCATTAAAGACCATCAATCCTTTGCGGCCAATTATATTGAAATGGAATCCTTTGAAAATCACGGTAAATATAATTTTGTTTTTCTAAAAGATACCTTGATTCCTGAAAAAAGAAAGCGAGTGACCTGCAAGGAATTAGTTTTTGCTCTGGGACCTTTTACAGATAAGGTCCTTTCAAACTCAAAAAATATAAACTGGTCACCCATACTATTACCTTCGAAGGGATCTCATCTATGGATTAAAAAGGAATCATTGCCCATCAAAGACCCAATGGTACTCCAAACTTCTGACTTAAGAATAATTTTTGTAATTCCCCAAAAAAATTCGGTATTGGTGGGTACAACCGAGGAAAAAATTAATGGAGACTACTTTGATTTGATTCCTACTAAAAAGGAAATAAACTACCTTTTAGAAAATTTAAAAATATTTTTTCCTAAATATAATTTTTCAGAAAATGATATCCTTTCATCCTTCTCAGGAATCAGGCCTTTAGTTCGAGGAGGGTCAGATAATTTAGGTAAAACTGCACGGGATGCAAAGACTTATCAGCCATATCCAAATGTATTTGCCATCGCTGGTGGAAAATACACCACTTTCAGGTTAATGGGGCAAGGAATCTCTAGAATAATAGTGGGGAGAAACAACCTCCCCTACAACCATACTTTAACCGAAAGAGATTTAAGGCACCGTCTTAAAGTACCATCTTTTAAAAAAATTGATTTCGATGAAAATCTTATTTCCTCTATAATTAAGGAGGAATATGTAAGAACTTTTGAAGACTTGGTTTACAGAAGGCTTGGAGTGTTCAGCAAAAATCACTGGTATCCAAAAAATTCAAAAAACCTGCAGTTTGATGAATTTTTTAACTCTATACTTCCAAAAATTTCAAAGGATATCTTTGTTACCAAAGAGGATATTATCAATTATCAGATACGATAACTTAAACCTATCCAAAATCTAGGACCTGAAGCCGTGATGTCCGGATTTTTTCCATTAATTGGGGTGGATCCACTCATACTTTGGGAATAATAATCTAGAGCAAACCTAAACCCCCAGCCTGACTCTGTAAAGTATTTGGCACCAATTCCCAAATTCCAATAAAAAAGGCTCGTATCCTCAATATAAGCGGTAGACCCATCAATTAAGGAAAATGTTCTTGAACCAAAACCCAAACCTAAAGAAATAAAAGGAATCAAACCATGGGCCACAAATGGATCATTAAAAATATGATAATTGACTCCAACACCTACCCCAAAAAGATCATTGGGAACAGAACCTTCCCGGAAATTATTTTTATCGAAGCTGTAGGATTGATAATCAAGACCTACCAAAAAAGAGAATTTTCTCCAAAAATTTTGGGATTCGAAATATTTTTCCAAACTTATTGAAAGTGAAAGTTGGGAAATTGAATTATCTATAGTCTGCGCTCCGGTATCCACGGAATAAGTTTGGGAATTATAGTTAAATCCACCAACCAATTCCCAAGTGCTACGATCTATTAGGCTTCTTCCTTGGCCTTTGGCATCCTGTTTTGTATCCATATTCCTTATAATTACTTCTTCAGTTTTCTTTTCTGTTTTCGGTTCAATTTTAGTTGAAGGGGATGGTTCCATTTTGGGTTGTTCAACGATCATATCTTTTTCAGATAATTCCTTCGTCTCATCACCCGTTAATTTTAAAGGGTCGGTGATTTTTATATTCAAAACCTTTTCTGGTACCATCTCAGAGGGATTAATAACGCTATAAATGGACCAAACTGACCTGGTAGGAGAGACCTTTTCAATCACTCCCCTAGCAACAACCCCAGATTGATCTATAAATTTCGCCTGATCCCCCACAACTAGGCCATCTTCAGAACCTCGGTTAATTAAGATAGTCTTTTTGCTATCGGATAATTTTATAATCCTAACAGTAAGTTTTTCATCTACCTCCAGGGCGAAAGAAACCATCGGTATTAAAAAAATCAGGAAAATAAACCTCATCGCTCCTCCAAGCATTAAAAGGTAAATGTTAAGCCTAAATTAAGCCTAATCTCATCATCATAAATTGTCGCATAAATATCATCTTGCAAATCGACCATAACATTGAGTTGGGTTTTTAAATAATTAACATAAGCGTTGATTCCCCATCCAAATCCATCTTCACCAGAACCGGTTGGAAATCTATATTTAAATCCTAATTCTAAAGTAGGAAAAGCTGCTATCTGATATGGATAGGAAGTGGACAGTTCATTGGCCACCAAATTTGTGGCCCCGTATCGGGCACCAATACCTATATAGCCCATAAATTTTTTGGTTGCCGATGGAAGCGATAAAAAATACCAATTTATGTTACCCAAAAAACTCCACTCTTTTCCCCTAGCATTGAATCCTCCAACGTTATAGTAGTCTACTCCACCCTCAAATATTAATTGGAAGGTGAAACTATCTAATGCGCGAGTAATTCTCATTAGATGATATTCATAACCAATAGATATGGCATAGGGACTTGCCATATTCCCGGTTGAAACATCTATCTCATCCGTATTAAGCATATATGCAAAATTAAACAAAAGCTCATCCATAAACCGATTTTCTAATGAAAATTCCTGCCGTTTTTTTTCTTCAATCATTCCAGATTCAACCATGTATCTTCTGAGTTGGCGGTCATCTAAATCGGCTGACCAAAGTGGCCCTTGCCTTTCTTTCATCCTCACTATTTTTTGGTCAGATGTAACCAAGGTATCCTTACTAATAAGACCATCTAACGTCCCCTCTGCCGCTTCGGCCTTTCTTTCTGTAATGAACTCTTTGATTTCTTGCTTGGATCGTGGGCCGGAAATTGATTTTGTCTCCAAAACTCCCTCATAATCTTCTACGGCCTTAAGTCCCTCATCCATCCAAGATCCATAATGGGTTACCTTTATTTCTTTCTGTGCCCTGACTGGAGGAATGGTAAGCTCTGGGCCCTCCAAATAATCCTTTTCTTTAATTCGAATTTTATCAGGGATTTCTTTATAATTTATTGGAGTTTGGCCTGGACCTAACACTACTTGTGTTTGGCTCTCTTCCTCTTTTTTCCTTCCCCTTAGAAGTTCCTTTTCTGATATTAAAAAAAGTTCGTCTTCCAAATGTTCTGGTGAATATATCTCTGCCAGGTACCAATAAGATCTTCCTGGAAGGGCCCTAACTATCTTTCCCTTGGCCACTTTAATGAATTGTTTATCCTTTTTGGCCACAAAAAATCCTAATTCATTTTCTGTGAGCCCATTAAGGGACCCTTTATTAAAAATAAGAGATTTTTTGGTCTTTGAGACCTCTAATACCTTTCCCCACTCTCCCACCTGAGAGTAAACTGCCAGGGAAAACCCCAAAAAAAGGAACTTTAACATACTGAAATTCTAACACAGGTAACAAAATTTTCGATATTTAACTAAAATTTCCCCAGGGGGCTTGATACCCAGGGATATTTCAACTATAAAAGTTCATAATTCTAACATTTTATGAGGTTTTCGTGGCGCGCAAAAAAGAGAAAAAGATTTACATGTATGAATGTACTTTGACTGGTGAAAAATTTAAAACGACCAGAGAAGCCCCAAAACCAGACGAACTAGTGTCAGTAGCTGGATATTATCAATTAAATTCTGATAAGGATGATCGGCCAACCAAAATAAAAATCAAACTTGAGCAAGAAGCTGCAATGGAAGAGCCAAAAACTGAGGAACCAGTTAATCAATAAAAGGATTTCCTTCAAATGAAAGTACACGAGGTAATAATTATTGGATCCGGCCCTGCTGGACATACGGCTGCTTTATATACTTCTAGAGCAAATTTACATCCACTAATAATTGAAGGCCATGAACCTGGAGGGCAATTAACAACTACTACGGATGTTGAAAATTACCCAGGATTTCCCGAGGGGGTAAAAGGGCCAGAATTAATGAACTTAATGAAAAAACAGGCCCAAAGATTTGGTTCTCAATACATTTTTAATCATGTTGTTTCCACTGACTTATCAAAAAGACCATTTAAAATAGTTTGTGAAAATAGCGATGAATATCTTACTAAAACTTTGATTATTTCTTCGGGTGCCTCAGCAAAATATTTAGGCCTTCCCAATGAAAAGGAATTAATTGGAAAAGGTGTAAGTGCCTGTGCAACCTGTGATGGGTTCTTTTTTAAGGATAAAGTCATCCATGTAGTAGGTGGTGGTGACACTGCAATGGAAGAGGCCACCTTTCTTACCAAATTTGCCAAAAAGGTTTACATCATTCATCGAAGAGATACCCTCAGAGCATCAATGCCAATGCAGGAAAGGGCAAAAAATAATCCCAAGATTGAATTTATCTGGAACAGTGAAGTAGTGGAAATTTTATCCAATCCAACCAGTGGTGTAACTGGGATAAAAGTTAAAAATGTTAAAACAGGGGAAATAACTGATAGAAAAACTGATGGATTTTTCCTTGGTATTGGCCATACACCGAACACTGCTTTTTTAAACAACAAAATCAAACTTGATGAAAATGGTTTTATTGATCCTACCAATGCGCCAAAAACAAATATTCCTGGAGTATTTGCATGTGGAGATGTGGCCGATCCAGAATACCAGCAGGCCATAACAGCTGCTGGGTCTGGCTGTATGGCCGCAATGGAAGCTGAGGAATTCCTTAGAGAACATCCATAAATATTTTTGACAGCATCTCCCACACTTGAAATAATTTTAAAGTAAAGCCGATACCAAGGATGGTGTTAATGGCCAGTTTTTTTTCTTATAAGACCCTTCATGTAGAATTAGAAATTCCTATAAAGTGCATAACTTTAGAATTAAAAAATCCGCTGATAAAATCTCTAACTATCTTGGAATTAGAACATTTTTTTTCATGGCTTTGTAATCATATAGAAGTAAATGCAGTCTTAATTACCGGAAAGGATAATATTTTTTCCCTAGGAATTGACCTTGATGAATTTTCTGGGTTTTCCAATTCAGAGGTTCAGATCTTTTTTCAAAAACTTCAAAAAATTATCCATATCTGTTTCTTTTTGCCCCAAACTCTTATTTTTGATTTAAAAGATTGTGCAAAAGGGGCAGGTGCAGAATTAGCAATTGGTGCAGATTTAAGGGTGGCCAAGGAAGGGGTGGAAATTAAATTTGATCATTTAAAAAATGGATTTGTTCCAACCTGCGGAGGGATCGGATTTTTGGATTCAATGGTCCCCCAAACTTTTATTCGAAATTGGATCCTAATGGGCAACAAAATTCCAAAGGAACAACTGGTTTCTTCAGGATTTATTCAATCATTTTATGATGAATCTAATTTAGATTCTCCAAAAAAAATTCTTTTTGAAATTTCAAAAATTCCTCCGATCGCTAGGATTCAGGCAAAAAGATCATTATTAGAGCCTCTAATTCCAAAATTAGAAAAAACTTTAATATTTGAAAGTCTTTTTTCACTTCCTGCGCTGGCAGTAAATGATTGGAGAAAAATTAATTCGAAATCGAAAGAAAATTTTTGCTCTCCCAAGGAACTTTCAACCTTACTTGGAAAATGCGATAACTCGGTTAACTAGCTGGCTTTTTTTTCTTTGGTTTTCTTGACTTCCGGTTCCTTGGGTACAAAAACTTTATTGATATAAACTCTAAGTTGATTTTTTTCCATCTCCCCAATACCGTTAATGGCGGCTGTATAGCTTTTTAAATATCCCTGACTCTCCTTTGCCCCTTTTTCTGGAGGTAAAACTGTTAACCAAAACTTGGATGGAAATTCCAACTTTAATACAGAATAATCCTCTAAAGTGTACGAGGTTTTAAAGGATATTGAGGTTTCATTGATTGCGGTAATTCTTATTTTAAAAGGATGGAAGGCGAAACTTTGAGGAGCATCTTTTTTTAAATACACTCTTTTTTCTCTGCCTGGCATTTTTTCCAAAATTTGCGGGGACTCCTTGACCGATCTGACTTTATCAAATTTTTCCACTAATTTTTTTAATAAACTGAAATCAAAAGAACCCTGGTAAGTTATTATTTTTGGATAATTAAGTTTGTTCTGTAGTTCACTCTGTGATAAGGAGCAATTAAAGAGGAAAATAAAGGGAGTGAATTGTTTGAATTCATTTATTTTATTTATCAAACCAGGTAAAATATTTGGAGTATTAATTCTTTCCTTTTCTTCTTCTGAATCCATGTTTATTACGAGAAAATTTGGTCTAACTCTCTTAAGGGTATTTAAATCTTTATCAAAATTCCTATGTATAAATAAGGAAAAAGGGAATTGATCCGTATTTTTTTCTGCTTGTTGGTAAATATTTAAATTTTGATCTATTAACAAAAGTTTTGTTTCTTTAGGAGTAGATGTTTTCAAATTTTCATTAATCCATTTTTCCAATTTTTTCTTAAATTCCAAAAATACTTCCAAGGCCTTACCTTCAACTTTTCCCGAAGGCTCTTTTTTTGCCGGATCAATTAAACCAAGATTGGGATCTATCCTTTTTGAAGATGGCAAAATTTCCAATTGATATATTTTATTTAAATTATAATAAAAATTGGTATCCAACTCCTTTATTACCTTAAATTTTGATAATCCCATTTTATTGGCAACCACGGTATTTAGTTGGATTTCTTCCTCTAAGGAAAGGGCCAGGTTAGTTTCGACCTGTATATAATCTTTTGTAAAATAATTTATTTTAAAACCAGCAAAACAATCAACCTCATCTTCAGCAAAAGTTCCAGATGGCCAATTTATAGGTCGTACAGCTTTTGGTTTAAATAACTGAACTGCAAAATTTACTGTTGCAGAATATTCGATACCTTTAACAAAAATGGCTTTGCAACCAGCAAATATTCCGCCAAGAAAATGGTCATCAGGAGTTTCAACACCAGTTAAACCCATCATGGGAATTGTTTTATAGTTATTTTGAAATCCAAGGGTCGTAGCGGTATAATAATAAATAGGGTAATGAGCGGAAAAATCGACAATAAAAAGTTTATAAGATTGGGTTTCTTTATTAAAAATAAAATCCCTTGAATCCTTATCTGTCTTTAAAGATTTTATATCAATTTTTATCTTTAGTTCTTTGTAGAAACTATCTAGGTTTTTTTGCATATGTTTTGCAAATTCAAGATCTTCTCCTAAATAAACAAACTTGACCGTTTCCATTGGGAATTGCCCTTCAGATTTAAATAGTCATCGGAATATTTGAATTGATAAATTAGAAAATAAAAACTGGCCGAATTTCTATATTTTTTAAAACCGTTTTAACCTTTTCAATATCCTTAGTAATCCCCATTAAAAATCCCCCACCGCCTGCACCACAAAGCTTAATATAGTAGTCTTCGGATTTAAGCCCTTCTCTCCATAATGGCTGAAAATTTTTCGGAATCATAGGGTTAAAATGCCTGAATTGAAAATCTGAAATTTCTCTAAAGAATTCATAAAGGGACCTTACGTCTGATTTTAAGAAAGATTTTATACATGCATCCGTTATGGGATTTAATACAGTTGAACAAAGGGCCGAAAAATCATCTGATTTACATTTCTCTAGAAAAAGGTTTACTAACGGTTCTGTTCTTCTATCCCTTCCGGTATTTAAAAGGAAAATTCCCCCATTACCTAATTTAAAATCGGGAATTTTGACGGGCTCAATTTTTCCTTCTTTTATAATAATTGGGGTATTTAAATAACTAATCAGGGGATCAAGGCCTGAGCTAGCACCATGGAAATGGGATTCAACTTCAGAAAAAAAGCTTTTTAGAACTTTTATATCCCCAATTTTTCCATCCCCATACTTTGAATAAAGAGCAGCAACTAAGGCACCTGAGCTTCCTATTCCATAACCTTTTGGTATGGTTGAATTAAAATATAGACCAGACCTAATGTCAGAATTGAATTTTTCTAATTGAAAATCTAGTAGAAGTTTTCCTCTGTTTTTTAAATACTGATAAAGGGCCAGAAGTTCTGTATCAATCTCTGGATTTGATAAGTTAAATGATAAAAATCCCTGGTATTGATTATATGGTACCGCTAAGGCCATCGAATCCCTGATGATGGAATATTCCCCGAAAAGAAGTACTTTGGAATAAAAAATCTCATTCATAAAGTCTTCCAAGGTCCTTTTCCAATTTCATCTGGGATATACCCTTTGCATAAAGGTAGGAGATCAGATTCTATAAAAGAAATAATCATTTCCTGTTGGTTTTTGGGATATATTAGATGCACATTGGGTCCAGCATCCAAAGTAAAATATAAATTTAGTTTTTTTTCTAACCTGAATTTTCTTACTCTCTCAATAATTTCCAAACTATTTGGCTTCAAAAGGATTACTTCCCCTTTTGTAGATGTAATAATCTGAGCATGAAGGTTTAATGCCTCTTCCTCCAGAACTTTCCCAAAATTTTCCATATCTCCAATTTTTAAAATTTGAAGCATTTTTAAAAAATTATTATTGGCCTGAGTAATTCTCTCTTTTTTTCCTAAAGATTCATCCATAAGCTTATGGCCCATTGTGGAGGATAATTTTTTTTCATCGCTAGAAATAATTAGGATGGTGTCCATCATTTCAGAAAAAACAGGATGAAAAGATATTAATTTTTCTGCATGGAGGTCCGAACCACTGCCATCTACTTCACCCCATCTAACAAATCCACCGAAGAGAGATCTTGATGCCGACCCTGAACCGATTCTCCCAATATAAGAGGCCCTTTTAAAAAAATCTTCAGTAGTACCTAATAATTTCTGCTCCATTTCACAAAGGCACAAGGCCAAAGCGGCCATTGAAGAGGCAGAAGATGCTATCCCAGTTGAATGGGGAAAATTATTGGAAGATTCAATCTTCAAATTAAAATTTTTCAAAAAAGAAAGATCATTTGAAATATTTAAAAGGAATGATTTTATTTTTTGATAAAATTTAGGATTTTCCTTTCCTTCAAAGAAAAACTCAAACTCCAGATCACAATTATTTTTTGGTGCCCAGGTGAGTGATGTTTCAGTATAGGCCTTACTTAGGGTCATAGAAAGTGATGCATTTGCCGGGATTTGGAATCCTTTTTTTCCCCAGTATTTAACTAATGCAATATTTGAGGGTGCTGCCCAGGATACTTTATTATCTGGACAGGAATTGCTGGCCTTTTGCACTTAGGTCCTCTTTAAAAATTGTATTTGGTAAAGGTTTTAAGGCCAAATCCCTAAAGGAAATGAAATCCTTAAATCCATTAAGCTCAAAATATCTCTTGGTTTCTTCTTTTGATTTTTTACTGGTAACCAAAACAAAATCCCCACCCCAGGCTCCCAGAGATTTAATTTCTCCCCAATAATCATTAAAGTAAATTTCCTTGGCCCGTGGAATATCTAAAGAATGGGAAATAACTTTTTCATGGGCGAGAATTAAACGATCAAAATCCTCGACGGTTTTTGCTTTCTGCATTTGCTCAGTTATTTCAGATAACATTTCAATTATTTCCAAAGATTCAATTTTTTTGGATTTAAAATAAGAAATTGCCTCTGGAGTATCTTTTTTCCTTCCTAAAAAAAGAAAATATAAATTATCCATAAAAGGAGGTTCAAAAGAGGTCAAACTCCATTTAGGACCTGTGGGTTCTCTTTCATATACAATCGGTCCATTTGATTGGGCACAGGCGATATCATAACCTGACCCTTGAGAAGTATTAAATAAAAGTTCAAAAGGACTTACATATGCCCACTGGGCAACATTATAAATTAATGTTGAACTAGAACCTAGTCCCCATTTTAAGGGGAATTCCAGTTTTGTCTCAACCATAACATCTTCTTCATCCCTTAAAAAATGATGATTTAGTTTTCTGGCCTCACGAAGGATTTTTTGAAGAAATAAATCCTCGGCAGTCGGTTCGGACTTTAAAATTTCAAAATGCCAAAACTCAAATTTGGTTTCAAACCAAAGTTTCCCATCATGGCCATAACTCCTCCAAGTAAGTGAAGGATCAAAAGAGGAGGAATAATTGATCGCCAGGGATTGACCTAAAATGGTAGGAATGGCCAACGACTTTGCACCATCTAGGACAAAATATTCTCCAGTCAGAAGAATTTTTCCATGCCCGTAAAAATATTGATCGGGTCGTTTCATTGAAATGTTCTCCGGGAAGAAAGAAATTCGGCGACTGCTTTAAAAGTAATTACTCTTGTCTTAAAATGCTCTTTTGCTAACACCCTTTCCTCATCGGTGGCGCCCATATGGTTTAATATATTTAACAAATGCATTTTCATATGCCCTTTTTGAATTCCTGAAGTAATTAAAGATCGCACGGCAGAAAAATTTTGAAGTAACCCTATGGCCGCACAAATTTTCATTAATTCTTCGGCACCAGGATTACCCAACATTTCTAAAGACATTTTGGCAAGAGGATGAAGTGATGTTAATCCTCCAACAGTTCCTAATGCCAAAGGAATTTCCAAGGAATAAGTAAAGAATCCGCTTTTCAAAGAAATTTCAGTTAAACCTTGATACTTACCAGATCTTGATGCGAAAGCGTGAGCGCAGGCCTCTACGGCCCTAAAATCATTTCCTGTGGCCAGGATAACGGAATCTATCCCATTCATTATCCCTTTATTATGAGTAGTGGCACGATAAACATCCGCCTTTGAAATTTTCACTGCCCATTCAAATCTTTTTGCAAATTCCTCTGCAGACATTTCCAACCTGGAATCTTCCAACATTTCAATAGGACAAGAAACAGAGGCCTTAACCAAACAATTTGGAGTATAATTGGAAAGAATACTCATGATAATTTCAATCGGAATTCCTTCGCTTTGGGATTTTTCCTTAAAAAGACGTGCAACCATTTCTAAAATGGTATTAATAAAATTTGCACCCATTGCATCCCGGGTATCAAAGGTCATAAATATTTGAAAAAGACCTTCTTCAATCTCGGTGAGATCTCTAAGATGCATATCTAAAATTCCGCCACCCCTCTTCTCCATATTTTCTTTTAGTGGGGAAATTTCTTTTAAAATTTGAGATTTATTATTTTCAAAAAAATTAAATAAATTTTCCTTTTCTCCATAAAATGTAAAATGAATTTGTCCGATTTTTTCCACCGAGGTTACATCTGCTGTTACTCCACCTCTTTTTGCCCAGAAATTTGATGCATTTGCGGCGGCAGCGACAACTGAGCTTTCCTCAATAACCATCGGAACACAGTAAGTTTTATCATTTAAAATCAAGTTGGGAATAACCCCATAAGGAAAATAAAAATTGGTAAGAGTATTTTCTGAGAATTCATCAAATGTTATTTGCGTTTTATCATCAGGGTGCCAGAAGCTTTTAAAAAAATCTTTTATAGATTCCTGATTATCAAAATAGTGTTTTGCCAAATAATCTATTTTTTCATTTTTAGTAAATTTTGAAAACCCGGAAATTGTATTCAAAGTTTATCCCTTTATTTTTAAAAAACTCTCACAGAGGGTGTAACCTTCAATCAGTTCTCTAGTAAATCGCTGTAAACGGTCATAATCACCACATGCATTTTCCAAAAACGCTCTGGCCATCCCCACAATTGAATTAGACCCCAACGATTCTTTTAAATAATAGGCGTCTAGAAATGAGCTAACTCCACCTGAAATAATGAATTCTTTTTCAGGGGATAGTGGTTTTAAATCCTTAACCAATTGGATCATTTCCATAGGGCCATGACCAATATTTGATAGGTCAAAAAGATAATCCTTCTTTCCTCTTAATATTTCTAATTTTGAAAAATTAGTTCCACCAAATGCTCCAAATTCAATTCCTGCCAACGGAAGTTCCATTAATGCCTTTAGGCTTGCCGGACCCATTCCCTGCCCAACTTCTTTTACAATAACTTTAAAAGGAAAATATTTTAAAAATTCTTTAATTGAATAAATAGGTGGAAGAGTAAGCCTATCCCCTTCCGGTTGAATCCATTCTTGTAATGGATTGATATGAATTATAAGTCCGTCTGCCCTAAGTTTTTCTACCAAATGGGAAATTTGATCAACCTGGTTATCCAAAACTAACTTTTCAATTTGAGCAATTCCCAGATTGGCAAAAAATGGCCTATCATCTCCCAAAATTGGCCTTAGATTAAAATCTTCAAAATATTTTTCATTTTCTAGGAGTGGTCTACATGAACCAAGCCCCATCCCCATTCCAAATTGGGCCACTACCTTGGCCAAATTTTTATTTATTTTTCCGGCATTTTCAGCTCCGCCAGTCATGCTTGAGACCCAAAATGGGGCCCTCATTTCCTTTCCTAAAAAAGTTGTAATTTTAGGCCCTTCCCCAGGCTTGGGATGGCCAGAAAGAAGGGGCTCATAGTTAAATCGGGCATCTATGGCAGAAAAATCCACTTGGGCGGAAATTGCCATCTGCAAATGATCTCTTTTTCTTCTCTCTAAGTCGCTGAAATCACTCATAAAAATTCTATTTTTATAAAAAAACTACTTATACCTTTATGCGGTGATTTATGGCAATAAAAAAATAAGAATATCTACCCTTTAAACGGATTTAATAAAAATTTCTTTCGCAGGCTCCCGTTTGTTGTAAAAGGAACTCATTACTCTCCCATAGGCGCCTGCACATTCTATCAAAATAATATCCCCCTCAGCTGTTTTGGGAAAAGGCCGAGACAACCCCAAAATATCGCCTGTTTCACAGATTGGTCCCACTACATTTACATTTACTATATGAGGGGAATCAATTTTTGAAAGATTTACAATATGATGATAGGAGCCATAAAGGCCTGGTCTTATTAAAGAATTCATTCCGGTACCAATTCCCACATAATTAACGTCACCTTTCATTTTGAGCTGGGTAACTTTGGAAATAAGAACACCTGCTTGGGCAACAAAAAATCGTCCAGGTTCCATCACAAAACTATATTGGGGATAAAGCTCTTTTACTCTTCCTAGCTCATTATCCAAAATAGTTAGATTAAACTCAATTTCAGAAGGACGCATAGGGACTGAAAGTCCACCTCCAAGATTTAGATACTTAACTTCTGGAAATTTTTCTGCCAGCTGGCATAGAAAAAGTGCGACTTCTTTCCAATGGGTGGGAGTGGTAATCCCAGATCCTGCATGGGCGTGAAGACCTATTACAGAAACTTTATTTTTCTTTAGGAGTGGAAGAAGTGAAATTGCCAATTCAGAGGTAATTCCAAACTTTGATTGGTTTCCTGCGGTTTGAACATAGGCATGATGCCCTTTTCCTTTTCCGGGATCCACTCTTAAGAATATTTTTTGGTTTTTAAAAACTTCTGGCCATTGTTTCAATGAATATTCATTGTCCACTGTTACAAAATATTTTTTCTTAAAGGCAAAAAGATATTCTTCTTTTGAGGAAAAATTGGGAGTAAATAAAACTCGATCATTTTTAATTTTGGGAATATGTTTTTCAACAAACTTCAATTCATCGATTGATACACATTCAAGACCACATCCCATACCGTAAATTAATTTTAATATCTCGGGATGTGAATTTGCCTTAATCGAATAAAACACTTTATCCAAAGATTTTACGGCCGATATTTTTTCCACCTGTTCTTTTATTTTTGGGGCGAAATAAACATAGGCGGAATTTTCTTTTTTTCCGATAGAAATTAATTTTTTCTTATTTTTTTTCCACCAAATTGGAAGTTTGACGTGTTCAGATTTTTGATCACCAAATTGTTCCAGCCAAGTTGGACCAAATGTTTCATTTTCATAGCTTGTATCAAAAAGCTGTTGATGAATATCACTAACCAATTTTTCATGTCCTTCTGAATCAATGACAAAAGAAAGGTTAAGATCATTGGCCGCCTGGGACAGAAGGTGGATTTTTTTCTCATCAAAAATTTTTAGGACGGGGGAAATTTTATAAAGAATGGATCTTATATTGTTTCCCACCAAAGTAATGGCCACGCAATCCCTTATAATGCTGGCTTTCCCCAAGTTGCCCAAATCATCCATCAAATTTTTGAGTTGCTCCTCAAAATCATCATGAGGTGACGGATCAATGGAGACTGTTACGGTGGATTCAGAGGTAGAAAGTAAGTCAATACTTATACCATGATTTCCAAATTTTGAAAAAAGCTTGGCCAAAAAACCAACTTCCTGCCACATCAGAACGTTTTCAACACTGATCAAGGCAATATTTTTTCTTACTGAAATGGATTTAACTCCAGTACCGGAATCCTCATTTGCACCCGCCACAATTGTTCCTTCAATATCGGGCCTTTGGGTGCAAAGAATTTGAAGGGGAATGCCATATTTCATTACAGGACCGATACATCTAGGATGCAGAACTTTTGCGCCTGTGGATGCCATTTCCTGAGCTTCAATATAAGTTAATTTTTTTAATAGCCTAGAACGGGGAACCAGTGTTGGATTAGCGGTATACATTCCAGGAACATCAGTCCATATTTCAAGTCTTTTAGCATTTAATTTAGAAGCAATATAACTGGCTGAAGTATCCGAGCCTCCTCTACCCAATAAAGCTGTTTCTCCGGAGGAAGTTTTTCCGAAAAATCCTTGAGTTATGATGACATTTTCCTTAAGGGCATTTATTTGTTCAATAAAGTTCTTATCTGGGTGAAAGTCACATGAAGCCTGTAAATATCTTTTCCAATCGGGTAAATTGTCAGCATCCTTTGTGGTTAGCGCATCTTTTGCGTCCATCCAGTGGACCTTATAGCCATTTTTTTTTAAAAATTCTTTACCAAGTTTGGTTAATAGAATTTCTCCAAATGACATTACTTTTGCGGTAATTTTTGGTCCTTTTTCTTCCAAATAAGTTGCGCCATATAGGACCCTTTCTAAATAATCAAATTCCTCTCTTAAAATTTCTTTCCCATCAAGGCCTAATTCTTTTGCAAGTTTAAAATGGATTTCCTTAATTTCATTTAACCCTATTTTAAAATCCACTTTTAAAATATTTTCTATTAATTTTTCTAGCTTGTCGGAAATACCACGAATAGCAGAGCATACTACAATAGTCTTTTTTGCCTCATTGGTTCTTTCATTTAGAATCTCAGAGATATTCTTCCATCTCTGAAGGCTTGAAACAGAAGTTCCACCAAATTTTAACACCACAAAGTCTTTCATATTTTTTTCCCAATAGGTGCAAGGATTAAAATAAATTCGCGTCTTAAATCCTCGTAATTTTCTAATATTTTTTTTGGAAATCCCCTAATACATTTTTCATTTGGAAAATTTAAATCCAGGCCTAAAAATATTTCCCTTCCTGAAAAATGTTCTTCAATTTCCTCTAGAAGCCTTTTCAATCTATAGGGAGTATCCATTAGAACTATGGCCTCTTTTATTGAACTTAGATTTTTCAACTCCCTACCTCTTTCGGACTTATCCAGAGGTAAAAATCCTGCAAAGAAGAAACGATCTGGAACTAGCCCCGACAAAGCAACAGCAAGTGAAATTGAATTACAAAATGGTGTGGCAGTAACGATAATTTTGGATCTATGACAAAGATCCACCAATTCCCTTCCAGGGTCACAAAAGGCAGGCAGACCTCCATCGCTCAGGAGAAAAACGTTTTTGCCATTTTTCATCTTTTTGATTAGTTCTTGGTTAAGGTCCTTTTGGGTATGTTCATTATACAGGACAAAAGAATCAACCTTTTCCCGGGGTAGACCCCAGGCTATCCAACGCCGTCTCCCGGGTTTTAAATCCTCAATGGCGATTATGTCATTATTTTCACAGGCCTTAGAAAGGCTTTCAAAGGCCACGGCCTCTAAAGGGGACTCATCATCCAAGGGAGTAGGTACTAAAATCAGTTTTCCTTGCATTTGCCCATATTAAAACATATTTTTCCCTTTTGGTAGTTTGACTTTGAGACTAAAATGGCATCGATGACCCCAAAATTTTTCCTCATAGTACCTCCAGGTTTTGAAAAACTATCTCTTGAAGAGCTTCAAGAAAAATGGCCTATTCATTTTCCGAATGAATTACCGTCAATTGACCTTAAAACAGGTGGAATAGAGGTCTCTTGTGAAATTGAATACGGGATGGCACTAAACCTAATTTTAAAAATCCCAACTCGAATACTCTTAAGAATTGAAAGTTTTAAATGTCGGGATTTTCCAAAACTTTATCAAAAAATATTAAAGGTTAATTGGAATATCTATCTTTTAGGAAAAGTCCCCTCTATAAGCGCATCCTCTAAAAACTCCCGAATTTTTGATTCAAGAAAAATTGAAAAATGTTTTAATGATGGCATTTTGGAATTTTTTAAAAGGCAACCCCCCAAGAAAAAATTCTTGGAGGCAGGAAGCTCTTCCTTACCCTTTTCAATTTTTGTCCGTTTTGAAAACGATGAATGCACTATTTCCATAGATACTTCTGGTGAACCACTTTATAAAAGAGGTACCAAAATTCTAACTTCCAATGCACCAATTAGGGAAAATCTGGCCGCCGGACTTTTATTTTATTTGAAAAAACATTTAAAGAACCCGATAGATACCCTAATCGATCCCATGTGTGGAAGTGGAACCTTCCTTTTTGAATCAAAAAATTTTTACAAACTAAGCGATCAAAGAGCATTTAATTTCAAACTTTTTCCATTAATGGAAAAAATAAAATTTCCACAATTTAAGCCCAAAGAATCGGGACTATTTGAAAATCACTTGGGTTTTGATATTGATGAAAAAATGGTGGAAACAGCGGGAAAGAATTTGGGTATTCCCATATTAAAGAGAGATGTTTACGCCAAAATCACCCCTATGGAATATCCGAATGTAATTATTGTGAATCCCCCCTACGGAAAAAGGCTAGAGGAAAAGCCTAATTTTAAATCCCTTATAAAAGTTTTAAAGGAAAATTATTCACCGGAGTTAATCGGAATTATTATTCCAGCAGATATTAAAATTAATTTAGGGAAAAAACTTTCTTTTAAGAATGGTGGAATCAAAGTTAATTTTTGGGTTTTTAAACCTTAAAAACTGCTGACCTTACACTCACTCCCCCTAAATGGGGCACAAAAATAATGGAACCGGATTTTCCCTCATCGATTTGTTCCAAGGAAGTATTTTTGATTTCGGAAATTGAAATTGTTTTTGATTTCCCTTCCGGAGTTTTAATTTGGATAATATCCCCAGGAGAAAGATTTAACTTGGGATTTTTTAACAGGATCCCCATCAATTTTTTCTTTTGAACATCCACCACTTCTCCTAAATAATGATCATCAACCCTAGCAATCCGAAAATTTTTTAATTTGGGAAATAAAACGTCGGTTTTGTTAACAGAAAAAAATCCTTTCATTAATTTATATGGATATTTACTTTTGATACTTTCAACCTTTTCAGGTGAAATTAAGGCCAGGAGGGATTTGATCTCGGGAATAAGGGATGCATCTGCTTCAACCCTTAGATAGTTTAATCCCATTTTTTTAAGATTTTCTATCTCATCCAGGATGAAATGATCCTTGGTATTGTACATAAAGGTACCATTAATATTTTCGATAACCCTAAATCCCTTGTGCGGGGACTCAGAAGAACTAACCGTTGCAGATATCTGTTCCTTTCTTTTATCCAAGAGAGGGTTTAACAGAGATCTTGGACTATAGAAAAGAAGAATTGGACCCAGTCCCAAAAGTTCAGATTTAACATTTCTTTGGGTCAATTCCTTTAAATATATTTCTAGAGTTTCTTTGGGGAGCTCGATCGATAGAATAATTCTTTCCAAATTTTTCCCTGAAAGATTTATCCAATTTAAAATGGCCGCCAAATTATGATTCCCATTTTCCAAAACCAGTTGAATTTTTATTTCAGGATAATTGTCCACCAAAAAATTAAGGGCGCCAGGATCTTGAACCCTAATAGCATAAAATGAATTTAGATCTAAAAGTTTTAAATAGGTGAGTGCCTTTTTAAAATTCATCTCTGTCATTAAAATGTCCCAAACCAAAATTGGTCTTTGGCATTTTTTTGCAATTTGATTTACTTGATCGATATTTAAAAATCCTTGCCGGGACAGCTGTTTTGGAGCAAGGAGAATATCTGTATCTGACAAAAGATCAATTTCTAAAATATCCTTAAGATAAGTAACCACCCTCATGCTTTTCTCCTGACCAAATTATAAACCTCCACACCAGGTACGTATGGTAGTTTTAAAAGCATTCCAGGGTGGGCCTTCTCAACTATTTCATTTAAAATATTAACTAATGGGATTGCCTTTAGAATTATTTCCTTATTTTTAAAGGGGATAATTTCTAATTCCTCTTCTTGGGAAAAGGCAGATCGCACCTCAATCAATAAATGCTTATCAGTAACAACTTCCAATATTGTTCCAACAAAAGAGTAATCCGATTCCTCATGTTCCCTTTTTGAATAAATGGAGTCATCTCCGGCCGGGGTTATTAAGGAAGCTTCGGTATACTCTCTATGAGTCAACTTCTCCAATTCCTTTTCAATTTCAGGATCAAAAGTATTTAAAGCATTTTTATAAGTTTTGGTGACCGTTCCAACATAGAGATTGGTCTTCATTCTTCCTTCAATTTTTAAAGAATCAATGCCTGCTTCCTTAAATTCCTGAAGCAAACTAATTCCTTTTAAATCTTTGGAGGACATAAAATATGCATTTTTTTCTTGGTCATCCATACTTACCGAATATTCAAATCTGCAATTATGAGCGCACCCACCACGATTTGAATCTCTACCCATAGTAAAATTTGATATGACACAATTTCCACTGTAGGCCATGCACATGGAGCCATGAATAAACATTTCCACCTCAAGGCCTGATTTTTCTTTAATCTCTTTTGCCTCTTGGATGGATACTTCTCGACCTAGTACTATTCTTTTAACGCCCATTTTTTTCCATAGCTTTGCGGCCTCTATATTTAAACAGCTTGCTTGGGTTGAGAGATGGACATCTATTTGTGAAAGGGATCTAAAAGTGGAAAGTACTCCAATATCTGAGATTATCACCGCATCCACTTCAATTTGGTTTAAAAATTCCACAAAAGCGGGAAAGTTTTGAAAATCCTTATCATGCAGAAAAGAATTTAAAACAACATAGATTTTAGTATTTCTTTCATGGGCAAACCTAATCCCCTCAATTAACTCTTCGTTAGTAAAATTATCTGCAGCTGAACGAAGGCCGAAGTTTTGACCTGCCAAATAGACCGCGTCGGCACCATACAGGACTGCCACTTTTAATTTTTCTAAACTCCCAGCTGGAGATAATATTTCTGGTTGCGTCATAAAAATACTGCTTTTAGCCATTTATAGGGGTAAATTTGGGTTCTGACTAGGATTTTTCCAATCAGCTATGGTTAAAGGAGGAAGGTCAAATGCGGCCCTTGCCAAATCACAAGAGGGATTACGCTCACCATTTTCATAGCTTGGAAGAAAATCTCGACAGGTACTGGACCTGTTTTCATAAATATTGCATTTGATGGACTCTCCAACATTCCCTACAAGGGCCTGGCACCTGGGTTTTAAATTGTTTGTCCCCTTAAAGGCCAAAATATGTGAGGCTACCGGTTCCGTTAATTCTAAGGGAACTCCGAAGCTTTCAGATAAAGTCTCGGACCAATGAAAAGATACTCTAAAATGAGCACAACAGGCACCGCACTTTAGACAAGGGTGGATATAATCCATGGTAAAGATTTTTATTCCTAAGGAATAAAAAAATCAAGATTGTTTTGGCCAACAGATAAAATCCTCTATATCAATAAACCATGATGGAAGATCGAATCGTTTACTGTGAAGACGCCATAACATGGTTAAAATCCCAAAAGGTTTTAGAGGGATGTTCTTTGGTGGGAACACTTCCGGATTTCTCTGAATTCCAGGGATTCTACCTAGAGGAGTGGAAAAGTTGGTTCATGGAAACCGCTACCCTTATCATGGAAAAATGTCCAGATGACGGAGTTGCTATTTTTTATCAAACAGATATTAAAGTTGAAGGAAACTGGATTGATAAATCATTTATTATCCAGAAAGCAGCGGAGGCACAGGGGATGTCTCTTATCTGGCATAAAATTGTTTGTCGGGCGCCAGCAGGAATCCCCACCTTTGGAATGCCTTCTTATTCTCATATTCTCTGTTTTTCTAAAAAGATAAAAGGTGTGGTCTCACAGTCAACTGCGGATGTTCTCCCTTTAATGGGAGAAAAAACCTGGGTTAGAGGAATGGGAATAAATGCCTCTTTAATGATTGCCAAATTTATATCAACTCAAACTAAATCCCACACTGTGGTAAATCCTTTTTGCGGCCAAGGAGCAGTATTGGCAGGTGCAAATGCTTACGGACTAAAGGCCATTGGGATAGAGCGCAGCCCAAAAAGGGCACTTAAGTCCCAAACACTAAAAATTTCCAATGATAAAAAAACCTGGGAACTAGGAATTTAGTAAATTACTCCTGTCCAAACGGCCGCAAAAGATAAAGATCCCACAATTAACCAAAGTAAAATTCCTTGGATAAAGGGCCTTGGCCCCACACTTTTTATTGCACTTCTATTTAGACCAGCTCCTATAAAAAACAGGGTTAAAACCATAATTCTTTTGGCCAAGGATTCAATAACTTTCCCTGTTGGGGCCAACATTGGAAAAAATGTGACAATCGCAGCAACAATAATAAATCCCAAAATAAACCAAGGACGTTTTGGTTTTTGGCCATCATAGGAATCATTTCTTCTGGTAAAACCTACTAAAAAGGCTATAGGCATAATCCAAAGTGCCCTCGCCAACTTAACCGTAGTGCCCACTTGTAATGCTTCTGGACCATATTGCAAAGTGGCCCCCACCACAGAACTGGTATCATGAATTGAAAGGGCACTCCATAAACCAAATTGATTTTCGGATAAATTAAAGTGATGACCTATCCAAGGAAAAATAAAAAGTGCCAAGGCATTTAATAAAAAAATTGTTCCTAGTGCTACAGAAACATCATGGTGTTTTGCTTTAATTACAGGGGAGACCGCTGCGATCGCCGAACCTCCGCAAATGGCGGTTCCAACGGAAATAAGAAGAGATGGATCCTTCTCAATTTTAAGCAATTTTCCTAAAACCCTTCCCAAAAATAAAGTTAAGGCAATTCCAGAAATGGTGTAACCGATTCCTGAAAGTCCAACTTTTCCAATAACTTTAAGGTTCATTCCCGCACCTAATCCCATAACTGCTATTTGAAGGAGTTTGTTGGTAATAGATTTGGTTTTATCACCATAAGGATTTCCAAATAATAATACTATAATAATTCCAGAAACAAGTGCCACACCTGAGGAGGCCAAAGGAGATAATGCAAAAAGCGCTCCTAAAGGTAAAATTAAATGACCAAGGGTAAATTTTTCAAAAAAATCTTTCATAAATTTTAAGTTATTTTAATACCTCTTCCGTACAAAGTTTGTTTTAGTTTTTCTTGATAGAGTGCCATTAATTTTTCCCTGACGAAATCCCCTTCAATTATCCCCAAAGCATACGCAATGGCCTGAAGAGTGGCCATTCCATATTCATTTGTTTCATTTCTTATAAAATGGGTTGATTTATTGGGAGTAGAGATCATAACTCTAGGAATTTCTTTTAATTCGGGATGGCGGGAATGGACTTTAAAGGCCTGCCTCCATGAGCCATCTGGAACAATTAATTGGATGGGGAGTTCACTTTCCTTTACCAGATCCTCAGTTAATTCAATGGCATCGTCAGAGGGATAAAATAAAAAGGTTCTAAAATTGGGACTAAGTAAATCGGAGAGATCCAATCTTGTCCTATCAAAACCTCTTACCCTCATATCACTATTGAGGAGAGATTTTATGGCCAACCTTCCTGTATTGGTTGTGTGTTTAAGCTCGGCTGCATGGATTACCAGAGAAACTTTGGTTTTCAGATCTAAGGAAGGAATTAAGGAACAAATGCATCTGCTTAAATGCATAAAACATCCCTCACAAGGAATTTTTGTGACTCTTTTCCTATTAAGCCTATTCCGGCCATTATAATTCATAGGCCAATTGGATTGTTCCATGGGGTTTATATACCCTCTTAAGTTTTTCCTTGCAATTTTTAGATGATTGAATAATAAATTTAATAATCTAACCTGGAGCTTTTTTTGAAATTTTTCTTGGTTTTCTTATTATCCATTCATACATTAACTGCCGCAATTAATATTTCCCCTTTTGAAGCCTTTAATATGGTTAAAGAAAATAAGGCCGTATTAATTGATGTTCGGGAGATTGAGGAATTAAAACAGGGAATGGCCAAAGATGCATTAATATTACCTCTTTCCCTAATAAATTCTGAGGAATTCGAAGAAAGAATTCAAACCCTTCCCATGGAAAAAACATTGATTCTTTACTGTCGATCTGGTCGAAGGGCCGATAAAATGGGCCTAGAACTAACACATAGAGGGTTTAATGTTTTAAATATGGGTGGTTTCGACAGTTGGAGGGCAGCTGGTCTTCCCCTTACCCAATTAATAAATTAAGAGAAAAATAAATGGAATTAAATTATTGGCGCAAATGCGGAAGTTGTAAAAAGGAAATCGGTTTTAACACAATTTACCAGGCATGTAGTGTAAGCACATGCAAGAAACTATCCTTTTGTTCAGTTGATTGCTGGGACCTTCACAATCCTGTCATGAACCATAAAAATGCTTGGGCCGAGGAAATGCGTTCTCCTAAAAAAGGTGAAGAAGAAGGAAGAAAGATAAGGATGATATCATCGCCAAAACAAAAGGCGGAGGAAAATTTTGAGATATTAATAGTGGCCTCAAAGCTAAAAGATTATATAAAAAATAAATATGATATGAATACCTCCGCATCAGTTATGGATGTCCTTTCCCATAAAGTCAGAGAACTCACCGACCAGGCCGCAGAAAATGCCAGAATTGAAGGCCGAAAAACTATTATGGATAGGGATTATGGAAACAATTCCTAAATTTATCTACGGCACAGCATGGAAAGAGGAGAAAACGGAGGATTTGACCTTCAAGGCCCTAAGTTTGGGATTTAGGGCCATCGATACTGCTAATCAAAGAAAACACTATTATGAAGAAGGTGTAGGGCTTGGGATTCAAAAATTTTTAAAATTATCTGATTCCCTCTCCAGAGAAGATATTTTTCTCCAATCAAAATTTACTTATGCCAGAGGACAGGATCACAGAAGGCCCTATAATGATTTAGATACCTACACTCAACAGGTTTTTGATTCATTTACCAACACCCTTGAACATCTAGCTACGGATTATCTTGATTCATTTGTACTCCATGGCCCCTTCAATCCCAATTCAATCGGTTCCGAAGATATGGAGACCTGGTCAGCAATGGAGGATTTGGTTAACAAGGGGAAGGTAAAAAATTTGGGTGTTTCCAATATTTCCCCAGAACAATTGGTAACATTAATTTCAAAGGTAAAAATTAAACCCACATTTGTTCAAAATAGATGTTTTGCTAAATTTGGTTGGGACAAAGAAGTCAGGGAAATTTGTAAAAATGAAGGAATTTTTTACCAGGGATTTTCCCTTTTAACCGCTAATTTGAAAGAAATTACTACTCCTTTGTTTCTTCAAATGGCAGAAAAATATAATAAAACCCTTCCCCAAATCGTTTTTAGATTTGCCTATCAGCTAGGGATTATTTGTCTCACTGGTACAACAAATACCCAACATATGCAGGACGATTTGGAAATTTTTGGTTTTGAAATGGACCCTTCTGAAGTATTTCAGCTAGAATTGGATGCTTTTTAAATCTATATATCTAAAGAGGCTGCATAGGCGGACGCCCAGGCCCATTGAAAATTAAATCCACCTAGCCAACCGGTAACATCGACAACTTCCCCAATAAAATAGAGACCTGGAACCTTTTTGGACTCCATGGTTTTTGAGGAAAGCTCATTGGTGTCTACCCCACCTTTAGTCACTTCTGCTTTTGAATAGCCGACATTCCCCGCGGGTATTATTTTCCAGTTGGTAATCTGGTCTTTAACCTGGGATATGGTTTTTAAATTTAAATGGGATATTCTTTCGAAGTCGGGAAAGTATTTATTACAAAAATTTTCACAAAATCTAAGGGGTAGTTCTTGGGCCATTAAATTTTTAATAGTTTTATCTTTTCCCTCTTTAAGCCAATTTTCAACCTCCACATCCGGCAAAATATTTAAGTGAATCTCTTCTCCATGGTTCCAATATAAAGATCCCTGGAGAGCGGCCGGGCCTGAAATCCCTTTGTGGGTAAATAATATATTTTCTCGAAAAGGAGGCCCGTTTTTACATCTTAAAATGCAGTCGATTGAAATCCCCGAAAGCTCTTTTAGAAAATCAAAATCTTGATTTAGGATGAAACCATCCAGCGCCGGATTAAGATTAGTTACCTTTAGACCAAATTGCCTTGCTAATTTATAACCGAAATCTGAGGCGCCAATTTTTGGAAAGGATAAACCACCGGTTGCAATCACTAATTTTTTTGTTTCAAAAATACCCTGACTTGTATCTATAACAAAATTATTTTCCTTAAGTATTTTATTTACTTTCGTGGAAAGCTTGATTTCGACCCTATGTTTAGTGCATTCATCCAAAAACATCTGAAGGATCGATTGGGCCGATTGATTACAAAAGAGCTGGCCCAATTTCTTTTCATGGAAATGAATATGATGGTCTTGAACCATTTTCACAAAATCCGATGGAAGAAATCGGGAGAGAGCGGATTTGGAAAAATGGGGGTTTTCTGAAACAAAATTTAAAGGTGAAGTATGTAGATTGGTAAAATTACACCTACCACCACCGGATATAATTATCTTTTTTCCCGGCCTTTCATTATGTTCTAGAACCAATACTTTTTGTTTTTTGGCCCCAACTAGGGAGGCGCACATTAATCCAGAGGCCCCAGCTCCAATTACAATCACATCATACATTTTGGTATCTCAGACATTTAAAAATTTTAGTGTGTAATGGCCAAAACTTATATAAAATTAAAGAGGAAATGAAGAGATTTTTTAAAATTTTCATCCTTGGGGTAGCATTTTTGTCCATATGGGGCATTTTTACTATTTTAAGAAAACCGACCACCCTATATCCCCTACCCTATACCTTTGTTCCTATTACCTATGCTGACCAAAGCAGTGCTGAAAAAAGCGATATTTTAATTGTTGGCGACCGAATGGGAGTAGGACTTGAAAATCTAAATCCTTCCCTTCAAAAAATACTCTCCAAAGATTTTTCTGTTCAAATCTTTAACTGGGCAGAGGAAAATGAAGGTCTTCACCGGACCATCAATAAACTTTTATCCCTAAAAAGATATCCACCGATTATCATTTACCAAGGCGCCAGCAAAGAATTTTTTGAAAATAAATTCTCCCTTGAACAATCTGATACTTTTATTAAAAATCTGGAGAAATTTCACAACCCTAATACTTTATCCCTAATGATGGCCTTCCCTATGACATCCAAGTTAATTTACCAAAATGGAAATTTAATAAAGTTAGGACCAAACCTTAACCCAAACCGACTTGAATTATCATCCGAGGACATGCAAAAGACCGCTGAAATGGAATATATGCTATTTGAGTTAGAAATGGAAAAATTAACTAATATAGCTGCAAACAATAATTTTTCACTTTTCCTTCTTACCACACCCTTAAACCTTAAAATTAATCCTAAAGAAATTTGCTCCAATTCAACTTCCCCATCTTTAGAGGAGGAGCAAAGGGAAATTTCAAAAATGTTAAAAGAAGGAAGAAGTAAGGAAGCATTAGAAAGAGCAATCGCCTTGGGTAATATTGCAAAGGGAAATGCTGCTAACTACTTCCTCTTAGGGACTTCCCTGGAAAGCTTGGGTAGATTTGAGGAGGCAGCAGAAGCTTATTCTCAAGGAACTGCTTTTGACTGTTATCCTTGGAGATCAAATTTGGTATTTAATAATATTATAAGGACAATGACCGGAAGAAAAAATGTCTATATTGTTGATTTTGACAAATTTGTGAATCAAAATTTTGGTTTAAGGGACCTTTTTTTGGATGAAATTTTCCCAAAGGGTGAGTTTTATGATCTCCTTGGAGAAGAAATTGCTCCCATGATTAGCAAAATTTTAAAAAGGTGAAATATGCAAGAAAAAACATTTAAAAAAGACGAGTTTATATTCAAAGCAGGAGATGAAAATTTTTTTCTTTATAAGATAGTTTCGGGAAAAACTTTGAGTTTTTTTATTCAGGGTTCAAAAATTACCAGTTTGGGTGAAGAGAATCCTGGGAACTTTGCTGGAACAAACTCGTTCTTTTTAAAAAAACCTACTGGCACCTATACTGTTGCCTTGGAGGAAACCAAGGTCATTTTTTTTGATCAAAAGGATCTTGAGGAAAACTTTCCCTCTTGGTTAAAAACTATTGCTCAAAATTTGGTAAAAAAAACAGAAGAACAAATGATCCCAATTATCTCCCATGGAATAAGAAAGGCCATAGGAAATATTAAACCACTTACAATAGAAGACCAAAGGCATTATTTACAATTGACGGGAATAATTTGATAGAATTTCCCCCTATCCGATATTGGATAGGGGTATTTCTTGCTAAAAAAGGCCTAAACTCTTAACAGCATCACGCTCACCTTTTAATTCTTGTAAAGTGGCATTAAATTTTTCGGTTCCAAACTCATTATGTTTTTGACCTTCAACTATTTTTACCTTTCCGCCTTCCACCCTGCATGGAAATGAAAAGATTAATCCATCTTCCACGCCATATTGTCCTTTTGAACAAAGGGCCATGGAAAAGGTTTCCCCTGGAGGAGTATCATGGGTTAATTTATAAACCCCATCAACGGCAGCATTGGCGGCCGATGCAGCAGATGAACTACCTCTGGTTTTTATAACTTCTGCACCTCTTTTTTGAACGAGGGGAATAAATTGAGATTTTAACCAATTTTCATCTTTTATTAATTCACTAACACCCTTCCCTTGAATTTTTGCGTTGAAGAAATCTGGATATTGGGTTGAGGAGTGATTACCCCAGATGGTTAAATTTTTAACTTCAGTGACATCAACTCCAGCTTTTATGGCAAGTTGTGTTCTTGCGCGGTTTTCATCCAACATGGTCATGGCAAAAAAGTTTTCTCTGGGAATATTGGGCGCATGGTTCATGGCGATCAAGCAGTTGGTATTACATGGGTTACCAACAACAAATACTTTGCAATTTCTATCTGCAACTTGATTAATGGCCTTACCCTGAGAGGTAAAAATTCCACCATTTAATTTCAAAAGATCTGATCTTTCCATTCCGTCCTTTCTAGGAACTGAACCAACTAATATGGCCCAATTGGCATCCTTAAAAGCAACCATTGGATCTGAAGTACAAGTAACTTTTTTAAGAAGTGGAAACGCACAGTCATCCAACTCCATCTTTACACCTTCCAAGGATTTTAGGGCCACTTCTAGTTCAAGTAATTGGAGTTCAACTTCCACATCTGTTCCAAACATTTGTCCTGAAGCTATTCTAAACAATAAGGCATATCCAATTTGACCAGCAGCACCTGTTACCGCAACTTTTACTCTTTTTTTCATAAAATGGTTCTCCTTTTAAGTGCCCCTTATCTAACATGGATAAGAGAAATTGACTAGAGAGGTCGGAAGGTAATATGATGGCCTAAATGGAACAGAAGAAATTTAATAGAAATAAAAGAAGACGCTATGGTAAGGGATTTAGAAGGGCTATCAAACCCGAAAAGAAATCTCCTGTTGCCCAATTTGAGCATTTATTTGGAATTTACCTCCATGCGCGTAAAAAGTTTTTTGATAAATTTGACCCAGAAAACCCCAAAGCTTCCATAGGACTAGAAAATTCGTATTATGAAGCACTTGAAAGATTAAGAGTATTTGAAAAGGGCCTAACTCCGGAACAAGCTTCCAAAATCCATGCAGAACTAAAAATTGAAACAACTTATTCTTCCAATAGAGGAATTTCTTATGAGGGAGCTCCCTATGATGGTCAGGCCGAGGATCCTCATTTCTTAAAAATCCAAGAAAATGCAGATTTTAAATCTGACACGGAAGAAAGTGTCGGGACTTATGAAGATTATAAGGCCTATAAAGGACTTTAGGCTGCCTGCTTCCAGTCATTTTGATTTGAATCATGACCTAATTCAATTACTTCTTCTTTTCTTTCAAATTGAGGAGTTTTCTTTGAAGACTGCTTAAAATAATTTTCAAGGGTGCTATCAAGATCACTCATTATAGCTTTTTTTAATTCTTCTGGATTAATATCCAAAACCTCTGATACTTTTCCCAACATTTTTAGAGGTACATTGCAAAGCGCCCTTTCAACATTGGAAATAAATTGACCGTTTTTGTACCCTAGCAAACTTGAAAGTTCTGATTGCGAATAACCTTTTGGATGGTTCACTCTTTTCGTTTTAATCAGTTTGGCAATATTTTCAAAGCTTCGCATATTAAATTTCCCCCTAATTTCTGTTTGGCAAACTAGTCGGCAAAATTTTCTATATATTAAGTTAATTTATTTGATGATTTTTGCTAAACTTAATTTGTTGAGTATGAAAATAGCTTGCTGGAATGTTAATGGTATTAGGGCCTGTGAAAAAAAGGGACTTCTCGATTGGTTGGAGAAGGAACGTCCTGATATTATTGGTTTTCAGGAAACAAAGGCCAATATATCCCAATTGGGCCCTGCTCTTAAAGACCCAAAAAATTATCATGCATTTTATGCTTCAGCAAAAAGACCGGGATACTCGGGAGTTGCAATTTTTTCTTCAAAAAAATTACCTGAACCAAAAATAACCTTAGGTTTGGGAATCAAAAAATTTGATGATGAAGGTAGAACTATCATTGCAGAATATCCAGATTTTTTTCTAATTAATGGTTATTTCCCTAACGGCCAACCAGACTTAGGAAGAGTTCCTTTTAAATTGGAATATTCTAAAAAATTGGCGGATTTTGCGCTTAAACTGAATAAAAAAAAACCTGTAATAATTTGTGGAGATATAAATACCGCCCATCAAGAAATCGATATCGCCAGACCAAAGGAAAATGAAGGAAATACAGGTTTCCTGCCGATTGAACGGGCATGGGTAACGAAATTTATTTCCCAAGGATTTATTGATATTTACCGTCATCTCCATCCGGACAAAAAAGGTGCTTATACCTGGTGGAGTTTCAGGCAAAATTCAAGAGCGAGAAATGTTGGATGGAGACTTGATTACTTTTTTATCACACCATCTCTTTTGCCTAAGGTAAAGTCGGCTTCAATACTAAATGAAATTTATGGTAGCGACCATTGCCCAATTCTGTTAGCGATTTCTCCTTAAGTTCGAAAAAAAAATATTCGAAATGTTTAAAAAGGAAGGATTTATGAAAAATATATTAATAATGTTTTTATTTAGTATAAGTGCTTGGGCCCAAACGCAGCCCAAATGGAAGCCTAGTGATGATCCTGGTCGCCTTATAGCGGAAAATTTTAAAATTAAATTCCGAGATCTTCCTATAAAGGGAACTCTTGATGTTGTTCCTTGGAGTGATACCTACTGGCCTACTTATATGGGAGGAATCTCCTTAAGATGGGCAGCAAATGCCAAAACGGATAAGGATAAATTTAAATATCCCCTGCTAACTAAGGAACAATTAAAAACCTTTGATATTTCAACCTTGTCCCCTTCTGAAAAATATGACCTTTTAGTGGGCGATGAAAATTGGACGCTTACTAATTTAGAAAGGAAAAGAACAAATATAATGACCGAAAAAAAAATCCCAACATGGTTTGGACTATGCCATGCTTGGTCTCCTGCAACACTTTTATATAAATCGCCCAAACCCGTAACCTTGGATAATCCAAACGGGGTTTCTATCCGTTTCCACGCATCAGATGTTAAGGCCCTTTTAACCTACAATTTGGATCTTCAAGGTGAAAATACTAAAACTTTTTTTATGGGATCAAGATGTGATGTGGCCATTCCAAAAATTTTACAGGCCTTTACTCTTGGACTTCTTACTGAAGATAAATATCTTTCCCTAACAAAAAATGAAAACTGCAATGATATGGATGCTGGAGCATTTCATTTGGCAATTTCAACAATGCTAGGAATTAAAAAAACCGGATTTGTTATGGATATGACAAAAGGTGCTGAAGTTTGGAATCAGCCAGTCTACTCTTTTCAGACCAAAATTTTAACAGAAGGACCTCCCAAGAAAAAAAGGGGGCCAAGGGCCAAACCAGAAGATATTTTAGATGTGGACAAAGTTATTACTGTTCTTACTAATGTAGTTTATATTGGAGAAATATCTCCCAATAAGGATGGAAATAACTATCCTACCCATAGTTTAAAGGATGTTAATTACAAATATGAAATCCATTTAAATGCTATGGGTAATATTATTGGCGGAAAGTGGATATCAGATTCCCGTCCAGATTTTTTCTGGAGATCCATAGACCCTGGATTTAGCCCAATGCTTTTAAAATTACCTGAGATATATTCAGCATCAACCCAAGGGCCAATTGTAGAAGGCAGAAGCCATAGCCACCAACAAATTAAAGGACTTTTTAGGCAGACTGCTAAAAACTTAATTAAGGCCAAACGATTTTTGAAAAATACCGAGGAACTGGTTATTGAAAGAAGAAATAATCGTATGGATTTTTACAAAAATTTAAAAGATGAATTTATCAAAAATCTGACTGAAGTCAGGAAGTTATTTAGCATATAGTCCAAAATTACTCATAAGAAATAAAAATGTTGAATCAGGAGGGGTTTTAAGTTAACTTATGCCCCTATGATTTCCCTTACCCATGAACAAAAAATGGCCAAGATTTTTACAATCGTCATGATTTTAATGCACGTTGGCGCGCTAGGTTTTATTTTCACTGGAGTATCAAAATTTGCACTTCTTGTAGCATTTATTATGTACCTGATTAGGGGAATGGGGATAACTATCGGATATCATCGCTATTTTTCCCATAAATCATTTAAAACCAGCAGGGTCTTCCAATTTATTTTGGCCATTTGTGGAACACTTGCATCAGAAGGTGGAGTCCTTTGGTGGTCAAGTCATCATAGGGCCCATCACAAATATTCGGACACCCAAAAAGATTTGCACTCACCCCTAATCCATGGCTTTTTTCATTCACATTTGGGATGGATGTTCTCTCCTGACTGCTTTAAACGAAATGAAATTAGATGCCATGATCTGGCAAAGTACCCAGAACTAAAATTCCTTAATAAATTTTATCCAGGGATAATGTTGTTCCAAGTGGTATTTTTTTACTTCCTTGGATTTTTCTTTTCCTCCTATGGAACAGATGGTTGGCAAATGTTGGTCTGGGGATTTTTTATTTCTACGGTTTTTACCTGGCATTGTACCTTTATGGTAAATTCGGTTTGCCATATCTGGGGATCACGCCGTTTTAAGGATTCTGGAGACAAATCAAGAAATAATTTATTCGTTGCGCTTTTTAGCTTTGGGGAAGGCTGGCATAATAACCACCACAAATTTGGTTGGTCGGCCCGAAATGGTCTTAAATGGTGGGAAATTGATACATCCTATTACGTTTTAAAGATATTGGCCTTTTTTAGAATCGTTAAAGATTTAAGAATTCCAGTAAAATCTGAAATTACAATAAAACACGATCTTAGAGAACCTTCTGCAGTCCTTTAAAATACCTATTCTCCAAACCAAGACCTAAACATATTTGAATTGGTTCCGTAGTTCTTGTCTACAAAATCCCAATATTTTTTAAATTCCGGCCGATCAAAATTCCGCTTACAGACCTCTTTAACTGCCTTTTCGGCTTCGGCCACGCAGTTGAATTGGAAAATATCCTTTTCCTCCTCCTTGGCATTTTTATAGCAGGAAATTCCCTTGTATAAAAAGGCTTGTGAACAAAGATCTTTTTCTATAGGGAAATTTGAAATTACCGTATTTCCAATACGTTTAAAGTTTGTCTGTGCTCGAACTTTTTCTGGCCAAAGTTTTCTACCCCTATCAAACCCTCCCAACAAGGAGAGATTATTTGGATCACAAGCATTTATGGCCAATTTTTTGGCCTCATTATTATAGGCAAATTGTTTTAAGGTAAATGGTTTATCTTCATATTTGGCAGTACGACCACCACCTGGCGTTATGACCTCCTGAAATGGTTTTGCCATTACTATGATTACTCCATTATTTTCACAATATGCTAATGCTGAACCCTGATCAGGGCATACTTTAGATTTAATATACTGGGCATTACCTTTATTCTCACATTTGATTACCCATTCAGCGTTACTTCCAGGCGGGCGTTGAGAGATATCATAGTCACTTTCATATTGATAACATACTTCAACGGCTGGACCCTCTTTAGAATTAGGATAACTCACCTTACATGCAAATTGATAGGTACTCGCATGGATAAATAAACTTATGCCAAAAATTAATACTCCAAAAAAAAATTTGCTTTTTTTCATTTAATATTCCTTTTAGGTGTTAACCTTTTTTTCTAACTGTTTTGAAAGTTCCTTTCTATGAAAATCGCTAAGAGGGACACTTTTTTGTAGTTTGTAGTCAAATTGGACCATGATGCATTTTCCTCTAGCAATTTCTTTATTTTCCTGTAAGGCAATCTGTAATACGGTAAAGGATGAGTTTCCAATTTTTTCAATGCAAGTTTGAATTTCCACCCATTTTCCAAAATCTCCCTGAGAGATAAAATCAATTTCCATGCGTGCAAGAATTAGTTTCCAATTTTTGGGATCTAATCCAGGTGTAAAAATCTCAAAAAGATCTGACCTGGAATTTTCGAACCAATAAGGATAGGTAGTATTATTAATGTGCCCTAAAGCATCGGTATCAGCAAAGGCCGGGAAAAATTTTCTTTTAAACATGTTTCTAATTTGGACAATATTTTAAAATCCACTTATTTCTGGATTTAATATTATCCTCACCCCTTTTCATTTCATAAGGAATCATTCCATTGATGCAGGTCTCGTCCTGGTTTCTAGGTGCATCAGGAGGACAAACATAAAAATTCCTATCCCCCAAGAGGGCCACTAATTCTTTAGCAGTCCTATTTAAACAAACATTTTGTGAACTTATGACCTTGGATAAATATTCTTCATTTCCTTCCCGGGGACAATTTTCAAAAATCCAATTATCTCGTTTCCTAATATTTTCCTCTAAAGGCCGATTTGCATAATAATCATAGGGATACATTCCGGTAGCACAGGTTCCATCCTGATTTTTAGGAGCATTTGGTGGACAAACTAAAAATGGTCGGTCCTGTAAAAACAATATAAGACCAATTGCAGTCCTGCCCAAACAAAGATTAAAATCCTCTGTTGTATATTTAGTAAATTTTTTTAAGGAATCTGAGTCTTGAGTGAAAATAAGACGGAAGAGGTCTGAACTAGTCCATCCATATTTTTTACCATCCAAGGACGCCGCAATATCTACCCGAAATTGATTAGGAAGGACCATGGATTTTTTAACTTCCATCTGATTTACCAGATGATTCAAGGGATGGTTTGTGTCCCCTATTTTTACCATTACATTATTTCTTCCTTTTTTAAATATCTTATTTCGGTTTTCCATAACAACCGCGCCTAGGGAAATATTAGTCAAGGTTCCCGCCAGATTTATTTTTTGAATATTAAAGAAAACGGAAGCAGGATCTTTATCTAGATCAAAGGAAATGCGCACATACTCGTTTGAGACCAATTCTGCAATTACCGTACTCACGGTAACCTTTTCAAAATCTCCCTTATAAATATCTAGTCTGGTATCCATTGAACGTTCAAGAGGTTCTGTAATAATCCCTATTTGATCCTCAAACATATTTGGATTATCCCCTAACAAGGGATTATAGGTTTTTAGAGTGTAGGGAATTTTCTCACCATCATTTACTATCCTTAACAACCTAACCATTTCTGGTCCATAATCTCCAGTCTTAAAAAATTTGGAAAGTGCCTCGGTAAGTTCCTTTGCCCCAAGAAGTTGTTTATCTTTTAAATCCTTCCAGAGATTATATTTTATCGAAGCAATTATAATTGAATCTTTAGCTGGAAATTTGGACCCTACTAAAGTTACTGGTAAAGTGCCCATGTAAATGGTTACGGCCTTTGCAATTTGTTTTTTTCTGTTTATGGGGTCTTCCCACCCTTTTCCTTTGGCCTTAAAAGCATTAATCAGGGCCGGCCACATTTTTTCTTCGGGATAATTGATTAATTTTTCTAACTGGGTCCAGTTGAACTTTAATCTATAATAAATTTTGACTCCACCAACCATGGGAATCTTTTTTTCTTGCTTATTTACAATTGGAGGTATTGGAAAAAATCCTTTTTTATCTAAAGCATCTTCGGTATCAGTTATATATTCTTGATACTCATCGTAAGTAGTTTGGGAATCCATTTTATCAGATTCCACAATAAGGGACATGGCTTCAGGAGATTTTTTTTCTTTTTGAAATTCCTTTAAATCTGTAGTCACCAAAAATGAATGGGATCTTTTTTCAGAAATCGCAAAAAGGAAATTCCAATATCGTGTACTGATGGTTTCGGCCTCCAAAATTCTTTTTTCCTCGCCTTTATCATCAATGATAACTTTATCTGAATTTCGGATAATTCCTTCTTTTTGCAAGGTAAAAAGAAAAAGTTTTATGCTATTTCTATGGGCCCTTAGATTTCTTTTTTCATTTTCAGAAAGTATTCTAGTAACTGGCCCGTTTTCAACTAAATTACCCTTCTCATCTATTGCTATTTGCATTGCCATTTTAAAATTACCAAGCACCGCTTTTTTGTAGGCCTCGCGTGCTTTTTCATCGTTTAAATTAAATCTATAGACTTGATTGAATAACCACCAATAGGATTGATCCCATTCAATCCTAAAAGGCCTAAAATTTACAAAAAATCCGGTTAATCCCCAAATAAAATTCCCTTCCAGGGGTCCCATTTTACCTGCTGTGATCTGATCAAGTCCTGTGGAACCTTCGCTTCCCAATCCAAGTAAATAACCAAGCCCCTTATGTTTTCCAATTCGAACCCTTACAAAATTATCTCCCGGTTTATCTGGTTTTTCCCTTAAAACGGCAATTTCATATGTTCCTTTAAAATAAACAGAAGCATCCACCCCAGTTCGAAGTACTTTTGCAGCAGGATCAAGGCTAACACCAAAACTTGCCGCAAGTTCTACTCCTCCTAATATTGTATAACCCAAAATTTCATTATAATTTAATCGCTCAGCTGCGTTGGGCGTAAGAGGAAGGCGAAAGGCCATGGTTATAGGGTTCCAAATTTTTCCAAGAGTCGCACTTCTTTCAACTCTTTCCTTTCCAGAGGGCATAAAAACAGAATAGGTTTCGTTATCAACTTTTATTTCATTTGGCTGATATTTTCTGAGTTTTTCTATTCTAAATTTTTCTTTCAATTCCTCATATTTTTTATCCAACGGGTTTAGAGTATTGAAATCAGTTGCCCCGACTTGGCGGACATTGGTCACTAAAACATTTATTCTCGCCCTCCCAGAAACTTTAAATCCTGAATAGACACCATAAAGTTCTGGACGAATACCCACGATGAATTTATCGATAACGGTATAGGAATTATCAATATTGGCATTATAAATGGCCTTTCTGCCACCACCGATATCAATCCCAAAACCTAAATCTACAGGTAGATTTGGAATTTTAAATGAATAAATTGGGGAGCTAATATCTGAAAATGAATTAAACAAGAGCTGGGTTAAGGTCTGACTATTGGTAATTCCCGTTAGGGCATCGGAAAATTCACCTAAAAATAATGACCAATCTTTATAGAAATCCTTTTCATTGCAAAAAACTGGTGAAGTCAAAATAAAAAAGATAAAAAAAAATTTTTTCATAATGGCTAATTATATTATTATTTAAATCGATTAATAAATTAATTTAAGCCTGAGCAAATTTATCACATTTAAATCATCGTGAAGACAACCGATAGAATAGCAAAGAATATACCAAGAGCTTTAAAAGCATTTAATGTTAAATTCTCCACAAAATAATCCCAAAAGCTACTGGCTATAATCTGTCCCGCTATTATAAGGATGGTGACCTTTACAGCTCCTATTTCTTTAATGGGGCCAGGAAGAGAAAGAATAATGAAAAATCCCATCATTCCTGGAAATATATACCACCATTTAAAATAAGTTATTGGTCTTTTTACTTCAAAGAAAGAAGGAAAGGCCTGGGGATTTTCTTTAACAAAAATATAAAATCCCAAACCTAATATAAATGAAATAGACATTCCAATAAAGGTAGTCTGAGCAAGACCTATATCTAAGGCCAGCTGCTTATTCAAACTTGCCTGTATTATACCGACCATCCCAATTATAAGAGGTATTAAATAAACTATTTTCATATATTCCTTTGGTTACTTTGGAATAAATTTATCATATCATTTTAAGACCATGATACGACTTTTATTTTTATTTATTTTTTCCTTCTCCCTCTTTGGGCAATATGAAGATTATCCTGTAAAAAAGATTCTAAAAGTTGAAATAGATTCTTCTATAAATCCTGCCACCTACAGTTTTTTAAAGGAAGCTTATTTAAAAGCGTTTAGGGAAGATTACAGTTTTGTTTTGATTACCATGAATACCCCTGGGGGCCTAGTTTCCACTACCAAGGAAATTCTTACTTTAATTGGGGGATCTGAAATTCCAACAATTGTTTGGATTACACCAGAGGGGGCCTCTGCCACATCGGCAGGTGCCATTATCGCCTCTGGCGCACACATTCTAATAATGGCAAATGGAACAAATATTGGTTCGGCGACACCCATTGATTTCTCAGGTGAAATAAAAGAATCGGATCTAAGAAAAAAGGCAATTAATTCGCTTGTAGGTTTAATTCAATCTTTGGCCGAAAGTAGAGGAAGAAATCCAGAAGCATTTGGAAAAATGGTAAGGGATGCCATCACTTTTAAATCACAGGAGGCGTTGCAAAAAAAATTAATTGATGGAATCGCTGACCGAGAATCGGATGTGATTAATTTATTAAATAATCGTTTAATAACAAGAAGAGGTACTACTTATAGAATAATTACCCAAAATCCGGTCATAAATAATTATGAAATGGATACGGGGCAAAATCTTTTGGATACTCTGGCCGATCCAACAATGGCATATGTTCTTTTTTTAATTGGGATCGCTTTAATTTATTTAGAACTACAGGCCCCTGGTGGATACATGGCAGGAGCTATTGGATCTGTGTGCCTTATCCTGGCAGCTTTAGGTTTTCATATTCTTCCCTTAAATTTTGGTGCTATGGGTTTGATCCTTTTATCTTTTATACTCTTTTTTCTTGAGATATATGTAGTGAGCCACGGATTATTGGCAATTGCGGGGATAATTTCTTTGGTAATTGGTTCTCTTTTTTTATTTCGTACAGACAATGCTTATATAGAATTAAGCAATGCTGTAATTATATCTTCTGTTTCGGCCATAGCCCTATTTGTGCTTTTAGTGGGTGGTTATATTTATTGGGATCGCAAACAGCATAAACTAAGGGAAAATTTTTATACCAAAGTTGGAAAAAATGGTGTTGTAACGGAATTACTGCCAAGTGATGAGCCAGGTTGGTTTTTCTATCATATAAAAATATCAGGCGAGATTTGGAAGGCCAAATCAAAAAACATTTACCAAAAAGGTGATTCCTGTAAAGTGCATAAGGAAGATCCTGAAGAAATGTGCCTATATATCTAGAGGTGGTTTATGGACTTTTATTTTGTTTTGCCCTTTTTTGTTATCTTTCTTATTTTGCTCTTCAATACCATTAAAATTTTAAATGAATATGAGAGAGCAGTAGTTTTTAGATTAGGTAGATTTACTGGAATTAGAGGTCCTGGACTCATCATTTTAATTCCCGGAATCGAAAAAATGGTCCGAGTGGATTTAAGAACTGTCACCATGGATGTCCCCCCTCAAGATATTATCTCTAAAGATAACGTAACCCTTAAGGTAAATGCGGTTGTATATTTCAGGGTTGAATTCCCTGATAAATCTATTATTGCAGTCGAAGATTATTTATTGGCCACCGGACAGATTGCCCAGACAACACTTAGATCTGTTATCGGCCAATTTGAACTGGATGAGATTCTATCAAATCGGGAAAAAATTAATCATAAACTTCAAGGCATCTTGGATGAACAAACTGAACCATGGGGGATAAAAGTATCGGCCGTAGAAGTTAAAGCAATCGATTTACCAATCGAAATGCAAAGGGCAATGGCCAAGCAAGCGGAGGCAGAAAGAAATAAACGTGCAAAAATTATTTCTGCTCAGGGGGAACTTGAGGCTTCCCATAGATTGGCTGAGGCAGCTGCGGTTTTGGCCAAAGAAAAAAATTCAATCATCCTTAGATATCTTGATACCATGAAGGAAATTTCAACTGGGGAAGGAAAATCCACAACCTTTTTTCCTCTACCTGCTGATTTTTTGGGGAATTTTTTAAGGAAAGATTAATTTGAGGGAAATTTTAATACTTCAATATCTTCAAACAAAAATATACCTTTTGCAGCAGATAACATGCATTCTGCGACATAAGAGGCCTTAACTGGGGCATATTTTTTTAGGGGACCTTGAAAAAGAGGATTTATAACCTTCATAATTTTTCCAGCGATCACCTCCATTGGTCGATATTCTTCCCTTTCTCCCAATAAAAGAGATGGTCTCAGAATAATTAGATTATTTAAATGGAGGGAAATTAAATCTCTTTCTAGCTCGCCCTTTGTTTTATTATAAAAAAATGGGGAATTTGGATTTGCACCTAATGCGGAAATAACCAAAAACTTTTCCGATTTTCCTTTGGCCAATCTTGCAGCGAGTAAAGGTAATTCATAATCTACATATCTAAAAAATTCTTTTGTTTTTGCCTTTTTTATAGTTGTCCCAAGGCAGCAGTAAATATGATCAACTGCAAATAAATTTTCGTGTTGTTCCAATTTTGCAAAATCGATAACAATCTCCTCTAATTTGGGATGGGTGATTCTCAAAGGACTTCTTACTAAAATTTTTATTTTAGAATAGATTGGATCTTCTAATGCCTGGTTTAATACTTCTTTACCTACAAGTCCTGATGCGCCAAGGATTAATGCTGTTTTCATTTTTTTCTCAAACTAGGTTTATTTACTTCATTATATTTTATTTTTCAGATATATAAAATATCAGAAATGGAAAAAAAAATCTTATCCGATGAGGAATTAAAATATATTCCCGTCTTTGAAAATTTTTTAAAAAAAATTGGATTTAAAAGAGTGGATGGCGCCATTTTTGGATTATTAGTGCTCTCCGAAAAACCTCTTACCTCTACGGAAATTGAGAATTCATTAAATTTATCTCAAAGCGCAACTTCCACATCATTAAAAACGCTTTCTCATTATGGTGCTATAGAAACCATTGAATCAAGAGAAAGCAGGGTACAAATTCATAGTGCTAAGCTCGACATGATGGCAATAGTTTCCGCTATTTTTTCAAAAAGAGATCAGGAAGACATTTTATTTTTTAAACAAACAGCAAAAAAAATTCTAGAAAGTGAAAACATTGGAGTTAAATCAAAGAAAAGACTAGAATCTATAGTTTTAACTTGTGACATTGCCGAATCGGTAATGAATTTTGTCATTGGACTTTCCCAAAAACAAATTCCTGATTCATATCCACAAATAATTAAAAGACTACCAAAGGCCTTAGACCTTCTCACTCAAAGTGTAGATATTACCTCCACATTTAAAGACATGGTTGCCTCAAAGCTTCTTAAAAAATCTTCAGCGCAGGAAAAATATGAAAACTAGAGTTGTAATTACCGGAATTGGTTTGACCTCCCCTCTTGGAAATACCCTACCTGAATTTAGAGAAAACCTCCTGCAAGGAAAAAGTGGAATTGTAAATACTGAAGTCCCCCATATGGGCACAGTGGCAGCAGGTCTTTGTAACTTTGATGAAAATAAATATCAGTCTAAAAAACTGAGGAAAAGGGGAACCCGCGCCGGTGCCATCTCCATTTATTGCGCAAATGAGGCAATCCTTGATGCCAATATTGAATTTTCTCTGATGGATAAATCAAAAATTGGTGTTTATGTGGGTATTACTGAGCACGGAAATGTGGAAACGGAAAATGAAGTAAGCCAACTTTATAAAAATAACCAGGATATTTCACTCTGGTCTCACCATCATAATCCCAGAACTGTTTCAAATACACCTGCAGGTGAAGTAAGTATAAATCTTTCAATTACAGGCCCGGCCTACACCATTGGAGCAGCTTGTGCAGCAGGAAATATTGGAATAATCCATGGAATGCAGATGCTACAACTTGGAGAAGTCGACCTTGCAATTTGTGGTGGAGTATCCGAATCAACAGAAACTTTTGGAATTTTTGCGGCCTTTGCTGCTCAGGGTGCTTTAGGAAAACATCTTAATCCTCAAGATGCAACCAGACCATTGGATGTAAATAGAAACGGGATCGTAGTGGCCGAAGGTGGATGCCTCTACATTTTGGAAAGATTAGAGGATGCCTTAAAAAGAAACGCCAAAATTTATGGAGAAATTGTTGGATATTCCATTAATTCCGATGCCAAAGATTTTGTCCTTCCGGATCCCCAAAGACAAAGGGAATGTGTAGAAAATGCCATTAAAAAGGCAAATCTAACGCCTTCTGATATCGATATCGTAAATCTACATGCAACAGGGACAGTCCAAGGTGACATTGTCGAATGTGAATCAATTCGTGAAGTATTTCAAAATTCGACCGGTACTTATATTAATTTTACCAAAGGTTTTATAGGACATGCTATGGGAGCAGCTGGTGCTTTAGAACTTGCAGGAAATATTCCAAGTTTTAATGATGGATATATTCATCCTTGCAAGAAAATCGACAACATAGATCCCAAATGCATTCTTCCTAATTTGGTAAATGGGGAAAAAATTAAAAGAAATGTAAAAACTATACTTAACAATTCCTTTGGAATGTTAGGTATTAATTCAACTCTAATAGTTAGAAAATATATTTAAGGAGATAAATGTGGAAAGAATTGAAGTAAGAAATGCTGTCTTAAACATCATCGCAGATATCGCCATGGATGAAGACACCTCTAATCTTAAGGATGATATCGCCCTTAGAGAGCAATTGGATTTAGATTCCATGGATTTTTTAGATATCGTCATGGAACTTAAAAAAAGACACAAGATCGAAGTCCCACAAGAAGATTTTCCCAAACTTGCAACTTTGAATTCCTGTGTTGATTATCTTGGGCCTAAATTTTTACATTAAATGCAAAGGTCCTATGATGCCGTCATAATAGGCGCGGGAATGTCGGGCCTGGCCGCAGGTATTCGCCTTGCAAATTATGGAAAAAATGTTTGTATTTTAGAAAAGCATTCCATTCCAGGAGGGCTTAACTCCTATTATCAAAGAGGCCCATATGCATTGGATGTTGGACTACATGCTTTAACTAATTTTGCCAAAAAAGGAGAAAAAACCGGGCCTCTAGGAAAAGTTATAAAACAACTTAAAATTTCCTATGATGATCTTAAGCTTCTGGAGCAAAAATCCTCCCAAGTCAAATTCCCTGGGTTTGAGTTAACTTTTTCCAATAATCCGCAGGACTTGATTGAATCGGTATTTACTGCATTTCCCTCTGAAACTGATGGATTTTTAAAATTGATTGAAACAGTTAAAACTTATAATCCCTTTTTGGCCCAGGAAAGTTTTTTAAGTGCTAAATCGGTGGTGGCAGAATTTATTAAAAATAAAACGCTCCGGGAAATGATTTTTACTCCCATTTTAATTTATGGTTCGGCATCCGAAAATGATATCGACTTCCCCCAATTTGTAATCATGTTTAAAAGTTTATTCCTAGAAGGACTTTCCAAACCTGAGGGAGGAGTCCGAACCATCATTAACCTTTTAACAAAAAAGGCCCAAGAGGTCGGACTCCAGATATTTTATAAAAACCCTGTTAAAAATATCCTTCAAAAAAATGGAAAAATTATTGGTCTAACACTGGCAAATGGAGAAACAATTGAAACCGAAAATATTTTCTCTAGCGCTGGATATGGAGAAACCCTCCATTTGTTAGGTGAGGAGATTTCTGATTCCATTTTAGGCAAGCTTTCCTTCTGTGAAACTCTTATGATTTTTGACCAGAAACCTAAAATTGATTCCACTCTTATTTTTTATAATGAAAATGAAGACTATCTTTATCAAAAACCTAGTTTAACTTTTGATCCAACTAGCGCTGTACTTTGTTTTCCAAATAATTACCAATCAGATGATCTAAACTTCGGAATGGTAAGGGTCACTTCTATAGCAAATTTTGAACTTTGGGAAAATATGGAGAAAAAGGATTATTTGGAGGAAAAATCAAAGGTTTTTAAAAATGCATACGGACTTTTTCAAAAAAACGACAAAAATTTCAAGGGCAATTTACTATTTTCGGATGTTTTTACTCCAAAAACTATCAAAAAATTTACCTCCCACCTTGGTGGTGCGGTCTATGGTTCACCCCTAAAGACAAAAGATGGCCGTACAAAAATAAAAGGCCTCTTCCTAATTGGAACCGATCAAGGGTTTCTTGGTATTATAGGTTCCCTATTGAGCGGAATTTCCATGGCAAACCTTCATGGATTAATGGGGGATAATAATGCTGTTTGAAAATGTAGGAATTTATTCATTCGGTGAATATTTACCCGAGAGGTTTCTAACTTCCGATGAAATTGAGTCTCAGCTTTTCCAAACCTATGAACGCCTAAAAATGGCCCCCGGTAGGTTAGAAATTATGACCGGAATTAAAAAAAGAGGTTTCTGGGACACCGGAACTCCCCCATCCTTTTTGGCCTCAAAAGCAGCAGAAAAGGCCATCAAAGATTTTCCAAAGGAAAAAATAGATTTGTTAATCCATGCTTCAGTCTGCAGAGATTTTTTAGAACCTTCTACCGCTTCTTTAGTGCATAATAATCTAGGCCTCTCTCCATCTTGTATGTATTTTGATCTTTCCAATGCCTGCCTTGGAGTTTTAAATGCCATGGTTGTTGCTGCCAATTTAATTGAATCTAGAAAAATAAGAAATGCATTGATTGTATCTGGAGAAAACTCCGGTCCACTCCTTTTTCAAACCATAAAACTTATAAATGAAAATCCAAATCTTTCTAGAAAAGAAATGAAAAAACTTTTCGCGAATTTTACCATAGGTTCGGCCGCCGTGGCCTTTTTATTAACAGAAGGAAATCCCCACATTCCAAATCTTATCGGTGGTTCATCTTTGGTGGACTCTTCCGCCTCCCATCTTTGTAAAGGGAGTGGTGATACCAAATCCTTAATGATGGAAACCGATTCCGATGAACTGATGAAAAAAGGACTTTCTCTGGCCATGGCAAATTGGGATAAAACCCAATCAATTATTGGATTACCAGATTGGATAATTACCCATCAGGTAGGACTTGCTCACGAAACAGAGTTAAAAAAATCATTGGGTATTGAACAAATAAAGAGTTTTTCCACTTATGAATATTGGGGAAATACAGGTTCATGTGCACTTCCATTAACGCTAATCAAGCTCGCTCAGACTAATCAGATAAAAAAGGGAGATCTATTAGGTCTTTTGGGTATTGGATCTGGACTTTCATCTTTGATGTTGGGGGTAAAATGGTAGATAAATCCTTATACCCATTTAAAACCAATTCTTTTTATCCTGATGGTGTCCATAAGATGAATTATGTAGATGAAGGGACCGGAGATCCCATTGTCATGGTCCACGGAAACCCAACCTGGTCATTTTTTTATAGAAATCCTGCACTGGTTTTAAAAAAGAAATACAGGGTTATTATCCCTGATCATTTGGGCATGGGCCTTTCGGAGAAACCTAAAGGTTATTCATTTTCCATCAAAAATCATATGGAAAATTTTAAAAAACTTATGGAAGCTCTTAATCTTCCCTCTTTCCACCTAGTGGTTCATGATTGGGGTGGCCCAATTGGGCTTTCCTATGCAGTTGATCATCCAGAAAAAATAAAAAGTTTAACAATTTTAAATACTGCTGCTTTTAATTCAAAAGAAATACCTTTTAGAATTCTTCTTTGTAAAACTCCGATTCTGGGAAGATTTATCATTCAAGGTCTAAATGGGTTTGCGTACCCAGCAACTTTTATGGCAACCCACAAAGGACTTTCTTCTGAAGTGAAAAAGGGATTTCTTTTTCCATATAAAAAAATATCTTCCAGAAAAGCACAGTGGAAATTCGTAAAGGAAATTCCCCTAAAACCAAATCATCCAAATTTTTCAATTATTGAAAATATTGAAAAAAAATTACCCCTTCTTACCTGTAAGAAATTAATTTTATGGGGAGAAAAGGATTTTTGTTTTGATATGACCTTTCTTAAGCGTTGGGAGGAAATTTATCCTGAAGCAAAAGTTATAACCTACGAAAACGCCGGCCACTACCTATTAGAAGACTCTGCCTGGGAAATTATACCTGAAATGGAAAGTTTTCTGGAGGGGCCATGAATATATCAGAAGTTTTAAAAGATAAGGCCCAAAATTTCCCGCATAACATTGCCATCACTGATCCAAAAATAGGATCCCTTACTTTTAGGGAATTGGAAAATCTTTCCAACAGTTATGCTAATGGATTTTTATCTTTAGGAATAAAAAGAGGTGATAGGATTTTGGTTTTTATTAGGCCATCGATAGACTTTCCAGCAGTAGTTTTTGCTTTATTTAAACTTCAAGCTATCCCTATATTAATCGATCCTGGGATGGGAAAAAAAAATCTTCTCAATTCCATTTCCTCCATTAAACCTTTTGGACTTATTGCAGTACCTGAAGTCCATATTGCCAGAAAATTTTATCCAAAATATTTCTCATCTATTAAGGTTCAAGTAAAAACCGGTAAAAACTTTGGTAAAATCAAAGGACTCTACCATTTGAAAAAATTTTCTCCTATTTTTAATGAGGAAAAAACGGATCCAGATACTACCGCCGCGATTCTTTTTACTTCAGGAGGAACGGGAACCCCAAAAGGTGTAGTATACACCCATAAAATATTTAGGACGCAAATTGAAATTTTGGGAAAGATGTATAACCTCTCGCCCTTGGACATAGATTTGTCAGGTTTTCCACTTTTTTCCCTTTTTACGGTTGGGCTGGGGATGCGTACAATTGTCCCGGAAATGGATGCTTCAAGACCATCTAAATGTAATCCAGAAAAAATTGTTAGGGATATTTTAAAATACAAGGTGACCTATTGTTCAGGTAGTCCGGCCATTTGGGCAAGGGTTGCAAATTATTGTTTGAAAAAAAATATTAAAATCCCATCGATAAAATCCCTAGTCATGTTTGGTGCACCCATCCCCATTATTCTTCACGAAAAGTTTAAATCAATCCTGACTCAGGGGGATACTTTTACCCCTTATGGTGCCACTGAGGCATTACCTGTTTCCAATATTTCTGGCACCGATATAATTAATAAATTTGCAAATAAAATGAAAAATGGTTTTGGTACCTGCATTGGAACCCCTTTGATAGAAACCAAAATTATTTCCATTTCAGATTCCATAGAGAACACCTTAAATACACTTGGGCCTGACGAGGTTGGAGAAATCATAGTATCAGGCGATGTTGTTACCAAATCCTATTATGATAAAGATGATGAAACAAAATTGGCCAAGATAATTATTGAAGGAAAATTGTATCACCGAATGGGCGATTTGGGTTATTTAGATAAAGAAGGCAATCTTTGGTTTTGCGGTAGAAAATCCCACCGTGTTTTGAATTTCTTTTCTATTCCTTGTGAGGCCATTTTTAATAATCACCAAGAAGTAAACAGATCTGCCTTAATCACCTACCTTGGAAAACCTGCATTAGTGGTTGAAAGAAAGGACAAAAAAATACCTGCAGGTATAAAAAGAAAAATCTTTGAAAATGAGCTAATTTCCCTTGGGAGTAAATACAACCACACCAAAGAAATCACCAAATTTTTTTATAGCAAGACTTTTCCAGTGGATGTCCGCCATAATATTAAAATAGACCGAATAAAACTGGCCGAAGAAGCAGCAAGGGGGAAACTATGAAAATTCTGGTTACTGGTGCTGGAGGATTTTTAGGAAGACACCTTACCAAAATGTTAATTGAAAGAGGACATGAAGTTGAAAACTTCTCCAGACATAAACATCCTATTTTGGATATGCTTAACGTAAAAACACATTTTGGTGATTTAGCGGATTACCAAGCTGTTTTATCAGCGGTGAAAGGAAAGGATGCAATTTTCCACGTTGCCTCCAAAGTTGGAATGGGAGGAAAATGGTCCGACTTTTATAAAACAAATGTAATTGGAACAAAAAATATTCTAAAAGCAGCAGTTGAAGAAAATGTCCCCAATTTCATCTATACCAGCACTCCAAGTGTAGTATTTGATTATAAGGATATTCTGGGAGGTAATGAAACCCTCTCATACAGTAAAAATCCAATGAATAATTATCAGAAAAGCAAAATAATGGCCGAAAAAATGGTCCTTTCCCAAAAAGATATTAAAACCATTGCTTTAAGACCCCATTTAATTTTCGGGGAGGATGATCCTCATATTCTCCCTCGACTACTAAAACAGGCAAAAGCAAAAAAATTAAAAAAAATTGGACAGGGAAACAATTTGGTTGATGTTACTTATGTAGAAAACGCCGCACATGCACATATTTTGGCATTGGAAAAATTAATAAGCGATCCGAAGGTAGTAGGTTCGGCTTACTTTATTGGCCAAGAAAGACCCGTTAATTTATGGGACTTTATAAATCATCTATTAAAAATTAATGGACTACCCGAGGTAGAAAAACAAATCCCTTTAAAATTGGCAATTTGGATGGGAAGGATTTTTGAACTTGTATATACTTGTTTTGGAAAAAATGAGGATCCCCCATTGACCCCTTTTGTGGCCATGCAAATGGGTAAATCGCATTATTTCTCCCATGATAAGGCCAAAAAGGATCTAGGTTATTTTCCTTTAGTATCCCTTTTTGAAGCCACTTCCCGATTAAAGGCCTAATTTTAACCATTCATATCCGATAATAAGGATTGTGAATACAAATATAAAACAATTAATTTTATTTATTCTTTTTTCCACTTTAACCCAAGCCGCGGAATTTTTAGGTCCAGGTTATGTTGAAACGGGAAAAGCTTCAAAACTTTTCAAAGACAACTATTTCTCCAAAACAATATCCTTCTATTTTGAGGATGGAAGGTTTTCCGAAAAAAAAATAAATTCTCTCATAACCGAAATTGAGTTGAGAAAAATTGCCATAGCTCAATCGCTGTGCCTAAAACAGTTAGGTGAATGTGATAAGGAAAAACTTAATTCTGAGCTCGAACAAAACTCAGAAATTATTGCGATAAAAAATATCTTAACAAATCTAGAAAAGGTAAAAACTTTGGGAAAGAATATTTCCCTAAAAAATATAAATACCCCTGATTCCCAGTTATTTTTATATAATTTATTTACTGCTTTGGAGATTTATGAAGCCATTAAAAAGGGAAAAATGGGATATTTGGAAAAATCCCCGCCAAAATTATTGAACTTTATCATATCCAGATTAATTCCGACAAAAATAATGGCAGGAAAGTTAGAGGCAAATAATTTATTAAAAGAGGATCAATTCCTAAATCCTCTTAACCTAAAAGATACCTCCATGCTAGATCCACCAGACGGAGCATTTTGGAAAAAGCCAAACTGGGAAATTAATAAATATGATTTAGGTCCTATATCATTTAAGGATTCATTAAATATTTCAAATCCAGAGGAGATATTAAATCCTTCAGAAAGTATAGATGTAGAATTAAATGAAGATGAACCATTAAGAGGGTATCTTCCAGAAATAACTGTAAATTATAGCGGAGAAAAATGGATATTAAGATTTCCAATTAATATTGAGGATTCAAAGGTTGGAGATGAATTAAAAGATGCCTTTAATTTATTTTTTGAAACCAATCTAATAAATTCATCCCCAGTGGCCTTAAATATGGCCAGGGCCCTGGGTTTCAATGTGGAACCTAAAATTTTTAAAAATAAAATTAGACTTTACTTGAAGGGAAAAAATGGCTTTGAGAACGCAAAGGCTGAACTATTGGAGAGAATCAATAGAAAATTTCCTGCTGGAAACTTCTCTACCCCTTTTTTAAACAATAAAACAGATGATAATAATAATAATTATTTTGAAATAAAAGGAGTAACCCTTCAAAAATTAAACCCCAAAAAGGCAGGAGTTTCAAACCTTGAGGATTTGGGGAAAATTGCCAAAAGAGAATTTCGAGGATTAGCCGTTTTTCTTGCATGGATTGATGATATAGGTTTTAACGACTTAGATGTTTTGACAAATGGAGAATTACGGCTTTCAGACTTAAGCCTTTCTTTTGGAAGAGGGCTACCAAATTATTTTGATTCCACTTTGGTAAAAAGGGATAAATTTAAATTTAGAGCACTTAATTCCAAAGGTCTTTTAGCGGCAATAACTCCATCAGATGCTAAATGGATGATGAATAAAATTAATCAATTTACTTCCGACCAGATTTATAATGGTTTTATCCAATCTGGATTTCCGGATTTGGTCTCAAAAATATATGTTTATAAATTAATCAGTAGAAGAAATCAGTTAAATCAAATGCTGGGAATAAAAAGCAATGTTATTGAAGGGTGGACAGGAAAAATTTCTGGGTTTGAGGATTTCTTCACAAAAGATGGTTATCTACAAGATTATAAATTTAAAATAAATGATTCTGAAAAGGAAAACTATAATATTAATTGGAGTTCTACATGGATGCCAAGAAAGGGAAATATACATAGAAGTGCTTTAAAGAAACTCAGTCTTACTACCCTTAATTTCGGACTAACTATTGCTCTAAGGGCCGGACAATTAGCGGCAGGTTTTTCCAATAAAGAATTTAAATGGAGAGAACTCCGCTTGACCAGACATCTTTATGGACCTCTTTGTGAGGGAAATTGTTATTATGAGGGTGTTGAAGTAGGAGGTACAGCTTTTGTTCCACAAAGAATTTTAATTAAAAATCCAGATACTAGTTCCTCAAAAAAATATTTAATCGTTGAATTATTCAGAATTGCTGTTGAGGCCCATCTTGGACAAAACATCGAATCCCTTATTGGACTAGCTCCTCTTCCAATAAAAATAGGTGGCGGTATAAGCGGGTTTTATGTATACGAATTCTTCAGGATTAGACCAATTGATGATATCAAATCCCTTTTGACGGATGTCAAATCGCTCTTTAAACTTCCAGTCTTTTCCTTCAATAAGTTCCGAGATGAATGGCTAGATTCTGCAGAGAAAGGTGACACCATGATACTTAGCAGTTATCTTGGTCTTGAAGGATATATTTATGGCGGCCCGCCTTCTATTCCCCCAGGAATTTCCCTTTTGGCAGGATTTGAAGGTAAAATGGCACTTACCAACAGATTGGTGCTTCAGAAATTGGATAACTCCAACTTTATCGCAAATTGGGGAAATCTTAAAAATGCCGAGCTAAATGTGGTATTGGGTTACGACCTTGCTGGATTAACAGACGATTGGTGGATTAAGGCAAAAGTAAATTGGTCAAAGCTTAAAGAAGAAATATATGAATTTGATATTTCAGACAAAGACCAACGGAATTATTTGGAGAAAAATCTGTCCGCATTGGCACCCAGGAAAATCCCAGAAAAATTAAAGACCATTAAACGTGAAAAAGGAACCATAGGAGCAGGATTTTATATTGGGCTTAAGGAAGGGCTTTCCTTCAGTACACGATCAGAATTTGGAGAAAGAAAGCTAACTGATTTTCTTCAAAATACTTCCAGTCACCAATTTTATTTTGAAAGGGTAAAAATAAAAAAATTTAAGGGAGAAATTTACGAAACCTATCTAACATCTCTAGATGAGGACAATAAAACCCGATTAAAGATTATATATTCAATGGAAAATGACAAGTTAGATCGAACGCGTTTTATTGATATCTATGGAAAGATCCAGAAAACTTTAGGTACAAACTTTATTCCTTATGATTTAAACCTTATAGACTTGGAAATGGGAAATGTTAAATTCCAGGGAATGACCATTTTCTCACCTGAGGCGGTGGAAAAAATATTAAATTTAGCTGAATTTGATGTTTGTAAGAGTTATTTAAATGCACAGGGTTTGGATGAGGAGACATGGAGATGCCAGGAGAAAAAATACAGTGCGCCCCTTTTTGCATTTATAAGTGATTTTAAACAACTTCTGAGTGCATCCAAAAAACTAAACGCTAATAAAACTAGGATATATTCATTTTTAAAAAATTTCACAGATTTGTTAAGTCGCTATGGTACTAAAAGAAGTTCCGCTTCAATTTTAAAAAATCTCTTGGACAAAAAGGATTATTTTGAATTGGCCCTTATGGTATCTGACCGAGACCCATTTCCTGGAAATACTTCAGAAATCCTAATTGTTACTCCGGATGAACAAGGCCATTATCCATCTATAACAGAAATAGCGACAGGGAATGCTGATTCATTTTCTCTTTTTTCTGATAAACTTACCGACGCATTAAAAAATTATTTTTTCTACCGAGAACGGGCCAAAGGGGTAAACTTAACCGAGGAAATAATGGAAGATATAATATCCAAAATAAAATTTTCTTATCGTTAGGAGTTCCAATCCATTTCAATAAAAACAAAGAAACCGTTTGATTCTTTTTTAATAATATTTATTAATTCACCCTTAAAATCTTCTATTATTAGGGTTTCTTTTGCGGCCAAATTAATAACATTATTTCCAAAGGAAATTTCAATATCTTCAGTAATAGCAAAAATTATGCTTATTTTCCCATGGGGAGTAAAGGCGAAGGGTTCGGTGGAAATTTTATAAACCTTGTAAATAGCATGAACTTGATCTCTTTTTATTATCAAATTAAGATCAAGGATTTTTCCCTCTATAAGCTCTCCACTTACTGCTTCATCACCGGAAAATTTAAATACTTCCCCTAAATGGACTATCTGGCCTTTAAGCTTAAGTCCCTCTCCTTCCACCAAAGTCAAATAACGATCATAACCGCTAAATTGGGAGAAAGCGCCTGATTCTACTACAGGTGCCATGCTTAAACGCCAAAGATATGGGTCAGTTTTAGGAAATCTGGCGATCTCAAAAGTTTCCCCTTTGCCATTTTTCCAAGGCATGATTTTATATTCAGATTGCCTTATTTTCCTTATCATAAATCCTTTAATACTTATTTTTTATAAAACTGTTTACTATTTCCTCGTCAAAATAATTACAAGACATCCCAGCATCTACAACTATTCCTTGAGCATTTATCCCACTAGACATAGGACTTAATAAATAAATTACGGTTGATGCCACTTCTGAAGTGCTCAGATTCTTCTTTCTCAAGGTAAGTTGCTCACTGAAGAGATAGTTATCAACATACCCTGGAATCCCTGCAGAGGCCGAAGTTTTAAGGGGACCGGAGCAGACAGCATTAACCCTGATTTGGGAGAATTGTGAAAAGGATTTGGCAAGAAAAGGAACAGTTGCATCCAACATGGCCTTTATGGGACCCATATAACCATAAGACGTTGCCTTAGTTGAAGAAATGGAAATGGTAACTACCGAGGCATCATTCACAAATGAATTCCTCAAGGAATTACAAAGTGAAACCAGTGAAAAGCAGGAAATATTACAGGCCTGTAAAAAATCAGAGACTTTAGTTTCGATAAAAGGTTTTACTCCTTCAGAATAATTAGCAAATGCGATGGAATGAAGCATTCCGGACAACCTATGGTTATTTTGGGAAATGGTTTGTCCAAGTTCTTTTACTGACTCCTCCTTTTCCACATCGCAAATATAAATTGTATCTTCCGGAAAAAGGGATTGAACTTTTTCATAGTTGGTCGGATGGACCGAAAAAATTACTTTTGCCCCTCTTTCCTTTAGTAAGGTGGCAGTAAAATAAGCGAGGCTTTTTTTATTTGCGACACCTGTAATTAAATATTCTCTATTTGATAACTCCAATTAACTCTCCTTTAAAACACAGGAAAATGATAAAGAGGCCACAATTTTTTCATTCACTTTAATCTTTGCCCGAAAAAAATATGCAGGTAATAAAGTTTCAGTAAGTTCCACAAATATATCTAAAAGATCTCCTGGTCTGACTAAATCTCTAAATTTTACATCCTCAACCCGGGTGACCAATCCTATTCCCTTTCTATTTCCATTAGAAAGTAAAAGTGCACCTGTTTGGAAGGCGGCTTCTTGCAATAAAACTCCCGGCATAATTGGATTTCCCGGAAAATGGCCCTTAAAAAAATCTTCATCACCGGTTAAATATTTTTGGGTATGAATTGATTTTGAATCCTGACTTTTAATTTTATCCACGAACAAAAATGGTGGCCTTTGGGGTATCTTTGATAAAATTTCTTCCATTTAAAGACCTCCTGAAACCTCAAGAGTAGATCCAGTAATATATGAAGCTTCTTTGGAGGCCAAAAATAAAACAGCTGCTGAAACCTCTTCGCTTTTGCCAAATCTCTTCATAGGTATAGATTTTTTATACTCTTCAATTTGATTCAGAGGTAGATCGTTAATTAAATCAGTTTCAATAAATCCTGGAAGTACACAATTGATAGTAATATTTCTCTTCCCAACTTCCTTGGATAATGATTTACAAAGAGCAATTTGGCCTGCCTTTGAGGCAGAATAATTGGCCTGTCCTGGAAGGCCCAAATTTCCCGCTATAGAGCTAATATTGATTATTCTTCCAAATCTGTTTCTAAGGAAGAATTTGAGAGCATGTTTTGTCATTAGAAAAGTACCCAAAAGGTTTACATCCATTACGGATTTAAAATCTTCAACGCTCATTAAAGGAACCAGATTATCCTTCCTAATACCTGAATTATTCACCAAAATCTCAAAGGAAGGATGCCTTTGCTCATAACTGCAAAAAAATTCTTCAACCTCGGTTGGACTGGAAACATCAAATTTTCTTATCTCTAATCGGGAATTAAAATCTCCCATTTTTGCATAAAAAGTTTCAGCAGCTTCCTGATTCCCCTGATAGGTAGCAGTTACAAAAGCACCCTTTTTTAAAAATGCCTCCGTTATAGCGGCCCCTATTCCCCTTGTTCCCCCAGTTACAATCACCTTAAAATTTTCAAAGCTCAAACCAAACTCCCTTATAAATAATTTTCCACTTCATGTGACTGGATAACTCCATAATTAGCAGCACCTAGCCATCCAGACATAATGATCCCAACTGATCCAGAATGGAATAATCCTTGAATTTCCTTGTGCATATTCATGGATATTTTTAGACCTTCAAATTTAGTACCAAAAGACGCACCCTTTTTATGAAGAGTATATTTCTCCACCGTTAAAGGTGTTGCAGCTTCAATAAAGTCAATTTTATCCCTTGTACCTGGAATAACTTTTTCTAAAGCAGTGAGTGCTCTAGTAATTAAAAAATCTTTTCGTTTCTTATATTCCTCATTAGATAAATTTTCCCAATCCTCCCACCTTGCATTTGAGGAGGATACTATACAATACCGGTTATTTAAGTGTGGCCTTGAATCCGGATAATAAATGGAAAAGGTTTGACTACCTATTTTAGGTGATAAGATCAAATCGGTTGAAAAATCCTCATCTTCAGAATAAAAAATCAAATCTTTCATACGAGGAATCTCCATACCTTCCTTTATTCCCATATAAACCTGACAGGAAGAAGTATTTAATCTTACCTTTTTCATTTCCTCGATATAATTTTTTGAAAAGTGTTCAGCTCCAACAAGATCCTCTATTGTTGAAATAAGATTTGAATTGGAAAGTACCGATTTTGAATTAATCCTTTCTCCATTTAGGAGAATGCCTTCTACTTTTTTATCTTTTACTAGAATTTTTTCGACTTTTGAGTGCATTTTAATATCCACCCCATTTTTTAGAAGCTCTTCTTTCATCAGGCCAATTAAGGTATCCGTCCCCCCTTTAAAGGTATAAACACCTGCCTTCATAAAATTGGAAAATACTATACCATAAGTAATGGCAGGATCTTCCAAATTTGAACCATTGGCATAGACGATAGGTTCCAGCAGAAATCGAAGTACATCCTTCCGTCCGGGAAAAAATTTTTCAAAAAGTTCCCCATTGGTCATTTCTGGGGCATCATAAAAATTCATTCGGTCTAAAAAATCAAAAAATGCATATACCGTTTTTTCATTACAGTTAAAAAAATTTGTCAGTTTTAATATATAATCTTCTTTTGTAAAATCCGTTTCCACATCAAACATGGGATTGGAAAACCTGACACCATGGATTTTAACAATTGCATCTGCAATTTCTTTGCTCCAATATTTCTTACATGTTTTAATCATCCCTCCAGGAAATCCATGGAGTGATATATCGAATATATGATCGCCCTGAGATCTTTTAAACCAAGTAGCAAATCCCCCTAATTTATTGTGGGATTCTAAAAGTAAAACGGACCGCCCATTCTTAGCAAGTTTGTTCGCCGCGGTCATACCGGCCAGACCGCTACCAATCACTATTACATCGTAGGATTTGGTGATTTTTTCACCTGTTTTAAAAAGCAAATGAAGCTCCCTTAATTCAAGGTGCTTCGTAACTTAATTTACGCAAAGTTTAAATGTGCTAAGCGATGAATTGACGCATTGGCTTAAACTGCAGCTAATTCATAAATAATTAGGATTAATCCCCCAGTAGCATGAAAAATCCTAAAGAATAATTGAACCCTTTCTGCAAGGTCCTTGTCCTTTTTATTGATAATATAAGTAACTGCGACGGACAAATAAGACATAAATACCAATGACAAAGAGCCAACAATAAAGACATCAATTTTTGAAAAATAAGAGATTTGAGGAAGGGAAGAGTTAAGGACAAACCAATACGCAATAACCGTCAAAAGGGAAGTAACTGAAATATTAACCCTAGATTCGGTTTCGTCCGGATGAAACCAATAAACTCCCATAGACATCATGAAAATAACAAACATGGGGAAGAAAACCTTCCATAAATAAAATCCAAGCTCCCTTTTCCCCTCTATTTCAAAAACGGCCATTGGGAAAGTCACGCCAGAAAATTTGGGTCCTTCAAAAACGTCAGGCAAAAATCTAGGATTTTTATATTTCCACCCGTATGTGGAAAGTGTTTCCGAAACTCCGAATTTTTTGGGATCAACATTTACTTTATATTCCTTATTAGGAAAGACGATTTCTATTTTGAATTTTTGTTGATCAAAGGGAAAGTTTGAATAATCACCAAAATGAGTTAGGGTTCCACTGAACCTAATGAGGGTACTTAAAATACCGTTTGATTCAACTTGAATTTGATCCCCCATTGAACGTCTTAAATCCTTTTCATTTAAAATTCCAAACTGGGGAACATTCACAGAACTTACAGGTAATATCTTGGTTTCTTTATATCGGCCTTTGAAAGAACTATCTTCCCAAATAAGTCTTAAATAGAAATCTGCTTCGAATGCTTCTTTGGTATCTTTTATTTCAGAAATTGAAGCCAAATAAAATACTGCCGAGATATTGCCAATATTTCCAGCTGTTGGAGTGAAGTTTAGTCCATAGGCTTCAAAAGTAATTAAAAACAGAATAATAATAGAAACAATCTTCATAAACTAACCCTTTTTATTAAAGGTTAGGTGAAGTTTTAATTTTTTTCAAATTTTAACAGCAACCTTGTCCCTTTGGACCGTCTTTTTGACATCTTATTTTTTCATAGGAAATGGAACCAATGATTGCCCCCAGAACAGGAGCAATTAAATAAGGCCAGATTATGGTTAAATTACCCGACATTAAAGCAGGACCAAATGATCTGGCGGGATTCATAGAGGCCCCTGTCAGCGGTCCTCCAACAAATGAACAAATAGCGACTGTTGTGCCAATTGCAATTCCTGCCAATTCCCCCACGGCCCTTGAATCCGTGGCAACACTTATAATGACGAACATTAGAACAAAGGAAAAAATAAACTCCAACAAAATTACCATTTGAAAGGGTATAAAATAGGTGGTTACTCCATAATTATGCGCCAAACCTGACCAAATTAATTTATGTAAAACTGAAGCCAATGTAGCGCCAAGAAATTGGGAAATTAGATATCCCAATACCCTTGAAGTTGGAATTCTTTTTACGGCCCAAAAACCTATAGTAACTGCTGGATTAAAATGTGCTCCAGAGATGTGGCCTACCGAGTAAATCATCACGGAAACTATACCTCCAAAAACCAAAGGTATGGCCACTTGAGGGATTGAATCAGGCTGAACTTGGGATAATATCATTGCTCCACATCCAAAAAAAACTAAAAAAAAGGTTCCGATAAATTCCGCAATATATTTAGGTAAATTGAGTTTCATAGGTATTGTTCAATATTTTCTACAAAGTTTTTTATTTCATCCCTAACTCTTCTATAAACTTTAAGGATTTCATCTTTATTTGTCATTTCTTTGGTTAGGGCCGGAGGATCATCAAAACCAAAATGTATCACTTTTTTGCCGGGAAAAAATGGACAATTCTTACTTGCATCTTCACAGACGGTAACTACGAAATCAAATTTAATTGGTGGTAATTCTTCTACGGTCTTTGATTTCTGATCAGAAATATCGACATCAACCTCTTCCATAACTAACTTTGCATTGAGATTAAGGCTTTGCTTTTTTGTTCCAGCAGAATATGGGATAAAAATATCCCCTTTAAGATGCCTACACCAACCCTCTGCCATTTGGCTTCGACAAGAGTTTCCAGTGCATAAAAATAATATATTTTTTTTGGACATATATAGTCCATACATTAGATTGGAAACCTTTTCAAGTTAGGATTTGGAACTTTCAATGATTGCCATTGCCACCTTAATCCCGTCAACAGCAGCGGAAGTTATTCCTCCAGCGTAACCAGCGCCCTCACCGCAGGGATAAAGGTTTTGATGTGATAGGGACATCAGATTTTTTTCATCCCTTAGGACAGTAACTGGTGCAGAAGTACGGGTTTCTGGAGCAATTAATATGGCATTTGGGGATACAAATCCGGGTAATTTTTTATCAAATTCTTTAAGAGCAAGAATTAACTCAGAAACAACAAATGGTGGCAATATCTGTCTTAGATCTGCTTTAAATATATGGGAAGGGCTTGAGGACGGAGGAAGAGGCTTATCGTTTAATTTTCCATCCAAAAATTCTCCTACAGTTTGTGCGGGCAATTCTTTTCCAGAAGCATTTTTTCTTGAGAGTTCAAATGCCGCCCTTTCCACCTTTTCAATAAACTTTTGTCCTGCCAAAACATCATCTCCGGTTGAAAAATCAATTCCAGCTTTAACCGTTACCACTAGAGCAGAGTTAGACCAATGAGAATTTCTTGCATAATTACTCATTCCATTTGCCACAAGTCCATTTGGATCTGTGCCAGAAGAAAGTACATACCCTCCAGGACACATACAAAAACTATAGGTTCCTCGCCCATTTTTTTCATCATAGTATTTCAATGAGTATTTAGCTGATCCTAAAAGCGGCTCTGTGGCGAATTTTCCATGTTGTATTACATCGATCTCGGCCCTGGGATGTTCAATCCTAACCCCAATAGCAAAATCTTTTGGGGCCATGGCCACACCGATATCCCTTAAATGATAATAAATTTCTTTAGCAGAATGACCTGTGGCCAAAACTACATGATTGGAAAGAATTGTTTCTCCATCAGAGGTTTCAATACCGATAATTTTATTTTTATTGGTTAAAAATTTAACCACCTTCTTTTCGTATTGAACTTCACACCCTCTGTTTTTTAATTGTTCGGTTATTTTGTTGATGAGTGGACGAATTTTATTTGAGCCCAAATGCGGATTTGACAAATATCTAATTTCCTCTGGGGCCCCAAATTCTACCAATTTTTCCATAACATAGTGGATAAAATCTGATTTTACCCTGGTGATAAGTTTTCCATCGCTGAATAAACCTGCGCCACCTTCTCCAAAACAAACATTATTTTCGGGGTCAAACTCTCCATTTTTCCAATATTTTGAGATTTTTTTCATCCGTTCGTGGGCCCTTGTTCCTCTTTCAAATAATATGGAAGGGATCCCATATTCTGAAAGTCTTAAAGCACAAAAAAGGCCTGCTGGTCCTGCCCCTACAATGATTGGTTTTGGGATTATGGGACCTAGATTTTGAAAATCCTCTTTCAATTTTCCAAAGGACTCTCCGGGAAAAATAATTTCAATTGAATAATTAAATTTTGGTACTCTTCCCTTATTTGACTTTCTTGCATCTAGGGCCTTATTTAAAACCCTATAATTTGACATGTCAGGAAAACGCTTTAGTAATTCCTTTTTAATATCAGAATCAAATTGAAGATTTAATTGGATAATTTTTGACATGTTTCTACCCTAATTACCTTGACTGCAAATCTCTGTCCATATCAAACTAATTATTACATGAATATTGAAATAATCTGCATAGGTGACGAACTTTTATCCGGTAGAACCCAGGACAAAAACGCTTTTTGGCTTTCCTCTTTTCTTAATAAAAACGGTTTTTCCTTAAACCGTATAAACATAATTGGTGATGGAGAAAAGGAGATTACCGACGCCCTAAAGGAAGCTTTTTCAAGGGCTTCTGTGGTTTTTTTATCCGGAGGTCTCGGCCCCACAAAGGATGATTTCACTAAAAATGCCCTAGCAAAGTATTTTGAAGCCAATCTAGTGGTAAGTAAGGAGGCAAAAAAAGTTGCACAGGTTAACTATCAAAGAAAAAAATTACCATTTATTGAGGAAAGTAATTTCTATCATTTGATCCCCAATGGTTTTTTGGCCACAGACAATCCCAAAGGATTGGCCCCAGGGCTTATAAAAGTGGAAGGGTCCAAAATTCTAATGGCCGCACCTGGAGTACCTTGGGAATTCTCGGCGATGATCGAATCGGTGTTTCTGCCATATTTAAGTAAGATGTTTGGCAAAGAAAAGAAAAACCTTGGAAAAGTGTCCATCCGAACTTATGGAGTTCCAGAAGAATTTATTTTCTATAAATTGGCCCCTGAGCTTTGGGATGATCTTTCTCTCTTTGGAAAAGTGGCTTCTCTCCCTACTATATCAGGCGTGGATATTGTCGTCTCAAATATTGATGGAAATAAGTTTAAAAACTATGAAAAAGACATAAAAAAAATAGTGATGGCCTCACCAATTAAACCCTATATTTGGCAGATTGGAGATATATCACTTGAGGAATTTATCCTAAAGTTGGCCAGAAAAAAGAAAATTTCTTTGGCCCTTGCCGAGTCTGCTTCAGGTGGTCTGATCTCAAATAGACTAACCAACATACCTGGAAGCTCAGACCAATTTATGGGATCGGTTGTTTGTTATTCCAATATCTCCAAAATTAAAATTCTTGGAGTAAGGCAATCTACGTTAAAAAAATATGGAGCTGTTTCTCAGGAGGTTGCCAGGGAAATGGCCGTGGGAGCACAAAAAAAATTCTCCTGTGATCTTGCCTTATCCATCTCTGGTATTGCCGGTCCTTCAGGCGGATCCAAAAAAAAACCAGTTGGAACGGTCTGTTTCGGTTGGGCATTTGGAAAAAATAGTGGAGCAGAATCATTTGTTTTTAAAGGTGACCGTATGGCCCTTAAATCCCTATTTACCCAAAAATCCCTTTTTATTTTACTAAAAAAAGTTCTGGAAGCTTAGTTGACCAATTTGGCCGAAAAAATTATCCGGTTTAAAAAAATCCCATTTAAAGAGAAAATAATTGCATGGGACAAATACTAACGGTATTTTTTCTTGCGATTCTTTTTGCTTGTTCGCAGCCATCATCTCAAAGAATTGGTTCGGCCCCTGCTCAAGAGGGAACTCCAACCGTCCCTCCAAATTTTCCAACCTCAAGTAATTTTTTTATTGATAACGATAAAAAGGTCTTGGGCACTTTAAGACTGGATATAGACGATGTAAATAACTTCCCACTTACTGGAATCCAAGTAAACAATTATATAAGCAAAGTAGATTCCAATGGGAATATGTGTATTGTGGCCCATTTTCCTGATAGCACCGAAAAAAAAGTTTTAATTATTTCCGGACGACCTCGCTTTAGCAATGATTTTAAGACTAATGTCCAGGGTTGGTATTATATTCTCCAACCTTGGAGTGATGACATTAATGAAGCCGGTTGTAAAAATTCTTCGATGGAAGCTGCCATAAATGCAAAATATCCAGGTCAGGGTATCGCGTATTCTCTGAAAACAGTTTGCCCTAATTGCTCAGTTAAACAAATTTTTTCCGAAAGACTGGAGACTTGGCTTCCAAATGGAAAGATTAATAAATTAGTTTTGATAAATAATTTATATTTTCTTATTTCCTATTTGGTGGAAAGTTGGGCACCAATAGGTGCTGAATGTAAAAATAATGAACAATGTGTTTCGATGGGATATAATTGTTGTTCAAGTGGTAGATGCATCAAGGACGGAACCCTAAAACTAGGAACCGATATAAGATCCCAAGAATATCTTCAAGCGCTAAAAGATATTCTTGTCACCCCTGCTAAAAAAACGAACTATACAAATTTCTATAATATCTGTGTTAATCTGCCGCCTCAGAATCCACCCATTTCTCAAACCGACACTATTCAAACAGATAATATTGAAATCGCTAAATTACAGTATGAAGATAAAAGAGAGCTCTATCTTTGCACAGTCCCTCAATACAAGGAAATGTCCTATTGTACTATAAGTTATAAAAATTTATTTAAAACTGACCCGGAATATCTCTATAGCACCTTAGGAGATGATAGAAATTTCACCAGCACTTACTCTGGAAAAAGCACTCTAAATCCTTTAAGTATTGTTAAAGTTGTTAGCAATGGTTTGACAATTTTTGAAAATGGAAACTATCTTAAGGAAAATTCGGTTGAATTTGGTCCTCCTAATGATAACCTGACAGATTCGACTTATTTTAAATTGTTATACCCTCCTGGAGAAGAAACAAAACTTTCTTCAGTTAAAGTTTCTTACCAAATCGATGGAAGCTGCGAGGCCATAAACAGCACCCTAGGAAAATGTTTTATTATTTACACCCAAGGTAAAAATGAGGGAAAAATAGATGATCATTTCCCTGCATCGAATTTTTTTCAAATTCCATTTTATGCAGATTTAAACAGGACAATGAAAGTCCAGGTAAATGATATTGAAAAAATTCTCGGTGTTCAATGGCAGCTGGTAAGAACCACACCTCCTCAAATTGAGTTTATTGGAGATGAATTGATGGTCAAAGATACTGAGGAAGTTAAAATAACCTATTTTGTAAATATAGCCATCCATCCAATCCTTCAGGCCAAGGCAAAGGCGTTAGAAACAATAAACAAACTATGCAAATGTGGTCCAATACCTTGTATTCTTAAACCCGTAATTTCTTCTAATGACTCAAAATTCCCGGATAATCATATTGATTATGAATGTGATTATATTTCCAAAGATGACATTAAACTTATTCAACCGGTAAACCTAGATTCCAAAACTGTTCCACAACTTTATTTTGATAATAATGGAGTCTATCAAGCATCAGTAAATGTACAGACACCTTCCCAAGAAGGAAGACAATTTAAGTATATTGATGGAAACCTTTTACGGCCAAATAACCAGGACCAATATATTGGTTTTAATGAAATAAACGGTTCTTTCACGGTAGTTACCTCCTCGGCCAAGCCGGCGGCGATGGTTCCTGTAAAAACCGGAAAAACCTACGATATATTCGTGGATACGGGATTATTTTCAACTTGCCAAAATTGCGGCACCGATTATTTTAACAAAGTAATTGAACTATTTCCTAAAAACTTAAACTATGGAGGAGGAGGATACCTTCCTGATCGCCTTTCCACCAATCCTTTTAAGACTCCTTATTATAGAGCAGACGATTTGTTATTTGCACGGGCCTGTTTTGTTCCAGCTACAATGATTCCCTGGTCGAACAGGCCCTACCCAGGCCAACAAGCACAGAGATTAAACCGCCAGGCCGCTCAACATTTTCTTTTTGCAAATGGTTATCAACGTGACTGGTACGGTTTTGACTATGGATCAATTATTGGTTCTTTTGATGGTATAAGTTGGTTTTCTGTTGGAGATCAGCGAAGGATAAAGGCCTCATCCAACCGTCTTTTCCTAGCGGTGAATGCCTATTTTGGTGACTTAACTCTAAATAACAATTTCGTTATCCAGGTGTCTGATGCAACTTCAGTAGTTGGTGCTGGATCAGCAGTCAATTATGATATTTTGTCCACAGGGGCACAATGCCAACAAAACCATCTCTGTCAATATGATCAGGATTGTTTAACCCAACTTGGATATGATTATTTCTGTGAACCTGTATCTAATATTTACTCCAATTGGCCCCAAATAGATCTAAACGGCGCGGAAATACCAAATACAAATCAAAACATCAGGTTATTAAATCTGGTCGGTGGACGTTTGCTTTTTGGAGAAAAAAGATGCGTCTATAGAGGAAAAGGGGCTCCTTGTATTCCTAATTATAATACAAAAGCATCAACTGCCACCTATGATAGTACAGAAAGTCCTGGCCTTCACGCATGTTCTACGAATAATTATTGTGAACTTTTTGAAAAAGGGGTTGATGTAAATTATTTTAATAACAAAATTGCAAGATACGGGAAATCCCCTACCTCGCAAAATGATTCTCCATTTGTTTTGGATAAGGAAGATAACACTTTCGGTCTGCAAGCAAAGCTAATCGGAAGACCTTTTGATTTTAATGGAAAAGAGACCATAAATTCACAAGCGAAGGCCAACTTAAGCTACAATAAAGTTCCTGGGATTTGTATTCCAGGCCGAACCCCAGTCAATCAATATACCACTTTTATTCAGCAGCATAAAACCACACCTCCTGCAGAATATTTTGGAGATGTGGTTAACAATATAGGAATGACTCCAACTGGAAATCCTCCTCAACCAAATTACTTAAGCTCATGCGCAATAGTAGATGTGTCTGGAAATTATTATCAATTATGGGAAGATAATATCGAAAAGGGTTTAGGGAATAGCGAAATTAAAAGGTTGGCAGGATCCCAAGCATATTCAACTAATCTTTTAGAAATCATAGAAACCCTTTCTGGTTCTCCTATTTTAAAAGATTATGTTTCCGAACCTGTTACCTCCGCATTTCTTCAAACTAATCGTTGTTTAAGAGCATTGGGCTCTCCATGTTTTTCTGATTATGAATGCGGTCCCAATAAATCCATAGCCCAGGTTGCTGCTGGAATTGATTCAGCAAATTACACTGCATATGCTTCGGTCCTTAACAGATATGAAATTTTATTTTGGCAAGAGGATTTAATATGTGGGCAAGGCCAGCCAGCTGAGCTTACAAATCCAAATTACCTTTTAAAGGACAATCGTTGTTGCAGAGAAGTCGGTAAAAAAATGACTACTGGAGTTTTGTTAGATCAAGTAGGGCTGGCGAACCCTAATACAGAATTTCCCGTTTATGATAATAGAGGTCTTCCAGGTCTTGATATTGATATAAATTCAAGTCTTAGATATTCCAAAAACTCAACCGTTTATAATCTACAGGCGACCACTGCATCCCTCGCCACTTATCCTTACTTATCTGCTGCGGGAAATGAAAAATGTTCCACTGGAGCTTGCGGAATTTTGGATTCACTAAAATATCAATATAATACAATTCAGGTAATGAATGGAAAAACCTGTTGTACTGGTAATTGGGTAAGAAATTTCAATAACCAATCAAATGGGGGGGGCCATCTTTGGGGCCCAAGTAAACAGCAAATAATCTCCAAAACTTCTTTTAAATGCCTCAATTGGAGAAAATGTACACCTGGTAAAGACTGCAATAATCCTCAATTCTCCTGCAGCCAAACAGAAGCTCCTGATGATCCCGATTGCCTGGCCCGAAGCATTTCTGACTTTGAGGCCAAACCTTATTTTGACTGGCTTGGGACGCTGGAATTAACCGGGGTACCCCAAATAGCAATTAAGGCAAATGAAAATACAGATATTTGGTGTGCGGTTAATCCTCAAGATCAATCAGAAATTGGAACCGGGACATTACCCAATATCATAGTAGATATTGACGCTTCTAATGGTGTATATAGTGCTACTGGGGCAACCGGTGAAATAAAATATTTTAATTCTCTTGATCAAAATGTGTTGTTAGGAGGGGCTAAAATAATATTCTCATCTGATAGTTATACTTGTTGTCTTCCTCTTGGAACCACCACAAAAAATGGTGATGACCCAAATATCTGCTGTTCCGGATTAATTAAAGATAACAGATGCGCTTTAAATGATTATTCAGACATTTCAGTTTATTTTAATCTATATGTATCAAGCGAAGGCAAAGATGTTTCCCCTAACCTGATAGATCCAAGTACAGGATACATAACTAATTTGTCCACCCTTGAAGAATTGGCATGTCAAAAAAAGGCATGTGCCTCTAATAAAATTGCAAGAGGTATTTCATTGGCAAATTTAAAAATTCCAGGCCATGAAGACGCCCAAACCAATGTTAAGAGATTCGTGGATAACGACTCTGCTACAAGCAAATCAAATGCAGAGGTGGCAAATTTTTATAATGCAGGTTTGAGGTGGAATACACACCTCTATTGTGCTCCTGAAAAATTGGTATCTAATGTCACCGTAGGTTTAACAGTTACAGATTGCTCAACTTATGGGCAGGCCACCCAAAAATAAATAGATACCGAACAAAACCCTGTAAACAGTAAATGGTATTAACCCAATTTTTTCAATATATTTTAAAAAAAGATTTAGAGTTAAAAGACCTACAAGAAAAGAGATAACCCCACCAACCAATAATGGAATTAGCTCTAAATTTAAACTTGCAGGGGCCTCCTTATATTCAATTAACAGGCCACCTACTACCAGTGGAATTGACAGGAGAAAGGAATATCTAGCGGATTCGGTTCTTGAGCATTTAAAAAATCGGAGCATGGTCATAGTAACCCCAAGTCTTGAGGCCCCAGGAATTATGGCCAATGCCTGGACAAGTCCAATCAAAAAGGATTTTTTAAGATTTTTTTTAAACATAATGTTTTCCAGGTCTTTTGAAAAAAAATCCACGATACCCATTAATAATCCAAAAATTATTAGGTTTATCGCAATATAGGCAAAGGAGCTTTCGCTGCCTAATCCTGATTTTTTCAAAATAACCACACCTAAAAAAGTTGAAAAAGTGGAAACTGCGAGATTTTTCATTAGAAATTCATTTTTAGATAACTTTTTTGTTTGAAAGGTCACCATGAAAAAAAAATCTTTCAAAATATTTTTTATCTCATTCCTAAAATAAAAAATAATTGCCAAGACTGTCCCAATATTCATGGATAAATCAAAAATTTTTCCTGGGTCGGGAACCCCTAAAAAATTTGGTAAAAGTCTCATATGTGCAGAGGAACTAACTGGAAAAAATTCCAGAACCCCCTGAACAAGGCCATAGATTACAGCTGTTAAAATTGACATTTATTTTCCTTTTAAGGCATAGGTTTTTTCTAAAATAATTTTCTTTTCCTTTTTTAAAACCTCAATCATATCATTATCCAATGCCAAGAATGTTTTAAATTGTGAAATAAAAATATGGCCTTCCAGACCATCCAAAACACTTTCTAAATAAAAAGGATCTCCTAATGAAATCGCCTCCTCAGAATTTTCCTTAAGTGAGTTATAACTGAATTTTTTAAAATCTTCTCCATTTTTGGATAAATAAAAACCTTTACTTTGAATAGGGATATCCCAATTGGCAAAATAAAAAAAGACTGATAGGAAATCATTTCGAAATTGGTTGTCTGAGGAATGAACTAATTTTAAAGAAAATAATTTTTTTGAATAAAGGGGGATGAAGGTTTCGTAAGTTTTTCCATTCTTAAAGTTTTTAAAAGTTAAAAAACTTTTATTCCCCAATTTAGTTTTTTCTATTTTTTCGGGATGGAATTTTTCAGAGATTATCGAGGATAAATCGGTAAATCCTTTTAAAAAAGGGCCATTATTTAAAAAATAATCAAAAGGTTTTTTTCTATTAAAGGTCAAAACATTCTCAATTAATATCTCAAATTCTTCTGATTCAGATTTGGATAGAATATTAAAAGAATCTTTTTTTAGTTTATCCAGATAAGGATAAAAATAACCAAAAGTTGGGTTTAGAAATTTTGCTGTGTCAATCCAAGATAAAAGGTCAGGTCCTGGTTCAAAATAAAAGACAAGACTTCTTTTTAAAATTTTATCATAAACAATATACTGTAGTTGGTATTTATTCGCGTCACCCCATTTTGTGATTTTATAAGTGGGAATAATCACAAGCCGGTTTTTAAAAAGATCAGAATAGGTGGATAATCCAACTTGGGGAATTTTATAAATGTCCTGTGGTTTATTCTCCTTTTGAACCAGTTTAATTACATTTGGAGAAAAAGGAGGAATTTCCTTTAAAAGATTTTCAAATATGGGCGAAATCAAAACAGAGAAAAAGGTTAGAGGTAAAAAAATAAAAAGTCCAAAAAAGGGGAAACCTGGTTTTTTTGAGAAAATAGATGTCTGAGAAAAAAATTCTTTAAGGGTTTTTTTGCCAAATAAAATAGGGAATTCCGTAAACGGAAAGAGAATTATAGATGGAATCTCATAAATAGATCTAAGCATCCCACCTACCCTCTTCCAAATAACGCCTCCTTTACCCCTAAGCCCTAAAATATACTGAGATAAACTTGCCCCGATAAAAAAATTAGAACATATTCTAAAAGCAAAATAGTTTCCAACCAAAATTATCCATGGATACCCGATTATTTTTTCTAAGTTTTCAAATGCTCCAAGTGCATGAAAAAAGGAATAAATATTTATCGAAATAAAAATGTCGGATATTAATGCAATTAAACGTTTTATACTATGGTTTAAATTTTCCTTCATACAGCTAGATTATAATCAAATCTTTTCCATCAACAAAGGCAAAATTCTCAATAATTTCATGATTTTTTCCGATTAATTATCTACAAATTTTGAAACTAATTTTGGGATGAATCTATGACAAAAAAACCTTATTTTACCCTTTTATTTTTCATCCTTTGCATTTCCCTCAATTTTTCTTGGGCCCAAACGACTTCCAAAGTGGCCGAAGGTGCAAGTGCAATCGTTGATGTAGTATCCGGATTATCAGATCAATATTTTCAAATGTCGCAGCAACAAAACCAACAATATATGCAATTGCTTCAGCAACAGCAAATGCTTCGACAAATGACTCCTCAAATCGCTCCTCCAAGCGCCACATTCCCCAATTGCCCTCTTCCTGCTGCTGGAAATCCACCCCAAGGAATGTGTAGCAACATTCAAGGACAAGATTCCTTTTTAATGGCCCAAAATTTAAAAAATGCAGCAATGCAGTTTAGTTCTTCTTTTGATCCTTACCTTTCAAAATCTTCAACAGGAGTTGGGCTTTCGTGTATAGATGGATCAATAAAAAAATTGGCCCAGGACATAAGTACCAAATCAAATCAACTCCAAGCAATGATCGATAATATAAAAAAGGGTCAACAGCTTCTAGCAGAGGAAGCCTCCGCAATACGAAAAAATATGGAAGGAGTTGCCAATGAACTTTATGGTGGTGGTGGAGATGTGGAAGAAAAAACCAAAGATTACACCGCATTTTTTCCTGGATGTAGAGGAATTATTCCATCAGATGCACTAACAAACCCAAAAGGAGGTTTAGTTGGCATCAGAAATTCAATTGACAATACTGGGATGAGAACAGCCGCACAAAATCTTATTACCAATCAAGGGGTATATGCCAAAGAAATCGAAGAACTAGCGGAGAGAATTAAATCAGATGTCAATGAGGTGGGAATTGATACTTTCTTTGAAGGGGGAGCGACTCAATCAAAATGGTATCGTGGAGGACTTACCCAGTTTGGAGGTGTTGAACAGATTATTTTAGAAAAGAAAAAGGAAATAGATATCAAGAGAGCAAGGATAGCTGAAGATCTTGCTGCCGTTGGATATACCGCTCCAAGGATGGATGATAAATTTCGAAAAAAAATGGAGGAATTTGCAGGAGGCGCAACCGTTTATTTTCAAAAAAAGTATATTAACGATTGTATACTTGGTGGCAACGATAAAATAAAACGATTAGGACTTAAGCCAAACGAACTTCTGGATAATATCCAGCATGTAAAAATCAGAAGAACAGGTGTTGCATCTTCAGAATATAGAAATAATTTAGAGGCAATTTTAAACGGGCCAGGTTTTATTGATGAAAAAATTTCCAGAATTTTGGACTTGGATAAAATTTATGGAAAAGATTCATTTGTAGTGGTTTATAAAAATTCCAGCGGAAATTATTCAAAAGAAACTCCCATTAACTATTTCAAATCCATGATGAGTGTCTGTGAGACCGCCTATCAGTCGGGAGGGGTTTTAGACCGTGATACTCCAGGAGGTTCTTCCTATAAAGAAAAAGTTGAAAATGCCCAAAAATCTCTAAATGAATTAAAACAAATCGAACTTGAATTTACCGGAAGTCTTGGAAATCTTCTTAAAGACAAATTGTTAAATTGCAGTGGTTCTGCATTAAAGGAGGGTCAATGCTCTCCGGAAATCATGACCGCCTCAAATCCTGAATTTTGTCTAAAGAGGGGAACTTTCTGTGCAGAAAGAACTCGTGCCTGTTTCACTCACGCTGATAATCTGATTAAGGACCGAACTGCAAAACTAAAGGCCCTCGCCTCAATTTATAATAAAAAAATAGAAACCATAGTGGTTAACCAAGAAGCAGAGTTGGCAAAGGTGAAGGCACTCGTAAATAACGACATAAATGCTTTAAGACAAATGTTCCCAGGAGCTACATTCACCGCACCTCCAGATCTTGTGGTTGCTCTTCCCGCTCCAGTAGATACGCCACTTGGAGTTCAACTAAGAGGTGGAGGTTCCATGGAATTCTTAAGAGGACTGCCTGAACAGCTCAATAAAATCAAAAAGTCTATGGAAGAACATGGGAAACTCGCAATAAATGAGGCCAATCAATATCTTGAGGATCAGGCACAGCAAATTCAAGAATATAAAAAGGCATGGCAGGATTTTGCAAAAGAGTGCGACAACTCCTTAGGAGAAATTTCAAAAAATTATGCCGAATTTATGAAAAAAATGATGGAGGAGGAACAAAAATTAGGTTCAGAGGTTGGTGAATTTTGTTACAAATATGACAGACTCGCCAGCTCAAACCCAATGGCAGGATGTGATGGGGATAATTCCCCATCAAAACTTTACGATGATGCTTTCAAGGTTGCAGGATTCATTAATCCTTCTGTCATATCCAATCTTGGCGAATACGAAAAACTATGTGCTGAGGCACAAAATAAACCTCAATTAGGAACTGAAGGTGATAAACGCCCTGAACTTATTAAGCTTTGTGAAATAACCGGTGACAACTGGGGTCAGGTTATAGAGATCAAAAAACAAGAAGTCTTAAGAAAAATTTCTGATCCCAAACTTAAGGCCAGAACTAAGGCCTTTTTAGATTCTAATGGAGATATTAATCCGGATCTTTCAAACTTCCCTCCCCCACTCTTTAGACAAGTAACCAATATTAAACAAATGGAATCACAAAAAGGTGATGGTAAAGAGAACCTGATCAAAGAATTAGACAGTGGAGGAAAAACCAAAGAAGAAATAAGGATTGAGGAAGTTAAAATTGCCATTTCTGATATGAAAAAAGAAATGGAAAATTTTAAATTTAAGAATTTTAAAAAGGAATTAGATAAAATTGAAAAGAATTTAAATGTAAAAAATCTTGATTTGGCGAGAAAGGATCTTGATGGCATTTTGGCCTCAAAGGAAAAATTCGATAAAGAAGTCGGAACAGAAAACTCCGAAAACCTAAAAAAACAATTAGAAGATCTCGAAGCTCTATCTAAATCCATAACTAAGGAAGAAATGGACAAACTTCCCGAACCTCCTCCATCTGGACTTGGAAGCGACCATAAGGATTTATTTAAAAAAGGTGACGATGAAAATAACTTATGTCTGGCCCTTAAGAACCAAAAAGTGGCAAATGCAATTTCTGATTGTGGTGAACAAAAAAACTTTGAAAATTGCTTTAAAAGACAAATAGGAATGACGGCGGATCAGGTAGAACCGGGCATATTTGATATTTTAAACCGTAAATTAAGTTCCATTTCCAATTTTGAAGATCCGGAGATGATTGCTGAAAGATGGACTGCCATAGGTGAAGGCGGCAAGGCCTCATGCACCTCACAAGGTTCTCAAGGTAGAAGATCCAAAGAACCACAAAAGGAAGGCATAGATAAAGCATTAGAGGACGTTCAAAAAGTAATTGAAGGAAAAGAGATTTAAAACTATGCAATTATTATCTTTAGGATTTTTGCTTTTTTTGCTCGCCTGTGGATATACAACCCAAAGCGGTGTCGGATCATCGGGGGCAACGACATCAAATAATGCATCACAGGTTCCTCCAAACAGTTCCAGAATATTAGAAGACAACCCAATAATTATTACAGGAAATTATAATTTAAATACACCTGTAGATTATAGTACCTTGGTAGGAAGGGTAGCTTATATCACTTCTTATGATAATTTGGTTAGCAACTGTGGAGGTAAAATATCTAATTGTATCAGAATTCTGCAAGACCCCTATACTGCTCCGATAACCAAAAATGCAGGTACTTGGGCATTTGATCCCAACAGCAATGAATTTTTACAGGTTAATCTACTTTATCACCTGGACCAACAGGTGGGTTTGTTTCAAAGAAATCTTCAAGCAAGTTTTGATTTGGCCTTTTCAACAAATGTAAATTATGTCACCTCCTACCCTTCCAATCTATATACAAATGGAAGGAATTGGAGACCTGGACAGACACTCGTCGGGTACGCTGTAACCGATTTGAATAATAATGCTACTTTTGATCCTGCAGTTTATACCATTACATTTGGCCAGGATTCCAGTAACAATGAAGTTAAAATGGCCCAAGATACAACTGTTATTTACCACGAAAACGGCCACAATCTGATACAGTTGATGATGAATTTTAGAAATCCATTGGATAGGGCCCTGGTTGACCTTGGAGCTTTATTTTATGATGAAGCTGGTGCCATTGGTGAAGGAATTGCAGATTGGTTTAGCTTCTTAATGAACAAAAGAACCCATGTATTTGAATGGGCATTCGGGAGATTTTTGGATGCAAGTAGGCCGATGAGGGAAAATGATTACTTGGTACCTCCACCTATTAGTTTGGATACCGATTCACGACTTGCTTACCCAGTTTATTTGGACTTTGATGCAAATGACCCTGGACAGATAACAGAGGATGTTCACTACGCAGGTCAAATATGGTCCTTTTTCATGGTGGAAGTAGTTAATTTTTTAAATACCAATTGTGGTGTTTCAACAGCGACTGCTAATGATATGGTTTTCAATGTTCTTTCCCAATCATTTTCTGAAATGGGCGATTTAACCGCAAAAGGGAACGATCAAACTCCGACAGGAGTTTATAGGATCAACTTAGATCCGGTAAATTCTAGAAATTGGATATATCAGATGACCCCCCTAAACTATAGACGTTTTGCCCAAACTTTTTCTAGATTCTTCATGTGGGCATATTATGATTCTACCAATTTTAAATGTGGAAAGATTAACCTAAAGGATTCAATGGAACAGATCCTGGATATGTATGGATTACTAAACTTCAAAACTTATAATGAAAATGGAAATTCATATGTCAATGATCCTGCCACCAATAAACCCTATGGACACTCGGGATTAAATAGATCTATCAATATTTTAAATAAGAAAAAAACCGTATTAGTGAATAAAGAAATGCTTACCCCAGATCCAAATGTTAACTCTCCTGCGGCTTTTGTTTTTGATGTGAGAGATGATATGTTATCAGTTCTTCAGGCCTTACAGCAATCAGGTCAAATTGGACAAATTTCCCCTCAATTAGAACCAGACCTCCCCTTTAATAATGGGAACGGCCAAATTTCTCCAGGCGAGCTTGTAGGGGTTTCTTTAAATGTTTTTAATGCCTCAAACTCAATGATTGGTGGAATGGAAATATTTGGTAATGACTGGGATCATGTAAAAGATGGAAAGCCTTGTAATACCTTCAATGATGAGTGGCCCCCTGTAGGAAATGGCGGGGCAGATTCTTCGGATGAAACTTCCCCATATCAACCAGGTGATTGCAATTATGTCACCAGAACCAATGGCGGGATTGAACCTGGTGAGACAGCAGTAACAGATCCCCTTTACCCTGTATGTTTTGTTTTAGATATAAAAGGGGATTCCACCAAATGGATTACACAAGATGAATTTATTAGACTAAATAATATTTCCGTTGATAAATGCCTTGAACCAGGAAATCCAAAAAATTGTCTCATTAGCTCGGTACCAGGTGCCGATTGGTCGACTTTTTCCAAAATAAATCCCTCATCAACCTGGGCAAAGACAATGACGGTAGGAAATCGATCCACCCCTAATTTTAGTGTGAATAACATTATTTTATTTGAAACAAGCAAGTACATACCCCCTGCAACAACTTTTCATTGTAGATTCAGAGTTAGATTTACAAATTGTGAAAACTGCTGGCAGGCCCCAGATTATAATTATGATGATTTCCTAGACTATCAATGGTCAGGTGGTGAACCATTTAAAATCTTTCCATTAGAATTTACAGTGGTGAATTAAAATGAATAAAAATAAATTAATATACCTACTTCTACTTTTACCATTAACCTTTTTTTTCTGGAAAAAACCAGAGTCTATAATTCCAAAAGCTACAATAAAATACCCAGTTCCAATTAAGAAAGAAAAATCCATAATTAAAAAAGTTGAACCAAAAGTTTTAACAAGAACAATTATTAAATTAACTCCGGATTTTTCAAATAAAAATGTTTTCATTAATAAATTTAATGAAGATTGGATGGAACTTTTAGAAGAAAATCTCCTGAAGTTTCAGGAACCTTCCACTAAGGTTAAGATCTCCCATCAAGAATCAATTATTTTTTCCCAGTATGGTAAGTCTAGGCTGGCGGAAAAAGTGGTGGTCCAGTATTTAATTCACAATCAAATGGTTTCATCCTTTAATGCGTATGTGGATTCTCAAACTGGAGAAATCATCGGGTTGCCTTGGGGAAGGACTGTCTCCGAAAAAAAATTCATGCCTAAGATCAAACCATCTGGAGTGATAAAGCAAACTAAGAATCCACCTAAAAAGGATAAACAGGAAGAGACAAAGTAAAAAGGATTTCCTGTGCCAAAACATCATTAGACCAGTTATAAGCTGGAACCTCATTTAAATCTAAATACCTAAACTGAACATTAAAGGCCAAGTTTCTGGATACGGCATAACCCAATCCTAATCCCCAACCCCATCCTTTATCGTAATTTTGAAATCCGCCATAGGAGTAATCATTTTTTACATAAAAAAGATATTCTCCCCAAAACCTTAGTCCACTTTCCAATTGGGCACCCACAAAAGCCCCAATATTTGATTGTTCAGTAGGATAAGTATAAGAATAAGGAGAAACGGTACTTGAGGCCTTCAAATCAAACCACATAAAATCATATAAAAGTCCTACCATTATAGGATTTAGTGCTAGGCCGACTTTCCCTCCTGCATATACACCTTGGTAATCCAATATAATGGGTTGGTTTTCTACTTCTCCGCCTGTATTAAAACCATAACCCACGTAGGGTTCTAAAAGAAGTTCACCAAAGCAGGTACTTGTTAAAAAAAGGAAAACTAAAATAAATTTTTTCATCAAAATATCCTTAAAAAAAAGGCCCAAACATTGTTTGGGCCAATTTAATTAAAATTAAGATGTTCTTATAAAATATCAAAAGGAAGACTTAAGGTAACAAAAACAGAATTACCATCTAAGTCCCAAGATTGTTCATCAGTTGTCCATGCCCTATATTCAGCATTTAATGCCAACCAATTCATAAATTTCCAACCAACTCCAATACCCCAACCTGAACCATCAAAATTGGTATCTGTTCCATTTACATCCACTTTATTTTTAACTTCCCAAAAGTATTCCCCAAAAATTCTAAAACCTCTATCTTTTGGATTCCATCCAACGAAGGCCCCTAGATTTTTTTGGTCATTATCATATTCCTTTGTAGTGGTGCCTTTAAAATCAGTGCTAAGAGTCATCTGATCGTATCCAACCCCAAACATAATCGAGGTAATATTTAGTCCCAACCGTAAACCATATCCAAAACCATCAAAAGAAATATCCTCTTTGGTGGTTCCTGAGAAGAAATTACTGTCTCCTCCAACACTTAAATTGTAACCACCATATGGTTCAATTAAAATTAAAGCGTGTGCCTGTGATGTTACGGTCAGGGTAATTAATGCCAGACCGATTTTTTTCCAAATACTTCTCATAAAAAAATCCTCCATGATCTAAAAAAAAATTATTTCTAAACAATTATTATTTTATTGAAAATTCGCTTATTTAACAACTTGAGAAAAAGGAATTTGATAATACTCTAATATTTGAGTCAGGTTTGTGCGATAATTACCTTATTAAGGGGTATCTTATGCAAGAATTTTTACAAGAAGAAGAGGACATTGCCAGAGAACAGGATTCTGAGCCTACCCAAGTCTCTGCAAGCATATTTGAAATTCCAATTTATCAAATTGCCTTAAGCAAAGCGCTTATTGTTGAGGAAACAGATACACTAATCAAAGCAGTAGAACTCATGCAAGCTAACAAAATGGGTGCCGTATGTATTGTAAATAAGAATAAACAACTTACAGGTATTCTTACAGAACGAGATGTAGTCCTTAAAGGATTGGGAAAAAATAAGAACTGGAGTGAAATTCCAATTAAGAGCATTATGACCAATAACCCCTTTTCCCTCCACAAGGATGATCCTTTAGTTTTGGCCATGCATAATATGCACATAGGGGGTTATAGAAATATCCCAATACTCGACTCGGATGAAAATGTTATTAATACTCTGACCATCCAAAATGTGGCCAAATACCTTATGGACCAATTCCCTAAGGAAATTGACAATATTCCTGATGAACCTTTCACTGGTGACCATATTCGAGAGGCCGGTGGTACAGACTAGCTAGTTAATAAATCTTTTTACCTTAGAAAATTTTTCAGTCATAATGATAAAAAATAACATGGGAGATATTATGCACTCTGAATCAGGAGAAAAATGCGGACATTGTGGTTGTTTCTGCCATAAGCTAATCGGATTAATGGCAATCCTAATTGGTATCGTGTTCCTACTTGGCACCTTTGAAGTTGTATCGGCCAAGGTAGTAGGAATTGTTTGGCCAATCTGCTTGATTATAGCCGGTGCTAGGGCCTCAGTTATGAAAGGTATGTGCAAGTGTTGTGAAAAAGCAAAGTGCGAAGGTTAATTTTGATAGGAGGACCTAAGGGTTCTCCTCATCACCTTGTTTGAAGCTGTCCTCGGAAGTGCCCTTGTAATAACCACATCATGAATTTTAAATAAAGGGTTAAGTTTTTCCCGAATAGCATCCTGAAAGCTTCTTTGAATAATCTCTTTTGAATTTTCTTTTTTTAAAACCGCAAAAACAACTAGTAGTGAGGCTCCTCCCCCCTTGGGCTCTACAGCTACAGCTGCAGTTTCCAATACCCCTTCAACTTTATTTAAAACTCTTTCAATTTCAGCAGAAGAAGTTTTTATTCCACCAAGGTTCATGGTGTCGTCGGCCCTACCTTGACCTCTATAATATCCTTTAGGAAGTTTTTTAATTCGATCACCATGTCTCCGAAGATTTTTTGGAGTCCCTTCAAAATAAATTCTATGATGATCTCCATTTAATAAGGTAGTTGAAAGGCCAATAGAAGGCGGGATAATAAATAATTCTCCCTCTTGGGATTCATTTCCATTTTCATCCAAAATAATAAAATCCAAACCCAAAATTGGGGTTGAAAAGGTACCTGGTGATCCATTTTGCATTAGGGATCCCCCAATATAACTTCCTCCAATTTCCGTTCCTCCACAATACTCAATTACGGGGCGGAAATTGGCCAAACTCATCAAATAAAAATAATCATCAAAGTTGGAACATTCACCCGTGGAAGAAAAGCATTTTAAGGAGGAAAAAAATTTTTCCTTCATCACATTAGTACTTCTCCAAGTTTTTACAATGGATGGGACAACTCCTAAAATGCTTATTTTAGATTTTTCAATAAACTCCCCAAATTCCAAACTTGTAGGAAGTCCTTCAAAAATTGCCATGGTGGCCTGATTTATAAATGTTGCATAAATTAGCCATGGCCCCATCATCCAGCCAAGATTGGTGGGCCAACAAACAGTATCTGATGGAGTAATATCCTGGTGATAAAATCCATCAGAAGCGCATTTGAGGGGAGTTATATGAGTCCAGGGAATCGCCTTGGGGTCCCCAGTGGTTCCTGATGAAAATAAAATATTTGAAAAATCATCCGGTAACATTTCTTCCGATTTAAATTCTTTGCTCTGTTTTATAAAATCAAAAAAGGAATTTTCCATGACTATAGATGGAATGTCCGTTGCACTTTTTACTTTTTCAAGAAGAGAGATTTTTTTTCCTCCACGAATTAAATCTTCCTGAGTAAAAATAAGTTTGGCCTTTGAAATTCTAATCCTTGTAGCTATTTCCTCAGGTGCAAAACTATCAGCAATGGATACAACCACCATACCAGCTTTCACAATCCCTAGATAAATTGCTACCGACTCCATATTCATGGCCATTAATATGGCTATTGCATCACCTTTTTTTAAACCTTTTTGTAAAAGTCCATTTGCTACTTGGTTAGAAAGGTCATTTAGTTCTTTATAGGTTGTTTTTTTAGGAGATTCATTTTCACTTTGAGAGATTATCGCAATTTTTTCTGGATTCGTCTTAAAACAGGAATCTGCAATATTGAGTTTGGAGCCTTTTAACCATTTTGGAAATTCTACCCCCATCGAAATATCTAATATTTCATCGTATTTTTTTTTGTATACCACGCCTATTCTTTCAAGGGTTTTTCGCCAAAACTCTTTTCGATTGGAAATGGAGAATTTATAAAATTCTTCATAGGTTGAAAAATTTAACTCTTTCATCATGGAAAAAATATTGGTTTTTTCCATCTCGGACTTTGTTGCTTGCCAAATGGGGAATGGCCCATTTTTTTCCTCATCCCATTTGGAATAAAAGTTATCTAAAACCGCCCTTTTTTCATTAAAGGTTTTGCCCTTTAGTTGGGGAATAGATTCAAACCAGGAATTCATTTGGTTACCTTTGGAACCAAATTAGTCTCAAGTTCTGCGATTACTTTGTCTTCGATTTTAGGTACCAAAGCAGTTGGACTATGAACAATTTTAAGTTTGTTTGGAAGTGGAGAAAAATCTCCTTTGTAGATCCTTCTTTTATCTTCATCTGAAAGATTTAAATCAAAATGTTTTAACATTTTTTCAGAAAAGCCTGGAAGATAAGGTGAAAAGAGAACCCCTAAAACAATTATTGCCAAAGAGGTTTCACCAATAGTTTTTGCAGCAGCATTTGGATCTACCTTGAATTGTGCCCAAGGGGCAGCGTCAGAAAATGACAAATTAGTTGCATGGCCCAGTCCCATCACTTTTTCCAAACCTTTTTTAAATTCTTTTTGGTTTAAAAATTTTTGGTGCTCAGAAATTTCATTTATAAATTTTTTCCCCAAATCAGTTTGAGAAAAATTAGGAATATCCGAAATACCTTCTGGCCAGTTCTTTTCAAAAAACTTCAAACATCTCGTAATTAAATTTCCTATATTATTTGCTAACTCACCATTTACTTTTAAGGCAAAGTCCTTCCAAGAAAAGGATGAATCGGAAGTTTCTGGCATAATTGAGATTAAATAATACCTTAGAAGATCCGCCCCAAATTGAGCATGTGCACCTTCCAAATCGATATACCACCCCGCAGATTTAGAAAATTGTTTTCCTTCTAGGGTCAAATACTGGTTTGCCGGAATATCACTGCAGGGATTTACCCTTTCCGATCCCATACTCATTACTGGAAAGATGACAGCATGGAAAATGATATTATCCTTGGCCAGAAAATGTACAATTTCGGTTTTAGGATTTTTCCACCAGTCTTTTAAATAATCCTCATTACTTTTTACAGTCTTTAGATATTCCTTGGTGTTTGAAACATATCCAATTGGAGCATCAAACCATACATATAATTTTTTCCCCTTTGCCTCTGGAAGAGGAACGTCAATACCCCATTTTAAATCTCGGGTTATTGCGCGGTCTTGAAGACCATCTTTGGTTAAAGCATCCACAAAAGGATAGACTGTGTTTCTCCATGTTAATTTTTTGGATTCAAACCATTCTCGAAATTTTTTATGAAATTTTGAAAGCCTTAGATACCATTGGGTAACAGTTGTTGAAGATATATTTCTTGATCCGCAAATTTTACAGACAGGATTGATTAATTTTATGGGCTCTATCCAGGTCCCACACTCAGGACATTCATCGCCCCTGGCGGCTTCATAGCCACATTTATAACATTTCCCTTCAACAAAACGATCCGGCAAATGGTTTTTACAATCATTACAAAATAACTGAAGACTATCTTCTGGTTCAATCAACCCCTTCCCATGCAGGGATTTAAACCAAAGAAGAACTTCTTCCTCATGGTAGGGAAGATGAGTTTGGCCAAAAAAATCAAAATCTACCTCGAATTTATCAAAAACTTTTTTATGCTCCCTATGCCAATAATCCACATATTCAGCAAAATCCCTTCCCACCTTTTGGGCGTTAAGCATAATGGCAACACCATGCTCATCAGAACCACTAATATGAATTACTTTTTCGCCGCATTGCCTTAGGTGCCTAGTGTAAATATCGGCCGGAAGGTATGCTCCAACTAAATGGCCAGGGTGAATAGGGCCATTAGCATAGGGAAGTGCAGAGGTAACAAGATATCTTTTCATTTAAGGTCCTTTTTGGCCTTTTTATCACAAGATTTTTGGTAATGGCAGTGTCCAAATAATAAAAATCCCCAAGGTATTACTTGGGGATTTTCCAACTTATTTGTTTGGAGATGTGGTCGGAGATGGTTTGGCCACCTTTTTTTGATCCATACTATTAAAGGCCTTCCAAAAACTCATGGTCGCCTTTGCTTGGTCAGGACCGGTACCAGTTACTTCAGGGTACTCGTCACAATAGGCAATAACCATAGTTCCCTTTGGGTTCTTTTTAAATTTTAGGACTACTTTTTCCATATCCATAATAAACCTCCTTGAAAAAATAATTTCCCACATTTAAATGAAAAGGAACATAAAATTCCAAGTTTGGAAAATATTGCAAATCAGGCCCTAGTGGTAAAAAATAGATCGGAATGAAATATTTTATTCCTGCCTTTTTTTGTTTTGTATTTATTATCGCAAATGCTCAAGAAATTGATAGTAAAACCCAAAGTTGTTTCCCTAAGGCTAAAATAATTGGACGGGAAGAGATGGTTTTTCTACCCAAATTAAACCTCCAATTGCCTGCCAGAGTGGATAGCGGGGCCGAAAGCAGCTCCCTGCATGGAACTAATTTAAAAATTCAAAAGGTTGGGAAAAAAATTTTTTTGGAATATACCATATTTGGAGCAGACAACACTCCTACTCGTAGAAAATCATTGGTAATCAGGTCCATTAAAATTAAAAGTGCTTCTAAGAAAGGTGCATCCTTTAGGTATGTTATAGAGGAGCAGATTTGTTTGGGGAATTTAAATAAGGAAGTAAAAATTAACATCGCTGATCGTTCTGAGATGAAGTTTAAGTTTTTAATCGGACGAGATATTCTTGCGGAAGATTTCCTAGTAGATGTTTCTAAATCAAATTTGTTGGATACTAGGGAATGCTCTAAATAGTATTTAAATAATTTTTCGCTTCAACAGCATTCATCATTAATACTTTTTCAAATATTTCCTTTTGTTTATCAGGTGTTAATTTCAATATTTTGTCTATTCTTTGGGAAATTTCTTTTAAACTATTTGGACTTAGGTGAAATTGTTTACCACCATATTCCGCTGGAGCATTTGGAATCCCCATTGCTCCCCATTTTTTTCCGCCACAAGGTGAAATTCCTTTGGTTTGATCCGCAGAAGCTGAAGCTGCGGTATGCTTCGCTCCCCACATATTTTCTTTTCCTGGACCTGAGTTTTCCATTCCGAAAAGAAGAGTGCCAAATTTATTGTTAAATTGATCTTTCCTAAAATAGATGTGGCCATGCTGGGTTTTAGGAATAATATTTTGGGATTTATCAAGAGAGTATCCATCTGGTCCGATCATAAATCCCTGGTTATTTATATTTCCAATTCCACCCAAAGGTATACTGCTGCCTAAATGGTTTCCAGATAATCCAGCTGTGATATTTTCAGCAGAACCCAAAAGCCCTTTTAATTTTACTTCAATCGGGTTTCCTTCTTTGTCCAAATCCACATCATGGCTGGCGGCAATCCTTTCCTTAAAAGCAGGTAAGCCCTTTCCTCCACCTAAATACTCCAATGGTACATTTATATCTCCTTCAAATCGAAAAATTGTTCGTTGCCCATGACATAGAACCGAAGCAATTGGAAATGGCCAAGGAATTAGATTTTTATAATTGTTATCTTGAGTACTATAGGCTAACTCAGCAAATGAAATTAAAAGAATTAGCTTTTTTAAAAGCTGGTTTTTCGCTTCCACTTCAATAGAATCATTTGGGGAAAGTTTGGCCATTATCGGTTTTAAATTTTCTTCATTTGGGAACATGGTATTTAAAATAATTTCCTGGTCTTTTTGAAATTGAATTTCAACTGGAAGATTATCGGTACGGGTCCATTTAATTTGTGACCAAAGAGGGTGAATTAGCAAGATTAAAAAAAGATATTTCATTTAATTTCGTCCCATTAAAGCTCTATTTTAATAAATTTTAGAGACTAAATTTGATGATTGTCTATACCTTTTATTTAGCAGGTTTGATGCGTTAAAATGGAAATAAAAATGGCCACAATCTTTCTTTTTTCTTAATCTTCATTTTCTATGTTTTCTTTAGATGATTTAAACCCAAATCAACTCCAAGCAGTAAAACAGGTTAATGGACCAGTTTTAATCCTTGCGGGTGCTGGTTCAGGAAAAACCAAAACCATCACCTTTCGTATTGCCCATATGGTAAAAAATTTGGGTATAGAACCAGAAAAAATTTTGGCGGTAAGTTTCACTAATAAAGCAACCAAGGAAATGCATGAAAGAGTTTCTCATTTAATTGGAAAAGACGCAATAAGTAGAATTACACTATGCACTTTTCACTCCTTGGGAGTAAAAATATTAAAGCGGGAGATTCACAATCTAGGACTCCAAAAAAACTTTAACATATACACTCCTTCTGACCAGATTGCATTGGTTAGGGAGGCGTTAAAACACTATAAAGCAGAAAAAAATTTCGATCAAAAAAGAATTCTTTCCAAAATAGGATTTCTAAAAAATAAGGGAATTTCAGAGGTTGAATTCCCAAATTCTATTTATATGGATTACGAAGACCCCTACGATCTGGCAACGGAGATGGTCTATCGTTTTTACCAGGAAAAGCTTTTCTTTTATAACTCCATCGATTTCGATGACATCCTTTTTCTAACTGTTAAGCTTTTTGAAAAATTCCCCGAAATTTCAAAAAAATATTCCAATTTATATTCCTATATAATGGTAGATGAATATCAAGACACCAATCCATTACAGTTTAAAATAATCCAATCACTAACTATAAATCATCAAAATATTTGCGTTGTTGGTGATGATGATCAATCCATTTATGGATTTAGAGGTGCCGAAATATCCAATATTTTATCTTTTGAAAAAATATTTTCTAATCCTACCATTATTAAACTTGAGGAAAATTACCGCTCAAATCGACCCATTTTGGAGCTGGCCAATCATGTAATTAAGGCAAATAAAAAAAGAAATGAAAAAAATCTTTGGACTAAAAGACAATCGGAAATAAAACCAATTTTATGGGCCATGGGAGATGCTGATCATGAGGCCGAAATCGTCGCAGAGGATATTTTAAATCATAAAAATAATGGAGGTCACTTTAGCGATATAGCAATTCTTTTTAGATCCAATAACCAAGCTGGACCCATTGAAGATATGCTACGAATGAATGGGATTCCATACAATTTTCTTGGAGGACAAAAATTTTTTGAAAAAAAGGAAGTTATGGATTTGCTGGCCTACCTAAAGGTAATTGCCAATCCAAATGACGAAATTTCTTTAAGAAGAATATTAAATGTCCCAAACCGTGGAATCGGAATTACCACTTTAGGAAAATACTTAAAAATTGCCTCCGAACAAAAAATTTCACTATTTTCCGCCCTAAATCAATACCCTACTCTAGATCCCCAAAAAGAAAATAATATCCTAACATTTACCAAATTTATTTCTTATTTTAAGCAGGAGTTTTCCACCAATTCCCTGGACAGCTCGCTAAAGAAAATGGTCGAAGAACTTAAGTTTTTTGATTTTATATCAAAAGAATACAGTGAAAACCCCAAACAACTTGAGAGGAGAAAAGGGGATATTGAATCCTTTTTGGCATCCAGTGAAAGGTTTTTAAAGTTTAGGCCTGGGGCGAACCTTTATACCTTCCTAGAGGAAATGCTTTTGGAAAAAGAGGATGAAGTGGAAAAACATGGTGATTTTGTAACCATTTTGACTATTCACGCTTCAAAGGGGCTAGAATTTAATACCGTCTACCTTCTCGGAGTAGAAGAGGAGATTTTACCCCATAAAAAAAGTATCGATGAGGATATTAGCGAGGAGCGTCGATTATTCTATGTAGGTATCACTCGCGCTAAAGAAAAGTTAGTTATGACTTATTGTAAAGAAAGGAATTTTTATGGAAAGAAAATAAATAGGGATAAATCAAGATTTCTCCTTAATCTTCCAAAGGTTTACGATGAGGCTGACCGCACCAATTTTGGTCATCTAAAGAAAGAAGAAATTGAAGAATATAAAAAGAGTTTCTTTGCCAACCTACTTAGTGAACTAGACAGATAATAGAATAAAGTAGAGTATTCATAAAATTATTTTTCAAGGAGATCTTTTTGAAGATTTTTTTTCTTCTCATATTTTCATTATCCGCTATGGCCACAGTCATGGAGGATCCTTCAATTGAAATTAATGATTTTGAAATAATTTCTTCCAGCTTCCCTCTAGGATATTTTAACGGATCAAAAATTGAGGCCGTAGTTAAAGAGATTAAAGAAAAACAAAAGGCCGCTTACCTTAACTATTGCATGGCAAACCTGCCAGAAGACGCTCCTGACAATACCTATTGCCTTGGAACCTTAAAAAGCAATCTTGATGATGGCTGGAACTCAAATCTTTATAATAGAACCTACAATCAAATATTAACCCTTTTAAATGGTGCCATTGATTTGGGTAGAACCTTAGGAAGAATGGATTTGACTAGTACAGATGGACAAGAATTTATTAAAAAGGTTTCCTTGGCATTACAAATTTATGAAAATACCAAGAAAGGTCCATTGGTACCTAAAGATCAAAGATCCTTTGATTTTTTGGGCAAACTCTTATCCTTTTTTAGAATCTTGTCGATTTCCGACCATAAAAATGATCCCCAATTCCATAATTTCACTGAATCAAAAGAATCTCCTCTATGGAGCAGCGAAAAGGGAAGCAATCCTATCATAGCGGATACGTCAGACGAAATTGATACTACTTTGGACTTCACCTCCGAAACCTATCCACTATCTGTCAAATTCAGAGGGGAAAAATGGGCAGTTCGATTTCAAACTGAGGGAATTGATATTCCCAAAGACCAAGATATCATTGGAAATTTAAATCCCAAAATTAGACCAAATACTCCTCAAGTTGGACAAGTTCTTCGAAGAATGGCAGCAGATCTAGGTTATAAAGTCTATCCATCCATGTATAAGAAAGTTGTTAGAATTCATTTTTCAAAGGAGGATCTGGAAGGAAACTCTATAAAATTTTTAAGGTCACGACTTCTTTCAAAACTCTCACAATCTTTTCCACAGGAAATTCTCCCAAAATCACTTTTTGATGAATCTCAGGATTTTATTGAGTTAAAGGGGGTATCACTTGAGAAAATTTATGATGAAAAAAATTACCTTTCATTTAATGGTTTCCCGCTAACATCTGGAGGAAACCAACATCGCCGTGAATATCGCGCTCTAGCATTATTTGCAGCTTGGGTTGATCTGCCTTTTTTAGATGATTCTATCGGCACCGGAGTTTTTGATGTTAGACATTCAAAACTAAATCATCTTCTTTACAATTTGGATTATGGATTAGGTTATGGATATCCCAATTTATTTAAAAAAGAGCTGGTTAAAAAGATTCATCGAAAAAATGGAATTTTAGATAAAATTGATTTGTTTTATAAGCCCTTTAATAAAACAGAAATGTTTTCCAAAATGAACTTAGAAGATGCCAAATGGATGGCGGAAAAAATAAAGGAATTTAAACCCGAATATCTTAAAACTATTTTTCTGGAGTCAGGTTTCCCAGATCTTGTGGCGGAAATATTTGTTAAAAAATTAATGGATCGAAGAAACCAAATTTTGGAAGCATTTGATCTTATAGATGAAAAAACCCCAAAGGAAGAAGGCTTTCTTGGAACAATTGCCGGATATGAAAAATTTTTTACTCAACAGGGTTATTTAATTGATCCAGATAATGAACTTCCATCCCTTACCGAAAGTTCTTTCCCAATTTATTGGAGCACCACCTGGTTTCCAAAAATTGGAAATCGTGGTTACAACAGAGCATTTTTTAAAAATTTTGGAAGAAGAATTCTTTCTACGGTAAATATGATTGGAGTCGGAAATCTCCATTTGGGCCCAGGCTATTATAATAACGGAGTTGTCTTTCAGGAATTCGCTACAAACACCAATCCCTCCCTCACAGAATGTATTGGAAATTGTCTTTTCCAAGGACTTAACCTCGGATTTCACACCCTATTGCCTTTCCGTTTTGTTGTTGAAAATCCAAATAAAACCACTGGAAAGCCTTTTTTGGTAGTGGATTTGTTTAGAATTGCTATCAAAGCAGGAATTGGTTCACAATTTTATAATGCCCTTGGGGTTTCTCCTGTAGGCCTACAACCGGCCCTAAATGCCAATGTTTTTTCTGTTTTTGAATTTATCAAAATCCATCCAACAGATGATTTTAAAGAATTTACCGATGGATACAAGGAAGGAGTCAAATCGCCAGGTCTTCCCATTTTCGGTCTTCAACAAAAATTCATTGAATCAATGGGTGTGGGCGATAGTATTTTAATAAATAAATATATCGCAATGGATTTTAATGCCGGGGCCGGTTGGTCTGCACCAATCGGGGTAGCATTCGGTGGAGGGGGAATAAATGCAAGCCTTTACCTGATGGGTTCAAAGATCCTCCATAAGGATTCAGGAGAAAAAGTCATTTTGAATTTTTCAAAATTGACCGCGAAACAATTATACATCTACGGCCGACTTGAGTTATTAGGTTTTATCGATAGAAACCTTGTTTCAAGCGGTGTGGGAATGGGCCTAAAGGATGTAACCAAAGAAGACCAAATATTCCTTTTTGATTTAAATAATAAAGAAGACAAAACCCAGCTTTTGGAAAGTGTTAAAAAGTTAACGCCAAAAAATATTCCTGACGAATACAGGCTTTCAGAAAGATTACTTCACTCCAAGGAAGCTGAAATATCCACCAGATTAACCAGTTTTATGGGCCATGATAGAAAAACTAAAAAAATTGAGGCCCAATTTAAAAATTTTACGGATGGAACCGTTCAAAAAGAATTTGCATTTACCCGCAGATTGGAAACTTTTCTCCAAGGAAATAAAAAGATTTACTATTACAAAGCATCCCTAAATGAAAAAGGTGATATGTTTGTTAAAGTGAAAACATTTATCCATTATCAAAAAGTAAAAAGAGAAAGATTTTTAAAATTCTATCCCCTGATAGAAAAACAAACTCCAGAAGATTTTATTGTGTTTGATTTAAATTCTGTTGATGAGGACCTTGGAGATGTTGATTTTGATTCCACTATGATTTTATCTGGTAATGGGATACAAAAACTCCTAAGTCTTACAAATTTTGAACTCTGTTTAGGATATATGACCGATGGGGATAAAGAAAAATGCAATAAAAAGGATTACCCAGTTGGACTTAAAGTTTTAATAAAAGATTTGGAAGGTACAAAAAGAGAATACGCTGAACTCGGGGATGCACTTGATAAAAAGGCAATTTTTAGAGTTTTAAAAAGACTTGTTAATCTTCAAGTTCACCATTACCAAGGTGAATCGCTAATAAAAATTTTTAAAACTCTAATCCCTAGAGAAGATTTCTATCAGTATTCCACTTTAACCTCTTCAAATGCAGGTTTTCCTGGAAAAATAAAAGAAATAAAATTATCCAGAAAAAATATTGGCACTTTTATTCCAAGTGCCCGCCATTTAGCGGAATCAGTGGAACAGGCCTATTCCATTTTTAGCGATGAAATTTTTTATTCCATTAGAAACTTTGTATTATTTAGGGACCCTTCCATTGAATATCCAAGAACAGGGTTTATGGGCCGAATTTAATACAAGTGGCCTTCCTTGGCCGTTACCCCTTCTTTCTGAATGGGATTTAATGGATGGCAAAAATTTGATGGAATTTTAGTAATCTTCTTTATTTAATTGTGAGTGATATGACCTCCACTGTCAATAAAGGGACCGAGCATTACCTGCCATTAATACTCAACATCTAGGAGAGAATTAAATATGAAATTTATTGATGAAAAAATTGAAAATTATTGTGTTTTAAAAAGCTCAAAACCTTCGAAATTTGCCGATGAAATTGAAGTTTTTACCAAGAAAAATGTATCCCACTCACAAATGCTTACAGGGAAAATGGAAGCCTCTATTTTAGGTTTTTTAATAAGATCCATAAATGCCAAGAGAGTGCTCGAATTCGGTACCTACACGGGCTATTCAGCGCTTTGTATGGCCGAAAACCTGCCTGATTCAGGGGTGGTTTATACCTTAGATATAAATGAGAAAACCACTGACCTTGCCCGAAGTTTTTGGACCAAATCCCCCCATGGGAAAAAAATAAAACCCTTAGTAGGTCCAGCAAAGGAATCCATTTCCAAAATAAAAGGAAAATTTGATTTTATTTTTATAGATGCTGATAAACCAAATTACTTGGATTATTTCAAAATCTCCTTAAAAATGCTTACAAAGAAAGGAATAATAGCTGTCGACAACACTCTTTGGAGTGGAAAGGTCCTGGACCCAGATGACAACCAAACTAAAGCAATTTGTGCCTTAAACGATTATGTGGCCAATCATAAGGAATTTTATAAAACTCTCCTTCCTGTACGTGATGGAATATTTTTAGTTAAAAAGTTATCCTAGAGACTTTAGAGAATCTATTTATGGAACTGTTTCTTATTTTTTTCTTATCTTTTTCAATTTTTGCCAAAGAGGATTTAAAGGCCAATTTTTTAATATTCGGTGATAGTGGCTACAATAGGGAATTTCCTGATCCTGAAGCCAAAGATGGAAGAACAATGGAGGATTGGATTAAGGGAGCAGAAAAAAAGGGAGACATTAAAAATAAAAAAGCGGTGTTACCTCCACTGATACCGAATCCCTTCAAGAAAAGGTTCTATTTTGAGGACAGTGGTGCTTTCCGGGTTGGAAAAGCGATGACTAATTTTTGTACTCAAAATTCTTGTGAACTGGCATTCATGCTTGGGGATAATATTTATTTCAATGGCGCACAAGGGGATGCTGAAGATGAAAAAAGATTCCGCACATTGATTTATCTTCCTTTTAAAAATATCGAAAAGAAAAATAAAGATTTTAGATTTTATGCAATTTTAGGAAACCATGATTGGTATTCACATGAATTTCTACCCGATAATATTCCCCGAATGAAGGAACTAGCACTTTTGGGAATTTACTCCCAAATGGAATATTTCGCCCGACCTGGATCAAGATTTTTACTAAATCCCCAATCAACCGATCCAAAAAGGGATACCTATTATAAGATTTCAACCCACGATGGAAAGATTGATTTTTTTGGTATCGATACTTATAAAATGCTGGGCAGTCTGGAAGTAAAGGATTACAAGGATCCTTCTAAACTTGCTATAAACCTTTTTCCTAGACCTAAAGAAGAATTGGATCAGCAAATCAAATGGTTGGAAGAATCGCTAAAAAATTCAAAGGCCAAGTGGAAAATAGTTTTTGGCCATCATCCAATCTATTCTGTTGGAGGAACTAAATGGCCAGAGGCACTTGTCCTCAAAGAAAAACTTCTTCCCATCCTCTGCAAATTTGCAGATATCTATATGGCCGGGCATGAACATGATTTGGAATATCATGTGGCCCCATGTGAAGGACAGGAGGATTTGGAGCTTTTAATTTCAGGTGCAGCGTCTAGACAAAGAAGTGTTGGGATTACTCAGTACAGCCAAAAATTAATAAAAGAACAGGAAAGAGAATACAAATTTGCCAAGGGGATGGTTTGGGGTTTTTCCCATTTGTCTATTAAAAATAATAAAGCGACTGTTAAAATTTTACAGGTAGATAATAATGGTAAATATAAGACTCTATATACCAGAACATTCAAAAGACGAATTAAAAATAATGAGGCCAAATAAAACCTATCTATCTAAATCCCATTTTAAAAATGGGCTGATAGTCTCCATCGTTTTTATTTTAATTTTATTTATCATATCCCATGTTTTCTGGACTAACCTGGCCAATTTTTCAGAATTTTTAGTTGCAAATGGAAATTTAGTGTTTGAAAAAGGTCAATTTTACAGATGTTTTACATCGATTTTTATCCATGGTGACCTTGAACACCTGCTTTCAAATTCCTATATGCTCTTTTTCTTGATTTATTTGAATTATACATATTTCGGACCACTACTTTTTCCCACCCTGGCGCTAATTTTTTCGGCCATTATAAATCTGGCAGCACTTTATACTTATCATCCACAGATATATCTACTGGGAAGTTCCGGACTTGCCTACCTTTTAGGAGGTTGTTGGTTTTCTCTTTTTGTTCTAATTGACCGAAGAATTTCCATATTTATAAGAATTTTCAAGGCAGTAGCGGTTGCATTAATCATTTTTTTTCCACAGTCCCTAGTAATTGATACAAGTTATAGGTCCCATTTCTTTGGGTTTCTTTTTGGCATTTTGACGGGGATAATTTATTTTTTAATAAAAAGAAAATGGCTTAGATCTTTTGAAGAATTTCCACCAGAAGAAGAACTTGAAGAAGCTATTGAGGTTTAGCCAAAACTCTTAATACTTTTGAAGGCAACTCTCGTCCTAAAACTTTTGAAATAAAAGTAGAGGCATCCACTAATTTTTCCAGATTAACTCCAGTTTTTATTCCCATGGATTCAAACATAAAAACCATATCTTCCGTGGCAACGTTGCCGGTAGCTCCTCTTGCATATGGACAACCTCCGATCCCACCACTTGATGAATCGAAGGTTCTAATTCCCATTTCAAAAGAAACCAAGGCATTTGCCAGTGCCATTCCACGAGTGTCGTGAAAATGAACTGCTACTTTTTTTAAACCAAACTCCTTAGATAAATCCTTTAATATTTTTTTCACCTGGACGGGATTAGCTATTCCTATAGTATCCCCGAGTGAAATTTCATATATCCCTTGTGAATAAAGCTCCCTCATAATTTTAATTAAGGTTTTTACAGAAGTTTTTCCTTCATATGGGCACCCAAAAACTGTTGAAATATATCCACGAATGCGAATTTTTTTTGCCGCTTGAGTAATTTCCTTAATTCTAACCAAAGACTGTTCTATGGAAGCATTAATGTTTTTTTTATTAAAAGTCTCAGATGTTGCCGTGAAGACAGAAATCTCTCTGGCACCTGTATGGATGGCCCTTTCAAGTCCAAAAAGGTTTGGCACCAATGTGGGAAAATTCACGCCCTTAAATTTTAAGGCCGCCTTAAGCACTAAAGCAGAGTCATCCATTTGTGGTATTTTGTGGGGAGCTACAAAGCTTCCTACCTCAATAGTTTTAAGCCCGGATTCAATAAGTTTTTTAACAAAGGTAATTTTGTCTTCAGTAGAGACGACTTTTTTTTCATTTTGCAATCCGTCCCTAGGACCAACTTCGACTATATTTATTTTTTTTTCCGACATTCCTATTCCAACTCCAACAATTGAACATCACCTTCAACGTAGTCTCCATCTTTGAAACAAACCTTTTTTATAATACCATCATTGATGGCAATTATGGAATGCTCCATCTTCATGGCCTCCAAAATTAAAAGTACCTGTCCCTTTTTAACTTTATCTCCCTTGGACACAAAAACCTTTAAAACTTTTCCGGGCATGGGAGAAGAATATCCATGGGAAAGATCGGAAGAAACCTTTGATCTTTTTTGTTTTTTATTTTCAAATATGGCATCCCGGCCATCCACCGATATAAATAATTCCTTGGGTGATGATCCGTAAAAAACCCTATGGAGCTTTTCTGAAGACTTTATAACCATCTCATTTTTTCCGCGATGAACCAGTTCAAATGGATATTTTGATCCATCATAGGCGACAACCAGTTTCCCATTTTCATTGGAAATTTCAAATTCTTCGGCCACTCCATTTAAGTAAAATTCTTTTTTCATATATTTCTAAAATTTTTAAGAATATCCCAAGGATTTTCTTCCTCCAGGTCATCCGCACCTTTTTTATCCTGTAATAAAATCGCTGCTACTGCTAAAGCTTTTTGTTCCTTACTTAAAGGCTTAGATTTTAAAATATCCTGATATTTTTCTACGAAACTGGTTGAAAGTAGACCTTTTCTAAATTCATCCGAAGAAATTATTCTTTTTAGGTATTCTCGATTGGTTTTAACTCCGGTAAATGTGATTTCATCCAAAGAATATGCCATTTTATCAATGGAAATCTTCCTATCCGCTCCAAAGCTAATTAGTTTTGCAAGCATAGGATCAAAATTAACGGTAACTTCATTCCCCTCTTTAAATCCACAATCAAGCCTAACATTTTTAAGGGTAGGAGATCCTATATGCTGAATTTTTCCCACACAAGGAAGAAATCCTGCATCCGGGTTTTCCGCATAAATTCTTGCTTCAATCGCATGTCCCCTCTGGTAAATTTCATTTTGTTTAAGAGGGAGTTTATCTCCCTGAGCAACCAATATTTGGAATCGAACCAAATCGGTCTGGGTAACCTTTTCTGTAATAGGATGTTCCACTTGAAGACGGGTATTCATCTCCAAAAAATAAAACTCTCCATTTGGGGATAAAATAAATTCAATTGTCCCCGCTCCCCTATAATTTAATCTTTTAATAATGTTGACCGCAGTTTCAGTGATTCGATCTCTTAGAACGTTAGGTAGATTAAAGGCAGGTGTTTCTTCTATAATCTTTTGATGTCTTCTTTGAATGGAGCATTCCCTTTCAAAAAAATGAAGGAAATTTCCATGGGTATCACCCATAACCTGAACTTCGATATGTCTTGGATCATCTATATATTTTTCTAAAAGTACTCGCTCATCAGAAAAGGCGGCAAGCGCTTCTCTTTTGGCCCCTTCCAGGGAGGACTGGAAATCTTTAATTTCTCGGACCAGCCGCATACCTTTCCCTCCGCCTCCAGCAGAAGCTTTTATCAACACAGGCATGCCTATTTCTTCGGCCTTTTGTTTTAGATATTTTGGATCCTGATTTTCCCCGTTATAGCCAGGGATTAGGGGTATATTCCATTCCTTCATTTTTATTTTACAACCAATCTTATCGCCCATGGTTTCCATGGATTCCGCGGTTGGACCAATAAAAATCAGGTCTGCCTTTTCCACTAATTTTACAAATTGGGAATTTTCAGAAAGAAATCCATACCCCGGATGGATTGCATCGCATTTTGAATCTTTAGCAATTTTTAAAATTAAATCTTGATTAAGATAGGTATCAGAGAGTTTTCCGCTTCCCAAACAATATGCTTCGTCGGAAGAATAGGCATGTGGATAGTCTTTCTCGGACTCAGTATAAACGGTAACCGTCTTTATACCCATTTCCTTAGCAGTGGAAATAACTCTTAAGGCAATTTCCCCTCGATTGGCGATTAATATTTTTTTAATTTCCATTCTTTATCCAGTTAGGATTTCTTTTTTCTAAAAGCGCATTCATCCCTTCTTGGGCCTCAGGTGTTACCCTGATTTGAGAAATAAATTTACAAGTCATCTCGATGGTATTTTCATCGATGGTACTTGCTAACTTCCTTAAAAGTTCTTTGGCCTTTATGGTTGCATTTGGGCCGGCCCTTAAAAAACCATCTAAAATTCTTTCAAATTCCATATCCAGATCATCGGCTTCACAGGTTTGATGAACTAGTCCCATTTCCTTGGCCTTATCAGCTCCAAAGCGTATTCCTGAAAGAAAAAAAGCGTGGGAATTAGAGACACCAATTTTTGAAACCACATAAGGGGAAATCACTGCAGGAATCAATCCCAGACGGACTTCTGTTAATCCAAAACGGGCAAGGTTTGAAGAAAGAACAAAATCGCAAACTGATAAAAGCCCTACTCCTCCACCCAATACATTTCCATGAACTTTGGCAAGAAGTGGTTTTTTAAAATTATTAAAAGTTGAAAAAAGTTTCGCGAGCTGCCTGGCATCTTGGTAATTTTCATCTTGGGAATAATTAACCATTTTTTTCATCCACTTTAGATCTGCTCCCGCACAGAAAGATTCCCCTTCCCCCATCAAGGCCACCATCTTCACGCTGGAATCTTTTTCCAATCTAGTTATTTCAGAAATTAGCAAATCAATTAATTCTTCATTAAATGCATTATGTACTTCCGGCCGATTGAGGGATAAAAAAGCTATGCCTCGAGAATCAATATTTATATTCAAACTTTTCATCATCTACATCCTAAAAATTCCATACTTTGAATCGTGAATGGTCTGGTTTTCAGTGACGGCCAAACATAACCCCAAAATATCCCTGGTTTGAAGGGGATCAATCACCCCATCATCCCATAGTCGAGCTGAGGAATAATAACAAGAACCCTCAGTTTCATATTTGGCCAAAACGGGTTTTTCAAATTCACTTCTTTCTTCTTTGGTCATCTCGGGTTTTCCGGTAGCAACTAAATTTGCATTTTTAACTGTTGATAAAACGCCTGCTGCTTGCTCTCCTCCCATGACCGAAATCCTGGCATTAGGCCACATAAATAAAAATCTAGGACTGTAGGCCCTACCGCACATACCGTAATTTCCGGCACCAAAAGACCCACCTATAATTATGGTAATTTTCGGGACAGAAACGGTTGAAACGGCAGTAACCATCTTTGCACCATTTTTGGCTATTCCTTCCTCTTCATATTTTTTACCCACCATAAACCCAGTTATATTTTGCAAAAAAATTAAAGGTATTTTTCTCTGCCCGCAAAGTTCAATAAAATGTGCACCTTTTAGTGCGGACTCAGAAAAAAGGATTCCATTATTGGCCACAATCCCCACTTGAATTCCATGGATTCTGGCAAATCCACAAACAAGGGTGGCACCATATCGTTCCTTAAATTCATGAAATTCAGATCCATCAACAAGTGCAGCAATCAATTTTCTAACATCGTATGGACGCTTAAAATCACGGCTTACAATTCCCAGAATTTCTTCATTTGCAATTAAAGGTCCTGATATTTTATGTTTAAGATAGTGCCCTTTAGGTTTATAATTTAAATTTTCAATAATGTTTCTCGTAATTACTAAAGCGTCTTCTTCTGTTTCAGCGAAATGGTCTGCAACCCCAGATTTTGCAGTGTGGGTATGTGCCCCTCCCAAATCCTGTGCAGATACCTCCTCTCCAGTTGCCGCCTTTACGAGTGGAGGTCCACCTAAAAAGATAGTCCCATTCTCTTTAACAATGATAGACTCATCCGCCATGGCAGGTACATAAGCACCACCGGCGGTACAAGAGCCTAAGACTACCGCAATTTGCGGTATTCCCATGGCCGACATTTGTGCTTGGTTATAAAATATCCTGCCAAAGTGTTCCCGATCAGGAAAAACTTCATCCTGCATTGGTAAAAAGGCACCTCCGGAATCAACCAAATATATACATGGCAGGCGGTTTTCCCTGGCAATTTCCTGGGCCCTTAAATGTTTTTTCACGCTTAGAGGAAAGTAGGTTCCGCCTTTTACAGTGGCATCATTTGCAACAAACATGCATTCAATGCCATGAACTCGACCGATACCTGTCACTACACCTGCAGAGGGTACTTCGGTATCATAAACTCCTTCTGCGGCCAAAGAGGACAACTCTAAAAAAGGAGAACCTTCATCTAGAATTTTAAAAATCCTTTCCCTAGGTAGGAATTTACCCCGTTCATGGTGGCGCTTTACGGTTTTTTCATCCCCGCCTTTTCGTACCTTATCCAGCCTTTCCAAAAGTTCTTTTCTTAAGTCTTGATGGAATGCGTAATTTTCCTTAAACTCTTTCGAGTCTTTATTAATTTGGGAATGGATGACATCCATTGTAACTCCTAATTTTTTTTCAGCTTCTTTTTTACTTCAATTTCTTCACCTCGTCCAAAAGAGGTTGCGATTATGCGATGAGCTATTGCTGGTTTTCTGGGACAAAAATTTTTTTAGGCAACCAATTCTTTACGAAGGACCGAGGTTACTTTTAATAAATTATCAACATTAAAATTTGAACCTGCCGCCATTCGCCGAATTGTAGCAATTGGCACCTTCGATCGCCTAGACAATTCTTCCTTATTAACCACGCTTAAATAACCTGAGAAAATTTCATGGAAAGCTTCTTTATCTCCATCTAAGAGGGCCTGTAATAATGCTGCAGTCACCTTTTTTTGGTTTCTAAAAAAATCAATTGCATTATTATTAAAAAGTTTCTTTTTGGTTTTTAGTTTTATTGGTTTTAATAATTTAATATCAAAGGTTTTCATATTCTAAATCCTTTCCTGAAATTTTAAAATCATCGATTTTGCCTTTTTTATATCTCTCTGCTGGGAATTTTTTCTCCCTCCTAGTAAAAGAAGAACATAATCCTTTTCCCCCTCATTAATAGTACAAAAATAAACTCTCAGACCATTTTTCCATTTAAATTCTGCCAAATTTTTACTTAATTTCCTCACCAATCCAAAATGGCCTTCAATTTCAACTTTAGCCATTCTAGATTGAATGAGGGCTATTTCCTTCAAATTTAGATCGTTTATCCACTCCTTAAATTCTTAAGTTTCTAAAATTTTATCCATTTTTATCCTATCATAAATGATATGTTTTATCAACTACAGACACATATCCCCAACAGCAAAACAATTATAATTAAGAAATTTCCAACGGGTTGATTTTATGGATTGGTTTTGCTCCAACGAAAATTTTTTTACTGGAGAGCTATCAAATTATTGGTTCTGCTTGTTAAGACCCCCAACTATCGGAGAATGATAAGGAAAGGTGAAATTAAAATCCAAAGGTTTTTCTTGCAAGGACCCAGATCGGACGAAGTTCAAACTCAAAAAGTAAAATAAAAAGTGCCAATCTTGAAAAATTAATCAGGAATACCCTAATAAACCATCCCTTAAGGCTTTGGAAAAAAGGTAAATTGGCGTTTCTTTGCTGCCTTCTCCAGGCCCAACTAATGGCCATGGTTAATAAAAATATGGCGATAAAAAGATAATATCTGGTCTTATCTTTAAGCGTGTCTGCCCAAAGTTTTTGGATTTCCTTATCAGTGGTAACTCTTACGGTTAATTTAATAAGGCGGGGATATCGTTTAATAAACTTTCCAACTATTGTGCCTTTGTGTTTTTCTTTTAGCAGAGAAATAATTTCATCTTCTGAAATTGGAATATTTTGTGTTTCTTCAACAAGTGGAGCTTCCTTTTCGGTAATAGTCTGTGTACCTATCGAGGAGGCATCTTTAATTGTTTCAGTGGAGGGTAAGGCCTCCTCTTGAACCTTATCTGTTTTAATAGTTTCTGTTGCATTAACCTCGGGAGATTTTACTTCAACCTCCTTTTTTGTTTCTTCCACCTTTTCACTTGTTTGAGTTTTTTTATCCACTTTTGAATAAAGATTGAAATTGAAAAATAATGAAAAAACCAATAAAAATTTTAAATTCATAGATTAGGGCTAATCGGCAATCAGATAAAAGGAATATACCTATTCCTGTCTATTTTACTAAACTTTTTCTAAATAAATTTTGGGAATTATCCAAATAATCCCAATAGGTTGACTTAAACCTCCTTTTTTTTTCTAATTTAATAATAAAAATTATCAAGGACGAAAATTTGAAATACTTTAGAGTTTTTAAATCTAAATCTGGTTTTTCCATCATGGAAGTAATGGTCGCTGCGGGGCTTTTAGGGGTGGTCACCGTAGGAGTAATGCAAATTACAAGAAATATGACCAAAAGTGAAAAAACCCAGGCCCAGCAAACTGAATTTAGCCAAATTCAAAACCAAATCCAATCCATCCTTCGAGATGAATACTCCTGTGAAGCCTCTTTATTAGGGCTTTCACCCACCGGTGCTGGTACTGATGTTACCCAAGTAAAAAGAAAAAGATCTGATGGATCCGTCGCAACAGTTTTTCAAACAGGACAAGTCTATGGTTCATCTACCAGTCCAATTTTCCTAAAAAAAATGGCAATTAAAAACTATGACATTGCTACAGGGATTGGAGAATTCTATATTGAAATGAACAAGGGACGAAAAAGTTATGATTCCATGACCCAACCAGAAAAGGACGTGGTTTTGGCTACTTCATACGGTACCGCGGTTGTCGGACGTTCAATTAAAATGAACCTCGTCCTCGATGGTGCGGGAAAAGTTAAGGATTGTGTCTCCGATAAAGACGACTATACCTCAGGCGCTTGTGGGATGCTTGATGGTGACTGGACAGATAAGGTTAAGTGTAAAAGCATCAACATCTTAGGTAATGGAGTCGAGCCTTCCATCACTGCCGAAACCAACATGCATGTTAAAAGCGGACTTAATGTTGGATCCACCCTATCCGGGGACCCTGGTGATGGAAATGTCACCTTAAAAAACAATTTAGATGTTCAAAACAATGCCACCATAAAAACCGACGCTACTATCACCAACGGAAAACTTATTTTTAACACAGGTGATGCCAGAATCAACCAAGTTGCTGGAAACAATTTGTATATTGAAAACAAAGCTGGAACAGCAGGTGCCAATATTATTGCTGGAAAATCAGGGGCCGCTAGAACTACTATCACCCCTACATCTGTCACCATAAATAAAAATGGAACAATCGGTGCAGGCCTTGCCCTTGAGGTAATGGGAAACACCAATATAACTGGATCAGGCACCACTTCTGTAACTTTAAAAGTTGGAGTTGCTGACATTCAATATAATGGAACTAACCTGCTCTTAAACAAACCTACAGGGGGCGTGGTCCAATATAAGGATGGCTCCACTATAGAAGAAGTAGCTTCCCAGGGTTGGGTAAATGCTCAGTTAGGAAGAGCATTAACGGGTGATTCTGCGACTCTTACTACTTTACTAAGTAATTTATCCTCCTTGGTTTCAGGAAGTCCCATCCAGGCGATTTCCGCATCAGTTTGCGGATTTTATTCCAATATGACCTGGAATGGTACACGATGTGTGGATAACACCACTTCTGACTGCGGGTCAGGAAAAAGGGTTCAGGGATGGAATTCTGGTACAGTAAATTGCCAGCCAATAGTTTATCCAAATCAAACCTGTCCAACCGGGCAAATTTATTCTGGTCATGATTCAAACGGGACCAAAATTTGCGCAAACGCGGATTCGCAAATTGGAAATTATGTAGATTCTAAAATCGATGCTGCACTTAAACCAATTAATGCCAAAACCACCTGTGCTGCTTTTGGAGGCACTCCCAATGGTGCATTCACGCAATGTAATTTTTCTCAAGGATGTACCTATAGCAGAACCGATGACGTCGGTTGCCATGCATGCCCCAATACTGGGGCACCATCATGTAATTCTTGCAATGGAGGAAGTTACACTGGATTAGGGAGCTGTGGAACATGGGGAACCGCTTGTCAGGTAGGTTGTGCTTATACTGGTTGTACTGGAAGCAAAAGTTGCACTTGTAACTTGAGTACCGATGGAAAAAGTTGCAGCGGAACTAGCTGTGGATCGTGTAGCTGAAAATTAAATGATAAGGCAATGACCTGCCGGTCCATTATTACCTAGAGAAATTTGATGATTTGTTTTTAGGGTTTTTCTATCTATTAAACTTATTTTTTCTTTGGAAGCAATTACAAAATGAGAACCATCTTTTGTAATTGCCAGTCCAGTTGGAGAAGGAAAATCTATTTTTTTTATGAGGGATCCTTTTTGAAAATCCCAAAAATAAACCCTGTTAAAAGTGTGGGCAGTGGCAGCAGCAATTTTTCCTTCTGGATCTACGATGGGAGAAAGCAGGGGTGAGGGTATATTTTTCTCATCTATTGAAAAGCTTTTCAAATCAAAATTGGGTTCAAGTTTAACAGCTTTTGGCAAAAACCCTTTATCTTTGGATTTTGCTCCTCCAATTAAAAAGCAAAATCCCTTATCATCAGAACTTAAGTGGCCCAAACAAAGCCCTTCTTTTTTTAAATCCACTTTTTTTAAAGTTTTTTCTGTTTCAACATCTATAAGGGTAATTGAGGGGAAAATTTCTTCATTAGAAATTTTTTGATTTTTTAAATGGGCCGGATCCGGTCCTATTCCAGGATTTAAGATCAAAAGTTTTTTATCTTTATCAAGCCAATAAATCATATGGGGTTCGATACCATCTGATGAAAAGGATTTTATTTTTTCTCCGGATTTTAGTTCATAAACATTAATTAAACCAACTCCATTTGATCCATCGTAGGAGGCCACCGAAGCGTAAAATAATTTCCCATCAGATGAGAAGGCACCATGGCCAACAAACATTTCATGTGGACTTTCGATTTGAATTTTTCTTTTGATTAGACCATTTTCCACATTGATCACATAGAGTTCTCTTTCCCATTGTCCTACGGCAACCACCTCGCTTGGGTCAATTGGGTTTTTCTCAAAAGAATGAAGTAGGATTGAGGTTGCTATTAACTTTTCTTGACCTGTGTCTAGGTCTTTTATTAGAAGATTAAAGTCTGAGCCATTAATTTTTTTTGGATTTGAAGTAGAAAGGAGAATTTTTCCAAATTTATTTTCCTTCAAAAAAGACGGCGATGCTTTTGCAGGAATTAATGCAAACACAGCAGCAATCTTAAAAAAATCCCTTCTACTAATTGTTTTAATCATATTTTTCAGCCTAACAACCACCTCTATTATCGTCAATGTATGTAATCATTTATTTTTCTAAGTTTTTATGTATGCTTAAGGTATGAGGAATTTTCCAAATTTTGTTCTTCTAAAAAAATGGCCAAAAACTTATCTTGAAACTTTCAAAAAAAAATCACCTCCTCTTTCTGCATTCTTAATCTATTTTTTATTTATAACTTTAATAAGAACATTCCTAGAATCCATATATAGTGCTTATGTTTTAGACTTAGCGACCTATTTTCATATTTTCTTTTCCTTTTTATGGGTTTCAACATCCATTATGATGGTCACAAAAATATATTTTCCTGAAGAAAATTCCTTAAATATTGCAAAGGTAATTTTGGGCGCAATGACCATCATCATCCTTCCACCGGTAATTGATTTAATTATAACTAGCGGCGAAGGCCTTTATATGACTTATTATGTTGATAATGTTAAACCAAATGTTTTAGTAAGTTTTTGGAAAGAATTTTTTACTTTTTTTGGTTTCTATAAAGGATATGGAGCAACGCCAGGGATAAAAATTGAAATAGGAATCGTCCTAATTTTTGGCTTCTTTTTTAGCTATAGTATAAAATCCAAAAATATTTTATTTTCCCTTCTTTACATCTTCTCCGTCTATTTTTTTATAGTTGTACTAGGTTTTTTTCCCTATCTCTTAATTAAATTCTTTTTATTATTCGGGTCGATAATGAAATATGACCATAGAATTCTTGGAATTTGGTTCTCAATTTTTACTCTCATTAATATTTTAATTCTTCTTTTTTTCAAAAATGGTAGTAATCTAAAAATAAATATTTACAAAAAAAATGACTTTTTAATTCTTTTCCCATTTATTTTAATTGGAGCTTTTTTACAGGATGGATTTTTAGTTAAAATCATCATTTCCCAAGAACTTCTATTCCGGATATTATTGGGTTTTTTATCCATTTTACCAATACTTTTTCAAGATTTTTCATTTGGAAACAATCAAAAAAAAATCATGACCACAACATCCATTTATTTTTCCTTTTGCATTAGCTTCCTAGCATGTTTTTTCCTAATCTTATTTTATTTAAGTGAATATTATCGTAATAATTTAAAACCCTTCATTTTTATGTCAAAAATATTTTTTTCTATTTCCATAGTTTCTCTAATGGCCTTCGGTTGTGAAATATTTTTCCCCTATTCATTTCTTAAGGTTAATCAAATCATATTGGGAATAACTTTTGGGGTTCTTTTTCCCTATCTAACGGAAAAAATACAATTTAAAACAATCCCGGATTAAATAAAAGCTTTGGATCTAACTTTTTCTTTAATAAATAAAGGTTATTATATGATTCACCCCAATTATTTTTATAAGTAACCGGTTCAGAATTAAATTCTACTTGTACATATCTTTTTATTTTATATTTTCTTGCCAAAAGATTTGCCTGAAAATCCATTTCCCCTAGGTCTGAAAATTTGAATTTTGTTTTCAAATGACCCCACAATACCTGAACCACAAAAGGTTTTTTATCATCAAAGATTAGGGGGGGATAAAAGCTATTATATTTAATTTCTTTCTCGACCAACTCCAGGTCCAAAAAGTATTTGTCATAATTAAGTTTAAATTTTTGAAATTCGGATCTTACTTTTTCTACCAACTCTTTTGGTGTGAGGAAATTTATCCAATATAGTGGAGGTCCCATTGAAATAGAATCCCCATTAAAGGATTTTATGATAATTTTTTTTCCAAATGGGATAGTTTTTTTTCTTTTAATCTTTAATCGTTTCAATTCTAAAACTGCTTCATAAATTAGTCCCAATTGTCCCATAGAACCAAATATCCAGCGAAATATTGGATCTTGTCGATTAATTTTTAATATTTTTCCGTCTCCAGTTATAAGGGTTATTTCCCTCACAATTTCCCAAAATCCACCATAATCTACTGAGGCGTTGGACATTCCTCCCGCAGAAATAAATCCACCAACAGTCGGGCCGGCAGAGCCACCGTTGATTATTGGTAGCCGAAATCCATAGCTTTCAAGAATATGATTCAAATTTACCAAGTTAGAACCTGCTCCCACCCTAACAGTACCCTGATTGAAAAACTCAAGATAGTTGAGGTTTTTGGTATCAATCAAAATCTCTTTATCTCTAGGAAGGGAAAAGCCATTGGTAGAATGATGCCCTCCGCAAATTCTTATTGGAATATTTTTTTCGTAAGCATTTTTTATAATCTCTTTTGCTTTTTCGATATCTTTTGGAGCTGTAAATAGATAATCACCTTCAGAGGTTCTAATCCCTGAGTAATCCCTTATTTTTTTTTTGGATGGCGTTTTTCCCAAATTGGAATAAGCAAGTCCAGGAATTAAAATGGTTGCCGCTAAAATGCAAAATAATAAATTTTTATAATACTTCCTCATTTTTAATGAATTTTATGCTATTTTAATGTTTTGAAAATTTTCTTCCTTATTTAATATTCCTATGAAAGAATTTACTTGGTCAATATTAATTGGTGGGCATCCAATTTGAATAAAAAAAATCTCCCAATAATATTTTTCTTTTTTTTAGCTGGTTGTTTGTTCTTTTATTTATTTAGGAATTCAAAAACAATCTCTTCAGGCCAAAATCAATTTTGTTTTTGTTCATCACCTAATGATACACCTCGTACAGCTTGCTTTCATCCCAAAAATCATCGATATGCATATTGGAACACCAAATTTGACCTCTTTTTTATGCCTTTTAAATTTCCCGATATAACAGGAGAATGGAGAAGAGATCAAAATAACCTTGAAATTTCTTTATCAAACAACAAAAATATTATTATTCCTTTTGATTCAAAAACTGACGGCCCTTATCCTAGCCAATTAATTGTGGATAACTCAATTTTATCTCCTAAAAACTGTGAGTACACGGATATTAAAAGCTCAAAAAAAATATTTGAAAAATCTAAAGATTACACCTTTTTGTGCACTGATGGAAAAATTGGTCCAAAATTAAATATCGAAATCGATCTAAAAAACAAATTATTTACCACCTGGGAGGAAGACATCCTCCTAACTAGGGAAATGATCTTTTTTGAACCTCCAACTAAAAATGGGAAACTTAAAATTAAGGGTAATCAAATTAGCTTCAATTTCTCCGATGGAATAGAAAGAGAAGGAATAATCCAAGAATTTGACCCCTCAGGAAAAATTCCCGAGCTAATTAAATTTGGAGCTGGGAATTTTTCATTTTCCGCAACTCGATCCAAATGTATTTGGTTAAATGAATCCATAGAGACCATTTCTTTAATGAAGGAAAAAAATGTTTTATGTGAAAAAAGAAATAATGATCAAATCGCCGTATTTAAATCTGATGGCACTATAGATATGTACCTTAATCTTAGAGATTATTCCTATTCAGATTTCGCCTTAAATAAAATTTCTGCCAAAGGAACAAATGTTAACCTAAATGAAAACAAAATTTCTTTTAAAATTAAGGGATTTTCCCGCAGTGGAACTTTTGAAAAGAACGGGGAAAGCATTTCAAAGATAAAATTCCCCTTGGAAAAACCTGGAGAATTCTTGGAATATTCCAAAGATTATTGTCCACCGTTTTTTCTTACAAATTTATTTTTTTAAATAGATTTCCTGTCTAGTTAAATATGGAAAGGAAACTTCCATCAAAATCAGGATAAAAAAATTATGGAACGTTTTTCAAGAAGGACATTTTTTAAAATAATAGCGATATCAACAATTATTCCTAAAAGTCTTTCCTTTTCAAACGAAATAAAAAAAAACTTTGGAAAGGTTTTAATTTCAACTTATAATCCTAAAAAGATTTCGGGCACTAATTTTGGCTTTGTAATGATGGATTTAGATAACGAAAAGTTGAGCCAGGTATCAACTCCTTTTCTTCTTCATTCATTTGAAATAAATCCCACAAATCCAGATGAGGTTGTCGCTTTATGCAAATGGACACCTGAATTTTATTTATATGATCTCAATTCCCTAAAACTAAAAAATTCCATTAAAACGGGATCCGCAGATGAGCTTTTTGTAGGACATGGAAACTTTTCCAGTGATGGAAAATTTTTCTTTGCCTCTGTTGCCGATTATAAAAAATTAGGTCCAAGGATTGGAAAAGGCTTTATTAATGTTTATGAGACCTCATCAGGAAAAAAAATAAATAGAATAGCTTCAGGTGGTTATGAGCCTCACATGTCTCAATGGATTAAAATGGACGAAGACCTTTTAGTATTAAATACAGGGGTAGGCTTCGAAGATCAATTTTTAAATAATACCAACTATAAACCAATAGGTTCCCTTAAATCATCGATTGAAATAATAAATGTTAATTCAGGAAAGGTCTTAAAAAGTAATACTTTAAGCGATCAAAACTTATCATTTGCTCATTTAAGCTCAAACAATAATGGCGATATTTTTCTTATTGGCGGCCAAAGAACTCCCAATAGGCATTGGATTCCCAAGGCCTACCTTTGCGATGAGAATTTAAACCTCACCTCCCTAGAATTAAATGAACCGGAAATTAATGATCAAATGTTATCACCTAAAATCAATAAGGATGGAAAATTGGCAGGGGCATCTTCACCCTGGTCAAATAAAATTTTTTTCTGGGATATAAAAAGTAAAAATCTGGTTAAAAAATTTGAAATAGAACAGCCAGCTGGCCTGGATTTAGCAAAAAATGAAGACAGTTTTGTCATTTTGGCAAAAAATAAAATTGTTTTAGTGGATCCAAATACCTTTAGTGTAAGAAAATCGTTTGATTTGGGTAAACTTGAGCCACGGGCACATTGTAAAATTATTTAATTTTAAGGGCCAAATTCCTAAATGCATTAGTGATTTTTCCTTTATCCCAACAATCAAAAAACTTTCTTTCGCCTTCAGGGAATTTTTTGGATAAATCCCCTTCAAACCAATAAAATAATAATGGGTTAGTTGGATTCGGCTCCGCCTTCAAAAGCCAATCTTTTGCATTTTTTATCTTGTCCGAACAACAATTTAATTCATTAAAAGATAAAATTGCTAAAGAAGTTTCAAAAACGGAATTATTAAAACTTCCATTTGCCAATTGAGCTTCCAAAATTGCTCTTTTTGCCAAATTAAGGTTTTTAAAATTATTCTGCGGGAATAGTAATAAAGCTCTAATTGAGTTAAAGGTGGTTAAAAAATTTGAGGCATACCATTTTGATTTCCATAGGCCGCTGGGCAACTGATTTTCCTTTACGTAATTCACCATTCTTTCCAGTGATTTTTCATATTTTAAAAAATCATGTTTACCTAAAAGATATGAAAGATGAGCAGTACCATCTATATCAGGACCAAACCAATATTTTGAAAGACCTGAAAATAATGCGATAATTGAGCCTGACTTTTCATCCCATCCAATTTTAAACATTTGTTCTAATGATTTTTTTATCAATTGCTGATCTTCTTTTCTCCCAAAATTCATTAAGGCTTCTACAACCCATGGTGCATCAACAGGAGTGTAACCAAAATTTTTTTGATATTCCCAAATCCCATCTTTTTGTGTGTTAAGCAGGTAATTTCGCAAGTAAGGATCCTTATTTTGAAGTAAAAGTATCCCATAAAACGCTATATCGCCCTCCTCCAAAGTATTGAGAAAAATAGGTCGATCCCTATCCATATAAAAAACCGAACACTTTAAAAGATATTCTCCCTCGAATTTACTATTTTTTTTACAAGAGGATAAGAAAAGCGAAAAAATAATTAGTAAAATCCTCATCTTTCAAACCATTTTATAGACGTTGGCCAATATATACGATTAAATATAAAAAATAGAACACGACTTGAATATGGAATTTTTGTGAACATCATTGCTTTAAAAAAAAATCATGTTCTCTTTCTTTTGAAAGATTTGAGATATTTGAGAATAGGCCATTATGTATTGTTTATTTTCTTAGGAGCAGCTTTAAGGCCTGATTTTCCTCCTCCTAATTTAAATTTAGAAACATTTATCAATTTTTTATTAGCTATAATTTCCATTGTCTTTTCCATTCTCTTTTCTATTATTACAAATAACTTAGCTGACCTTGAAATTGATAAAATATCCAATCCAAATCGACCACATATAACCGGCGTTATCGACCAAAGAAGTTATTTGAAATATGCCTTTATATCTTTTTTCTTCTCAGTTTCTTTTTCTGCCATGGTAAACTTTGAAGTTTTTTTATTAAACTTTGTTTTCATATTACTTTATTTCATTTACTCAATCCCTCCGTTTAGGTTAAAGCGAATCCCCATACTATCAAAAATGATCATAGGAATTAATTCAGTTATTCTTCTAAATATGGGAAGGATCATTTTATATCCAAACAAATTCTTTCCGATTCTTCCTACTACTCTACTTGCGATTGGTGTTGGAATAATTTCAAATTTTATTGACATTAAAGACTATGAGGGTGATCTAGCTGGAGGGATAAAAACTATTCCTGTCCTAATTGGATTGAAAATCTCAAAAAAAATTATTGGCCTTTGTTTTATTTTTATCTATCCTTGTGCCATCATTCTCTTATATCCTTACTTTCCTTTGAATTTTTTAATTAATTCACTTTTACCAATCCTATTTTTTATTGCCCTTATCCAATATTATTTTATTAATAGGAATCATTTTGAGGAAAGGTTTATCTTTTTAATCAACAACTTTCTTATTTTTCTAATAGGATTTTTAGCCTTGTCTTTTTAAACGGTAATTCCTCTGTGATTCCCTAAAATTTTGTACAACTACATAAAAAAATAATAAAATATCTAGTAAATATAAAGTTCAAAGGATTCAAAAGTTGAAAAAAATTAACATTTTTAAATGGACATCAGGTTTCTCCATCATGGAAGTTATGATTGCAGCTGGCCTTTTAGGGATAGTCACCATTGGTGTCATGCAGATCACTAAAAATATGACCAAAAGTGAAAAAACTCAGGCCCAGCAAACTGAATTTAGCCAAATTCAAAACCAAATCCAATCCATCCTTCGTGATGAATATTCATGTGGGGAAACCCTAATAGGATTTTCTCCCACCGGTTCTGGTACTGATATTACTCAGGTAAAAAGAAAAAGATCTGATGGGTCCGTCCTAACTGTCTTTCAAACTGGACAAGTCTATGGTTCAGCTACCAGCCCAATATTCCTAAAAAAAATGTCCATAAAAAACTTCAATGCTGCAACAGGTATTGGAGAATTCTATATTGAAATGAACAAGGGAAGAACAAATTATGATTCAATGACCCAAACGGAAAAAGATGTTGTTCTCGCTACTTCCTATGGTACCGCGGTGGTCGGACGTTCAATTAAAATGAACCTCGTCCTCGATGGTGCGGGAAAAATTAAGGATTGTGTCTCTGATAAAGACGATTATACCTCAGGTGCTTGCGCAATGCTTGAGGGGGATTGGTCCGACAAGGTTAAATGTAAAAGCATTAATGTATCTGCAAATGCAACAGAACCGGCCATCACCTCAGAGGGTTATCTGGCAGCGAAAAATGGACTCACCGTGGGTTCAGGGCTTGCAACAAATCCAGGTGATGGCTCAATAAATGTTTCGGATAAGGCCACCATTGCAAATGACACTACAATTACCAACGGAAAATTAATTTTTAACACCGGTGATGTCCGAATTAATCAAGTAACCGGAAATAATTTATATTTTGAAAATAAAGCTGGAACCGCAGGCGCAAATATTATCGCAGGAAAAAGCGGAGCGGTCAGAACCACTATAACCCCAACAACTCTATCAATTAATGTTAATGGTACGGTGAGCGGGACAAATAAATTAGAAGTTGCAGGCGATGCTTACCTTTCCGGGAATTCCAAATTAACAATTGGATCAGGCTCAATTGATTACAATGGAACTGATTTGAATTTAAATAAACCGCCAGGTAAAAAGGTAAATTATAAGGACGGTTCTGCAGATGAGGAAATTGCCTCCCAAGGATATGTAGACAAGCGATTGGCCGATGCCCTAACTGGAGACTCCGCGGCACTTACTACCCTCTTAAGCAATCTAACTACTGCTGTAGGTGCTAACCCTACCCGGGCAATTGCAGCTAATACCTGTGGTTTTTACAGCAATATGAGTTGGAACGGGACTGCATGTGTTGATAATACAACTATCAATTGCGGGGCCGGTGAGATGGTAAAAGGATTCAATAATGGTGCCATCAATTGCGACCCAGTAGTTTCCCCCAACCAGCGATGTGCTGCCGATGAAATCTATGTGGGACACGATGCCAATGGAAATAAAATTTGCCAAAGTGCCGATACTGTTTTGGGAACATGGGTCGATAACCGAATTACCGCTGCCGCAATAAGAGCATCTGCAAATGCTACCTGCCAGGCAAAGGGAAATACTGGCCAAGGAATTGGAGATGGTTGGTTTGATGCGGGTTCTGGAGGAGGACTTGGTGTCTGTCGCTGGCATGAGAGAAATAATTATGATTCTGGAAATTTAGGTTGTGACAGTCGTACCAATTGCGCTTCCCTAACTGGAAGATCAGGCGGTGGCTGGACTTTAGATAGTTGTAATTGTTGTTATGGTGGTTGCTGTAACATTGCAGCTGGAGACAATCACCGGGTTTGCAAAAGGACGGAATGGCGCTATCTTTGGTGTAATTTAGCCGCAAATGGAACGTCATGTGGGGGGGATAATATACAATTTGATTGGAGACAAAATGGTACCTAAAAAGAATTTTATTTATAGAAATCAAATATGAAAATTAAATGGTTGGTGGCATTTTTAATTCTGGGTATTTCGTTGGTTTTTCTTAATCTATTTTTAAATTCTCGGGAAGAAAGCAAATTATCAATTTCGCCGGAGAAACCTGAAGTTATCGAAGACTTTGTTATGGCCGGAAAAAATTGTTTTTGCCCATTGGATGGACAGGGCCATTTGGTAATGTGTCTTAAAAAGGAAGATTTAACCTTCTCCACTTATCTTTCCCCTCAAAATATTCTAAATAAAAAAATATTGGAAAGTCCTCCTTCCGATTCTGGGAACTGGAAAATATCAGGTGATGAACTTATTTTATCCTCTAAAAAAAAGGGAGAAATGAAGTTTATTATTAATCGGAAATCTGAAAGGGATGAAAAAATTCCGCTAGTTTTCAGCAATAATTTAACAGAATTTTCTCCGACCCATTGCGATTGGCTTAAAGATGAACACCTAGAAAAATTTGAAGTTGAATTCTTTCAACAAAACAATAATAAAACTTTCTTTTGTTTTCGTGATGAAGGAGGGGCAGAATCAACTATTGAACTAGATTTTCCAAATAAGAAATTTAAAAATTGGTCCAGCTTCCCTCTTTTTTCAATAAAAGATTATTATAAAAACCATCCTGATTCTGAAGGAAGTTTTAGTCTTAACCAAGAAACCTTAATCCTTCAAAATATTAATGCGGCCATAAAAGAAAAAGGACCGAATAACGAAATTAAATCCCTTTTAATAAGTGGCAATATCTATACTACCAAATGTTTATGGAATGCAAAACCCTTGATGGATAAAAACTTTTCTTATTTCTGTGGAGTTTCAAATCCAAAAGATAAGAAAAATCCACCTCAATTAACGACCGTTGCCCTAAATGAAAAGGAAAAAACAATAAAAATTTGGATGGAAAAAAAACCAATTCTAAACTCCAGACACTTGGATTATTATTCCCCGGATTTTGAAGGTGATGTTGATATAAATGATGAAAGATTAGTATTTAAAATCACGGGAGAAAAAACTAAAAGTGAAATGATTTTTGACCTCATCAAATCCAAAAGGGAAATCACCAAATTAAAAACTCCCTTTTTTATTTTAGAAAAGGAACTTTGCCCAGATGGCTTAAGATCCTTAACCAAAAATTTATGATTGGCAGCGTTATTTAACTTAATTTTTTTGGTTACTCTCTTTGTGGCATTTCCCTCGTTTTTTTGATATTGGTTTAAAAACTATGATGGCACGAAAAATCACCTACACCGGAACCTTTGATCCCCAATCCGCGGAAACCATATATTCCATAATCCGCCAAATCGAAATGACCGGGGAGGTAAGGGTTAAAGGCCCTACATCCGTTGAGGTTTACCTTGAGGGGGATCTGGCCAATATCACATTGATTCAGCATCAAATTAAGGAAAAGCTTAAAGGGCAAATCCTGGATAAAAAAGTTGAGCCAATTTCTTATAAAAATTTTGTTGGTGTGACTCTTTTTCCTTAATTTAATTTCAAAGCATTATTGATAAAAAAATCTATAATCGGTTGCGGAAAAATCCCCATCGACAAAATTACCACCACACCAATAAATGTCACCAGAACACTCCCAAGTCCTAAAGCAGTACCCAGGGTAGAATGGGTTGATTCCTTCATAAACATAGCTACAATGATTTTAAAATAATAATAAACTGATACTAAGCTAGTTAATACCGCCACAATTACAATTGGTACTAAACCAGTGGAAACAGCGGAGCTAAAAATTAAATATTTTCCAATAAAACCCGAGGTCAGTGGAATCCCGGCCATCCCTAATAAAAATAGGGAAAGCGATCCTGCCAACAGGGGTCTTTGATCTGCCACACCTTCAAGTGAGAAAAGAGTAATGTCTTTTTCATTTTTATCAGATCCCAGTTCAGACAAAGCTGCAAAGGCACCCATATTGGAAAAACCATAAAGGACTAAATAAATTAGAATCGTACTTAAATGGGTGGAATCCTTTAAAACCGCCATAACTCCAACAATTAAATAGCCTGTATGGGAAATGGAAGAATAGGCCAAAAGGCGCTTCATGTCCTTTTGAACTAGAGCTGCAAAATTTCCAATTATCATGGTTAAAATTGCAACAACAGTTAAAATTTCAAATAGGAAAGGAACTTTTAAAAAAATCGGTACAAAACGAAGTAGCATCCCAAATGCGGCCAACTTTATAACCGTCCCCATAAAACCGGTAACTGAAAGAGAAGCACCTTGATAAACATCAGGGATCCAGGTGTGAAAGGGAAAGGCACCAGTTTTAAATAAAAGTCCACATAAAACCAAAAGAGCACCCATTAAAAAAAGTGGCGAGCCCAATTGAATCGTGGCAATTTTTAAAAGGTCAAAGGAACCAGAAACTCCAAATATTAAAGAGGATCCATATAGGAAAAAAGCAGAAGCCAGACCACCTAGGATAAAATATTTCATTGATGCCTCTGCACCAAATCTAGACTCTCGTCTTATGGCCACCATCACGTAAACGGCCAATGACATAATTTCTAGCGCCATAAACATAAAAAGAAGATGTTGTGTGTTTACTAAAAGCAATGCACCTGCCAAAGAAAATAAGGTTAATGGATAGATTTCTGGATAAATATCCTCCTTGAAACTTTGGGACCAAAAAAGAAATAGGGCCAATATGGTGAAGGCTTCCAACATAATAGAAAGAATGGAGCCATAAAAATCAAAATATAATAATCCCCCACTAAGAGAATTAACAGTAGTGGAAAAATTTGAAATGCTATAAAAAATGGTTATGGCCGCTACAACCAGTGCTAACCCAAATGATAAATTTTTTAGTTTTGAACCTGATATAATCAAGTTTAAAGTTGCCCCGATACCCAATATCAAAAGCGGCATCAAGGAGCATAACATGGAAGGTTCTAATGTTACTTTGGGGAATAGGGTTAAAAGTTGTTCCATAATTACTCCTTAATCACCTGATAAAAGTTTTGAAGGGTAGAATTGGATTTCTCAAAAAACTTGCCTGGAAAAAATCCTATTCCAAATACAAAGACAAAAAGTCCAATAATGGCCAAAATTTCTGGCATTTTCAGATCAATGAGGTCTTTATTTTCTTCTTTTTCAACCGGGCCAAGCATAACCAGTTGATACGCGCGAAGACCATACATAGGTCCTAAGATGACTCCTAGGCCTCCAATTACGGTTACAATTGGAGCTATTTGAAATGATCCTAATAAAATAGAAAACTCTCCTGGAAACCCTGAAGTTCCTGGCAGGGCAGATGAGGCCAGGGTTAGGACTAAAAAGGAAATGGCCATTAATGGCATTACTTTGGCCAGACCGCCAAATTCGGAAAGATCCCTGGTATGTCTTCTTTCATATAAAAATCCTACCACCATAAAAAGACCTGCTGATGAAATTCCATGCCCAATAATTTGATAAACGGCGCCTGAGACGGCCAGGGGTTCAAATGAAAATAGTGCCATCACAATTAAACCCATATGGGAAACGGATGAGTAGGCCACCAATTTTTTAAAATCTGTCTGTGCATAGGCACATAGAGCACCATAAACGACGGAGACTGCACCCAGAATCATAAAAAAGTTTGCACAATATTTAGATGCCTCTGGAAAAAGTGGCATTGAAAATCTCATTAACCCATAAGTTCCCATTTTAAGTAAAACTGCGGCCAAAAAAACTGATCCGATTGTAGGTGCTTCAACGTGAGCATCCGGCAACCAGGTATGAAGAGGAACCAACGGTACCTTAATCATAAAGGCCAGTGTAAAGGCAGAAAATAACAACATCTGCGGTGAAAAGAATGCCGATTGGAATGTGGTTGGATCAAAAGAATATTTTAAACTTGCAAGATCGGTGATTAATCCAGACCATGCCCCACCAGGCCCATTTTTATAGGTGTACATCATCCACCAAATTGCCACCAACATTAAAAGTGATCCTGACATGGTATAAAGAACAAATTTAATAGTGGCATAAATCCGGTTTTCACCACCCCAAATTCCAATGAGGAAAAACATTGGAATCAGGATAATTTCCCAAAAGAAATAAAATAGCACCACGTCCATAGAACAAAAAGTGCCATAGAGACCAAATTGAAGAAGCTGTAAAAGAGATACAAAAAATTTTTCCTTCTTTTTGGGTTTTGACCATGTTCCTAAATAGGCCAAGGGTGAAAGAAATGCCGTCATCATGATTAGTGGCAAAGAAATTCCATCCAAACCTACCGTATAGGCAATTCCAAATTTTGGTATCCATGGGTAGATTTCCACCATTTGATACCCAGAATTTCCTCCATCAAAATTTTGATAAATTAAAACCCCAACAACGGCTGAAACCAAAGTTCCCAGCAGCCCTATTAACCTGGAAAATCTTTCCGGGAAAAAAGAAATAAAGGGAACAATCAAAAGAGGAGAAAAAATTAATAATGATATCATTGTAATCCACCTGCAAATTTGAAGGCCCAAAGCACAAAGGCAAAAAGCCCAAAAATAATAAATAGGGATAGCCTTCTAAGATCTCCGGTCTGGACCTGTCTTATCATCCCGGAAAATTCCTTGGCCCCTCTTCCTAATGTATTTACAAAACCATCAATCACATATCGATCCAATACATTTTTGCAAAATTGAGATAGCAGCTCCAGTGGCCTCACAATTAAAAATTGATAAATTTCATCGATATAATATTTATTGGACAATAATTTTCTAATTGGGTTCAGGGCCGAAGCATAATCTGAGAAATGAAATTTTTCTCTAAAGGAAACCAGTCCAATTGTTAGTCCCAAGATCGCAAGAACAACCGAAATAAGCATTGCTGTCATCTCTGGAAGTGCCAGATGTATTCCCACTCCAGGAAGCTCCTTATGGGCCACTATAGGTTCTAAATAATGGGCCAAATGATTTGGGAAATGAACCAACTCCCCTAAAATATGGGGGACGCCCAACAATCCTCCAAAAATTGCTAAAATGGCCAATACATAAAGTGGTCCCACCATGACAAAAGGAGATTCGTGAAGATGGGATCTAACTTTTTCCGAAAATCTTTCCTTCCCTAAAAAGGTAAGGGCCATCATCCTTCCAGTATAAATTGCGGTAATAAAAGCTGTTACCACACCCATAATAAATAAAACCGAGGATCCTCCCGGCATGGCTATAGAACTATAGAGGATTTCATCCTTGCTGAAAAAACCGCAAAAAAGAGGAATTCCAGAAAGGGATAAGGATCCAATCATCATGGTAGTAAAGGTATGAGGTAGATATTTTTTAAGTCCTCCCATCTTCGTCATATTCTGTTCTCCACTACAAGCATGGATTACAGATCCTGAACCCAAAAATAAGAGAGCTTTGAAAAATGCATGAGTTACCAGGTGAAAAATAGCTGCCCCAAATGCACCCACTCCCACCGCCATAAACATATAACCAAGTTGTGAAACAGTGGAATATGCCAAAACCTTTTTGATATCATTTTGAGCAATACCGATGGTCCCTGCAAATAAAGCTGTTGCACCTCCAACTGCAGCTACAATCTGCATAATTTCCGGAGTAAGCACATAAAGAAAATTTAACCGCACTAACATATAGACCCCTGCTGTAACCATGGTGGCCGCATGAATTAGTGCTGATACTGGAGTAGGACCTGACATCGCATCAGGAAGCCAAACATAAAGTGGGATCTGCGCGGATTTTCCTGTGGCCCCAACAAATAAAAGACCTAGGGCCAATGCCAAAAGTCCCAAATTTAAACCGCCTACTGCGGCCAATTCTTTTATTTGGGAGATATTTAGGGTCTTAAACATTCCAAACAAAATAAACATTCCCAAAAGAAAACCTAAATCCCCTACTCGGTTAACCAAGAAAGCTTTTTTCCCATGAGTGGCCTTAATTGGGTCTGTATACCAAAATCCGATCAGTAAATAGGAACAAAGTCCTACTCCTTCCCATCCAAAGAAAAGGATAGGCAAATCATCTGCAAGAATTAAAAGCATCATGGCAAAGCAGAATAAATTTAAATAAGCAAAAAACCTCCCTACTCCATGATCATGAGACATATACCCAATGGAGTATACATGAATCAAAAATCCAACTCCTGACACAACCAGGGCCATTATCATGGAAAGATGATCAATTTTTAAATTCATTCCAATTTTTAGGCTAGATGTATTTATCCATTCAAAAACGGATAGGCCCAAGGTTGCCCCTTCAGGAAGGGAAAAAAAGGCCATTACTGCACAAACAAAAGATCCTAAAATTGCAAGGGACCCGATGATTCCTGCAACATTGGCAGGAGTCTTATCAAATGCCTTAAAAAAGATAGGAACCACTACACCATTAAGCAAAAAACCAAAAAGCGGAAAAAGAAGGATGAGTAGTGGTAAATTTGAATTTATCATTTTTAACTCCGCAATATTTGGGTGTTTTCTGTTCTTATGGTCCCAAAATTTCTATATAGGTTTATCAGTATGGAAAGTCCTATGGCAGACTCAGCTGCTGCTATTGTGATGACAAAAAACGCTTGGATTTGTCCATCGATCATGGAGAGCTGATTGCTAAAGGCCACCATAGAAAGATTTGCGCTATTAAGCATAAGCTCAATTCCCATAAGTAAAAAGATAGCATTTCTTCTTAGGGCCACCATTGAGACACCAATGACAAAAAGAAAAAAGGCCAAAAACTGAATTAACAAATAAGAATTCATCTTAAGCTCCATCAATTAACTTTCCGTTTGGCCAAAACCACAGCACCGGCCAATGCCGTTAAAAGTGCCAAAGAGATTGCCTCAAAAGGAATATAATATTGGGTAAATAAAGAATGTGCCAAAACCTTGGTGTTTCCACCTAAAGCCTTAACTGTTTCTCTATCAAAGGTCCCTTTTCCAATTACCATATCCGGGGATTGGTAATAACTATAAAGGGCCCAAAGTCCTGCTGCCAAAATAACGGCCACCATTAGAAAACCAAACGGAGTGGAAAAGGATTTTAAATTAAAATCCCCTTTTTCTTTTTTGATATTAAGGAGCATTATTGAGAAAACAATTAGAACCATTATAGCGCCGGCATATACAACCAACTGAATAGCCGCAATAAAATGTTCACCCATCAAACCAAAAATTCCTGCTGAGCAAATCAAAATTCCCAAAAGGGATAATGCTGCAGTAAGCGCCGTTTTTGAAAAAAGCATCACTAACGACAGAATTACTGAAACTGCGGCCAAAAAATAATAAATATAAGAAATATTAACCACGGCCTTTTACCTCCCGAGTGAGATGTTTTAGGTTATAAATACCTTCATCACGTGATGATACTGCTAACTCATAATTTCGTGATAATTTTATGGCGTCCTTAGGGCATGCCTCCTCACAAAATCCGCAATAACAGCATCTAAGTGCATCTATATCAAAACTTAAGGGTCTTTTTTCTTTAGGAACACCTACTGGATTTTTATCCTCGTCTCTTTCTTCTGCAATAATATGGATACATTCCGCTGGACACACAGTCTGGCAAAGATAGCAGGCAGTGCAATTTTCCAATTTATTTTCATCGACCGAAATAAAATGCATCCCTCGAAATCTTTGGGAATAATTTCTTTTTTCCTCAGGATACATGATAGTGTAGTGCCTACGAAGGAAAAATCCTTTTATAAAATACTTCATGGTGATCATAAGACCTTTCAATAGGGCCACCAAATAGATTTTTTCCGTTACTGTAACTTTACGGGAGACATTTACCGTTGCCATTTTTACCCCCTAATCCAATAAAGGACCAACATAACCACCACAAGGTTTAAAAGCGAAAGTGGAAACAAAATTTTCCATCCAAGGTCGGTCAACTGGTCAAATCTAAATCTTGGAAAGGTCCATCTGACCCAAACAAAAATAAACATTAAAATAGCAATTTTTATAAAAATGGATGCAAACTGCAAAAGTGCCATTAAATTTTGACCACCAACTGAACCAAGACTTAAAGCATTGACCAAAACTCCATGCAAAAGCCCCATCCCAGGAAGAATATTATATCCGCCTAAAAAAAGAGTCGCGAAAAGGGCCGAAACCATAATCATGGCCACATATTCGGCCATTGGAAAAAGTGCAAATTTTATTCCACCGTATTCCAAATGAAATCCAGCTACTAGCTCCGCTTCTCCTTCAGGAAGGTCAAAGGGTAGTCTATTGGTTTCAGCAAACATGCAAATAAAAACAACCAATGCTCCAATTGGATTAATAAAAATTCCCCAGATATTTTGTTGTGCCATGGTCATCTCAGATAAATTAAGGGTCCCATAAACTGCCAACATGGATAATAGAGCAACTCCCATAGGTATTTCATAGGATAAGACTTGGGAGGTACCCCTGATCGCGCCAAGTGAGGAATATTTGTTGTTGGAGGAAATCCCCGCCAAAATAATCGGATAAATTTCCAATCCCGCAAAGGCCAGGACAAAAACAATTCCGGAATCAATATTTGCGATCTGTAGAGGAATTATTTTATCTTGCCACAAGATATTTCCACCAAAGGGAATTGAAATAAGGGCAAGCATTGGAGCTATCAATCCAATTATCGGGGCCGACATATATAGAAACTTATTAGCGTTTTCAGGAATGAAATGTTCTTTAAAAATAAATTTAATGGCATCGGCAATCATCTGAAGAAGTCCAAATGGTCCAACTCTATTTGGACCCACTCTCCCTTGCATCCAAGCTGAGCCCCGTCTTTCAAACCATCCCAAAAGTGGAACTGAACCCAGGCAAAGTCCCAAAATAACTGCCATCTTGATCAGTGTTGATACAACCTCAATTGTTTCCACGTAACCTCCCTATAATTTGTTCTGTGGAAAGCCCATGGCCTTTATGGGTAATGGCCCTTTGAAATGACTGTGTAATTCCATCCACATTGGTGAAGCTCCCAGATTTTTCTAAAGTGGAAAGTCCCGGAAGTAGTGCAATTACGTTGGATGAGTGCTTGATTTCCTCCGTTGAAAAGATTCCCCAGAGAATGACCGTACCAGAAACTTCAGGAATTTTTGCCCTTCCATTTCTAAAAACCAATACGGTCTCATCTACTGCATTTTTTTCAAATGCTTTAAGATTTAAATTTTTTAAACCCATTGAATTGGGAGTTTTATCCGTTTGTCTTAAAAGTTTATCCGCCGCTTTATTTTCCCCATAACCGCTGTAATGGAAAAATTTAAATTTTGAATGGGGAAACGCTTTTGGAAACTCCTCAATTAAAAGTTTAGCTTCTTCGTTCGTTGCATCTGAACCGATTACTATCGATACGTTTGATTTATTTTTTAATAACTCGGAAACTGCCTTAAGACTTGTATCCCAAGTGGTTGCAGTTAGGGCATTTGATTCGTCCTTACTCTTAAGCAGAGGAGCGATAATTCTATTTGGATCCGCATAGGTATGATAAGTTAACCTTCCCTCGTCACACATCCAATGGCCATTTACCTTTTCATTATATTGAGGAACCAAACGATAGATCACCTCCATCTCGGAGTGAACTTCCATGTTGCAACCCTTGGCACAACCATCACAAATTGATGAATTTTTTCTTAAAAACCAAGACCTTTTTTGAAATCTAAAATCATTCCAGGTTAGCGCCCCGACTGGACAAATATCGGATAAAACACCCTGATATTCATTGTACAATCCCTTATCAGGGTCAGCGGCCGCCAATTCCTTTTCCCATCCACGATTAAGCATTACAAGATCATGGGTTTCAGTGACATTTTCGGTAAACCTCACGCATCTTTCACAATGCACGCAACGGTTCATATTTAGGGTTATTTTTTCGGATAATTTTTTGGTTGAGGCTTCTGGAAAGACTCTTTTCTGTTCTTTAAAAGAAGATTCTGAAGGACCGTATTCAAAATTAAAATCCTGAAGGTCGCATTCTCCTGCTTTATCACAAACGGGACAATCTAGAGGGTGGTTTGAAAGGAGGAAATCCATAACTCCTTTCCTACCAGTTAATACTTTTTCAGACCTGGTGTGGACAACCATTCCATCAGCAGCTGGTGTTGAACAAGCAGTCATTAATTTTGGTGCTTTCTCAACTTCTACCAAACACATCCTACAACTAGCAGCAACAGGAAGAGCAGGATGATAACAATATCTGGGAATTTTTCCTTGTATTTTCGCCCTTTCAGTTACTGCCATAATGGTATCGCCTGGGGAAAATTCCACCACCACACCATCAATTGTTATTTTAGGAGCATTCTCCGTAGTAACGGGCTTTCTAGGGGAAGCATAATTTAATTTATTAGGCATGATTATGTCCTTTTTCCATTGGGCATCCTTTATGATGGACATGGGCCTCAAATTCTTCTCTAAATTTTCTAACTGAAGAAAGTGCCGGTCCAGTTACCGCATCAGCAAATGCGCAGATGGTTTTTCCGGCCATATTTGAGCAAATATTTGCTATGGCATCGAGATCTTTTTCAGTTCCATCTCCCGCCTCTAGTCTTCTAAACATTGAAGCCAGCCAATGGGAACCTTCTCTACATTGCGAACACTGTCCGCAGGATTCATGCTCATAAAAATCAAGCAACCTACTTGCGGCCTTAACGATGCATACTGATTCATCCATCAGAATAACTCCGCCTGATCCGGCCATTGTACCTTTGGCCATAAGGGAGTCAAAATCCATTCCTACTTCGATTTCATCTGCACGAAGCATCGGAGCTGATGCACCTCCGGGAATTACTGCTTTTAATTTTTTTCCATCCTTAACACCACCACAATGCTCAATTAACTCTTTTAGGGTGATGGTAAGAGGAAGTTCATAAACCCCAGGTTTTTCAATATGGCCAGAAACACTAAAAAGCCTTACTCCTCCTGACTTAGGAGTTCCAAAGCTTGCGAATTTTTCCGCACCTTCATTTAAAATATATGGAATTGTTGCTAAGGTTTCTACGTTATTTACACATGTAGGCATTCCAAAGGCACCAACCTGAGCAGGAAAAGGAGGTTTCGGTCTGGGCTCTCCTCTTTTACCCTCTAAAGAATTCAAAAGGCCTGTTTCTTCTCCGCAAATGTAGGCCCCAGCTCCTCTATAGAGAAAAATATCAAAGTCGTAACCTTTGCCTAAAATATTTTTTCCTAATAGATTTTTTTTCCTCGCTTCAGCAAGGGCCTTTTCTAAAAGATAATACTCTTTTACAAACTCTCCCCTGATATAAATATATCCGACATGGGATCTGATGGCATAACCAGCAATGGTCATCCCTTCTATTAGCATAAAGGGATTGTAGGTCATGATTAGTCTATCTTTAAAAGTTCCTGGCTCTCCTTCGTCAGCGTTGCAAACCAAATAATTTGGTCTTCCAGTTTCTTTTGGGTTTTTTGGCATAAAGGACAGCTTCATACCGGCGGGAAATCCCGCTCCTCCCCTTCCTCTTAAATTTGATTTTTTAATTTCTTCAATTAATTCCTCGGGCTTCATTTCTAGGGCCTTAGATAAAGCCTTTGGACCGCCTTTTTTCATATAAAAATCCAAGGTGTGGCATTGAGGATCATCTATATGGCGAGTAAAAATCTTTTCAATTTGCATGGGAAGCCTCCCCTCTTGCAGATTTTCCAATTCGGAAATTTCCATTTTTCATCTGCTCGTCCCAATCATCAACCATGGATTCCACTTCAGGTACGTCCAAATCTTCAAAGTAATCGTCATTTACTTGCATGGCGGGAGCAGATCCGCAGGATGCCAAACATTCCACATGTGATAGTGTGTAACGTCCATCTGATGTGGTTTCGCCACATTTAATCCCCAATCGTTTTTCCAAACAATTCATTATTTTTTCAGAGCCATTTAACCAACAGCTAAGGTTTGTACAGACCTGAAGATGAACCTTTCCAGTAGGTTCATGTTTAAACATTGTATAAAAGGACATTACTTCCCGAACTTTTGCCAAAGGTAATTTTAAATAATTGGCGGCTGCCCTCATGGAATCCATAGATACCCATCCATATTCTTCCTGAATTTCATGAAGAAGAGGAATAAGCAGGGCCTGTTCCGTGGGGAATTGATGTCTGATTTTTTCTATTTGTGTTTTTATCGATTCTTTTAATTCCATAATTTACCTATCCAATTCGCCGGCGATAATATTAACGGAGCCAAGTGCCGCTACAGCATCAGGAATCTTATCTCCCTTAACCATATGTTCAAAACTTTGGAATAAAATAAAAGAAGGCGCTTTTATACGAATCCGGTGGGCCTTAGGGCCTCCCCTGGATACAACATAAAAACCTAGCTCACCATTTGGACCTTCAACACAAGAGTAAGCTTCTCCCTTGGGAACATTTATACCTTCCATAAATATTTTAAAATGATGAATCAGCACTTCCATTTTAGTGTAAACATCCATTTTATCCGGAATCCTAACTCGTTTATCATCAACCCAGATGGGACCACCTGGAAGGTTTTTAAGGCACTGCTTTAGAATTTTAACAGATTGTCTAATTTCTTCCATTCTTACAAGATATCTGTCGTAGACATCTCCGCCATCAGCAATGGCCACATCAAAGTCTAAATCATTATAAGCATAATATGGTTGATCCCTTCGAAGATCTACATCAACACCAGATGCCCTAAGACAAGGTCCTGTGATGGAAAATTTCAAAGCTTCCTCTTTTGAAAGTATGCCAACCCCTTTAGTTCTATCGATCCAGATTCTATTTGAGGTAAGCATTTTTTCCACTTCATCTATGGTAAAAGGAAAATCCTCTAAAAACTTTTGCATTCTTGCCACAAAATCTGCTGGAAGATCATAACTCATACCACCTATTCGGGCATAACTGGTGGTTAATCTCATTCCACACATTGATTCAATCATGGTGTAGGCTTCTTCTCGCCATCTGTAAAACATCCAAAAGACAGTCATGGCCCCCATATCCAAAGCGTTAATAGAAATACAAATAATATGGTCAATGATTCGGGAAAGCTCCATGCAAATCATCCGTATCCACATACAGCGTTCGGTGACTTGAATATTTAATATTTTTTCAACGGCCATAACATAGGCGATATTATTGTTTAAAGCGGAACAATAGTTTAACCTGTCAGTGTAAACAATAAATTGATGATAGGTTTTATATTCCCCCAATTTTTCAATTCCCCGGTGAAGGTACCCAAGCTCACATGCTGCATCTTCAATAACTTCACCATTTACCCGACACATAACCCTTAGGGTTCCGTGCATGGCCGGATGTTGAGGGCCAATATTTAACAACATGTTAGGATTATAAAAATCCGTCAGATTTTTTACCTGTGAACTCATAGTTGTTCTTCCTTATTTAAGGGGTTGGGCCCTAGATGGATTTTCATTGAGTCAGGGAACGGCTGGATATGTTTCAAGGGATAATCTTTCCTTAAAGGATGTCCCTTGATTCTTTCATCCATCATAATTCTTCGAAGATTTGGATGGCCTACAAAGGAAACACCATAGAGGTCCCAAACTTCCCTTTCCAACCAATTGGCCGCATTCCAAAGTGTGGTTAAGGTAATCGCCGGCTCCCCATCATTTAAACCAAGCTTAAGTCTAATGCGGATTTTATTTTCAGTGGAGTAGAATTGATAAACCACCACAAATCGTTTTGGACCATCCTCACCGTCCATATTATCATAGGCAGTTAGGTCCGAGAGGAAATCAACTTTAAAGGTTTTTTGGAAATTTTTTGCCAGATCAATAGCATCCTGTGCGTTTTTTGCCCAAATGATTGGCTCATTCACAGAATCATGTTCAATTTTTCTATCTGAAAATGATTCACTGAGGATTTTGTTCGCATCCTGTTGATTCATTTTTTCACCCCCGGAACAATTCCCTGCGGAGTAACGACATAAGATGAATTGATTACTTTTCTATAGGTCATTGCCTCTACGGCATCTTCATATGTTGGTTTTTCCGCCGGATTTCTTGGCAGACCCTGATCAATTATTTTTTGCAAATGAAGAACAGAATAAATTAATCCCTCAGGAATTGGCGGACAACCCGGAACATAAACATCAACAGGCATTATTTCATCAATCCCCTGGGCCACAGAATATGTGTCAAAAAGACCACCGGTGGATGCACAAACCCCCATTGCAATTACCCACTTGGGCTCCAGCATTTGATCATAAATAGTTCTAAGGACTGGGGCCATTTTGGTAGTGATAGTACCTGCAACAATTATTAAATCCGCCTGGCGTGGGGAAAATCGAACAACCTCAGAGCCAAATCGAGAAATATCATAAGTACTAGAAAGGGTGGACATGACCTCAATCCCACAGCATGAAGTGGCAAAAGGCATTGGCCATAATGAGTTTTTCCTTGCCCATTTTACAACATGGGACAAAAGAGTTGGATAAACCATGGAGCTTGCATCTTTTGACATATTTTTACTCCCAATCCAGTGCGTTTTGCATTCTAAGGTAGATATATCCACCAAATAAAAGCAGAATAAAAAGAGAAACCTCTAGTAGAATAAACATCCCCTGACCCATGTAGCTTTTATAGGTTATGGCCCATGGATACATAAAGATTACTTCAACATCGAAGATCAAAAAAATAATGGCGATGAGGTAATATCGAATAGAGAATTGTTGATGGGCATCCTGTTCGTAAGGAACCCCACACTCATAGGTGTCAAATTTTTTAGGGGTAATTTCTTTTGGCCTTTGTCCTAGAAGAAAATGAATCGCGACAATTGAACCCGTCACAATTACTGCGAGGATGGCCATTAAGACTACGGCACTGTAACTAATAAATTCCTGTGAAGGAAGATTATCTATTCCCATTTGTAAATCCTAATAAAAAAAACCAATTGAATTTATCAGTGATATTAATACCGAAAACTTGGTGATGACAACCAGAATAATTAAATTTGACTAGATGCAAATAATTTTAATTTGAGAGAGATAAATAAAGAATGATGATTCTTAAAATTTCGTCTTGGTCGATCTGTGTCAATTTTTTTTCTATAGTACTAATATTTTTTAAAACAGAAGGACACATTCTTAAAACCATTTTAGAACCTCCGATGTTTTTTATATATAACTTTAGTTTGACATATAAAACTTTTGATGTAAATTGCGATTTGAATGGAAGAAAGAAAATTAGAATTATTATTTCAAAACTCCCAAAAATTTTATTCGCGAGGAAAATATAGAAAAACTCTCGAGGAATTATCTTCCTGTTCAATTTTAATAAAAATAGATTTGGCAAAAATTGAAAAACTTCCAGCTGATGAAGCTATTTTTTTAATAAAGAAATTCTCGGAAATAAATTATTTAAAAATCCAATGCCTTAACAAACTTGGAAACGAGTGTTGTGCTTTAAAAAATACTCGCTTTATTTACGGACAACTCAGAAGTCTTTTTTTAAATCCCAAATTAAGTGGTTACTTGAGAACCTTATTAAGAAATGAGCTTTTAAAAATTACCCAACTTTACCAATCGATTGAAAATATTCATGGATGTGATAATCTTTTAGAAGATTTCAATAGGATTTATTACACCAAAATTTTGCTTTAAAAAGGTATTAAATGTCTTGTTCGGCCTTAATTGTAATTACGGGACACAGTTCCTTAGGAAATACTGGCAATAAAACAGGATGGTATTTACCTGAAGTTTCTCACGTCTATTATCCACTTGTAGCGGCAGGAATAAAGGTTGATTTCGCAAGTCCAAAAGGTGGTGCTGCACCGATGGATCCAAAAAGTAAAAAATTAGATGACCCCTTAAATAAAAAATTTTTGGAAGACCCAAAAATTGAATTTCAAATAAAAAATTGTCTTCCCCTTTCCAATATTGAGCCAAAAAATTATCAAATTATATACTTTGCCGGCGGCCATGGCACCATGTGGGACTTTCCTGAAAATAGGGAAATTAGCAGGATTGTATCTTCCATTTATGAAAACGGGGGAATAGTGGCTGCCGTCTGTCACGGTCCTTGTGCTCTTATAAATGTTAAACTTTCAAATGGAAAATATTTAATAGATGGTAAAAAAATTAATTCCTTTACCAATGAAGAAGAAGAAAATGTGGGACTTTCCGAAGTAGTACCCTTTCTTCTAGAAAGTAAACTTAGGGAACGTGGTGCCTTATTTGAATCAGGTAAAAAATGGGAGAATAAGGTAGTTATTAGTGAGAGACTTCTAACTGGACAAAATCCTCAGTCGGCCCTTAGTTTAGGGGAGAAAATTGCTGAATTGGCCAAGGAGATAATTCTAAAATGATAAAAATAATTTTATTTTTTCTATCCTTTTGCCTTCAAAATCCTTCATTTGGAAAAGAAACCTCAGGGAAATTTCTTTTTAAAGTGGATCCTTATGCCATTAGGAACGATCGAAATGAAATTCTCTTAAAATTTCAACTTAATATTAAAACCTATTTAGAAATTAAGGTCTCGCAAAAAATAGTCGCTGGCAACTATTTCCCAAAAGAAAGGGTTCATGAAATCAATTTAGGGGTACAGGAATGTGATAAAAAGATTATCATCGAAATTAATAAAGAAAAATCCCACCTTACCACTCATAAAAAAATTTCAATTCCACCCTTCCCTTGTGACTTAAGGAAAAAAATTTCTTTTGGCTTTTTAGGTGATACCCAACAATATAATTCTAGACATAAAAAAATCGCAAAAATGGTCAGTAACCTTCAAGAAAAGGAGAATTTAGCATTTATTTTAAATTTAGGTGATGTTGTAAATTATGGAATCCATAAATTCCAATGGGACAATTTCTTTAATGTGGCAAACCTCTACAGCAATAATTCTCCAATGATTGCGGCTATTGGAAATCATGAATATTATAATTTATTAGCAAAAATCGATAAGGATTTGACTGGAACCCCTAACCATTTTAAAGAATACTTCCGGTGGAAAGAATCTCCTCCTCAGGGATATTTTTATTTAAATATGAAAAAATTTGGGTTGATTGTAATTAATTCCAACTTTGACCAGTTAACTGAGGCGGACCAAAAGGCCCAATGGCTCTGGATAGAAAATACCTTAAAACAAAATGAAATACCTACAATTGTGGCCATGCATTTTCCTCCTTTTTCATCGGACAGTTTTAATGATTCCCCTCCGGCAAAGCTATTAAGAGAAAAACTAGTTCCCCTTTTAGAAAAATATCAAGTGAAATTAGTCTTATCAGGACATACCCACCTTTATGAAAGGTTGATTAAAAATGGCATCAACTACATAGTAACGGGTCCTTCTGGTGGAGTATGGGGTAAAGATTCAATAAGAAATCCTTACCAGGTTTTTAAGGCCCCTAGGACTTTAACTTTTGGAAAGATTTCTTTTGGGAATGACGAAATTTCTTTGGAAACCTTTAATGAATTTGGCATCGTAATCGATAGATTCAGTCAAAAAATTTAAAAGAAGGAGGGATTGCTCCCTCCTTAAGAATTTTATTCCGTTAAATCTTCTTTAAAATTATTAATTGAAAGAGTTTTTAACTTTTCACCAGAGAGCTTGAACTGTAAATGAAAATTTTCCTTTCCAATCATTTTTAGGAAAGTATGGAAAGTAAACTGATTGGTGAGGGCCTCCTTGCCCATTTCAGCAAATGATTCTGTATATTTCTTCCAATTTTTCTCAGCATACCATTTTCTCATTTCCTCAAGCTTTATCCCCATTTTTTTAAAGGCAGATTTTGAGGCCCTTTGTATATGGGCCTTGCAAGTGCCAACTTGTCGGTAGAAATCACATAGTTTTGTAGGTTGTGATTCATTTTGGAAATAATCTTCAATTTTTTCAGATATTTCCTCAGTTGAGTTGGGGGATAAATTCAATGCCAGTAATTTTTTTGAACCTTTTGATGATATCATTCCATCAAATTCAATTTTAACATAACCTAACTTATCTTCAGGTAGTTTAAATTCCAGGGTGTCCCAAAGGCCAGTAGTCCTTTTAATAAATGAGATTCCCTCTTCGAAGGTTTTGGAGTCGGTTTTCTTTTGGGAGAAGAAAAATTTAAAATTTGCTGTATTAAATGCCTGTGGTCTCTCACACAAAAGGTGATTTTTTTCCAAATGGGAAACTGAAAAAAGTGCTACCTTTTTTAGGTTTTTGGAAAGAACGCCATCTGTTTCAACGGATCTTGAATAAACCGCCATAGTATTTTCTAAAATAGCATTATTTTTTAATTGATGGGTTTTAGAAAAACTTTGAACAATTCCCTTATTAAAATCCAAGGTTCCTAAAATGGGAACGCCCAAATGAACACCCAATAATCTACCCTGGCTTTGTGCTTCAGAAGCTGTTAGAGGAGTTACGCCTTCAACTGTCTCATTTTTTAAAAACTTTTCCGTAAATTTGAAATTTCCTGATAGGAATTCATTAAAGGAAATTTGGCCTGACTTGGAGGCAAGATTAAACTGATATGCAAAGGATTTATCCCTGGCCTCAAAGGCGGAAATATTAAGGGTCACAAGGGTTGCACCTGCAAAAAATCCAAAGGATTCAAGGTTAATTTTAGATACCGTGGCCATTATCTTTTCATTAGATATTTTTTTCAAACACACTCGCCAATTACCCAAGGCAGAAAATCCAACTCCTGCAGAAGCTCCATAGTAGCTTGCGCTTGCATAAAAAGTAATTCCTGCCTTCTTTGTATAGACCATTGAATCACCTTTCATCCAATCATTAAGGGCCTGTGAATCTTTAGGAAATTTAATTTTTTTCATGTGGTTGGCCTCATCGAGGTTTGAGGCATATCTTTCAGAGTAGGTCATCATTCCAAATGTAGGAATCAATCCCCCTCCAATCGTTGCTCCTACGTCGGTAAAAATTCCTCCACCAATACCCATATCCCATTCTGATTTTTCTAAAACCATATATCCTGATTTGGGATTACCTGATTCTAAGGTTATTGCTTTATTTAAGGAGTGATCCTCAAGATTAATAAGATATTTAAAATTTTGGGCCCCAGCATAAATCATGGGAGAAAAATACCAGTTTACCTGTTCCTCGGGTTGGGGTTGGTCTATTATTACATCACTGGTGGTGGTTTGTGTTTCAGTATTTACATTCCAACCAAATTCGGTGGTGCCATCTTCCTTTATTTGAATTGGTAGGGTGAAAATTGTTCTAACGGCGTAATCATCATCAGAAATACTATCGTTATTTATATTTCCAAGTGACGTTATTGTATTGGCTTGAGTATTTAAAGAAACTAAAAAAAATAAAAATAAAAAAAACTGTTTCAAATTCCTTCTCCTTGGTAAATTTTCCATCCTTGATACTTCGAAAAATGTTAGACAAGAGGAAATTAAGTTTCAAGGAAAAAGAAATTAGCCGGTGCATTAACCTATTTCTGAAATTAACGTGTATATTGACGTGGCAAATTAAATAGAGGTTTTTATGTCCATCAGAATTTCATCCGAAAAGCAATATAACGATTGGTATCTAAATTCTAAAAACAATCCTGAAGCTTTTTGGGACCAAATCGCCCGGAATTTTAAATGGTATAGTCAGTGGTCAAAAGTTCAAAGTGGAAATTTTAATGATCTAGATATTAAATGGTTTGAAGGAGCAACTCTAAATATCACTGAAAATTGTCTCGATCGTCATTTAAAAGAAAATGGAAATAAAATTGCCCTGATTTTTGAACCTAATGAACCCTCGGAAAAGAAAAAAACATTTACCTACCGGGAGTTATTTGAAGATGTCTGCAGGTTCTCCAATATTTTAAAAAATCATGGAGTAAAAAAGGGGGACCGAGTATGTTTTTATATGGGAATGATTCCGGATCTTTTAATTGGAGTCCTCGCCTGTGCCCGTATAGGTGCCATCCATTCTGTTATTTTCGGTGGATTTTCTGATCAATCACTTTCCTCCAGGATCCATGATTGCCAAGCAAAAATGTTAGTAACTGTTGATGGTGGTTTTAGAGGATCAAAAATCATTGATTTGAAATCAATTGCTGATAGTGCTTTAAAAGATTGTCCGTCTGTTAAAACCGTTTTAGTAGTGAAGCGTACTGGACAAAAAACCCCTTGGCATGAAGGGCGGGATTTTTGGTTGGATTACAAAGATGGTTTTCCTAATTGTGATCCGGAAATTATGGATGCTGAAGATCCTCTTTTTATTCTTTATACATCAGGATCAACCGGTAAACCCAAAGGCCTCCTACATACCTGCGGTGGTTACATGGTTTGGGCCGGCTTCACCATGAATAATATTTTCCAAATGGCACCAAACGATATTTTTTGGTGTACCGCTGATATTGGCTGGATCACTGGACATAGTTATATGGTTTATGGGCCACTGCTTAATGGCCAAACCCAAGTTATGTTTGAAGGAATCCCAACCTGGCCAGATGCTGGAAGATTTTGGCAAGTAATAGACACCCATAAGGTTACCCACTTTTATACTGCTCCCACAGCAATCAGATCTCTAATTGGATTTGGCGAATCTTTTGTGGAACAACACAAATTAGATTCTATCAAGGTTTTAGGAACGGTTGGTGAACCCATAAATCTTGAGGCATGGCAATGGTACTATGAATATATCGGAAAAAATAAATGTCCAATAGTAGATACTTGGTGGCAAACGGAAACCGGCGGAATCATGATTTCCAATCTTGCAGGAATAACCCCTGCAAAACCAACCTTTGCTACAAAACCCCTGCCAGGTGTTTTTCCCTGTTTAATGGATCCAGGTGGCAAAGAATCAAGTGAAATCACTGAAGGTAATCTTTGTATTTCCCGTCCTTGGCCAGGAATGGCCAGAACTATTTATGGTAACCATGAAAGATACCGTGAAACTTATTTTAAAACTTATCCTGGATATTATTTCACCGGGGATGGAGCAAAAAAAGATCTTGAGGGTAATTTTAGAATTACAGGTAGAACCGATGATTTAATAAAAGTTTCAGGACATCTACTAGGTACTGCTGAAATCGAAAACGCTATTGATGAACATCCAGATGTTGTAGAATCGGCGGTTGTCGGTTTTCCCCATGAAATAAAAGGTTCTGGAATTTACGCTTTTGTAATTTTGGACCCTACCAATCCGGATATTCACGAAAATCTTAAGGGAGAGCTGATAACTCTGGTAGGTAAAACTTTAGGTCCGGTCTGCAAACCGGACAAAATTCAGGTAGTGTCAGGACTCCCAAAAACCAGATCAGGAAAAATAATGCGAAGAATTCTTAAGAAAGTAGCTGCAGGTGATTTTTCTGACCTAGGAGATACCTCAACTCTTTTAAATCCTGAAATTGTGGAAGAATTAATAGAAAATAGGGTTTAATAATTCCACAGAGAAGGCATTTTATTTTTCCAGTACCCTTCGATACTAGGAGCGATTTCCCTTGCTGCTAAAAATCCAGATTTTACTGCATTAAATTGAGTTTCATATTCCATGGACCATCCACCAGTAAAATAAATATTTCCTATTTTGGCAGCACGTCTTTTCAGCTCTTTCAAATTGTCCAAAAATTTGGTGGTTTGCAATGGGTGCATAAAATCTGATTCAGCAACGATCTTATTTTCTTTCTTCATATTTTCATATTCATTTTGAGTCAGACCCCATGTCTTAATTAGGGGCCCAAAATCTGGGGAAACCATTTGCAAATTCATCCCCATTACTGGAACTCCATCCTTCCTAATTTTAATATTATAAAATGCCGGATATTTAGGATGAATAATAAAATTCCTGTCTGTGTGAATTACAACTTTGTTGTAAGTGTAAGGCATGTCCGCCCATAAATCTTTAAAGGGCATAAAATCCTTTAAAATTGATGAAACAACCGGAACGTGGGTTGAAAAGACAACAATATCAAAATCCATTTCTTTTCCATCTCCGTACACTACTTTCCATGTACCATTTTCATTTCGGGTCACCTTAGAGACGGGAGTGGCCAAATGAATAAAATAATTTGAATTTTCTTTCTGAGTTTTTTTGGCAATTGCCTCGATAAAAGGTTGTAAACCTGCCTTTGAGACAAACCACTCTTGCTTCTTTATAGGACTATTAAATGCTATTACTCCGGAAACGGTGGTTATTGAGGTTTCGCCCACTCTTTCAATTGGAGCTGTGAATCCGGTTGAAATTAAAGGTAGAATTACTTCCTTTTGGACTTTTTTGTTAATTTTATTTAGATCCAAAAATTCCTGCAAAGATAAATTAGGCTTTTCATCCATTTTGGTAAATTGATGGGCCCTTCGCATAAACTTAAACATAGAAAATAGACGGGTAACTGAATCCTCTTTCCCCTTTAGCCAAGGATAAGTGGACCCAGGTTTTCCAGGAGTGACAAAATTAGGTAATTTTTCTCCCTCATTAAAAATGGTCATGGTCTGGTCAAACCTATAAAAGTTATTCAAGTTGAACATTCCCCAATATTTCAAAAAATCCACATAAATGGCCCAACCATCCGGGTTGATATACTGAGGACCTACATCTACATTTACCAATCTCCCATTCGCGCCTTGAAGAGGAAAAGTCCGTACATGTCCTCCAAGCCTTTGTTCTTTTTCAAAAAGATGAATTTCAAATTTTTCCTTTTTTAAAAAAGCTCCTGTTGCTACACCGGACATACCTCCCCCGATGATTGCAATTTTTTTTAACGGCTCAGCATAACTGTTCGAAAATAGTATTAGAAAAAATGGCCAAATAAATTTTTTCATTGATCCTCTTTTAAAAATTATTTATTTTAATTATCCTGTCGAATTAAAGATTAAGTCAAAAAAAAAACAAGCACGGGTATTTCCTCAATTAATTTCTGATTTAAATAATCTTTAAAGAGGATAAAAAAAGACGGCTATTTTACAATTTCCATGAATAATTTGCACCAATTACAAAAATATCATAGGGATCATATTTTCCTTTAATGGCAGGTCTAAATCCTGATCCTTGTGCCATATTAACCGTCGTATCATTCCCAGAAGTAATAAAGGTTAAATTTAAATCAAACATCCTAGTATTGGAAAATTCAACCATATATCCCCATGAAAATCGAAATTGGCCGGAGACTGGTAGCATGACTGTTCTATTTGCATCAGTAACTGCCGAAGAATCGTAGGCCAGCCCAACAGTTAATTTTTCAATATCTCCTACAGACCAAATAAAACCACCAGAAATATTCCAGGTATTTTGCAAATTGGCGTTTATCGGGATTGTCTGACCGTTATTGTTTGCTAATGAGAATTCCCCAAATTTCATCCAATTTTGCCAATCAAATCCAAAAAGGAGGGAAAATTTTTCGGAAGTAGCAATATATAAACCAAGGGAAACTTCCTGGGGAATAGTCATATCCATTTTTAGATTTGAAAGAGTGGTTCCATTATTTAAAGTAGGTGCTGCCTCAAAATCCAATCCCACTGGTGATCGCCACTTTATGCCTAACCTCACATCATCTGAAAAATGATAAAGTAGACCAAGATTAAAACCAAACCCTACTTGGCTATCCTTATATTTAATATAGCTGTCGGAAGTAGGACCTCCATCTCCGAATTGTTGGTCTAGCCCCCCCATTAAAATATCCAATCCAAGACCTAGCGAAAAGTTATCGCTAAATTTATAGGAAAATGCCGGGACCAAATCCAAAGTGATTAGTGAACTTTTTTGGATCCAATTTTTTCCTTCCCAATAGTTTCCATAATCTATCGCTAGTCCCATAAAAGACAAAATGCCAAACCCAAAACCTACCTTCTTAGACAAATTTGTTGTATAAAAAATACTTGCACCAGGAAAGTGGGCCGAAAGATTAATATCATTTGAAGTTGGTGTGGAATCATTATTAAAGTCTAAGATTGCATATTTTGGTTGTAATCCAATCATTATTTCGGAATTTTTCAGATTAGATAATCCTGCAGGATTACTATAGACGGTACTAGGATCGGATACATATGCAGGTCTTCCGGCGGCGGCCCAACCATTATCCGGTATACCCACCTCATAAAGATAAAGGCCTCCGGCGTAAACCTTAGAAATTAATAAAAATAGAAATAAAATTTTTTTCATAAATCATCCCTGATCCTATTCATTCAGATTATAGAATTAAAAAAAAATCTTAATCAATTAATATAAATATGACATTTAGCATTAAATTTAATAGTTTTCTCCTTTAAGATTTTTTCCTATTATGCAAAAAAAATTAAAGGAGTTTTGTTATGGGTTTTAGAATTGAAAAAGACACCATGGGAGAAATTAAAGTTCAAGATGATCGTTACTGGGGAGCTCAAACCCAAAGATCTTTGGAAAATTTTAAGATTGGGTCTGACCGTTTTAAAAGACCCATGATTAAGGCCCTAGGAATATTAAAAAAGGGCGCAGCTTCCGCGAACCTTCGCCTAAAAAAACTTCCTGCAGATAAGGCAAAACTGATCATGAAAGCTGCAGATGAGGTAATTGCGGGGAAATTAGATGAACATTTTCCATTAGTTGTTTGGCAAACAGGATCAGGAACCCAGACTAACATGAATGTTAATGAAGTAATTTCCAACAGGGCAATTGAAATGGCCGGTGGGAAACTAGGATCCAAAACGCCAATTCATCCAAATGACGATGTTAATAAATCCCAAAGTTCCAACGATACTTTTCCAACAGCCATGCATATTGCTGCCGTAATGGAAATTGAAGATCTATTTTTTCCAGCAATCGACAAACTTACAAAAACTCTAAAATCAAAAGAGAAAAAATTTAAAAATATTTGTAAAATAGGCAGGACCCATTTAATGGATGCAACCCCATTAATGTTAGGACAAGAAGTTTCCGGATGGGTTCAGCAACTTGTAAATGGAAAGAAATCTGTTGAAATGGCCCTTGAGGGTTTACGTGAGCTGGCCTTAGGTGGAACTGCGGTGGGAACAGGATTAAATTCCCATCCAGATTATGCAAAAATATCCGCTGAGGAAATTAGTAAAATTTCTGGGCATAAATTTATTTCGGCCCCAAATAAATTTGAGTCCCTTGCTGCCCATGATGCTATGGTTTTTGCATCCGGGGCCTTAAAAAGAGTAGCTGCTTCCCTAATGAAAATTGCAAATGATGTTAGATGGCTTGCCTCAGGACCTAGATGTGGGATTGGAGAAATTTTTATTCCTGAAAATGAACCAGGATCATCCATTATGCCGGGGAAAGTAAATCCTACCCAACCAGAGGCGATGACTATGGTCTGTGTCCAAGTAATGGGCAATGATGCGGCAATAGGCTTTGCTGGTTCTCAAGGAAACTTTGAATTAAACGTTTATAAACCAGTCATGATTCATAACCTTCTTCATAGCATTGAGCTTCTATCAGATGCTATGGTTTCCTTTAATGATAACTGTGCAATAGGAATTGAACCTAACCTTCCAGTGATAAAAAAACATTTAAACAATTCTTTAATGCTTGTAACCGCTCTTAACCAGCACATTGGTTATGACAAAGCTGCAGCGATAGCAAAAAAAGCACATAAAGAGGGAACGACCCTTAAGGAAGCAGCTGTTTCATTAGGATATTTAGATGCGAAGAAATTTGATCAGATTGTAATTCCAGAAGATATGACCCACCCCTAATTTTACCTAATCAAATACAAGGTGCTTATCCTTATTACATAGGGATTTCCAACGAAGGAAGTCCCTCCATTTGTGCTATCAATAACTCGCACTTCAATGCGGTCATCATAAAAATCCACTTTAAGATATTTTGAATACTCGGATGATCCTGCTAGAAGGATGGGAATATTTTTACCTCCAACATTTTGGTTTCCATAAAAGCCATAGTTTCCATGATAATGGCCACCAAAAATTGCGACAAGTTTGCTCCCTTCCAAAAGTTTATAGAATTCTGTTCGTTCATTAGGTAAAAATCCGTCACCTCCACCAACGTTATGCATATTCAGGATAATTAATTTATCTTTATTTTTTGCCAAATCATTTTTAATCCAATCATTGGCCTTTGCGATTTTAAAATAATCCCTTCTGGCACCACCAAAATTCCAAGTATTAAAGGTCACATTATAGGTCGGGTAATTATTGAGTTGGATAAAGTGATATTTTCCAATATCAAATGAATAGGCAAACGAACCGGAATAATCTCGATTAAAATTTGGAAATTTATAGTAATTTCCACTTTCGTTTAAATCAAAATTTGATACATTTAAACTTCTAACCTGATCTTTTAGATAATACATCATCCTTGCAGCGCAATTGTTATTCAAACAATCGTTAACATTATTTTTTCCATAATCATGATTTCCTAATCCCGGCCATACATTGAAGGAAACTTTAGACTCATAAAATTCTGTGTACAAAGGTAGGTGCCAATCATGACCAAAAGCTGTGATATCTCCATTTATGATCAATCCTGCAAATTGTTCAAATGGCAAAGAAGAAGAAACTTTATTTAAGCTATTTACTTGCCAGTTATTGGAAAGTTTTCCCTGGTCCGTTTCGGATAATCCTTTACAAGCTCCCGCCTGACAGGCCCAGGGAAGTTGAGGATCTGAAGAAACAAAAATTGTAAAATTCTTATTATTGAAATTTCCATATTTAATATAGGAAATGCTATCATTCATGAAATCCCCTAAATTGGATACACTTTTAAAATAAAATCGACATGGCCCAACTCCATAGGGATTTCCATTTGAATCATGGGCCACATTTTTGCAAACTTGAACCTTTTTTCCTTCAGAAATTCGTATGGAGGAAATTTTATCATTCCAATCTTTAAAATTAGGAGCCGTTTTCCCAGGACAAAAATTATATGCATTTCCACTAAAGTTACCATGTTCGAAGGCCACAACACAGTTGGGATCATTTGAGGGATTCGAAGGAGGTGGATTTGCACCTGTTGAAAAGGAATTCTGGGTCATAAGAATAAAAAATAAAAAATATTTAAACATTTTTAACCTCTTTAATATTCATTTTTCTTCGACAAAAATAAGTCAATTTCTTAGAAATGGAACCCCAATTTTAGGAAAATAGAAGAAATGTCGAAAAATTGTTGAGATGAAAAAATCAATATTTTTTATTTTTTTTTGTTTGCTACTCTATTTTTTGTTTATAAGTAATCCTAAAACAAACCTAGAGGAAAAAGGCGAAGAACCAATACCTAGTAGGTTACCAAAGAGCGTAACGACAAAAAAGGAACAGGTAAAAATAATTGAAAAGAAGGAAATAAATAGGCCTTTTATAGGGGCAGATTTTAACCCCATAGAACCACCAACCCAGGGACTACCAATGGTGAATATGGTCAATGCCAATTTTGATTCAATACTTACTTCTCAATTCAAAAATCCTGATATTCCTGAAGGTTCAACGGAAGTTAATCATTTGGGTAGTTTTATTATGGTAAAAAACGGTTTTGGTAGGTATGTAGAGAAAATTTCGGTTATTGTTACCTCTCCAAATTCCAGTCCTCATTCATTTGAAGCTATCGCGGATTCTAATACGGGAGAAATTCTTCAAATTTTTAACGATTCAGAGGGAAATAAATTTGAAGAACAAGAGAATCCTGAAAGTACCCCTTTCCCAGAGGGTTATTCAGAGTAAATTTCACCGATTCCCTCTTTTCATTTTAATTCTATCCCCTATCGCCCAACCACCCATGGCCAAACCTGCCACCACTGATGCGCAACCTAAGGCGATTATAGGAATGCCTATAGCGGCCAATGGAGTGAACATGACCCCCGTACAGACAACCGCAAGACCAATCCCTATCAGCAATATAGAAGCTATTGTTTTTCCTTGTTTGGAAAACGCATTCGCGGTCGGAAATATAAAATTTAAAACCGTTTCGCCAAAAACTTCCCCGGCCTTAAAAAAATCTACCTGGCCTATTTTATCAATCCCTTGAAAACTTTTTTCTATCCCTTCGATAATCTTATCTTTTCGTAAACCCACTGGGTAATTTACTGGAGGACGACAATTAAATTTTCCGTTAAGATAATCAAGCAAGGTGAAAGGGAAATTATTTGTCCTTCTGTAAACACACTTTTGATTGTATTGGGACATTTTTTCTCCACGGAATACTCGTTTTAGTCCCTTATAAAATGCAAATGTTTTGGGAAAAGCAGCAAAATCTTTTTCCAAATTATTTAGAAAAAAGTAACTCATAATATCTAAGGAATTGCTTAAAACAATTTTTCCAATTTCAGGTTGTTTATCAATTACTTTTAATCCTTCTCTAAGGGTTAACCGTTCGCTTTCATCACTAGTATTCTGAAGGGCCCTTTCCAATATTTGCTTATAATTAAGGGTTCCTATCTCGTTATAGATTTCCCTTAAATTCTCTTCCTGAGCAAATTCATTAGAGGCCATGGCAGTATTCAAACAAAGGAGCAAAGATAAAAATACAGAAATTATTTTTTTAAAAAATATCATAAGGCCTCCAAATCATGGCTGATAAACTCCAAATTTTATTCTGTTCCTTAATATAGTATGACTCTTTTGTTCTCCTCCATGAGTCATAAAATGGGCAAAATTATCCCAAGTCCTTTTTCTCATTGACCCATATGTGACCCTGGTCCTCGGATCTGAAAAAACAAAACTTCCTGATTCGCGACCATACCAAATGCTTTCCACATCAACTGTATAAACCCTTCCCCAGGGATCATGGATAATAAGTCTATTTCCATCATATCCATTTAAGGCCAAAGCATGACAACCTTCTATTTCTTTGGCAACTTCGAAATAACCTACGTTACTAAATCTATCTTTTACTTCCTGGTAATATTGTATATTTGGAGAGAGAGTTCTTTTTACCTCAACTTTATATTTACAAATTGAAAGATATTCTACATGCTTTTGAGCCTTTATTTCACTTTTTATAATTGCAGAAGTAACAAAAGTAGATCCAAGGTTAGTATAAAATTTGTTTGAAGTATTTGAGGCCTTATCAATCAAATTTTTTATTCCCGAGAAAGCATTATTATCAAAGGTTCCTCCGTTTTTAAAATCTGTTTTAAAATCCACACCTGCTTTCCAAACGCCATAATGGTTATCTGTCCCATCATCCATCCAGCTACCCCATTTAACTTTTGGGTTGTGGTTTTTTACTCCATATAAGGCCATCATTCCTGCTGTAGGACCACACCAACCAGCATCAAAAACGTTCATATTTCCGACTTTTTTATTAAGATACCATTTTAAGGTAACAGCTCCTTGGTTTTGAAGTGGCATTTCACCATACGTACAATAACTGTCGCTTAAACAGGCATTACCGGTTTCCTCGGGAGGCGGCTTTGAACCACCAGCATACACACTAAAAGAAATTAAACAAGTAATTAAAATTTTAAATTTCATTTTCTAATCCAGGAAAATATTGAAGAAATCTTAGTTTTAGAGATTCACTGATATTTTTATTTTTATCTAAACTTTGCTCAAAATAATCTTTTACTTCCTGAGGGTCTTTGGAATATTGCTTTAACAAAACCAGTGAATTAATAATGGAGGTTGAACCTTCTGCCATACCCCCAACAGAATTTAGTTCAAGGGGTCTACCTAACTCACTTCCAAAGAATTCAATTTTTTTTGAATCTTCAACTTTAAGTTGATGAACAAGATTGTTTAGCATTCCCCTTAAAAAATCATCCTCTTTACCCAATTTTTTAATCTGGTCTGAAATTTCATTAAAAGACTCTCCAGGGTCTTCATTTAACTTTTTTAATGAGTTTTTAAAAAATAATTCATATTCTCTCGAGCTGGAAATATTATTTCCAAGGGCCACCCACACTGCTAGCGACTCTTTATTTTTACTCTTATTAAAAATATTTAGGGTTCGGTTAAATATTTCCCTATTTTCAGTTTCCGAGAGAAAATTTTCTAAATAATTTACCTGAATTTTCTTTTGTTTGTTTTCGATATTTTTGGGAATAATTATAGAACTGATATCTCTTATGTTGACCGGTTTTTTCAAATCCACTACTACTTTTTGGACTTCCTTTTCCTTGATCTCAACAGTTGCCACTTTTTCTTCCTTGGTTTCCTTTCCTAAAAAGAATCCCAAAATTCCTGAGAAAATAAAAAGTCCTGTTATTAAAAGAATATTTATTAATAATTTATTGTTCATTGGTTCTCACTTTGAAATCAGGTGGGAAAAGTTCTATTCCTTCTTCCTTAAGTTTATTGAGCATCATTTCTCTATTTTGAGGGTAAACACGATCATAGGAGACTGCTAATTGCCGTTTAACATTTATATTTGGCTGTTTTTTTATTAGGTTGATGGTCTCATCATCTATATTTTGTGCAGTTTTTTGTGAAACTCCTAAAAAAGCATTAAATGCCAAAACAACCGCTATCTCCTCTTTTAGATTATTATTCGTAGATAAATCTCTCCCTACAGGAAGTTCCTTTTCTTCCTGGATAATATTATTTTCCAATTCATTTAGAGAAATTTCCCTTACCTCTTCTTCTTTTCCTTCTATATAACTCAAGGCAATCATCATATTTCCCCTTAAGGCCGGATCTTCTTTTGCTTGAGTACTTCCCAAAATTCTCTTGATCTCCTCAAACCCCTTTTCAGGATTTTTCTTTAGGTATTCTATTAGATCATTATTAAATTTTTCGGCCGTTTGATGATCGACCAATTGTGGATTTTCCAGACCGATTATCGTGTTCATCAAGGGATGGTCTGCTTGAAGGATTCCAGCAGTATTTGCCAATTTTTGATATCTTTCTTTGCCCCTAATGCTTAAAACTTCATTTTTAGATACCTTTACGGTAGGTATAAAATTTTTGGATTTTAAAATTTGGGCAGTTTTTTCAAATAAGGGATTTTTCTTAAAGGCCACTGGCCCCTCAGTCTCCTCAATGTTTCTAGCAAGTATGAAGGAAACAATAAAAATTAATACTGCAGTTCCAAGGACTAAAATTTTTTTCATTCATTACACCTAAAAATATTTACTCTATAATTTTTATTTAAATAAATTACCTTCCTACTTTTCGTATAATTTCAAAAATAAATTAAAAAAATCAGAGTTTTAAACCTCCTTACCTAATTTTGCTAATTTAAGAGTTAGGAAAATTCCCATTTTGGCCGAAAAATCTTTTGTAAATGAAGAAAATAATAATTTTATTAATTTTATTGGGAGTAGGTTTATCATTTTTATTTCTTAGCAAAGAAAAGACCACTGAAATAATAAAAGAAGAACCCATTCCAAAACCCAAAAGGGAGGTTATCTCTGCCCCTCCTCCAAATTTTCTTCCCGAGGAAGAAAAACCCTTACAAAAACCATATTTGGGCCCTGATTTTCAACCCATAAATGCGCCTTCTGGAAACATAAATATCTCCAATAAAATTTCTTCAAATTTAGAAGACTTAATTCGAACTAAAATTATTAACCCAGAAGTTGCCGGAATGAGTGCTGATGTTAAAAAACAAGGTACCTTTATATTAGTTAAAATTGATCAGGGATTATTTGTAGAACAAATTCTAGTAAATTTATATATTCCTGGTGAAGAACCACGATCCTTTAATGCGTTTGCAGATGCTGAAACCGGAGAAATTATCCATACAGTCGAACCTCTTCAAGCATCCTATTCAAGCGAAGAATTAAACTCTACTCCTCCTAGCATTGAAACACCTGATGAGGAAAGAACACCCGAAAATTCGGATTTTCAACCTTCAGATTCTGAAATGTCTTATCCTGTTGAAGAATAGAAATTAATTTCCTATCTTTTCCTTTTGAATTTTATCTAGATGGCATTCAATGGTTTTTAGTGCGTAGGGAAACAAGGACTCATCCAGGTCTTTATAAATTTCGTCTAGCATTTCCTTTTCATTTTTTCCCATTTTTAAAAGATCTAATATCTGTTTTTCCCTCATCTGGCGATGTTTTAGGGTTTCCTTTAATTTAAATGTTCCTCCAACAGAAATTCCATGGCTTGGTAAAATCACTTGGGGATCCAAATCAATTACTCTCTTTAAGGATGAAAAATATTTACTCATGTCTCCCTCGGGTTTTCCTATCACCACTGTGCCGACAGTTTGAATTAAATCCCCTACTAAAAACCACTCCATACTTTTTGGCGCAAGGGCGAGTTGACCTTCGTCATGGCCTGGAACTTCGAAGATAAATATTTCTTTTTCCAGCCATTTGGTCAGAACATCTCCTTCCTTAAAAAATTCTAAATTAATATCTTTAAAATAGTCTTGGCCAAATCTTTCCAAAATCATTTCATGGGTTTTTTTAGACATGGCCATAGGTACTTTTCTTTTCCTCGCCAAATCTGTAGAAAATTCGTGGTGGTCCGGATGATGATGTGAAATAAAAATTCCCTTAAAATTAAAATCAGAAAGTGAATTTTCAAATTTTATCAATTCTTCATTATTTTTAGGAGAAGGATCAATTAAATAATCCCCGATTAAAAATGAATTTGTCCTAAGTGCGGGAGGAAAGGTATTGGAGTATGGAAAAAATTGTAATATTCCATAAATAGGTGAAATACATGGAACCATTTTTTCTGGATCATATTTTAAATTCAAATCAATAGGGTGTTTTAAATTTTTATTTTCGCAGAGGGCCTCAATGGTTTTGATTGTTGGAGGCACCATCAAGAGCTTACCTTCTCTATACAATTGCATTAGGACACTAGGATTTTCCCACCTTCCTTCCGAGCATTCACCTGGATCCAAATGAAAATCAATCGGAAAAGTAACTTCTATCCTATAAAAATGCGTATCAAATCGGAATTGATTAAATTCTGGGGTAACAGCGTTTCCAACATGATTGAATGAAATTACTTCCCCAGTTTCAATTCCTTTTTTAAGATCATATCCCAATTCTTCTTTTAATTCCCTTATTAACCCCCGCATAACCTTGGGTGAAAATTTGTCTAAAAAATTGATCGTCAGGTGGCCTTCTGATTCTAATTCATCTACTTTCCCCCCAGGAAAGGCAGTGTAACCAGGAAAGACTTTTAAATAATCCTGTCTTTTTATAACAAAAATTTTTTCACCACAGGAAAATACAGCTGTTACGGCCTGTTTCAAAATATATCTCCTAAAACCGATTTAGCGATTTGATACCTAATTTCCCTATACCCTTTAATATTATCCAGTTCCTTAAGTCTTTTTCTCTGTTTTGAAGGTTCCATTTGAGGAATAGCATCCAAAATTTCTTTTCTTATTATGGCGGAGATTTTTTCTTCCTTTTTGTGCCAAGAAGGCATTAGGATTCGAAGCACCCTTAAATGTCTCATCATTTTTAGCATCCAGTCTTTTGGGGAAAGATCAAATTCGATTTTCTTCCCTAAAATATCAAATGATGGTCGATTAATATGGGTCTTTTTATATGTTTTTCCTAACTGGCCATAAAGGTCTAGGTCTTTTTTTCTCTGGATTGGTGATATCATCTGATGCGACACAAAAACTTCGTCTTTTACAAAATAACATTTAGAGATTGCTGCAAGAGAAATTCTTAATAGGTCTGGATCACTAAATTTTTCGGAAAGGATTTTTACATCCTCTAGATATGCTTTAGAATTTGCTCCACGATCATAAATATATTGATCGTGAAGGTATTGCATTAGATTTTCCTCTTTTACAGAGGGAACCAAAGACCTAAGCCTGGTTAAGTCAGTTTTAAAACGTTTTATTAGCTCAGATGAAAAAAAGGCACTTTCTTTAAGTGATTTCAAAATTAAGTCAGAAAAATCAGATCCCGTTTTTTGGATTAATTTTGATTCCCCTGTCAAATAAACCTTTCTTCCCAATTTAAAAGCTTTCCAATTATTATCAAATTCAGATTTAGGCATTGAATTTTCAAATGCCTTCTTCATATTTGCTTCTGAAAAAGGAAGAGTACCGGCCTGAAAGGCCACACCAAGAATCATTGAAGTCGCGTAAATCGATCTTCCCAAAATATCCTGGCAAATTTCTTTTAATGATATAAATTTAACCTGATCTCCCAACTTTTCCCTAATTTTTTCCTTTAATACCTGGGGGTCAATCGGATCCTTTTCCACTCCCCGATCCAGCATAATAGAAAGCGGAACTTGATATTGTGTATCAAAAATCGCTAATCCCTTCGATGATAAAAAGGATATACAGTCGGATCCATCTAAAAGATCTGGAGATAAAACCAGATCGGCTGTTCCTAAGGGAGTGATGCACCCATAAGACTTTCCCTTTTGGAAAATGGAGAGATGGGCGGAAACTCTTCCATTTCTCTGGGCGAGTCCTTTTTGATCTACAAATTTAAAATCTAAATCTGCCCTTCCATCCATTTCTCTGGCGGCTTCTGCCAAAACTTTTGAAATAGTGGTAACTCCTGAGCCTCCAACTCCTGTGACAACAATTCGAAGATCTTCCCCTAAGGAGATTTGGGAAAAGGATTTTGAACGAGTTGGTTCCGGCAAATTTGTAATTTCTTCTACTTTGGTTAATTTTTTGTATTTGCTTGGATGATAATCAGACACTTCAACTAATTCAAAA
>CAYNWL010000006.1:0-86966 GCA_964400895.1 uncultured Bacteriovoracaceae bacterium
TAAAGGCGCAAGAATTGCTATCGACTACGATAGTGCCGAAAAATAAATCAAAGGCCTCTTTGGAGGCCTTTTTTTTTGAATTCAAATAATAATTTTATGAAAGTTGATTTTATTTCCACAGATGAAATTCTCAAGTTAATGGTTAAGAAAAATTATTCAAACTTTTCGATTAACTCAGTGGATGGAAATAATATTGCTTTGGCCTTAAAGGAACAAAATTTTTCAAAAGTAGATGATTTAGGAGAAAGTTTTTCCTTTGAAAAATTAATGGAAGAAATAACCAAATTATGTTCTTTTTCGATTCCAAATAAATACCCACAGGACGGGAAAATTATTTGGAAGATTGGTTCTCAAGATTACAAATTCTTAGTAAATTTTTTTACTCTGGAAGGTAACGGGAAGCGATTAGATTTTTTTCAGGTTTAATAAAAAAATATTAAATGCCAAATTAATAATTCTAAAAACCAGTAAAATAAATTAAAAATAAAAATTTTTAGAAACTTAATGATTGGAAATCATTTTTTCAAATAATCATATTTTGCCAACACTTCATCCATCAAAGGGCAGTATTTTTCTTGAGCCTTTTTATCACAGGTTCCACAATGGCGACCGTATACAACCGCACCCTTTAAAAAAGAAAAGAAAGAATGTTTTTGTTCAACTAGAGAATTTTCAATACTATCCAATTTTTCTTGAATTTGTTTTGAGTATTCAGGGCATTCCCTTTTTTCTGTGAATTTTTTTAAGACATTACAGGCTTTTTGAATTTGGCCAAATTCTTCCATTAGGGATTTTCCGTAATCAATCATCGAATAAAGTTCTTTGCGCTCATTCTCCATTTTTTTATTGTTCACCTCATCGGTGGCAAAGGAATTAAGGGAAAATAAAAATAATAAAAATAAATGCCAAGTCATTTTGTTGTCTCCTGCTCTTTTTCCTTCTCTTCTTCTGTTTTCCAATTTGGAAAAAGTTGGGTTCTTACGGTTTCATCTGAATAGTATTTCCAGGCAGGATTTTTGTTAAGGTTTTTTATAATTTCTCCCAATTCAATTCCACCATATACGCTTGATTGTCTATTGGCATGATCGACGGATATAAAATTGGGAACTCTTTTCCATTTAGTTAGGCATACATCGTTCACATATTTTTCAAGAAGTGGCCCGTTAAAATATCCATGATTTATAAAACGCACTCGGGGATCATGAACCAAGTGAATGTCAAAACAAAAATCATAGAAATGGTTTACATTTAAAAGGGAATAGGATTGACCAACCAACCCATCTCTGGATTCTCCTCTTTTTTCACATTTTTCACCTTTATCCTCACCCATATTGTAATGGTTTTCCACCATCCAATCCCATTGTTTTATAAAGGGATTTCCCTTTGGGGAAAATGCTATTAATCTTTTTCCTTTCGAGATTAAATCATTTAAGGTGGGCCATTTGACCACCGGATTTTTATCGAACATATCCACTTCTTCGGGAGTTAGTAGATAACTTTTTAAACCGACCTTTTCTATTAAATCAGAAAGTTCTTTCCTATTTTCAGATGGAACGTAATCCTCAATTAAAAGGGTAACTATTTCGTTTGGGTGGCCATCTAAAAATTCTTTCACTACCTTTAAATTATCTTCCTGTAGAGCTGGTTTTTGCATGGGTCGAAGTGCATTGGCCGTAATATTACAGCTTTCATGGCAGGAGACAATTTCCTCCTTATCCCGTTTCATTCCGATAGGCCCTTCATTACTTCTATGCACATCAAGCATTAATGCCCGCACCCCGAAATTTTCCATTAAATCTTGTAATCCTTTGGTTTGATTAACAATCATCCATCCATTGGGATAGCTCATATCTGCATTATGGGCGGTAAGCCATGTGACTTCATTATATCTTCTATTTTTATCCAGACCTGAATTTAAATCTGAAAAAGAAAATAGAGAAAGGGGAAAAATTAAAAGGAGAAAATATAGCATAGTTTCATTTTAACCAAATTAAAGAATAAGGGGAAAAAAAAATGTTGAACAAAATATTAGGTTATTTTTTAAATTACAATTTACCGATCCATCGTTAAAATTTTCTAAAATTATTTGAGGAAAAAATGTGGTAATTCGAAATCCTAAGGAATTGGGGATTATTAAGGGTGAGCTCCCTCATCAATCATTTATAGCTGGCCTTGATGAAGTGGGAAGGGGGCCACTGGCCGGACCTGTCGTTGCGGGATGTTCAATAATAAAATGGGCAGAATTTAATCAAAAGAGGATACTGAAAATTTTAAGAGCTTTTTCAAGCCTTGGAATTAACAGCTCCAAGTTAATTTCTAGGTCAAAGAGGATGGAAATATTAAAGCATTTCAATATTGAACCAGAGAAAATTAGACCCAATAAATATTATGGGTTTTTCCGAGAAGATAATTTTGAAATAGGTTTTTGTGTCAGTGAATTGGGACCAGGGACCATTGATAAAATTAATATTTTAAACGCTTCCTTATCCTCAATGGAAAATGCTTTTAAAAATTGTTGTATTGAAAATTTTATTGGCGAAGTCTTAATTGATGGAAACAAAGTTCCAAAAAAACTAGGGAAAAATGTTAATGCAACCGCCATTGTTGAAGGGGATTCAAAATCTTTAATGATAGCCTTTGCATCAATTGTGGCAAAAGAATATCGCGATCAACAAATGAAACTTCTCGCGTTAAAATATCCACATTATAATTTTCAAAAAAATATGGGATATGGGACAGTGGACCATAGAGAGGCCATTTTAAAATTTGGAATCACTCCCATTCATCGAAAAACTTTTCGAGGAGTAGTGGAAAAAACTGACTGAAAGACTATGTAAATAAAATTCATCCTTTAATAATCATTAGGTCATGGTAGGCTAATTATTAATGAAAATTAAAATTTTGGTCCTTTTATTTTCCATATTAACCATCAAAAATGCCTATGCTGATTTAGGTGATGACCTAAAAACTCTTGGACTATCTTCGCTTTATGGTTCCCTTGGCGGAACGCTTGTAGGCGTTGCTGCAATGGCCATAGGTGGTAATAAAAGTAGCGTGGTTAAGGGTGCATCTATTGGTTTGGTCGCAGGTGCTGGGATCGGAGGATATTTTGTCGTAAAAGATAAATTTAAGACTCCAGAGGGCCAGATGGTACCTGGTGGTGCCTCAAATATTTATGATCACGCAAGGGTCAATGATTACGACGATATTTATTATGGAAAAAGATGGGAGATGGTGGGCGATTGGGACAAAGGACCTTTAGATTCCAAATTTCCAAGGCAGCTAAATAATCCGAGGCCAGAAAATAATTTAATGATTTTTTTCAGTCTTTTTCAAAAGAATTTTTAATCCCAATCAGATTCAGGTCTAGAAATGGAGGGGTAATAATCTGCAATTACTTTCTCAATTTCCAAAATTTCATAGAGTTTGAAAACCTTTAAAAATTCAGATTTAACATTTGTTAGAAATATTCGAACATTGGGGGAGTTTAAATCATTTATTAATTTAACAAAATTGGCGATTCCTGATGAGCCTACAAAATCTAAAAAATATAGGTCAAGGGTAATTTTGGAATCTGGATTTTTTATTAGAAGTGCCTTTACTTCCGAACTTAGGTAATCATTATTTTCGTAATTTAAGTTTCCTTTCATTTGAATTGTGTAGTTTCCAGTGGAATCGGTATGGATGCTGGCCTTTAATGTCATATCATTTCCCCTTTTAAGGAAATTCTACCTCTGATTTAACTTTAGTTTGTAGGTGGAAAGTTCTTCTTAATTTATGTAAAGTAGGGCGATGGCAAAACTAATTTTGGTTACACTTCCCATTGGCAATCTAGAGGACATTACTGAAAGGGCAAAAAGTGCCTTAAGGGATGGAAAATATTTTTTTGCCGAGGATACCCGAACTTTCCGGTCCTTTTTAAACCTATTGGGAATTTCGCCAACAGGGAAAGAAATTTTGTCTTTTCATGATAATCAAAAGATCGATAGATCAAAGAAAGTTTTGGAAATTCTAAATATGGGAGAGAATGTCCATGTGGTTTCTGAAGCGGGATCTCCAATAATCTCTGATCCTGCATTTCCTCTGATTAAGCTTTCCATTATGGAGGGTTTTGAGGTGGATACTTTACCTGGTGTTTCCTCAGTTATTGTTTCATTGGAGCTATCAGGGCTTCCACCCTATCCATTTACCTTTCATGGATTTGTACCAAGAGACGGTAGGGAAGATTTTTTTAGAAACCTTACAGGAGGAACTCATGTCTTTTTTGAATCGCCGGTTCGATGTGAAAAGACCCTTGAGGAAATGACAAAAATCTTCCCGGATTGCCAGTTTGCTTTAACCCGGGAGTTAACGAAAAAATTTCAATCCGTTTATCGTTTCTTAGGGAAAGATTTCCCAAATGAAGAGATTATTTATAAGGGCGAATTTGTTATTTTGGTTAATATAGAAAAAATTAAACCCTTAGAGAATTCTTCCAAGGTTGTCGGTCTTTGTAGGGAATATTTGGAAGGGAAGGGGGGAGTAAAACTTCTTTCCAAAATTTTTTCCCAGATTTTGGATGAAGATTCCAAGAAAATTTACCAAACTTTGACGCATCAAGACTAGAAGGGGTTTTAATTAAATGGGAAAAGAGGAAACGATGACTGATAAATCTAGTTCGGATATTCCGAAGCTTGGTTGGTTTGGATCGGTTAAAAACCCCAAACTTAAAAGCTACAAAAAACAGGCTTCAAATACACCTTCAGGAATTTGGAAGAAATGTTCAAATTGTGCCGAAATTCTCCAAACATCTAGGCTAAAGGAAAATTTAAATGTTTGTCCCTATTGCGATCACCATTTCAGGGTTACCGCTATAGATCGCCTGGAAATGCTAGTGGATAAGGATACCTTTGAAGAATGGGGGACCGAGCTAAGAACCACTGACCCATTAGAATTTGTGGATAAGACAACATATAAAGAAAGACTTTCCACTGCATTAGAAAATATAGGCCTTCACGATGGTACTCTTTCAGGATTGGCCAAAATTGGGGGGCACCAAGTTGCACTTTCATTGATGGATTTTTCCTTTATGGGCGGATCCATGGGGGTGGTAACCGGAGAAAAAATCGCTTTTTGTTTGGAAAAGGCCCTTGAATATAAAATTCCTGCAATTGTTATTAGCTGCTCTGGTGGTGCCCGAATGCAAGAAGGACTTTTGTCTTTGATGCAGATGGCTAAGACATCAGGTGTTATTCGAAAACTAAAAAATGAGGGAATTCCATATTTCTCCGTAATGACTGATCCAACCACCGGTGGAGTTGCAGCAAGTTTTGCAATGCTTGGAGATGTAAATTTTTCAGAACCTAAGGCCCTTATCGGATTTGCAGGCCCAAGGGTAATTGAACAATCAATTAGACAAACTCTTCCAGAAGGATTTCAGCGGGCAGAGTTTCTTTGCGAACATGGTTTTATAGATAGGATTGTCCATCGTCACCACTTAAGGTCGGAACTTATTTTTTTTATTGAAACATTTAAGCAGTGATGGATACTTTTGATTTCTCCAAGGAAGCTCTTCTTGAAAATTTCCTAAAAGAAAATTTTGGACAAGAAATTTTTAAAGGTGAGCTTGCTAGAACTTATAGATTTTTCAAACCCTATAAAAAAAAGTTTAAAAAAATCATCACCATTGCTGGTACCAACGGAAAGGGTGAAACTTCCACACATTTTGCCAATCTTGTAAACTCCACTGGAATTAAAGTTGCCTTATGGACCTCTCCTCATATCTTATCCATAAGGGAAAGATTTATTTTTTCTGGCCAAATGATTGGATACGATGAACTCCTAAAAGAGTTTAGGAAAACCTTTAGGAAAATAAAATGGCTCTGGGGTAAATTTAGTTATTATGAATTCCTTTTCTATGTTTTTATAAGGCTAGCTCGAAAAAAAAAGATGAATATATTGGTTTTAGAAGTTGGGCTTGGAGGGCGCCTTGATGCAGTCAACCACTTCGATGCAGATATTTCCCTGTTGACTTCAATCTCCCGAGATCATCAGGCAATTTTGGGAAATACATTAGAAAAAATTCTACATGAAAAACTCGGAATAACTCGTCCTGGAAAACAATTAATTTCTTCACTAGAGCTTGAGTATTGCAGGTTTCTTACCAATAAATTTTGCAAGGAAAAAAGTATTCCTCACTTAGACCTCCAAGAACTTGGGGTTTTGGATCATTCCCTGGATTTTTCAGAAAGAAATAAGTTGATGGCGGCATTTGCGTTTGAATTGTTCAAAAATCAAAGGGCCCCTAAAAATCTAGACCTTTCCCAGTACAAATTTTTGGACCTAAAAGGACGCTTTGAAACGATTAAAAAGGGTTCAATTACCTTTATTTTTGTAGGTTCTCATAATATAGATGGGGTGCGAAAGTTGGTGAATAAAGTGGGCAGGGGAAACCAGGAATATGATGCAGCGCTGATATCCCTTTCCAAAAGGCCAGAAAAAGAAATAGAAAAAATTATAGAAATTTTTTCTAATGCTTTCAAAAAAGTTATACTCACCTCTTTTGACCATGTAAAGGCCGCAGAAGAATTGAAGCTTTTTGCGGATAAATTATATATTGAATTTGAAGCGGATTGGAAAACCCTACTTGAAAATAAAATTAAAAACCAAAATGTTAATGAAACGCTTTTGGTTACCGGATCATATTATTTTGTTGGAGAAGTTCAAAAATTTCTCCTTTCTCCTCATTTTGATCAGTCTAAAGAGCTTTGCCCTAACGAAATTTCAGATCTCACAAGGGAATGTCCAGCTTCTTTCTGAGAAGGCATATAAATGGCCCAAAGAAAACAGGTATGAAGCCGTTGGCTCCGTAGTTATTTCTCAGGGACCAAATTCAATTTACGGAGACAAGGCCACATTATCCATGAATACTGGGGAGGCAGCGGTATTAGGTAATGTCAGATACGTAGGGCCGGATATGACTCTATTTGGGACCGAGTTTTTATACAATTTCAAGAATAATCTTTTTACCGTTAAAAACGCTAAGCTTAAGTCCGGGAACTTTATTTTACATGGCAAGAAAATTGAAAGAGTTTCTGATGAACTTATTATAGCAGAGGGGGCAGAAGTAACTACCTGTCAGGATTGCCCGGAATCTTGGACCGTTTATGGGGAAAAAGTCAAAATTATTCCAAATAAATATGTCTATATTTATTCAGGATTTGTGACCATAAAAGGAATAAGTTTTTTCTATGTTCCCTACTTGGTTTTCCCTATAAAGAAAAAAAGAGAAACCGGTTTTTTAATTCCAAAATTAGAACTCAGCCAGGATGACGGAGCGAGATTTAGGCTTCCATTTTTTTGGGCCTTGGATCCAAGGAAAGATATCACCTTAATTCCAGCAATGTTTGGTAGAAGGGGGTTTGGATCGCAATTTGAATACCGACAAAGCGTGGGAGAAGAAAAATGGTTCCAATTGGATTCTTTGGTTATTTGGGATGATATTTATTTACCCTATAAGACAAATTATGAACGGACCGGAGATTACTATTTCAGAAATTTTAATAATTACGAACATACTTTTAATTTTTCCCATTCCTTCAATCACCATCTAGATTTTCTTACAGTAACTGATTCAGATCAATTAAGGGATTTTGATTATTTGATAAATCGGTACGTCGAGGGGCCAGATACCGGAGGCGGAGGGTATTTTAATTATCGAACTAATCTTTTAGATTTTAATTTGGAAGGATATCTTCAGCGAAATGTTTTGACTACAGATCCAGTTCTTTTTGATAAAACCTATGTCCAGATTCTTCCAAAGCTTACTGCTGATTTAAATCCTATAAAGATATTTCAAACCGGGAATTTTCCGTTTCAAAGCATGAGCCTAGGAGCTGCTGCAGATTTTACCTCTTTTAGACAATTAAATTTCTATGAAGATAACCTGATAAGAAATGCCAACAGGACAAATTTTGTACCATTTCTGGATTATAATTTGGGGCAAGTTGGGCCGATTAACCTAAAAACCAATTTTGCATTTGATTCACAATATTATGACCTTCCTTATGAAAAAAAGAATTACTTTAGCAAATGGACTTTGGTTTCAAAAAGTACAGCCTCTTTGGAACTAGAAAAAGTTTTTGGAGTTGCCTATCAGGAAAAAATTCCCATTGAACAAATAAATATTGAGAAAGTAAAAGAGGATGCCGCCTTAAAGGAAAAAACAAATTCTGGAGATTTAATTGAAAATGTTCCTCAAATAAATTCTGAATTGGGGCAAAAGGATTTTAAAATCATCAGTCACAGTTATAAACATTCATCCATCTTTGCCATGAATTACTTTTATACCCAGCCATCCACCTGGTCTGGAAATACGGATTTTGCAAATCAGATTTACCAGGAACAAGGAACTTTCGATAACACTGATGCTTATCGAGAAATCGAATACAAAATCAATAACTATCAGGCAAGAATCACCCTTCCGATGGAAAATACCCTCGAATTAGTATGGGCCAACACAATAGTTAGAAAGGATGCAAAGACCTTTGATGTTTATGAGGATGAACGTCATTTATGGGATAATTTTAATTATCAAAATATTTTCCTATTTTTAATTTCCCAAGGTTATCAGTTTAATATGACCTCGGATAAATTTTCAGACAGGTTGACCTTTTTAAAGCTAGATACCTCATATAATTTGGGGAGCTTTAATATTTATCTGAGGGAATACCATTACTACAATCCTGAAGGAAATATTCTCACATTAGGATTAAGGAAAAATTTTGACTTGGCCTTTGCCGAGGGAGGTCTTAAATGGGATACCTTCCAGGTCCCCTACGATAAAAACGTCTATTTTAAGGGGAACTATGAAGGTTTTCGTCCAATTGGACTTAACCTAACATGGGATTATGATATCGCCCTTAAAGTTCCAAATGTTATGATTTTTGGCCTTAGTTGGTTGCCAAAAAATAATTGTTGGAAATTTGATATCAATTACCGAAAAACCCAAATTGATAAGGCATTTTATTTTAATCTCATGATAAACTATGACGGAAAAAATTTCATTAACATATGAAAAATGACATAATCATAGTCGATTTTTTTGATAGCTTTACCTATAACATTGCTACTGAAATTTATAAAATGAAAATAAATGTCCAAGTGGAGCAATATTCCACTAAGACATTTAAAAGTATTGAGAATTTAAAAGAAAAAAAAATAATAATCCTCGGACCCGGCCCTGGCCATCCTGAAGATTATAGTACCATTTATCCCAACCTTAAGAATTCCCTAAGGAATAAAAATTTATTTTTTTTAGGAATTTGTTTAGGTCATCAACTTCTTTGGAGAGTCCAGGGAGAAAAAATAGTCAAAAGTAAAAAACCACTTCATGGAATATCTGTTCCTTTTATTATCCCTCCCTGGAAAGAACATTTTGAGGAAAAAGACTGGGGTCTTAAAACCCATGTACAAAGATATAATTCTCTAGCAGTGGACCCTTCCAAGAAAAATAGACACAATTTCTCCTTTTCTAACGGAGAGGTTATTGCCGGAAAATTCGAAAGGGGGCTAACCTATCAATTTCACCCAGAAAGCATAGGAACACAAAGACCCGATTTATTTTTTAATCCCCTAAAAAAAATTCTCATCAAATAGTTAAATTTTTATTATAATTTCCTTATGCTTAAAATTTTATTAACGAATGATGATGGTATTCATGCTCCAGGTTTAAATCAACTTTATGAATCCCTAAAGGACATTGCTGAAGTAACAGTAGTTGCGCCCTTGGTGGAGCGCTCAACAACCGGTCACTCACTTTCTCTTGATAATCCCATGAGATTGGTGGAACTTAAAAAAGGTTTCTTTGGATGCTCCGGGTTTCCCGCAGATTGCACCCTTTTGGGAATTGGGCATATTTACTTCACTAGAAACCAAAGGCCTGACTTGGTGATTTCCGGAATTAATCGAGGAGCAAACCTTGGACAGGACATTTACTACTCTGGAACCGTAGCTGGTGCCCGTGAAGGTTCTTTTCATGAAATTCCGGGAATTGCTGTTTCAACCGCCTCAACATCAAGGGAGTTTGACCCCAAAAATCCCCAATATGAAACCGCAGGCCTCTTTATTAGAAAGTTGATTCAAAATGGTTTTGATAAAATTTTAAACCCGCTTACCCTGATAAACATTAATGTTCCAAATCTCCCCCTGGATAAAATTAAGGGGTATGAGGTGACCTCCTTAGGGTTTAGAAGATACTCCGAAAAAATAGGTGAAAGATTTGATTTTAGAAATAACCCCTACTATTGGATAGTAGGTCACTATGAGGGGCAAAATTTAAACCAAGGAACCGATACATTTGCCATAGAAAACCATCATATTTCCATAACTCCGCTCAATCTCCTTCATGAAAAAACCGATATGTCCGAAGAATTAACTAAATTTATTAGAAATCTAAAATAGTTAAGTTTATGACACGGTTACTTATTGTTTTTATATTGTTGTCCTGCTCGTTAACTCCCTTTAAGAGTGGAAAATATGTTTTGCTACAAAAAGAGGATAGTTACGAAACCTTGGCAAAAGAATTTGAAATTCCAATCTTTATGATTAAAAAGGCCAATGAAGGAAAGAAACTTGAACCAGGCACCTGGTTTTATATCCCACAAATGAAGGGGGTAATTGGTACCCTAGCGACTGCGGATCTAGTTAGAGCTCTTTCTTCCGGAGATTTGCAATGGCCGGTTCCTATAACAAAAACTATCTCTTCGGGCTATGGTGGTAGATGGGGAAAGGAACATAAAGGCATTGATATTCCTGCACCAGTGGGTTCTCCTTTCCTATCCATCGATGATGGGGAAGTGGTTTATGCTGGAAATGAGTTATCCGGATTTGGAAATTTAACTGTTATCTCACATGATTACGGAATTTTTTCAGTATACGGGCATGCCAATAAACTTCTCACTCAAAAAGGGGATAAGGTTAAAAGAGGCCAGGTAATAGGTGAGGTAGGAAATACTGGAGTTTCCACAGGTCCGCACCTTCATCTTGAGGTTAGGTGGCAAGGACAGCCAATGGATCCTGAGACCTTTTTCAAATAATCATTAATTCCTGAATTTATCCAAAATTTTGAAATACATTTTGGCCGTGTTTTTGGAGTCTGCCAGAGCGGTATGGGCAACCTCACCATATCCCAAATAATTCATTAAAGCAGATCCAGATTCACACTCTGGAGGAAGCATTTTTAAATCAATTAAAGCGAGGGCGACCGAGGTTAGATCTAAAACTCTATGATGGAAATAGGTTCTCACAAATTCAAAACCTAAGTCCCTTGATAGAAAAGGAAGGTCAATGGAGTTCATAGATTTTCCAAAAAGAACAATTTTCCCTTTCCCAAAATATTCTTTGACCTCTTTGGACTCAAGGTAATTTTTTAAATTCTCCTTAAAATCAGAAATGGGAATTCCCTTTTTGTGTGCCTTTTCAATGAGGCTTTTATTATTGTCGATAACCCACTTATCAAGATTTGGTTTAAGGTTTTCAAAAGAAGGACATTTGACCAGATATTCTCTTGAGAGCCCTTCCTCAAAAGTTCTGGTTTCACAATCAAAAGGGATCATGGCAAATTCAATTATATAATCGTTTTCTTTTAAGCCTGTGGCCTCTAAATCAAAGGAAAGATATCTCATAAGGTATTATTCTAACCCCCTATTCGCAAAAAAGGTAGGATTCATTCCTGGGATCCTTTAAAAAACCATCTTGGGTTATTAGGTGTCCATATCCCCAAATATTACCTAAAGTAGCAATAGAGTAAACTGGGATTTTAGAATTTAAAAAGCGGCCAAGATCTTTATCAGAGGCCCTCCTAGATTCAATTATAATTCTTTTTGGATTTCTAAGTGTTATAAATCTGAATTTGTTTAAATTATTATCTAGGTTTTCAAAGGTCGGATCATTTAGTAAATCCTCCTCTAATAAATGATATAAATGCTGCCCTGGGGCCTTATCCTTTCCGGATATAAGTAGAAGGGAATTATCACCTTTTTTTAGTGAACAAATTATTGGATTGAAATTTCTATTTTTCCCTTTAAATAAAAAGGTTTTTTCTATGGAGTTTGATAAGTCCGGTAAACCTGAAGATACCCCAAGAATAACCAAACCTTCTTCCTTAATTGCGAAATGATTGCTGATACCATTTGGGCCAATAAAGGTTTTAATTGTTAGTAGATTTTTATTACAAACAGTGGCCGTATCGGCGATATGTTCGGAATAAAGTGTTGAATTAAATTGGAAGTTATTTTTTCTTTGGTTTAAAAGGTTTGAAAAATTAAGAGGAGGTAAGGTTTCTTTTTCGGTAATTAATTGATTTGCCTTAAAATAAAATGGTTTTAAGTTTAGATTTTTTTCAATTTCCCCACGATTTTGTTTTAAAAAGTTGGCAAACTCTTCTCCGATTGGGATTGGTTGGTTAAATTCTTTATCTAAAACTTTACCTAGGTCTTTGAGATTGTTCTTTTGTTTTGTAATTGAAAGGAAGTGGTTTAATCCGTCTAAGAAGGTTGTGGAGTTTTCATTTTTATCATTGTAATCAAAATAGGCCATTTGACCTTTGTCCCAAACAATAATTTGAAGTTTTGAAAAGGGAGATGATGAATCGGGATGAATATTCATTTGCAAAAGTGCCCATAAGGCAAATTTCTCATAGGTAGTTAGATTTTTTTTCTTTTTTAGGAAAGTTCCAAAATCATTTACAGCAAAGGAATTTGATCCAATCAGCTGGAAATTTGAAGGTTTACAAAAATTTATTTTTTTCGTTTCCTTAAGAAGAAATTCTTCCCCGCTTTCAGGATCCTCAACTTTAAATGCGGTACATGAGATAAATAATAAAAGGAAAAAAAATTTATTCATTTTGAGGAGTTTCTATTCCTTCCAATTCAATTCCGTCAATGGAAATTTGTTGAATTTTGTTCTCCAAGGCCAGAGGAACTGCTCCTCTTATAGTGGCAATATACCACATCCCTGAACTCTTTGGTCCCGTATTGGGTACGGTATTGATTGAGATGATTTCAAAGCCCTGATTAATAAAATCATAAAAGACTTTATCAAATTGTTTTTCCCTGTAGCCGGAATCCCTATCTGGAGGGGATGGAATATAGTAAGTAAACGTTTGAATTTTATATCTTTTTGGAAAAAGAAATCTTTTAATTTTAAAAATCATTTGGATATTTAAGCTTAAAATTTTTAAAATTAACAGCTTAATATTCCCGTAAATTGCTAAGGTATTTTAAATGGAAAAGTTTACCATCCAATTTTTTTTCTGTTATAGATTTTTTTTTCCTGTAATCTAAAACTATAGGGGGACAGGATGTCCTTCTAGTAGGCAGGATGCCGAAAAGGGGGGCCTTTGCAGGGGGCCCCTTTTTTATGGTAATTTAAGTTCTTTTTCTGAAACTCCCTGTGCCAACTTTAAAATTTCAAAATTTATTTTGTTAGGTTTGAATACTCCGAGGTCGGTGACAATTATATCTACAACATTTATTCCTGTAAGGGGAAGTTGGCAGGTGGTCTTAAGTTTACAATCACCGGTTTTTGTAAAATGGGTCATCATTACTATTATATTTTTTGACCCATTAACTAAATCCATTGCCCCGCCCATTCCGGTTATTTTGGCACCTGGTACCATCCAGTTTGCAAGATTTCCATTCAAATCAACTTCCATTCCACCTAAAACTGAATAATCAATATGTCCGCCGCGAATCATTCCAAAACTTAGGGCACTATCAAAATATGATGCTCCAGAAACTGGGGTTATGGTTTCCTTTCCGGCATTAATTAAGGTTGCTGAAACAGTTTTTTTTGTGGGCCTTTCTCCTACCCCTAAAATGCCATTTTCTGATTGGATCATTATATTTAAATTATCAGGAAGCCTTTCAGCGACAAGGGATGGTAGACCAATTCCAAGGTTAACGGTGGAATTTTTTTTAAAGAGAGCTATGACCTCATCGGCCATTTGTTCTTTGGACCAGCTCATTTTGATTCCTTTAGAATTTCAAATTCAATATCATTTCTATAGTTTTTTCCTTGGAAAATCCGCTTTACAAAAATACCTGGCAAATGAATATCTTCTGGTTTTATTCCTCCTAATGGGACAAGCTCCTCCACCTCCACAACTGTAGTTTTTCCTGCCATGGCCATTAAAGGAGAAAAATTTCTTGCAGTTTCTTTAAACCAAAGGTTGCCATAGTGATCCCCTTTTTGGGCCTTTATAATGGTAAAGTCGGCAGTTAAAGGGAGTTCAAGCACACAGGGTCGGTCAAAAACCTTAATTTCTTTTCCTTCGGCCGCCAAAGTGCCATACCCTGTCGGAGTATAAAATCCCCTGATCCCCATTCCTCCGGCCCGAATTCGTTCGCTAAATGTACCTTGAGGGATAAGTTCCACCTCAATTTTTTTTGCCAGCATTAATTTTTCCAGATCTGGATTTCCACCTACATAGGAACAGAACGCCTTGGATATTTTCCCTTGAACCAAAATTTTCACCAGGCCTTTACCGGCATTTCCAATATTGTTGGAAATAACCTTCAAATCTGAGACATCCATCTCTGCCAAGGCATCAATACAATTCTCCGCAATTCCACACAGACCAAATCCTCCACTCATTAGCGTCATTCCTGATTTAAAATCAAAAAGAGCAGAGCGAGCATCTGGATAAATTTTTGAGAATTTTCCCTTTTCCAATTTTTACTCCTTTAGGTTTTCTAAAACCCTTATGAGTTTATCCATTGCCACTCCCAGTTGTTTGGGGGAATAGCAGTAGGGGGGACATAGGACTAACATTTTGGGTTTGCAAAAAAGATAAATTCCATTTTCAAAAAATAATTTCCAATTGACCTTATATTTTAAATCCACAGCGGCTAACAGGCCGATATTTCTAGTTTCAATAACACAAGGTAGTTTTTTTATTTTTTTTATCTTTTCGTTAAACACCTTCGTAAGGTTTTTTTTATTTTCTAAAAATTTCTTATTTTTAAAATAATCCAAAACCGCATCCATGGCAGCAAGCCCTAACGGATGTGCATAATTGGTAAGGCCAAAGGATAAAACATTTTCTTCATAACTTTTCCAGATTTTAGGAGAAACCCAAACGGCCCCAAAAGGAACCATTCCGCCTGAAATTACTTTGGACATGGTAACTAGGTCAGGTTTTAGATTCCATTGTTGAAAACCGAAAGGTTTTCCGGTTCTTCCAAATCCACAGGCAACCTCGTCTAAAATTAGGAAAAGATCGAATTCCTCACAAAGCTTTTGAATATTTTCCCACCATATTTTTTCGGGGATATGAACGCCATTCCCTACTGTAACTGTTTCCAGACAAAATGCTGCTATATTTTTAGGGCCGAATTTTAAAATGATTTCTCTGGTTTTAATACATTGAGGATCATCCTTGGGCTCCGGGATTCGAATTGTCCATTCATCTACTGTAAAATGTCCCTCATTTCGCCAATCCCCGGTAACTGAGAGTGCTCCTAAGGTGGCACCATGATAAGAAACTTTTCTGGCAAGGATTCCCTTTCGGTTTTTTACCTGGCGGGCAAATTTCAAGGCGTTTTCAACTGATTCAGCTCCGGATACTGTATAAAAAATTTTCCCAATGGTTTTTTTCTTTCCTTCTACTAATTCCAGAAGACGTTTGGTGGAATTTAACTTTAAGGGATAAACTGCTTTGGGTGAAGTCACAGAAATCTTACCCAATTGATCTTTAATTTTTTTTGAAATATATGGATCATTAAGCCCAAAGGCTGCCTGAAAACTCAGTGAAGAAAGATCAAAAACCTCCCTTTTTTTATCAGTGATTAGAATAGGGCCTTTTCCTGCAACCAAATTAAAATGGTCAGCTCCCTTTTGTTTGGTCCAGGTGAAGAAAAAAGGATATGTCATTTATTTTACCTTGATAAATTGGTTCTTTTTTAAAATGAATTCATATTCGACAAAATTTTTATCATAAACGGGGCAACCTCGCCAAAATGTATATTGGTTATCGGTGAAGTTGGCCACGGCCCCTCCACAGGTCATTGAAGGATCTTGTGCCCCACTTTCAAAGTGTGAACAAATAGATTTCGGATATCCTTCGTGGTCTTTTAGAAGTTTAACTAAATCGGTAACATTTTCTTTCTGATTTTCCAGGATTTCAAATCTGTTAAAAGTGGTGGAGCTAAGAGATTCCTTGATTTCCAAGGAGGAGTTTAAAGGTCCAAGACAATGATTGGTGTGGAATATAAAACCTTCCTCGTTTAAACCTAATTCAGAAACCTTTTCGCTATATCTAGGCGAAGTTTCCCAGTGTTCAGATCCCTCAATAGAAGAAAGGAGGTAATTATGACCTGAGGTAACAGGTGCCTTTAATAGGATGGACCTCATAGCGAGGATATCCTTTTCCAAAAGCATAGCTCTCACCAAAATAGGCCAAATAAGTCCTGCCTTAGCGTTTTTAGTATTAATATTATTTACACCAACCAAATTATTATGGGAGTTAACACCCATAAGGCCTAAGCATCCTACGAGAGAAAATAGGAGGATATCTTCACCATTTTCAGTTAAGTGAATTACACATGCAAATCTTTTTGCAGATTGATGCATGTCCCAGGTTTGGCCGGCCGATACTTTTCCGTTTTTTTGGAGATGGACAGAAGAGCATCCTTCTTCGGGTAACTCGATATCTCTAAAGTCTGTGTAATTATTTAGGATGATAATATCAGTTAATGAAATCTTGGCCCCAATTGCGATTCCTTGAAGTTCGGCACAAAGATTAGGTGCGAATTCTCTGGATACGTCAAATTGGGCCCTGGCCAATCTATCGAGCTCAGGTTCCAATGATGGATTTTTTTTAAGCATCAATTCTTTTCTTATATGAGCTAGTTCGGCAATTGGTTTGGCAAATTGCTCTCCATGCAAGATTCCCCATTCTTTGTGGGATTTTCCAGGAAGATATTTTACGTAGGGAAAATTAAGGTCTTTCATATGATTCGATAAACTCCCTCATTGCAGAATAGGAAGGGCAAACAATAAATTTCCCTTTTTTAAACTCAAATAGCTTTTGAAGGCCCAAAGGTAGGTTTCCAGAAAAATTTCCGAAACCATTTTTCATGGTTAAATTTTGACCATTTATTGGGATAAGAATTTCTATCAGTAACTTTTGAAATTCCTCACGAGTTTTTTTCAGGTCCTGGGGCGATAAAATTCTGGTTAGGTGAGTGAAATTTTTAAAAGAAAATTCATCCCCATCCCAAGTGCTAATAAGCATCAAGGGTTTTCCTAAATAGAACTCTTCCCTCATAAAGCAAATCCCGGCCTGTCCACCCAAAAAGGCAATACCACCATCTGGTCGGATGCTTTCATCTTCCGAAGCAAAAAAGGTTTTACTTTCATATCTGTAAAAAGAGGATGCAGTTTCATTGTAAATTAGGGGAACATTATATTTATTGCAAAGGTGCTTAAGTTCCATAAGGAATTTTTGGGGAATAAATTCCATAGTTAATTGGGTAAGTGGTTCAATCCAAACAGAATGATAGATTTTCTGTGATAATTGTTCCTCAACCTGAGAGAGAACACTTTTTATATTATATTCATTTGGAGAGTCCAAATATTTAACTGGGAAATAGGGTTCATCAATCCCGCTTAAGGTTCTGGAGAGAAAGCTTCCCTCACCAAAATAATGACCTTTAAAAGTTAGAATTTTAATATTCTGGGGATAATTTGTATCCGTTTTATATTTATACCAAATAGATTTTATTAATTTATCAACTGCTTCTGATTGTCCAGATGTGGTGTAACCGTGCCTTAAATCGTTTGGAAGAAGGGAATATATATCCAGGATGTCTTTTAAAAAACTTTCGGAAACCATATTTGAAAGGCAAACCTTATTAACTAAAGCTGGAAGTTGTTCATTAATAAAGTTTTTATTTAGCTCAGAAATACCCAAGGGTGCGTTAATTCCGTTCGAAAGATTTAAGCAGGGACGTTTCCAGTTTAGTGGTGAGGTATAAAACATTACATCTCTATAGGATTCAAAGTCAGGATAATCTTCTTTCTGAAAATAATTTTCGTATGCACCTAGGCTTAAATTGATTTTAAGCATGGAAGCCGCCAACCTATCTCGATTTCTTCCATGAATTCTTTCCATACCATTTAGCTGTGCTAATTTATAGAGAACATATTTTATATCCCGGCCCATTTTATTGCCGTGAAATTTTTTTCCGACAGATGTGTCGATAATATAGAGTGTATTTTTATCATTAAAAAAAGGATCAAGTCTCAATCCTCTTTCCAATGGATAATTTGAAATAGGGGAACAAAAGGTGATGGCCGCGATTTTACCTTTTATTTCCGCCAAAAGGGCAATCCCTTTTTTATCGTCAACTACTTTGTCAAATTCTTCTATTGGAGTTTGTCTTGTTGGTTCGTAAAGTTCCTTCTCAAGTGCCTCAATTTTTTTTCTCCATTTTTTATAGGATTTTTTATTTAATAAGTGCAAGTTTACTTGATGTTTCTTTTCAAAATGTTTCTTTATTTTAAGAAACAGGGATTTTTCAGAGGTATTTTTATTCGTAACCTTATTTAATTTTCCCTCCAATAACATTTCATGCCAGCCATAATCTTCTTTTGGATCATTTGCACTTACAAAAATTGGTTCTGAATTTTTTTGTATCCCCTCGTAAACTTCACGGAATACATGTTCAAGATTGAGGAAAAGATAATCCAAATCCTTTGAGCTAAATCCCAGATTTAACCTAAATCTTAATGTTTGATCTCCTGCGGGATAATATAAAAGAGAATGGTCGAAACGTACTTTGATTAGTTTGTCCAAATGATCTTTCTCAAAAATATCTAATGCGAATGCCAGGCCAAATACTCGTGGATTACAAACATATTTTGAAAATTTTTTACAGAAGTTTTGTAGTTTTTTTCGTGTGATATTTTCCAATTCCAATATTTTTTCTTGGGATTGGTCCATCGATATACCGCTAATATACCCCCTTATGGCAGAGGCAACCGAAAAATCTAGGTTGTATTTATAGGAATCATGGGAAAGTACTAAACCTACTTGTGCTTTTTTTGCACAAGTTACATAATCTGGCTCAATTCCTAATTCAAAAGATTTATGCCAAAAAAAATCTCTCCCTAAATTAAACCCCGTTTGAACTTCGTCAAAAATCAAAGGTACTCTAAAAGATTTTGCCATTAAAAGGAGGGCCTTAAAAAACCTGTCGGATCCAAAACGATCCCCACCTTCACATTGCATAGGTTCCACCAAAATAGCAAAGATGGTTCCTTTTTTTAAATGTTCCCTCACATTTAAAAGACAACTAATTTCCAAAGATAAAAGTTCTTCATCCCTTTTTTTACCGATAAAATTTAACTTTGATGGTATCTGAAAATTTTCGGTGCAAGCATTTCCCCATAATTCATCCCATCCTTTTATTTTCGGACGAATTATTTGATCATCCGTCATTGCTGGGAAGGGGGAATAAGTTGCCAAAAATTCCTTCCACTCAAAGGGCTCCCTTTTTGAGGGATTCCATGTGGCCGAAAGAGTAACTTGCATTCTTCCATGAAAGGAACCTTCAAATGCCAGTACTTTGTTAGCATTTGGATTTATCCTTTTACGATAGCAGTATCCAAGCGCTACTTCGTTTGCTTCTGCACCTGAATTGGTGAACGTAACATGAAGATCTTCCCATTGGATTTTTCTTTTCAAAAAATCCACAAATGATTTTTTTAGGTGCTTGAAATTTTCTGTATCGCCTCTATTTAGCCAGGATTCAATGTGGTGGGTACAACCAAAATAAGGTTGGGGGTTAAATCCCAATCCAAAGGTAGCAATTTGGGAGGAAGCATCCATGAGACCATGGGTTTTGCCATTTTCCGCTTCTATTCCGAGATAAGGGCCAAAAGAATTTTTAAGGTCGGTTAGAAAAGGTTTTTTTTCAGCAGGAATTAAATGGTCTTTATAATAAAGGGCCAATTTTTTATTGGCAAATTCCTGATCCGCTTTTTGGGTAAGTTGGAATACCTTATCCATTTATTTTCTCCATTAAATATTTTTTAAAGGGAGTACCATTCGCCTCCATCATTTTGGGAAACATGGAAATAGGGGTTAGACCTGGGAAGGTGTTAATCTCGTTTAGATAAATTTTACCCTCATCGGAGAGAAAAAAGTCAACCCGGGAAAGGTGTCTAATATTCATTAACTTGAAGGCCCTTTTTGCATATGACATTATTTTTTTTGCAGTTTTTGGTTTTAGGTTTTTAGCTACTACCTCTGTGTAGGCTTTACTGGCAGAGTCGTATTTTTCCTTATAGGAATAAAAAGGGTCCACACAATTAGAAATTACTACTTCACCTGGAGTACTAATTTTAATTTTATTCTTATATTCATAAACGGAAACTTCAAGTTCCCTGGCCTTAAGACCTTTTTCAATTAGGGCATAAGGGGAAAATTTTAAGGCCTCCACAATGGCCATTTCAAGTTGAGAAATCTCTTTAACCAGGGTGCAGCCTACACTTGAACCTTGGGAGCTTGGTTTAACAAAGACCCTTCCGTGTTTGTTAAAAAATTTGGTTGCTTTTTTTATTTCCTTTAAATCTTGAAGGTATACGTAAGGGGTGACTGGAATTTTTGCTCCGGATAACCAAAGTTTTGTGGAAATTTTATTAAAGCATAGTTTGGAAGCCTCAGAACTTGCTCCCAAATAAGGAACTTCAAGCATTTCTAAAACAGATTGGATATCACCAGTCTCACCTGGAAAACCATGGATACAAGGAATCACATAATTAAAGTTTTTAAGTGAACTAAAAAAATCTGATGGCCAGATACCCTTTTTAAGTTCCAACTTTGTAAGATTTATCGATGGTTCCTGCAAAAGGATAGATTCAAAGTATTTCGCAGAAACTAGACTAATTTCGTGCTCTGGACCACCACCCCCACAAAGGAGGAGAACTTTTTTCTTTTCCATAGGCGCAGATTATATCGGGACTTATGCCAAATTTAAAGGAATTGAGCAATTTGCGCCTTGAGTCTATTTGGGTTCTTTACTATACTTAAAGAATTATGCAAAAATTTATTTTCCTGTCGCTAATATTTATTTATTCGCCACTACTATTTTCTAAAAACAGATATATTTTGACAATTTTCCACGGTCATGGAGGAGTTGACCCCAAAAGGTTAACCGAAAGAAAACAAGTTCCACAAAACTTTAAAGAAATCGGAATTGAAAAAGTTTATGATATAGGTCACAGCGTAAGTTCCAAAGAACAAAAAAAAATTTTGGAAAATTTCAACTGTATAAATAAGGTTCAGCAAAACTCTGATTTAAGGTTAATTATTTGGGGCTATAGCTGGGGGGCCAGAAATACTTTTGAATTTTCCAAAATGTATCAGGAAAATTGCGGTCAAAAGGCAGATTTTGGTTATCTGGTGGATGGGGTTCAAAAACCCATTTTAAAGTTCAACAAGGCCCCAATTTCAAAAGTATGCAAGAACTATTACAAAAAAATAAACCCGATCAGGGGACGTTCCTTAGATAATTGTCAAAATTTTGATTTGACCGAATCATGTAAAAAGAGTGATGGATCCTTTATGGAAGGTTTTCTTTGCCATCAAATAATATTAATCAAGGGTAACAAATTAATTGAGCAGGATATTGAATCCTTAAAGTAAAGGTTTAAGGATTTAATTTGGAAAAATATTTCAAAATAATATTTTTTGAATATTGGGTTGAATGCTCCACACCCTCAAAATTAAGGTAGCCACCTACAAAATAGGTGCCAAGTCTTCCTTGTAAGGACTCAAATTTTTCATAGGGTTTTTTAACCAAATCTGCTTCTTCAAAATGAAAAAAATAATTTATTCCTTTAGTAAATAGAATATTTTCAAGGGTACCATTTAAACTTTCCAATTCACCTTGTATTTTATTTAAAAGAATGTCCCATGGAATTTTTCCTGATTTATTATCAAAAGGAGATAGCGCAATCCAGATATGATTATGATCTCCCCAATTTGCTAATACCGCCGGGGTACCTCTATTTTGTTTATTAGAGGCCTTGTCCAAAAACATCACTTCATTTTGGGGAAGACCTTGGGCACTCAAAGCGGTAATTTGGTAATAATTTGATTTCATTTGAGAGAAAAATGAATATTCTTCTTCCGTGTAATCCAAATATTTTAGGGTATCGTCAGGAGGTGTGGAGATTATTACTCTGTCAAAAGTATAGGATCCCTTGGTAGTCCTAACTTGGATTTCATATCCATTTTCCTTTTTATACCGATTTAAACCTAAGACTTCTTCCTCCAAATTTATTTTTTGTCCAAAGGAGATTTTTTCTAAAAAATTTTGAAATCCTCCTGGAAAAAATTGAAATGCGGAGGAATCTTTTTCATCTAGAATGTTGGCCAAAAGGGAATCCAAGATTAATAATGTGGGTTTGATATAATAAATTGCAGGTACATCTTTGAAATACCCATAGCCACAACCGATAATAAAAGGTTCCACTATGTAAGCAAGAGATTCCAATTTATTTTTTTTGATAAAATTGTCAAAAGTATCGTAGAGCTCCTCGGGAATATTCGATAACCCAGGTTTATTAAGCCCAGAATATTTTTTTAAAATGGATTTTAATTTCCAAACATCTAGTAAAATTTCAAAAGGATCATATTTTTTAATTCCATAGGTTAAAAAGGAATAACGAATTCCATTTTCATCTAGGATGGTTTTTTTTGCAGAAAATCTGGTCAGGGGCACTTTATATTCCTGGGCCAATTTTATTATTTCCTTATAATCCTTAAATACCCAGACAGCACCTAATTCATACAAGGGGCCATCAAATTCCCTACTTAGAATTTTTCCGCCAAGACGATTTTCCTTTTCAAAAATGGTGACATTTTCATATCCCTGTTTTTTTAGGTAATAAGCTGCGGAGATTCCTGAAATACCAGCGCCGATAATTGCGATTTTTTGATTTTGGACAGAAGAATACGCTGGAAAAAGGCCAAGAAAAAATAAAATTATCTTCAACATTAATAAAAAAGATAATCTAAAATGTAAGGATTGTCCTATTTCATTTGTTTTTCAATTCTTGGATCGGGAATAATCCAAAGTAAAGCTACCAATCCATATATTAAAATTGAAAAGTAGGGAATAAAAAAACCTGAAAGAATTGCAATTCCATATAAAAATAATGAAATTTTTCCCTTTTTATCTTTACCAACGGCTTTGTCTACGGGGGAACCTTTGCCATCGTGTGCGATTATGGCCTTTACTAATAAAAAATATGAAATCGCAGATAAAAAAAGGACCATACCGTATGCGACAGCGGGAGCATTTGAAGAATAATTATTTCCTACCCAGGCGGTAACAAAGGGAATTAAAGTAAGCCAAAAGAGGAGGTTAATATTTGCCCATAGAATTTTACCAGTAACACCCTTGGTAATTTGTAATAGATGATGATGATTGTTCCAGTAAATTGCCAAATATAAAAAACTAAGAAGATAACTTAAAAAGGTAGGAATAACTGGAAGTAAATCCAAAAAAGTATTACCACTTGGAATCCTAAGCTCCAACACCATAATGGTTATGATAATGGCAAATACTCCATCGCTAAATGCTTCCAGGCGGCCCTTATTCATCTTAATCTCTTAGTTTAGGGGGAGTTTTTTCTTTATCAAGTTCGGCAAAATTTTTCTCCAATTCTTCCATGCTTAAGGTATAAGAATCTGTTCTTCCATATTCCCTTACGCTTAAAGAATTAGATTCCATTTCCCGGTCCCCTATGACAAGCATAAAGGGTATTTTAGCTTTTTGAGTTTCCCTAGTTTTTTTGCCTAGGGATTCATTTCGGTCATCAACTTTTACTCTAAATCCAATTGCCCTTAATCTGTTGGAGACTTTTTGGGCGAATTCTAAATGGGAATCGTTTCTAACAGGGATAATTATGGCCTGTTCAGGTGCCAACCAGAACGGATAAGCTCCACCGACATGTTCCAGATAAATGCCAAAAAATCTTTCAAGGGACCCTAGCAGGGCACGATGAATAACCACAGGTTGTTCTTCTTCCCCTTTTTGGTTTGTAAATTTAAGGTCAAATCTCATTGGTAATTGAAAGTCGAGCTGGATTGTTCCTAGTTGATAGTATCGGTTTATTGCATCAGCGATTTCCAGGTCGATCTTGGGCCCATAAAAAGCACCATCGCCTTCCTTGATAGAAAATTCTTTGCCACTATTTTTCAATGCTGCAACCAGAGCTTCTTCTGCTAAATCCCATACCGAATCATCGCCAACCTTTTTTGGTGGTCGGGTGGAGAGGTTAACTTTTACATTTTTAAAGCCAAAGTGGTCGTAACAGATAAAGAACATATCCATTAGGCGAAGAATTTCTTCTTGGATCATATTCACTGGCAGGAATATATGGGCATCATCTTGGCAAAAAGTCCTTACTCTGGTTAATCCTGCCAGTGAACCTGAGGCTTCGTTTCTGTGGAGTCTTCCAAAATCAGCAAATCTTAGAGGAAGATCTCTATAGGAATATTTAAAATGTGAAAACATTAGCATATGGCACGGACAGTTCATGGGTTTTACTGCGTACTCTCTTTCTTCCACTGTGGTGAAGAACATATTTTCCTGATAATTTTCATAATGACCTGAGGTATGCCAAAGTTGGCTATCAAGAATTTGTGGGGTGATGACTTCGCTGTAACCAAATTTGGCGTAAATTCTTCTAATAAAATCGACGAGGGAATTATATACAAAGGCGCCCTTTGGTTGAAAAAAAGGAGAGCCGGGGGCAACTTTATCAAAAAGGAAAAGTTCCAATTCTTTTCCAAGTTTTCTGTGATCTCTTTTTTTTGCCTCTTCCAAAAATGTTAAATGGTCTTTCAAAGATTGTTTATCCAGGTAGCATGCTGCATATACCCTTTGGAGCATTTTATTTTTCGAATCTCCCCTCCAATAGGCACCTGCAACATTTAAAAGTTTGAAAAAAATTGGAAGATCCGAGGTTTTTTGGACATGTGGTCCGCGGCATAAATCCAAAAATTCCCCTTGGGTATAATAAGAAATTTCTTCACCCTCAGGGAAAGAGTTAATTAAATCAACTTTAAGGTCTTGATTTTTCTTTGAAAAATAATCAATGGCCTCATTTTTTGAAAAAACGCCCCTTTTTATTTCCAGGTCTTCCTTGATGATCTTTTTCATCATTTCTTCAATTTTTGGAAGGTCTTCTTCAGTTAAAGTATGTCCCATATCGATATCGTAATAAAATCCACTATCTATGACTGGACCAATACCCAATTGGACGTTTAATTCTGGCCAAAGTCTGGTGATGGCCTGTGCCATGAGGTGGGCAGTAGAGTGTCTAATTGTATCTAAATCGAAATTGGCCATAAAAATCCTTCCAAAATATTATTGGGCACAAGGTATCAATTTGCCCCCATTAAATCAATTACTTAGTCTGGAAAATCTTTCACATTTTTTGACTGCAAGCGGAGTATTGTGATAGATTTTCTTACAGAATTACCCCAAAGAAGGAGGCGGCTAATGTCCCAAATGCAAGAAAACTTTAATGAACCTTCCATCGCCTTCTTAAATCCTGAAAAAGAATCAACGAATGAATACGCAGTTGAATTTGGAAAAGCAAATTATGCTTTGGCTAAAATTCAGTATGATAAAGGGGATTTAGAACAGGCCGAAAAATATTTCTTAAAGTCTCTTGGTTATACAGAGACTCCAAGGGATGTCTTTTTAAAACTTAAAATACTAGGATTTTTAATCAGGATTGCCTCGGAAAAATTAGAAAATGAAAAAGCTTCAGAACTTATCTCCCTAGCGGAAGGAATTATGGAAAGTTCCGCTAAGCTACTTGGAACATTAAATGCAGAATATTTCTATAACCAAGCTGTAATTAAGAATTATAGTGGCGCATTTGAGGAAGCTAGAGAAAACTTCAAAATAGCTTATAGAAAATCTAAAGAGGAAAATGAACCTGAACTGTTGGCAAAATGCCTTTTGGCTTTGTCTCAAAATTATTATACCGCTCAAAAATATGAAGATGCCCTTTCAGGACTAGATCAACTCAAGGAATTGCTCACCATTTTAAACAAAAATTATCTTAACGGAGCAATGAACTATAAATATGCAAGGATATTTTTTGAGCTAGAGAAATATGAAGAGGCCCTCGCCCATTACAACAAGGCAATCTATTATCTCCAAGACAAAAAATGCTGGAATCTTTTGGGTTATATCCAACTTGGAAGAGGACAAGTTTTTAAAAAGAAAGGGGATTTTGAAAAGGCCTTATTATATTTTAGTATTGCCCAAGATTGCATTGAAAAAAATCAATTTAAGAGATTGAGTTCATTGATAGAACAAGAAATTAATGAGGTTAACGATTCAAGTATCGATTTTTATCTAGACCGAACCAATAGAAAAGTTCATGAGAGAACGCTTGGAACAATCGATTTTAAACATCGATTTGTCCTCCTTGAAATTTTGTACCTTTTGGCAAAAAATCCAGGAGTATTTTTCGATAAGGACAAGTTGGCAAAATCCATTTGGAAAGACGAATATAACCCATTGATCCATGATAAATTGATTTACACTAGTGTTTCTAGGTTGAGAAAGTTAATTGAGCCGGAAAAGGAAACCTCAGACGGAAAAAGGGTTTCAAAAAGAACCTATATTATCCGTGGCAAGGATGGATATACCTTTAACCCTGAAGTTAAAATTAGATTCCATATGGAAACAAGAACACCAATTAAGAAACCTATAGGTAACGTAGATCTTGGTTCACCTGTTTAAATGAAAGTATTTTGGCTTTGCCTCTTTTTTTCTCCCTTATTTTCTTTCTCCAAAGAAATCACTTCAGATAAAGCCGTTTTTCGGGTGGCCGAAGAAATTATTTTTCTTTCCGATATGGTCGATTTTGGGAATTCTTTAGAGAAAATGAGGTGTTTGAAAACCGACGGTGTTATCCTTTCGCTATTTGAATTGGATATAAAATCCTTAAAAAATCTGCCGGATTTTAAAAAAATTAATATTGAAAAAAATAAAGATTTTATCCAAAAAATGATTCTGTTTAAAAAAGCAGGACATTTTATTGAGACTCAAAATGTTTCATTAGATCCCTTACTTAGGGAAAAGATCGAAAAAAATCCTTGTATAGGAATGAATTTCGGGAAATGGTCAAATGATTTGAGAAGATTTTTTTATTTAGAGGTTTATTTTCAGAAACGATTTATTTCCGTTAAGGGAAAAGACCACAAAGAAAATTTGGAATCAACGTTAAATTCTGCTAAGATTTTTTTAAATTCCTTGGCCCAAAAAATTCCCCATTATGTTTTTTATTAATTTTAATTTAAATTGGGATTTAAAAAACAAAAACCTCAATCCTAATCTTTTTGAGGAAATTGCAAAACTAGATAATAGTTTTGATCCTCACCCCTGGAAACTGGACCATTGGTTAAAGCGACCAGATGATGAGGCGATCTTCGTGCTTCAAGAGGATAGAATTTATGGATGGGCAGTATATAAATTAACTAGTGAAGAACATCTTGCTCACCTTTTAAAGATACATATTCTAAAGGAATTTAGAGGTAGGGGCCTTGGGGAGAATCTTCTTAGAAAGTCTATGGCAGTTTTGGAAGGCCATAAGTACTTGAAATTCTATCTTGAAGTTGAAAAGGGCAATCCTGCAATCTCTATTTATTCAAAAAATGAATTTTCTTCTATTCATGAAATCCAAAACTTTTATGGCCAGGGAAGAAATGCTATAGTCATGATGCGTCAAATCTAATAACTAATTGCATTTTATCGGTCTTTAGGTTATTAAAAGAAAGTCTTTAAATTAAAATTTTATATTTTTTAAGGGCGGTCCTCTTTAAGCTACCGCCCTTTTTTTTTGGTTAAACATGATATTGCAAAAAGAAAGAACTGGGCTTGAAAAAAGGCTTTATGAATTATCCCAAAAGGTTGTCGAAGGGGTAAATCTAAAACTCTATGATTTAGAATATCTTGCATCTTCTGGGGTTTTGCGAGTTTTTATTTTAGACGAAAAAACCGACACTGCTTTATTAGATGATTGTGTAAGAGTAGATCATGCCTTCAACCCCTTTATGGAATCGGAGGATTGGATTCCTGAAAATATAATCCTTCAGGTTTCATCTCCTGGTGTTTATAGAAAGTTATCGACTTTGGAACATTTTAAGGCCCAGGTTGGAAAGAGGATTAAAGTGGTTTTTTTGAAATCCTTGGGTGAACTGGTCGAAAATGCACCTAAGAAGTTGACTGGTGGAAAAGTGCTTTCAGCAGAACTTTTAAATGTTACCGATGAAGGCATTGTTTTAAGGAAAGAAGATTTTGAGTTTAAGGTTAAATTTTTAGATATAAAAAAAGCAAATCTTGATGTTGATTTATTTAACGAATTAAGGAAGGAATCATGAGTTTTTCAGAATTATCTAAAGTTATCGAGAGTCTTGGCAAAGATAGAGGTATCAGCAAAGAAATCGTTATAGCTGCAATCGAATCTGCCTTTATGGTGACTGCCAGGAAAAAATTTGGAATTCAAGGTGAATATGAAGCAAGGTATAATGAAGATGATGGTGATATTGAAATCTATCAGTATAAAAATGTTGTTGAAGCAGTAAAGGATCCAGTTTTAGAAATTACTTTGGGTGAAGCCAAAAAACTTGATGAGGAAGTTGAGATTGGCGATCAGCTTGGGATCAAAATTGAAAATCCAAAATTTAGTCGGGTAGATGTTCAAACTGCAAAACAAATAATTTTTCAAAAAGTAAGAGATGCTGAGAGAGAAATTTTATTTGCTGAATTTAAGCATAGAGAAAAACAGATTATTTCTGGGATAGCTAGAAGATATGAAAGAGGAAGAATCATGGTGGACCTTGGAAAGGCCGAAGCCGTTCTTCCTCAAAGAGAAATGATACCTGGTGAAAATTTCAAGCCAGGGGACAGGATTCAGGCATACCTTTCTGAAGTTGTAATGACTAATCGTGGACCAGAAATCCTTCTTTCCAGAACATCTCCAATGTTTTTAGTAAAACTGTTTGAAGTGGAAGTTCCTGAAATCCAGGATGGAACTATCCAAATTAAATCAGCTGCAAGAGAACCAGGCCAGCGAGCAAAAATTGCGGTTACCTCCACAGATAAAGAAATTGATCCAGTTGGGGCCTGTGTTGGAATGAAAGGTTCTAGAGTTCAAAACGTTGTAAATGAACTTCAAGGAGAAAAAATTGATATTGTTCGATGGTCGGATAATCTAGAGACATTTTCTAGAGCAGCACTTGCTCCAGCAGAAATTGAAAGCATAAGGATTGATAAAGAAGAGCAAACGATCGACGTAATCGTTCAGGACGACCAACTTGCTTTGGCGATTGGAAGAAGAGGACAAAACGTAAGATTGGCCGCCATGTTAACTGGTTTTAAGATCAATATTCTATCTAAATCCAAGTTGCAGGAAAAATTCAAACGAGCAGCTGAGAACCTACTTCAAGTTGTTGGTGTTACAGAAACTAGGGCCCAAATGCTTATTCAACATGGTGTGATGTCGGTTTCCGATCTAGTCGGACAAACCGCCGAATGGCTGGTTGAATCTCTTGAGATTACGCAAGAAGATGCAGAGACTATCTTGAAAAACGCCCTAGATGGTGTTGAGGCCGGAACACTGGTTCTTGAGCCAAAAGAGGAAGAAGAGATGATTTCTGCTTCCGCGGTTCCTGCTTATAAAGGAATGGTTGAAAAAGATAAAGAAGGCGCTGATAAGAGTGAAGAAGGTAAGTTTTCTGAAGCTGAAAAAAGGCTTCGGGAAGAATTGGCAGCTTTTAAATTAAAGTAGTTATTATTTTGGAGATAAATAAATGTCTAAAAAGGTATTTGAGTTGGCCCAAGAGCTGGGTTTAAATTCCCTAGATTTAGTAGAAGAACTTAAGGTAAAGGGTTTTAACGTCAGAAACCATATGGCCGTCCTTTCAGATGAGGATCTTTCTAATTTCATGCAGATGAGATCTTCTGCAATAGTAAAGAAGGAAGAGGATAAAAAGACACCGAAAAAAACCACTACTAGAAAGAAAGCAAAACCAGTGGCAGCAGAAGGTGAAGCCGCTTCACCGGAAAAAGGTACCAGTAAAGAAGGTGTTTCAGTTAAGAAAAAAGCTGTCATAAGAAGAAAACATACAACCGAAAAAACTTTAGAGGATATTGAAGAAGAAACAATTACTCCAGAGGAAGTTGAAGTTTCCGCTCCTACAGATCAAGGAGAAGAAACGACATTTGCACCGGTAGAAGAACCCACAGTTGTAGTGGAGACCAAAAAGACTGCTACCACAAAGGGTGGATTAAGAATTGTCTCTGTTCCAGAAGTAAAAAAAGCGCCAGAACCTAAAAAGGAACAGCCCGCAAAGGAGCCTGAATTATATCAGGAGAAAATGCATAAATTTACTCCAGTCTACACTCCTCCTAAAACAGAAAAGCCAGGAGAGCAACCAGAAGAGGAAAGCACCGAATTTTCCGAATTTTCAAAAGATGAAAAATTGGCAGATGATTCCTTAAAAAAGAGTCGATTATCCTCTCTTGCAACTATGGTCTCCGGAAAAAGAGCTGGAGGGCTATCCAGGGCACAGGTTATTCAGGAGACTAAGGCCGAGCAAGAACTTAAATCATATGCCCAAATCGCAAAAATGGGGCTTAGGCCACATTATGTTCCAATAGGTAAAAAGAAAGTATATTTGGGGAAAAAGGAAAAAACCGAAATCACCGAAGTGAAGGAATCTAAAAGAGTCCTAAAACTTCATGATGGGGCCTTCGCCTCAGAATTGGCCGAAAAACTAAGCATAAAGTTTAATGATTTGGCAGACAAAGTATTAGATATAAATTTGTTAATTAAACCCACGGATTATTTTGGAATAAAGCTGGCCCAAGAAATAGCGTCCCTTTATAATTATAGAGTCGATGATATTTCTTTTAAAGAAGAAAAAATTCTTGATTCCGGAAAGGTAGAAAATAAAGATCAACTTCCTCATCGAGATCCCATCATCACAATTATGGGCCACGTCGATCATGGAAAAACCACCCTTATCGACTTTATCCGTTCCGCCAAAGTTGCCCAGGGGGAAGCGGGCGGAATTACCCAGCATATTGGAGCTTATTCAGTAGATGTAAAAGGAAAGAGACTTACCTTTTTAGATACACCAGGTCACGCAGCTTTTGCGGCCATGAGACAAAGGGGAGCAGATGCCACCGATGTTGTAATATTAGTCGTAGCTGCAGATGATGGGGTAATGCCACAGACAAAGGAATCAATAAAATTCTGCCAAAATGCAAATGTTCCAATAATCGTGGCAGTTAATAAAATGGATAAAGAAGGGGCAAATCCTGAAAAAATTAAAACTGCCCTGACTGAGTTTAATATCACACCAGAAGAATGGGGTGGAGAAACCCAATTTGTTCCAATTTCTGCTCTTAAGGGGACTGGTGTGGATAATCTTTTGGAGGCGGTGGCCCTTCAAGCAGAAATGCTAGATCTTAGAGCACCAATAAAGGGACCTGCAAAAGGTGTTGTTATTGAATCAAAAATTGAACAAGGTCGTGGACCTGTGGCCACTGTTTTAGTGCAGGAAGGTACCTTAAACAGAGGTGATAGTATTGTCGTTGGTGAATGTTTTGGTTCTGCCAGATCATTAACTAATTTTTTAGGTGAAAATTTAAAAAATGCCGGACCTTCGGTTCCCGTTCAGATACTGGGTTTAAACGGCACTCCAAATCCAGGTGATATTTTAAATGTAGTTAAAAATGAAAGAGAAGCAAAGAGGATCGTTGAAAATAGAATCCAAGAAAGAAAAGAGCTTGAGGCAGCTCCTGTAGCTAAAAAACTCTCTCTTGAAGACTTTTTCGGAACTGCCACCCAACAGGCCAATGAAGAAAAAGTTCTTAACCTTTTAGTCAGATGCGATGTTCAAGGATCATTTGAGGCCATAAAGAGTTCCCTTGAAGCCCTTTCAAATCCTGAGGTTAAAGTTAAAGTTATTGGTGGAGGAGTTGGCCCTATAACCGATAGTGATGTTCTTCTTGCAAACTCTGCAAAAGGGTACATCATCGGCTTTAATATGCGACCTTCAACCACAGCAAGAAAGTTGGCAGAACAAAACGGTATCGATATTAAAAATTACTCCATAATTTATGAGCTGATTGGAGACATCAAGCTTGCTATCGAAGGACTTCTTGAGCCTGAATTCGTTGAAGAATATGTTGGCCGGGCGGAAGTTAAAGACACATTTAATACGCCTAAGGCCGGAACCATTGCAGGTTCGCAAGTCGTAGATGGGAAAATGCAAGCAGGTTGTAAAATACGACTCCTTAGAAACGGAAAAATTGTTTTTGACGGAAAAATGTCATCACTTAGAAGATTTAAAGATGATGTGAAAGAGGTCAGATCTGGACTTGAATGTGGGATTGCCTTAGAAAAATTTAACGATATAAAAGTTGGCGATATCTTTGAGGCCTATATTATTAAGGAACGAAAAAGGACCATTGAGGAAGTTCAGGGAAATCCCTCGTAAGGATCATATTTAATGCAAAAGAGTCCTTTTAAAAAAGAAAAACTACAGGATCAAATCCTAACCGAGATCAATCGAATACTAAGGACTGAAACCGCAGACCAAAGGCTTCGCTTTGTTTCCATCACTAAAGTGGAGATTAATAAGGACCTTTCTGCCGCAAAAATTTTCTGGGATACCTTTGATTCTTCCAAAAGAGGGGAAGTAAAAGTTGCCCTTTTAAAAAATTTAGGAAGAATTCGGTCTTTACTCGCTGGAATATTAACCATGAGAAAGGTTCCCATGATTTCCTTTGAATATGACAATAGATTTGATGCTGAAAAACATATCACGGATATTTTAGAGGCCGAAAAGCATAAAACTGATTACTCGGATGAGGAATAAAGAAAACCCTTTTATTTATAGAATTTATAAACCAAGGGGCACTTCCTCTTTTTCAGTGATTTCTTCCTTAAAAAAAAAATTCCCTAAAGGAAAAGAACTTAAAATTGGTCATTTTGGGACCCTTGATCCATTTGCCGATGGCCTTTTATTGGTGGGAGTTTACGGTGCCACCAAACTAAATCAATACCTGCAAAAAAACTTTTCCAAAACTTACCTTGCAAAAGGTTTGTTAGGGATCAAAACCACTACTGGAGATTTGGAGGGGGAGGTTGAGATTGAAGAAAGCTCCGAGCATTTAAAACTTTATTCGATGGAAAACATCAAAAGTATCCTTGAGGGGAAATTTACTGGAGAATATCTCCAAGTACCCCCGTTTTTTTCGGCCACTAAATTTCAGGGTAAAAGACTTTATAAATACGCTCTGGAAGGTGAGAAGGTCGTTAAGGAACCTGTAAAACGGCAGATTTATTCTCTGGAAATACTTTCATTTGAATACCCCTATATAACTTTTAAGGCACAGGTAAGTTCAGGTACCTACATAAGATCCTTATTTGAAGATATGGCCCAGGAGCTTAAGACGGTGGGACATTTAAGAGAACTTACCCGAATTTCAATTGGAAGTTTAAAATTGGAAGGATCACAGGACCCAGAAGCCTTTAAAAAAGAAGATGGACTCCCCTTGGATAAGGTTTACCATCTACCAGGGATCTTTTTAGAGGAAGAGGAGATAAGAAAATTCTGTTGTGGAAACCATGTCAGGGTTGAACAATATCAGAATGAATTTTTTTGGGTCTATAATAATTCCAAAAACTTAATTGGAATGGGAGAGTTGAGGTTAGGATTCCTATACCCCGTATGGGTATTTGCACAAAATGCTGTGAGTTAATTGGTTTTTTTTCGGGATTATATCTTGCCTCAATCAACACACTTTCTTATATTTAAATTACTTTAATTTCGGAGAATTTTAAGTGAGCACTACTAGTCTTATTGCATTAGGTATCGGTCTATTGGCAGCACTAGGGCTTATTGTCACCTTAGGGGTTTTATCACTTCTCTCTGGTACAATGGAGCATTTGTTCGGAGGAGCAAAATTAAGTCTTCTAAAATCAAAACATGGAAAAAACGGCTTTGCATTTGGGTTAAATTTTAACCATTACAAAGAACCAGCAAGGTTTGATCAATTTAGAATTAGATTATTTAATCCTTTTGGTTCTCCCACCCAAAAGGTGATTCATCGGACATTTCCTAGTCAATCCACCAGTTTTGCATATGATGTGGACCTAGGAGAGGAATTGCAGGCAATTAAATCTGCGAAAGGATTTAATGATGCTCTAATTGAAATTACTCTTTTAAGTTCTGTAGATGGAAAATGTTTTTCCAGATCAATGAAGGCCTTTCAATTTTTAAAAAATATTAGAAATTCCCAATTATCTGCCGAGGATTTTGAGAAAAAATTTAAGGAAGTTACGGCCAGGCCCCTTTACCAATCTGCCGAAAGATCCTTTGTATCACCTCCACTTGAAGGGCCTCATAAAGCTCTTAAAATTGCCACTAATCCAGAATTTAGTGCTGAATTTGCAGGATCCACTTCAGGTGGAGCGGCCCCAGCAGCAGCAAAAGAAAATTTTTCTGTTACAAAAGTTTGGATCGAACCTGGCTGTATAGTTTGTAATGCCTGTGAAAATATTTATCCCGAAGTATTTCATGTAACAGCAGATACCTGTATTGTAAAACCTGACTATCCTAAAAATGACGGTCTTAAGGTTCAGGAAGCGGCCGAGGCATGTCCAGTTGAGGTAATCAAATTCTCCAAGTAAATTTTAAATGTGCTATAATTGACCTATGGTCTCTCCATTATTTGTAGAAATTTATGGGTATTTTATTCTTTTATCTCTGATAAGGCTAAGTGCTTTTTATTTGGCCAACAAAATTTCCTTGGAAGTAAATAGGTCCCTTTATTTTAGGGCCTTGAATAAGAGCAAAGATATAAATGAGATATTTATCCTTGGAGAACTTTACTACTCCTTCGATTTTCCAACTAAAAAAAATTATCTGGATTTTATGTTAAATGGTTTTGACGATACTGGTTTCCAGCAAAAAAGAATCATACTTATAAAAAATGATTTAAAGTGTATTAAGTTAGCTGGTTAATGAATGGCCGAGGATAAAAGAGAAATCCTGGTTATATATTCTTCCCCTTCCTCTTCCTTTCTCATACTGACGATTTGGCAATAACCATCATCATCATTGGTGCCATTGGTTTCTTTTTCTATATAGTCGTCAGCACCACTTACAAGAATTCCCTCTACTACGCCGGTTTTTAAATTAATTACTGCAGAACCCGAATTTCCTGCAAAGGAATCCAGATTGGTTTTTAGTCTATTCTCCTCGGAATCATCCAAAATACTTGCCTCAGCTGAAATTTTAGTCGTGAGTCCACTTGGATGTCCGATAATGGCAAGCCTTTCACCCTTTGTAGCTTTTCCGGCCATTCTAATCTTTAGGGGTTTTACGTTTAATACAGGTCTATCCAACCTTACTAGGGCAAAGTCTTTTAACGAATAAATATTTTTTTCCCAGAGGATGACCTCTTTTACTGTGTAGATTTGGTTAGGAGAAAAAGTCGGATTTGAATTATTGGCAAATTTATAGTCGTAGCCGAAAATCCAAGCTTTTTGCTTAAAATCTTCCCTGTTCACACAATGGCCAGCGGTTGCTAATAGATCTGGTCCAACCAAAAATCCTGAACACACGGGAAAGGTGTATTCATCAGAAAAATTTTCACCAGAGCAAAGATTTTTTCTTTCGGCCAAGGTTCTTAATTTTTTTGTGGAATTGTAGCTTCCATCAAAATTTTTGCTTAAGTCCATTCCTAAATCCACCATTCCAGCGGTTGCTTTAGACATTTCCAAAAGAGCGTTTGCTTCATCATAAGAAAGATCCGGATTATGTTCTATTATTTGGTCGATAGAAGATTCCGATCTATTATCATCACCATAAACGACGCCAAAATCAGACACCTTGTTAAACTGAGGTCTGTAGGAGCAACTGGAGATTAGAATAATTGATGTAAGAAAAAATATTGTTTTCATATAGCCGGGAAATATAAACGAATAATTCAATATGTTAAAGGGGGTAACTCAATAAAATTGTTAAATATTTATATATGTAAGAAGTTATCAAAATTAGTGTAAATTTTGTATGGCGTAACTACCTGAAATCATATAATTCTCCCTAAATATTTAAAATTAGGGTAAATTAAATGTCTATGTTTGAAAGACAATTTTTCGGTACCGACGGTATTAGGGGAAAGGCCAACGAATACCCCATGACTGCAGAAGTAGCGACTGCCTTGGGAAGGGCCGTTGCACACTATTTTCAGTCCCAGAGAAAAACTGGAAAGAAACCAATTATCGTAATAGGAAAGGACACTAGATTAAGCTGTTATATGATTGAAATGGCATTTGCTGCTGGAGTATGTTCCCAAGGTGGGGATGTCATCCTTACTGGACCATTGCCAACACCTGCTGTGGCCTTTGTAACGGAATCCATGAGGGCCGATGCTGGAGTCATGATCTCCGCATCCCATAATAAATTTTCAGACAATGGAATTAAAATTTTCGATGCCAAAGGAGTAAAACTTCCTGATGAAGTTGAGCTTGAACTGGAGCATCTTATAAAAAATCCCCACCTTCTTCCTGTTAAGACAGGCGCCGATCTTGGTGGGGCCGAGAGAATTAAAGAAGTATTTGGTAGATATGTTGTTTTTGCTAAGTCTATTTTTCCAAAAGATATGGATCTTGAGGGCCTACGTATTGTTCTAGATTGTGCCAATGGTGCAGGCTACAAAGTAGCTCCAATGATCTTTCAAGAGCTAGGAGCTGAGGTTATCCCATTAGGAGTAAACCCCAATGGAAAAAATATTAATTTTGAATGTGGATCACTCTTTCCAGAAAACGCAGTAACTGCGGTTACAAAATATCGGGCAGATATTGGAGTTTGCCTTGATGGTGATGCAGATCGAGTTCAGGTGATCGACGAGAGTGGCAAAATAATCGATGGGGATCGTCTTATCGGTCTAGTGGCCAAGTTACTTTTGGACAGGGGCGATCTGAAACCAGGAGATGAAGTTGTCGGTACTGTAATGTCTAATTTGGGACTTGAGGTATATTTAGATTCCCTAGGTTTAAAATTTATTAGAACCAAAGTTGGCGATCGTTATATCAGTGAATATTTAAGAAAGACTGGATCAATTTTTGGTGGGGAACCATCTGGACATATTATTTTCAAAAATTTTTCCACCACCGGAGATGGGATTTTATCGGCCCTTAAGGCCATTGAGGCCATGAAATTTTATGGGAAATCTCTGGGAGATCTCACTAAAGATATTCCTCTTTTCCCTCAAAGTATAAAAAATGTACCCGTTACCTCTAAACGACCTTTTGAAGGAATCGATGAGATCCAGAAAATGGTCAAAGACATGCAAAGTGGGTTAGGCAAGAAGGGAAGAATACTACTTCGTTACAGTGGAACTGAAGATTTGGCCCGAGTTATGGTAGAGGGAGAGAAAGAGGATTTGGTAAAAAAATATTGTGAGGATCTTGCCTTAGAAATTGCCAAACATTTGGGACAGATCAACTAACCTTTATTTTCAGATGTAATAATCTCGGTTAGACGTAATCCATATTTTTCATTGATGACGACAACTTCCCCCTTGGCCGCAAGACGTCTACCAATATAAAATTCTAGTGGATCTCCTGCTAACTTTTCAAAACCAATTATTGCTCCTTTTTCAAGCTTTAGGATATCCTCAATTTTTAAATTGGTATTTCCAAGTTGAACAGAGATCTTCATGGGAATATCACCAAGTTCTTCCAGGTTGAAAAGGTTTCCCTCCTCATCGCTATCCCCAGTTACTATTCCCTGTCCGGGAGCAGATTTGGTTTCCTCTTTTACATTTTCTTTTTCTTCTTCCATTTTTTAAGGATATCAACCTATTAGAGAAAATCAAAGATATTGTAAGTTTATAAAGTGGACTAGAAAAATCAAATACATGGTTTGTGGTATACTTAAACCATGGAAAAAACAAATTTCAAGCAAAGGCAGGATGCTTTTAAGGAGTGGTTGGAGGAGGCCCAGATATTGGGTTTACCAAAGGACATAATCAAAAAAGTAGAAAATGAATTTTTTGAAAAGGACCGCTTAATTCGAAATTGGGAAGAAGAAGCACAATATTTTGGATCCCTTGGGGAAACCGAAGAAAAAAATCTTGCTTTAGATGAGGCCTTTGAAATTCATGCAGAACTGTTAGAATATTTAAGTCTTAAAAAGATGGCCTCCTGAAAACTTGGCATTAAATTTTTTCTTGGCCATACTCTCCTTAGGGAGGGATCAAATGAAAATATTGTTATTTTCCATTTTTTGCCAATGTTTAATGGCCCAGGTTGGTACAGTGAATCGATTTTTCTTTGCGAAGGAAAATAGTTTATATTATTTTGATGGAGCAAAAACAGTCCCAATTGTAAAAAATTTGGATCAGCTCACCATTTGTTTTCCTTATTTTTTAAGAAATGGGGATCTTTACCAGGTTTCTATACAACCTGTCGTAACCTATCAATTGATTGCAAGGGGAGTTACTAAGGTTTTCAATAATCATTATCTGATAAGGGATAAGCTTTACACTATAATTAACAGCAAAGGCACTTTTGTAGCCGATAATGTCACAGATGTTTATGATTCATGCCCAGACCCTCATTATCCAAATTGGGGCCGACGGCCAGGAGAAACCTTTTAATCTTTATGAATGTTCCCTATTTTTGGATGAACTATTTTTTCCCAATCTTTATAAGATAGTTGAAATAGTTCCTTATGGTTACCAGCATTAAAGAAAATTTTCTTATCTTGGGTCAAAAGGTCATCCGCATAGACTTTTAAATTGTATAGATTTCCAAATGGCGGCATCGCTCCAATTTCGCAATCAGGGAAGGCGGTTTGAAAATCTGATTCTTTAACTAGCTCAATATTTTTGGCCTTTGACCATTTCTTAAACCTTTCTAAATCCAAACGATCATTTCCTCGAAGAACGGCCATGGCCAATTTCCCATCCACCCTAATCATTACGGTTTTGGCAAATTCATTTCCTTTCATATGGGCCTTTTCAGCTATTTCTTGAGCAGTATAAGCGGTATCGTGTTTTATAATTTTAAATTTGGTATGATTTTTTTCCAAGAATTCCACTAATTTTTTTGCTCCCATAAAAAACTCCTTTTACGGTATTATAGCACTTTTTTCCTAAACAAAATTAATTGGATTATCCATGTCGTGACAGGTTCCGTTGGATTTGATTAGATAAAAATTTATAAAAGGAATTTATTTATGGGGTTTATAATTTTTGCCTTCGTATTGGGATTTGGAATTTGTTGGTTTATAAGAGGGGGAAAAATCAGGCAACTTTCAGAGGAAACTGCTTCCTTGGGAAAAGATGCTTCAGTTCTTATGGCCAAGTTAGAATCATCTCAAATAGAAAGAGATAATTTGGTAAAAAAAATGGAGTTGCTTGAGAGCGAGGCTAGGAAATTTTTGGAGGAAAATTCAAAAATAAAGACAGAAAAGGAATCATTTCAATTAAGGATAATGGAGCAGAAAAAAGACATCGAGGATTTAAAACAAAATTTTGAATCTCACTTTAAAAATTTGGCAAATGATATTTTTGAAGAAAAAACCAAAAGCTTTAAGGATTTATCAAAAGAACAAATTTCGACCATTTTAGATCCATTAAACAAAGAAATTAAGGATTTTAGAGAGAAAATAGAAAAAACCTATGATTCAGATAGGGGAGAAAGGATTTCCCTCAAAGTGGAAATAGAAAAATTTGTAAAAGTAAATGAAAGCCTTTCAAAAGAGGCAAACAATTTAACAACAGCTTTGAAAGGGGATGTGAAAACGCAGGGAAAATGGGGTGAGTTCATCCTTGAAAAAATTCTTGAAGGATCAGGGCTTCGAAAGGGTTATGAATATATTCTCCAAGGAGAAGGGATGGCCCTTAAAAGTATGACAGGGGCCGATATTAGGCCGGATTATATTATAACCCTACCGGAAGAAAAACATTTAGTCCTAGATTCAAAAGTTTCCCTAATCCATTATGATCGTTTTTTATCATCTACAGATCCGATAGAAAAAGAAAAAAATCTAAAGCTTTTGGATCAAAGTATACAAGAACACATTAAAGGACTTTCCGAAAAGAAGTATAATTTTAATGAAAAAATTACCTCTCCGGATTTCACCTTGATGTTTATGCCAATTGAAGCGGCATTTTCCCTTGCTGTTGAATATAACCGAGATTTATTTTTAAATGCTTGGCAAAAAAATATCGTTATTGTCGGGCCCACGACATTAATGGCAACTTTAAGGACAGTAGCTTCCATTTGGCGAATTGAAAAACAAAATAAAAACCATCTTGAAATCGCGAAACTGGGCGGTAATCTATATGATAGGCTTGTTACTTTTTTGGAGGATTTAACTAAAATAAATTCATCTTTTGTAAGCCTTGAAAAATCATTTGAGTCCATATTTAAAAAATTGCAAACAGGACGGGGAAATATGATTTCAATTGCTGAGCGGATGAAAGAATTGGGGGCAAAGTCTTCTAAGCAATTCCCGCCTCACCTTTTTGATGGCAAAGAATTACCATAAATGCCAATATCTGTAGCGGTGATACACATAGGGAGAACCGTTAAACCAGAAGAAATAACGGAATTTACTATTATTCACCACCTCTCTACTTCCATTTTTAAATCCAAAAAAAATAAAGGCCCCACTTTTAAAATAGCAGGTGTCATCATAAATATCATAGATGCCTTTACATTTAAAATTCTCGGAAAAGGCCAAAGTGGGCAAAGAAAAAAATAAAATTAAACAAATTTTTTTTAGCATACCAACTCCACGTTTAATTATCGGAGAATTTTTAACTATTCAAAATTACCTATCAACATGTTTTGTTTACAAAAAATAAATTCCAAAATTTTTTAATTTATATAAAATAAAAGAAACGGGGGATTTAATGTCAAGAACGCTTTTAATCTCTGAAATTGAAGCTAGATTAGATGCCTGGCAAAGAATTCTAGAACATAAAAGGAAAGAATCCGCCCCTAAAAAAAGGGGATTGACTATAACTATTTCCCGCCAATTTGGATGTGAGGCCTTCCCCCTGGCAGAAAGGCTCAAAGTGGCCCTGGAAGAATCAACTGGTGAAGAATGGGTTATTTTTGACCGGGCCTTGATTGAAAAGGCAGCTCAAGAACTTGGAGTCTCAGCAAAAATTTTAAAAAATATTGAAGAAAGAAACAGATTCTTTGATTTCTTCTCCAGCTTTTTTTCCAAATCCTATACCAAAAATCAGGTTTTAAATAAGATTGAGGAATATGTCCTTTCAGTGGCAAGAGCAGGTAACGCCATAATTGTAGGAAGGGGTGGGGCCTTTATCACCCGTGAGCTTGATAATTGTTTTCATTTTAAGCTTGAGGCTTCCCTGGATTTTAGAATTAAATCAATTGCGGAAAGAATGGACATAGATCATTCTGCTGCCAGAAAATTTGTTATTGAAAATTCCGAAAAAAGGGAAAAATTTCTAAGGGATTTTTTTGAGGAAGATGTAAATAAATCTAAGTTTTTTCATGCCATATTTAACAATGAAAAGTTGAAAATAGAGGTTATTTCGGAGAGTATTCTTAAATGTATTGAACCTGCAATCAAGAAGCCTTTTTATTCTTAGGCCTTATATGAATTATCTTTCCCTTGAGTTTATTTAAAATTTCAACTTCTATCAAAATCGATTTTCCAAACAGAGGGTGCTTAATTGGTTTTCCAGCATTTAGTTTTTCTAATTCAGCGGGATCTATGCTTTCTGCTTCTATTTCAAAAATCCCAGTTAGGGATCGTCTAAAGGTCAGTACAGTTTCATAAATTAAACCAGGGATAATCTTTATAATTTCTCGAAACATTATTTTTGGTCGAGTCATTGAGGATAAGATCCTATAGATTTTGTAAAAGAAAAAAGATAAAAGGTTAATTGCCAATGAAAAGGGCAACATCAGAATTAGGAATAATCTGGCCCAGCCAGTTGCCTTTAATACATACAATTCAGTGATTTCATATGAAGAGTGTTCCATTTTTTTATTATACCACAGAAAAAATAAATAAAATTAGGTTAGGCAACCATCTTTGCTTTATGCCAATCAAACCCGAGTCTAATGATCTTCTGTAATAAGTTGGGATAACTTAGGCCTGAATAATCTGCGGATAGAGCAAACTCATCATCTTTAGCAATATCTGGGTTTGGATTGGCCTCTAAAACATAAATTTTATTGTTCTCATCCATTCTAAAATCTATTCTGGCATAACCGGTTATCTGTAGGGCGGAATAGGTTTTAATTCCAATGTTTTTTACAAGCTCTTCGATACCTTTTGGTAAAATTGCTTTTTCTGTGCAGATTCCTTTTCTTTCCCTATAACTAGGATTGAACTTGGCCCGGTCGGTATAAAATTCCATAGACGGGTTTTTACTATTTTTAATGATCAGTTCCCATGAAGGTAAAACCGCAGGATCTTGATTTCCCAAAATGCCTAAAAAAAACTCTCTGCCAGGAATAAATTCCTCTGCTATGGCATCCACCTGATATTTTGAGTGAATGTATTTTACCCTCTCCAAAAGTTTTGCCCTGGTATAAACAATTGAGGATTGTGAAAGACCTAGGGATCCCTCTTCTTTAAGGCATTTTACAATTACGGGGAAACTCAATTTTTCTTCGAGAATTTCAGATGGGCCTTTTATCGGATAAACCTCAAAACGTGCAGTATTTATCCCGTGATAATTTAAAATTTTTTTTGACAGTGCCTTGTTTCTTGCAAGGATTAGGCCATGGGGGTTGCAACCTGTATAGGGAATTTGGTGCAGTTCTAAAAAGGACACTATGCTATGGTCTAGGGAAGCGTTGGCATTAAACTCTTCCATTAAATTAAATACAATGTTTGGTTTCCATTCATTTATGGCCTTAAAGATTGGTTCCGTTTTGTCATAGATCCCAAGGGCCAAAACATCATTCCCTAGCCCCTTAAGAGTGCTCACAACATCATATTCGGTTATTTTGTTAGAGCTCAACCGTTCCTTTGCGCTCATCTTGTCTGGAGGGACTAGAGACTCATGCATTAAAACCAAAATTTTTAAATTGTTCACATAGCGATCCTGATTCTACTTTTCCTAAAGTACTTTACTCCGTGTCGGGTAAACAGATTTATCGCCTTCTTCTTGGTAAGCTTTCCGGTAAATTTGACCTCATTTTTGAGGTAAATCAACCGATAGATTTGGTTAAGATTATATTTGTTTTGATTGGTTTTTTTTGCCAATTCTTTATAAAGGTCTTTTTTATATCTCTTTAAATATTTAATAATATCCGGGTTTAATTTTTCTGGAGCTGCTTTGAATTTTTTCCGTTTTTTCTGGTAATACTCCCTTAATGTCTGTTTTTTCTCACTTATTGGGTCCAGTTCGAATTTTCTGGTGACTTTTGGTTTTTTACCTTTTAACCCGGTAAACACTTTATCTATATATTCGATCTTGTTTCTACATTTTCCAATACTAAATTTTTTCGTCCAATTTGGATTTGATAACCAGACGGCAAAAGATTCGGCCCAGTCTTCATCGGGATGTGCCTGTGAGTACCAGTCCTCCAAGTGGTGGACATATTTTGTGGATTCCTTATTGGGATAATAAAAATCAGGATAGGGTTCTGAGGTCAGACCAAAGAGTGATTGTCTGGTTTTTAAATTTCTTAGTTTAAAACCATTATCAAGGGCATGGCCTAATTCGTGGCGAAGAATTTTACAGGATGAAGCTTTAGTTCCACCCTCGGCCGTTCCCATCATTTTTTTCTCTAACTTTAAAAGTCTCGGATGCAGAAGGTAAAAGGGGATAGCTATTCCTAAGACTCCATCAGGGGAAAACCACTCATCTGAGATCCAAAAATGAGGCGTTACTTTTATACCTTTTTTGGACAGCTCTTTTAACACCTGTTTAATACAAGCGTGCATTGGACTTCCTTCGATTTTAATTTTTAAATCGCAAAGTCTAGTGTCTAGCAATTCCTTTTCCGTGAGGTTTTTCATGGACCTCTGTTATAAATAAAGGCGGTTTTAATTTCAACGGGGTAGTGGAAAGATTTTATGCCTTGGAAAAGCGTTTTATGTAGTCACAATGCTGGCATAGTTTTTCAACCAAAAGGTTTTGGGCAAACCCCTCCTTCATGGCCTTGGCCCTAGGGGAATTGAGTATTTGGGAGAGTGGTTCTTTAAGGCAGTTCCCAAGGGGTATTTGGGCCTCTTTGTCCAGGCAGCAGGGTACGACTGTACCATCGGCATGGATGCCTATATGCCCTGTAAGGGCATGGCAACGGCCTTTAACGCCGTTATAGGGGAGGGACAGGTCGGGCCAGGCAAATCTGGAGTCGAAATGAAGATACAAGCGGTTAAGTAACTTTTTGGATTTTATATTCCCCACATCGATATTTCGCTTTATGGGGAGGGAAAAAAAGCTCTCAATAAATCGAAATATATCCTCGTTATCCTCCACTCCGTGGTTCCAAAGCCTAAGGTTAATATAAAGGTCCGGGGCCATTAAAAAGGCCTTTTGGGCAAAGGTTAGGATATCTCTTAAATACCCATCAATGCTTTTTCCTGGAAAATTGTCCTTAAAGCTTTGTAATGAGAAATTTACCTGTCTTATATTTTTGGATTCCAATATAAAATCTTGGAATTTTTTAATTAGAAGCCCATTGGTGGTTATTTGAACCGGGGTGTCTTCACACAAACCTATTATCTCCTTAAAATTAGGGTGAGCGAGAGGTTCTCCCATTAAATGAAGACAGATTTCTTTGGCCAGTGGGGAAGCTTGTTTAACGATATGGGAAAAATTCAAAGGGTATAAAATAGTTTTTTCCCTATCCACAACCGGACAAAAGGAGCATTGAACATTACAAATATTGGATATTTCAATATAGATACGGTCCAGCATTAGGCAGAGCTATCATAGATTAATAATGACGGTCAATTTAACTGATGGAGGGTATATGAAAATAATAATTTTGGCATTTTTTTTAATGGGTGATTTATGGGCCGAAGGAAATTGCAGTTCACAAAAGAGCAAGGTTTTGGGATGGGTAAATAAAGCAAATAATTTTGGGTATTATTCCAAGAAAAAATACTTAAAAGAAGGACGCAAACTGGCCCTGGGATCCACGCAAATTTGTGATCTTTCCGATTCAAGTGCTAAGGTCCATAAGGTAAAATGCCAACTAACAAAATTTGGTATTAAGGAAGAAAACCAACAATTTTGTGTATGTAGCGCCATAGAAGTTATAGATAAAATCAATGTTTTTAAACCTTCCTGCCTAACTTTGGATAAAATCCACGATTAGAATGTAACAAAGTCTGCACAGGCCTCGTATTAGAAGGGTAGAAATGAAAGAAATGGATGACGAGTCTCTTATGCTGGCCTACCAAAAGGGGGACTCAAAGGCATTTTATGAACTCTATTCTCGCCATTCCCCTCGGGTGTATGGCTATCTTAAAAAGCGCCTTATAAGAAAGGAGGAAAGAGATGAGGTTTTTCAAAAAATTTTTTTAAAATTTCATAAATGCCGGGCCCAATTTTCCCCAAAATATAAATTAGTTCAATGGCTCTTTGTTATCTCCAAATCCGAACTAATAGACCATTTTAGAAAGCTTAATCCAAGTAGGATGGCCAAGGAGGAAATTGATTTTATTCCCTCAAAAACCTTCGAGGATAACTCTTTTGAACTTTTGGAAAGCTTAAGCGAGGAGCAAAAAAATGTGATCAATTGGCGTATCATGGATGGGCTTTCATATAGTGAAATTTCCAAAATAATAAATCGTCCCTCTCCCACAGTTAGACAAATTTTTAGCCGGGCAATAAAAAAACTAAGGAAAAATTATGAATGAATTTAGGGAATTTATAAGTAATTTAAAGGAAAACCCTCCCAAGGAAATTACGGATAAAATTTTTTTCATGGTTGATAAAGACTTAAATCCTGGCCGATTTTTGGTTTTTTCCAAATTATCCATGATTCATATATTGGTTAGCCTAATTACTCTCTCAGTCTGTCCCCAATTTGGTTTTAGGGTGTTGGGAGAAGGGATGGGGTTAATGCATATTTTTTCCTATTTTGGGCCTTCTGCCTGTACTCTTGCCTGCGGATTTTTCTTTTTGGGGATGACTCTTTTAACCGCGACAATTATTTTAAAACCCGAGGAAATAAGATCTATTAGAAAAAATAGAATAGTTGAGCTTTTGGCCCTGGCCTTTTTGTCTTTGGGATTTTTTTTGATGATAAATGCAGAAATGGTCCTAGGTATTGCAATTATTTGGCTGACTGGCTCCATTATCGGGGGGCTTATTTTTTTGGAGGCCGGTTGGGAAATTCGCAAAAAACTCCTTGTCACATAATTGAACTTTCTCACGTAAATAGTGCAGGAGGTTTTTATGAAACTTTTTCTATTATTTAGTCTTTTATTTTCAAATTTATCCTTTGCAGCGGATCACCAGTGCACCTGTAGCAAACAGTGTTCAATCCAGTGTGAAACAGGGGATAAAAGCCAGTGTGATTGTAGTGAATGTGATTGCCATCATGGCGGGGATTGCAGTCACTAAGAAATTCTTTTAAGATGGAATGCGAATGGATAATCCAAATATTCGCATTCCTCCTCCTTTAATTTTTCTCCTTTTTATTTTAACTGGATTAGGATTAGATCATTTTTATCCGATTCCTTTATTAAATGGGCCAATAAAGTGGATTCTTTTTTTTACCCTTCTTTTCCTTTCTCTTTCTATTGCGGGACTTAGTATCTATCTATTTAAAAAAAATAAAACCGAAGTTATTCCCTGGAAACCGGCAAGTTTCTTAGTTGTCGATGGACCTTATAAGTATTCCCGAAATCCCATGTATTTTTCATTTGTTCTATTTGGAATTGCCCTTTCTTTTGTCTTCTCTAATGGATGGATTTTAATCTCTATGATTCCCTTTGCATTGGTAATTGATAAAATGGTGATAGCTAAGGAGGAGGAATATCTTAAAAGAAGATTTGGCCAAAAATATTTGGACTACCTTAAAAAAGTTAGGCGCTGGATTTAACAATCCTAATGAATCCTACTGGCTTACCCGAGACCTTTTCATACGGGCATTGGGTTTTATTTATTTCTTTGTATTTCTTCCTCTTATATTTCAATATAAGGGCCTATTAGGATCTAATGGACTTTTACCTGTAGCGCATTATTTGGAGGCGGCAAAAAATTATTTTCCAAATCCTTATTGGTGGAATCTTCCAACCCTTTTTTGGCTGAATCACTCTGATATTTTTGCCCTAACTCTTTTCTCCTTTGGCCTAGTTCTTTCTATTATAACTATGTTGGGGTTTGGGAATTCCATTATTTTATTTTTTCTTTGGCTTTTGCAGCTATCTATTACACATGTTGGACAGGATTTTTGGAGTTTTGGCTGGGAATCTAATCTTCTTGAGATCGGATTTCTGGCAATATTTTTGGTTCCTCTATGGAAAGGCCCAAATCCACCTTCAAAAATCATTATCTATCTTTTACGTTGGGTTTTATTTAGGCTTATGCTTGGAGCAGGTTTAATAAAATTAAGGGGAGATGCTTGTTGGCGGGATTTAACCTGTCTGGTTTATCACTATGAAACGCAGCCGATTCCCAATCCTCTCTCACCCCTTTTTCATTATTCTCCAGTGATTTTCCAAAAGGCCTCGGTATTGGCCAATCACTTTGTAGAATTGATTTGTCCTTTTTTGCTTTTTTTCTCTTATAGAATTAGGATTTTTAGCGGTATTTGTTTTTTGCTTTTTCAATTTTGCATAATGCTCACAGGAAATTATGCTTGGATCAATTTTTTAACACTGGTGATGATTATTCCATGTTTTGAAGATAGGGCCATAAGATTTTTATACCCCAAAAAGGAAATTCCTAAAGATATTAAATTCTCCTTACCAAATAGAATTGTAATTTATTTGTTATTGATATTAATTCTGTTTAAATCCTACCGACCTCTGATGAATTTGATTGGCCCCAGACAGGTAATGAATACTTCCTATGATCAATTCCATTTGGTAAATTCCTATGGTGTTTTTGGTTCTGTTACCAAAAATCGATATGAATTGATTATTGAAGGATCAAATGATGGGGTTAAGTGGAAGGAATATGAGATACCCTGTAAACCAGGAAAACCAGAAAAGATTCCTTGCTTAATATCCCCTTATCATTATCGAATAACCTGGCAAATTTGGTTTGCGGCGATGGGAGAGTATAGGGATAGCCCTTGGATGGTTAATTTGGTTTATAAGCTATTAAGGGGAGAAAAAGATGTGCTAAATCTTCTCTCTTATAATCCCTTTCAGGAGGCACCACCGAAATTTATAAGGGTGGAAAAGTATCTATATAAGTTAAAAAAACCATTTGAAAGTGGTTGGTATTTTCGGGAGAAGGTTTCAGATTTTATTCCCCCGGTTACTCTTCAATCTTTTATGCAGAGATGATTATTTTTTCTTTTTTAGCTCTTCGATAATCTTGGCAACCCTTAAGGAATCGGTTGCAGGGTCCACATCATGGGATATATCTTTAATAATTAGGTCCGGGTCGATTACAAAGGTCCATCTTTTGGACATATTTATGATAGGCATTTTGCTTCCATATTTTTGGGTGACCTCTCCCTTTTCATCGGCCAAAAGTGTAAAATTTAATTTTTGTGCCTGATGGAAATCCGCTTGGTCCTTAACGCTATCAATACTGATACCAAAAACATTAGCACCAAGATTTTTTAAATTGTCCCTAAAGCTTTGCGCTTCCTTGGTGCATCCGGGAGTTCCTGCTTTGGGATAAAAATAAAGGACGGTCCATTTTCCCTTTTGAGATTCCAAATTAAAATCCATTCCTTCATGAGTTTTTAATACAAAAGTTGGTGCCGGATCGTTTATCTTGAGATCGGCCGAAAAAATAGAAAAGGATAAAATTAGAGCAAAAATAATATATTTCATAAAAGATCTAGCGCCTTTTTTTCTTGGATTTTTTTTCTGCAGCGGACTTTAAATCTTCAAAGTTATGAAGAGGTACTTCTTTGCGGGAAATAAAATCCGGATAGATATCTAAAGCGTAATGGGAAATTTTAAAGGACTTTGGATCGATAAAAAAACAAATATAAGTTTCATCTTCAAACTTGTAATTAAGGCTTAAGTCTTTTGCACTTATAAAATGCGGTTGACCGAATTCCTTGACTAGATCAGAGAGTTCAGATTGATTCTGAGTATATTTAGATCCCGAAAGAACAATAATTTTTGTAGCGTTTCCTTTCGCATCAAATTGGCATTCAATATGGTTGTCTACATGGGATATTTGGCCCTTAAAAATTGCTAACCCTGATTTGACTGTCTTGGGTTCGCCAAAAGTTTTCTCCAGTTTATCGCAAGGACCATAAAGCTTGGTATCAAACACGGAGTTCATTGCTTCAAGGGATAGATTTCCAGCGAAAATTTGGCTGATTAGAAAAAAGGGCAATAAAATTTTTTTCATTAGTTAATTAAATATAATTCCATACTTTATGGCAATATTTCATTTAAAAAAGGATTGAATGAATTTTTATAAATTACCATGTCCTTTGACCAGGAATCAGGGAAACATGCCCATTAGTAACATCAAGGATATAATAAACCCCGAAGGTGGAACCTACTAATATGGTACCATTGGGGATATTGGATTTAAAATTCTCAGATTTTGAATCATCCTTAATCAAGATTGAAGAATAACTACTCTTTAAATTGGGTTGCTCCATAATTTCCCAAACCTTTTCTCCATTTTGATTGAATGCCCAGATGTTTCTTTTTAAATTAATTCCTTGTCTTTGAGCTTCTTCTCTTTCCTCTTTACCCCATGGGAAGAAATTGATTATCACTAAATCATTTATTTCTACTATAAATGGATTCTTATTATCAGCACAATATGAAATTCTGCAGGGTAACAATAATTCCTTTCCACCAATTTCAACTCCTCCCGCAAGAGTAAATTCGCTTCCATCAAATGTGTAGACCTTTTTAAAGTCAGTTAATTTGTACATTTATAAATCCCCTATCTTAGTAAACCATAAAGGGTCTATTAATTCCTTATCAAGAATTTGATATTGGATAAATTCCGAACTATATCCAAAAGCATTTGGACCACCCTGCCCCATCCTTACTCTTGATCCTATCGGAATGTCTATTTCGGAATCTGGCCCAATTTTTCCTAATATTTCCATTATTAAGTCTTTTCCATCAAAATTTTTCTGTTTTAAGGCCAATTTCATTTCGGGGACAGCTTCTAAACCAAATTTTTTCAAGGTATCCGCAGCAGCTATTCTGGTTAAGTACTCTTCATTTTTCCCAAGAGCAGAAACCAATGCAGGGATTTCAGAAAATGTGCAAGAATTATTTTCCAAGCAAGAGGGTTTTTCCGCAAAGGCGGAAATGGAGGAGATGATTAGGGCGGTTGTAATTATCTTTGAGATTAAAATCATTTTAAATCTTCCAAAAAAAGGGTCTAGAGACCATTTAAAAGGTCTCTAGAGGTCCCGGTTAATCCTAATTCGCTTTTGGAAATTCTGGGAGATAATCTAAAACATTTCTTATTTTGTGGTCTTGCTTATCCATATCGCCTTTTAGAAATGCATTTAGGTCCGTTGGGTTTTGTTTTGAAAGAAGCTTCTCGTCCTCTGGAAGCGAATCCAATACCTTATTGTATTCTTCCATTTTTGAGATAATTGCACTTAAACTTTCAGCGGTATTTTCCTTGAAGGCCTTCAGAATTATTGCAAGGCTTGATGAATCAATACCCTGTGCCTTCAGAATTTTCGCAAAATTGGCTGCAGTAAGATTTGGTTTTTTAGTTTTTATATCTACAAGTCCTTTTAAAGGAAGTAGTCCAATTGATACCAATTGTTTCTGATCATCCGTCATTTCTGCAAGGTAAGGAGGATTTGTTACGGCTTCAAAGACCTTCTTCACTTTTTCAACTCCAGCTTCTTTAAGTATATTAAACATTAAAGATCTACCTATTAGAGTATATGCCAACGAGTTCCCTTTATCGGCGTAGATTATTTTATCTTCTAATGGAAGGACTCTATAAAAATCGGCATTTACTGGAATATCGTCATAATACCTTTTCTTTAAGGTAAGAACGGAAGCATTAGTAACTGCATCAGGAAGTTTATGTTCAGTTCCATCAAGTTCCCATTTTACCATGTTGTTTAAAATCGAGGCATTCATTGAAATAATACCAGCATTTGGCAAATTGAAATATTCTTTAACAAAATTATCGGCATCAGAATTATTAATGATTTCATTAAGACCATTGGTCATAAAATCTTCATTATTTAAATCTGGAAAGGTAAGTGTGTAGGATAAATTGTCATTATATTCAACACCTTTTTCATCCTTGAATTTCACTGGGAATCTTAATGGATCTCCAGTAACTAAGTGACTTAAATAATCACCTAATTCTTCTTGTATTTTAGGAAGCACACTAAAGTTGGAATTTCCATTTCCATAGGTTACGCTTCTTCTTTGTGTTAAAAATTTGGCAGCTAATAATTTATCCACCCAAATTCCAAATACAGATCTGTCGCTTTGATACTTCCTAAACTTTTTATTAATCTCTATTTGGTGATTTAAAAATTTACCGGATTCACCTCGTACTACTTTTCCCTGTGAAGCTGCTATGGCCTTTATTCTTTCATCGAAACAAGAAGTGACCATTGAATTTAATTTTTCTAGGCCTAAATCTTTCCATATAATGGTCGACAAGGGAGTTTGGATTACTGTCACTTCAGGATTTGAAACATCCGCAAACGCGCAAAGATGATCAGGGGTCTTAATAACATTTAAGAAAAATTCGCCGACTAAATTAACTGCGGCCAAATTATCCTGAAGGTCTAAACAAGAGGACCTATATAATGGATTATTTATGGTCAAATTTCTACAACCAGAAATTTTAATGAATGGAGGAAATCTGGTATCCTTATCCCATTCTTCAAATACAGCACGCAATTGTCTAAATTGCATATAACGAGAATATAGGTAGCTATCCATAAAATCGACACCGTAATCAATCCTTCCGTCTCTTAAATTTAGGAAATCATATGATTCCTCATAACGGTTTATAATGTTACTTGCAATTTCAAAGGTAGTAGTACCCTCATCGAACTTGTTACACTTAACTGAGGTTCCTTCGTTTTCATCGGTACAGTATAAGTAAGGTTTAAGATAAGTGCCTTCATTTTCCAAATCCTCTAAATTGGATTTGACTGTAATAAAGGTATTTGGGGTTGTTTCAACTTCTCTGGCATACCCAAATCTCAAGGCTGCCAAATCGTATTTACCGAAGGCCTGAGCATCTTCCATTTCGTTTCCTGAATAATCCATTATGGAGCTGTATTGAGGAACTGAATTTAAGCCAATTTCATGGGCTTCCTCTTCATTATAGAAGTTATGTTTGTCATAGGATCCCATAAAATTATGTCTTAATCCAAGATTATGTCCAAGCTCGTGGATTAAGGTAGCTGTATATAAAAAAGGAAGAATAAAATCTTGAGCATATTTTTGCTGCTCTTTTGTTAAATCATCCCAAGATTTTAAAATCCGTTTTTCATCCGAGGTAAAAAAGTCGCTAGAGAATTTTTCAACTCCAGGAAAAATTTTTCTGGAAGTTGATGATACATTTAAAAATTCTTCTGCATAGGCATTATTTTCAGAAAATCTATCTAGACGCTTATCCAGTTTTACAAGGCGATCATCTTTTTCATTCGATAATGAGTAATTACTCTTTTTGGTCTCAAAATCCCTTACAACATTCATTAAGGTTGAAGGGTTCTTTTCAAATGTATCACTTGTATCCAAATAATTCCTAGCTGAATTAATCAATCCACCTATTCTAGAAGAAACGGGGGTGGGGGTTGTACTTGGTGCAACTTCAGCGGGACCAATTGTTTCTGGCTGATTTATTATATTTTTCTTTTTGGAAAATATGGCCATAGAATTCCAAATTCCTCGGATATTGGATTTTAAAACGCCACTATAAAGGTTAACCATTCCCCTTATGATTTCTCCCGTTCTAGGGTTAGCAACAGAGGGCCCATATCCTAATAAACCAGATTCTCTTTTTTCATCGATCAAATTAATCATTGAATATCGAATATCTCCAGGGTTTTTTCCAGATGGCATTTCCAACTTTAAATTGAGCCCTGTATTTGCCCTATTTAAGGAAGAATTGATCGAATCAAATGCCTTAATGGTGGCATCTAGTAATATTCTATTTTCTGGTTTGTTGAAGGTTTCGCTTAAATAGTAGGGTATAACCTTCCGTTTTGGATTGTATCTCGTCATGAAGAATTCGGCATTCAGCCTATTTTCGTGAACGTTTTCGTTTTTAATTTGTTTTCCTACCGAGAAAAAACCGAAGGTAGTACGATCGGTATCAGTATAGGATATTTTTTCATAATCTGATGAAATAAGGTTATCTAATTTTATTAATGAATAATAAAATCTCACATTAAAGGAAGCGTCGTCGAGATTACCTCTTTTATTTAACAATGGATTTACGCAGGAAGGAGTATTGATGGTTTGAAAGGTTTTTTCCAACTCAAAATTTATAATGCCTTTTTCAATGGTATAATCCACCAATTTTACGCCTATTTCTTTTACACATTTACTTCCTTCAATATTAAAAACTTGGATGGAGTTCACTTCCTGAATCTGAGTTTCTTCAAGGTCTGGTGTAAAAAATGCTTTTTGGTTCCATTCCAATTTATTATTTTCTTCTTCCCTATTGGTACATTCTCCTAAACTGTTTTCGGAACATTTATAGGAATGATAAGATCCAGGAATAAGCATTACAGGCCTATTATTTGTAGAATTATTCCTATCCTCGATATCGGCCTCTTGGGTAACCTGAATCCCTTTTTCAGTCATGGCAATTCTGACTATCTTTGGAGTTCCTTGGAAAAACGGATCGGCATCCGGAATGTCTTTCGGTGCATTTAAGACCATAGGTACATAAAGATATTCAGCAGTAGTATCGTAGCTTTCTGAGATAGAGGTTTGTTTGGGTGACTTATAGACCGTTTCATAATTCGGACTTTTAGCACACCCAAAAATTCCAACCAGTGATAAAACCGCTAGGATGTTAATTTTGTTCTTCATAAAATCTCCATTGTAAAAACCAAATAAACTGTTGATTCATTCAAATCAAATAAAGAGATGTTTGAATCATATCCATTAACTTTAAAAATATTTCCGCCTAAGCTATGACCTACTCCAATGTTTATTTTCTTGGATGCATTGTAGGAAATTTCCTGTCCAATGCCGTAGGTATCAACTATTTTTCCGTGATAAGTTATCCCTTTCACGTAATCAAAATTAATTGAGGCCTCAAAATCATTTAGGAAGGCGTATCCAACCATTCCTCCCGCTGAAAACAAAAATTGTTTATTCGACTGTCCATTCATCGCAACCGCTGAATTATGGAAGTTCTGAGTATAGTTTAGGTTAAAAGATCCAGAGATTGCGGGGATGCTCGGAACTTTTACACCTACAATTCCTGTTAACTTATAGCCAGTGTTTAAAAAACTCCTCTCTCTTGAGGACTCCGAAATTGGTAAAAAAACGGTGGCCTGGCCGGAAATAGGAAAGTATTGGTTTATCTCTCCTAATCTCCTGGAAAATGAAATAAAGGTGTCTTTAATCTTTCCCTTCCTCATTCCCACCAAATCCTTGTCATAAAAAATTCCAGAAGAAACGGTGAAAATTTCAGGAAACAAATAAGAGAACTTAACCGCGCTAGAGATGGATAAATCTTTATCCACATCATTTAATTGTCTGAAATCAGAGTTAACTGCAGTCGAAAAATAACCATTAAACCTTTTTGGTTCTTCCGCCCTTAATAGGTTTGATACAGTTAATAAAATAAACAACAACTTACGCATTTATTCCTTCTTTTCCTGCCTTAATGAAGCAAGGATTGTGCCAAAAGGACAAACCTCATTTCAAAAGGTTGAAGGAATTATGCCATTAAAAAATGTTCAAATTTTGACAGTGTGGAAAGTTTATACAGCAAATTAGGATAATAATTTAGAATTGAAGAGATTCTCAAGACTTAGGCGATTTTGCTCCCAAATGGCCTCTAGTCCTAAGTTATCAGAAAGAAGTGGCATTTCCCAAGTCAAAACTGGGCAACCCAGCTCCTGCGGCCCGTATTCGCCAAGGGAGCCAGGAGTTGGGTAATCCTCAATTTCTCCAACAGGGGGATAACCATTATATTTTGAGAGGAATTCTGCAATCTCCTGGCAATTTCCATTGTAATTAAGCATGGGTTTCCAGGAGTGAAAACTGATGATTTGTTTGGGGGGGTATTTTTCAAAAAGTTTTACTAAAAATTTATTTTCTGGTTCAGAAAGTGGAGTTTTTCCTGGGTTATATTTTTCCTCCCTGAATTCAGCTATCCAATGTTTAGAGGGTAGGTTTCTGTTTAGATCCACGCCTTTAGCATTTACTCTAGTACCTGCCCTATACCCATCTACATTTAGAATAGGGATAACTAAAAGAGGGATTTTGATTTCCTCATTTTTTTTTAGCCATTCAAATAATTTATTTAAAACATAGATCCCTTCAACTTCATCACCATGAACGCCTGCCATTAAGTATACGAACTTTTGGCCCTTTTCTTCGTTTTTATAGCAAAGAATTTCTTCTCCTAAATTTGAGATTCCAGAGGGTAGGGGTCTAAAGTTCATTTTTAAATTCCTTTAAGATATAGGTTGCTGATTGCCCGGGGGTTTCCTCCACCTCAACCTCTAATTCCTTAAAATTGTACTTAAATTTATCCCAGGTTTTTTGGGCAATTTTTTCGGCCAAGAATATGGCCAGCCTCTCGGCCGAAATATTGGTTAGTGGTAGAATAAGGACATCATTTTTGGGGAAGCTAAAGAAGGCCCCGTCTGGGGTTTTGTATTCTATATTGGTATCGGTTTCAAGGAATTTAACCAGGGGGTTTTCACCTGGAAGCAACAGCCTATGGTCTAAGGAGTCGCATACTTCCCTGACAATTGGTTTAATATCCAAAAAATCAAAAACCAAATCGTTGGAGAGTTCCAAGGCCCTTCCACAGACCGAAACCTTATAATTGTGTCCATGAATAGGCTCCCTAGTCCCATTAGGAAAAATGAGAAAGTGGGAGGAAGCAAAATTAAAATACTGTTTATAAACTTTAATGGAGAAATCCAAAAAAGCACCCCTTGGTAAAAGTCCAAATTATCATAAAACAAAAGATAGTCAAAAAAAGGATTTTTAAGTTATATTGCTTTCCATGGATTCATTAGAAAAAGAAGTTCAAAGACAACTCGCCTATTTAAAAAGGGGAGTATCAGAAATTATACCTGAAGAAGATTTCACTGCAATGCTCCGGGATTCTATTAAAAACAATAAACCTCTAAGGGTAAAATGTGGGATTGACCCTACCAGTCCAGATGTCCATTTAGGCCATACTGTTCCATTTAGGAAAATGCGCCATTTTCAAAATTTAGGTCATATTGGAGTGGTCATTATTGGGGATTATACAGCAAGCATTGGTGATCCAACGGGAAAAAATGAATCCAGACCACCTCTCTCAAAAGAAATTATTGATCAAAATGCCAAAAGATATATGGAGCAGATGTATACCATTCTTTTAAAAGAGAAAACCGAGGTATGTTTTCAATCTGAGTGGTTTTCGAAAGTTACCCTTCGGGATGTAATTAAATGGACCTCTCAAACCACGGTAGCAAAACTTCTTTCCCATGAAACCTTCAAGAATCGTTTAGAGGAAGGGCATTCGCTTAGTCTAAACGAAATGTTTTATCCTGTCCTGCAAGGCATTGATTCGGTTTATGTTAAGGCCGATGTAGAACTTGGCGGAACCGATCAAAAATTTAATGTCTTAATGGGAAGAGATTATCAAAAACTAGAAAACCAAAGGCCCCAATGTGCAATGCTATTGCCCATTATTACCGGGACCTGTGGTACCCAAAAAATGTCAAAATCTTTGGGGAATTATATCGGGATTTTAGACGAGCCTTTTGACAAATTTGGCAAGGTCATGAGTATTCCTGATTCTCTAATGATGGAATATTTCCAATTATTAACTGAAATCCCCCTTTCTGAAATTGATAAAATTAGCGTGGGTCTAAAAGACAATTCTCTTCATCCCAATGAAGTAAAGAAAAATCTTGCTGCCGCTATCGTCGATTTTTTCCATCCAGGCCTTGGCCCCCAAATGCGTTCCCAATTTGAAAATGTCTTCAAAAATAAACAGGTACCGGATGAGGTGGAGGAATATATCTTTAAAAGGGGAGAAACCCTAAGCACAATCCTTGCCGAATCGGGGGCAGTCCCAAGTAAGGGCGAGGCCAAACGATTAGTTAAACAAAATGCTGTATCCCTGGTTGATGGAGATAAATTCACCTCCCCTGAATTACCAATAGACGAGGAGTTTGCAGGGAAAATTATTAAAGTTGGGAAGAGGAAATTCATAAAACTTAAATGAGGAAGAACTTGGATATAAATCTTCAATTGGCACTTAGAACCCTTAAGAAAAGTTTTCCTGGAGATCGGGATGCACAGGAGGCCCTCACCATTTTGGAAAAAAAAGTAAATGATCTAAATTCAAAGGATCAATTAAAGGCCACAGATGAAGAACCGTTTCCAATACCAGAGGATATAAAGAAGAAAGAGAAGGCATATGCTCTCTTTAGCGATGGTGCTTGCCGGGGAAATCCTGGACCGGGTGCTTGGGCGTCCATGGCACAAGACCAATCTGGAAAAGTGCTTTTTGAAATTTTTGGGGTGGAGACGGCCACCACCAACAATCAAATGGAAATTCAAGGTGCAATTGAGGCCCTTTTGGAATTGAAAAGGATATTGGGACAAATTGAGGGAGAAGTTTTTCTGTTTTCCGATTCCAAATATGTTGTCGAAGGAATAGAACAGTGGGTCCCCACCTGGAAAAAACGTGGATGGAAAAAGGCAGATAACAAAGTCCCCGAAAATTTGGAAAAATGGCAAAAATTGGACGAAATTAAAAATGAAATATCCAATCTTCATTTCATTTGGGTCCGCGGTCACGCGGGGCATCCTCAAAATGAAAGATGCGATCAATTAGCAAATTCCGCTTTAGATGAGATTGATTTCATCTAAAATCTTGATCTTAGGAATTTAAAAGTGTAAATTTCTAAAGATAATTTTTTAAACAGAGGGCATAAAATGAAAAAGACATTTGCATTAGGCGCTCTTGCACTAACCATGGCGTTAGTTGGTTGTAGCAAGGGTGGGAAGGTTGAGCTAAAAACTGACGAAGATAAAACCTTTTACACATTAGGAACTATGTTTGGTTCAAGATTAAATAATCTTGATCTAACAGAAAAAGAAATCGACGCTCTTGCTCAAGGGTTAAAAGATTCTGCTGCAAAAAAAGAATTGGCACTAAAGCCTGAAGAATTTCAAAACAAAATCCAGGAAGTTTTTTCTGAAAGAATGAAAAAATTTGCGGAAAAAGTAAAAAAGACCGGAACCGAATTCTTAACAAAATTTGTTAGTGACGGCGGTACAAAAACAGCTTCTGGATTAGCTTATAAAATTGAAAATGCTGGTTCAGCTAAAAAACCAAAAGCAGAAGATACAGTTGAAGTTCACTATCATGGAACTTTGATTGATGGTACAGTTTTTGATTCATCAAAAGAAAGAAATCAACCAGTTTCCTTCCCTCTTAATAGAGTTATTAAAGGATGGACTGAAGGTCTTCAACTTATTGGTGAAGGTGGAAAAATTAAACTTGTAATTCCATCCGATCTTGCTTACGGAGATGCAGGCGCTCCTCCAAAAATTCCTGGTGGTTCAACTCTAGTTTTTGATGTTGAATTGATTTCCATAAAAGCACCAGAAGCAGTTAAAGCTGCCGCTCCAGCTCCTGCAAGAAAAGAATCAAAAAAGAAGAAAATCTAATTTTTAAGGCCATTGGTTTTAAGAAGGCCATGTTTTAAACATGGCCTTTTTTTATCCCCCAAATTCATTCTGGCCTTAAATAAACACCGTAATAAACAAATTCAACCTTCCAATCCTTTATGAATTGATTCATCTCTAGATATTAATAAGCGGGCAAAAAAAAGGCCCCTCATTTACGAGGGGCCTTTCTAAAGGAGAAACAAGAAAATATTAGAGCATGTTGTTTTCAGTTCCAAACCAGCAGTTTGGTCTTGTTCCAATTTTGGCGCCTTCTTTTAAAGTACAGGCCCCAACATCGGTAGCGAGTTCATCGGAAATTTCAGTGTATGGATCCTTATTGCAAACTGAACCAGCGAAGTAGGTATCAAGTCTACATTGTGGTTGTGGATGATCATGGAAGGTTTTCTTAATATACTTGGTATCAGGAGTATCAAATCGCAGTGGGATAGTTCTATTTCTTAATGCATTAAATAGATTTGCAACCGACATTCCAGCCATTGAACCTCTTACACAAATGGCTGCATCCTGTGGATCTTTAAACTGGGCATTACACTTTTCAGTAGCAAATGTGTCTATGTTTCTAGCTTTTATGATTGAAATATTGTCATCTTTTTCAAAAACTTTTTTAAGGCATTTTAAAGTCCCAAAATAATCCGCTTCACCCTCATTTGAGGCCCAACCAACGGCGCCACCCCAATCTGGTTTTTTAGGAGCTCCACCTAGATGATGTCCAAGTTCATGGCAAGCAACCAAAATCATACCGTCATAAGTAATGGTTTCATGTCTTGCTAGACCACCGAACATAGCTATATGCCATTTTGTTCCTTCCTGGTAGGCATAGGCATTTACGGTACCATCATCCCAATTTCTTTCAATTACAAGTTCTGCGCCTTTACCCTTAATTTCTGCATTGTAAATCGCTTCAACTCGATCCAGTAACTCTTCGAATTTTTCTTTGGTGATGGAATTGACGCTTTTTACTTCAGGCCCAATCCAAAGATCGTTTTCCTCTACGATACCTGTCTGTCCGTGGATATCACATGTATACCCGGAATTTACCATTAACAATAGAACCCAAAAGAAAATTTGCCTCATACTGAAGTTCCTCCTTGACTCATAATGGGATGGGCCGTTTAGATAAATTCTATTTTTGAAAAAATGCAATGTCTAACCAACAATTAACAAAAATATCGCGGAGTAAGAAAATGTTTAAAATTGTAGTGTTTATCCCCAAGACCCATACTGAAAAAGTTAAGGAGGAAATGTTTAAAGCTGGGGCCGGAAAATTTAAAAATTATGATAATTGTTCGTTTGAAATTGAAGGAGTTGGACAATTTCGTCCATTAAAAAATGCAAATCCCTTTATTGGAAAGCAAAACCAGTTGGAAAAAATCGCTGAAATGAGAGTTGAGATGGTTTGTGAAAAGAAATGCTTAAATGAGGTAATTAGTGCCATGAAATCGGCCCATCCATATGAGGAAGTTGCCTTTGATGTAATTCAACTTTTTGTGGCCGACTAAAATAATCAGGAAATAGTCAAAAAAATAAATAAATTTTCTAAAAATTCCGAATAAAGCACACCATGACTTTTATGGAGGAATAAATGGGTGTTTTTGAAGATGCCATTGCCACGTTCCTTGCTCCGATAAATGATTTACTCCAGGATACATCGGTATCTGAGGTTATGATCAACGGTCCCCAGGAAATCTTTGTTGAAAGGAAGGGGTTGGTTTACCGAACTCCAAATACTTTTCGTGGGGAAGAGGAGTTGATCTCTGCCTTTAGGGCCGTTGCTCAATCCGTAGGGAGAGTTATCGATGATGAAAATCCTCGGTTAGATGCACGTTTGCCTGATGGATCTAGGATACACGTAGTTCTTCCGCCGATGTCTAGGAAAGGGACAACTGTTGCCATAAGAAAATTTAGCAAGGAAAAGTTAACTCTAAAGGATCTAATTGGATTTGGTACTTTATCAAAAGATGGTGCCAGATTTTTAGATATCTGTATCCACTTAGGAAAAAATATTCTGGTATCTGGTGGTACTGGTTCTGGAAAAACCACCGTTTTAAATGTTTTGGGCAGCCGAATTCCAAAAACCGAACGATTGATAATTATCGAGGATGCTGCAGAACTTCAGGTTAAAGCTGAGCATGTGGTAAATCTTGAGGCCAGAAAAGAAAATCCGGAAAAAGGGATAAAAGGTGTTACCATAAGGGATCTGGTTATTTCAGCAATGAGACTTAGACCTGACCGAATAATCGTTGGGGAAGTGCGCTCAGAAGAGGCCCTAGATTTGATACAAGTTATGGGGACAGGTCACGATGGTTCCATGGGAACGGTTCATGCCAACTCCCCCTTGGAATCGTGCACACGACTTGAATCACTTTGCCTTATGGGGGATATTAAAATTCCACCGGATGTTATTAGGAAAATGGTCGGATCGGCCCTTCAAGTTGTAGTCCAATGCACTAGATATCCGGACGGGGGAAGAAGGCTAAGTCATATATCTGAAGTGCTTGGTGTTGACCGAACAGGAAATTATATTGTTAAAGATATTTTTAGATGGGTGCAAACGGGTAAAACAGAAGAAGGAAAATTTATTGGAGAAATGCGCCCTTGCAATTACGTTCCATCATTTTTTGATGCAATTGTTACTAATGGGTTGCCCTTTCCCAAACAGCTTTTGATAAATCCAAATATGAAGCCCGCCGCTTAAAAAAGTATCCCGGCGGAAATCAATCCAAAATCAGAACCATTCGGAGCATTGTTAAATGTTTGCACTTTTTTTTGATAATTCAAATTGATAAGAAGTCTGGTTTCTTGTGATAACGGGATACCGTACCCTAGGCCAGCTAAAAAGGAGGCACCAAGGGAATAGTCCAGAACATAGGCATTGGATTTATTTTCCAAATAGGCCATCGATCCAAAACCAAAATCTGTCCTAACAAATAGACCTGAGCCGATGTTTTGTCCGAAGAAGTATTCGAGGGATAGGGAGAGGGCAGGTTGATAAATTTGCGTAGTGGTTGTTTCGATTAATATCTCATTAATGGCAAGATCCACAATCATCCCCACCAAAAATTTTTTATTAAACTTCGGCCAATATACTCCAAACAAATTGAAATCAAGGGCAGGATTTAAAAACGACATGCTTCCATTATAGGTAATATTCCCATACCCCATTGAGAAGTAGAGATAATAGGATTCGTTTTTTGAGGGATAGATATTTTCCTTCCACAGGATTTCTTCCTCTGGAATTTGGGTGTAGGTGGACCTGGGTATTTTTTCATTAATCCCACCTCGCGCCTCAAAAGCTGCGGTCTTATCCGGTGGATAGGTTTTTTGGGCCCCAAATCCTTCTAGGGTTTCCAGGTCGGTTATGGGGGGAATTTCAATATCTTCCAGTTCAAGGTCATTTAGATTTATATTAATTTGGGAATAAAGGAGTAGGGGTTGGAGGGCCAGTAAAAAGAAAAGGGTTCTAAAGAGCATCTTATTTCTAAGTTTATCTCTCCAGAACCCCCCTCGTAAAGGGTTAACCTAAAAGTTTAAGGACCAAATTATTTCTTTGGTTAGTAGCTGATAGGGCGGAGACACCAGCGTTTGCCAATACATTTAATCTTGCATTCTCAGAAATTTCTTTAGCATAATCAGCATCTAAAATTCTTGAATTTGCAGCAGATAAATTTTCACCTGCGATTTGTAAATTTTGAATTGTAGATTGCAAACGGTTTTGAACAGCACCTAGTTCGGCCCTTTGTTCGGCCACATGGGTAAGGGCCTTATCAACGTCATCTAAAGAATTCCTTGCACCTTCTTTTGAGGAGATTGATGCCCCAGATACTCCCAAAGTATCTAAGGTCGCATTTATTTTTCCAGCATCAAAAGAAATTCTATCATTAAAAGCATCATTTCTTACACCAACTTGGATATCGTAAACCCCTGCCGATCCATCGAGAAGTTTGGCACCATTAAATTCAGTAACTCTTGAAATTCTATCCAATTCTTGTTTTATCTGTTGATATTCTTTTTCAGCAAGTGCCCTTTCTGGATCCCCTATAGTATCAGAAGCGGCTTGGATTGCTAGTTCTCTCATTCTTACTAGAATATTTTGGGCCTCATTTAATCCACCTTCAGCAACTTGAACAAGGGAAATACCATCATTAGCGTTTCTTTCCGCTTGGTAGTTACCTCTTATAAGAGCAGTTAGTCTGCTGGAGATGGCCATTCCGGCAGCATCGTCAGCTGATTTTACAATTCGCTTGCCGGAGGATAATTTGTTTAGGTTTTCCGACAGTGCTTCATTGTTGTTTCTTAAACTGCGTTGTGCAGCAAGTGAAGGAACGTTGGTGTTGATTCGCAAGCCCATAAAGTGTCTCCCCTTTATTTTCCAACCGGTGGAAATTCCCCTTTCAATTTGGGGACGAGCTTGCTTGCTCAAATGATTTAAATTTTAATTACTGCTGTTTTTTTCGGAGAGGAAAAAAATTCCTTTAGGATGTTTTTTCTTTTTTTAAAAAAACAAAAACACTCAGATAATTTTTAGTAAATCCTGAGTGAATAGGTCGGTTTGTGATTTCAATCCAACCTCTTGGTTTTTGGAAATATCAATTTTTGCTTTTTCTAGTATCTCAGAAAAATTTCCAAGGGGTCTATTTTGATTGAGTTCCTCTATAATGGAAATTTTCTTTTCTTTAAAAAGGTCTTCATGTTTTTTAAGAAAATCTAAAGCTAGGCCATCATTTAATTTAAGACAAAAAGGGGAGAGGTTCGGAGCAAATCTGCATTCATCAGGTGCTTTAATTTCAAAAGTAGAGAAATATTTTAAAAATTCCTGATGGCCATCCCTATCCAATATTTTTTTACCCTGAAATGTGGTGTTTTTACATATTAGTTCAATCTGTTCTCTGAGTTTTTCAAAATCTTTTTCGGTTTCAATCGCAGATTTAATATTTTTTATTCCCTCCTCGGCCATTTCTAAGAGATTGAATCCCGTTTCTGCTTTTTTTCTAGATAATTTGCTTAGTCGCAATTTGGTTTTCAATGTATTGGAAATGTTAACTTCTGTGGCAATTCCCTTGTCAGGAAGAACTTGAATTTCTTCCTTATTTTGTCTTTTTTGATTTTGGCCATTAAAAGGCGGTTGGTGTGAAGAATCCGATCTGGATTTTATGGTAAAAAGGCCCATCTAAACCTCCATGTTGAATTGTTTCCGTGATGGAATGGGAGGTTATCCCTAGGCCTTCTGCCAGCTTTTTCTCACCTTTCGGCCGCAGTGAATTTTTCTTAATTTTTCCATGTGCTTAGGGGAAAAAATGAACTATAAAAAATATCCATGGCAACAAAACTTGAAAAAGTAAAACTAATCCAGTCAATATTGGACCAGCTATATCCAAATCCTCCTATTCCACTTGCCCATAAGGATAACTATACCTTATTGGTTGCGGTTTTATTGTCTGCACAATGTACCGATGTAAAGGTAAATCAAATTACTCCAATTCTTTTTTCCCGTGCTGATAATCCTTGGGACATGCAAAAATTAACTCCCCAAGAAATTGAAAAAATAATAAGGCCTTGCGGATTGGCGCCAAAAAAATCTAAGGCCATTTTTGAACTTTCAAAAATATTGGTGGAAAGATTTAATGGAGTTGTTCCGGATAATTTTGCGGACCTTGAGAGTCTTCCGGGAGTTGGCCATAAGACTGCTTCCGTAGTGATGACACAAGCATTTAATCTTCCTGCCTTTCCGGTTGATACCCATATCCATAGATTGGCACAGAGATGGGGATTGACCTCAGGAAAAAATGTTTCTCAAACTGAAAAGGATTTAAAAAAAATTTTTCCCAAAGATTCTTGGAATAAACTTCATCTCCAAATTATTTATTATGGAAGAGAACATTGTGGTGCAAGGACGTGTGATGGGACAAAATGTCTTATCTGCAGGACTTTATTTCCTAATAGAAAAAAGAATTTTATTCACCGGAGAGCTTGATTTCCTCATCAAGTTCCTCAACCGCTTTTTTAATTAAATCGTGACATTTTAGGGTTAGGGAATCTATATCATCATGGGTTAGTTTTTTGGTTTCAATTATTGGAAGGGCCTTAAATAAAACGGTCCCACTTTTCCATTTATTTAGATTTAGGTTTTTATGGTAGGAGGAAATGGCCACAGGAATTATAGGAAGTCCAGAATCTATGGCAAGGTGAAACGGTCCTTTTTTAAATGGAAGCATTCCTCTTCCTTTGGATCTTGTACCTTCAGGTAATATCCAAATTGAAATATTTTTTTCTTTTAGCTGTCTTGCCAAAGTGTTTATGGTTTCCCTTGAGCTCATTTTATTTTGGCGATTGATTAAAATATGGCCAAGTAAAAAATATAGCCAACCAAAAAAGGGGATATAGGCTATTTCTTTTTTTCCCAAAGTAATGGTGTTCCCAGGATGGTTTGAGATTATGGTCCAAGCGTCCAGGTTGGATTGATGGTTGGAAATATAGATGCATGGTCTTTGCTGGTAAAGTAGGGCTTTGTTCTTAAAAATATTTTTGATTCCAAGTATAAATTGGGCAGAATTTCCAAAAGTATAGGCCACCCAATCATTTATAAGAGATTTCTTTGTCCAAAAAAGTAGGACCACCACTGTTCCAATAATTGAATAAATAAAGATGACAATTGCTACTAACAAATAACGAATATATTTTAACAACGAAAGTTCCTCACTTTTCTCCTAATTAAACCAAAAAGGTTGGATTTAACAAATCGAAAATTTGAAATAAAAATATTTTTTTAAAAATTATTGAATTTGACACACTATCTTTGAAAGATGGAAAATTACCCAAATCCGAAAAAGGAGTTACAATGAAACGGATTTTATTTTTACTTTTGCTTTTTGGTCTTTCCCAATTTGCATTTGCAAATGAGAACTGCACCAATGAGGCTACTTGTGATGAGTTAGTTTCCAATGTGGATGATCCCAATTGTCCATTAGATGATCCCGCATGTCCTCTTCCAGAAACCCCGATACCAAGTTCTCTGGCAAGGGTTGAAGTTTCTGTTCCTGGAATCTTTATGAACCCATTAGATGAAAAAACCATTTACTACTACCTATGTATTTCAGTTAATGCTTTTACCCATCAATATGGAATTGGTTTTGACCCCAACCATGTTTATTCAACCTACTTTGCTTATAACCGGTGCCGCTATTCAGGCAATAATTGGGGATATTGTTTAAGACCTCAATGTTTTGGTGTCCTAATGCAAGGAAATGGTCCTTGGCAAAACCCAAATCCAGGCCCTGGCCCAGGACCCGGACCTTGGTGGAATGGCCCCGGTAACGGACCTGGCCCGTGGATGGGACCAGGCAATGGCCCCGGAGGACCTGGTGGACCTGGCGGTCCTGGTGGCCCTGGACCTGGAGGACCTGGCGGTCCCGGTGGACCTGGACCTGGAGGACCTGGCGGTCCCGGTGGACCTGGTTTTCCTGGTGGTCCCGGAGGACCTGGTCCACATGGACGATAAAAAATTTTGGGGGCCTTTGGTCCCCATTTTTTTTCCTTTTCTTGCCTAAAAAATATCCAAATGTTATTTTTCAAGAAAAAAATAGGAGGAATTTCGTGCCAACACAAAGTGCATCGACCGCATTATCAATTTTAAGGGATACCAGTTTATTTCAGTGGTATGTGATTCCGCTTCTTGCTATCGCAGTTTATGTTTACTCTGTAGAAATTGAAAAAGAAAATTGGAAAGCGGTATTTGCCGGTTTGGCCTTTTGGGGGATGGATTTTATCAATGAAATTTGGAATTCTTTGGTTTTTCATTTTACCAACTATGCTCCAGTCTGGGGTGCCCCTTCAAAAACCTCTTATTTATTTTTAATCGGCCTAAATGTTGAAATAATGTTTATGTTTGCTGTATCGGGAATCGGTTACACTAAACTTTTGCCCAAAGATAAAAATTTAAAGATCCTTGGTATTAACAACCGTCTATTTTGTGCCATTTTAAATTCCATTTTTTGTGTTGTGGTTGAGATGATTTTAAACCATATGGGTTATCTCACCTGGGAATATTCCTGGTGGAACATTAGAAACCCTTGGCTTATCTTTATAATCGGGTATATGCCTTTTAACCTTGTTTGTTTTTATGTCTATGATATGAAATCAACAAAATCACAGGCGAGATTTGTAGGTATTCAGTGGTTCATAATCTTATTGGCCCTGATTACTTTTATTGGAATAGGTTGGATTTAAGGGACGAAGAAAAGGGGTAAAATAAAAAATAAAAACCAACAATTCTGGAAATGGTTAATGAAAAGTACAAAGCGGCCTTCAATGGGATTTTAATCGCCTTAGTTGCATGAATCATATTAGGTTGGATTTTATTAAAAAGGACCTAAGGGAAAAAGCGAAATTGATTTAGGTTTGTTTGTAAAGATTGAAAAATAGTTGAGCCTACCCCCGAACTGGGAAGGGCAAGCAAATCAATTGGAGTAGGGCCAAGAAAATTTGTTTATATGTTAGAAAAAAATACGAGGTTACTCAGAAATTAAGTTTTAAATAAATTCAAAAAGGCAATATCACTCGAGCTCTAGCTTGGCACAGGTATAATCTTGGAGATAATCCAAACCCCCAGTGGCATAAATGGGGATTCTTTCTAAAAATTCATCACTGTTACACTGAGCCACTTGTCCCATGCTATCGGAGTTTGTATTATATCCACTATTTACTGTTCGTTTAGTGATTTTTAATTTCACTCCTGATGCAGTATAATTCCCGCAAAGATAGCTTTCAAGCTCATCCAATTTTGTATTTGCCCAATATTGAAGACCAACCAAAAATTGTCCACCTACATCTTGGCATTTGGTGTCATGAGTTTGATTATCGCTATTTGAATTTAAATGTCTATTCTCCCAGGTGCCCGCATAAGAAAAATTCATCGAAGGGGCGGTTAGGCTGGAGTCGGCAGGATCATAATATAGTTCTGCCTTACAACATGTATAGTTCGCAATATTATCCATGTGATCCGATGCAGTCCCGAAAGTTACGGTTCGAAGAAAATAGCCCGAATCACATTGAATGAGGTGATGGGCTCCGTCCAAACTATTTAGAGTACCTGCCGCAAGCGGTTTACACTCAAATTTAAGTTTTAATTGTGCCGGAGATGTGCATTTCATTTTACCATTTGAATCAAATCCTGAGACATAGTGAGGGGACATACAGATTGAATTTACATTTGGATTATCGCAAGTAATGGATCCATCCGAGGCAATTTTGGTGATATATTTTCCAGTAGGACACTCCCTGTTTGCAGGGGTTGGAAGGGGACTGCAGGTAACGGTACCGTCTGTTTTAACTTCGCTTACATAGGTGTTGGCAGGGCAAGTTCCAGTAGGAATAGGTTTGCATACTGGGTTACCGGTTGAGGAATCTAATTTTTCAAAATAATAACCATCAGCACAAAGCATGCTTACGCAAATTGGGCTTCCATCAGGATTTATACCTAAGGTGACATCCCCCTTATTGCATTCTTTTTTCTCAAAATTACGGCAATTAGTTCCAATGCAAACTTGGGTTGAAGCTTTAACTGTATCTGTGGCCTCTACAATTTTAGCAGATAAATTCTTCCCAGATATTGTTAGGTCGCCGGTCATGGTATCACCGGCCTTATTTACATAATTGTCTTTCAAATAATTATTTTTTAGATCATCCATTTGAGTACCAAGATCCTCGGTCGAGGCGGCGATAGTCCTGCCCCTTGATGAGCTCAAATTGCAGCTATCTGAGGGAATATCCCAGGTCCCACCGACATCCTCGCAGGATTGTTTTTTGGCGGTGTAAACTGCATCCTCAGTGGAGCTATAGCATTTTACCAGATTTTTGGATGGGTCAAATTCTCCTTGAAGGGGAAGTGATTTGGTCACAAATTGTTGGCCATGGTAGCCTTTACCCAATTTTTCTAATTTAATTTGCAGTTTAAATTCCCCATAGGAATTGGTAACTCCTGGGGCAGCTGGTTTAATCGTCACTCCGTTTATTGTTAATTCATCTATTTTTAAACGGTTATTTCCCAATTTTTTTACTTTGTCGAAAAGGGTCTGCCCAGTTCGGTTTTTGATTTCCGGGATTGTTAAATTGTCACGAATAGCTCCAATTCCTTGAAAGGTATTTTTACAGGCATCAGAGTTTAAAAGATTTTGGGTAATGGAGTTTACCGTGGCATTCACCTCCATTCCTATTTCTGAGGTCTTTGAAGCCTTCGTCATGTTGGAGGTAATTTGCAATACTCCCATGGCAGCTACCCCGACAAGGCCCAAAACCACCATCATTTCAATTAGGGAGAATCCTTTGGAATTAATAATAATATCCTTGATATATTTATTGTTTCCTTAAAATTATAAACTAAAAAATTTTTGCTGGTCAAATAAAATAAATTTGTCAGGTTTTAGAGAATTTGGTTTTTAATAAAATTTTATGTTAAAGTTATTTTAAATAGAAATGGAAAAAAAAAATCTATGAAACTTAAAATTTTTGATGTGGGGATTATTCTTAGCTACCTAACTGGAGCTTTAATTATTTTAAACAACATAATTTATTTTATAAAATATGTAAGAGCTGGCTTGGCCGATATAGCTTCTGCAGGAATTGGCAACTCAGACGTCTTTAGCGCTGCTATGTTCGTGGCACCCTCTCTTGGAACTTTCCTTGGGGTAACATTGCTTTGTATAACTTTTTTTGGTTTAAAAAAAAGGCTTGTTTGGACTTGGTATTTATATTTAATCTTAATGATTATGGGGCCACTTCCCTCTTTAGTGTCTCAACTGATTTTTAATCTATTTCCTTTCTCAATTTTTACCGTTACTTTGGGTTTTGCCGGAGTTTCTTTTACCGGATTACATTTTTTTTCAACTGAAAAGGATTAAAATTCTAAGTTTTAAGATTAAACTTCCCCCGGGTGGAATAAATCCACCCCTTTTAAATGCTAATTAACTTCACTTGGAATTTTCTTTTTTCTTCGCTTCCTTTTTCTTCAAGTGAGCCTCATGTTTCGCCTTTATTTCCTTCTGTTCTTTTTTGTATTCTTTCCGATAGGCCTTTCTTTCCGCTTTTCTTTGATTGTAATCCTCCTGCATTCTTTTTTCTTGGATACTTGCTGGAACTCTTTCTTCTCCAAAAACAGCGGGTGGGCCACCTAAAAGAACAACTCCTGTCATTAAGGCAACTAGATATTTTCTCATAACTCCTCCCAGAAAATTTGAAATATCTCAGATATAATTATAAACCCAGGAGGTCAGGTGAAGGAAATTTGTTTATATACTAAATATTTTTTAATTAGAGGATATACACCGGTGGGAATTTTAAATTAGGACGTTAATTTAAATTTTCCACCCAATTCCAAATTAAAGATAATCGCCTGGTAAATTTTATCCACTAAAATATTCTTTTAACCATTTCTTTTTCTTTCTTCAGAGAGTCCGGAAACAAAACTCTCCCCGGAAGGAAGTTTTTTAGTTCAGGCCCTATCTTTACTCAAACGACATTTGCCTTTTAACTTGGTCTGTTTGTTATGTCTTGATATCCACCAAATAACCGGTATAGTTTGTGTTGGTAGGATGGAGTCTTATATTAATAACCTTAGTGGACTTCAATTATCTCGGGTGGATTTAGCACTATTAAAAAGATATAATTAACGAATGGAATATCTATCCAAAGAAGACATATCTAATTTATTGGATAAATTAATTGATTTTATCGTCGCGGAACTCAAGCCAGGAAAAATAATTCTTTTTGGTTCCTTTGCTAGAGGCGATGCAGTAAATAGGTCGGATATTGATTTGGCAATTGAAATTGAGAATAACCTAAGCGAAAGTGACTGGCTTATCTTTCTTCATAGAATATCTGAAAAAAAATTTACTCTACGAAAAATGGATATTTTAAGATTGGATAAAACCTCCCCTGAAATGCGTAAGGCCATTAAAAAAGAAGGAATAATTTTATATGAATCAAATAAGTGAAGAAAAATTTCAAAAGAGTTTAAAAAATCTGAAAAAAATCATGAAGGTTTTGGAAGAAAATTTAAGGAAAAATGATTTTTCCGACCTGGAGAAAACCGGAACAATAAAAAATTTTGAGATGACATTTGAACTTTTTTGGAAAACAGTTCAAAAAAAGGCAGATTTCCAAGGTAGAAAAGTAAATGGTCCCAGAGATTCTTTAGCATTGGCCTTTGAATGGGGCCTTATACCTGATGATGAACTTTGGTTTAAATTATTAGAGGACAGAAATTTGGCGGTTCATACTTATAACCAAGACCTGGCCGACCAACTGATAAAAAGAATTAAAAATATTTATTTTCCTGCTTTTAAAAAATTCCTGGAAGGTTTGGAGGAAAATTGATTAAAAAAATTAGATGATTTCCAGCCTACCAAAGGTTTATTTGGCAGCACTTGCTTTGAACTATGTATTCACCCCCACCGCCGAAATGAATATTTATACCCATTAAGTATTTGTTTTCATCGGTGCAATTGGTTGTTTGCTCCATATTATCCTGAAGCGAGTTACTGTAAGTTGTAACTGGCCAAGTACAAGATTCAATATGTGGTTTTTTGGTTTCTCCTTCCGGATAGTTGGAAAGAGAAATTGTGTAGCATTGAGCGTTATGGACATATTCAAGATAATTTTCAAATCCAAAAGATATACCAGCCATGACCTGGTTATCTCCACATGCATTCGACTGATTTGTGTTATCGGAATACCTATTATAATTATTAACATTCTTCTCTTCAGCAAATGAGATACTGAGAGTGGGATCCGCGAACTCTGGATGTGGAGGATCGTAATATAACTCTAAAGAACAACACACGTATGATTTAACATAATCAATAGCATCATTTGCCCAAAAGGTGAGTTGTTTTAAAAATTTTCCGGAAGGACAGTCAATGTATTGACCCCCGCTGGATTCGTTTTTATAAGTTGTTATTGTCGGGGCGTCTCCACATTTCCTTCTCATCTTAAGCGTGCCGGTATATTTGCATTTGGGAACCCCATTTACATCATACTTCTCAACATAAGAATTCGAACCACAAGCTATATTAGAAGTTGGTAATTTAGCACACTTGATTAATCCATCAGTTCCCATTCCTTTTACATATTCCCCAACAGGACAATCTTGATTTGCCGGTGTTGGAAGAGGGGAGCATTCTACTGAGCCATCCGTATTGACTTTGCTTACATAAGTATTAGCAAGGCAGGTTCCAGTAGGAATTAGTTTGCAGACAGGATTTCCTGTTGAATCTATTTTTTCCAAGTACTTACCCTCTCCACAGGTTAGGGCGAGACAAATGGGCGAGCCATCTTCATTAATCCCGATGGTGACAGAATCCTTGTTGCAGGATTTGGTACTAAAATCCCTGCATTTGGTACCGACGCATAAAGAGGTGGTTGCAATTACTTTATTAGTGGCGCTTACATCTTTGGCTTTTAAATCTTTATCTGAAAGAGTCAGGTCTCCGGTCATAGTGTCACCGGCCTTTTTTACATAATTGTTAACTAGATAATTATCTTTTAAATCTTGGATTTGATCATCTAAATCCTGGGTGGAAGCAGCGATGGACCTTCCTTTTGACGTGCTTAAGTCACAACGGTCGGCAGAAATGCTCCATGAGCCTCCGATATCCTCACATGATTGTTTTTTTGCTGTGTAAACGGCATCTTCTGTTGAGCTGTAGCATTTAACAAGATTTTTGGAGGGGGAAAATTCTCCTTGGAGAGGGACGGTTTTTGTTACAAATGGTTGGCCATGATAGCCCTTTCCTATTTTTTCCAGCTTTATCTGAAGTTTAAATTCACCATAGGAATTGGTAACTCCAGGATCCGGAGGTTTTATGGTAACTCCGTTTATTGTCATTTCATTAATTTTTAAGCGGTTATTTCCATATTTATTAACTTTATTGAATAATATTTGTCCGGTCCGGTTTTTAATGTCGGATATAGTAAGTCCATCATTTATGGCCCCAATCCCACTGAAGGTATTGGTGCAAGAATTTTGATTTAGCAGATTTTGAGTGATGGAGTTTACAACCGCGTTCACTTCCATTCCGATTTCTGATGTTTTGGTCCCCTTGATGGAATTAGAGTTAATTTGTAGTATCCCCATTGCGGCCATTCCCATAAGGCCTAAAACAACCATCATTTCAATTAAGGAAAATCCTCGTGATTTTATAAATAATTCCTTTGAATATTATTTCTAAATAAAATTTTAATCTTTAAAATAATCTAGGTCAAGTTACCAAAAATGATCGAAAAATTTAGGAGGTTTGTTTTTTTACCAGGCCTTATGTTAAAATTAGATAAAATCAAAAAGGAAACAAGGGAAATGAAAAAGAGAATTTATAATTTGGGAATTATTCTTAGCTATTTAACAGGGGCGATGATTATTTTAAACAACATTATTTATTTCGTAAGATATATAAGAGGTGCTCGCGGTAATATTTTTTCATCCGATATGACCAATTCTGATTTTGTGGGGGCTGCACTTTACCTAGTTCCTTCACATGGATTATCAATGGGTATTGCTATTACCGTTTTGACTTTTTTTGGTTTAAGACAAAAGGTTTTGTGGACCTGGTTTTTATTTTTAATTTTAATAATTCTAGGTCCTCTTCCCATATTAATTTCCCAAATTATTTTTAACCTCCCTCCTTTTGCTCTTCTAACAGTTATTTTCGCTATTCCCGCGATCGCCTTTACGGGGCCATATGTTTTTTCAGATGAAAAAAAAAGTTAATTTGATTTTCCAATCGGAGATGTAAAATGTGTTTTTTCAATAAAAAAAGGAACTTATTGAAAAAACCATAGTTTTTTCCTATTTAGAGATCGAGGAACTGGGAAATTCACTCTTTAAAAGGAGCAATACTTCTACCCCGATTGCCTCTATATAGATCTTTTAGTTTAAGCAAAGATGTGCCTAAATCCGAATCCATTTGTTTATCACTCGATAAAAATAAAAAAGGATTGAGCATGTAGATTGCTATCATTGGGAAGAAGGTTTAAAAGTCCTTGGACTTATAAAATGATTCCTAATTTCCGAATTCTTTTTTAGAAAGCATTTTTTGTTTCCACAAATGGAGAATAAACTAGATCTGGTTAAGACCTTAGGTTAAATTTTCGACCAGGCGGCAGGGTAATCATTTTGATCTTTCCACCCAATTCCAAATTAAGGATGACCGCCTTGTCCATTTTGGTGGTATCCACTGATATATTGAATTCTTCCTCTTTTTCCCTTTTATCGCAGACCAATGAAATAAATCCCTCGCCAAAAGGTAGATTTTCAATTCCATGGCGGTGTAGAGGTCCAAGAGTCCAATCGATTTTATTTAGCATCACATTTCTTTTGATCCCAATCAAATTTTCAAGAAATAAATTGATTGGTCCTACTCCAGTCCAACCAACAAAATCGGCCCGAGCATTTCCAAATCCTGCAACTGTTTTTCCCGGAGTAAAAACCATTGGTCCAAATTTAGACTCATCAATCGCTGAAAAATCTCTAGCAAGTTTTATGGGATTTTTTAAAGGAGCATATAATTCCCAGACAGTATTGGTGTAGCGGAAAACCTCTAGCATGGCCATTAAGTATTTGTTGGAAAATTCGTTTGCTTCCTTTTCGTACCCTTTATCTTCTAATCCTTTTATTACCATATAGTTTGTAGGTGCCCAAACCCCACCTCTCCAATAATGGCCAGTGCTTCTAAATTTTGGACTATCTTTAGAAAGAGTAGCAAAAGGGATATCCGTGTTAAATTCATTAGGATTTTTTAGGTGTTCCAAAAGTCTTCTTTCCTGCTCTGGAGAAGTGATTCCTGCTATAATTGGCCAGAAAAGCCCAATATGCTTTACTCCTATTTTTCTTCCAAAAGAATCAATGTCAAAATAGATACCTTGCTTATCATCCCACATATAATCATTGATCCGTTTTCCTATTTCATTGGCCATTTCCCTATATTGTGATTCTTTATCTGAAAGACCCAAAACGGAAGCTATTTTCGCCATACTATTATAGGCCAACACCATTTGGGCGGACATATCCACCCATCCATGTTGGTGGGAAAATGGTACAGGAATATTATCCATTCCACATCCAAGTGGGGAGTTCCAATAAAGTCTATGAGATGTACCAGATGCTTTACGACCGGCCTCAAGCCAACTTAGGTATTCCTCATTTGCTTTAAAGATTCTTCCTAACCTCGCTTTATCACCAGAAATTTTAAAAGTTTCCCATTCTGCCCAAGCAAATAGAGGTGGATTTATTTCTCGGTCACCTTTTATTAAATCCCAAAGTTCATCACCATTTATTTCAGAGTATTCTTTCCAAATTTTTCCGGTGTGGTGTTGAAGGTTGTAAAAATTATCAAAAGAAGTAATTGGGTTGTATCTGGGAATTAAATATTTCCCAAACTGTAGCATAAATGCTGTATCCCATTGGAAAAAATTATCAGAAAAGTTTTCATCTAAGTAGGGCGCTACAGTTCCAGGATGATCGGTTGGGGTGCGGAAGTGTCCCAATGCCAACTTCCATGTGAACCAATACATATCAAGTAGGCCCTGTTCTCCCTCCCAAATTGGATTTGGTAAATTTTGCTTAAATGATTCAAGGGATGGTTGAATCCAATCTTTAGCAATAAAAGGGGTAGGAGAAAAAAATACACCTCTAGTTAAAGTGTCTCCAATTTTACCCTGAATAACGTCTGAAAGTTTGAAGGAATCCTGGTCTATATTATCTTCAATGGAAACTCCACAGATATTAGGATTTTTACTGAATAAATAGGTAAGGTCCCATTCCGCCTTGGGTCCATTTTCCTTTGAGTAGACTTTACTAAAGAGTTTAAAGTTGTCGTATTTAACTTCCCAAATATAGCCTGAAGCATTTTTATCGATAGGTTGGGAAAATTCTTTTGAATCAAGGCCAAATTGTATTTTTGTTTCTATAGTTTCCTTTCTTATTCGTGCAGTAATGTGAACTTTTGGGATGGGTTTCCTTCGGTTTAAAACGATTCCTTTAAAAGATTTATCTAAGGAAAAGGTTGTTTTAGTATGAAATCCGGCCAGCGCTTCCGTGGATTCGTTTGAGCAAGGTAAAATTTTTGTTCTTGCTAGAACTTCAAAAGATAAAAGAATGGAAAAAAGTAAAATAATTCGATTCATAATTAAAAATCCTTAAATTGCTGGTTTGAACTGTTAATTATAACTATTTTAAAAATGTTCTAAAAGGGGTAATTGAGAGAAATTTAGTGGGATGTTATGTTCTTTACTATACTTTTTTATTAAGATTAAGGCTTCTATTAAATTTTTAATAAATTTGTCCGCAGTTTCCTGATGAAATCCGATTGATAGATACCAGTTTTCTTTTTCGCTTTTTTGGAATGCTGCCCAATTTTGGATAAAAATTTGAAGCATTTCTTTGCCGGTCACATAATCGGCCAGGCATCCATTATTTGGCCATTCTAATATGTTGCCAATTTTATAAGGTTGAGTCTCAGGGGTGATATCTTTCCATAAGGGGTATAACCAATCGTGAAGGAAGTTTGATTTTCTTTTTCCATCCAAAAATTTGCAGGGAACGGCTGAGTAATCACCTATAAATCCTTCCTTTTCTAAGGCAGCTAATACCTGTGGTTTTGAAATCCATCCCCCGCAACGGAAATTTTTGGGAACTCCCCATCCAAGTTTTTTAAAGAGATCTTTACTGTGTTTAATAACTTTTACAAGTTCATCAGTCGTGTATTCACTTATGGGAATGTCGTGACCTATATCTAAATCATTTTCGCCAGCAAATATTTCTCCTCCCGAATTAAAACTTGGAGAATTTCTAAATTTGATTCCACAGGCCTCGAATTGAGATTTCCAACCATGAATATGCAAACCTATTTCATCTATTGGGAGGAGTACTGATTCAATTTTTTTCTTTATTTCATTTATATCAGCATTGGGTTTTGTAAAATAAGCAGCGTTTAAAAACTGCAAAATCGGGGTATTTGGAAAATCTTGGCGAAATTCTTTAAAAGCGGTTAAGTTTTTGCCATCTAAGTCACGCCCTTCCCAGTCAACCGATATATATAAATTTATCTTTTTCATTTCCCGGAAGAATCAAATAAATTGGGGTTTTCGTCAATTAAAAACGATAACCAAGATCAATAAGTAAAAGAAGAAAGGATTGGGATTCTTGTCCTTTATAATTTCCACCAGTGGCCGCCAGGTCTAATAAAAAATGACTCATTATTGGATATTTCAGTTTAAAACCACCTTGAAAATAGGATACGTTTTCTGAATAACTTCCATCCATTAATTGGAATTGTCCTGAAATGGCCGAATTTAGAAAGGCCCTTAAGGTGGCCGTCCTATTTAAAATGTTGACTGGAATATCGAGTCCTACGTTCATATTAAAAGAGGTCACCTGACCACCTTGTAATTGAGTCAGAGCATTTATGGTGGAAAAATCTACATTCTGGTTTACTCCCACAAAAGACTGTCCCTGATATTCAAAGGAAAAGAAGGGTGATACCGTTGGTTCTTGATTATTAAAATAACCACCCAAACCGATCAAATAATTATTTGGAACTTTATATTCGTTTGTTGTTTCCTGGAAAGAAGCATCTGAGGTTACCCCATAATTTCCATAAAACCAAAGGTCCATCCATTTCCATAATTTAATATTGGTTTCTAAGTACGGCCCGGCAGAGGATAATTGGCCATTTATTTTTCCATCCGGTGGGATGGTACCCTGAAAAAAATAATAATCAAAAAAAATGGTTAACTCAGTTTTCCGAAATGTTTTTTGATATTTTTCCCAAAAACTTTCACTTTTGGCCAGCTCTTCCCATTTTTGATTTTCCTCCTTTTTATAACTTGGTTTATATTTGGCCTTTAATGCTTCCAAATCTTTTTCAAAATCATCAGCAAAAGTTAAAAAGGAAAAAAATAAAAGAAAAAATTTCATAGAAAAATTATACCAGAAGAAATAAAAATTTAGAAATTTCCGACAAATTTAATTGAAGAGATATTTTACTTCCAAAAGGAACCCTAAAAATTTGGCAGAAGTAAATTGAACTACATTATTTGGAATTTCTGCTCCCCCTCTAAAATTTACCCATTGGTATTGTAGATCCAAAACCCATCTTTCTTTTACAATCTTAGAAATTCCGGCCTGGAGGCCAAATTGGGAGGAAAGAGATATATCACCCCCAGATACCACTGGTAATGAAGTATTAATTCCAAGATAAGGGATTATATCCCCTGGGAAGGTGAAATTTAAATTAATTCCGATTACTGCCAAAAACATGCGTGTGTTGGGAATGGAACCATGAAAATCTGGCCCGACAGCATAAATATCTGCAGAGTCAAAATTTCTTCCAAATTGAAAATTTCCCTGCAAGTTCCAACCAAAATTCCATGTTTTTGAATATAGATATTCGGCACTTATTGAGGGAGCGCCATTTGAATAGAAATTACCGGTAAGGGTAGTTTTGGAGTTTGTGGATGGACTGGGAATGGTTCCGGAAAAATCTATTGTATTCGCTAGGGAATATCCGAGGGATATTGCCAATCCGCTAAATTTAAAGGTTCTTTCAATTTTTTCTTCCCAGAAATCATCCTTATCCCATAGGGTTATATTGGGAAGTGAATCAGTTGGAACCACGTCCACATCATCATCCAATCCATTTGAATTTCCTAATTTTTGATTTTGCTGTAAAAATTGTTTTTGCGAGCAAAGCCTAATATCTACCAAGGCCTGGTTTTGTACAATCTTTAATATTTCCAGGTAACATTTATTTCCACTATTAAATTTTGCAATATAAAAATCCCCAGGTATTGATTTTCCACCACCTAAAATTATTACTGAGGCCTCATTTCCGCCTTTAAAAAATTTGAAAATTTGCGCCGATGCTGCCACAGCATTTTCAAGATTAAAAATCAAAAAAAAGTAAAAGATAATTTTCATATTTTTGACTATTTTACTTTTCGTCGGATTTCCACGGAAAGAAAATCTCAAAGAGTCCAAGGGAAAATTATTCCCCAACGGGGAAAATTGGGTAAATAATACCAAATATTTTTAGTGCCTTAAAATTTGAGAAAATAGAGTGAATAAATGAATCTTTTAAAAGTTATTTTGATATTTTTCTCCTACCAAATATTTGGTACCCCCTTTTTGGAGATATCCCCTCTAATTATTATAAAGGAGAATTCAAACCGCCTTGAAATAGAGGGAAAAAATTTAGCTGAAGTTTCCACTGTATATATATCTGATAAGGAAAATACCTGGACCAAAAATTATCAGGTGACTTCATCCGATCCACAAAAAATTGTCGCCTCTACTACCGATGAGATAAATCTTCCAGTAAATCAGATACTAGAAGTTACCTTGTCTGGGCCAGCTGGAGATACCAATCATGAAGTTATTTTCACAAGGGAGAAAAACTCGTCCAATTATTTAAATGAAGGAGGGATAAAAAAACCTTCTTCATTTTTATTAGGTAATGAGATTTCCAAAAATCAAACTCCCTTGGATTTAGGTCCAGATTCCAGAACCGATGTAACGGGAATTTATCTTGGCCCCGGAATTGTAAACGAAGGAACTACTATCACCTCGACGGGAACAGTAGCTGTGGATGTGGCCACCTCTGGTGATCCTCTCAAGACAAAAATTCCCTTTTTCAACGATCAAAATCAAATAAAATTGACCAATACTGCCTCCATTTTTTTCGATGATCAAGTTTCTTCTAACACTTATTCTGTTTATAACGATGGATCCTTAAGGATCAGAGCGGTTGATTCAAATCAAGATGCCATCATTATTAATCCCGATGGTTCGGTAAATATGCCTAAAGGGATGAACGTAACTTCTTTAAATTCTCCCGTATGTACCCAAGATGGGATGAACTGTCCGGCAAGCATTAATTCCGCTATTACTACCATTACCGCAAATCCTCCTTTGGTTGTTGCAAGTCCTGGTACTGGGACAGTGAATATCTCCGCAAATACTGGAACCGCTAGTGGTGACTTGGTGGTTTTAAATCCAGGGACTCCGGGAAAGCTTCCTCCTGTTGACGGATCCCAACTTGTAAATATTGTAACCTCAATTAATGCCGGGCCTGCGATTTCTGTTACACCATCCACTGGTGTTCCAACGGTGGGCGTTTTGCTTGATGTAACCGGGGGAGCTCAAAGCTATGATCCCACTCTTTCAAATCTGGCATCCCTCGCGCCGGGAACCAATCAAGTTATTATTTCAAATGCCTCGAGCACTTTTGAAGTGGATGGGGGAACTTCTCTTCTTGGAAGAATTGGGGCCCAACCTGCGGATGCTGATTTAACTTCTCTTGCGGGATTATCCCCACTTTTGGGAAATTATATTGTGGGTGGAGGAGTTTCCTGGAACACCCAAACATTGGAGAACTGTGCATCGGGAGAGGTATTGGTATCCAACGGGCAGTTGCTTGATTGCACCAATCCTTCACTTATTACGGCCGGAACTTTTGAATCAACCGCCCAACAAGCAATTAGAATTAAATCTAATGCAGGAGCTACTGGCGAGATCAGATTTCTCGGCTCCAACAACACTGGCTACGTTGCGATCAAAGGAGCACCAGGAGTTGCTTCAACATCGACAACAACATTTACCCTACCAGCAGCAGATGGACTTAATGGCCAGTTATTGCAAACCAACGGATTGGGAGTTTTATCTTTTGTAACCAATAATAATGGAGACGTGACGGGGCCAGCAGCATCTACAGCAGGGAATGTCCCCACTTATGCCGGAACTAGCGGAAAAATTTTAAATGATTCAGGAGTTGCAATAACGAATATTCCGACGATAGCGACAGGAGCTGGAGCTGCAAACAATCTGATATTATCAAATGCCGCCGGAAAAACTTTGAAGGCGACCGCTTACACAGTGCCTGGAACCATATGTACCACGGGTCAGGTTTTTAAATCCGATGGTGTGAACATGACCTGCCAGGTGGATAATGGAGATGTAACTGGTCCCAATGCATCGGTTGATGGAAATTTATCTTCATTTAATGGGACATCCGGAAAAGTAATTCAAGATACAGGGATAGCGTCCGCAAATGTGGTTACGATGGCCACAGTAGGAACAGGAAATTTTGTATTAAGATCAACACTTGGAAATAAGACCGCGACAGAATCAAATGTATTGGTTGCAGATATCGCCACTATGGCCGCAAATGCGGGGGCAATAAATCAAGTGATAGTATCCGGAGGAGCAGATAAGAGCCAAAAAAGCACGGGAGTAACGATCGATGGCACCAACAATATGGCGGGAGTTGCCAACTTTACGAGCTCTGGAAATATGACGGTGGATACAAATAGCTTGTTTGTGGATTCGGCCAATGATCGAGTAGGAATTGGAACCGCAACACCAAATGCTTCTGCAAAACTAGATATCACCAGCACGACGATGGGCCTTTTACCACCAAGAATGACCACGGCCCAAAGGGATGCGATTGTTACACCCTCAAACGGTCTTCTCCTTTATAATTCCACCACCAACACTTTTGATGGAAGAGTGAACGGTGCTTGGCAATCAATAAGCGGGGATGTGGGAGGACCGGGAACATCAACTGATAATGCTATTGCAAGATTTGATGGGACAACGGGAAAGCTAATTCAAAATTCTTTAGTAACGATTGATGATTCAAACAACATGGCCGGTGTAGCGGCATTAACCATGTCTGGTACTTTAACGGTGGATACCAATACCTTCTTTGTGGATGCGACTAACAACCGAGTAGGGATTGGAAAAACCAATCCGGCACAGGCCCTGGATGTAACAGGAAATACCAATATCACTGGAAGTTTGACCATAAATAATAATGGGGCCAACTCATCCATCTTTCCAACGGGGAGAGGAAATGCAGGACAACTACTTTCAACTGATGGAGCTGGAGCACTTTCCTGGATTGGAAACGGGGGTATTGCTTATAATACTGCTTTCTTAATGCCTGTATTTTTTCAAAAAACCTTAACTAATTCTGCTGCTGCTGGTGGAACCAATCCTCCCGTACTTAATGCTAATTCAAACGGGATATATTTTTCCAATGGAAATTTTAACACTCCAAGTTTTTTGCCTAACCCTGGCTACATAGCAAATGGTACACCCTTTTATTTCGTTACAGATGCTGCACTAAATTTGGTTATTAACAAGACCAGAACTGATATGGCCAATGACTTAACTGTTACCACTGGAAATACCGCAATTTTTGTCTATGATGGCACAAATAATAGGTATAGTTATCAAGGAACTTTCCCCAACAACCAATTACCGGCGGATTTGACCTTTAATCAATTGAACAATTCATATAAATTTCCTTTGGGGAGGGGAAGCAACGGGCAAGTTTTAACAACTGATGGAGCTGGATCTTTGTCATGGACCACAAATGGTGATGGGGATGTTGATGGACCTGCAAGTGCAACCAGTACAAATTTAGCTTCCTTTAATGGCACAACTGGAAAAATTATTCAGGATTCAGGAATTTTGACTGCAAATGTTCCCACGATGGCAACCGCTTCTGGAATGATCAATAAACCTATTTTATCAGCAAATGCAGCAAAAGGATTAACAGCTGCACCTTATACATTTCCCGGAACTGTGTGCGCTGTGGGACAGGTACTAAAATCCGATGCAACCAACTTTACCTGTCAGAGCGATTCGGGTGTAACTGGTCCGGCCACAACTACAGTGGGCGATATTGCCACTTGGAACAATACCTCCGGAACATTAATGGCGGATTCGGGAATAACTATTTCAAATATTCCAACAATGGCGACAAATGGTGTTGCAGGTAATTTGATTCAAACTGCGGCTGCAAATAAAGCCTTATCCGATTCAGGGGTTGCAATCTCCAATTTGTCGACAGCAGCTTCCAATGCAGCTTCTGCTAATTTAATTTGGAAATCCGGAGGAGCAAACAAAACCTTGGTTGCCTCCGGTGTCACTATAGATGCCACCAATAATCTAACAGGTATAAATGCTATTACAATGGCATCCACCTTAACTGTCGACTCTGGAACCTTTTATGTTGATCCGACAAATAATCGTATAGGTGTACATTCTTCTCCTGCAACTGTTGCACCAGTTGATGAACTTTATGTATTAAATGATACTGGAGGAAATCAAGGTATAACCATCGCTAATTTTGGTTCAGGAACAAGTGCGCCAACTTTAAGTTTTTTAACTTTTGTACCTGATGGCGGCTCAATAATCAGTGCCAATAATTTAAGTTGGCAGTTCATAGGAAGAACCAATTCTCAAACTAACCCTAATAGTTTGGATTTGGTTTATAACAATGGAAACACTCAAACCAATGTTGCCCATTTCCATACCAATGGAAATGTTTCAATAGGTGGTACTCCTGTAGGTGCTTCATCATATGTCCAAGCAAGGGAAGTTTTGAGATTTTATCCACCTTCATTAATGAACGCCAATAATAATGCCTTAGGCGAATGTAACAACCCACCGACCATTGCAGCCAATACCACCAATGGGATTTATTCTTCTAATGCGAATTTCTGCAATACCCAGTACGTCCCGGCAGCAGATGGCACTATTCCCAACGGTCAACCATGGTATTTTGCTACCGATGCGGATTTAAATTTTGTGGTTAAAACTACAAGGACAAATCTAGCGAATGATTTAACGGTAACAAAGACAAATACCGCTATTTTTATTTATAATGCCGCTACTTCACTTTATGAATATCAGGGAACAGTTGCGAATACTTCAAGACCAACTCCAAATCAATTTAATTCAAGGAATAATAGCTTTACATTGCCTGGTACCAGAGGAACAAACGGGCAAGTACTCACAAGTGATGGTGCGGGAACACTATCTTGGGCAAATGTTGGAACCCTAGCTGGCCCTGCCACAAATACTGCAAACACTTTCCCACTTTGGAGCGGTACCGGAGGAAATAACCTTAAAGACCAAACTGTTCTTTATGCTGATACAGCAAATAATAGAATTGGAATTTTAAATTCTACCCCTAATTATTCTTTAGATGTTGTTGGAAATGCCAATGTGGGGGTCACTGCTACTACTGGTAACCAAATAGGAACCAATAAATTAAGTATTAGGGGAACTACATCAAGTGCTAATGGCCCATTTTTAAATTTCTATAATTCAACTGATAATTATCCTAAGTTTCAAGTCCTTCCTTATGCAAATGGTGATACCTATTTAAATTTTGATACATTCTGGGACACTTCTTGGAAGGGTTCATCTGGAAATACTGTCAATGGTTTTTGGATGCATAAAGGAGCAACTTATTTTGATTTTAATTTTTCTGATCTAGTGGCAGCAGGTTCATTGCCAACTTTTACCAATATTATGCGGATTACTCCTTCTGCTGTTACAACTGCAAAAGATTTAACGGTAACTTCAAATATTACAGCTTCCGGAGCTGCTATTCCAGTCTTAAGAGCAGATGGAAATACTGATGGTCAGCAAGCTGGAACACTCTTTCTGTCCCAAGGAGATGCTTATGGGTTTAAGATTTACTATGATGCCCTTAATACCTTTGATGGAATGAGGATAGTTGAAAGAAGAAATAACGTTGAAAATACATGGATGGATCTAGACGGGGCAAACAGTTTGCTTTCCATCCATAAAAATACCCAAATAGATCAAGGTGACTTTTTAAAATTCCCTCATGCTAATGCCACAGATGTAAACGATGGAAAAATCGGGGCAGGAATATTTAGTGAAGGATTAAATATTGTAGGGGTTCAAACTGTTGGGGGGAATGGAAGAAGAACACAGGTTTGGGGAAATTTAGGTATTAATATGAATTCCGGAAATGCATTAGGTGTTTCGGGAAATGCGACGGTTTCAGGATCTTTTCAAGCAGGAACTACAGTCCAAGCATTAACCGGATTGTATGCATCTACTAATACCAATGATGGTACGCCAGCCTATCTCTATTGGTCCAATAACAGGGGAATCATTGGCGATTTTAGAGCAACTTCCTCGGTAGGTGGTAATTTTGACGGTACCATGACTCAAAATATGACTACTGGTGGATGGGGCTACCAATCATTTTATCAACTACAGACAAGTTCTCCAGCAACTGTTTGGTTCTACGGAAATATCTCGGCCAATAATGTAACTAACCGAAGTTCAAGAATCTTAAAGAAAAACATTACCCCGCTAATGCTGGATAATTCTTTTATGGATAAATTCTCCAAGATAAACGTAGTTAAATATCAATGGAGGGATAAACCCTTTATAGGAAGAAAAAGAGGCGAAGAACTTTCCGATGCTGAAAAAGAAACAAAATGGCATTTTGGTTTTGTTGCCGAGGAATTATCGACCTTATTCCCTGATTTATTCGACGATGGTAAACAAAACATTATGGATTTTAATAATGACGGAATTGTTGAATCCAAGGAAGTTCCGGTTAAAGCCTATTCATCAGCAGAGGTTACAGCGGTACTTGTCAAGGTGGTGCAGGAACAACAAAAAACAATCAATGGGTTGGTAAATCGAGTTACACCCACATTATCTTCTGCAAATAAAATATCAGGTTCAGTTTCAGATTCCACCCAGGAAAAAATTCAGCAATTGGAAAAAAGAATTGCATTTTTAGAAGGGAAAAAAGTTACAGATCAACTTATTCAATCCGAAATTTCCCCTAATTCTGATAGACTTTATATTTACGACCCTGATCAAAAGAAAAAAACTGAAATTGAAAACGAAAATCTAAAAAAAGAAGTGAATTTTTTACGAAAAGAAAACAGAAGTTTTCAGAAAAGGCTTGAGGCTTTGGAGGCCAAATCAAATTATCAGGCCAATTCGGACTAAAAAATCCTCTTTGAATGGCCAATTTGAATATTTGGAATTATTTTTATATTCAAAGGCACATAATTATCCTATTAACCAACTATTAATATTTGATTTACTGAATTGAATATTAATTCCAATTACATTGACAAAATTAAAGTGAAATTTAAAATAAAGTTCGGATATTCCTAGACCTCGGATTAGGAATTAAATACCTGATTCAAAAAACTTTTAAAAATTTTGAGAAAATAAAATGGATGAAATTTTTTGTCCTTGTAATTTCGATGATTCATTTTTCCTATGAAGCAAAAGCTCTGCCTCTTAAATATGAAGCGGATCAATCCTCTGTACCTATCACATTAAAATTATTAAAAGAGAAATCCGGAAAATTAATAATTGAAGGAAATAATATCTCTGAAACTGTAAACATAACCATATCCGATAAAGATAATACCTGGACCAAATATTATCAAGTAACCTCCCAAGGTCCAAAAAGAGTAGTTGGCGAAAGTACCGATGAAATTTCTCTTCCCACTAATAAAGTTTTGGAATTGACTCTTTCCGGGACTTTTGGAACATCAATTCATCATGTGACCTTTACTAAAGAAGAAATCAAAAATCCTTCGCCTGAAGAAGGAAACAATAGAAATTCTGGATTTTATCTTTTGGGCAATGAAGTTTTTATCGAAGATAATCCCCAAGTTATTTCCCCGAAAGGTGTCACCGACGTTTCAGGGATTTATTTAGGCCCCGGAATTGTAAACGAAGGAACTACTATCACCTCGACGGGAACAGTAGCGGTGGATGTGGCCACCTCTGGTGATCCTCTCAAGACAAAAATCCCCTTTTTCAACGATCAAAATCAAATTAAATTGACCAATACAGCTGAATTATTTTTTGATGATCAAGTTTCTTCTAACACTTATTCTGTTTATAACGATGGATCCCTTAGATTTAGGGCAGTCGATTCAAATCAAGATGCCATCATTATTAATCCCGATGGTTCGGTAAATATGCCTA
>CAYNWL010000006.1:87066-173618 GCA_964400895.1 uncultured Bacteriovoracaceae bacterium
TTCAAAATTCTTTAGTAACGATTGATGATTCAAACAACATGGCCGGTGTAGCGGCTTTAACCATGTCCAGTACATTAACTGTAGATACCAACACATTTTTTGTAGATGCAACTAACAACCGAGTAGGGATTAGAACCACCAGTCCATTAGATAATCTTTTTATTTTAAACAATGTTAATGGACAGGGAGGTATGTCAATTGCAAATAATGGAGCCGGAAACTCATCACAATCGGTTATAAACCTAATTTCCTTTTTTCCCGACCCTACTTCGATATTAAGTGCCACAAATAAAGTCTGGCAAATAGCGGCCAGAGGAAATGCATATAATTCTCCGGCCTCTGAGGCAAATGATCTGGCAGTTTTATTTAACGATGGTGCTACAGTCAGGACTGCTTTTATTTTAGATTCTGCCACAGGAAATACAACTTTTAGCAATACCGCAATTACCACCACCCAAAATGCAATCCAATTAGGACCTTTTAACACCACTGCAGGAAATACTGGTGAAGAGCGTTTTATGGAGTTGGCGGCCAATGGTTCAAACTATGTAGGATTTAAAGCACCAGATTCGATTGCTACTAATACTGTTTGGACTCTTCCTTCATCAGGAGGAACCAACGGATACGCTTTAACAACAAACGGTACTGGGGCCCTATCCTGGAGTAATGTAGGAGGGGCCAACGATGTTTCTAATCCGAGCATTTCAACTGACAATGCAGTTGCTAGATTTGATGGAGCAACGGGGCTTCTCATTCAAAATTCAGGGGTGATAATTGATGATTCAAATAATGTAACCGGAATTTCCACCCTTACAGTTTCTGGGAACATGAATGTAGATAGCGGCACTTTATATGTAGATGCGGCCAATAACCGTGTGGGGATTGGAAAGACGAATCCCACCGTACCATTAGATGTTACCGGGACGGTCAAGTTTGGTGGCTCTCTTGATATGACATCCAATCAAATTGCAAATGTCGCTAATCCATCCAGTAATCAGGATGCCATGACTTTGGTATATGGTTCAACCGGAAGATCAATTTTTGGAAGATTCAATCCAATTTATCAAAACGCAAACGCGACCGCGGCCAATGACCCTCAAACCATGGTAACGGCAAATGCAAACGGAATTTATTCTTCCAATGCCAACTATAATGCCACCCAATTTCTTCCCGCTACCGGTTATGTTGCCAGCGGTACTCCATTTTATTTTCGAACGGATGCTACTTTAAATGTTACGGTATCAAAAAACAGAACAAATCTGGCCAGCGATATAGTCCTCACCACCGGACAAATTGCCATTTTTATTTATAATTCCGCTAACACCACCTATGAATACCAGGGCACCTTCACACATTCTTCACTTACTCCCATTCTCACTTTTAATTCCCTTGGAAATAGTTATAGCTTTCCAACCGGTAGGGGCACCAATGGTCAAGTTCTAACTACGGATGGAGCTGGATCTTTATCTTGGGTAACAAATGCAGGAGGTGATGTGACCGGTCCTGCTGCCTCCACTGATACCGCTATTGCAAGATTTAACGGAGCGACGGGGAAAATAATTCAAAATTCTGGGGTCAACATTGATAATAATGGGAGTATGACCTTTCAAGCTGGTCAGTTTATTAGATTTCCCCATGCAAATCAAACCAATACAGATGATGGTAAAATAGGATCCAGAATTTTTTCTGAGGGATTCAATATAGTCGGAACGCAGACTTCAGCTGGAGCTGGAAGGAAAACTCAGTTATGGGGCTCTCTTAATATAGTTTCTGGAAGCGGAACTGATACTGGAGATTTGCAAACTTCTGGGCAAATATCCTCTGGAGCTACAACCATAACCACCGGTGCGGTTGATTGGGGGAGTGGAAACATAATCTCCACCAGTTATAATTGTGCAGCCGCCATTACTTTTGCAAATTTAAAAATTGGCGGCACTTACACATTAGCCGTTACCGATACAGGAATTACACAATGTACCTTTGATACCAATACGACGGGGACTAATGCGGCCACCGTCACCTACAGATTTAGGCCAGCGAACACTGTAAGAGTGGCCAACACCCACACACTTTATACTCTAATGCGGGTAGGGAACACGGTTTACGTGTCCTGGGGATCCAATTTCTAATGAAGGCGTTATTACCCTTCCTGATATTTCAATTAATTTTCGCCGCCCCGGAAATATCCGCAGGTGGAAATATTCCTATAATGTATATTCCCCTTGAGCCTTGCAATTTTGAAAAACAAATTTTCACTTATAATGGTGCCAACCAAAATTACACAGTACCCGCAAATTGCGATTTAATAAGTGTTAAAGTTTGGGCAGCAGGTGGTGGTGGTGGGACCAATGACGGTCCAATCGGAGGGAGTGGTGGAGGAGGTGCCTATGTCACTTCCACCATTGCGGTTATACCAGGAGAAAATTTAACCATAACAGTGGGAGGCGGTGGTGGAGCTTCTGCTGGTGGTGCCAATGTTGGGGGAGGGGCTGCTGGATTTGGCGGTGGGGCGGCCGGAGGGAATGCTGGCCCTGTGGGGTTTTCTGGTGGTGGAGGTGGAGGTGGAGGCGCTTCTAGAATATTGCGAGGAGCAAATGAATTGGTTGTGGCAGGTGGAGGTGCTGGTGGTGGAGGTGCTGGATTTAATGGCGCAGGTGGCGCGGGAGGAGCGGGAGGAGTAAATGGATCCAATGGTGCCAATGGAGCATTAGGAGGAACACATGGTGCCTCCGGAAATACATCAGGAACTGCTGGAGCGACAGGTGCTACCGATGGAGGTGGCGGTGGAGGTGGCGGTGGCGGGCATAATGGAGGAACCGGTGGGGCCTTCGGTATAAATGATACAGCTGGTGGCGGTGGAGGTGGTGGTGATAGTTTTTTAGATGGAAGTGTTGGCACATCTTCTAATGGGGCCGGAACAAATCCAGGAAATACTACAGATGTGGATTATGTGGCCGGAATTGGAGTTGGAGGGGGAGTTTCCGCGGCAGGAGGAAATGGCAGAGTGGTAATTTCCGCAGGAAAAGCCTACCCATCATATTTTGTAATTATTAGCGCTAATGAAAACGACACCAATATTAGAACCAAAGTAAATGCTCTCGGCTACGGAGGTGTGAATCCTGTCGTAGTAAATGTAACCATTAATGCGGGTGTGATAATCGGATCATCAAGCACCGGTACACCAGCATTGGATACAGGTGCATTTCCAGCGGGATCAACAATAAATATTATTAATAACGGAACCATTTCTGGAAGGGGAGGAAATGGCGGAAATGGAGGGGCCTGTAACCTTGATTCCATCGGAACCGCTGGAGGTGCTGGTGGGCCTGGAATTCGAGTTCAATTACCAACATCAATAACCAATAATGGTTCCATCCAAGGAGGCGGCGGAGGTGGTGGTGGTGGAGACGGTGATGCTCCAGCTGGATGTGGTGCTGGTGGTGGAGGTGGCGCTGGGCAACCCTCCGGAGTTGGCGGTGCAGGTGCCGGGGGTAATGGGCAAAATGGAGTAGCTGGAACTTTAGGCAATGGAGGGGCCGGCGGAGGAAACACCGGGGTAGCTGGTGCAGCTGGAGGAACTCCTGGAAATGCAGGTGCAAATGGTGGAAATAATGGCGGTGGCCAAACAGCTGGAGGAGGTGGCGGAGGAGCAGGGGCAGCTGGAGGCCAGGGTGGAATTTGGCAAGGTGGAGGAGCCGCAGGTGGAGCTGCTGGAGCATGTGTGATGAATGGAAATAATAATATTAATTGGCTGGTAAATGGAAATAGGTGGGGTGCTTTAAATCCTTAGGAAAAAATTCAAAATCCAGTTCGTATATTCCTATGATTTTATTTGGTACTGTTAATCTGGAAATATCTTCCGGTTTAAAAATCCATATCAAATTTCAGAGAAAATAAAGTTAAGGGGTCACCTAATTGTTAAAATATATTATTTTTATTTTTCTTTATTCCTGCGTTCCTCGTGAAGGGTCGGTGACCTTTGGCCCTAAAACCGAAGGCGGATTATTTCCCAACCCTGTAATATCCTCAATAACAGCTTCTGGTAGCCAACTAATAATTACTGGAAATTTTTTTCTTGGAATAACGGATTTGAAAATTACCAATATTGCCGGCACTTGGACTAAAAATTTTCAATTGGTTTCTGTAACCAATACCGGCCTGGTTGCTCAATCTATCGATCAGACCCTTTTGCCAGTAAACACTCCTCTGAAACTTTATTTTACCAACGTGTATGGTACCAATCCATACAATGTCCAATTTCCCTTAACCAATAATTCTGTGCAGACACCAATGATCCAAAATAATGCTGTCACAGGGCCAAAGTTCTTTGAGGTGACCAGATCAAAACTAAATAAAAACCCGGGAACAACTCCAACAGATGGATATATTTTAAAATGGGCCGCTCCTACTGCTACTTCCACCGGAGGATTTTATATTGGAGAAGATGAGGCAATTAGTGCAGCATCTGGTTTGGTTGCCGGTTTAACCTTGGGTGAAGGAATAAAAGGCGAAGGAACAACTATTACCACCGTTGGAATTTTAGAATTAGATATCGATACAATGGGATCAGCATCTGCCACAAAAATTCCATATTTTAATTCCCAAAATCAAATGCGGATCAAAGATCCCGGAAAAATTCTTTTAGAAAATCCAACAAGTAACATGACTATTGGAAATGAGGCCGGAATATTTACTATTAGGGCCAATGGAACAAGTATTTTTTCCGCCAATTCCCATTCACCAAATTTTGAACAATTATTAGTAGGATCAAATGAGCCCTGCTTGGAGGATGGGACTAACTGTTTAGGTGCCGTTTCCCAAATTACCAATATTCAAACTGCTCCACCACTAATAGGAGGAGGTAATTCAGGAACGATTACAATCTCTGCGGATTGGGGAACATCATCGGGACAACTGGTTCGTTTAGGAGGAACTGCTACGGGTACTTTGCCAGCAGTTAATGGTTCAAATTTATTAAATGTTGCCCACTCCATTGTTCCTGGTACTTCAATTTCCGTTACCAATGTGGGAAACACAGCTACATTAAATGCAATTATCGGACCGGGGAATGCACAAAGTTGGCAGGCCTACTTAAATAATCTTGGAACATTAAATCCAAATAATAATTGGGTAATCATTGGTAACCAGGATAGTTTTGTGGTTAGGGGAGGAGCAGATTTACAAAATGCTCTAAGTCTTTTGCCTGGTAGGGATATTCAGGCCCATTCCACACCCTTGGATGATATCGCAACTCTGACTTATCCTCCTGCAACCAATAAATTTATTTCTGGAAATGGTGCCATTTGGACCACCAAAGATATTCCCATCTGTGGATCAAATTATGCAGTCCTTGGAAATGGAACAACGGGATTTTCCTGTAGCACCGATGCATCAACCATTGCTGGTGGCACATTAATAAGTAATTATCAGGAAGGAATTAAGGTAAGTAGTGCGGGTACAATGCGTTTTTTTGCAAATAACAATACCAATTATGTGGAATTAAAATCTCCTAATTCGCCCAATGGAACGGTTTGGTCGCTGCCAACTAGCGACGGAAGCTCTGGCCAGTTACTTGCCACTAATGGTGCTGGAGTTTTATCTTTTGTTACCAACTACTCAGGAGATTTATTTGGGGCCGCAACCTCTCAGGCAAATTATCCACCTCTATTTGCGGATAACACTGGTAAAAATCTTTCTGCCCAAACAGTGCTAATTGTATCCGGGACAAATGTTGGAATAAATAATTCCACACCAGGAAACAATCTAGTAGTCGCATCAGGGGCCAATGGAGAAGGAATTGAATCTGGTGTAAGTTTTTTAGGTACCTGTAGGGGAAATACTAATTCATGCCTTACCCACACAAACTTTAAGGCATCAACTACAGGATATGCACTTTCCCAAGATAACACGGGTAATACCCTGGTCAATGCTCCAACAGCGAAAACTATAAAGTTTAGAATTAACAATGCTGATGCGGTAACAATCACCAGTGCGGGAAAATTGGGGGTAGGAACAACTACTCCTGGAAAAACTCTCCAGGTTTCCGGTGCTGGCGGCAGTAATGGTGGAATCTTAGGAAATGCTTATATAGGTGAGACTGCCACTCATGGAAATACCTGGGCTTCGTATATGTATAGTGGCCTAGGAGATAATTCCTATGCTCTTTTACAAGATAATGTTGGGGTAACCCTGCTAAATACTGCCTCTACACAATATATTGGATTTAGAATAAATAATGCAGATAAATGGCGGATGACCTCCGCGGGAAATTTAGGAATAGCTACCACAGCTCCATCCGAGAAACTCACTATAAATGGTGGAAATATCCAACTGGAAAATCAGACGGTACCTGAGGTTAAGCTGGTTTCAAGTGTGGCAGATGGGGCAAATATTGGCGAAATTCAATTTTTAGAAAACACCAACCAGGATGGATGGAAAATCCGTCATAACGGAAATACGGATTCCAATCCACCAAATAATGGCACTGATGATCCTTTGGAATGGTATAGATTAACCGGCGGTGCTGATGTTTTAAATTTTTTAATGGCCGAAAACGGGGAACTTTGGGCAAGAATTACAAATATTGGGAATTTATCTGATATTACCTTGAAACAAAATATTCAAAATTTAAAAGAAGACCCACAAAATATTATAAATCAATTTAGACCTGTTAATTTTTTCTGGAATGATCAAGCAAATGGTCCCCATATAGGATTTATTGCCCAGGAAGTGGAAATGATTGATCCCAGATTTGTAGAAATTAATCCCATTAGGGATAAGCTAATGATAAATTATAAAGAGATCTTTCCCGTAATGATTGCAAATTTGAAAACACTCAATCTAAAAACCTCCGAATTAGAGGAAATATCCCGTGATAATTTGCTGGATACTCTGGACTCATTATCTAAAAAACAGCAGGAATTATTGGCAAAATTAAAGAAATTACCATAAAAGGCGACTGATAATCTTTGGTAATGGAACTTAGTGCCTATTAAGACGCATCCTAAAGAAATTTGGGAAAATAATCTATAGGAATATGATTTCCATAGCATTACTATTTTTGGCCGCATCAAATGCCTTATCGGCCACCTATTATAATATCGATTTTTCAATTCCCACCAACACGGTGATTACTCCGTATTTTATAGACAATGCCGTAACCGCTGCAAAGATTCCCGATAACACCGTAACGGTAAATCTACTTGAACCTGATCCAGGAGATTTTCCCAATGTTGGGGATGTTTTAAGATGGAGTACTATCACCAATTATTTTTATTTCAGTCCCGATCTAACCAGAGTAGGTCCTGGTGGAGGAATAGTTTCTCTTACGATGGGCAAAGGTTTTAAACAACAAGGAGTTTCACTCCCTAATCCACCCCAATCTGGATTGGTTGTATTAGAAGTAAATAAAGGAACCAAGGGATCCGGCGCGATAACTAAAATTCCCTATTTAAATAATGATCAAATAATTTTTGATAAACCCGCAAGTATAGTTTTCAATGGATCACCAACGGATTATTCCTTTTTTAATAACAATAAATTTGTTTTGCAAAATCATTCAACGGGCTGGCCTTTAATATCTATAGATTCCAATGGCCCAATAGATTTCGGTGATCAATTGCATGTATCAGGAAAGAACGCATGCTTGTCAAATGGTCTTGGATGTCCGGCCCAATCCTTCATCACCAATTTGATAGTAAATGCACCTTTAACAGGTGGAGGAAATAGTGGGACCGTAAATATAGGGGCCAATACTGGTGTTAATCCAGGCCAATTGGTGCTTTTAGGTGCATCCGCCACTACACCCACTTTGGGTGCCCTACCTGCAGTTAATGGTTCCAATCTTTCAGGAGTGGTTTCGCGGATAAATAGTAGTCCAACAATCGGAGCTTCGACCCTACTTGGAAATGTAACCCTTTCGGCAATTTTTGGAATGGGAGGAATCCAATCTTGGGAAACCCATTTAACCGCTTTAGGAAATTTAAATCCGAATGTAAATGATGTGATCATGGGGAATGGTTTTTCTTTTTATACCGTAGGTGGAACCACCATGCAGTCAAATATTGGGTTACTTCCAGGAAGAGATGTCCAGGTTTATTCGGAAGGATTGACAAGTATTGGACCCATAACACCGGCATCCAATACTTATTTAGGGGGAAGTGGTGTGGATTGGGAGGCAAAAACAATTCCAAATTGTTCTACCGGATATTTCGTCCAAGTTAATAACACGGTTTCCGGATTTAATTGTTCCTCTTCATCAACTATTTTCTCTGCAGGTACATTTATTTCTAATAACCAGGAAGGTTTCAGGGTCGCTTTAAATGGGGGCGCTCTTTCTGAAATTCATTTCTATGGAACCAATTCCAACTATGTAGGATTTAAATCGGCATCTACACCTTCCACTAATACCATTTGGACTTTCCCAAGCTCAGATGGATCAAACGGGCAATTTTTAACGACCAACAGTTTGGGACTTTTGTCGTTTGTAACAAATTACAATGGCGATGTGACAGGACCTGCTTCTTCTAGTTCTACTTATGCTCCCTTATTTTCAGATACCACAGGAAAAATATTAAAAAATCAAACAACATTGATGGTGGATACTACAAATTCAAGAGTTGGAATTGGGACTTCCACTCCAACCAATTTGTTAACAGTATCTTCAGGTGCAAACCAACAAGGTATCGAGGTCGGTCCTAGCTTTTTGGGATCTTGTACTGGTACTAATTTTGGATGTTTTACCAACACGGCACTTAAGAACTCCACAACTGGTTATTCGATTCTTCAAGAATCTACAGGCCAGACAGATTTGAATGCAGCTTCCACTAAATCAATTTCTTTTAAAATAAATGATGTCGTAAAGGCCACTCTTGATCAGAATGGAAATTTGGGAATTGGAACCACTACCCCATCAAAACCTCTTCAGGTAAGCGGAGCGGGGGGAGAAAATGGTGCTATATTAGGAAATGCTTTTGTAGGAGAGACTGTTACTTATGGAAATAATTACGCCTCATTTTTAAATTCTGCAAATGGGGACACCAGCTATGCGCTTCTTCAATCCAATGCAGGTTCCACCTTCCTGAATGCCGCCACCGGGAAATATATTGGATTTAGAGTTAACAATGCGGATATGATGAGATTAACATCCGCGGGAAATTTAGGAATAGGAACGACTGCCCCTGGTGAACAGCTTACCATTGATAATGGTAACTTAAGGCTGGAAAATCAGGATTCACCAAAGCTTATAATAAAAGGAAATGGCATCGCTGATCCAAATTCCGGCCAAATTGAATTTTTTGAGACCAACGAACAATTTGGTTGGTATATAAGACATAATTCAAATAATGGTGGAGGATCAGATCAGGATAGCCTTCAATTTTTCAGGTTAAGAGGTGGAGTATTAACTGAAGAATTTAGAATGGCAAAATATGGAAAGCTGTTTGCCAATGTCACGGCCATCGGAAATTTATCAGATAGAACAATCAAAAAAGATATTTCAGATTTTAAAGAAAGTGCCTCAATTTTAATTAATAAATTTCGCCCAGTAAATTTTTCTTGGAAATCGTCCCCTGATCAAGAGCATATTGGTTTAATTGCCCAAGAGGTTGAAAAAATTGAACCCAGATTTGTAATGACCAATCCAATTTTGAAAAAGTTGATGGTAAAATATGATGAAATTTTGCCTTTGATGATTGCCAATTTAAAGGAATTGCAAATTAGAAATGAAAATTTAAAGTTACTAGTTTCCAGAGAAGATAATCAGAAAATACAACAAAAAATAAATGAAATTAAGAAAATAAATAAGCTCTTAAAAGAAGAGTTAAACAGAAGATGAAGATTGGAATTTTAGTATTAATTACGTTTACTTTATATGCCCAGGAAAGGTACTTTTCTGAAATTGATTTTGTGCCTACAGGAGCAGTGGCCAATCCCCGGGCCTTAGATCCTAATCTTTATAGTGCAACTTTTATTTTGCAAAATGATGCTGTGGGGACATCTGGCATTCAGTCACAAGCAGTTACCGCCAATAAAATAGGAGATGGTGAAGTTCCGATTTCAAAGTTAAATCCCTTGGGAACAAATACTCCGGTAGACGGTTATGCATTAAAATGGGCAGGAACAGGTTTTATTTTTTCCCCGGATATTCCTTCCTCTCCACCTACCGGTGGAGTTCAATCAATCGTGACACAAGTAGGGGGAGGATTGATTTTAAACCCCTCAACAATTGTGGCGACTGGAACCGTTGCAGTGGATGTTGGCACTGATGGAAACAATAAAGTACCTTTTTTTAATTCCTCATCGGAGTTAGTTTTATCTGATCAGGTTAAATTGAGATTTAACAATGGTTCAAGTTTTTTTGAAATAGATAATGAAGGAGATTTTCTAGTTAAGCATTCATCTAGGATATTGCCCCTTTTAGAAATTGACCCTACAGGTAACGCCAAGGTTACTGGCCCCATTTCTGTAGGAGGAATACCTGTATGTATGAGTGATGGTACAAATTGTCCTGTTGGAGTATCAGGAATTAGAGATATTAATACAGTTGCTCCAATTCTTGGGGGTACGTCTTCAGGTACTGCAACGATCTCTGCATCGGTAGGATCTTCACCTAATCAACTTTTATGGATGGATCCTGTTTTGGGAGTAGGAAATCCAGGAGCATTACCAGCAATTGACGGGGCCAATCTCTCCGGTGTCGTTCATCAAGTAAATCCGGGTACTGCAATTAGTGTTTCCAATCTTTTGGGAAATTATAATGTGGGTCTAAGATTTGGAGGACCGGGATTAGCTCAATCTTTTGGGCAACAGTTAAATACCCTAGGTTCCCTAAATCCATTTAGGAATTTTGTCATCATGGGAATTCCTGGAAATACATTTGATGTGATCGGAGGAACCACCCTTCAATCAAATATGGGCCTTCTTCCTGGAAGAGATGTACAAGTTTGGTATCAAGGATTAACCGATATCTCAAATATTGCTTATCCACCTGCCAGCAATAAATATATCTCTGGAAATGGAACAGCTTGGACTGCAAAAGACATTCCTAGCTGTTCAGCTGGCTATGTAGTGCTTGGAGGAAATAATAATTTTCTCTGTTCAGGAATAAGTACGAATTTTTCAGTAGGAACCTTCGTATCAAATAGTAGTCCAGGTTTTCAGTTAAGGGCAGCGAATGCAGGTACAGGGCCCACTGGGGAATTGAGGTTGATGGGAACCAATGGAAAATATCTGGGGTTTAAGGCCCCTTCCACTGCCACCAATACTACTTGGACTTTGCCAGCGGCCGATGGGGCCTCGGGTACTTTTATTTCCACCAATGGAACAGGAACTCTATCTTTTGCATCTAGCAATAACGGAGATGTATCAGGACCCGCAGCTTCGTCCCAAACTTATATTCCAATTTTTGCCGACAACACAGGAAAACTTTTAAAAAATCAAACTACGATAATGGTGGATACCGTAAATTCCAGAGTGGGGGTTAAAACGAGCACCCCCGCTAACAAATTGTCCATTGTTACGGCAAACTCTGGAGATGGTTTAGTAGTTGGACAAAACTTTTTGGGCAGATGCGGATTGGGTGCAAATTTTGCTTGTCTTTCTCACCCCAATTTTTCCACTTCTACCGTTTCCTATTCTTTTGCTCAGGATGATACAGGAAATACTTTTATCAATGCTGCTACCGGGCAGGGAATTTATTTAAGAATTAATAATTCTGACGAGGGAATAGTAGATTCAAATTCAAGGCTTGGAATTGGGACCACCACTCCTACTAAACCATTGCATGTTTTGGGTGCAGGAGGAAGTAATGGTGGTATTTTAGGGAATACTTATATAGGCCAGACCGCCACTCACGGAGTGAACTGGGCAGGCTTCTTGTATAACGGGCTTGGTGATAATTCCTATGGACTTTTACAAAATAACGTTGGCGTCACTTTATTAAATGCGGCCACTGGTGAAAATATTTATTTTCGAATAAATAATGGCGATGAAATGATTATGACTTCGGCAGGTAGATTGGGTCTTGGTACAACAGGTCCCGGCGAATTGGTGACTCTTAATGGGGGAAATTTAAGAATTCAGGGATCAACTAGCCCCAAAGTAATTTTACGATCCAACCAGTCCGATTCATCCAACTCAGGGGAGCTAGTTTTCTTGGAATCAGATATAAATTTTGGATGGAAAATTAGACATAATTCAACCAATGCAGGTGCACCTTCAAACTCCGTTGACACATTACAATTTTTCCGAAGGGACAATGCTATCGATACGGAGGAATTTCAAATGGCGGCAAATGGCCAACTTTGGGCCAGAGATACTAACATAGGAGCCTTATCCGATATTTCCTTAAAAAGGGATATCTCAGACTTTTCTACGGATTCGGGAGATATAATCAAAAAATTTCGCCCTGTTAAATTTAAATGGGCAAGCGGGGAATTATTCCAAGATAACGACGAACATATTGGATTTCTGGCCCAGGAAGTGCAAAAAATTGATCCAAGATTTGTTATGAGAAATCCCATCCATGGCAAACTTATGATCAAATATGATGAACTCCTTCCTGTAATGATCGCCGATTTGAAAAGGCTAAACCAAGAAAATGAAGCATTGGAGAAGGAAATTGCAGATAGAAAGGCCCTTAAGGAAGAATATTTAAAGCTTTCCAAAGAATTTGAGATTTTGGAATCCCGATTAAAACAGTAATGAAATAAAAGACGGAATTTCCTACCGAGTTTGTTTAAATTTGGCCCTCTTATAAAATTTAACTAATGGTCAAAATTTTTAATTGGTTGAGGTTTTCTCTCCTATTTCTCATTGCGTGCGGAAACCCCATAAATATCCCAGATATAAGAGGCACCGGTCCTTTAACCGTTACTTCCGTTTCAATTGTAAATAACCAATTAATAGTAAATGGAAATGGATTTAGCCAAATAAGAGGCGTGGCCCTTTCAGATACTTCAACGGGATTTTATAAGCCCTTTATGCTTTCAAGTTACACTACAAAAAAAATTATAGGATTAAACGAAGATGCCCAACCTATAAATGTTCCTTCGCTTCTGATGAAATTAATAATTGATACCGCAGATGGTGCTACCTCAATTCCCGTAACGTTTACCCTTCAGACAAATTCCGTTTACACAGGTGCCATTCAGGATGAGGCAGTCACATTAAATAAATTATCCACCATAGGAGCACAGGACGGGGATGCAATTATTTTTGAAGGTGGCCAATTTGTTCTTGCTCCGCCAGCAAGCAGTGGTTCTGGGACGGGTGGGGTTGATAAGATCACCTTTGGAGAAGGCATTGTAGGCGCTCCAGGATCTAGTACCGCAACCAATGTGATGATTGCTGTAAATGTCGGAACCACAGGAAGTTCTACTTCCACCATTATCCCTTATTTTAATGCAGACAAGGAATTAGAAATTTCTAACACCGCAAAAATAATTTTTAACAACACCACACCTGACAAAATTTTTGCAATTTCAAATAATGGGTCTTTTAAAATCTCAGTTGAAGATGAATTTACCCCTCAAACTTTTTACCAACTTGTAAGTGTAAATAAAGACGGAGATGTAAGCATCAATTCTCCTCCTTCTGTAGCATCTCCTTCATTAACTGTTGGAGGAGAAACAGTATGTTTAGGTGATGGTTCAGGGTGTCCTCCAGCTTTGACAGGAACAATAACTACTATTAATGGAATTTCTCCCATTATAGCAACGGCACCTTACTCTTTAGGAACCACCGTTGATATTTCCGCAAAAACCGGGACGGCAATGGGAGATTTGGTAATTCTAGGCCCTAATGTTGGATCTGCAACGGTGGGCTCTCTTCCAGCAGTTGATGGGATTAACCTTTTAAATGTTGTAACAAAAATTCTACCATCAACAGGAATTACTGTAAGCCCCGTTTCAGGAACTGGAGTAGTAACCCTAGACCTTGCCGTAGGAGGCACTGGGACCGCTCAACCCTGGGACCAGGCACTGACAGATATTTCAAATATTTCTTATCCACCAGCAGCGGGACAACTTATTATTGGAAATGCAGGGGCCTATACGGGATCGTTGTACACTCTGCCCACTGGGATTTGTCCTTTTGGAAATGTTTTGAGTTCTAATGGGATTAATAATTATAGTTGCGCCACATCGGTTTCTACCTTTAATACTAGATCAGGGGCCGTGACTCCGCAGGCAGGTGATTATAATGCTGGCCAAATCACCAACGCCCCTTCAGGAAATATCGCGGCCACAAATGTTCAATCGTCATTAAACGAATTAGATTCTGAAAAACTCGCTCTTGCTGGCGGGACCATGACTGGAACAATTACCAGTACGGTTCAAAGCGCCTTGGCCCTTGGGCCTTATGGAACTAATCCAGGAAATACTGGTGAAATCCACTTCCTTGAATTACTTGCTAATGGAATAAATTATGTTGGATTTAAAGCACCTGATTCGATTCCCTTTACCGGGATCAATGTTATCTGGACTCTTCCAGCAACGGATGGGGCCAGTGGAACAGTTCTAACTACCAATGGTAATAAAATTTTATCTTGGAATACACCAGCTTCCCTGGGTATCGGTGATGTAGTTGGACCCTCTTCTTCATCCACAACCAATTTAGCATCATTTAATGGTGTAACTGGTAAAGTAATACAAGATTCAGGAATTTCTTCCAACAATGTGGTTCAAATGAATTCCACGGGAACTGGGTCTTTTGTATTATCCTCAATATTGGGAAGTAAAAATATAATTGAAAGTACCGTATTAATTTCAAATTTAACTACTATGTCTGTTGATGCGGGGGCGACTAATAATTTGATATTGTCAGCGGCAGCAAATAAAACTCAGAAGGCAACAGGATTTACCGTTCCACCAAATGTTTGTCCCAATGGGCAATCGTGGATTTCAGATGGAACCAATTATATTTGTAACTCGACCACCGGAAATGTAATCGGACCTGGATCTTCCACTGATAATGCGGTCGCGCGATTTGACCAAACCACCGGAAAAATAATTCAAAACTCTGTGGTGATAATAAGTGATACTGGTGGCGTTACCGGCATTACAACCTTAAACACTACTGGAGCAACAACTATAGGGGGAACTCTTGGGGTAACTGGAGCAACCACCTTAAGTAGCTCACTTTCAATTTCCGGACAAACAACATTTAACTCTGGCGCAAATTCATCTACCTTTCCTTTAACTAGAGGAAATGCCAATCAAGTTTTAACCACCAATGGAGCAGGTGCTCTTTCTTGGACTGACAATGCAAATGGTGATGTGACCGGCCCATTACCACCTGTGGTAGATAATAATTTGGTGGCATTTAATGGTACCGGTGGGAAAATTATCAAAGATAGCGGCTTGGCCACTGCCAATATTCCCACAATGGCAAATAATGGAATCTTAAATTATCCAGTGCTCTCTGGGGGTACAAATAAAACATTGATAAACGCGGGTTACTCCATTCCCGCTTCGGTTTGTGCAACTGGAGAGGTTTTGAAATCCAACGGCACAAATATTGTTTGTAGCCCTGATAGTGGAGGGGATGTTTCCAGCGTTGGACCATTTGTAGCTAATAATTTATCTGCATTTTCAGATGCCACTGGAAAAACCATCATAGATAGCGGAATCAATTTAAATAATGTGGTAACCAATACCACAACAGCAACCGCAAATTCTATCGCAAGATATACTGGAGCAGGAAAAGTTGCGACCGATTCATCCGTGATCATTGATAACACCGGAAATATGACCGGAATTGGTTCTCTAACTAGTAATGGGAATTTATCCGTCACCGGTTCAGGGACTTTTAACGGGGCCCTTTCAGCACAATCCTATTCCAATAACTCTGATAAAACGCTTAAAAAAGATATAACACCATTTTCAAACGCCACGGATATAGTGGATAAACTAATGCCTGTTACCTTTAAATGGAAAGTTGGAGATGGAAGACCTGTTATTGGATTGATTGCACAGGACTTAGAAAAAGTTATCCCTGATGTTGTCACAATCTCCAAAATTAAAGGCAAGGACATTAGGTCATATGATGTAGGACAGGTTCTAATTCTTACCCTTGAAGCATTAAAGGAAACTAGAGAGGATTTGAAACAAACTAAAACAGAAGTTAAACTCCTTCGTGAAAAAATCCAGGAACTAGAAAAGAAAAAGCTCTAAAAAATTTATTTATTACCTAATTAAAACCATCACCATACTAAATTACTCGGGTAGTGATTATATCTCAGGTTTATTTTTTATTGGCCCGAAAACATGACCATGGAATTTTAAAATTTCTTTTGGAGAGTTTGTATGAGAAAAGTTTTAATTTTTATGTCCACTATTTATTTTTGTGGAAACGTCTTCGGATCAACTATAAATCAGATCACTTTTTCGGGAACCGATCTGATAATTAAAGGGCATGATTTGGAGAAGGTTACTTCGATTTCAATTAGCTCTTCAAATAAAGAAATCAACAAAGAATTTGAAGTGGAGAATGCTACTTCGGATCAGGTTTTGGCCCATCCGGTAGATGAGTCAATTTTAGAAGGTAAGGATCACCTTTTGGTTCTTGCCAGCACGGACGGTGAAATGGAGTATCCTATCACCTTGTCACAAAAAAAAGATTCAATTAGCGTTTTTAAAATAAAAAAAGATTCGGCAAGGAAGGAAATTAAGACACCAATTTCCAATAATAAAATAATTCTGGAGGATAAAGGAGAAGTTAATTTTGTTCCAGGAAATGATTCTTCTAATTATGATTATAACTATTCTATTTATGCTAACCCAACTGGAGATCTCGCTATAAAAGGATCCGATAGAGATTTATTTACCATCGATTCTTTAGGAAATGTGGAAATTGCCGGAACCTTAAAAATTAAAGGAAAGTCTGTTGGAAATCAAATTCCTTTTAGTCCATCAATTGTTCCAGATAACATGGTAACAAAATCCAACAACTTCTCCTCTGCCAATAAGGTGGTAATTTCCGCTGGCACCAGCAAAGAATTAGGTGAAACTAGTTACAGCGTACCAATGAATATCTGTCCCAAAGGTCAAATTTTAAAATCTGACGGTGTGAATTTTGTTTGCTCCTTGGAATCTTCTCAAGAAGATCAACTGGGACCAGTTTATACCAACAACAAAAGTATCTTTAGTCCTAGTTCAATAAATCGAGCTCAGCAAATAAATAACGTCATCATTGATCCATCCAACAATATTTCGGGAGTAGTTAACTTTACGGCCTCCGGTGATGTGACTATTGCCACCTCAACTTTTAAAGTTACAGGAGGAAATGTTGGGATTGGGACGGCATCACCTAGTGTAAAATTAGATGTAATTGGTGCTTCAAATTCCGGCATAAGGTTAAAACAAGGTGGTCAGGTTAGTAATTCCGCAGGTCCTTTTAGTAATGGAATGATTTTTGAGGACTCAGCATCCAACAAGGCCATCGGAATCGGTTATGGCGTTGGTGATTTGTTTGACATAATAGCATTTAATGGATCTGCTTATAATACCGTATTTACAATAAACGGCACCGGTGATGCGGTTATTTCAGGTAGCTTAAAAGTTGGCGCCTATACCCTGCCATCAGCAGCAGGCGCCAGTGGGACAGTATTAACCTCTATTGGTGGCGGGAACGTTGCCTGGAATCCAGTAGCAGGCGGAACGGTTAATGGCCCAGGAACCACTGTAGTTGGAAATATAGCTTCATGGAATAATACAACCGGAACACTTTTGGCAGACGGAGGAAAATCAGTCGCCAACTTGGTTTCAAATAGTGGAACATCAACTGCTGGTTTTGTTGCAACATTTGCAGATGGAACCGGGAAGGTTATTCAAAACGGAACCAACCTGGAAGCAAATCTTGTTTCCAATTCGGGAACTTCCACTTCCACAAACCTTGCTTCATTTAATGGAGCAACTGGAAAGGTAATTCAAGATAGTGGAATATCATCTTCAAACGTGATGACCATGTCATCACCTGCAGTCACAGGAGGAAATGTTCTTTCTTCAGTTATAGGGACAAAATCAGCAACGGAATCAACCGTTTCAATTTCAAATCTTGTAACCATGAGTTCACCTGCGACCATAGTTAATGGGTTGGTTCTTTCTGCAGCAACGGATAAAACTACCAAGTCAACCGCTTATTCAGTTCCGTCCACGGCCTGTACTAATGGACAAATTTGGAAAGCAGATTCAAGTGGTAATATGCTTTGTTCAGCGGCAAATGCTGGGGATGTAGTTGGTCCGGTGCTTTCAACAACTAATGCTGTTCCAAGATATAGTGATACTACAGGGAAAGTACTTCTAAATTCGGGTGTATTAATTAGTGGTACAAATGATGTAAGTGGAATTTCCACTTTATCAACTAGTGGTTTGGCCACACTTCAGATTTTGTCAGTTCCCACTAATGCTTCTATCACTGGTTCTTTGTCCACAGGTGGAGCGGCTTCACTTAACAGTTTGGCAGTAACCAATGCCGCCACCGTTGGAGGAACTCTAGGAGTGGCCGGGGCCTTGACTGTTAATAATGGAAATGTTGCTAACCAATTTTCTTTCCCATTAACTAGAGGAACCAACACTCAAGTATTAACGACAGATGGTGCAGGAGGAACAAACTGGACCAATAATCCTCAAGGTGATGTAACTGGTCAGGGGATTTCAATAACTGATAATATAACAGTCTATGCCGATGCAACAGGAAAGGTAATAAAAGATTCTACTTTGCCAGTCGCAAATGTAATTAGAAATTCCTCGAATTTTGCTGCCGCCAATAGAATGGTAACCTCTGCTGGAGTAAACCACACTGTAACCCAAACACCTTATACGGTTCCGACTGTAAATGGAACAAATGGCTTTGTCCTAACCACAGATGGAGTTGGAGGTACATCTTGGTCAGCTCCAACAGGTAATGTTAATGGAGCGGCTTCTTCAACTGTCGGGGCACCTGCCATTTTTGCAGATACTTCTGGGAAGCTTTTGGCGGGTACTGTTCCTTATTCAATTCCAACTTCAAATGGAGCAGTTGGACAGATGTTAATCATGCAATCTGTTGGGGTTGTAGGTTGGGCCACTCCTGCAACTGGAACCGGGGATGTAAATGGGCCAGGAAGTTCTGTTTCTGGAAACTTGGCCTCCTTTAATGGGACCAATGGAAAAGTTATTCAAGATTCAGGGGTGGTGGCAGCAAATGTTGTATCCAATTCGGGCGCGTCCACTGATAATGCTGTAGCCAGATTTGATTTGGCCACAGGTAAGTTAATTCAATCATCAGTTGTTTCAATTGATGATAGTGGTAATATGACAGGGGTATCTTCTTTCACCAGTAATGGTACCTTCAATGTTACAGGAAATTTAACTGTTACCGGGAATGGGTCTTTTTCTGGGCCCTTGACTGCTCAATCTTATACAAACACCTCGGATAGAAATCTTAAAAAAGATATCACACCCATGACTGGTGCAGCTGACCTTGTAGATCAGCTGGTACCCGTGAAATTTCGTTGGAAAACCGGCGATGGAAAAATGGTATTTGGATTGATTGCCCAGGATGTGGAAAAAGTTATTCCCGAAGTAGTTTCCATATCGAAAGGAAATATAAGATCTTATGATGTAGGGCAAGTGTTGGCCATAACTCTTCAAGCTTTAAAGGAAACTCGTGAAGAGATGAGAAAGCTTCAGGAAAAAATCAAAAAGTTAGAACAAAAAAATCCTTAGTTCAATTGGTGGAAACTTATGTTTCCCCGCCTTTCAGACCGAATAAATCAAGTATTGTTAGGAATTTAATTCCCTTAAAAGAGAATCTGCACATTTTTTGAGAAAATAAACATAAAAATGATTAATGGATTAATCTTTCTTTCAATATTTTTTTCCGTTGGAAATGCTAGAGATATAAATGATATCTCAAAAATAATCATTTCCTCTGATGAGTTGGTTATCGAGGGACAGGGGTTTGAAAACATTTCAAGCCTAAACATCGCCGGTGCCGATAAAAAAATAGTTAAGGAATATAATCTTGATAACATCACTGGAAATAAGGTGGTGGCACGTCCAATTGGAAGGGAATTACTATCTAAAGATAAAATTTTTTATTTAAATATTACTACTTTAAATGGGGAAAGCTATTTTCCCATCGTTTTAAAAGGACAAAAGGATTCTAAACTTTTTTATAAAATTGCGACCAAGGCCAAATCTAATCCCTCGAAAAATATAATGGTCGATGAGAAATCAGAGATTAATTTTTCTCCCAGCACTGAATCCACCGGATATAATTACGATTATTCCATTTATGCTAATCCCTCAGGGGATTTGGCCATCAAGAATGATTTAAAGGACATATTTAAAATCGACAGCGAAGGAAATGTAGAAATATTGGGGAATCTTAAAGTAAATGGAAATAGGGAAGGGCAATTAGGGCCTTATTACACCAACTATGAAGCCAACGGGAATTATAGAATTTCCAATGTGATTATATCCGATGACAACAATATATCAGGAGTAGTTAACTTCACAGCTTCTGGAAATATGGATATCGCCACGGGAACCTTCAAAGTTGAAGCAAGCTCGGGAAGAGTAGGAGTGGGTACCAGCACTCCAAATTATAAATTAGATGTTGTGGGTGCAAATAATTCCGGTATAAGACTAAAACAAGCAGCACTGTCTAATTCTAATGCTTTGAATTTTTTTAATGGACTTACAATGGAAGCGCCTGCAGGAACCCCTTCCTATTCTCTTGGAAATATAATTGGAAATTTATTTGGCATAAATTCCTTTGATGGCGCAACTTATCGCAATATATTTTCCTTGGATATAATTGGTAATGGAACTGTTTCGGGATCTTTAAAAATAGGAAACTATACCCTTCCTTCAACAGCAGGTGCTACCGGTACTTATTTACAAAGCGCCGGTGGTGGAGTGGTGAATTGGGTAACTATCCCAACTGGTTCAGTACCTAGTGATGGGGGACAGGCGAATAGAATTTTAACTTCCAGTGGAAATAATAATCCAACATGGAATAGTACTTTATCAGATATTTCCTATATCGATCTAAATGCGAATTTGGCCACTCCTACATGGAAAGAGGGTAGGATGTTTTATGATCGAGATAACGATGCCATTGCGTACTATAATGCCCAAAATGGAGTGGTCATAGATTTAGGACAGGAGATGGTATTTCTAGCAAGAAATACTTCGGGAGTTAATATTCCCAATGGTTCGGCAGTTTATGTAACTGGTGCCCAAGCAAATAGACCAACAATTGCAATGGCCAGAGCAGATTTAGTTTCCACATCCCGAGTTATCGGGATTACCACCCAGGATATTTCCAACAACTCGCTGGGATATGTAACCATGACTGGATTGGTGCATGATTTAAACACCAATGCCTTTAATGAGGGTGATATTCTTTATCTTTCCTCTACTGTAGCTGGTGGATTTACCACCACGGCCCCAACTGCGCCAAATGTAGCGGTTATTTGTGGAAGGGTCATTGTTAGGGCACCCAATGATGGAGTAATTGGAGTTGCACCAGTTATTGGATCAGGAAATGTAGTTGGCCCATCATCTTCAGTTGCTGGAAGGCCTGCAACTTTTAACGATACATCTGGAAAAGTTATAACTAATACTGTTCCGTATACAATTCCCACCGTAAATGGTGTTTCAGGACAAGTATTGGCAACTTCCGGAACGGGAACAACCTTTTGGACAAATGCTGGGACAGGAAATGTTAGTGGTGCCGCTTCATCTACTGTGGATAACCTTGCCAGTTTTTCCGATACCACTGGAAAATCATTAAAGGACTCGGGGCTTTTATCATCCAATATCCCAACCATGAGTGCTGGAGCAGGGGCCGCCAATCGGATGATATTATCTGCCGGCGCATCCAAGCAACTAACTAACACTAATTATTCAATGCCATTAAACGACGGCACATCAGGGTATTCTCTGGTGACTGATGGTTTAGGAAATGTTGGTTGGTCACTATCTCAACCCATTATTTTGGATTTGCAGGTTGGAAAGAGCTACACAACAAACCAAATGGCAATTTTCAGTTCTGATTCTCTTTTTAGGGCAAAAACAAATTTTACCTACAGTGGAGATATCTACCAGGATTATTATAACGGAAACCTTAATTGGGTATCACCTCCTCCTCTGGCAACAGGTGTATCCCAAGGTGGAGATGTAACAAATCTTTCTACTAACTCGGTAGATGTATCTGCAGGTCGTGGAAATATTGTTCAATATTTAAATCGGCTGGTCCCCACTATTTCTCCCGTTCAATGGAGCACTTTTACAGGACTAGCATTACCCAACGTAAATGGGTGGAATACAATTTACGTGGACTCTAATGGAACAGTTAAAGCAATTTCTGGAATTCAGGATAATATTTTCCAAACTGATAATATGGTCCTAGCAGTTGCAAACCCGGTAATTGGTAATCTTGCATCAATGAGAACTACATCTTCCAATCCTGTAACCCAGCTTCGTGAGCTCAGTAATTTTTTGGGAACAATGAAAAATGGTTTTAATTATTCTGGAAATGCTGATCTTTCTTTCCAGAGAAGTTCGGGGTTAATTTTTTCTTGGGGTTCGGAATGGGGGACCTCCAGTCCGAACACGATTAATTATTCCCCATTGGGTACTGTCACTTTTTATTATTACACTTCAGCTGGTGTTTCAGGTGGCGCAAGAACTACCCTTAATCCCAATCAGTTTAACTCAATAGGTTCTACCCTAACAGCTGTTCCTGGCGGTAACCCTTGGACCTATCAAAGAATCTATCAGGATTTTTCGGGAAATGTCGGGATATTATACGGACAAGCAATATATAAATCTCAGGCCGAGGCATTGCAGGGGATTCAAAATGACTCCGCAAATGTAATTGTTCCTACCATATTGCAATCAGGGTTTAAATGGGTAAGCACAGTTGTATTAAACCAGGGAGCAACCGTTTCAAGCAATTTTAATTGGCAAAATTGTGGCACTTTTGGATGTGGTGATTCTAGTGGCAGCACTGGAGAAGGCGGAGGGGACGTTTTTGGTCCGAGTGTTTCAACTCCCGGAGATTTGGCCACATTTCAAAGCACCAATGGGAAAGTTTTAGAAGACTCGGGAATCTTAGCTACTGATTTGGTAACAAGATCTACAAATTTTACGGCAGCAAATAGAGTGGCCCTCTCAGGTGGTGTTAATAAAACACTTTCAGAAACTGGTTACACCATTCCCAATACAGTTTGTTCGAATGGGCAGATTTTTAAATCGGACGGTACCAATATGACCTGCCAGACTGATTCAGGGATGACTACTCCCGGTTCAGTAACAAATAGTAACCTAGTGGGGTGGGGTTCAAACAATACGACGTTGACGGATACTTCTATTGCTTCAACAAATGTTGTAACTGCAATTTCAAATATGGCCAGTGGAAATTTGCCACAAGGAAATGGTGCTAAGGGATTAACTGATTCTAATGTTGTTGCTGCAAATGTGGTGACCATGGCCACAAATGGTACCGGATTTTATGTTTTACAATCAACACTTGCAAATAAAACAGCATCCGAATCCAATGTTCTTGTAGCGAATATTGCCACCATGGCGGCCAACGCCACTGCCACAAACCAAATTATTGTTTCCGGTGCTGCAGACAAGACTCAAAAAGCGACAGGGGCCACAATCGATACTGCTAATAATCTTTCCATTCCAGGTGGACTTAACGTAACCGGACAAGCAACATTTAATGTCGGTGGAAACTCCTTTTCATTACCAACAGGAAGGGGAACAAACGGACAAGTCTTAACTACAAATGGAGCTGGAACTCTGAGTTGGTCTAACGGATCAGGTGGATTAAACTCTCAGGCCGCCGGTTATACTTTGGCCTCTTCAGATTGCAATGGAACTGTGGCCTTTACAGGCGCAGGTGGTGTAAACGCTACGATGGGGAATTTAGCTAACGGATGTGTGATTCATATTGTCCAACAAGGGGCCGGCCAAGTTACTGTAGTCGGCACTGGTGGGATGAACATCCAAAATTCCTTTGGTCTATTTAAAACCAGAACCCAATATTCTGTCATCACCATCACTCAGCTTACAACGACCTTATCGGTTGTTTCAGGGGACGTGAATTGATCTTTTTTTTTTAATAATTTTTTCCCTTTGTCGGGGTGAAGATTTTTCCCCGAAAGGCCTAACCGCAGTTTGGGATACGACTGGTGCTGCGGGAATTCTCAATGGAGCGGGAGCGTGGAATTCTAATTCGACTTTATTTAGTTATAACAATGGCGCTAGCAATTCTCCTTTTTGCCAAGGGTGCAATGTCTCCTTTGGGGCAGCAGGAAGTACCGGGAATGCAGGCACGGTTACCATAACCGGAACCCAGCAAATAAATAACATAACTTTCGATACCGTTCCCGGAGGAAATTACACCTTAACAGGAGGGACTCTTTCTTGTTCAAACTCTGCTGCATGCACTTATCTTTGCAATGCTTCGGCAACCATCGCAAGTACAATTAGTGGTACCAAAGATTTAATCAAATCAGGAGGCCAAACCTTAACCTTAACCGGTGCCAATACCATAACAGGAAGTATAACTGTTTCAAAAGGAACTCTCGCCCTTTCAACCAATCAGACTTCAGGAGGAACCGGTGCCATTATTTTAAATGATTCAAATACCGGTTCAAGCACCACTGCTTTGGATTTATCCGCCTTTCCTACATGGACCAATACCTTTTCCAATAATGTCACTGTGGTCAATCAAGGGACAGGAAACACAACCATTACTTTGGGCCCCCAAAATTTTTCAGGTCGGGGAAACTGGACTCTTAATAAATCTGTCACTTTTGTAACCGGAGCAGGAGGAGGCGGGTCTTATATAAATTATGATCAGGGAAAAATAACTGGAAATACCGGAGGAGGGACCGTTACTTTTTCCGCAGGGACTTTGGGGATTTATATAGGTAGACCTGGTGGTCCCAGTGATCTGGTTGCACCAATTGCAATGACCACTGGAACGATGGCAAGTATGGGAGTGGATTCATTTGGTGTAGGAAATCCCCTTACCATGAGCGGAACCGCAGCTTGGTCCCTACAAAATAACAACCATACTCTTTCAACTTTAACAGGGGTTAGCGGAAATTCTATTTCCTTGGGTTCGGCGACCCTTACACTTTCAAATGGATCAGATGCAACCTTTGCAGGAATAATTAGTGGCACCGGATCAATTGTAAAAACAGGTACTGCCACTGAAACCTTTTCCGGAGCGAATACTTACACTGGAGGAACTTCGGTAAATGTGGGAACTCTAAATATAAGTGGATCAGCTTCTTCCACTGCCTCAGGGATTGGTGCCCCCACCAACGCAAACCCAGTCACTGTGGCCACTGGAGCGACTTTAACATTTTCTGATGCGGCCATTGGTGCTTATTTCGCTAACTCCTTTTCTGGAGGGGGAACAGTTAATCAAAATAATGGATCCGGAATAGGAGTTCGTCTCGCCGGCAATTGGACTGGATTTACCGGGACCTATGTACAACAACCATCGACCCGATTTTTAATGTGGGATTCGGGTTTTACCGGGGGTTCCACTTCGAAGTGGCAATTAAATGCCAGTACAGGGGGCGGAGGAATTTTTTCCGCGGTTGAATATGGAACCAACGTTGCTTGGACTCCGGGATTTAATTCAGGAACCACGAATACAATTAATTTAGGGGAGCTTTCGGGTACATCCACTGCTACCAATTTAGGCAATTTCACCAATCAGACAAACCAGACTGGAACAACCACTTTTTCAGTGGGAGCACTTAATACCAATTCTTCTTTTGCAGGAATTATCACCAATACAGTCCCTGGAAGTTCGGCCTTCACCTCATCAACGGTAAACCTAACCAAAATCGGCACCGGCAGGCTGACCCTTTCCGCTACCAATACCTACATCGGAACTACAACTGTAAGTGCTGGGACCTTGCAAGCGGGATCATCAAATTCGGTTTTTGGCACAAATTCTGCGGTTTCTTTGGCCAATGTAGCTAGCGCAATTTTGGATTTAAATAATTTTAATGTCTCCATTGGTTCGTTGGCCGGAGGCGGAAACATTGGTGGAAATGTAACTTTGGGAACTGGAGTTTTAACCGTGGGAGGAGCAAATACCAATACAACTTATTCAGGAACTATCTCTGGAATGGCCGGAAGTCTGGTTAAAACAGGCACAGGAACATTAAGTTTAAACAATACTAATTCCTATACCGGCGGAACTACTTTACAGTCCGGAACCTTGGCCGAAGATAGTGCCCAACCCTACGGGACCGGATCAATAACCGTGACTGGAAATTCCACTATCGCCTCGATGGCTGGGGCTATACAGGCCACCGTTTCAAACAATATTTTGATAAATGCCGGAAATACTCTTTCCCTTAACTCCTCAAATTTTGGCCAAACTTTTACCGGAGTTATCTCCGGAGCGGGAAATTTATCAACAGCCTCGAGCGGAACCACGACCCTCACCGCGACCAATACGTATACAGGAACTACATCGATTCCCTCTGGGACTCTTCAACTTAGCGGTGGGGGAAGTTTGGGATCAGGTTCCTATGCAGCCGCAATAGCCAGTACTGGTACATTTCAATTTTCCTCAAGCGCTGATCAGACTTTTTCAGGAACCTTTAGTGGTACGGGAGCTTTAATTAAAGATACCAGTTCGGCAAGTACCCTAACATTATCGGGAACAACTTCTTATACTGGGAACACTACCGTGAGCGCTGGAAAAATTGCGTTTAGAAATTCCTATAGTTCTGGTAATCTCACTATTACAAATCCAGGTATTATTGAACTGTTTGTAAATGCTGGTATTTTAGATTTTGCCTCTTCTACAATTTCAGGTACTGGAACCCTGATTAAAACTGGAGCAGGTACTGCTCGCTGGGGAGTCCAAGTTCTTACCATGTCTTTAGGTAATGGCTCTCTAATTGATATTAAAGCAGGAACGTTAGACGCAGGATCAAGTGCAAATGATATTTGGACAGCAAATAAATCATCTCTTAATGTGGCCGCTGGAGCGACTCTAACCGAAATCAGTTACGGGGCAGCTGTTTTTGATGCGCTGACAGGTTCTGGAAATATTTCGATGGATGGGACCAATAATTTTACAGTAGGAATTAATAACCAATTGGCAGGCCCATATAATTCTACCGGGACTTCCTCATATTCTGGGATTCTTTCTCAGACAGGTAACTTCATAAAGTCAGGCACTGGAACGCAGGTCCTATCTGGCACTAACACCTACACTGGTACCACCACCATCAACGGGGGAACTCTTATAATCGGTGGAACCGGAAGTTTGGGATCTGGGAATTATGCTGGAGCTATTGCTAACGCTGGAACCCTTACTTATTCTTCGAGTGCAAACCAAACGTTTTCAGCTGCGTTTAGTGGTGCAGGCTCCTTAATAAAAGATACAAACAATTCCACTCTCACATTTAGCGGAACCACTAGTTACTCCGGCACGACTACATTAAGCGCTGGAACTATTTCACTTTCAGGAGTTGGTAATGGGTTTGTCAGTTCGACCTCAATTGCCACGGGAACTACGCTAAATTTGAATTCGACCAATACCACTGTCGATACTATGACTTTGGGCCTTAACAATGCCGGAACACAATTTAGTGGAACGGGCACGATCACTAAGACCGGCACAGGTTGGGTACAAGGTGATAATAATGTATTTGTTAATTTTAACGGGACGATAAATATCCAAGCAGGCACTTTAGGAAGTGGAATGGCACGCGGGGATTTTGGAAATGCCACTAGTCCTATGGTTGTAGATATATCTGCAGGTGCAAAGTTTGATTTGCGTGGGTCCGGTGCAAATTCTGCCCAGATTAATCAACTGACGGGGTCTGGGTCGGTTGTGGATACTTGGAATGGTGCCGGCGCCGCAGGAGATACTCTTACAATAGGTACAAATAATGGTTCATCCACTTTTGACGGACTCATAAAAGGGGCGGGAGGTGGTACAAATAATACTTCTGACGATGCGGGGATTATTAATCTTATTAAAGCTGGAACTGGCAACCTCACTTTAACTGGTGCAAATACTTACAAAGGTTCTACAACAATTAATGGTGGCACTTTAAAGTTGAAGGGGTCTTCTCCAAGAATTGCTTCGACCACTTTTAATAATGCAACTATGGAGTTTCAGCAAACTACAAGCGGATTTGGCAATCGTAGCTCGCTTTCTTGGAGTGTGTCTGGCGCTGGAACATATAATTTTAACTCCAATGCAAATGCAGCAGGAACTTCAAATGGTGGATGGGTGGCATTTGGTTGTACCGCCCCGGCAAACTACTTTACTGGTACAGGACCGGTAAATGTTAATAGCGGTGTTTTAGCTAGAGATTGCACGAATGTGGATACTTTTAATTCCTCTTCTGACTACACCATTGCTGCTAACGCAGTTTTTGCTGCCGGAAGGGGAGGGAATTCAATTATTGGAGGTCTAAATGGTGCTGGGGATGTTTGCGCTTGTTGGTCCGGTGGAAGTACCGGAAGTATCACCATTGGAAACGGAAATAAGGACGGAAATTTCAGCGGAATATTACATGGGAACGGTAATGCTACAGATGGCGATATAAATGGCGGTATTTTAAATGTGGTTAAAACTGGTACTGGCATCCAACTTCTTTCAGGAGTTAATACTTATACAGGAAGTACTACAGTTAGCGGAGGAAGTCTTGTACTTGGAGATGGAATCGCCACTGGAAATATTATCCCCGCAACAAATTTAATCACCAACAATTCGGCACTCACTTACAATACTCCCTCAAATATCACTCATTCGGGAGTGATTTCTGGAACTGGTACATTTACTAAACAAGGGACAGGAACCTTAACTTTAACGGGTAACAACACCTACACAGGCAACACCACAATTAGCGGAGGCACTCTTTATATGAGTGGTACTGGAAAAATCTACAGCAATTTAGGCTGGGCAGCTCGGACCATCACCATCAACACAGGGACCACGGCCCAAATTGACCGATGGTATTTGGACAACGGCTTTGGCCAAGTTCTCTACACAGCAGGAAACTTAGTATTAAACAACGGAACCATCAGATATATGGGTAGCGGGGATACAGTTTGTGCCAGCGCAACTGATCCAAATTGTGGACGTGCATTTACCATTGGGGCCACGGGCGCCACGCTTGATTCTGCGACCGCCGGACAAACTTGGGAAATCACCAAGTACAACGCCGGTGAAGGATACCCCCTTTCTTCTAATGGTGGGGCGTTAACTTTAACTGGTTCCGGTAATGGAATTATCGACAAGGTGATTCCAGGTGCTGGAGCAATCATTAAATCTGGCACAGGAACTTGGCGTCTCAACGGCGCCAATACCTATACAGGTGGTACAACAATCAATGGTGGTACAATGGTTTGTGGAAGTGTGAGTGCTTTCGGCAACGGTACGGTAACAGTCAATGCAGGGGGGACTTTGAATATAAACGGTTGTGGTATGACGAATTTGGTAGTGAATAACGGTGGGGTGGTAATTCCCTAGTTTATGATTGGAGGTTCTCCTATCGAACCATGGAATGATGGATATTCCTCGAATAAAAAATTGGGGAAAAAAAGGCACTAATTATAATAATATCCTTGGAGCTGGTACAGTAGTTGTTAAAGGAACCAAAAGTACCTACTCACTTTAATTGTTAGTGGATGAACTCTATTTAATGGGGTGGTTAATTTGACTGGAGAAAAGGATGTTCAATCTGGAACTTTAGCGGCCCAAAAGGAATCAGCTTTCCTTAATGTCGCCCATTATGGTCTCCTAAAAACCCGATCGCAAAATTCAGTCATAACCATTACCCAGATTATAACGACCCGTTCGGTTGTAATAGGGGACGTGGATTGATTTTTTTTTGGTTAATTTTTTCCCTTTGTCGGGGAGAAGATTTTTCCCCGAAAGGCCTAACCGCAGTTTGGGATACGACTGGTGCTGCGGGAATTCTCAATGGAGCGGGAGCGTGGAATTCTAATTCGACTTTATTTAGTTATAACAATGGCGCTAGCAATTCTCCTTTTTGCCAAGGGTGCAATGTCTCCTTTGGGGCAGCAGGAAGTACCGGGAATGCAGGCACGGTTACCATAACCGGAACCCAGCAAATAAATAACATAACTTTCGATACCGTTCCCGGAGGAAATTACACCTTAACAGGAGGGACTCTTTCTTGTTCAAACTCTGCTGCATGCACTTATCTTTGCAATGCTTCGGCAACCATCGCAAGTACAATTAGTGGTACCAAAGATTTAATTAAATCCGGCACTCAAACATTAACATTAAATGGAACCAATACTTATACCGGGAATACTTCCGTTAACGCTGGAACTCTTATTTTAGGTGATGGTGTGGTGGCCGGAAATATCATCCCTTCTACGAATGCTATCATCAATGCTTCTACTCTAACTTACAATACACCCTCAACAATAACCCACTCTGGAGTAATCTCCGGCGCAGGAACATTTACCAAACAAGGAACTGGAAATCTTACTCTCTCGGGTGGGAACACCTACACGGGAAATTCAACTGTAAGTGGAGGAACACTCACTTTAGGTGATGGGGTGGCCGTGGGAAATATCATTCCGGCCGCAAATACAATCACAGATAATGCCACTCTTACTTACAACACCCCCTCCACCATTACCCACTCCGGAGTGATCTCTGGAACTGGGGCATTTACCAAACAGGGAACTGGAATTTTAACCCTCCCAAGTGCAAATACTTACACCGGTACCACCTCCATCAATTCAGGAAAACTCATCATTACGATTAATGGAGATTATAGATCTTCGGCATTTTCCGTTGCGAGTGTTGGGACCCTTGAGTACGCCATATCTGCCGGTCCTAATCACTGCCCAGGAGTAAATGTGACTTACAGTGGTGCCGGCACCATGATTAAATCAGGCGCGGGTAATATCCTTTGGTGTGGAAGTTCAACCTTTAATTTTTCCGCTGGTTCTTTGATAGATGTCCAAGGTGGCATTCTGTCCATGGGGTCTGGAGCAAATGATACTTGGTCGGGCAACCTCTCCTCACTAAATATTGCCGCAACCGCCTCAGTAACGGAGGCGGCTTACTTGCCTGCACAATTTGATGCTTTGACAGGGGCCGGTAGTATTGACTTAGCTTCAGGTGCAGGGGCAGGTCCTCATACTTTTACTGTTGGAGCAAACAATACGTCTGCTGGAAATTATAACACTGCTGGATCCGCGACCTTTGCGGGAGTAATTTCCGGTGGAGGAAGTTTGATAAAGTCTGGAACCGGCAACCAAATATTAACTGGTGTAAATACTTATACTGGATCCACTACGATTAATGCTGGGACCCTTTCTTTAGGTGATGGAGTCGTCGCTGGAAATATAATTCCATCCGCTAATGCCATAACCAACAATGCAACGTTAACTTATAATACTCCTTCAGCAATTACTCACTCAGGAATAATCTCAGGTACAGGAACATTTACTAAACAGGGAACTGGTACGCTAACTCTAAAAGGAGCGAATACCTATACAGGGAACACTACGGTAAGTGGGGGAGAAATTTCCTTAGGTGATGGAGTCGTCACAGGAAATATAATTCCTGCGGCAAATACCATCACCAACAATGCTACTCTTACCTACAATACGCCCTCAACAATAACCCATTCGGGAATAATTTCGGGTACAGGAATATTTACCAAAAAGGGAACTGGAAACTTAACTCTCTCAGGCAACAATACGTTTACGGGAGCGGTAACCATAAATGGCGGAACCCTAACCTTCAACACTCCTAATTTCAATACTTATACAGGTGGAACAATAAACATCAATGGTTCCTCTATTATGCAAGTTACTCAGTCGGGTGGAGTAACCAGATATGATTTTCCCGCCATGACCTTTAGTTTTAATAACGTTGGAGGAGGAACCATTACCACTGGAAACGGTGTTAATTGGGTACAACAGGGAGTATGGACTTTTCAAACAAATGGAGGAAATAGAGATACCATTAATGGACTGTCTGGAATTAATATGAATTTGGGAATAGGAGGAATTATTTTTAATTCCGCTTTGGGATTGGATCCAATTTCCGATCTGGATGTAACCATTGGATTTACTAATACCACTCAAGGAGTTACAAAAAATGGAACTGGAGTGGTACGAATGACAGGATCCAGTACCTATACTGGAACCACCACCATCAATGCCGGAATTCTCTCCTTAGGTGATGGAGTGGCGACAGGGAATTTAATCCCAACTGCAAATACAGTTAATGTAGCAGCAGGTGGGACTTTAACCTACAACACTCCATCCACCATCACCCATTCAGGGGTTTTATCGGGTACGGGAAGTTTTATTAAATCTGGTACCGGCAATCTCACGCTTTCTGCGCAAGATATAATAAGTGGGGGTGTTACTATCAATGGAGGAACCCTTACCATAGGTTATGGTGGAAATAATCAAAATGGGTGTTTAGGAAATGGAACTCCAATCGTTGTGGGGAATGCAACCTTAACTACCAATTGTGCTTCCGATAATAACATAGTTGGCTCTGGCCCTTTTACAAATTCCATTACATTAAATGCAGGAGGGAAACTAGATTCTCCCGGTAGCTGTACCAATCATATTCCCCAAATAATTTTGGCCGGTGGGGATCTTAGTGGAACAGCGGCAGCCACTGGAAATGGGTCAACCTTTGGAAGATGGAATCTAGATGGCGGGATAACCGCAAATGTGAATTCAACCATATCGGCAGTTGGTGCAGTTCCTAGTCAGGCAGGTGGCACCATTTTTAACATTACAGGAGGCACTACCACTGTATCTGGCACTTTAATTTCTGCACCTCAGGCAGCTGGAACAGCTGTAATAAAAAATGGAACTGGAATTTTAATTCTACAGGGGGCAAATACCTATTCCGGTGGAACCACCTTGAGTGCGGGTACACTAACGGGAACATCGACCACACCGTTTGGTACGGGGACAATTACAATTGGAGACGCAAATTCGGGAACCAATGCACTAACGCTTAACTATAACAGCGGCAACAATACGCTCAGTAACCCAATTACAGTGTCAGCTGCAGGAACCGGTACGCCGACAATCAACCAAGGCGTCGCATACTCCGCCTTAACGGGCCTTATGACTTTAAACCGTGCTACCACACTTTCAGGGGGAGGCGCCGATCGTGTGGATGTGAGTTCCAAAATTACTGGCAATGTGGGGACGCTAACCATTGCAGCTAATCCCCGAATTACCATGAGCAATGGCGCGGCCAATGTGAGTAATTTCACGGGAAACATAGTAATCACCACCGGAACTCTTCAGATAAATACCATTTATCCCCTACCTTCCACAGCAGGTGTAACTGTTAATAACGGAGCGGCCTTCCGGTTAATAGGTGGAGGAGCAGGATCGATAATAACCATAGATGCTCTCAATGGTTCGGGTTCAATAAACGGGGATACCGGCGGGGGCAATTACTCTAAGACTCTCTCAATTGGCAATAATAACGGGACTGGAAATTTCACAGGTGTAATTTCTAATGGTAGCGGTGGTGATACAGTGGTCATTGTAAAAAATGGAACAGGTACTCAAACACTTTCAGGCAATAATACCTTCACCGGCACAGTTACCATAAACGGAGGAACACTTACATTAGGCGATGGTGTGGTTACTGGAAATATTATTCCGGCCGCAAGTAATATCACTGATAATTCCAACCTAATTTACAATACTCCCTCAAATATAACCCACTCAGGAGTAATTTCTGGAACAGGATCATTTACAAAACAGGGAACAGGAAATTTAACCATTTCAGGAAACAATACATTTACCGGAGGAATTACAATAAATAGTGGGATAGTGACATTAGGAAATGCTTCGGCACTTGGAACTGGGTCCGTAACCATTAATAATGGCGGAACTTTAAATTGCAATGGTTTTCAAATTAATAACACAATCACTAAAAATGTCGGAGGAGCTTTCCAAAATTGTCGATGGACTTTTACTGCAAACGGCAATTACACCACTCCACAAGGGGTTAACCAAATTCAATTTTTGGTTGTGGCCGGTGGTGGAGCAGGTGGTGGAGCTGGTGGAGCTAATGTTGCTGGAGCTGGTGGAGGTGCTGGAGGTTATTTAACTGGAAATGTTGCGGTTGTGCCAGGAACCATTTATGCAGTAACCGTAGGTGCTGGGGGTAATCCTGTTACAGTACAACCGCCTACCGGAGGAAATGGAGGAAATTCTAGTATTGGAGCTTTAGTTGCTGCTATCGGTGGGGGTGGAGGCGGATTAGGTGGTGGAGTTGGGAATTCCGGAGCAACTGGAGGCTCTGGTGGTGGAGGTGTTGCAAATAATTCAGGGGCCGCCGCCGGAACAGCTGGACAAGGGAATAGCGGAGGTGTAGGCGCCGGTACAATCGGAGTTAATACTATTAGTGCAGGAGGAGGAGGAGGTTCTGGAGGGGCCGGCGCTACGGGATCAACTAATGCAATTCATGCTGCAGGGGGAGCGGGGACAGTAAGCAATATAAGTGGGGCCAATGTAACATACGCTGCAGGAGGGCAGGGAGGACAATCCACAGGCAACGTAGCAGGAGTGAACGCTGCTGCTAATACTGGAAATGGAGGTGGTGGCTCTGATGGAAATAACAATACTGGTGGAAGAGGTGGTTCGGGTATAGTTATTATTGTACCTCAATAATCACTGCTCAATGTTGAAGTTAACCTGGGGTAAAACTGAATTAGAACCGAAAACCAAAAATTAAAAAATAAAATTTGAAAAAACCAAAAGCTGATAAATAACTCAACCTAAAAATCTTGACTCATTAAAGCAATAAAAATAGTCTAGGCCCTCACAACAAATACATGTATTAATTTATGAAGATTTTAATAATTTTTTTATTTGCAATGATGGGTTTTGCCCATCATGGAGGAGGCTCCGGCGGCAGTGTGGGGCCTGTGGGAAGAATTGGAGGAGGATCAGATTATAATGGGGTCCCAACAGTTATTCCTATGCCTGTCTCCATCATGCATGATGGTACTGTGGAGTTTAGTTGGGATTGGTGGGGATTTGGGATGGAAGACCATCATGATGAGACCGTGGTACCAGATGAACAATCTGAGCCCGAACATCTACACTGGTATTTTTCTCCATTACTTTTTGTAAATGGCGATAAATTTAAAATATTAATAAATCAGCAGGAACAAAATTTGGATAAAGCACTCTCCCTTGAATCTGCACAAGGATCATATCTGGTTTTGGAAAAAGGAAACTTTGAAGTGGGACTTGGCGGAGGTGTCCATGCTCCCTTTGAAAGTGGAATAATGGTGGGAGCAGGACTATTTCCAATCGTCGGAATATCGGTCTATTCAGAAAGATACGCTGCCTCTCTGGAAGCGGCAAACCAACTTCCTAAAATTAAATTTCCCAAGGATGCCTCCGCTCTAGATTCGTGGTCTCCAAACGATATTATGATTTATAACCGAAAAGGCGGAATTTCCTTTTTCGCTCATGCTGGATTTTCTGGACTAACCGCCGGTGTCGGTTATTTTGCAAAAGGGGAGTGGAGAGTTACCCTTAAGAAAACAGGAGAGGGTAAAATTTTTGCCAGTGTATCCAAAGTATCAATCCAATCCTTAAGTACCTTTGCAGGGATTGAATTTGCCAATTTAAATATTGGACTTTTTGGAGGACATGATAAATCTTTTTCATTTGAATTTGATTTAAATAATAAATCAGGTCAAGAATCATTTAATGAATTTTTAAAAGGCAATTTTAAATTTTCCAAAAACCTGCTAGCGGGGGAAAAAATGGAAGGTGTAGTTGCTATTTCAGAATCCCAAACTCAGATTTTTGGTCGTGCTTTTGGAGTCCATATGGGTCTTCCTTTTCTGTCCAATTTGGAATTTAGCAAAAGTTTGGTTAAATCATTTTCTCAAATTCATTCCCTTAAAGAAAATAAAAAAGTTCAAAATACAATGTCGGTTTATTCTAGATCACTTGAAACCTCAGGGGTACTTTCCAGACGAACCAGCGATTTAATTATGTTCGCTGCCGGCCATCAACAACTTCTCGAAAATGAAAAACACGAAGGCCATGATCATGGAAACGAAAATGGAAAATCATATACCACCGCGAACTTTAAATGGATGTTCTCCAGATTGCGGGTAAAGGCAAATGTTTTTCAAAGGGAAGTGGAAGATCTAAAGAGAATCACTGGACTTTGGAGTACCCTGGATTTTGAACTTCCACAGGATAGACTAGGTTATACTAAATTGGAATTTGATGGAATGATTTCTTCCCAAGGAACTCTTAAAATACTTGCCCAAACAAAAAATTTGTCGGCAGATGATAAAATCGAGACCTTTTTCAATAAAGATATGGATCCATCCAGAGTTTGCAAGGTTTTGAAAAATATAGACTCTTGCAAAAAGCATATGATCAAAACCACCTATCGGGCCCTAAAAGCTATGGAGAAAAAAATAGTTGAAATGAAAAAATTATTCCAAGATAAGGATTGGAAGAAATTTACTGAGGCCTATGCCCTACTAGGGAAAGAAGCATTAACAAACCAGTTTTCATTTCAGACCTTTATGGACCTTGTGGGCAGAAAGAATTTCTCCATGGAATTTAAGGTTTCAGGTGAAAAGCTTAAAACCTTGTATATTCATAATTTTGAGGCCGACCTAATTTAAAAAACCTCTACCTAATTCTAAAATTTTCTGATAAAAGCTAGATAAACAGGAAATATGGCATGGCGTTGTATAGTAAAATTGTCGGAGTTGGTTCATACCTACCACCTAAAATTTATTCTAATTTTGACCTAGAAAAAATGATGGACACTTCCAATGACTGGATTGTTCAACGATCCGGTATAGAAAAGAGACATTGGGTAACCGATGAGTGCACATCCGACCTTGCTCTTAAGGCCTGTGAAAAAGCAATTTCAAATGCAGGATTAAATAAAGAAGATATCGATATGATTATCTTTGCCTCTTTATCTCCGGATCATGATTTCCCAGGAACGGCCTGTTTTCTCCAGCAAAAATTAGGGATAGCTGAAATTCCTGCCTTTGATATCAGACAACAGTGTAGCGGATTTCTTTACGGGATTTCCATGGCGGATGCCTATATAAAATCCGGCCAATACAAAAATATTCTACTGGTAGGTTCAGAAGTTCACTCCAAAGGATTAGATAAAAGTCCAAACGGTCGGGCCGTTTCGGTCCTTTTTGGAGATGGAGCTGGTGCCGTAGTTTTATCTCCAAGCCAAAACCAGGGTATTTTTAGAACCGAAATATATGCCGATGGAAATTTTGCCAAGGAGCTTTGGACTCCTGGTCCAGGATCTGCTGTAGGTTCTCAACGGATTTCTAAAGAAGCACTTGATGAGGGATTACAGTATCCCATCATGAATGGAAAAGTGGTTTTCGTTCATGCAGTGAAAAGAATGTCTGAGGTATTGGTGAACTGTCTTAAAAAATCCGGGTTTTCCATTGAAGATGTTGATTTATTTTTATTTCATCAAGCAAATCTTCGCATCAATCAAAAGGTGGCAGAAGTTTTAAACATTCCAGATTCTAAGGTATTTAACACTATTCAAGATTTTGGGAATACCACAGCTGCGACTATTCCAATTGGAATGGATAAAGCTATCGAGGCGAAGGTATTAAAACCGGGTATGTTGGTGGCCATGGCCGCTTTTGGATCCGGTTTTACTTGGGGATCTTCCGTCTTTAGATTTTAAAAAATAAAAGTAAAGGAAAGTTTGAACTCGTTAAGGCCCACATCCGAAGAAATGTAGTCATAATTTAGGGAAATCCTATCCAGCGCAAAAAAAGTATCTGGTATTCTATAGCCAAGGCCTAGTGAGAGCATCGGGTTAAATTCATTTTCTTGGTTATACCACCACTGAAAGCCACCACCGGCCTCCACAAAATAAAAATCACCAAAGAAGTTAAGATATAAGGCATAGGGGCTTATGATAAAATTGTTTTCCGAAATTAAAACATTTTGAGAGTCATAATATTGTTGGGTAAAATATTGTAGGCCAATTTCTCCCCTGATGGCCCACCTTGGAGCGAGTTCCCATCTTGGAACCCATCCAGCATAAAAACTTGAAAGGTTTGTATCAGTTCCAGACATACCCAAAAGTCCGAATGCCAATGCTAGTGGCCTCACCTTTTTTTTAAAGCGTTCCGTCTTATCAACAATTTTTTCCAATTCATAACTTTTGAATCCACCTTCCCTACTAGTGGTCTTAATTAATTTCCAATCACCTTCCTTTTTTTCAAAAAGTGATTTTTTTTCTGTTTGTTTTGGTTCACTCAGTTCTTCATAGGTGATGTCTCTATCCATTTGGGAAATTTTTTGGGGAATTAATTTTTCCTTGGGAACAAAATCCTGTTCATCTAGAAGGGATAAGGCCTCCTCATCAAACTTGTCCATTTTTTTTTCAGATAAAATATTCGATTCTTCCTTTTTTTCCGGCGTGGGTAAGATATTAACCCTTTTTACCTGAGGTTTTGGAGCATCAATGGCCAATTTTTTTTGGGGTTTTGGTAATTGGATTTCTCCTTCAACTTTTCCCGTTTTTTTCACTTGCGATTTTAGTTTGGGGATTTCAGTTAAACGGCTGTAGGATTTAGTGATTTTTTTACAATCATAATTTCGGGTACATTCATTTCCACTACAATTCCAATCCGAAATAGGGTGGGGAATAAGTTCTCCACGGCAGTAATTGGTGGAAGAAACCATATCCAACTCGGCCTTTTTTTTAAGTGGTTCTAAATTTTGTCCACTGATTTTTATTTCAAAAGATTTTTCTGCAAATATTGGTAGAGTGAGACTAAAAAATATTAAAAGAAATTTCAAGTTTGTCCTCCGTTACTTAAAATAATAACCTAAGGGACCTTTTTGAACCAAGAGATAAACCAAAATAATCAGGTAATGAGATAAAACAAAAATGGTCAGGATAAATAAATTTAGATTTCATTTAAGTGTACCGAAAAAATGCACTAGAGGGAAAAGGTTTGAAATTCTGGGGTCTACTTTCTATTTTTGTTTTAATTACCTCCTGCATGCAAGGAGAACAAAAACTTCCTGTTACTCAGGGAGCTACCACTGGTTTGGTTCAACCGTCTCAGACTTCTGTGGGATGCCCTGACCCCAGTCCAATCCCTCCTGAGGTTACTTTTCCAAGTTGTGGAACCACTTACCCTTTCACAAGAATCACTCCGCCTGTTACCCTAAGAATAAGTGTGAGCAATCCTAATAATTTGCCATACACTCAGGTTTGGATTGTAAATGGTTCAGTTCAGGCCACAAATACTACCTCATTTATTATTGATTCAAGTAATACCACCTTGTACCCCACACTTGGTTTGCAAGTCGTTTCTTCCGCTCTTAAAGATTCAGGTGGAAATATAATTTCCAATTTAAGTTGGAGTTTTAATATTTTAAGTGGAATTCCCGCTTATAGCTCGTTAAGTCCATTGCCTGCTCCCAACCTCTATCCAGGATCCCCCATCCCAAATTGGAATACACCCCAAACAATTACTGCAGTGGTTAGTAATCCGGGTGGAACGCCATATGATTATTATTGGTTTTTAGATGGAGTTCAAGTTTTTGCTGGAACCAATTGGAATGGCCCAACTTTCACCTATACCTTTACACCTTCTACCTTGGCGCTTGGCCTGCATACAGTTACTTCTTTGGTCACCCAATCAGGAACTGCTTCCGCAACCTATGCAACTGCCGCGTGGTCATTTCAAATTTCCAATCAACCGCAATTTACAACATTCACTGGCCAACAACCGGCGCCTGCATTCTTTCCTCCCGTACCTTTTGGAATGGGTGCTCCCTCAATTATTACTTTGGCACCAAACCAATTATTCAATCCTCTAAACGCTTCCTTTACAGTTGAGTGGACATTGGATGGAGCAATCGATGCATCTTTTACCTATGTAAATCCAGCAGGCACCAATGGAGTTCCTACTCCTTATATTATCGACGGTAACAACAGAACAAAATTTGATTTTGGAAATCATACTGTCGTGGCAATTTTAAAAGATCCAACAAATGCAACGATAGGTTCAGCCGCTTGGGGTTTCACCATTGAATTTCCAATTCCAACCAATCTTACGGCTTCAATTCCTTGCTATAGCACTTCCACCACAGACCTAAGTTGTATCACAAACGGCCTAACGGCAGTTTCATCCATTCCACTAAATTCAACTATACCCGGATTTTTTGAACTGCCCTCAAGTCCTAATTCAAGAGGAACGGCATTGGTAATTGGTACTAGTTCTTTTTGCTTAGGAGTGGCCAATGGAGAGGGGATTGGGTTTGGGTGGGATCCAACTTTATCAGGTGTCCAGGTCCAATTTAGAGATTCAGGTGGAAATCCAATTACACCTCAACCCATGGAATTCCAACAGACAAATGCGCCTCCAAATGTTTGTCTAGATGGCACAGGTGCAAGATTTCCTCTTGGTGGAGCACCAACATTTTCATTAAGCCTTACCCCTGTTGATGCACTTAATACTTCAGTTTCTTCATTTATTACGGCAAGGGTTACTGATAAATTATCGCTACAGGTTGTTGCTGATCTTCGTTGGGATATAACTATCACTTCCCTAAATACCGCACCGGTGATTTCCATAGTATCCCCGGCCACTTCAACTCCTACTATAGTTCAGGATGCTACAACCACGTTTGAGTTTTCTGTAACCGATATGGATGGAACGGCCGTGACAAATTTTTCATCTGCCTATTCCTTTACCTCCCCACTTGGAGCGGCCATTCCCTTAAATGGTTCGAATACCTACTATCCAGCAGGGCCACCAAGTCCTATCTCCCCAAATTGCGTAAGGACTTATTCTTATTCAGCAGGTGATAAATTTAAATGTGCTATTATTATCCCAAGCAACAATGGTAGTGCGCCTGTTTCTGCAACTGGTACCTACAGAGTCTCGGCCGATGTTAATAATTTATCCATCTATCCCTTTGGGACCCCCGTTTCTTCATCACCTACAAATTTATACAATCCAGTCATTCCGGGAAATATTTTAACTTGGAATATAAATGTTGTTGAAGCAAATACCGGTGGACCCTATCTGCAAAATATTGTCTATTCAGGTGCGGCCACACCAACTTCAAATTCTTATATGTATTTAGTCAATCCATTAAATACCGCTGTTGCTGCTTCATCGGCATCAGAGACCAATTCGATTGGATTTAACTTATTTGTAAACGATCCTGAAAAGGATAACTATATTGTATCTATTTCTCATAATACTTCCGCATCACCAACAGAATTTACCGAATATTATAATTCTACCCCAACGGTATTTACCATTTCGGGTGGGGCCATCCAAGTAGGATCTTACTATTTAAATGAAGATGTGGTTTCGGGAGCAGCTTTTGCAACGATTACTTTTCGAGTAACTTTAACCGATGTTCCAGAAAGTGCATCTCCTCTGTCCAATATGTATACTTTTGATTTGAAGGTGAATAATTTTAATCCACCACCAGTTGTGGCCACTGCCACTTATTTTCCAAATCTAGCTTTAGCGGCAACGGCGACGGTCATGCAGGGATATCCTTATTCATTTATGACCCCAAATATTACAGATGCATCTACCACAGATTCGAATATGCTGGTTTGGCAATGGATGATTAATACAAATCCGGCCGATTGCGCTTCTAAAACGGCAGCTACGTGGAAGAGTATCACAGGCGCTGAAGTAACTGCACCAGGAATTTTGGCAGGTCAGCCAACTGAGGCCACCTTAACTTGGTCGCCCCCATTTCCTTCGGTTTCATTCCCTCTAAATACCCGGTCCTGTTTTAGGGCCTGTATAGGAGATACTGGTTTTGGTAATCCAGTAATACCATCAACCTGTCAAACAGCAATGGCAGGAGTTTGGATAGGTCCAATTATTGGCGCTCCAGCGGATATTCCTACGGCCGCTACAGGCGCACTCCAAGCTGATAATGGCCCAACTGCGATTTGGGCAGATCCGGCCAGTCCAGGAAATGTGTACGGGGCACACGTCTACAGAAACTCAATCTTTGTAGTAAGATATATTTACAATGCGAATACTACTGTCACCCAATCTTTTATGGAGTTTCCTACTCAAGAAGGGGATCCAGTTACTGCAACATCCACTGAGAAGGCCTATGACATATCCATAATTGGAAATGGAAATAATATCTTTGTTAGCTATGTATTCAATAAGGAAAATGGATATTCTGGAATTCCCACTGCTACTGTAGTGAGGATACCCAAATCTCCGCTTGGATCGACGGCCACTTATTTTGTATCTGATGATGTAGTCTCTTCCATTGGGCAGGTCGTGGCAAATAATGTGGCCTTCTGGCTGCCTTACGCAAGAGCTTCTATGAATGACACTCCTTGGATTATGTATGGGCCAGATTCTGGAACCGGAACTTCTAAGGCCGATTTGTTATTGGGTACTCCAATAAACTTGATCCAAAGTAAATATGATGGTGGGGCCAGTCTCTACCTTGCAAACAAATTAAGAAATGGAATACTTAATTTGTATAAATATACCTTGCCGGGCAGTGTTTCCGCTCCTACTTTAGATTCCAGTTCATTAAATATTTTCCCAACCAGCTTAATAAGTGATATCACCCTAGCTGCTCCATTACCTTCTAATCAATTCACATATGTAACCATTAAGGATGTTAATCAAACCTTAAGTTATTCTCGTCATCAGGAAGCTGATATTGGAATACATGATAACTTTGATATTTCCACGGCCACTTATCCTCAATCTTTTAATGATCTTGGTATTAACAGTATGGCCTCATGGACCAATGAGGAACTTATTTTGGGGATTATAAAATATGAATTCCCCATTGGTGCTACTGAGACCAATGCTTATTTAATGAAAGTAACGGATAATACCGTGAACGTAAGTAAAAGGATTAATCAGCAGCCAGGATCGGTTACCAAAATGGAAGATAGTGGTGATTTTGATTTTACTATGGTGATTCCTAACTTTACTCAAGGAGATTCTGGTGCTGTTTTGGGTGAGAACACCAAACCAGTCTTATGGTTTAGGTATTCCGATGCATCCTCTGAAAGAAATGTAATTGTAAATGTTGAAAATGAAACCTTTTCTGCATCCGCAACCTCATCAACAGATCCTTGGACTCTGCCCTGGTTTTCTGCTCCTTAGGGACTTAAATGAAAGTACTACTTTTCCTATTAATAATCTCCTGCTCCTTACTGGAAAAAAATAGTATTTCCGACAATAAAATAAAACATTCAATAAAAAATTCCTTGTGGCATTCATATAAAACGGAAAAAAAAATCCCTTTTAAAAATGGGGTTTATTCAATGAATATGATTCCAGATGAGCCTAATTGTGCCTCTTGCATTGAAAGAGGAGAAATTACCAATATTGCCATTGGAGAGTTAAATGAAAGTGGTAAAAAAGAAGCGGTAGCGATAGCAACTATTTCTTCCGGTGGCTCAGGGGTATTTATCTATTTAAATTATTATGTGGAAAAAAATGGAAAAATGGAGCAATCAGGTTTTCCCTATTTTCTAGGGGATCGGATAATTGTTAATAAAGTTTCAATCAAAAATAAAAAGATTCTAATTTCTTTCATTGGACATGGCAGTGGAGAACCACTTTGCTGCCCAAGTACAAAAGGAATTTTCGAGTTTGTTATTAAATCTGGAAAACTAAAAAAAATTAAGTAATAATACATTCGTATATTCCTAAAATTTCCCTAAATTTTAAATTTTCCAATTAAGAAAACAATTACTAGAATAATAAAGAATGAAAAAAATCTTTTTTTTAGTCTTAGTCGGTTCTTTTTTCTCCTTGGGAAATGCCTCCGTTTTTGGGTTAAAACTAAAGGAAGCAGAAGAAAGAGTTCTTGGTTATTCCAATGATTTAAAATCCTCCAAAGCGGCGGAAGATTCTGCTTTAGAAAAGGCAAATGCAAATTATACTAGCTTATTTCCTAAACTATCCTTGGAAGGAATGTATCAGTATAATTTTACCCTTCCAAAATTTGATGTAACTTTAATGAATCCAAACGCACCTCCGGGAGAACCCGTCACCTTTGGTTATCCTACAATTTACAATATTGGCCCTTATATCAGTTATGATCTTTGGGATACTGGATATAAAAGGAAAACCTACGAAGCTTCCAATTACAATGCTTCTTCCAAAGGAGAAGAAAGAAAATCTACTGAATTGGCAATTTTACGCCAAGTTCGGCAGGCCTATATAGAAGTACAAAGAGGAAATGAGGAACTTAGACTGACCTTTGAAACACTAGAACTTTCAAGGGCCCAACACCAAGATATTCTTTTAAGATTTAAACAGGGAGCTTCCTCCAAACTTGATGTGGCAACGTCTGAACGCTCTGTTTTAAGTTATGAAATACAATTTCAAAAAAGACAGGCCGAGCTAGCTCAGAAATTTCAGGAGCTGGTATCTCTAATCGGTCAAAATGATATGCAAAGAATTACAAAACCCGGCCCTCCTTCCATAAAAGGAGTATCCCTGGTTTTAAAATTAGATCCCATTAAAAATTCACTAGATGAAGAATTAAAAAGAAGTATCTCTCCACCAGATGAAAACCATCCCCAATTAAGAAGCCTACAGGATCAGGCCAAATCAGCAGACCTGATGGCCGCTACTTATAGGGCAAAACAATATCCATTTTTTAGGATTTATGGGGCCATTTACTATACTCAGCCAAATCTTCCAAATCCAATCCAGTATTGGCAGGAATATGCTGGAGTGACTCTAACTTTTCCATTATGGTTGGGAGATCCAGCACCTAAACAGGCAGCAGAACAAGTTAATCTTTCAATGCAGGCCCAATTTAAAAGAGAACAATTAAATGAAGATATCAAAAGGGATTTTTCCAAGGCCAAAATTAATTTGGAAAGTCTAACTGAACAAAAAATGTTGGCCGAAAAAGATGTATTACAATCCGAAAAAGTGGCAAAATTATATTATAATGCCTATAAGGCAGGAAAAGTGGACATATTGGAAGTCCAAAATTCTAATGTAGCGGCACTTGAATCAAAAGTTTCCCTAACAAGAATTATTTCCCAAATGCTCCACGAAATAACCACCCTAAAATCCCTTTCTGGCCAGGAGTATCTTCATGAATAAAAAAAAGTTGATCATTATTGGAGTTGTAGTATTGGCCGTGGGTATACTTATTAAAATAACCTTTTTTCCGGGAAATTTCAGGTACGCAGGAACACTTGAGGCCACCAAAATCGATTTATCATCACAAGTTCAATCCAGAATAGGTGAAATTAAAGTTGAAGAAGGCGACCATGTCAGCGAAGGCCAGGAATTGGTATCTTTATCCTGTGAGGATATTAAAGTAGCGGCCGACTTGGCCACGATCAATCACACTCGTGCCTTAAAACTTTTTCAGGGAGGAAGTGGGCCTGAAGAAAATCTTGATTTAATGAAAAATAAAAAAGAAGACGCCGATATTAAGGTAAGCTGGTGCTCCATAAAATCTCCCTCTCATGGAATAATTTTAAATCGCTATCATGAACCTGGTGAACTAATGATGCCAGGGACCAAACTCCTTACTATGGCCAATATTAGGGATATTTGGGCCTATATTTATGTGCCTCAACCACTGGTTTCACATTTAAAGACCGGAATGAAGCTAACCGGTTTTCTCCCAGAAATGGCCGACAAGAAATATGTGGGAACAATTTTAAAAGTAAATGATGAGGCCGAATTCACTCCTAAAAATGTCCAAACCCGCACCGAAAGAGAAAGATTAGTTTTTGGAGTCAAAGTTAGTTTTAAAGGTGCAAACGAAGATGAAATTCTAAAACCTGGAATGACTATCGAAATTGAACTTGGCGAAAAAATAGGAAATTAAATCAGTGGAACCTATTTCCATTTCCGTAAAAGGTATTCTTAAAAAATTTAAACAAGTTGAAGCACTATCAAGAATCAACTTGGAATTTTCCGAAGGGAAAATGCATGGGGTAATTGGGCCTGAAGGAGCTGGAAAAACCACCCTTATGAGGATTATGCTTGGTCTTCTAAAACCCCAAGAAGGAGAAATTGAATTCAGAAAAGGCGGAAAGATAATAAAATTTGACGAGCTTCGCCCAGATATCGCCTATATGCCAAGTAGTCAGAGTCTTTACTCGGATCTATCTATTGATGAACATCTTCACTTTTTTAAAGAACTCTATTCAATAAATAACCAGGAATTTCAAGAGTTGCGAGAAAATCTTTTGCATATAACCCGCCTTAAAAATTTTGTGGATCGCCCTGCAGGCCAACTCTCCGGGGGAATGTATAAAAAATTAGGTCTGATGTGTGCACTTCTTAGAAAACCTCGCGCTATGCTTTTGGATGAACCGACTAATGGAGTGGATCCCATTTCCAGAAGGGAATTTTGGGAACTTCTGTATGGACTTTTAGATAAAAAAATTCTGATAATCGTTACGACTTCCTATATGGACGAAGCAGAAAGATGTTCAGAGGTCCATTTAATGGAGGAAGGAAGAGTGATTTCATCTGGCACTCCCAATTATCTTCTAGATACGCATAATGTAAAAAGTTTTGATGAACTTTTTTTAAAACAATCAAGGGATGGAAGATGAGAAAAACTGTCGTTGAGGTTTCTGATCTTACAGTTAGATTTGGAGATTTTGAGGCAGTAAAAAAGGTTTCTTTTAAAGTTGATGCGGGTGAGATTTTTGGGTTCTTGGGAGCAAATGGAGCTGGAAAAACCACCACCATCCGGGTTTTATGCGGACTTTTGCAACCCACAGAGGGATTTGTCAGGGTGGCAGGGTTGGGATTTGATGATGGAGAAGAGGCTATCAAATCCAAAGTGGGATATATGTCCCAAAAATTTACTTTGTATAATGACCTCACAATCCAGGAAAACTTGGAATTCAGTGCAGGACTTAGGAAAATTCCCAAAAACAAATATCTGGAAAATAGAAATAAAATTTTTGAAATGATATCTTTTGATCAATCGATAAAATTAAAAGTATCAGAACTTCCGGCCGGAATTAAGCAGCAAATATCCCTGGCATGCTCCCTCTTACATGATCCAGAAATTGTTTTTTTGGATGAACCAACCGCCGGAGTTTCACCTGCTTCCAGGGCCAAATTTTGGTCCCTTATAAATAAAATAGCCGGAATTGGAAAAACGGTTTTTGTGACCACTCATTATATGGACGAGGCCGAGCAATGCGGCCGGATCGCTTTAATGAGAGAGGGAGAACTAATAGCTTTGGATACGCCAAGTGGCCTAAAAAAATCTTCCTTCCCTCTTCCCATGTATGAATTTGAACCTATTAAAACCCTAAGTCTTTTGGAAATTTCAAAACTGAAAACTAATCCTTTATTTTATTTTTTTGAGCCTTACGGACTTAGATTTCATGTTTCTTTTGAATCAAATGCCCAACTGGAGAAGGCAAAAGCAGTATTTGGGAATGATTTTAAAATAAGAGAAATAAACCCTTCGCTGGAGGATGTTTTTATTATTAAAGTGGAAGGGAAAAGATGAACGGCCAATTTAATATAAAAAGGGCCTTGGCGATCGCAAGAAAGGAAATGTATCACATCCTAAGGGATCCCTATACTCTTGCCCTTTTGTTAGGAATGCCCATATTAATGGTGACGGTTTATGGATTGGCAATTGATTTTAATCCAAAAAATATATCACTAGCGGTAAATGATCAGGATAAAACCGAGTCTTCTAGGCAACTAATTGAAACATTTTCGAGCTCTGATTATTTCCATGTTCGATTCGAGAACTCAGATATAGAAGGACAAAATTCGGTTAAAAATGAAAGAGCTAAGGCCGCATTAATTATTCCGCCCAGATTTGAAAAAGATTTAAATAGTGGCCGTGTAGGAAAAGTCCAAATCCTTTTGGACGGAGCGGACTCTACGACAGTTGGGCCTGTATCCAGTTATTCAAACACAATCCTTAAAATGGCAAATGAACGAATTGGAAATTTCTCCGCCAATTCTCCATATGAAATACGTACCCGCTTTTTATTTAATCCTGAACTTAGGAGCCGTTGGTTTGTTATTCCCGGGCTCATAACTGTTGTAATGTCCATTCTTTCAATTTTGTTTACGGCCTTAACGGTGGCAAGGGAGTGGGAGAATGGGTCAATGGAACTTATCCTTTCAACGCCTGTTATTCCTTCAGAAATTATTATTGGAAAACTTGCACCCTATGGAACCTTTTGTCTGATAGCAGTTGGCATACTGTTTTTTATAACGAGGGTATTTTTTGGTGTACCTTTTGTGGGAAATTTTCCAATTTTTGTCATCGCCCTTTTTACTTTTTTAACCACCTATTTGGCCCAGGGCCTTTTAATATCTGTCCTTACTAGAAGCCAAGTGATTGCAATGCAATTTTCCATGCTTACCGGATATTTACCCACACAACTATTATCGGGATTCATCTTTCCAATTGCCTCAATGCCGATTTTTTTCCAATATTTTACCATGATTTTTCCGGCCAGGTGGTTTGTGGAAATTTCTCGAGATAGTTTTTTAAAAGGGACAAGTTTTTGGGAATTATCAATACCGTTTTTGGCCCTTATAATTGCAGCAATTTTTATGATTCGCCAAGCGACAGTAAAGTTTAGGAGGGATTTGGAACCATGAACCCAACTTTATTGGCATTTATAAAAAAGGAGCTTATCCAATCTGTTAGGGATCCCAAAATGAAGTTTCTTCTTTTTGTCATGCCCTTCGTTCAGATGACCCTTTTTGGGTTTTCAATTTCTAATGAGGTTAAAAACATTCGTTTGGCATCGAATTTTAGTTCAGATGATCATATTCTCAGGGAGGTTTATAATAGGGCGATTGAGGGAAAGTGGTTTATACCTGCAAAATCTGATGGGAACAATGATCCTTTTAAATTAATTCGCTCAGGTGAGGCCGATGCAGTATTGGTTCCACCTTATGGAGGTTTTACCAAAGCCCTAGGAAGAAAAGATGCGCCCCTTCAACTTTTAATCAATTCCACCAATGTTATCACTGCTCAGTCAGTTGAAAATTATCTAAAAGCAATTGTGGCCGATGTGGTTTCACAACATAGTAAAACGCCTATAAATAAACCACCCATTCATTTTGATTTGCGGATACTTTATAATCCATCCCTTGAAACACCAATTTTTATGGTCCCGGGAGTTATATGCATGTTGCTCATGATGACTAGTATGAATTTGGCAATGGCAGCATTTGTAAGAGAAAAAGAATTAGGGACCTTCGAAACTCTTATTGCTACACCTATAACAAAAGTTGAGTTAATTGCCGGGAAAACTATTCCCTTTATTATTTTAGGGATGCTTAACTTTCCGCTATTAATATCTATAGCATTTTTTGTATTTAAAGTTCCCTTAAGGGGATCACTTATTGCTCTAACCATTGCCACTTTTGTTTTTGTCTGTGCATCTGTTGCCATTGGTACCCTGATTTCCACTTTTTGCAAAAATCAGCAGCAGGCCAACCTGGCAAGTTTCCTTTTTCTTTTTCCTGCCATAATGTTCTCAGGACTGATGTTTCCAATTGAAAATATGCCAACGGTTATTCAGTGGATTGCCTATACGGACCCACTGGCCCATTATCTGGGACTCCTTCGAAATATCATGCTTAAGGGAGGAGGGATTCAGTATATTTTAATCCATGTTTCATTTCTGATTGGAATAGGTCTTTTTGGAATTATTTTTAGTCTTAAGAGGTTAAGAACAATCTTAACTTGATAGTAAAAGAATAAAATTGGAGATTTTTATCCCAATGTAGTTTTCTATAAGATATGGGCAGACCAAAAGATTATAAATGAATTATTTGGACATACATCCATTTACACATTTTAATTTATCGGATTTGCAGCGTGTTTTTAAGGCCTCATATTGCTTTTCTTTGGATAGTTTCTTATAGCTATCAAATACGCAATCCCTTGGATCTTCTTCCTGAGCTGGGCCATAGCATAATTTTCTGATTTTATCTTTATCTGCCGCTGCAAATCCTTTTTCAAGGCAAATATTGTAGGGGAGTTTACATGTCCAGCTACACATTTCTTCTTTTTCGGATTTCTCGGAACCGGCAGCAAATCCGAAGGAGCATAGGAAAACCTGGGCAACAATTAGAATGAGATACTTTAACATAATTAATCCTTTTTGATTTATTTATTAAACTACTTTTTCGTTATAGAAATATCTTATTCCAAAGAACATTTTTAAAAAAGAAAAATTAATAGTGAATTGAGGTAGTCAGGCTTAGGTAAAATGAAAACTGGAAAAACTAGCTGGATGCTGAGTCGTATTTTTGAAGCCCTTTATCCCATGCCCATAAAAGAATTTTAAAAAGAACAAAATTGGCGAAAATCATCCCCACGAGAAGTTGGTAGTCTGAAAAATCTAGAAGAAAACGAACTGGAGCAGAACCGACTAAAAGCAGGGGAAGCAAGATGGTCAAAACCCGTCTTACGTTTTTTCCGTAAATAAAATCCGGCCATCGGGAAAGCTGTTGGAATTGCATTCTTAGGAAATTAATACCAAAACCCTCCACCAGCCAAAACATTGAAACGGAAATTATCATTTCCAAAAGTGCGGTTAACATAAAGGCCAAAAGAACTAAAAATGGTAGGAGGATCCAGGAAATTACCCCAAGGTTAATTTTTGATCCAAAATAAATTAGGAAGGACCAAGTGGCGATACCATTTAGAACAGTTGCCGGCCTAAAGTGGCGGAAAAAACTTATAAAAAGGGAGTGAGTAGGCTTTAGAAGATTAAAATCCATCCCGCCAGTCCTTATTAAATAGGATAACTCCCAGAAATTTTCTGAAATCATGGTCATATGCAGGTGATTTACTGCCAACATAAAAGATAGAAAAAAAAGCATCTGATCTCTTTTCCAAATACCGATTACTTCCACATGGTTAAAAATAAAATAAACAGACGCAAGAACAGAAAAATAAAAAAAGAGATCCATGATCAGGAGCAAAACAAAGCTAACCCTAAAAGATGCTGCCTGTGTAAAGGAGGTTTCAATAAATTTCCAGTATACCTCGAGATAGTGCTTCACATTCCCGCCCCTGCATAAAGTTTTATACCTCTCCTCCAAACCAAGGTGTTTATGCCAACAAAAATTAATACCCACAGGGTAAGAATCCCATAAGGTGCCCATAAGTTAGTTAGCTCGCCCAGAAAAATTTTAATTGGGTAATAGGTGAGGTAGGGAAAAGGGGTATAATTTAAAACAGAGGCCATTTCTTTGGGGAAAAATTCCAAGGGAATGATGGCGCCACTAAAAAAGGAAGTGGAAATTAAAAACATCACTCTTATAATCCAGGTTTCTTCCAACCAAAATGCCAAAATCCCAGTAAAAAACTGAATACAAAACCAGAAAATGGAAACCAAAAGGGTGTAAATGTAGCCATGGAAAAAAGCGAAAGTTCCATGGAATTCAATGATTCCCAAGGAATATAAAAAGATAATTGAGATTAGGGTCACAAAGATTTGTAAAAACTGAAAAGCGATGAAAGATGAGGTGTGATATTCCCAAAAATCAAATGGATAAATGAGATAAGTTGAGATTCGACCAAGCCTGATATCTTCTGAGAGGTTCATGGAATTATGCCCTTGACCTAAAAGCCCCACGATAAAGGCCCAAACATGGTAGTTGATCATAGTAGAAAAATCATAGCCTTCTATCTTGATGGCCCTGTCGCCGGCATAAATTGAGGACCAAAGGTTATATTTGACGAAAAAAAATACCAACGCAGGGCCGATAATTTGCAGAAAAAAGTTAAGTCGGTATGCAGTATGTGTAGACCATGAAATCTTAATTGTCTGCCACCATTTAAAAAACTCAGATTTCATTTCCCTTCCTTAAGAGCTCAGGATTAGAAAGAAGGGTTTTCATAACTCTTTCTATAGGCATTTTTTCAGTGGAAAAATCAACGACTTCTATTTCGGAGATAATTTTATGGGCAACTTGGCGTAGCTTATTTTCAGGAATGTGAAGTTCCACATAATCTCTTTCGGCAGACCAATTGGCCTCAAGGCCTTCCCAGATATGATCCAAAGGTTCCTGAGGTTTGTCGAAGGTAAAGGATACTACTTTTTCATGCCCCAAGATTTTTTCGAATTTTTCAATTGGGCCATCATAACGTTTTTTTCCTTCAAAAATTAGAACCAATCTTTTACAAAGGGCAGCAACATCGGTCATATAGTGGGATGTTAATATTAGGGTGACCTTATGGTTTTGATGATAAGATTTTATAAAGTCCCGGATATTTTCTTGGGCTAAAAGATCAAGTCCTATGGTTGGCTCATCTAGGAAAATGATTTCTGGATCATGGAGAAGGGATGCCATAAGTTCAAGCTTCATTCTCTCCCCTAGGGAGAGTTTTCTTACGTGGATATGCAGAAGATTTTTTACTTCCAGGAGATCAGATAAATAATTTATTCTTTCCTTAAAATTCGCATTGGATATTTCATAATATTTCTGCAGGAGCTGGAATGAGTCCATTGCAGGGATATCCCACCATAATTGGGACTTTTGCCCCATGACGAGAGAAATTTTTTTTCTAAATTCCTTATCCCTTTCATGAGGTTTATAACCTAGGACCTCCAGATTACCCGAGGTTGGAACGATGATACCGGTAAACATCTTCATTAAAGTTGTTTTTCCCGCACCGTTTGGACCTAGTAGTCCAATGATTTCCCCTGTATTAATATCCAAATTAAAATTTGAGACTGCACTTTTTTCAACGTAATTTCTACTAAAGAGTGCCTTAATAGAGCCCTTAATTCCGGGTTCCTTTTTGTAGCTTAAGAATGATTTGGATAAATTTTGGCATTTAATCATAAACATGTAATTTAAAACTTTTTAATAATTTAGGCAATTTTGATCAAGGAAAACGTGACGCATTAAGATTGTGAGGTTTTTTAAATGGTTTTTTTTTATAAATAAAAAAGGCAAAATAAAGAGATTAAATTTTTAAAAACTTTATTACGATAAAAATTAAATAATCCAGGGATTTTTTATGAAAAAAATAATAATAATCTTTATTCTCCTTTGTCCCTTTTTGGGATTAGAGGCCAAGAAATATGCCATTTTGGATCCAGGCGATCCTGATCTAACTGCAGAAAAAAAAGCAAGTCATAACTTTGACCCCATTTTAGAAGAAAATGTAAATAAAAAACCTTTCCCAATTACAAATTCACAGACCTTTTTTGAAAGAGGGGTATTGAGAAAAGGGCATAGAGTGTGTTTTGTGGGTGATACTGGGAACGCATCAAAAAGACAAAAACTTATAGCGCTTTTAATGGAAAAAAATTGCGATCAAATCCGACACCTTGGAGATTTGATTTATTATGTGGGTGTAAAGGACATGCAGGATCCTCTGTTAAAGGAAAGATTTTTGGATGTTTATAAGGATTTGAGCGTCCCTATGTATATTGCTCTTGGGAATCATGATTATTATCAAAATCCAGACGTTTGGCTTACAGTTTCCAAACAATACCCAAAAAAATACATATTCCCCAATCATTATTACTTAGAATTCTTTTCTTTACCTGGAAAAAGAGGGCTTTGTTTTTTAACCTTGGATACCACTCCAATAAATGATGCAAAATCGGTTAATGCTCCAAGAGTAAAAGCACAACTCTTATGGCTTGATTCCATTTCCGGGCTAATAAAAAATAGATGTACTAAGACTTTTTCATTCTCACATCACCCTTTTATTCCCCCACAAGAAGGAAGAGATGAAAAGACCAACCCAATGGTTAAAGTTGAAGTCTATGAAAAAAGATTGATGAAATTTGTGGATATGATTGTGGCAGGACATGATCATTATCTGGCCTACTATGAAAAATTGCCTAATTCCCTTTTTAAAGGACAATTTCATAAAATTAGCGAAATAGTATCTGGAACCGGTGGAATGCTTAATGTGGAATCACCAATAGCAAATAGGGATTTTGGAAAGGTGTTTAGAGATACAGGCTTTGTTCAAATGACCTTTTCCCAAAGTTCAGATGATCCAAATTTAAGAGGCACAATTAAATTTATAAATCATTTAGGTAAGGAACTTCTTATTACCGAAGGTCCATAATAAGGATTTAATATTTAAATCATTAAACCTGACTCTCTATTTACTCCTTCCAGAGTAGGTTTATCTATATAGGTCTGAGTGACCTTGGCATCCTTATGATTTAGATAATCTCTTACTAATAAAAGATCTTTGGTTTTCAAGTAAAGATTGGTCGCGCAGGCCTTTCTAAAGGAGTGGGGGGTAAGGCCTTCAGTGCATCCCGATTTGGCAAAAATTTTCATGATTAGGTTGTATAAGGCCTTTGTGCTAAGTCTTTTTCCTGATTTGGAGGCGAAAAGAAATTCAGAATCCACTTTTCTATTTTTTAGAAAATAATCCAATTGGGCAAAAATCAAATCGCCTTTTTGGGGGCGCAGGTGATGGATATATCCCCCTTTCCGGGCAAATTTAATACTTTGATCTTTGAGGTCAAAGTTATCTACCTTTAGATGGGAGAGTTCGGAGAGTCGGAGTCCTCCATAATATAAGAGATAAACAATTAATCTCTCCCTGGTCCTGTGAACGGTGGTTTGGATTCTATCCCAATCCTTTCTTCTTAAGTTTAAGGTGTTTTGAACATCCACTTCTTTAAGCTTTATGGTATGGAGTTTTGATTTTACCGGGTTCTTTAAAAAAATCCGCGAATTGTCTTCGTGGGTTTGTTTTAAAAATTCAAAAAAATTTGAGATGGAGGAGAGGTGTCTTTTTTGGGAGGCGATGGATAGTACCTCAGGTGCCATATAAGGAGCTTCATTTTTCTTTTTAAAAATATCAAAAATCTTAAAAAACTGAGGTTTTGATTTTTTTGAAACCTTTCCAGCTAAATAGTCTCTGTATTGAGTAATGGTATCGCCTGTGGCCTTAGAGATCGGGAAGGTGTGGTTGGCCTCAAACCATTTAAGGAATTTTTTTAAATCCGCCTCATAGTTTTTGATGGTGTGGATGGAGCGGTTTACTTGGGCGCAATTTTCTAGATATTCTGCCAGCCATTTTGCATGTCTTTTATCCATCAAAAATATCCTTCCATTAGATAAATTTTTAATAACCATTTATTTGTATACCTGTAATTATAGGCAATTAATTCTGAGATTTGGAGACAAACCTTTGAATATAAGCCTTTAAAATATTTCTTGAGATTTATTATAATGCGAAGAACAAAAAGAGAGTATTAAATTGGGGAAATTGGAGCTGGTTAGGGTTTCTTACTAATTACAAATGTAATACAGATGTATTGACAAAAATAATAATTAAGTTAATTTGATATGAAGAGGTTAAGTCATCTTATTTTTGACGGATTTGATTGGGACACTGGCAATTATAACCATTGCCAGGTTCATAATGTGGGTATTAATGAAATCGAGGAATTTTTTAATCAGGAATTACTTTATTTTGAGGACAAAAGACACTCCACATACGAAAAGCGTTGGATCGCCGTTGGTTTAACATTGAAAAAAAGATTTTTATTTGTGGCCTATACCTTTCGCCAAATTGGAAGAGAGAACTTAATTAGACCAATTTCTGCGAGATATTGTCACAAGAAGGAACAGATGATTTATGAAAAAATCAAAGAAGGTCTTATTAAAGAAAAATTCAGATCATTTTGAGGATCCGTTGGCAGGGGATTTGAGTGATTTGATGGAAAATGCCGACTGGCAAATTGCAAAATTTGAACTCACCAAACCAAAAACAGAAACAATAACCTTGAGAGTGAGTAAAGAACTTTTAAGGAAAATTAAGGATGAGGCAAAAAAAATGGGTTTAGATTATTCTAAATTCATGCGAATTTTGGTCGAAAATTATTTGCGGAAGAAAGCAGGCTGATTAAATTTCTTTTTCGGTAAATTTTAATATCTTTTTTACTAGGTGATTAAAAACCCAAAAATTAAGTGGTTTTTTTTCATTATGCCAGGCCAGGGAAACACATCCCCATTCCCTTTTATGATTTTGTAAAAGATAGACCATGGTATAGACACCTGGTTCGGCCCCCCCTTTGAAACCAGCGAAGTTCCAATGACTATTTGGTCCAACCTTGGTTAAATTTTGTGATGAAAAGTGAGATATTTCCCTCAAGAGAGTTTAGTTTTTCCTCTATTTCCTCCCAGGTTTCTAGTGAATCGCTCAACAGATTTACATCTTGAATAAATAAACCGTTAATCAATCCGGGATTATCAATTTCGAGGGAGAATCTTAAATTTATCCGGTTTCCGGACTCAGAAACAAGCTCTATATGGTACCAGCCATTTATTTCAGAAGTAGTTGTTTCAGCCTTTAAACATTTACCCGTGGCCTCAACTACTTGGTCGACCACCATTTGTAGGGCGTTTTGGGGAAGTATTTCTCTAAAGGTATTTGAAAAGTGATCTTCATAGACGTATGGGTTATGGCCTCCAAAAATTTCTGAACAAAGAAAATCTGCCACTTCTTGTGGTCTGGCCGCCCCGAGGGCATGTGGATTAAAGAAAAGGGTGAATACTAATAAAGCAAGTGATCTGGAGAAAAAATGGTTAATTTTAATTCTCTATGAAAAATGAAGCCATCCTGTAACAACATTTTTGTAAAGGTCAAAAGTTTTCTAAATCTATGAAATTTTGTTTTGAGGTATGGTGTGGTTACCTATAAATCAAAATTGGTGTTGGGGTATGGCCTAGTAACGGTGTCGGGTACATAACATATCTTATTTTTGGATTTTAAAAGTTCATATAATTGCAGTTATATGAATTAAAAAATAGATAACATATTGAAAATAAAGGAAACAAGTTAAAATGCCTTATTTTGTTTTGGTCCATATCAAGGATAGGGCTGAAAAGGGATTTTTTGGATTTTTAAAAAGAAATTTTTGTGAATGCGTCTTAGAAAAGGAAAAGCTTTTAATATCGTTTTTGCACAGGCTTTCCTTTACCTTCCTTGGGTATTTCTTTTACATCCGGTTCATCTTTAAATTTTATTTTTGGTTGGGAAGTTCGGGGGCCATAACCTGGAGAAAAACTTGGTTCCCCCTGGCTTTGGGTAGGTCTCGGGAAGGCCATTTTCTGGTTTTTTGGATTAGATCCTTTTTCACCGGGATTCATAGAATAGGCCCCATTAGTAAAAATCAATAATAAAATTAATAATTGCTTCATAATTGATTTCTCCTTAATTCGATTTAAACAAAAACTAGAGATCAAATAAAAAGTAGTTGGAAAATTATAATTTAATAAATTATACCACATTTTTGCTTTGACCTGGTCCTATATTAGATTGCCAAGGCCCTGTTTAATGAAAAATAAACGACCTTTATTTTAAAATAATTTTAATTGAATGGGATTCCTATCCGAAGGATTACTTCACTAGATTTAAATAAAGCCATTTATAGGGAGGGAAAATCAAAATGAAAAAAAATCTTTTAGTTTTAATTGTTATGGTTTCTAGCATTCAAATCTCTTTTGCAGGAAAATCCGTTTCATCAACCATTAAAGTTAAAGAGGGGACTCCAGAGGGTATGGTGAAAGAACAATGTAGGGATATTTTGGAAGCCGAATGTGCCAAATTAAAAAGTTCCTTAGATAGGGGCTCCTTGAATATTAGACCTATAACTAAAACCTCCCGGAGTGCTCCAGATAGGTCATATACTTGCTTAGGAATTTGTAAATAAATCTTTATTTGGAGGAAAAAATGAAATTAATTTTATCTGTTTGTATTCTATTTTTTTCTAGTTCCGTATTTAGTGTTTCCCACGATAAATTTTTGGAGGCCTGTGCTACTAGTAGCGAGATTCCAAAAATTTTTGGACTAAAGAATAGTAAGCATTTGGCCAGTTTTTGTAATTGTGTTTTAAAAAAATATAATACGGTTGCAAAAAAATTGGGAGATAGGCCCTATGAGCAAGTGGACTTAGAGTTTGCAAAAAAAATGGTAAAAATGAATTGGAAGGGGCAATTTGCAGATTGCAAGGATTATCCATTCTAATTTAAATTGATTGATTTCTTAAAGTTATTAGGGATTCCTAACCTTGTGGTGGAATCCCTAAATTTAGGAGAAATTGGTTATGTTATTAAAAAAACCTTTTATTCTTTTTCTATTTATTGCTGCCTTTCCTTGTTTTTCCGGAATGTTAATAAATGACAAATTTGGGGGCATAGATGTGGGGACCGGTCTTTACCCCAAGAATAATGATTCAAAATACAGCAACTATCAGTATTGTGAGGTTTTAAAATTTACCAATCTCCAGGTAACTATAAATTGTGAAATTGCAACTAGGGTGAAAGGTGCTCCACTCACAAAGAAAGAAACCTTTATCCTGCCACCCCAAGATTTGCCACGCTTTTTTACAAAAAAATAGGAAAAAGCGTTCAAATAGAAGTGCAGTCGGACAAGTTACTTTCCATATTATTGGTGGCAAATTTATCTTCCACTCTGTAAATTAGGTAAGATCCTTTAGTAAATTCCCCCGTAACAGTAAATATTTTATTACCGCAATTTACCCTTTCTCCAATTCGAGATTTGTCACTGCCATCCTTTTTGAATGTTATATCTATATTTTTTCGAGTCCCGTTAACAATGACAATCGCTTTTGAATAAAATGTACCATCGATAAGATTAAAAACGGAGGTCACATTTTCCATTTTCAAATGTTCCGCGGAATTGTCGATATTTATATACCAAACGGGTGGGGTATTCGGTTGATTTTTGAAAACGATTTTTTGTATGAGGGGGCTTTGGCCTACCGGGGTATGTCCGGATATTCGAACCATTATTCCTAATTTGGCCAAAATCGATGAAATTTCTCCCTCAGGACCGGTGGATAAATCAAATGGATTTCCAAAATCAGTTGGGTTGGAGTTTCTTCCTAAAACCACACTTTCCTGGTTAAAATCGGTCACTCTTCCAGGCCTTTTGACCAAGGTGGGTTCCTGATAAAGAATCAATTCCTCACCTTTATATCTTTCATTATCGTTTTCCATCTTTATTGAGGATACATCCTCTATTTCCGCAAGTTCTTTATCCGCAGATTCATCTGATTGAGGTAATAATTTTTTTGAGTTACTATCGCCGATCATGAATTTTTTTCCAATAAGTTGGGTAATCTGTGTTTTTAAAAAATTATTATTTAAGGCAAAAATCCATGCATTCAATTGTTGTGGGGTTGTTATTTTTTGAAAATTGCTATCCACCCCATATTGAGACCTTTGGCCCCCTTGGGATAATTTGGGAGTATGTCCAAAATTTTCTGATCCTATAAATCCATGGCTTAATAAAAGATCGTTATATTTTACAACTATTTGGGATAATTCTAAAAATCTTAAAAGAAGTCCACTAGATGGACCATTTCTAAATGGAGCAATAATTCCACCGATATTTTTGGTTTCCATTGGAGAGTTTTTATTTAATGTAACATCCTCTCTTAGACTTCTAAGAATTATTTTACTCCAGTTCTCATAATCTTTGCCCTTAAGCTGGTTTAAACCCAGCTCGGTGCTTCTGTTATCCATAGCATCAGGTGAACCTAAACTGTTTTTAAAATAAAGTTCATTTAATTGTTGAGTGGAAATTCCATCTTGGGCCTGGACCTTTGTTTGGGTAAAACGGTAAAAGGTATTTTTATTAATTTTTCCATTGGGAGTAATCTCTTGGAGAAACCTTAATTTATTGATTTCTCGGTTTCCAGCAATTAAAAAAACATTTCCAGGGAAGGTTTCTTTAAGATAAACAAGATCCCTCAGAATTCTAATGGATGCTATACCTTTATCTACAACATCTCCTAAATAAAAAAATTTACAATCCTTGTTAAGAAAAAGGGAGCGACTTTGTTTCAATTTTTGAACATTTTGTATTCCGTTTAATTTGAGATCAATTGCAGGACTTTGACCTTGGACGCATCCGTTTAGCTGAATAAAGGCATTCCATTTTCCACCATTTCCTTCTAAATCCGAGAAAAAGACTAATTTTTCAGCATAGAGGTTACTGGGAAAAATTACTCCAATAATGGCCAGGAACAAAAAATTAACTAGCGATAGACGGTTATTTTTTTTAAAATTGAGGGTTTCCATAATTTTTGCCCAGTTATTTTGATATTTTAGTACCAAGTATATTATTTAATTATAATGGATACCGGTATTTTTTTAAATACATATATTTTAAAATATTGTTCTAGTTTTTAAAAAAATAAATAATGTTTTTTTGATAAATTTTACCTAATAAACAAAGTTTATTTTTATTGTTCAAAAATAATTATCATTTCAAAATTTTTATTACGATTAGAAAAGGGGAATAACCGGAGGAAAAAAAATGAGAATCCATATTATATTAGGCTTCATGGCCCTTTTTATTGCAAAATTAATTTATGGAGCGGAAATTCAGGTGCTCGATTACATCAATGATAGACCTAAAAATGATTTGTTAAAGTTTACTTTAGATTTAAGAGATGGAGAAAAAAAGGTTAGGGAAATTTGTGGGGAGGAAAGTTTTAATAAAGGTGAGGTTATTCATGAATATTTAAAGGGTAGATCTGGGAATGAGATGATTTTGCTTTTAAGAACAGATAAAAGAAAAAATTCCTCCGGACAAACCGTACAGGAATTAGTGGGTTTTATGATCGCATATAAACAAGGTTATTATATGGAAATTGAATACCTCTGCAGCAATGATAAAGGTGGTGGAAGAGAACTTTTAGAGGCCTTGTATACCCATATCAGAAACCATAATTACCCAAAGTTAATAAGATTAACCAGCCTTTATGATGCAAGAGGTTTTTACGAGACCATGGGATTTAAAAAGGAAGGCTTTGGTAATGATTATAGAAAAACCATTAAATGATTTTTCTCAATAATTAATTACAAAATCTATATCCATAAATTTCTTTAGGTTGTACCGACCTACAATTAGGACAAGGAAATTCTTTTTCTCTAAATCTTGCTTTCCAACCTTTAATACAGTCTCTGCAAAAAATATGACCACAAATTAAATCTCTAGGATTTTTTGGGTCATCCAAGCAGATTGCACATTTTTGATTAGGATCCGAACCGCCTCCAAAAGCAGCGCCGGCACCCGAACTGGATCCCCCGGAAACCAAGGTAACATTTTTAATTTCGTGGTCGCCTTCCCAAACTCTTCCAGCACCAGGCGATTTAAAATCAACAACACATTCAGAATAAGGGCCATGTTGGGTAATAGAATTTATAGTTACATCCTGAATTTTAACCTTTAATTTTGGATCACTGTATGTAACCCTGTCCCCAATGCAAAAAACTTGCGAATTATAATCACAACAGGTTATGCCTCTTTTATCTTTAAAGATTTTGGAAGCTCCTTGAGCATTAAATAAAAAGCTAATGAAAACAATAACTGAAAAAAAGATCTTCATTTTTTTCTCCATTTTTTTTTAAATATATTTCATTAAACTTACAAATAAAATCGGATTACTTTGAAGAAAAAATTAATTTTATAAAATTCCACAATAAAAATTATCGTAACTAAATTAAATTTTACTAGAGAAAGGATTTTTTATAATACCCCTAAAACCGGAATTGGAGTAAAATAACCATATAATGGATAATTTATGAATACTGATAAAATTGTTAATACCCTGATTTCCTCTTTAATAATTGTTTTCTCTTTTGATAATTGCTTGGCCATAGAGCTCACGCAAGAAATGGGCAAACAAGTTTTAGCAAGGACTGGCGATAGATTAATGGTCCGAAAGGGCACAACCTTGGTTAAGGCCCAATTGACCGTAAAGTTTATTATTAATGACAAAGACAGGTCAGGGAGAAAAAACGTTTTGGCATTTGAACTCATTCATGATCGTAAGACAATTGGTGATTTGTCGGTAGAAAACGCTAGAGTTTCCTTAAAAGACAGTGGGAGAGAATTCAGCATCCCTGGCGTTGAATTGGTGTTGCTTAGAAATTTAGATGACAAAAATTATAAATGTGTTGGTTCAGCACTTTTAAAAGTACTTAGGGAAACTTATTTAGAACAAAAAAAGTCATTTAGCGAAGCTCAAAAGAAGGAGGCCAAAATTTATGTATACGCCGCCTTAGATGGACCAGAAGTATATCCGAAATTTGGTTTTATAAGTTATAGGCCGAATAGAAATTACGATACCTTTTTTAATATGGTTCATGAGGCAAAGGAGTGGAGTAAATTTGATGACCAACTTAAAAAATGTGGGATGTAAGGCCTTTATGTACTATTTATCAGAATTTCTTCCAAATTGGCATCCGGCCCGGCAAAACGCTAAATTATCCATTGCTCCTGTACACAGTTCACTACATGAATTTTGGGCCTGATCCCTCGTAGTGTTTATACCTTGCCATCCCCGAGCATCTCCATAAACAGTTACCCCTAAAATGCAGCTTCGTTGCTGAATTAAGGTGTTAGCGTAGCGGGTCTTACAATTTTTTTCGGCCTCTATTTTTTCAGTATAGAGCCACTGAAAACCAGCATGACTTAAAAGGGGAAAAAGAACGATAAATAAAGTTTTCATAGGATAGAATTTTCCATTCTCTAAGATACGGTCGTCAAGTAAATTGAAGCTTTATTTGCAATCCAAAAGGGTTAAATTAGCATTAATCCTTGCTTTATTTCTCCTTTTTCCAAGTGATTAATCCTAAATAAATTACCGAGTAAATTTGACTTTATCCCTATTTAATAGGAAGTTAACGTCCTCTCTGAACATGTTATGAATTATTATCCCCGTTAATGTTTGGAGTAAACGGAGGTAAAATTAAGGAGTCATATCATGTTACAATTTTGTCATTTAAATCTTCACCCATTAATATTAAATTCACTAGAAAAAAAAGGTTATAAAACACCAACTCAAATTCAGGAAAAGGCCATACCTTTTCTTCTTGAAGGTATAGACCTATTGGGAATTGCACAAACCGGAACTGGAAAAACCGCTGCGTTTTCTCTTCCAATTATAAACAATTTAGCAAAAAATAAAATTAAAGTTAAACCAGCAAGAATGAGAGCATTGATTTTAACTCCCACCAGAGAATTGGCCTCTCAAATATTTGAAAATATAAAAACCTATGGGAAAGAATTTAATTTTCACAATGCATTAGTCTTCGGTGGAGTTGGAGAAAGACCCCAAATTATGGCCATGAGTAGGGGAGTGGAAATCCTAGTGGCAACTCCAGGGCGCCTTTTAGACCTTATGGATCAGGGACACATAAGATTTGATCAATTAGAAATATTTGTGTTGGATGAAGCAGATAGAATGCTAGATATGGGTTTTATCCATGATGTGAAAAAAATTATTTCTTTCCTTCCTCCTAGAAGGCAAACAATGCTATTTTCAGCTACCATGCCACAGAGTATTTCTCAACTTGCAGGATCAATTTTAAAAAATCCTGAGAGAGTGGAAATAACACCACCGTCTTCCACGGTTGATAGGATTGAACAAAAAATCAATTTTGTGGCCAAGGGAAATAAACCGGGCCTCCTTAAAGAAATTTTAAAAGATCAAGGTGCTAAATCAGTATTGGTTTTTTCAAGAACCAAGCATGGGGCCAATAAAATTGTAGCACATTTGGAAAAGGCCCAAATAACCTCAGCGGCCATTCACGGGAATAAATCTCAAGGAGCAAGGGAACGTGCTTTGGAGAATTTTAAGTCAGGAAAAATAAGAGTTTTGGTAGCTACCGATATTGCATCTAGAGGTATCGATGTTCCAGGAGTGTCTCACGTTATAAATTACGATATTCCAAATGAACCAGAAGCATATGTTCACAGAATTGGAAGGACAGCAAGGGCCGGAAAGGATGGAATTGCAATTTCTTTCTGTGATGAAACCGAGGTAGGTCTGTTAAGAACTATAGAGAAATTAATTAAAATCAAATTAAAAGTGGATGATAAACATCAATATCACATGGCCTTTCCCAACAAAAGTAAACCGATATTTAAAGGGAAAAATTCTTAACTAGATTAGTAATCACCGGTTTGAAGGTATTTTATGATTGGTGGAATTTTTTGTACATCTTCACCTCGACAGCCATCCATTGGACAAGTCTTTACCTTATAACATTCTTTTCCATCAATAATAACCCTTTCATAATCTTCTTCACCCCTAACTAAAATTCCTTCTACAATTCCAGTTTCAGAATTTATGACGGCAGATCCCGAATTTCCTCCAAAAGTATCAAGATTTGCTTCAAAGTAGTTGGGGTTTTCATTTTTTCTTACAAATCCACCATCTGCTATTTTAGTAGGAAGGCCTGATGGGTGACCTATTACCACTAAGGAGGTTCCAACTTCAGGTTCGCCCTCAGTTCTTACCGTCAGGTGAGGAATCCCTTCTACTTTCCTATCTAATTCAATAATTGCCCAATCCTCCATACTAGAGCTATCTTGAATTCTTCCTATAACTTTATTGCAGGAATATATATTTCCAGCGGGGACTAATAGATCATTGGTATCCCTTTTTTCATGCATTCCAAAAACCCAATCAAAGTCTTTGCAATACCTTTTGGTTGCGCAATGACCTGCAGTAACTAAAAGATGTTCACCGATTAAAAATCCAGAGCAATAGGCAGGTGCCTTTTGGTTCCCAAATTTCTCCCCAGGACAAAGTTCCATATCCTCATTTAGCGTGTTTCCTTCCACACTAATCATGCCCCCTTTTACAACTAAGCTTGATTTAGGAACCATGGCTGCGGTGGATTTGCTTAAATGTTTTAGGAAAAGACTTTTTACCTCGAAGATATCCAGACGATTATCCTCTCCATAGACAACTTTATCTTTGGAGAAAGAATTAATTGAAATAAGAATTAGTAATGAAAAAAGTAGTGGTTTCATGGAAAACTCCTTAAGGTGTAAACATCGGAGTTTTCATAGAAATATTGCTATCGATAAAATCTCTTTATATGGTTCTCAATAACGGTTATTGGGGTTTTCATTATAATTGCTTCATGGTATATTAAATAACATGCTAGACAATAGATTTCATTTACCCGCATCGAGCCATAGAACTTTCAGAGATGATGAATTTTGGAAGCAAATTCCCGCCTGGAAAGATGTCAGTAGGGAAACTTTTGCGGACTCTCATTGGCAATTAAAAAACTCAGTTCACAAAATTGAACAAGCGGAACAAATTTTAGGAAAAAGAATAGAAAAAAAACTTATTGATGATATGCATGCTGGGCAACATATCACTCCTATGAATATTCGGATCACTCCCTATGTATTTTCTCTGATCGATTGGGATAATCCATATGAGGATCCATTAAGAAAACAGTTTTTGCCATTAGGGTCTCAATTTATTCCAGATCATCCCATGGATAAAGCGGATTCCCTTAATGAAGATGTGGATTCACCCGTTCCCCATTTAACCCACAGATACCAAGATAAAGTATTGTTTTTAACTACATCCATTTGCCCCGTTTATTGCTCCTACTGTACACGATCAAGAGTGGTAGGAGGTTCCACTGAGGCAATTCATAAGGATTCATATGGGGCCAATAAAAAAATATATGATGTAGTATTTGAATATCTTAAAAAGCATGAAGAAGTAGAGGATGTGGTGATTTCAGGTGGAGATGTTTTTATGCTTACCCCTGAACAAATTCTCTATATTGGACAAAATTTACTTAATATTCCCCATATTCGTAGAATGCGATATGCTACCAAAGGTGTTGCAATCTTCCCCACCAAAATTTTAACCGATGATAAATGGTTTAATGCTTTAAAACAGGTAGCTGATGAAGGAAAGGCCATGGGGAAACAGGTCTTTATTCATACCCATTTTTCCTCTCCAAGAGAAGTTACAAGATGGTCACAACTTGCTATGGAGAAAATTTATGCAGCAGGAATTACGGTCAGAAACCAAGCGGTATTACAGGTAGGGGTAAACAATAAAATCGAAGATATGGTTCTTCTAACCAGGCAATTAAGTTACATCAATATCCAACCCTATTATGTTTATATGCATGATATGGTTCCAGGCACTGAACATTTTAGAACCACTCTACGGGAAGGCGTTGAACTTGAAAAAGCGGTGAGGGGAACCACAGCAGGATTTAATACCCCTACCTTTGTATGCGATCTCCCAGGTGGAGGAGGAAAACGGCATGTGGCCTCCTACGAATATTACGATGAGGAAAATGGAATTTCTCTTTGGACCGCACCCAATGTAAAGCCAGGCCAAGTATTTTATTATTTTGATCCTATTAAAAAATTATCCCCGGAAGCACAGAAAAGATGGTCCAATAAGGCAGATAGAGACGCAATGGTGGCCGAGGTAAGAAAAAAGGCCGGAGTCTAATCACCCATTATAGGATATTTCCCCAGATTTGGTTTGGAATTTTTTCCATCGATGTGGCCAAAATGGTCTTTCGAATGGAGACTAAATAGCCCTGATGGTGAGGATATTTGCCTAAAAGTTGGCACAACTCTTGCTCCGCGATAGTAACTTATTATTTACATTTTTTTGGAGGAATTATGAAATTAGGTTTTTTAATGAAAGTACTAGTGTTTGGAATGGTCACAGTGATTACCGCCCGGGCCGGACTGCCCTCCCAGTAATGGGAATATGGGATACCCTTCTTGTGTCAAATCTAGGCATTATTGTATCGACGAAAGTCTCAATCCCATGGGCCCTAATCGTTGCGATGACGACTGCTATTGTGATGGCCTTCGAACCTGTAGCGAATTTGGTTGGTGCGAGGGTATTTCAAGGCCATCCTGGACAGACCATCAACTGATCTAGCTATACCCAAGGCCATTTAAGGCCCCTTGATATTATATTTGTTAATGAGGCTTTGAAACTCTTCGGTCTTTTTAAAGGCCACCATTTCATCCGAGAATTTTTTGGCAATTTCAAGGTTTTGGGGTTTTTTGGAAAATCCAATGTAGTTCATAGAAACATAATATGGATCTTTGGAAAAGCGAACCCTTTTAAAAAATTCCTCATCCTTAAAAAGGGAGGTGAAATAATCGATATCCACCAGTCCTATATCCGCTTCTCCTGAGAGCACCGAATTTTTTAAATCATAGATGGTACCATTAAATATTTTTTTTAACCCCTCGATCCCTTCAAAATCGGAACCGTAGGAGTATCCCTTTTGGACTCCTATTTTGTAAGGTTTTAATCCATAAATATTGCGTTCTAGATCAATTGGTTCATAAGGAGGAGGTTCTTCATTTCTTAGCCACTCCTTGAAATCTTTGAATGACCTAATTTTCCAAAAGGTCATTTTCTCCTTTTTCTCGGTTTTGTCTATGGTGAAAAAATGAACATTGGTTTTGGAGATGATATTTCCTTCCATAAAATAAATAAAATCTTCCCTTTCCACTGTTTTGGAAACATAGGTGATGGCATCTGCGCCTTTAACCTGCATTTTAATTAATGCCCTTTTCCAGGGTACAGTTTCAAACTGCATTTCATATCCAAGTCTTTTTCCCACAGCTTTTACTAGTTCTATATGAAAACCCTGAAGGCCATTTTCATTTTCCCATTCAAAAGGTGGAATATTCCCTGATCCTCTGGCCACATACAAGGTAGGGGTTGAATTTGCTGTTTCCTGGGATGTGGTTTCAGTTGACTCTGTTGCGGGTGTCTCAGGAGTCGGAGATTCTACCGTTTCAGTAGAAGGTGATTCCTGTGGTGTAGGGGTTCCTTCAGTTGTTGATGGTTCTGTTGAGGTGCCCTCCAAAGATTGAGTTGCTTCAATCGGGCCTGCTAAGGTATCAACTGAAACCTCAGGAATAATATTTTCGGCCTCTTGGCATTTTGGATAAAAATTAGGGAAAAAAATTAAAGATAAAAAAAGGAGGATAATTTTCAAAGCATATATCCCTTCTTAATATAATTGGTAATTTCATAAGCATCTAGGAGAACACCGTTTTGGCAGAGAGAATTTCTTTTATTGGCCCGGCGTAGGATGCTATGTATAGTGTTTGGATTTATTCCAGAGAGTTCGGAAAATCTTTTGGTTGCTGGTCCTTTCTGATTTCTCGAGATATCGATTAGGACATTTAGGGTAATTACCAAAGCATTTTTTCTTTTTAAAATGGTGTCTCGCATTGACCCCTGGACATTCATCAAGCCTTTATTTAAATTATCAATTTCCATCCGATATAGATTTTGACATTCTCCGAACGCCAAAGAGCTAAAAACCATTAAAAAAATAAATTTCATTATTATTTTCCTCCTGAAAAAATAAAGTAAAGTTTGTCGATCACCTTTTTGTATAGGTCCTCATCCAGTCCCTCTTTGGCCTTTTCTAGGTTAGGTGAATCTTTGCTATCGTATAATTCTTTTAAGATTCTTTCTGTTGCCAAGAAAATTTTGGATAGGTGTCCAATGGATGTTTTAGGGGAAGACGGAAAACCAAGTCCGCTAATGTCTCCGTGGTGCTCCCTTATTATTTTGGCCAAATCTAAAGGGAAATCCTTCTCCCCAATTATTATTTCAGCAGCGTCTCTGGCATGGGCCAATAAAACCTCTTCTTTGATTTCCCCTAGGTTTTCTTTCTTAAGTTCAGCAAGAGAAAAGATTAGCCCTTCTTCACCTGCTAGCCTAACATCATGTAATAGTGCAACACCCATCAGTTTATCAACATCTTTAGAAATATCCATGAAGTTCTGTTTTCCAAGGAGAAAAAATGCACCACAGAGATTTATGAAGTTTTTGAAATTATAGGAATAACCTGCCACTTCAACTTCGGAGTAAACCACCGGAATAAAATGATGTAGTTCAAGAATTTGCTTTGCCGAAGAGATTAGTTCATCAAATATTTGGGAGAGTGCCGATATCATTCCCAATTTGATAACGCCCGTTGAAAAAAGATCAAAGGCCTCGGCCATGGTATTTAGACGATCCTTTAGGGGTAAATTTGGCGCTTCTAAAATTTTAAGGATGTTATCAGATAGGACATTAATAAGGGGAATTTCCTCTCCCAGTTCAATATAAAAATGAGTTACCCCTTGGGTCATGTAACTTTTTATGGAGGAAATCTTATCCTTATCGTTTAAGTGGTAACATCTTAAAAAGAAATCATCTCCGTCTGGCCTTTTGAGCTTTAAAAAAACATCACAAGGGAATTCATCAAAATAAAGCATCACCGAGGCCTTAACCGGCACATACTCTCTGGTATTTTTTTTCTTTATTTCTTCGATTGGAATATTTAATGCTTGGAAGGAATAAAAAAGGATTTGCTCGTAATCGCCTCCGTTTTCCACTACATAATGTGGAAACAATTTTTCCATTGGGCCATTGACTACAAGTTTGGTGTTTAATTTTTTATCCTGGATAAAATCCGAAATTAATTTTGCCGTATTTTCTTCACCAATTTTATTTTTGGTAATGATCAGATCGATCTTGGGAAGTATTTTAAGTAGTGAAATGGCATCTTCAGAATCCTCTCGGGGAAATGGATCTACTCCAGTAAGCCTTTTCAAACCATTTGATAAGACGGAAAGAAGACTAGGATTATCCTCAATAATAATAATTTGTGCCATAACCATAATGATAAAGGGATTTGACCAAGTTTCAAATAGGCAAAATGTCCGAGCGCAGAAGTTTATTTCTCAGTTCTTTTGGGGTTTCACCCTTTATTTTGGCCAGGGTGGAAGATCTTTTTCCGGAAAACCCTTTACGATCAAATACTGCCCAACCTGCATTTAGCATTGATAATCTTATGCTAGTGGAAGCACTGTAGGTGGAAAGGATGCAATTTTCTCCGGCAAGTGAATATAGTTCAGAAAACCATCTTTCTGTCCAAAGTGTGGGGTTTTTTTTGGGGGAAAAAGGATCCTGGTAAATGGCATCTATTGGCCCTATTTTGTGGTTGGGCAAAACCGAGCAGGCATCTCCAATTAACACATGAAGTTCGACCAAATCTCCAACATAGTGAATTCCATTTTCATCCTCAAAAAAGGGCAGATCTTTTAAGGCCCATTTTGCCAAAGGTAAATCAATCTCAAGAGAGTAAAAGATAAGCTTTTTTAAGGGAAAGTTTAATTTCAGAAATTCCCAAGTTGTAAAAAAACCTAGTCCTGTACCAAATCCAATCTCCAAAACTCTAAGCAACTCACCTTGATGATTCCTAAGTTCACATCCTTCAATAAAGTTGTATATGGTCTCAGATTTTGCACCCTCCAGGGAGTGGAGGTGTTCTTTGAAGGACTCATTATACAAACTTAATGAATTATCCTTTGTAATGACGGGCCTATGTCCGATAGGAATTTCCATGGGAGCTGAGTAAATTATGGAAATCACAATGTCAAAAGATTTTGTTTAGAGAATGAGGGTCCCATATTTATGCTATAATAAAATATTGGAGGTAATGTCCCAATGGATGTCCAATTAATGTTTCTATCAGGTTTTTTGATCTTTTTCATGGGCGGCTTCTTTTTTACTTATTATGCGATTTTGTGGTTTGAAAACGAGGCCAGAAAAGAAGATGAAGAATTGGGCAAATTGCTTAAACTTCCAGATAGGAAAAAATCCTCTTCTGAGAGCTCAAAAGAGGAAGCGTTCGAAAGGAAAAAAGTCGCTTAACGTAAATTCCAGTCAGTATAAATACTTTCAAGTCTTGGGATCACCAATCTTCTATATCGATAGAATAAATTAGCTCTTTCTGGATCAATGTTTGCATGGGCGGCCAATACCCTTAGGGTTTCCATATAGGATAAGCCTTGGCAAAGGGTTTCAGCATTTTCCATAAGTGCATTAATTCGGTCTTCGGTAACCCATTTTTTAGGTTTAAGAAGAGACATATTTTTGGGCGGATTTAGTTTCTTTAAAATCATCCTGACCATTTTCTTTTTGAAATTGTAATGGTCTTCCCGGAAATCTTTTTCCCATTTGGAGGAACCTTTAAGTAAATCTTGAGAAGGATGTTTAAAGAAGATGTTGGCAAAAAATTTCTTGGGTTCTCCCATGGCATATTTTAATAGATCCTTAAGGGCCATTAGGGATTGGATTTGTGATGTCCCTTCATATAGTAGGGGAGCGAAGGAATCCCGGTGAATTCTCTCTACGGGATATTCCTTCATAAATCCATAACCACCAAGAACTTGGATGGCCTTTTTTGAAAGATCCGTGAAGGCTTCAGTACCATAATATTTTAACAGAGGAGTTCTTTTACGAACCCAGATTTTTGAATTTTGGTAAAGTTCTTCTTCTTCTTTGGTAAGGTCTTTAGTAGTGGCCCTTTTTAAATCCAATTTTTGGAAGATATCCATATAGGTTACCGTATCCATTAGTAATGCTCTAAGGGCATCTCTTTCGGTTTCAAAATCTTCCAGGTTTCGCTTCATTAGCGGAAGCTCGGCAATGGGTTTTCCAAATTGTTTTCTCTCCAATGCATAATTTTTAGCATAGGAAAGAGCAGCTTCAATACCACCTACTGATTGAATTCCACAGGCCAATCTGGCAGCGTTCATAAGATGTAACATATAGTTAAATCCCATGTTTTCTTCGCCCATTAATTTGCCAACGGTATTTTCATAGACAATTTCTGTGGTAAAGGATCCATGAAGTCCCATTTTTTCTTCATTTTTAACAACCCGATAGTTTAGTCCTTCTTTTCCAGGAATTTCTTGTTCGACCAGGAACATGGAAATCCCCTTAAGGCCCTCAGGTCCTCCTTTGATTCTAGCTAGAACCAATTGAATGCCTCCACCACCATTGGTGATAAAAATTTTATTTCCGTTTATCAGATAGGTTCCATCTGATTGAAGTTCAGCAGAAGTTCGAAGTGAACCTAGGTCAGATCCAGCACCAGGCTCAGTTAAGCACATGGCACCAGAAATTTCTCCAGTTATAATTTTGGGGATAATTCTCGCCTTATCTTCTTCCGAACCAAACCGGTTTATCATGTCAGCAATGGCATAGAAGAAAGATATTTGGGTCATGGTCGAAGTACATGCCCTTGCAATTTGGGCCATTAAAACAGTAACAACAGCGGCGGGAAGTTCCATACCGCCATATTTTTTTGGAAGTGCAAGTCCATAAACACCAAGGTCAGCGGCCTCACTATAGGTTGCCTTTAAGTGTTCGTTAGGAATAGTTTTTCCATTTTCAACTTTTCCTGCGCCTTCTTGGTCTAATTTAGTTGCCCTTGGATTTAGGTTGGCCGCGGCCCATTCTCCTGTATTGTTTAAAATTTCTTCTAGAAATTTTACAACTTCCTCTTTGTTTTCAAATCCTTCCTCTGTGGGATAATTTGAAAAGTAAATTGGTAAAACAGCGTTCCAATCGACAGCGTTTTTAAATAGCCACTGCCATTCTTTCTCGTTGGTGTAGAAATTCACTTTAGACCTCATTTTTGCAAGGCATTTTTATAAGGACTGGATACTATCAAAAAAGAAAGGGAATTTAAAGGGATTCTAAAACTTTGGCGTCTTCTTCGTCCCAACCTTCAATAGGTTTTTCGGCCATTTTTTCGGTTTGATATTTAAGTACAGCACTATTTAAGGCCTCGACGGTGATTCCTTCGACTTTTCTTTTCTCTTTGAGGTCACTGATTGAGTGTTCTGCCAGACTTTTTTTAAGATTTTTTATCCTATCCTGTTCCTCTGTTGTATCCTCTTTTGTACCAGGAATCCTCTCCAATTCCCTAAAAATACTTTGATAATTTTTTGATTTTTTTCCATCAGAGGTTACGGTTAAATAACCGGAAATAATATTGTTGAAATGAATTAACTCCTTGAATTCTTTAGGCCTAGAGGTTAGCTCCTCTAAGATCTTATCAATTTTTTCCTTTTGTTTTTCAGGGGGTAATTTTTCCAAGGTCTTGGCCTCAATCCTTTGGGCCAATTCATCAATTAGGGCCTGCTGTTCTGCCTTATAGCGTTCAACTATTTCTTTTTTTAAATCGGTTTTATATTTCTCTAATTCTTTTATTTTTTCTTGAGAATAACCTTGTTCTGTTAAATAGATTTTGAGTTCAGCGTCATCCATTTTTTCAATCTTATTAAGCATGGCGGTAGTTTTAAGGGCGATTTCCGATGCCAATTGGTAGGTTTTTTCTTCGTTTTCAAAAATAACCTTCTGGCATTCTTTGGAATTTTTATTTTTTACACACTTGTCCTTTATGGTTTCAATTAGGGCCGTATTTTCTTTTTCCATTTCCGATTTTTTTAAGTCGGCAGAGGTTATTCCGGTTATTGTATCGATGGGAGTCTGTGCTTCATCAAACATTTCAAATCCTGCAATTTCTTTAAACCAATCAATTCTTTTATCTGAACCACCATCAACATAATTCATGAGTTTTTGAATTTCGGTAACCTTTAGAAGAGTTTGTCTGGAGGCCTTTAGATAATTCATTACCAAACAGGCCCTTTTATTTGAATATTCAAAGTCCAGTTTTGATTCTGGTGGAATGGAATAGTCCGCAATCAACTCTTTTTTCTTATTATAATAGGGGGTTTTATAACAAATATGCTGAATCCCCTGCATACATTTTTCCCAATCCTCAAAGGCCAAGCTTTTTGCTTTTTGTCCCTCATCAAAAATAATTTCCAAATTTTTAATGTTTTTCTCTCGAACTTTTCCCCGCTCATCTTTTTTAATGGAGATAATAAAGGAATTCTCTTTGTCGGCCTCGATACAATATGAGGAAAGTGTTTCTATTAGATTTTTTGAAACTTGGTTTTTATAGATTTCATAAAAGGTGGAATGTTGCACGTATCTTTGCTTGGCCCAGGCAAGTGGATCGTCCTTTTCTGGTTTTCCGTAAAGGGCCTCATGTAGTTTTTCAAAGTAATATTGGCCAAGTTTTTTTAAAGCTGAATCGTATCTTTGCTCAGTGGAAACGAGAGATTTTCCTTCAAATTGGGGACCTATTTTTGATTTAAGTTTTTCCCCCAGCTCATCAATTTCACCTTGGGTGAGGGGAGGAAGGGCGCTGTCTCCGGTGCCCTTTAAAATACAAGTGGCCAGGTCTATAACCAAGGTTCCTTCCTTGATCAGCCTCTGGCAGATTTCCTGCCTTCGTTTCATTTCAGGTATTTCAGAAAAAAGTGTTTTATTCCCGGTTAAAATTTGTTGGAAAAGGTAGTCATCGGCACCAAATAAATTTATTGAAAAAATTAGGAGAAAAGAAACCATAATAAGGCCTATCGGCTTCAAATCTTTCTTCCTTTATGGAGTTTACCTACTTCCATTCCACCTTTAAAAAGTAAATTTTTTAATTTTGAGTGGACCAGATTTTCTACCTTGTTTAGGACCGGGTTTTTATCATATTCCTTTAATGTTTTAAGTTCCTGATCTGAGAGGTCTGCATAGGTATAGAATAAGCGAGTTAGGACTTCCTGTTTAAGTGCTGGTCTAATTTTTTCGGCTATTAAGTCTAGGTCCTTTTGAGATATTTTTTTATCCGAGGCCCCTTCCATCATTCCCTTTAAGAATTCTTGATTCAAATCCAGCATTTTATCAGAAGCTCCTCCTTGCTCTTCGTATTCATTCATCAATTTTAATCGTTCTTGAGTGGGGGAGAAATCCTTGGAAAATTCCGCAATTTCAGTGTCGGTGGGATTTGATTTACCTTGCATATCCCAAACCTTTTTTAAAAAGGGGTCTTCGGTTAATGCTTTAAGTTCCAAAACATCCTCTCTGGTTAGGTTTTGCCCAAGATAGGCCTTTACTTCCTCCGAAAATTTGCTGCCTGAAAAATTTTCCTCGATAACTTTTTCCAATTTTTCATATGCTTCAGGCGGGAGTAGTTCCCGGGCCTTATCCAATCGATCTTGCATTAGTCCATCTATGGAATTTAGGTCTTCCCATAAATTGGTGGCAGATAAAACTTCCTCAACTTCTTTTTCATTTACGGGTTTTATTTCTGTTGTGGTTTTTTCCGCAATCTGGGTAGTTTTTTTGGAAGGCCGAGAAAGTGCAGATGCATGAATTTGTATTTTATCCTGGGTATCCTGTGGATTATCTTTTCTTAAGGGAAGAAAAAGATATAGGCCAAGGAGTAGGGGAATTAGGAGAATAAAAATTTTTTTCATTGGTTAATTTTTTCTTCTTCTTTTTTGTCAGCTTCCAGCGCTTGATGGTAACTTTTGGGAAGAATTTGCACATTAAGTCTTTTTCCTAAATACAAAATTAGAGGAAACGTTATTGGAGCAAGCGGTAAAACCAAGAAAACCCCAAGCCCTGCGGCTTTAAGAATCATTTTAAATTGAAAATTGGCCTGTTCTAACTCTTCTTTGGAAGCTTCTCCTTTGGTGGTGTGCTTAAGGTAGATCTCCAACATTTTCTTTGTTTCTTTAGTCTCTGCTGAGAGGATATAGGAAAGCATCTGTAATTTTTTTTTCAGATTACTTTTCGGTTTTTTAAGCATGATTGGATCATATCGAATAATGCTCAAAGACGGGTAGCGTCATTAAGCCGATTTTTTAAAATACTTTAAAAGATAGGCGGGGCTTTCCTTCAATGCCTTTCTCCTTTTGTTATAAATTTCTGTAGTTTTAACAGAGGAATGGCCTACATCCTGGGAAACTGTAAGAAGATCCGCACCAGCATCAAGGCTTGAACCAATATAGCTGGCCCTGGCAGAGTGGGGGGAGATACGCTCTGAAATTCCGCATTTTTTACAATGGATGTCCAAAATATAATCTATTGATTTAGGGGAGAGTCGCCTGGATAGGATTTCAGGATCTTTGGGATTTTTAGTAGGTTGAAATAGATAATCAGATGGAGATATTTCACGATCCATGGATTTCATCCATGCCAAATAATCATTAATCGCCTTGAAACATTCGGGATGGAGGACTTTTTGCAAAAATTTTCCTCCTTTGGCGCGGATTTCTATTACTTTATGTTCATTGATTTTTTTTAGGTCAGATAATTTAAGCGCCGTCAGTTCCGATTTTCTGATTCCTGTATAAAAAAGAGTATAGAGTATGGCCTTATGAAGTGGTCCTGATGGCGACCGGTTATCCACACTTAATAAGAGTTCAGCTATTTGGTTATCGGTTAAATCATTTGTGGGAGAAAGAACCTCTTGTCTGGGCCTTTTTATGGAGGTTACTGGATTGAAAAAAATCAATCCTTTTTCCACCATGAAATCAAAATAGCTGGATAAAGAGGAGAGTTTTCGTCCTATAGTTTTAGGGGCCAGGTTTTTTTCCTGCAAAAAGTTTCTAAAGGCGACAATATGTACCCGTTCAATTTGATTTTCTTTGGAAAAATAATTTTTAAAAAAGTTTAAAAATTGAACAATATCATTTCTATAAGAAATTCTGGTGTGCTCGGATTCAAAATTTTTGAAAAATTCATACTCAAGTTTAATACTGGATTTTTTTAAAAGGATTAATTCATTGTTTTTTTTCATAATGATTATTCGTCACAATAATCCTGACGCCTTAGGATAACGCTCTTCCCTATAACTTCCATTATAGGGAAGAGAATTTTTGCCTTTTCAAAGGTATTTTAATAATACAAAATCCTCGGCCATTATGAACTTTGAAAGAATTCCGTCGCTGCCATTGATGGGAAATATTCCCCAAATCATTTCAAGACTAGCATTAAGCAGAGGAAATCTCGCCGAAGCTGCGGGAAAATTTTTTAGGCCAAATGGCCCCATGACCATAAGATTAAAAATTGGGCCTAAATCCTTTTTGGTAACCCAGGATTTAGATTTTATCGATGAGATATTAAAAAAAAATCCTGAATTATATCCCAAAACAAATTGGGAACATCGGGTCCTTAAACCACTGATGAAAAATGGCCTGATTCTGGCCCAAGGTGATGAGTGGAAAAGAAGAAGACAAATATTTAATCCTTATTTCAATAGGCCCTATTTGGGCAATCTTATCGAGATTGCCAGATCAGCGACAATAAAAAGATTTGATTCCAGATGGGATAAAACCATCAATTTTTCCCATGAGATGATGTGTATTGGGACCGATACCCTGATTCATTATTTTATGGGTGATGCTTTTATGGGAGATTTACCTGGCGAGAAATCAATTGACCATTATGTAAATATTTTCAGAAAAATGGAAAAGGCCTTGGAAAAAACCGTGGTCCCCTTCCCTTCTCTCAAAAAAAGATTTGTAATGGAAAGCTTAGAATTGGTGATGAGTCCAATTAAAAAAAGGTCCAGCTCTCCCCCACCCGGTTCTATAATGGAAAAGCTTTTTAATGATTTTAAAAATGATGAAGATGTTTTTGAAGAATTTGGAACCATTTTCGGGGCAGCAGCAACTACCGTTCACGCCCTTTCCTGGCTGGGAGATATTTTGGGGAAAAGACCTGATGTTTTGGAAAAGCTTTTCAAGGAAATTGATTTCTTTTTAAAAAACAGTACTTATCCAAAAGTTTCTTTAGAAGACCTGGAGGAACTACACTATCTTACCGCCACAATAAGAGAGGGGCTTCGGCTTTATCCCCCTGCTCCATTGATGCTAAGGACTCCAAAAAATATAATTGATGGGGAAAAAATTCAAGCAATCATCATTCCTATTTGGCTGCTTAATCGCAATCCCCTCTTTTGGGAAAATCCAAATGAGTTTCGGCCAGAAAGGTGGATTCTCACCTCCCCTGAAGGAAAAACCAGATTAAAAAATGTGGACCAATATATTCCTTTTGGAGATGGACAGAGGATCTGCATTGGAATGAGATTTTCCATGATCGAATCCAGAGTAATTCTGATAGAAATACTCAGAAGATTTATTCTGGATTCAAAAAAACAAAAAACCCCACCTGCCAAAACTGATATTTTAACAAGGCCTTCCAAGGATATCTATTTAAACATCACAAAAAGAAATCTATAATCTTTTAAAATATTTCAAGGAGGATTTTGTGAAACAAAAATTTGCACTGGTTGCGAGAATACTTTTAGGTTTGATCTTTTTTGTTTTTGGTTTAAATGGCTTTTTCCATTTTATTCCAGTACCACCAATGCCTGAAGCGGCCGGGGCCTTTATGATGGCGCTTAAAAATTCAGGTTACATGATTCCGCTTATAAAAATTATTGAAGTTGTCTGCGGGATCATATTCCTTTCCGGATGGTATGTACCTTTTGGTCTAGTTTTAATCGCTCCAGGACTTTACAACATCCTTTTATTCCATGCTTTTCTGGCCCCTGAAGGACTTCCTTTGGCAGTAGTAATGGTATTGCTTCATGGCTTTTTGGTTTATATGAACTACCCTGTTTTAAGATGCCTTCTAGTATGCAAATCTGAGATGTGCAAGGATGGAAAAAAAAGTGACGACAAAGGTTGTTGCGATCACTAATGAATAAAAATTTAAAGAAATATATTAAGAAGATCATTATCAAGCCTGATCCCCTTAGCGGGATCAGGTTTCCCGTTAAACCAACCAAAGTTATTAAAGACAAAAAAAAGTATACGAGGAAGAAAAAGCATAAAAAGTTAGAGGAATAGGGTTAATTTAAATTTTTAAACCTTACGCAGGCTGGTCTATAACCCCCTTTACAGGCTTTTTGAAAATATTTTTTTGCCGTTTTTATCCGGCCTTGGCTGGTTTCAGTTAATCCCAAGTTATTACAGGAAACAATTTCTCCACCCTCACACGCCTTAAGTTCTAATTCAATTGCTTTAGATGAGTTCCCCTCCACCGCGTAAATTCCTGCTAGGCCATGGCATCCATTAATAAAATTCCCTTCGCATGCAATAGTGAAAAATTCTTTGGCCTTTTGGATATTACCTCCTTCTTCTTCTAGCCAACCGAGGTTAGCACATCCGGACATATCCTTAGAAGCACACAACTTACCATTTATTTTTCTAATAAGAGCTTTATCACCTTGATAAATTGCCAGATTTGAGAGCAAATGGCATCCCTCTAAATCTCCCCTATCACAGGAATTGGAATAGTATTTGTTTGCTTCCTGATAATTTCCTTTTGCAAATTCTTCGCGTCCTTTTTCCAGCAATTTAGCGTTACTTAATTTTTTAGAATAAGTAGAGCAACCGAATAAGGTCAAAAATATGAGGAGATAGTTCATGGTTACGGTTCGTCCTTATATAGGATTTAAATAAAATTAATTTATCCTAATTTTTGCCATGGTTATTCCGATAAAAGTTGACTGGAATGATCATGCGCAAAAAACAGTTTTTGATTTATTTTATCCTTCCCCTTGTTCTAATAATCTTCGTTCAGATTATTAATGGGCCAAGCTTTCTTTATACTTCAAAACCCAGCACCAATTTTCGGGGTCTGGCATCGGTGGAACTTTTTGAGGCATTTCAAATGGAGGAAGGTTCTCTTCGGGAATTGGATGTAACCAGGAACAAGGCATTCCGAGTCCCCACTTTACAAATGTATCCAAATTATTTTTTGGGAGACATTTTAACTGTTTCCACTGATCCAAAAAGAATTTGCATCTTTTGTACCGGAGGCATTGAAGTAGGAGAAGTTGTCGCTTTTAGGTCCCCTAAAGACAATCATACAGTTGGTTTTGGACGGATAATAGGATTTCCAGGCGATAAAATCCGGATAGAAAAAAAAGATGTATATATCAATGATAAAAAGGAATTGCTCATCCGGCTTCTAAATGGAAATTCCAAAATTAATGATATAAAATTTAATTACTTTAAGGGAATACTTAAGGGAATTGTATATGTGATTGTACAGGACCCCAATAAGGCATCAGAGATTAATAAAATGTCCATCACCATTCCAAAGGGCAAAGTCTTTATTTTGGGAGATAACCGCGACTATTCCGTGGACTCCAGGGGCCTAGGGCCAATACCTCTTAGTAACATCATAGGGGTTGAAATTGGGATGACCAATGAAACAAGAAGTGAAAAAACCCTTTTTAGGTTAAGGCCAAAAGATTGAAAGTATGGCCTTTTCTTCTCTTTTCTTCCCTACTTTGGGGCCAAAATCAAATTATCTCAGATTATAAAAGTGCTTTAAGAATTTTAAATGAAGAATTTGGAAATTCTGGAAAAACCTTTTTTTGCCAATGTGACTACTTCAGAAGGGACATTAACTTAAAATCCTGTGGATTTTCTTTTGAAAAATACTTTGAAAGACAAAGAAGAGTGGAATGGGTACCGGTAGTTTCTCCAGAGATCTTTGCCAAATCCTTTTCTTCTTATAAAGGACATGAGGATTGTAAAAGGGTAAAAAGTATCCCCACCAGGTCATCTATGCGTTCCATGGGTTTCTCCACTTCTTATTATAATTACACAACCACACCCAAACCATTTGATGGAATTGAATGTGTTAGAAAAGTGGACAGATTATTCAATAAAATGGAGGGAGACCTTTATAATTTGGTTCCCGAAAACGGTGCAGTTAATGTCTTAAAAGGTAGTTCCAGACTTGCTGATATCCACATTTTAATTCCTCAGTTTGGTGCCTGCAATTTAAAAATAATAAATAATTTTTTCTCTCCACCTAGTTCGGTAAGCGGGGATGTGGCCAGAATTTTTTTATATATGAATTGGGCCTATCCTGGAAAAATTGAATTAACTAGCGAAGAAAAAAAATTAATTGATTATTGGAATAAGGTAGATCCCGTATCATCTGATGAATGCCAAAGGGCGAGCAAAGTACAGAAAATTCAAGGAAACGCCAATCCTTTTGTTCAAAAGTTTTGTCACTAATTCTCTTTTTTAAGCAGTAAGTAAATGTAAGTAGAATGACTCATGGCTAATATAGACACTCCAAAAAATTTAAGGTTTATAAACCTCAATTTAAATCACATAGCAAAATAGTTATCCATTTATTGTGGGAGGATTAATATGGAAGGTAATAGAGTTATTAAAAAGTACGCGAACAGAAAGCTTTATGACACTCAGCAAAGCTGCTACATCACTTTAGATGAAATTGCAGAACTGATCAGAACCGGACAGGACATCACCGTTGTAGATAATAAATCTAAGGAAGATATTACCTACAAAACCTTGATCCAACTTCTTTCTCTTTTAGAAGCGAAAAATGCAAAAGTGGGAATGGAGCATTCGCTTTATAGAATAATTAGAAGTAGCGAAGGTACTTTTTCTGGCTATATAAGAGAGCTAGAAAAAGAAAACATGCCTTTTGCCGATTTAGGCCCAGCTCATGGAACTCCAGTACCCTCAGTGGAAACTTTGGGTCATCAAGAATCTGCAGTAAGTCAAAGTCTATAATTTGTATCTCCCCTTGAATAACAAGGGGAGAAATTTTTCTTTCTTAAAATCATTAACCATAATAAAATCAAGAAAGTGAAAGAACTCAAAGGAAAGAATTATTTCCTCTATATTTTGCTATCCGTTAATTTAGTTTTAGGACTGATTATTTTTTATTTGCAAAAATTCCAAATGGAAAAACCCAGGGAATACTTTCCCTCCCCTACCCAAATTCGTGGCCTCGGTTTTAAAGCAATCGTTAAATTACCTATGATCCACTCCAATATCTTACCTACAAGGGGTTTAAAGAGGTATTTAAGGATTGCACCAGTTTTGATCCTTGAACAAGAACAGGTAATGAGCGAGATTAAAATAAAGGAAACGGTTATCCGGGATAAAATCATTTCCTACTTAAACCAGGTTTCCGAGGACCAAGTCCTATCCGATAATGGGGTAAGTACCGTTCGGGAAAATATAAAAGAGATAATAAATAAAATATTAAGCCAAAACAAAGTCACTATGGTATATTTTCGAGAATTCAGAGTAAATTAGTCATCCTTAAAGAATAAGTCACTTGTTCCGAAAATGATGTTTATGAAGGTTTTAATTTCATTTCTATTAATTTCCACCTCTTTATTTGCCTTAGATAAAGAGTTTGACCGTGTAAAGATTGTTGGAGAGTGGCAAAAAATCCTGCAACAAGATGGGGTTGAAATCTATCTTGCAGATGTCCCAAATTCCAAATTTAAGGCCTTTAGGTCAATTGGTGTAGTAAAAGGCAATATAGAAAAATATCTCTCCCTTTTTCGTGAAGTTGGAGAGATGAAAAAGTGGCATCCCAAAATCATAGAAAAAACTTATATTAGGGAGGTTTCAGACATTGAGGCCGTTACCTACCAAGTGGATGAAATCCCCTGGCCAGCAAAAAACCGGGACCTGATATTAAATAATAAACTTTACGTAGATAAAGATGAAAAATGCCTGAAGGTTTTACTCTATTCCATTGAAGACCCAAATTATCCACCAACAGATAAATATGTTAGAGCAAGTGTTACATGGGCCGTATTTTCAGTGAAACCCCAAACCAAAGACTCAACTTATATTGATTTTATGATTCACGCTGATCCAAAAGGAGAAATTCCCGCTTGGATCGTCAACCAAATTCAAAGAAAATGGCCTTTTAAATTTTTAAAAAATTCAGAAAAGGCAGCTGAAACATTCAATCTTCCGGTAAGGCCTGGAGTTATGAAACTTTATGAGGAACTTAAGGCCCTGGGCCCCTGAAAAATTTTCCTCAAAAAATCGTATTTCTTCAAAATGGTAAAATGAAATGGAATGAAAATTCCATTTTTAATCCTATTTTTTTTTCCCCTAATCTCCTTTGGCCAAAGTCATTCTCCCAATCAATTGCTTATTTTATTAAATAACATCGAAAAACCTGACGAAGTTCTTATGGATTTAGGTGCACAATCCTTTGAATCTTTGGAATTATTGGAACCAGGTGATAAGGATTTTTTTAAGGGCCCCTTATTAGTTAAATTTGGCGATGATTTTACAATTGAAAGTAAACTAGAGGCATTATTAAAAAATCCCCAGATAAAAGCGGCCCAGTATGATTTAACTTATAAAGTGCAATTAAGGGATCCGCTATTTTCCAACCAATGGGAACACCAAAATCCCAGTATAAAAAAAGTATGGAGAGAAACAACTAAATGTGAGAAGAAATTAATTGCAGTTTTAGATACAGGAATAAATTTTTCCCATTCAGACCTATCCGAAAATATTTCCCCTTTTAAATTTAATGCCATAAATCCCGGTGAGGACCCAATAGATCATCATGGGCACGGCACCTTGGTTGCTTCCATAATTGCGGCCAAGGGAGAGAATGGCGAAGGCGTTGCCGGTATCTGTTGGCAGGCAAAATTAATCTCCATAAAGGTATTAAACGATCTTGGAGAGGGCTTTTCTTCCAGTATAATCAAAGGAATAAATTTTGCTAAAAAACATAAAACATCCATCTTAAATTTAAGTTTTGGCACCACGGAGGGTCCTGATTTGTTTTTAAAATCTGCCCTAAAAAAATCCCTGGATTTAGGTGCCCTAGCTGTTGTCCCAGCAGGAAATAATGGGGCGGATTTGACCAAAAAACCCTTTTGGCCCTGCTCTTTTAAATTAAAAGGAATGGTTTGTGTGGGGTCTACAACGGCAAATGGAGAGTTGGCCGATTTTTCAAATTTTGGGGATAAGATAGTAGATTTGGCAGCTCCAGGTGAAAGTATTTTCGGAATTGCTCCAGGATCATTAAAATCAATGGAGGAGGATTTTAAAGTAGGATGGATATTTGGCGTCGATAAGGGATGTGTAACCTTAGGTTCTTCTGAAATTTGCCATGCAGGCGTGAAGAAGGATTTTGGAAAAACCACTTCTAATCATGATTTTTCCTATTTGCAATTTAGCGCAAGCAACTCTAGGGGAATTCTTAAAGTAAATAACACCTCCATTTATGAAATTTATCCAGATCAAACTGAGTATTTTTTTGATCTTTCTGTTTGTCAGAAAAAGGATGAGTGTCTTTTAGAATTTTTTGGCGAAAATGGCCCACATATAAAAAATATGAAAATTTGGGGGCTTAAATTGGGAAAATCCAGCTATCAAAAAAAATTTGGTAGTTCCCTATCTACTGCTTATGTCTCTGGACTCGCTGCTCTTATTGGTAGCTATAATCCAAATTTTACTTCCAAGGAAATTATTAAATCACTTAAGGAGGGTTCTCGTTATTCCAAAAATCTCGAGGGAAAGGTGGAGGGTTCCAAAATAATTGAACCCCTTGATAATTTTAAATTTTTATCCAAACCAAAATGGAATTAATTATTCGAAATATTCTTTCATCAGACTTTTTAAATCTTCAAAATCATAATCAGAGGTTTTTGAAAACCCATCGATATTATAAGTTTTAAGGAAAAGATCTCCCCCGTCCTTGGTTGAAATGAATTTTATGAATGAGTCTGATATCTTTTTTGCAATTTCCTCAGGAAAATCTTTTCTGAAAACCAATGGATCATTGGGTATTTTTCCAGAAACATAAAGTATTTTAATTTTATCCGCTACGTCTGGGGATTCACTTTGCAACAAGGCCCTACCATCCTTTATCACTCCTGATTCGGATGGATCCTGGTGAAAGGTTACTCCTGCATCCACCTCTTTGTTATAAACAAGCCTGACCACATTGACGTGTGAGAAGGCAAAGAGAACATCTTTTGGAGAAATTTTTCTAATAAATAAAATCTCATGTGGAATAATATATCCAGAAGCGGAATCATGGTTGGTGAATGCTATAACCCTATCCTTTAAGTCGGATAAATCCTTAATGGTGTTTTCATTGTCCTTATGAATAATAAATTCACTTTTATAATAATCCTTCCCTTCCCTGATAATTTTTAAATAAGGCTTGACCTTATAATCTTTGGAAAGATCCAAATATTTAAGTGGAGGGATTAAAGCAGCATCTACAATATTATTATAAAATCCATCATCAACCCCAGTATTTGACTTTGGAATCGTAATCCTAAAATGCATTTCCGTTTCTTTTTGAAGAAATTCAGCCAAGGGCGTAAAATCTGGAGATTGTTGAGCTTCAATAAGTGGTTTAGGAAAATAAATGTTTATTGGAGAATCTTCTGTGCCAATTTTGGGGCCCAAAATAGATTTTATCTTATCGCATCCTGTTACTAAGGAAAGGAAAAGCACCAGTTGGAGAAGCTTCATGTTAAATTTTCCTATATTAAAGGTATAATCTGAATTAGTTTACGACAAACTGTTAAAAAATTAAATCTATAAGGGGTCAAAATGTTTAAAATTTTATTTTTTGTTTTCTTGATCTCCTGTAACCAAGGGCCTGAATTGAAAAAGGAATCATCTAACCAAAACATGTCCGCCATTAATCACTTGCGTGAGGCCAAGGAAATTTTACGCCAAGAGGAAGGCCAATTGATGATTCAAGGGCGTGCCCTCTCCAATCGTGAGCAAATAAGATATGAAACATTAATTGATACCGGAAAAAAATTAGATTCTATGATCGACCTATTGGAAAAAACCCAGAATTAAAAAAATCCTTTAGGAATATCCGCATCTATTGAATCTTCTGGTTTAATTTTTTTCCTTCACTCTCCACCTGGCACACTTTATTGACCTCCTAATATGTTTATCCTGCGCTTTTAAAACATGTTTTATATATTTCAATTAAGGGCACAACTTATGGCCCGAATTTTAAAGGAGGATTTTATGAAAAAATTTTTTTCAACCATTGCACTGGCCTCTGCATTATCCTGGGGTGCAATGGCCGATGACATTTACCTAGGATTACCTGGATACGGAGGCACTGGATGTCCGGCCGGTTCTGCCTCGGTAACCTTATCTCCCGATTTAAAATCGCTGAGCATCTTGTTTGATGAGTTTAGCGTGGTAGCGGGAGGTTTGGACGGTAAATCGTTGGATAGGAAATCGTGTAATATCGCCATTCCTGTCCACGTACCCTCTGGGATGAGCGTTTCTATCATTAAAACGGATTTTAGGGGATTCGTTTCTATTCCAAGAGGTGCAGAAGCTAGATTTTCATCTGAGTACTTTTTCGCGGGCTCCACAGGGCCAAAAACCGAAAAAATCTTTAAAGGTGAAAAAGAAGATGACTTTGCACTTACTAATGAAATCGGCCTGGTATCGCTTATTTGGTCTCCATGTGGAAAGGATGTTAATCTAAGAGTCAACACTTCCTTGCTGGTTAAGACCAATAGATTCTTAGATGAAGCACTTACTACTTTGGATAGTGCGGATTTTAGTGCTGGTTTGGTGTATCGTTTAAGCTGGAAAAAATGTATTTAACGGAATGGCCCTTCACTGGGCCTTCTGTTTTTTTTCCTTTCGGACGTGAAATAAAATCCCAATCTTATATCCACCGGTTTTAAGTTCCCTAACTGATTTTACTTCCCCTAAAAGAACCCCTATATCCTCTCTCCCATTTATGGAGCAGACCTCTATTTCATCACCTATTTGGAAATCATCGGCAATCAATGTTTTAATTCCCATACCAGATTTTGAAAGATCTAAAAGCTCATACCTTTTGGCAACGCCCTTTTGGAAGGCAATTCCAGTTTCCTTGGCAATCATTACTATTTTTTTATCAGCAGGTGATTTTCTAACTTCTGTTCTCTTTTCCCTAAAATTTGTTGCTATCTTAGAGAATAAAGGGACTTTTTCCAAATCACTTTCTGAAACAGAATTGATTTCATCAGGAAAACTGATTGAGATGACCTGAGGAGTTACCTTGTTTATCTTTGCCCTAAACCCCAATTCTTCTTCTCTAAGAAAGAAAAATAAATTTTTTTCATTAGTGAATTTGAAATTATTTCCAGA
>CAYNWL010000007.1:0-167791 GCA_964400895.1 uncultured Bacteriovoracaceae bacterium
GCTTTTCCTTCTTTTTCAACTACAGCTTTTCCTTTTTTTTCAACTCCGGCTTTTCCTTCTTTTTCAACTCCGGCTTTTCCTTCTTTTTCAACTCCAGCTTTTCCTTCTTTTTCAACTCCGGCTTTTCCTTCTTTTTCAATTCCAGCTTTTCCTTCTTTTTCAACTCCGGCTTTTCCTTTTTTTTCAACTCCGGCTTTTCCTTCTTTTTCAAATCCAGCTTTTCCTTCTTTTTCAAATCCAGCTTTTCCTTCCTTTTTTACTCCGACTTTCCCTACTTGTTTTATTGAAGCCTTTCCGGGTTGGTAGGCTTTTTCTGGTTGGTAGGCTTTTTGCGCAAGTCTTATTTTTTCTAAATGCGCCACCTTCTCAACTTGAAAAGCTTTTTCTTGCTCAATGGCTTCTTTTTCCGACTCTAAGGTATCATCAGGTTCCTGGGTCAGGCTTTCCGAATATCCGTGTTGATCGAATCCGTAAGTGGCCGAAATTAAGGAGAAAATTAAAATTAAAATAAAAGGTTTAAAAATTTCAGAAATCAGGAAATACCTCCTATTTTATCTAGTTTTTTTATTTTTCGGACTTTTGAATTTCAAACTAAACGGTTATTTTTGGCTAAATAGTGGAAAAACCATTCTTTATACCCATTTCCAAATTACCAAGTCTCATTGACTAATATGGCAAAAATAGGCATTATTGGCCTTCATTAGAATAAATTATGCAAGGCAAAAAGGAATAAATACAATGAGCTATTCAGTTGAACCTATCAATGGGTGTACTAAAAAATTAATATTTAATTTTCCCAATTTGGATCTTTCAGGACAAATTGAAAAATCATTGAAGGAAACCCAAAAAAAGGTATCCCTTAAAGGTTTTAGAGAAGGAAAAGCACCTCTTGAAATGGTTAAAAGCCTTTATTCTCCACAAATTGAATCTAATGCCTTAAATAATTTTATCCAAGATGAGCTTTTCAAGGCCTTAGAAAAAGAAAAATTAAATCCAGTAGGTCAGCCATCTTTTGAAAACGTAAAGTTTGAAAAAAATAAATCAATTTCTTTTGATGTTGTTGTGGAACTGTTTCCTGAATTTGAACTTAAGGATTATTCCAAGCTTTCCTTTAAAAAAGAAGTAGTTTCAGTAAGTGAAGAAGAAATTGAAAACGCAAAAAAATCAATTCTTGAGGCTAAAGCAGAAATTGTACCAGTTACAGATCCTGCTACTAAATTATCCAATGGTCACCACGCAATTTTTAACTTTGAAGGTGTCAGGGCATCTGGTGAAAGACCTGAAAATATGAAAGGGAAAGATTTTGACCTTCTAATTGGATCTGGAAGATTTATTCCAGGATTTGAAGAAGGAATGGTGGGAATGACTGCTGGAGAAAAGAAAAACCTAGAGCTAACTTTCCCGGCCGATTATCAAGAACCATCCCTTCGTTCTGAAAAAGTAACTTTTGAAGTCGAACTTTTGGAAATTAAGGAAAAGAAATATCCAGAGATTACGGATGAAATGCTCAAAGAATTTGGAGTCGAATCTATCGAAGAGCTAAATAAAAAAAATAAAGAAAGAATTCTTTCCCAAAAAGAGATGAACTCTTTAGAAAAACTTAAAACCGAAATCATGAAGGGACTTACAGAGCAAAATGATTTCGCTATTCCAAAAACATTGGTCCAAAAACAATTTGAAATGCTTAAAAAGGATCTTCACGACAATCTTTCAAGACAAGGCCAAAACCATGACAAGATCCATGATCTTGTACATAGCTGGGAAGCCGATCTTCTAAAAAGAGCCGAAGATCAAGTAAGGGGGTCCTTGATTCTTGATACCCTTGCCAAAAAATTTAATGTTCAAGTTAGCGATGGAGACATAGATACTCAAATGGAAACTATCGCTAAATCCTATGGAATGCCAGCGGATGAAATAAAGAAATTCTATAATGGAAATGAACAAGCAAAAAGAAATTTGATCTTTTCCATGAGAGAAGAACAGACTTTTAAAAAATTAATGAGCGAACTTAAGATTTCCTAAACGGAAAATTTTAGGTTTTCCAAAGGCCTTAAAGAGAACCCAACTTTAAGGCTTGCTTCTCCTTCCATTTTAAGCTTTGGTCTTTTATTTTGAAGAATAGTTGCAATTACTAAAATCATTTCAGTTAAAGCAAACTCCTTACCTATACATGCCCTTGGACCTCCACCGAAAGGAAAATATGCAAATTGTGGTATTAGCTTTTCTCTTTCGGGAGAAAATCTATCAGGATCAAAAGTTAGTGAATTTGGAAACCACCTTTCATCTCTTTGGGTATGAAATGAAAAAGTCCAAATATAAGACCCTTTAGGGACATCATATCCTCCAATAACCAGATCATCAGAAGCTTCTCTGGCAAAGGTACCAATTGCTGGGGGGTATAGACGGAGTGATTCTAGTATAACCTGCTTTATGTATTTTAGTTTGGGGACATCTTCAAAAGTGGCGGTCCTTTTTCCTAACACTAGATCTATTTCTTCCAATACCCTTTTTTCAACTTCTTGATGTTTCGAAAGAGCATAGAAGGTCCAAATTAAGGATGCAGCAGTAGTATCATGTCCGGCCAGAAAGAGAACCATCGCCTCATCTCTGACTTGTTCAAGGGTCATTTTTCCTTCTTCATCAGAGGAAGTAATTAGGGAACTTAGGAGGTCCTTGGTCGGATTTTTCTTTTTTTGTTCAATAAATGAACGAATGGTTTGGTCTAAAATGTTCATTGCCCAGAATTTTTTTCTATTATGAACAGTTGGAAGCCACTTAGGAGGAATAAAAGGACTAGTCATTTCACTAATTGCGATATCATTTAAAATTGACACAGCTTTTCCCAACTGCTCAGTTTTTTCCCTAACTTCTCCACCAAATATGGATTCACAAATTATTTCTAAGGTAAGGGAAGTCATTTCTAAAGACATGTCGATTTCATTCTTCCATGTGGAAATTTTATCCTTCGTTCTGGAAGTAAAAATATGACAGTAGTCCGCAATTTTGGAGGTGGCGAAGGCCGGTTTTATTAACTTATGCTGTCTTTGCCAAAATTTTCCTTCACTTAATAAAAGTCCATTTCCATCCCATTGTCTAAGTACTCTGACATTTCTTTCTACCTTGGGAAGCTTTTGCCAATGAGTTAGAAGTAGCTCTTTTATTTGATCCGGGTGGAAAAAAAAGAAACCACGAATTGGGCCCATTGGAAAAGTTACCGAATCACCAAATTCATTTTTGAGTCTTGATGAAAATCCTAAAATATCAGAAGAAAATTTTTTTATATTTTCGAAACCGAAAAAAAAGCTTTTAGGCCCAGGAGTATTATTCATTACCTTCTCCTATAACTAGGCAAATCATAACGAATTTTTCCCATTAAAAAAAGTGGTGATTTTTCATGGTTTACTCGATTTGCGATTTCCTGTCTTAAATTTTCCCATTCCTTAGCGCCAAATTTATTTCCAGCATCCTTTTCAAGAATTAAGGCGAAATGATAAAGTGAGTTGCCTTTTGAATTAAGGAAAAGTCTCTTTCCACCCAATAAGGAATCCTGAAATACCTTTGGATTTTCAAAAATTCCTTCATCGCTAATCACTATGGTATTTGATATATTGAATTTTCGAGGGATAAAAATTTCCGTAGGGGCCGGAGATGTTTTACCTCTAGTAACCAAAAAGATAAACTTTTGTGACGAAAAAAGTGCTTCCCTATCTCTAGGCCCTTTTTGGTCCTTGGTTTTAATTCCTACCCAATCCATGGACTCCAAATTAAAAAGGTCTTTTGATGCATCATTATAATAAAAATGCATTAATTCTCCCTGAAGTCGACGAGGATAAGCGCGTTCTACCACCCGGTAGCCTATTTCCTCATAATGATCCTTATTTCTAGAAAAAGTACCTCCAAAATAATCTGGATGATATCCAAACATACCCCACTCCCATTGGGTACCTGATATTAGGGGTGAATAAAAACTTGCAAATCTGCTGCCTGAATAGGCCATCTCCATGGCCTGAAAATCTGCTTTTAAAAGTCTCTGAGGATCGAAAACTTTTGGACGTTTTTCATCCCCTTTCCATGCTCCATACTCAGTTAGGATAGATGGGGCCTGCATTTTTCTAGCTTCATCTCGGATTAAATCTAGTTCTCTCAGATAGACACCATTTTCCGCTCTGAAAAGACCATAAGCTTCTCTTTTTTCATCATAATGGTGGGCATTAAAAACGAAGCCATTTCCAGGAGGAAACGTAAGGGAGAGGGGGCCGGAAGATCTAATCAAGAAAAATGCAAGAGGTATCCTCAGGTTCCAGAAAGTGGATGGCTCGGAGAAAATCAGCTTTTCTCCCATCCCGAGTAAATTTAAGTTGAGGCGGACCTTTTTATAAAATGGGAATAATTTGTTATTTGTCCAATCCCTATATTTCTCTCTTTTTTCATAATCTCCCGGGATAGGTTCATTTAAAGGATCAACTCCAACAATGAAAGACCATTCAAATGGGGTGAGTTTATATTTAAGGTATTTCATCAATTCGGTGATCATGAAGAAATATTCATCCTGGAATGCCTTTTTTCCAACTGGAGTATCAAAAGAGGTATTATTCCAAAATCTATTGAACGCTGCCCTTACTCTTTTGTTGGTCACATAATTTTGCGACCAGGTGATACATATTTTTCCGCAAGTCCCGGGTGGAAGTTTCAGTCCATCGTAAATCCATGCAGGGGGGCCATTATCGCCTGAATATTTTCCATCGCTTTCTATACCAAATAAATCCTGGTGAATATCAATTAAAATATGAATACCAAGTCCAATAGCAATTTTTAATTGGGCGATTTGCATATCCAGATATTCAAAATTTATTTTATTGGGTTCAGGTACGATGTATCCCCAATTAAATAACCATCGAATGAGATTTCCACCTAAATGTCCTTTAAATCTTTCCAGTTCAAACCTGGCCTCCTCTAAATTGGCAAAAGGGGTTCCAGGTTTTCCCTTTGACCTATTACTCATATTTACTCCCCGGAAACTGACCTCCCTACCTATTCCATCTACAAAGACCCAGTCCCGGAAACCCCTATAATCTTTAAATTTGATGGATATTTGATTGATTCTAGGGTCATTTAGGAAATCAGGGTCTGTCGGTGAGGCACACCAGGACATTTGATTAAAAAAGAATAATAAAAAAAGTATTTTCATAATTTTCCAACTTGTTAATGGTTGCAATTTTTTATGATCCATTCATTTCTACTCTTGAGGTTATCGCCCTCTACATTAAAATAGTAGGGGATTAACCCTGATACACAAGTACCATCCGGGTTTTTTGGATAAGTTAAGGGACATACATAAAAGGGACGATCCCCTAAGGATTTAATTATATCATCTGCCTTTTTTCCCATACAAATATTTTCATACTGAGTGATTTTACTAATGTAATCCTCACTTCCTTCAGAGGGGCAGTTTTTATAAATCCAAGAATTTCTTTTTTTAAGATTCTCCTCTAGAGGTGCATTTTTCATCCAATCATAGGGGTACATCCCCTCCCTGCAAGTGCCATCGGGGTTTCGTGGAGCATTTACAGGGCAAACCAGTAGAGGTCTATTATCTAAAAATAGAATTAACTCAATCGCTGATTTACCCAAGCAAAGATTAAAGTCCTCAGCGGTGTATTTAATATATTTGTTTATTTCTTGGGGGCTTTCAAGCAAAATCGCCCTTATTATGGTTCTTGAGGCATTACCAAAATGCTTTTCATCCAAAGAGGCGGCAATACTGAATTTGTATTCTTCAGGAAATAGAATGGATTTTTTTAATTCAATAGTATTTATTAAATGATTCCAAGGATGTTTGGTATCACCAAATTTAATCATTATGGTATTTAAACCTTTTTTAAATATTCTATTTTTATTTAAAATGGTAACGGATCCCCAGAAAGTTTTGGTTAAAGAAAGATTGAATCTACTTCGTTCCATATTAAAAAAAATAGACTTGGGTTCCTTATCAAATTCCACTATGAAGCGGATATACTGGTCGCTTAAAACTTCGGCTGACCACCTTGGTATATTTACCTTATCAAAATTTTGGTCATATCGATCAAAAGAATAAAATTCCAATTCATGCAAAGGATGGGTAATTTCCCCAATTTGATCCAAATTGACGTTGGCATTTGATAAAAGGGGATTTAAGGAATTTAACTTGAAGGGAATTTTCTCCCCCGATAATACCACTCTTAATAATTTGATCATTTCAGGACCGTAATCACCTATGTTAAAGAAATTCCCTAATGCCTTTACGAATTCTTTCGGTCCTTTTAAATAATCCTCCTTTAATTTTTCCCAGCGGGATTGCTTAATACTGGCAATTAGGATGGCATCTTTAGGAGGGAATTTTTGTCCTATTATACTTACAGGCATGGTAGTGGCATAAATGGCAATCGATTTCGCCAATTGTTTTTTTCTAGTATCCGGATTATCCCATCCTAGGTCCTTTGCGTCGAAAGCTTCCGTTAAGGCTTCCCACATTTTTTCTTGAGGATAATTAATAAATTTTTCAATTTGGGTTAAATTTATTTTTAAATTATAGGAAAAACTGGTGGCCCCAAAATTTCCTCTAAACCATTCTTTATCATCGGAAAGGGGGGGCAAGGGAAAGAAGCCATGAAGATTCAGGGAGTTTTCCACTTCCTTTATATAGCTAAGGTACTCTTTGCTTTTGGTATTTGAGTCAGATAAGTTCACGTCAATTAAAAGAGAAATGGTGTCTTTATCCTTAGGATCTTTTTCATAGGATTTCAGGTTAACCATGGTTTTAAATTGGTGGGTTCTTCTTTCTTGATATTTAAATAACGCTTCTACTACCCGGGAATTTAATGCTTCTGACTCAAAATATTCATGAGTGTTAAGTTTCTCATCTACTAATATTTTGTCGGATGTTTTAATTACTCCACTTTTTTGGAGAGTAAGAAGAAACATATTAATGCCCCTATAATGTCCCTTTATTTTTACTTTTTCCTTGGAAGTCAGAATTCTGGTAACAGGGGAATCTTTGATAATATTACCTTTTTCATCAAAGGCCATCTTTTCGGCAAGTTTAAGGTTTCCTAAGACAGCTTTTTGATAAGCTTCACGGGCATTTGGATTATTTAGGTTAAATCTGTAAGTTTGGTTAAAAAATTGCCAATAGGACTGGTCCCAATTAATCCTAAAGGGCCTTACTGAAACTAGGCCAGAGACCAATGTCCATACAAAGTTTCCTTCCAATGGCCCCAAATGACCCGAGGTTAAGCTTCTAATAGAGTCTGTACCACTTCCAAAACCTAAAGAGTACCCTAAACCTCTGGCCCTATTTATTTTTAATCGAACAAAATTATCACCTGGGTTTAGAGGTTTTTCTTTAAGGACAACTAACTCATAAGTTCCTTTAAAATAAACACTGGCATCCACACCAGGTTTAAGGATTGATTTATCCATTCCTCCCGGGATGGAAAATGGCAAACCAAGTCCAGCACCCATTTCCAGACCACCAAGGATGGTGTATCCAAGGATTTCCCTTGGAGACATTCGATCAGCGGCTTTGGGAGTTAAGGGAAGTCTAAAATTCATGGTGATGGGATTCCAGAATTTACCCCAAGTTGCTCTTCTCTCAACGGTATCGCCAGTTGAAGGGAAAAAATTAGCATAAAAATTTTTATCCGTTTCATCGAGGGCCAATACATATTCTTTGTTTTTTTTATTGAATTTTTTTTCCAGTTTTTCATAGGTTTTTTCCAATGGATCAAGGTTTTCCATTTCTTTACGTCCAATTTGGCGAAAATTTGTCACATAAATTTCGATAGGGGTGGAAACACCAACGGAAATTCCATAGGCTGCATAGGATAAGAAAGGACGCAAGCTGATTCGAAACTTATCCATTACAGTATAAAAATCATCAATACCCTGATTTAAAACGACTCTTCTGTTTCCTCCCACACTAATTCCAACTCCTGCTGGAAAGGGTGTAGGGATATCCACCGTGTAGACAGTTTGGTTGATATCAAAATAGGAATTAAATAAAAAAATATCTAAGGACTGGGAATTGGTGACTCCAGAGATCATGTCGGAGAATTTTCCTAAATTGGCCACCCAATTTTCATAGTAATTTTTCTCTGGTGCCCGGGATGAAGTGGGAGCTTCGGGTGAGGGCGATGGATTATTATTTTCTAGTGCAAAAGAAAAATTGAAAAAAACTAAAGATACTAAAAGGAGGATTTTATGCATACCTCCATTTTAAATTTTAAAAATTGTTTTCTCAATGAGGAGTTTTTATTTTTACAACTTTTTGGAAAATCGTACCAAATAAGTTTTTTCCCTCGCTGTCTTCCATGTGGATTTTTATGGTATCGCCAACTTTCATATAAGGTGTACTTTCTTTTCCAGTATGGATTATCTCAAGCATCCTTCTTTCTACAATACAACTTTGGCCTTTAGATTCGTCGTTATTGGATACGGTTCCAGAACCTAAAATTGTCCCAGCGGAAAGCTCTCTTGTTTTGGCAGCATGTTCGATGAGTTGGTAAAAAGAAAAGTGCATCTCAGATGCATTCGCTTCGCCAAATTTTTTACCATTTAAATAACAATAAAGAGGAAGATGGAGTTTTCCATCCTTCCATTTATCGCCAAGTTCATCCAAAGTTAGTGCAAATGGAGAGTGAGCCGATGCGGGTTTTCCTTGAAGGAAACCAAATCCCATTTTAAGTTCTTCTGGAATTAATCCTCTCAACGAAAAATCATTTATTAATAGGATCAGTCTTATGTATTTGTGGGCATCTTTGGCCTTTGTTCCCATAGGAACTTTATCAAGGATAACTCCTACCTCACCTTCAAAATCAAGCCCGTAATTTTCATCAATGAGTGGAACCTGGTCATTAGGGGCCAAAAATTTATCTGAAAGTCCCTGATACATCAAGGGAACATCCCAAAGCCTTGGAGGAGGTTCGGCCCCTCTGGCCTTTCTAACCAAAAGGATGTGTTGAATAAAAGCAGAACCATCAAGCCATTGGTAACACCGGGGAAGTGGAGAGTGGAAGGTTTTTTCATTAATCTTGAAGGCATCTTTTAATTTTCCTTCATTTAATTTTTTATAAACTTCCTTCAGTTTGGGTGCCGCAGTTTTCCAGTTTTCCATTAAAAATTGCATTGTCTTGGCAATTTTAGGAACTTTAACTGCGTAAAGGTTATTTTTGCTTACAACAACTAATTCACCATCTGGACTTTTAGATTTTAAGGATCCTAGTTTCATAAATATCCTTGCGAAATTATTGGGTGGAATCTAGACTTCTTATAAAGCATTTAAAGGAGATATTCAATTAAACCAATTCTTTATAGTTATTTTAGGAGCTCTTCTGCACATAGGGTACGAATAGCATTAAACTTAAAAGGTATCGATTACGAATACCGTGCAATTAACCTGATAAAGGAAGGAGGGCAACAGCATACCGCGGAGTATAAAAAAATTAACCCAAAGGAAGAGGTCCCATTTTTAATTGATGGAAATTTTGGTTTAGGTCAAAGCATGGCAATTATGCTTTATCTGGATGAAAAATTTCCTGGTCCTAATTTATTTTCAAAAGACCCATTCAAAAGATCCTTTTGTATTCAGCAATGTGAGATAATTAATTCGGGTATTCAGCCTTTTCATAACTTAAAGATGTTAAAAGAGTTAAAAAAGCGCTTCAACATTAGCGAAGATGATAAAAATGATTGGGTTAGGTATTGGGTTGAAGAAGGGCTTAGACCTCTCGAGATCAATCTTAAAGACCATTCCAAAAAATTTTCTTTAGGAGATGAGCCCACTGCTTTGGATGCATTTATTGTTCCTCAAGTTTTCACCTGTATCAGATATAATATTTCCTTGGAGAAATTTCCCATAATTCAAAAAATATTTGAAAACTGTCAAAATCTTACCGCCTTTCAAAAAGCCGAGCCATCAAAACAACCTGATTTTGTCCCATAATTTTTTGCTTTTAGAAAATTGAGTTATTTTTTATAATTTATCTTGTCAGGGAGGACAAATGAGAATTATTTTTCTTATTTTTTTAGTAGGATGTGCAGTCAATAATATTAAATACAGGATGCCCGCATCAAGGTTTAACACACCTGAAGTTACCGGTGGCTCTTTATTTTCCTTAGATGTTAAGGGTAGGGCGAATGTAAACTACGGTTCATCCAACCGGGTTTCCACTTCTGATGTAGTGGCGCAATCAATTGGAGCAAGTTCAGCTGAGGTTGTGCTTGAAGATTCTTCCCAGCTTGGAACCAGACTAGATTTAAGTATCTTGGATAGACTTGATTTCTTTTGGAGTTACACATTTTCTTCCCCAACAACTCTCGGTTTAAAATGGCAATTTTTAGGAAAAACTGAAGAGTTTTTTGCTTCCGGTTGGAAGAGTTCCTTAACCGCTGGTTTTGGTGGCGGTACAACAGGAAATAGAATAATGCCAATTGAAGATGCTTCCACCTCCACCACAGCAGCAGGATCAAATGATACAAACGTTTATGATTTTTATTGGATGGTTGGGTACAGGTTTCCAGAAAGATTATTAGTTTATCTAAATTTGAATTATACGCTTTATGAAAATGAATTAACCTTCAAGGAAAGTGGATCCACCACATCCCAATATAAGGCCTTTAATTCCGATAACTGGGGTGCCATTCTTGGAATTCAATATTATTTTAAGAGCAAAAGTTCATTTCTCCTGGGTGAATTAGGTTATTCCCAAGGAGAAGTGGAAAATATCTCTAAAAACAATATCGTTTCGGTAGGGATAAACTTTGGTTGGCGTTTTGATTAGTTACTCCAACTTTTAGAATAGTTTGGATTTTGCATTTCCTGGAAAAAATCGGTCATATTGAGAGGGCGTCTGGCATCAACCATAACGGCGTATTCATCAGTATAGATTTTATCAACGGAGTTTTTATAGGCCTTTGGATGAGGGCCATGATGAATCCCTTGTGGATGAAAGGTTATTGCACCTGGTTCGATATTATCCCGGCTAAAGAAATCTCCCTGGTGATAAAAAAGAACTTCATCAAAATCAATATTGGAATGATAAAACGGAACTTTTAAAACTCCATGCTTGGAATCCTCCAGTGGTCTTTCCACAAAAGAACAGATAACGAAACCTTTGGCAAGGAAAGTAGTATGTCCACTTGGGGGAATATGATATTTGTGGCTCATGATTGGACAATAATCATAAATTGAAAGCTTCTTGGGATAAAGGGATCCCTTCCAACCTTTGGCATCTAATGGATTGAATGGATAGGTAACTTTAGTTATTTTTCCTAATCTTTTAATTTCTATTGTATATTCTTTAAGATTTTGTTCGGAACCCAATGCAACTTCCGGAATAACCAAGGCAGTCTGATCATAAAGGGCATTAGGTCCCAATATTCCCCTTGTGGGATCCTCAAATTCACTGTTTGATTCAATCTTATAAATCTTGGTTTTTTCCTGAAGATAAATTTTGTACGTGGTCCCTCTGGGAATTACTATATAATCCCCTCTTTTGTATTGTAGGGGTCCATATATGGTCTCGAAACGACCAGATCCTTCGTGTATAAAATACAATTCATCAAAATCAGCGTTTCTTAAAAAATTTTTGGAGTGATCCTTTAGAGTTCCAAGAGAAATTTCAACATCGCCATTGAAGAGAATTTTTTCGAATTTATTTTCGAGTTTCTCAAAAACAGAGGGGAGGGCACGAGGTTTAAGGTCGCCCTCGATTTTTGTCCAATTCACAGGTGGATTTTGATGGTAAATATGGGAAACTCGTCCAAAAAACCCCTCTCTTCCGTGCTCTTCCTCATAAAGGCCTTCGGGAATATTAACATGGGCCTGTTTAGTGAAAATTCCGCTGGATCTAAAGTTTTCCATTTTTTACCCTTATCTTTTCCATTGCCTCAAAAAAATGATCCATTTCTTGATCTGAGCCCAATGAAACTCTTAGATGATTTGGCATTCCGTTGGTTTTTAGAGGACGGATAATTACCCCTTCATCCAATAGGCCATCAAATACCTTTTGTGAATCTAAGACCTTAAAGCAAATAAAGTTGGTAACCGAGGGAATTGGATTTAATCCAAGTTTTTCAAGGAAGGAAAAAGTTTTCTTATACTGTTTTTGATTATTTGAAATTGTTAAATTTAGATGATTAGTATCCATTAAAGCGCCAAGTCCTCCCAATTGTGCCAGGGAGTTTGGTTCAAATGGCAATTTAACCTTTGAAATTTCTCCTATTAGGGCATCATGGGCGAATCCATATCCTAGTCTAATTCCTGCAAGGCCGTATGCTTTTGAAAAAGTTCTTAGGGTGATAACATTGTCATAACGGTAATTCATTGAATCTGGATAATCGGGTTGGTTTTTAGCAAATTCAAAATAAGCTTCATCCAAAATAACTAAAACATGATCGGGAACATATCCCATAAGATAATCAAATTCTTTTTTCGTAATAAATGTACCGGTAGGATTATTGGGATTTGCCAAATAAATTATTTTTGTCTTTTCATTAATATTTTCTGCCAATTTTTCCACATCAAATTTGTAATCTTTTAATGGGACCAAATTAAGTTTTGCTCCTGTAGAGCGAGCGATTATATAAAAACCTATGAAAGTATTTTCACAAGTTAGTATTTCCTCACCTGGCCATAAAAATGCCTTGGCCAAATTAGACATTATTCCCTCTGAACCTGACCCTAAAACTATATTTTCTTTTTTAAGTTTATAAATACTTGCCAGAAGACTTTTCAACTCAAAACTAAACATATCAGGATAGCGATGAAGGTTTGAAACGCCACTTTTAATCTTTTCTAGTGCTAGAGGGGAAGGACCCAGAGGATTTTCATTGCTAGCCAGTTTTGAAATCCGGGTTAGGTTTTTTTCCCTAGCCAGTTCTTCTATGGGTTTTCCTGAGCTGTATGGCACAAGTTTTGAAATATATTCTGGGACTAGTTTTGGCATATGATTTTCTACCATAAAAGGTCTATTTTTTCATCTTTTGTTTCTAGGGACATTATTTGCAATTCAATTCATATTTTGAAAGAATTATTCTAGAACAAAATGGAACTTCTTTAGGACTCCAATGGTAGAAGAATTCACAAAAGATCATTTAAGAATGATGCAAAATGGAATAAGGCTTTTCAATGAAGGAAAGTTTTGGGACTGCCATGAGGATTTAGAAGACCCTTGGATGGAATGTAATCATGAGCCGGCCAAATATGTTTTTTGGGCGGTAATTCAAGTGGCAACGGCCCTTTATCACTATGAAAACCAAAATTTAAATGGGGCTTCCGGAATGTTAAATAAATCTAGGGAAAAATTTAAATTTTGTGAGTCTTTGGAAGGACCTCTTTTAAATCAATACTTATCCTGGAATACTTTAAAAAAACTGGTGGAGGAAATTCCCCAAAATCCAAAACTAGATGATTTTAAGAATCTTTACAAATTTAAGTTTAAGGAAATTAATTTATGAATTTTTCCAAATCCATTTCTTTGATGAAGGATAAGTGGATACTTTTTTATTCCCTGTTCCCAATGGCAATTGGGGCAGGAGTTTATTTTTTTATAGGGAAATGGCTTTATGGGGATGTAATGTTAAAGGTTAGGACCTGGATTGATAGTTACCTTAAAGTTGGAGACTCGGTTTTCCTTACTTGGGCAATCGGAATCCTTCTTACTATAATTTTATTTTTTCTCGTTTCCTTTTCGGTAGTAATTATAATTTCACTGATTGCTAGCCCTTTTAATGATCTAATTAGTACTAGAGCAGAGGAACTTATTTTAGGAAAGAAAGTTGTTTTGGAAGGGGGAATTATCCCTGTCTTTTTAAGGGAAATTAAGAAGTTTATTGTTATTATGTTTTTAAATTTTATAGGAATTGTCTGCTCTTTATTTCCGGGAGGACAGATAATAAGCTTTATTTTGTCAGTAATACTTCTTGGATTTCAGTTCCTTGATTATAGCTGGTCCCGTCACAACTATAATGTGGGAAAAATATTTGGAAATTACATGGCAAATATATTTAAATATGGACCTTCAGGTCTAATTCTTTATTTGATGATTGGGGTGCCGTTTTTTAATTTATTTATCATGCCCTTTTGTGTGGTACATTTTACGGTATTGTTTTGTGAAGGTTTAGGTGTTGAAAAATCCGAGGTTTCTCTTTAGAGAATCAATTTTTGCTTTAAAATTTTCCGCTTTAGTTTTAACTTCCTCAATAATCTCAGGTGGGGCAGATTCCATAAATTTAGCATTTTCAAGTTTTACCCTTACCTTGTCATAATCCGCCTGGGTTTTATCTAAATCTTTTTGCAGCCTTTTAATTTGGTCATTAATATCAATATGTCCTTCGAGGGGCAAAAAAATCTCCGCAAACGCCGTAGCATTTATGGCAGATTTTTTTGGACGGGGCCCTGATTTGGAATCTATATGAAGATTTGAAAGCCGTGCAAGTTCCACAAAGCTAGGAAGGGATTTTTTAAAGTAAACTGATAATTCTTTGTCATCTAGGAAGAGATGGACATCCACTTCTTCTTTAGGAGGAAGATTCACCTCAGAACGAAGCGCACGGATCGCTGCAACCGTCTCAATAAATTTATTCATTTTTTCAGATTCGGATTGGAAATTAAACTTGGGGTCATATTCTGGAAAAGGACTCACAATTAACAAATCTTCCTCGTCCGACCTTAATGAAGACCAAAGCTCCTCGGTAATAAAGGGAGTAAAAGGATGTAGTAGCGCCATCAATTTTCTATAACAGTATTTTAGTACATGTGCTCTTTGAGTTTTTTCTTCCTGATTTTCACCATAAAGAATTGGTTTTGAAAGCTCTATAAAATAGCTGCAAAACTTTTCATAGGTGAAAGCATATATTGCAGAGGTTGCATCATCAAAGCGAAACTCTTCCATTGATTCATTTACAATTTTGGCCACATCATTAAGTTCGGATAGAATCCATTTTTCATGATGGCTTGGATTTTTTGGAAGCGTATTTTCCTTTAATAGGAATGGCCCAATAAATCTGAAGGCATTCCAGATCTTATTTATAAAATTCCTAAATCCTTCTATTCTCTTTGGATCTAAGTTTAGATTTCTATTGTACCCGGAACCAGCTGCCAGGGTAAATCTTAGAGCATCGGCCCCATAGGTTTCAATCATTTCCAAAGGATCTATCCCATTACCAAGGGATTTAGACATTTTTCTACCTTGTTTATCCCTGACAATGGCATGTACATATACTTTTTCAAATGGAACCTTTTTGGTCTCTTTAAGCCCCATCATCATCATTCTAGCAACCCAGAAGAAAATAATATCGTATCCTGTAACCAGAACTGAGGTTGGATAAAATCGATCAAATCCTCTTGCCTTCATTCTGGAATGGTCAGGCCACCCCAAAGTTGTTAAAGGCCATATTCCCGAACTAAACCAGGTATCTAAAACATCGGGGTCTTGGTGGAAATGGTGGGATTCACATTTTGGGCATTTTTTAGGTTTTTCTTCAGAGGCCCATTGATGTTGACACTTATTACAATAAAAAACCGGGATTTGGTGGCCCCACCAGAGTTGTCTGGATAGACACCAGTCTTTGGGATCCTTAAGCCAAGAAAAATATGTATTTTCCCAACCTTTTGGAAAAAATTGGGTATCATCTTTTTCAACTGCAGAAACAGCTATTTCTGCCATTTTGGAAACATTTAAAAACCATTGCTTTGAAAGCATAGGTTCTATTACTTCATGGGATCTTTCCCCATGGGCCACTGAATGAAGATGCTCCTTAATATCAATTAACTGGCCAAGTTCTTTTAGTTTTTCAACCACTAGTTTTCTTGCCTTAGAGCAAGAAAGATTAGAGAATTCCCCGGCCTCTTTATTTAAAGTCCCGTCAAGGTTTAGAATATTTATTAAAGGCAGTTGGTGGCGTTTTCCAATTTCGAAGTCATTAAAATCATGACCTGGTGTAACTTTAAGGCAGCCAGTTCCTTTATCAAGGTCCACATAGGAGTCGCCAATAATTGGAACTTCCCTATTGCAAATTGGGATTATTGCAGTTTTACCAATTAAATCCTTCCAGCGGTCATCATCTGGATTTACTGCAACTGCGGTATCACCAAACATGGTTTCTGGTCTAGTAGTTGCTACTTCAAGGGTTTTTTCAGAATTCTTTATTTTATATTGTATGTGGTAGAATGACCCTTTAACTTCAACGTGTTCAACTTCGGCATCAGATACAGCTGATTGTAGAACTGGGTCCCAGTTTACTAGCCGGTTATCTTGGTAAATAAGTCCTTCATTATAAAGATTTACAAAGGTTTTATTGACCGCAGTATTTGCTTCTTGGTCCATGGTAAACATGAAGTAATTCCAATCAGCAGATGCACCCATTGATTTCTGTTGATTTAAAATAATTCCACCATATTCCTCTTTCCATTTCCAAATTTTTTGAAGGAATTCTTCTCTGGTGAAATCATGGCGTGATTTCTTTTCTTCTTTAAAGACTTTTTTTTCAACTACTGCTTGAGTTGCAATTCCAGCATGGTCCATACCAGGAAGAAATAAGGTTTCAAACCCCTTCATTCGCTTGAATCGAATTAAGGCATCTTGGGTGGTGATATCCAAGGCATGGCCCATATGTAACTGCCCGGTGACATTGGGTGGTGGCATGATGATACAAAAAGGATTTTTGCCTTTTTTGGGGACAAAATGATTTCCTTCCTCCCAAATTTTATACCATTTGGCCTGAGCTTCTTTAGGTGAAAATGTTTTATCCAATTCCGCCATCTTAATTTGCCTTTATAAGGGAATAAATTTCATCGATATTTAAGATATTTATTTCTTTCTGTTCTTTGGTGGATAAATTTTTAATTTGGACGCAATTTTTTGAAAGTTCTTGTTCCCCTAAAAGGACAACAAAACGGCACCCTTTTTTTTCTGCCAAAGGAAATACCTTTTTAACCTTTATGGAATCCAAATTGGTCAAAACATTTAATCCTCTCTCTCTAAGCATGGAAGATAATTTGAAGGCCGAATTTTTTGCCTTTTCATCTTGATAAGTGATCAGAATATCATTTTCAGGCTGGTCAAAGGAGGGCATTAAATTGTGAGATATTAAAAAGTCGGTTAGTGTTACGTCACCTAAACCAAAACCAACACCCGGTAGGGCCTCTTCATCAAAGATTTTCAAAAGGTCGGCAAATGCACCACCGCCACAAAGTGCCCGTCGGTTATCTGGATGCTTATCATAAACTTCAAAAACCATACCAGTGTAATAATCCAGTCCTCGGACTATGGTTGGGTCATATTTTAAATATCCTAAAAGGCCAATTCCATCCATTTGGTCTACAAAAGAATTAAGTTGGAAGATAAGGTCATCGCACTCTTTTCCTCTTAAGAAAGAAATAAGATCACCAAAAGATTGAAGGGATACATAATCCCAAAATGTTTTTTCAGCGGACCCTAAATTTAGTTCAGAGACAGATTTTTCAATTACTTCCTTATCTTCTTTTTTATATCGATCAAGAATTTTGTAGAGCTTTAAGGCGGTGTAGTCTTCAAGTTTCATAAATTTCTTGAAGACAAAATCCACTATTCTTCGGTCATTTAGGAGGATTTCAAAATGTTTGTGATCGGCTCCAAAATTATTTAAAAGGGAAATGATAATTTGTAATATTTCCATTTCTCCTAAGGTTTCGGGAGGTCCAAAAATATCACAATTAAATTGCCAATGCTCTCGAAGTCTCCCTCTTTGGGGTCTTTCATAACGCATTAAATTTACAATGGTAAACCAGCGAATAGGTCTAGGAACTTCTCTATGTACCTGTGCCACCATTCTTGCAACGGTTGGGGTCATTTCAGGGCGAATAGCTACCTCTCGGCCTCCTCGGTCCATAAATGAATAAATTTGGGCATTAATTAGTTCCTCTCCACTTTTGGCCCTATATAGATCCACTTCTTCCAGAAGAGGCCCGTCATAAGGTTCATAACCGAATGAAATAGCGGTCTCTTTCATTTTTTTAAAGAGAAAATCTAATTGTCTTTTATCTTTGGGAAAAAAGTCCCGGGTGCCTTTATAGGGCTTCTTATTTAAGGCCATTTGAGGTCAAACTTATAACAAAATGGAGCTGTTTTGCAACGCAAATTAGAAAAAAAAAGGGGATCCTTGGAGATCCCCGGGAAATATATTACAGCATTTCCTTCCAGGCCTTTCCAGGTCTGAATTTTGGAAGAGTTTTTGCTTTAATTTTAATTTTTTCGCCAGTTGAAGGGTTAACACCAGCTCTAGCTTTTCTTTTTACACGGGTAAAAGTTCCAAAGCCAATTAAAGATACATCATCACCTTTTTTTACAGCTTTTTTTATAGTTTCAAGGGTGTAGTTTAGGAAATATTCAGCATCTCTTCTGGACCACTTTTCCATTCCTTTGTAAGCAAGAACGTTGTCTAGTAATTCTTTTCTGTTCATTTAAAACTCCTTTTTTATTTGAGAATTATTTAAAGGACATTATGGAACGGAGTTTATTGATTTGAAAAGGTTTTTTTAAAAAAATTACCAATCATCCGTTGGGGATGGTAGTTTTTCCGGTGCAACGTAATTTGGATTTGGCTCTGTAGGTTCGTTTCTAGGCATCCATTCTTGTTTGGCACTTTCTGCGGGTTTTTCATTGGGAATTTCTAGATCTGCAATAGGATCCTTTTTTTCTACTTTCCCTTCTGATGTGGTGACCTCAAAATATTTTAATTCCCCTGTTGTAGAAAGGTCGGTTTTATCAAATCGGCTATATTCAAGGAGATATCCAATTTTTCTATTTATTTTGCTAAGGATCGCCATCATTATAGGTTTTAGGTTTTCATGGAATTCTTCTGGAGATTGACCAATAATATCTTCATACCACGGTAGGACTAGACTAAGTTTTTTTTCAATCATGGCCGCATTTTTGTTTTTAAGGGCCAAGGCCTTTTTTTCTACTATGAAAGTGTTGTAATAGGGGGAGCCAAAAATTAATTTTAGATCTGCGTAGGTAGCGATCATGATCCATTTGGCGAAAGGGTGATAGGATTCTATTTTGGTTTCGATAAAATCGAGTAAGGTTCTTAATATTTTTTTATCATAAAATTTTTGTTGCTGGGCAAGGCGAGGTTTATTAAGTAATTCTTGGTAAATTTCACTTTTTGACAGGAAAAAAACCTCTTCCTTAGACATTTGGGAAAATAACTTATCCAATTTTTTTATTTCTTGAGAAAGTTCCTCTCTCTCCTTTTCCGTTAAGGGGTATTGTTGCAGGGATTCAATAAGGTAGGAAAATTCCACAGGAAGGTTTTCCTTTGGTTTGAATATTTGGACTGCAGATTTTATTGGAAGGGAGATAAAAAATATCAAAATCCATAATTTTTTCATTTTTTCTCCTTCTTCTTTTCGCGTTCCTTAAGGAATTCATCCTTTTGGTAATCAGCTCTTCCTGAAAGGACATAGGTTTTACCAAAAGCTGAAAGTAATAGCTTATCATCCATGGAGAAAATCTGGGTTGCGTTTAGGAGGTTGGTTAGTTTTTTTTCTTCCTTGGTGTTTATATTAAAAGAGACGACTTCATAGATTTGGTTGATATTTGATGAATAATTTTTAATGAAAAAGATCACATCTTTTTCAAAATCACAGACCATATTTCCGATATCGTTGCTATCTGATTGGTAAATATTTTTCTTCTCTTTTAAATTTTTTACATTATAGGAATCTATGGTTGTTCCCTTTTTTGAGTTTTCAAATCCAAAAGTCCCCACTAAAAGGTTATCATCTTTTAAACAAAGTTCGATTTTTTCAAAAGGCGAAGTACCTTTCAATAAAAGATTGGATCCTTTATTGGATCTGTTAAAAATTGAAACTCCGGGAATTCCTTCTTTACTTAAATCGGAAAAGACCACAGTTTCTTTATCGATCATAACAACTTGGGGAATAAAATAGGGATTTTTAAAATTATTTATTTTAACTTTAAATTTTATGGCATCGCTTTGAAGGTTTTGAAAAAAAATGGCATTTTCCTGAAGATTAAAATAAGAACCCCAGGTATCGTCTAGATGTAATTTAGGGGCCATTCCATATCCGATTTTAACCGCATCTGTTTTACCATAAGTCATTTTAAAAATTGTATTTGCCTCTCTCTGTGACATGAAATTTAGGTAGCTTCGATCTTTGGTAAAAAGTAGCATTTTTCTCGCTGGAGATGAGGAAATTAAATAATTTGTTCCAGGGTCGCCACTGGATACTTCCTTTGTTTGGTAATTGGTGGAAAACATCAAGGTTCCGGATCTAGTCACATAGTAGGTGTAAATCCCATCTTTGGAGATAAAACGAACATAACTAGGTTGTTGTTTGGCAAAGAGCAGGGGAGGATCTTCTGCAAATGTAGAAAAACTTGTAAATAGAAATATTAATAAACTACTTTTTAATCCCATATAGAGTCCAAGTTTTTAAAGGGTGAACTTCCTCATAACTTTTTATTCCGGAATATAGGTGGTTCCAATGAATTAGGTGAGGGCCATGAACATCATCGATCGTACTTCTAAATATAATCCAGACCTTTTTATTCTTATCTTTTAATATCCCATCCAATATAAAAGGAATTGGACGACAACTGTTTAAAGAATCCTTTTTAAATAAATGAGGATAAAAATCTTCAAGGCATCCAATTCCATGCGCTATACCATTTTTGTATTTTGAAAAAAATCTTATGATTTCAGAAAGGCTTCTTAATTCTTCAAATTTAACACCAAGTTTTCTTTTCAAGGCGGCCACTGCTGTATTAAAGCTATTCCCGGGTTGATTTGGGAAATAATCGATGGTTCCCATTCCCTCATACCGAATATTTTTTTGTTCTTCATTACGATAGATAATTTTCCTTGGACAATAAAAGCTTGAGCATGCATCGGGATTAATTATAATGTAACAGCTATTTCGGTATTCAAGCCGAACGGGGTTATAATCTTTTTCGGATACAATAATGCAATCTTCCTTACTGTTGGCCCCTTTAGTGGTTTGCAAAATCTGATTAAGTACTTTGGTTTCAGAAACTGTGCTTTCTTTATCCGATCCTGGAACATATGGAAGACATTCTTCTTTGGTTTTCTTTGGATCGGTATAGCACATTCTAAGTGGCCAGTTGCTAAAATCGTTATTGTTTTTTGAAAGAACTTTCAACGCTTCCCTATAAGAATTATTAATGCAGACATTTATATCGGAAGTCACTTCTCCCTTGGAATTGAAATGCTGGAAGATTCTGTAGAGGTTAGTAACGGAATCATTATCAATCTTGGAAGGACAATCTCTATAAGCAGTTTTTAATTGTGAGTGTTTTAAAATTGAGGATAAAGTATCACAGGAATAGCTCGGATAAAGGGCGTATCCACCATTTAGGGTTTGACAGGTTTCAGGCTTATTTTTGAATTTTTCAGCACAGAGAGCAATTTGGTCCTTATTGGGTAGTTTATTTAATTTAAGGAGTTCAATGCATTTGAAATCGATTTTATATGAAGGTAGGTCACCAAAGACGACCTGTGACCAGGCATCATCTGCTCTAAAGAAAGTACAGAAATTTTCCCGGTCATTGAGGTTTTGGCAAAGATGTTGGAGATAATTTTGGTCAAAAAGATTGGTATTTTTAATATAGAAGTTCTTTTCGCGAACAATCCTGGATAAATCCAACATCCTTTTTTCTTCATTAGGTATTTTATTTAAGAGAATCTTTTCTGCAATAAGCCCCTCTTTGATAGTTTTTGGAATTTTGCAAAGATAAGGGGTATTCTGGGATTTTTTTACTTTTTCAAATTGCTCGAGACAGGTTTGATAAGTTTTGGGTCTTTCTAGGGTAAAAGTTTTAAAGGTTTTTGGAAAATTTTTTTCAGAATAAAGGATGGAAAGGTCCTTTTGATTGGGACACTCGTTTTGATAAACGTAATCTATAAAAACCTTTTTTTCTACGAGTGCAGATATTTGCCTACCTTCTTTTGTTTTAAAAACCACCCCTACATTTTTAATATTTCCTTCAGAGGTTTTTAAAAGATTATTTTCTATTAAGGAATAAAGTGAACAACGGTCATCACTGAGAAGTGGAAAATAAATTTCATTTGAATAAAAAATTAATGAGCGCATGAAAAATGGGTCCAGACGGATTTCCTTTGCGCGCAAAAATTCCGATTTGAGATCATTCTTTTCAAGAATTCCTATGTATTTATTAAATTGGTTATCATGGGATCTTTGCAGGTCTAAAAGGCTACCTAAAAGGCCGGGAATATTTTCAACACAATAGAGTTTGGGGCTTCCCATCAAAAGGATGGGAAGCAGAAGATATTTATAGAATCGATTTGGCCAAAATGGATGCAACATCCGCAACTTCAATTTCCTCAGTCTCCTTGACTTGAGTCTTGCTCGAATTAAAGTTTATCATGCAATAAGAGCAAGCTGTAGCAAGTTTTTGAGAATGGGTATCACCGATGTCTCTTAGTCGGTTTTTCGCTAAATGGTCACCCTCAGGGAGTTCATACCACATGTTTCCCCCTCCCATACCACAGCAGGTGGCCTTATCTTTATTTCTCTCCATTTCTTGAAGTTTTAGCCCGGAAATGGAATTTAAAATTTCCCTAGGGGCATCGTATTCGCCATGATGTCTCCCAAGGTAACATGGGTCATGATAGGTAAATTTAAAATCAACAGATTTTTCAGGTCTTAATTTTCCGCTTCTTAATAGATCTGCAAGAAGTTCTGTATGGTGGACGGTTTCAAAGGTCCCATCTTCAAATTTAGCGTATTCTTTCCCTATGGTATGCAGACAATGTGGACAATGAGTTACAACCTTATCGAATTGGTATTGTCTCATATTAGCGATATTTTCAATGGCAATTTCATAAAAGGAATATTCATCACCAAATCGTCTGACCGGATCTCCGTTGCATTTTTCGGTTTTACCCATGACTGCAAAACTGACACCTGCCTTTTTTAAAAGGGAAACGGTATCACGTACAACTTTTTGGTTAGATGCATCATAGGAGCCTGCACATCCTACATAGTAGAGATAATCCACTTTTTTTCCTGGTTCTATTACAGGAACTTCTAACCCATCTGCCCATTTGAATCGATCTTCCTGGGATACTCCCCAGGGATTTCCATTATTTTTAATTTTATTAACAGCAACTTTTGCGGCAGCAGGAATGTCTCCCAAAGTGAGGGCCTTATATCGTTTTGCCTCCATAATTAAGTTAACGTGCTCAATATTTGCTGGGCATTCTTCCATACAAGCACCACAAGTAGTGCAGGCATCAATTTCGTTATATTGATAAATTGGGTTTTCCCAAATAGATCCTTCCTTTTTACCAACAGCAAAATCCCTAATTTTGGTAATAAAGGTTTTGGGGTCTAGGATTTTTCCTGACATCTTCGCGGGGCAAACTTGGGAACATCTTCCACATTCCACACAGGAGATCATATCCATTCTATTTTTGGCGGTCAGATCTTTAAGATCCGATAATCCAAAGGATTCTTTGGTTTCATCCTCAAAATTCATTGGATTTAATACCCCTCCTCTTCTTGGAGGAGTCAAAAGGGCGTTTAAAGGGAGAGAAAATATATGGAAGAATTTTGTATAACCAATGCTTGCAACGAAGACCATGGTATTTAGCATATGAAAAAACCAGACAAATCGATAAAGATTTGCCCAAGTGGAATCCTCAAGTTTGATGTTTTGAAAAATTGTTGCCAGCATCCAGCCAATTGGTGCCCAGGATTTTTCCCCAACCGGCATTCCAGTTCCATATATTCTAATTCCTTCCAGAATAAAACCCACAACCACTAGAGATATGAGCATCAAATACATAAATAACTCTTGATTGGGTTTTGTGCTTGAAAGGTAGTCAGGTTTTTTAACATATCTTCTATGATAGGCAAGGCCGAGACCCAAAAGGATAAAAACTCCTGCGATATCGGCCAAAAAGGAAATTACAATATAAGTGGTCCCTTGGAATACTTTAAAAGGAGTATCATAGTGAATAGCGACTAGATCGGTTGCTATCCATAAAATAACAAATCCATAAAAGATCATCGAATGGAAGAAGGCCACATTGGGTCTTCTTGGGACTTTGCCAGTTAAAAAAGAGGTGGTTAAAAATGATTTCCAGTTTAGTTTATTTGGTAAAAGGGGTTTAATTCCTTTTCCATCGGTTACATAAAGGTATTTTTCATATATTCCTTTTGCCAAGATCACCAAGGAAATGGCAAATAAGGTATACATGGTTACTTTAAAGGAAAAAGGGATATTCCAAAGAATTTCTCTTGTTGGCATAAAAACCTCTTAAAATTTGCTTTGTGCCTTTTTTCTAATATAAGTAGATGAAATAGGCTAGACAGAAGTTTTGCTCTTTGCGTCTAAAAGGAATATTAAATGAGGTATCTTTTAGCATTAATTCTCCTGGGTTGTTCCTCGGTAAAAACAATAAATTTAAAGGATCACGTTTTTAATGAGGTGCCAAAAAATATTATTTGGTTTCAAATTGCAGGACTTTCACCTGAACACCTTGCATTGATTGATTTTGAAAAAACCGAAATGGAAAATTCCACCTGCCTGGGGAATATGTGGACTTATAACTCCTATTCCCTTCGTCCTAGACCAAGCGAAAGTTTCCTAACCCAAATGACAGGTAAGAATAATGTAAAGGGAACCTGTGAGGATTTTTTAGAAAAACCCCTTTGGTTTTATTTATCGGATAGGAAATTTGAAACCGAGGTAATGGAAGTGGGGGCCGATTCAAATGATACATTAGGTCGGGCTTTTGAATGTCCGGAGGAAAATGAGTTCAAAAAAATCACCTTGATTTCAGTAGGTTCTCAAAACAAATATCAAAGATTAGATTTATTAGATACAAAGGTCTTTGCGCCAGGTAGGTATCAATTGGCTTGTGAATCCTGTGATGAAAGTATTTTTCCCAGTTTATTAAGTATTCAGGATAAAATTTCCAAGAATAAAAAATACAACCTTTTTATTTTCCGGGATTTTTCCTTTTTTAATTATCTTAAAAAAGGTGATTTCAAATCAGCTGGTTATTTTTTGAAGCAACTTACCAAAACCTACAAATCACTTCTTGAAAAATCAAATAACCTTCTTTTAGTAACAGGCTCTGGAATGGCCAAATTGGATCTGCCTTCCCCAGGTGCACAATGGAAGGATTTTGAAAAAAATATAAATACTGCACCCTATAGAAACGATGCTCTTCTTTCCCTGGTTTTGGCCGAGGGACCTGCTTCTGAAAAGTTTTGCGGAATTTATTCTGAAACAGATCTAATGGAGAGAATTCTGATGGATCCGACCAAGAAATTTAAGAAATTTCTTTTTTGGTAATAAGATAGCCTGTTTTGCAATAATCACATTTAATTTCTAAGTCATCTTTTCCATCAAAAAGAGATTCAATTGTTGAACCAGTCTGAAGAAGGACCTTTATTCCTGAAACCATTCTTTCCCTGCTACAGTTGCATTTGAAGGACACTTCTTTGTTTATTAAAAAGAATAGTCCTAATTTTTCAAATGCTGTTACTATTTCCTCCTTACTGTTGAAAAAGGAAGAAAATATTTTTTGAATAGATGGAACTATCTCTTTCAAATAGTCATCTAATTCCCTTTTTGCGTCAGGTAGCCTAATCACCATTACGGACTGATCCGAGTCTTCGCTTACTATGCATTTCGCGGAAACTTGGTAGGAATCTTTAAGAATTTTATTTGAAATTTCGCTAAATGATTGACCGTTTAATTCAATACTGGAGGAGTACTGATTTTCTTTAGTCTCACCAAAAACTTTGGTAAGTCTTGCTAGTCCATTGATTTTGGAAGGGAATTGATCAAAATTTTCAGGAAGAAGTAGAGTACGTATCTTTCCTTGTGCATTGGTCTCTATTTTTAGCATAAATTGAGGGTCTTTTGAGTCAATATAAAAACCAAATCCTTCTTGAGGTTTCAAAAAGGAAATAATTGGTTCAAACATCAAAACAGCATCTCTAAGAGCAGAAAATCCTGATGGCCCCAATGGATGAATGATGGCGAGAGTTTTTATAAGCTGTTGGCCATCAAAAAAATGAAGTACAAAACCTTGTTTTTCGTCTATAAAACTATATAGTCCAGATTCTTTAAGCATAATCACTATCTAGCTAATTAAGCACGGAGAGTCAATTTTGTTAAAGGTAATTCTTTTAAATAAGGCCGTTGATCTCTATTCTTTAGACTTTATAGATAATCCAGAATTACCAACAACCCTAGTACTTCCCAATCCCCTTTTGGCAGATAATTTAAGGGAACGGTTTTTAGAAAAAGAAGTTGATTTAATAACCATTTCAAGATTTGTAAATAATGAGTTGAAAGAGGAAAGAGAAGACAAGGCCCATCTCATTTTTGATTTGCTTAAATGTTTTAAAAAGCAATTTAAAAACCCTTCGTTTGAAAAATTCCTTCATAGCTTTAACCATTTTACCGATCTTCGCAGCTTCAGTTTGGAGTTTTCTCCATTTGAGGATGTTCTTCCCTTTCTGGATGAGGAAATCGCCAAAGCAATTACACTTTTTTGGAAAGAGGTATCAGATAGATCTCTGGTGGATGAACATCATGCATACTTTAAACTATCTGAAAAATTCAAAGACCAAGATTATATAATTCCTAAAAATATTATTTTTTACGGATTTAACCATTTATCCAACCTACAAGTGGAAATGGTTCAAGCACTTTCCCGTCATTATAATGTTTTTATTCCTTTTTTAAAAAGAGTTTATGTTAAATGTCAAAGCAGTGATTGGATAAAATGGATAGATACCACATTTGATTTTAGGGAAGAGCTGGAGGAATCTCCAAATGCCAAAGGAAAAGTTGCATTTTATCCAGAAAATAAAATGGCAGAGTTTTTATCCATCTGTACTATCAGCGATAAAAAAGTAGATTTTTACCTACTCAGTAAGGATTTGGATTTTAACTTAGCAAACGAAATCCCCTTCCATGGACTAAATTTCAAAGTAAAAAATGATTTATTTTCACCGAAACTGAAAGCCTTTTTTAAGACCCTGCCAGAGAAAAATGCAGTAGAAGAAATTGAAAAAAGATTTAAAACCGAATCTGAAAAAGATTTTCATGGCAAGGATTTTAGGCTTTTAAAAATAATTTCACTAATAAAGGAAAATCTAAAATATTTTCCAAGGGAGCTTGATCGTTTTGATCTTAATGCTCTTGAATATGTCGTTTCGCTTAAGCTCCCTAGAACCTATACAACCCCCTTAATAAAAAATGGTTTTAAGGGTGAAATAAGGGGGAGAGGGAGTTTGCTTAGTTATGAGCCAAAAAATCTAAATATTGTTATAGTACCATCGGGAAACCATTCAATATCAATTGGGACTACCAAATATCCAAAACAAGTGGAGGAATGTCTTTTTGCTTTGGGGCCAATCCAAAATCCTTATTTGGAATTTTTAAATACACAGGAATTATTAAGGGAAATATTTGAGGATGAAAGCACTCTGCTTATTGCTCCTTTTGGTTCGGAAAAAGAAAATGAAGCTGTAGAACAGATTATTTCAAAAGTTAAAATTTTAGAAATCCTGGAAGTTAATTCTGGAAAAGAATATATTTTTCCGAAAGATCCTTTGGAACAATATATTGTTAAAGCGCCCCAGGTCCAAAAAACCCTTTCAGCAACAAAATTACAAAACTACCTGGATTGTCCGAGAAAATTTTATTTTTCATATTTAAATAAAATACATGCTCCAGAAACAAAAGAGGAGTTCTCCCATTTGCATCTTGGAAATCTTCAGCATTTGATTATAGGAAAATTTTTGGAAAAAAATGAAGTATTTGACCAGGAAATCCTTGAGAAAATTTTGGATGAGGAATTTGAAAAGTTTATTTTGGAAAATAAGATGATTCCAACAGGGCTAGAAAAAGAAAAGGCAAGGATTGAAATTAAAAATTATTCCTATCATGGGATTATCGAACTTTTAAAACTAAAGAAGGGATTTCCAGATGGTATGTTTTTATTTGAAAAGGATTTAATCCCTTCAGCAGATATTCCAATAAATGGTCGTCTTGATGTACTTTTTTCATGTTCAGAAGGATATGGTATTTTAGATTTTAAACGGGGAAGTGGATCAATACCTAGTGGCAAAGAGTTATTTGATTTTAAAAAAATTCAGCCATGGGTTTATCTAAACCATTACCCAGTAGAAGGGAAAAATTGTCTATTTTTGGGTTATTTAAATCTTTCCTCCCCGAAAGAATCTTTAATTTTTTGTAACAATTCATCAATTCAAGAAAGATTGAGGGATTTTAATTTTGAGGCCAAAACATCCATTGTTGAAAAAACAATGTCCCAAATAAAGGAAGAATTTTTTAATTTCGAAATTAAAAAATTCGAGGAAATCAATTTAGAATCCCAATTTTTACCCATTCCTCAAGATAGTAAGTCTTGCAATTATTGCCCAGTTAACCAAGTTTGTTCAAAGGAGGTTTTTTAAATGGAAAGAAAACCAAATTCAGAACAAACTAGGGCAATTGAACACAATGGAGGAATGGTTTTAAACGCTGGGGCCGGCTCGGGAAAAACTTTTGTTTTGGTGAAGCATTTAATTTATCTTACCGAAAAATTCTTTCAGGAAAATAATAAGCTTTCCCGGGAAGACTTATCCAAAGCACTGGCAAAATTTTATTCATCCATGGTGTTTATGTCCTTCACTACCAAGGCAGCGGGTGAACTCGCAGGGCGAATTAGAGAGGAAATAGCAAAAAAGGCCCATGATCCGAAGTGGGAATTGGCAGAAAGACAGGTCTCACATCTTTTTGTGGGAACCATCCATGCATTTTGCATGAAACTTTTGTCACAGGGATATGTAACGGAAATTGGGCCAGATATTAACATCTTAAATAAACAGGAATTCTCGGAAAAAATAGAAATTTTGGTAAGTGATTTCTATGAAAAAATAGGAAAAAAATTAGAAATTTCAGAACTCCTCCTAAACAATTTAGATCAAATATCCAAAGGATTTGAAAGTATTTTTGGTTCCGTTGAATTAAGGTCAAAATGGAAGGAATGGGACCCTCGTGACACCTCTATACTGTCTTTTAAATCCTTTATGCAGGAAGCTTTAAAGCTAAATTCATTGGGTTTACTAAATGAAATTAAACCTTCTGATTTCAATCTATATTTAGATAAAGGTTGGGGAAAGAAAATAGATAGCTTTTTGAAGATATATAATGGTCTTCGACTAGACGATGAAAGTGTGATCCCTAAGTATCTCGATTTTTTTGAGGAGATAAAGCCTTTGAGAGGACCTAGTGAAAAAGATAATTTTCCTTTAGGGAAGGAAGTTATGGGGAAAATGGGGGAGTTTAAAGACCTGTTAAAAGATTTTAGAGAAAAATATAGTCCCTTTTTCACCCATTCTAAAAAAGTAGAAAGTTGGGCCAGAACCTTTAAAGACATGTTTGATTTTATTGAAGATCGGATACCTTATTATAAAGGCCTTACATATGCAGATCTTGAATATTATGTTTTAAGAGGGCTTAAAAACCCTTCTTTGGCAAAAAGGGTTAGGGATAGTTATTCCTATTTTGTTGTGGACGAATTCCAAGATACTTCCAGAGGGCAAAGTGAAATATTTGAAAATTTGATTGATAAAAAATGGGATAAATTTTTCTGCGTAGGGGATGTTAAACAGGCAATTTATGGTTTTCGAGGCGGTGAAATTGATGTTTTTCTCGATTACCTCAAAAAAATGCCAAAAAAAGAGGAATTAAAAAGCAATTATCGTTCAAAGGAAAGTTTGATCCATTTTAATAATAATTTTTTTAACCATGTCTTTAACATATCATCTGAATATCAAGAATTTTATCCATCTGTAATTCCTGTTTCAACTCAAATCTTTCCAGAAGATTCCAAGAGTCTAGGAGAGGGAGAAGTTCTCCAATTAAGTTTGAAAGTTGATTCAAAATTGGGACAGATTGAGACCAATAAAGTTGAGGCCTTCGGGATATTGGAATTAATTAAGAGAATTCAAGGCCAATTTCCTGAAGAGGAAATTTGCATCCTATACCGAAATCGGGATCCGTCCATGTTTCTAATAGTTGAACTTTTGGCCGAAAAACTTGAGTTTAAGGCAGAAATCAATATTTTGGATGAATCCGATCCCGTTATTGGGATATATAGGGCATTGTTGGAGGCCCAATTACTTTTTCAATCAGAAAAGAATTACTTTCCTCAAATCCAAATTTTAGTAAAAAGTTATCTAAACTATTTAAAGATCACAATTCCTGATAATTTGGATGATATTTTCAAACAATTTATACGTGATCAAAAAACAATCGGGATGGAAGAAAGTATTCTGAAGTTTCTTTTTTCTTTGAATATTTCTAATTCCAATTATAAAAATAATATTTCCAAGTTGGTTTCCTTGATCAATTTAACGGGAGATAATCCCGAAAGAATCCTTAACTATTTTAAATCCAATAAGGAGGGAGAATATTCCTTTGAATTTCAAATGGGTAAAGGGAAAAACCCAATAAGGATTATGACTGTGCATGCCTCGAAAGGTCTGGAATTTGATCATGTTATTTTAGGTGGAATCCATACCAATGAAGCATCCAAAGGAGGGTCTTCCCCATTATTTGGAAAAAATCCAGGATCCTTTCAATGGAAATTGGAATCAAAAGATAAAAAACTTCTTAAAACCCCACAATACTATCTTGAGGATCAAAACAGAAAAATAAAGGAAGGTCATGAATCAAAAAGATTACTTTATGTGGCCTGTACAAGGGCCAAAAATTCTCTTTCTTATGTAAATATTTTGGAATCTAGTTATGGAGAGAGGTCCTGGATAAATGCTTTTAGAAGTTTCCAGGATAAAGAAGGGTTGATTGTCCAACAAACCAAAAATATTAATTTTTCAGATCTCTCATTAAATGAAATGAATCGGCCACTTTTTCACCGGGACGACTTGGGAATTATTCAAAAGATGGGATATCCCAACTTGATAGGAACTTTGGGTGATATATCTGTTACCTCTTTGGCCCCTTTAAGTGAATGTCCTAGGAAGTTTTACTTGAAAAATATATGCAGGTTTGACGACCAAAGTTTTTCGAAATTTTTTGATGAAGAAGGACCTGAGGTCCAGTCTTCTTCGGAAAGGGGTTCTAAAATCCACCTTGAAATTAGTAATAGACTAAAAAATAAAAATTTTTCCAAACACCCAGACGCTCCTATTCAATTTGCCCTGGATTACTTGTCCAAATTTGAAGGAGATTATGAAATTTGGTCAGAAAAAATCTTTAAATTCCCACTTTTTGGATATATGTGCTCGGGTATTCCGGATGCCCTTTTGTTTCCTCAAAAAGAACTTCCATTTATGGTAGTGGATTTTAAAACTGGAAGTAAAAGCGAACTATCTCACCTTTTTCAACTCTATGCTTATGCTTATGGAGCATATCAATTAGGATTACTGGAGAAAAATTTGGAAATTAAACTGGTTCTTCTCTATTTAGACCTAAATGAAGCTGTTGAGTTGGTGGCCGATTATGAAAAAATAGAATTAGAGGTTTTTAGGGTATGGAAAAATCTATATAATTTAGATCAAGTAAATTTAAACCACTGCAAGGAATGTTCCTTATATGGCCTTTGTTATTCATAAGTTGCCACCCCTTGAGCGTATGCTAAAATAATCCTTAAGAAAAATATAAAGATTCCACACTGGAATCTCCTACAAAAGCAGGAAGCGCTATGCAAAAAATTTTCTTAAGTATCCTTTTTTCCTTACTTTTTTTAATTCCCGATGCCTTTTCTGAAGAAGGCTCAACTTATTCCTTTGGATGGCTTGATAAGGATAAAGAAGTTTATGTGCTTCAGAACAGGGAATATAAAAAAGTTGGTACCCTTAATCTCAACGTTGCTTATGGAATGTCCTTGAGTGAAGCGTTTGTCGATGAAACCATACTTCAAGGTCGTTTAGGTTATTATTTTTGGGAATCTTTGGGACTTGAATTTCTTTATTCTAAAAATGACGGCAAAACAAATGACACCTATGCGGGAATCACAGGAGGATATGGAACAAGCGGCGGTCCAGGTTCCACACCTTATATTCAAATTATAGATAGTTATGCGGGCATCATTCTTAACTGGTCTCCATTTTATTCAAAAATAAATCTTTTCAATGCAATTGTTTATCTTGATTGGACTTTTGGACTAGGAGGAGTGAGTGTAAAGGAAGAAAACAACGCTGAACAAATAGCTTATAACCTTCCGACAAAAACTTATCAATCTGAAACAAACACAGGTTTAATTTTTCAAACATCCTGGCTTTTTTATTTAAGTCGTCATTGGGATATTAGGCTTGATTTAATGGGTCTATTTTATTCAGCAAACGCACCTTCCAACGGCACAGTCAAAAAGGAAAGCACCAGTCAGTGGGATGCAGTATTAGGCGTTGGATTTAGATTTTAAGGAAATTTTATGAAAATAAGAATTCTTATTTTTTCTCTTTTGATTTTTTCTAGAAATTTATTTGCTTCAATAGACCAGGCCAAATCATACTATGAGAATTCCAGTAGAGGGGAAGTAAAATATTATCCTTTACTTGCCAATGAGTTAGTAAAGGAAGGTCTCTATTTTTCAGCGATTCCATTTATTAAAGAATTTATGGTTTATGCTGGAAAAGTTCAGGGAGACCAAATAAATAATCTTTTAGAAACCATTATTACCAATGTTGGAACCAAGCAATTTGAAGTTTTAGATGATTCCATTCTCACAAAAAGTAATGCTCCTTCCATAAGGTATATTCTGGCCAAAAAATATTTTAAGAAATCCAAATATGATGAGGCCCTAAACTTAATAAAGGGAGACATTCCAGGAAGCAGCCCAATAAGACCTTTTACTTTAATATTAAAGGCCAGTATCGAATCAATCCTTAAAAAATATCCTGAGGCCAAGATTGATTTTAAACTTTGCATGGAATCAGCAAGTTCTAGAATTTCAGATGTAGAAAGTGAGGCAGATAAAAGACAACTTGAAATGGTTAGGGATTATTGCCAGGTAGGTATCGCCAGAACCGAATTTGGATCTGGTAATTTTGAAGCTGCAAACCTGGCCTATTTGGATATTTCAAAAGACAGTTTGATTTGGCCAGAGATCTTATTTGAAGAGGCATGGAATAGTTTTTGGAAAAAGGATTACAACCGGACTCTAGGAAAGTTGGTTACTTATAAAGCACCCTTATTTTCCACCTTTTTCAATCCTGAAATTGATGTATTAAACGCCCTAACTTACATGGAAATGTGCCTTTTTGATGATGCCAAAAAAACGGTTGACAGGTTTTATGACCTTTATGAAAAAGATATCGAGCAGGTAAACAAATACCTAGAAGACAATGGAGCAAATTATAAGGTTTATTATTTTGCAGCCAAGGATGTTCAAGAAAGCAAACCACAAGTAAATGAATTAATGGCGAATTTGCTGAAGGCGGTTGTAAGAGATCCTGCTTATGGAGAACTGCAAGAATCCTTTAATAAAAGCACCAAGGAATTAGAGAAAATTAAAGCAATTCCTGAATCCTCATTTAAGTCAGCACTCTCATCAAACCTGTTTAATGCACTAACATTACAAAGAGATATGATTGGATCTTTTGTTAGGGCCGGTCTTTTAACCCATAAAGGTAAAATTGATAAGGCCTTTGTGGATATGACTAATATTAAATTGGAAATTTTGGGAAGATTAAAGGCACAGGCCTATTCTGAACCTACAGGAGAGAAAAGAGAAAGAGGAGATGTGAAGTACGTGGAAAGAACTTCAAAACAATATTTTTGGACTTTCAATGGGGAATTTTGGTCAGATGAACTAGGCGATTACGTCTTCGCCCTTAAATCGGAGTGTACCGAATGATAAGGGCCCTCCTTATATTTATCATTATTATTCCAATTGCCTTTGCTGACGTAGAAGATCGCAGAAATAAGGTATTGGGAATTATCGATTCAGAGATTGCCGAGATATCTAGGGTAGTTAGGGCTACTAATGGAAGAAATCCTACGTTTTTACTTCGTCTTGCAGAACTATATTTTGAACAAGCTCGATTGATACGAGAAAGAGAAACCAATACCTTTATGAAGCTTTCCGATGAGGAGAGAAAAAACTCAAATAAAGAATCTTTTTTCATTCAATCAAAAGCACTTTTTGTTAAGGCCCAAAAAACAGCAGAGTTTCTAGTAAAAAAATATCCGGGTTATAAGGATAAGGCCGATGCATATTACATAATGGCCAAAAACGCCATGGAGTTTCAGGATCAAAAGACAGCAGAAAAATATTTTAACATGGCCTACAAAAATTCTTCAGGAAACATCGACCTTCAGGATAAAGCCGGTTTATCTGTTGCGGAAAATCTCTACAATAATAAAAAATATGCCCAAGCAATACCGTATTATGAGAAAGCAATTGCCAATAAATCGGATAAATGGTGGACAAAAGATGCTTATAACTTAGCTTGGTGCTACTACCGTGCAAAATTAGGTTCAAAAGCAATTACTTTGATGAGAGAGGTACATCGCTTAAGCAAAGTTGGAAGTTATATTGATATGTCAGTCCAAGTGGAAAGGGACCTGGCCTTTTTATATACCGTTGAAGGCAGAAAGGATGAAGCTGTTTCCTTTTTTAAAGAACAGAGAGTAGATATTCCTTCTAAATTTTTAGCAGTCGCCAAATGGTTAGAGGAGACAGGGAAAACTCTTCAGGCCGAGCAGCTTCTCGATGAGGCCTTAAAATTAAATCCATCGGACCAACAGGAAGCGGAAATTTATTCTTCTTTGTTGGATATTTACGAAAAATACGGAAAAGTTGAAAAACATCTTAATGCATGTAAAAGATTAGCTGAGTTATCTAAACAAGGAAAAATCTCATCTGAAACTTTAGAAACTTTGGTATACCAAGCAGAAAGGGTTGGGGCCATAATGCAAAAGCAAGTGGCATCTCTGACTTATAAGCACAGTCCCGAATCTAGAAAAAGAAAAGCTCTAATCGCAAATGAATACTATAAAATTCTTTTAGATATAGATGCGAAAAATAGTGATAAATGGTATTTTTATGCTGCTGAAAGTTTGTTTGGTGCCGGTTTATATTCCCAGGCAATACCCTATTATTACAATGGAAATAAGGCTGCTAAAGATAAAAATAATAAGGAAATAATTAACCTGACATCTGTTGGTCTTTTAGCGGCTTTAGATAAACCTGGAGTTTCGGAAGGCCTAAAAGAACAATTCACCATGCCTGCCTATAAACTTTCTCTTGAAAACGATTCTAAGTCAGATAAAGCTTCTAAGATTTATCAACGGATGTTTAAACATTATTTTTCAAAGAAGATGATCCCAGATGCTGAAAAAACCTTGATGGATTATAAGGATAATTTTCCAAACGAATCAGGCATTATTGAGGCGATGATCGGCCAGATAATTGATTATTACAAAGGAATTAAAAATTATCCTGAAGTTGAAAGATGGGCCAAAAGAGTAAAATCAGGTGAATTTAAAGTTTCATCCAAATATACCAGCCAAGTTCAACTTACTGTTGTTTCTACAAAACTAGAAAAAGTTGAAAAGGCGGCCAATAAATCCGAAGCAATAGCAGGCTATTTGGAGATTTATAATAATGATGTTGCCACAAGAGAAGCGCGAGTAAACGCAGCTTATAATATATCAACCATTTATTTTGAAATGGGCAACCCAGATTTATGCTATCAATGGATAGAAAAGTCTCTTACCTTAATGGATTTAAAATCAAAACAAAAATATGCATCTTCCTTTCAAGCAATGGGAAAAGATTTCTTTGGCAGGAGACAATTTGATCGTGCTCTTTCAATTTATGAAAGAGTTTTAGAGGCAAATTGTAACAGCAAATCTTCAATAAATGAGGAACTCTATAGCGAAATTGCGTATATTGAAATTTCAAATAAAAATTATTCCAATGCATTTAATAAGATAGAAAAATATAAAGTTTGCGGAATAAGTTCATCGACATTAAATGCTTTAAGAGCAGACCTTTTAGATGACCTAGTGTCAAATGAGCAAATTGGACGCTTTAATGATTTTTATCGAGTTTATCAAAATGATATGTCCATGGCCTCCAATCTGATTAAATCCCTAGGGGACTTAATGGCATTTTATTTAAATGAGGGGCTTTTAGATAAAGCAGATGAGGTGAAAAACAACATATATAATCTATATGAAAAAGGAAGAAAGGCCAAGCATAATTTCTCTTCTGATGCCAGGGATGTATACGCTGGATTAGAGATTGAAACTCTCAAGAGAGAAGTAGATAGAATGAATGGAATTACCCTATCTTTTCCTGAAGCAGTTTTCCAAAAAAGCTTTAAGGATAAAGATAAATTAATGGGATCCATTAACAAAATCTTTACCAGAATCACATCCCTTGGGTCCGGGCAGGCAAATATATCAGCTTTTAGATACATGGTTCATGCCAATAGAAGTTTTATTAATTCAATTAATCAGGTCAGTGTCCCGGGAGATAAAAATTATGTAGATTCTTTTAGAAAAACCATGAATGGTATAATTTCTCCCATTAATAGGCAGTCCATTCAATTCGAGGCAAAAGCAAAGGAATTGATTGATGGAGGAAATATTCTTTCAAAAGATAACTTTTTCTTTTTAAATTCCAATGTAGTTATGGATTTTGATTATGAAAAAAGCGGCATCCTAATGGAAAAAGGAGGAAGCCGATGAGAATTGCTCTTTTATTAATTTTAATTTGGGGTTGTGCTGAAACTGAAAAAAGAACGTCTAGTTATTCTACAAAAAAGACAGCCCAAAAATCCCCTGCAATTGAGAGTGTTCAGTCGGATGCTTTAATTAGAGAATCCCTAGCAAGATCCGAAGGAAAAGTTTTAAGGGACTATGTCAATGATCCCGAATCTGGAATATCTGCATTTTGTTATGACGGAAATTATAATAAGGCCTTTAACTTGGCGGATGAGATCTATGATTCTTTTAAAAAAAATCCGGGATATTGGAATCAAATAGGGAATTGTTATTATCTTAAAAAAGATTATAAAAAGGCGATTTTATTTTATAACAAGGCCAAAGGTCTCAATCCAAATTTTTTACCAGCAGTAAATAACTTGGGTGTAGTTTTTCAGGCCCAAGGGGACTTCAAAAAAGCTCTGTTTTTTTATAAGAGTGCTGTGAATTTGGGAGCTTCTTCTAGAGTGCCAAGATTTAATCTTGCCAGCCTGTACTTAAAATTTGGGATTGTTAGCAAGGGATGTTCCATATTTAATGCCCTATCAGGGGCTTCTCCTATGGATCCGGATATTTTAAATGCCAAAGGGAGTTGTTCCCTTTTCAATGGAAATTATTCTATGGCAGTTTCCGATTTTAAAAAAATTCCTGAAGATCTGTTAGACAAAGGTTATATCGGGATAAATTATTCTCTTGCCCTGGGCCTTTTAGGTAGAAAATCCGAAGCGTTGGAAGTTCATAGGAAAGTAAAAGATATCGGCAACCAAAGAAATTATTATAGATCAGTAGGGGATTTTTTAAATAGGATGTGAATATGAAAAGAATATTATTTCTTTTAATAATGTTTTCCCTTAATGGATTTTCCCAAGAAAAAGTAACCTACAAATATAAAAAATTTGAAAAGTTTGATTTTGAGGCGATGGATATTGGTGGAGAATTAGGTGCGCCTGGGGATTTAAGTATCTCTCCGAGATATCAGAAAAAATTTACTAATGAGCTACCCTATAGAAAAAACTTCAACGACATGATTCGAAACTCAATTGAAAGAGTTAGGTAACCGGGAGAAAAACAGGTGTATACCGGAAAAGAAAGAAGACAAGCTTTTGAATTAAGGCCCACAGATAAAAAAAGATCGGCCAAGATGGTCGATAAAAGAAGAACAATTATTGGTAGGGCCGAAACCTGCGATATTATTTTGGATTATCCTGATATAGCTCCTATCCACGCCATTTTAGAGATAACCAAGGATGGTAATAAAATTTATGATCTAAATACCAAATCCGGAACCTTTATTAATGGAGTAAAAACTTTAGTAGGTAATTATAAGGAAGGGGACAAAATTAAATTTGGGGGCCATGAATTTGAATATAAAAAATTTGTAAAGGAAGAAGTGCCCCCCCCCATTTTACAAATGCTTGACCCAACCCTCCCCGAAAAACTTACACCCCCTCCGGCTACAATTGTTACAGAACTACCAAAATTGGAAAAAGTTAAAGTGCCTCCAAAACCCGCTTTTATCCCCAGGGTTGCTTATCCTTTAAATGAAGACCCCAATGCTGTAACCAGTCCGTTTCTTCTGGAGGAGAGTGATACCCTTTTTCCAATTTTTGTATATGAACCTCATCAATCATCTGTGGAAGTGATGCTACATTTTGGAGAAACCTTTTTGTCCTTAGATTACATTCCCCTTAAAAATGGAAATTATCCAATAGTTGGAAGGGCGAAGAATTATAATGAAATTGAAGTCCCAGTCTTTGGTAAAAAAGATAAAATCGAATTTTTAGATATTTCAGGTGGATCTGTAAAAGTGACAAAACCCCTAGGCTTTGAATCACTAATTCTTCATGATCAAAAAACTACAGAAGGCCCATTATATTTAAAAGAAGATGATCTTATTAGATTTTATAAAAATGACTTACAAATACTGATCCGATTGGCCCCAAAGCCTCCCTTTGTAAAAAGGGCGCCTTTCCTTTCCAAAGACAACCAATTTTTAAAAATTTTAGGAATTGTATACGTTTTAATCCTTATATTGCTTTTTATAATTGCTCTTACCACCGTTAATGTTGAGGAAATTAAAGAAAAGGAATTGGAAAAAGCACCTGAACGAATAGCCAAAGTACTTCTGCATAAACCAAAACCCGTAATTAAAGAAGAGCCAAAGGTGGCCGAGACCCCAGTTACCCCAATTCAGGGGCCAGCAAAGGTCACTGAAATAAAAAAGGTGGAAATAGAAAAAGAGGCTCCAAAACCAGCTCCTCCAAAACCACCTAAAAAGGCTGAACCTGTACATGGAAAAGAAGAAGTAAAAAAGGCAATAGTCACCGGAAAACCAAGTACCAAAAAAGGTCCACCAGCACCACCTAAAACCAAAGGTCCTAAGGCCCCTCCAGGAACCATAATTGCTAAAAAGCACCAAGGTCCTGTTTCAACATTTAGCCTTGGTTTTAAACCAAATATTTCCAGTTCATTAGCAAAAGGGGAGCAGGTGGCTGCCGTATCTGCTGCTGGAGGCGTAGAAGGTGCAGAAATAGGAGTAGCAGGAGGAGTTGGGGCCGGTGGAGCAACTACGGTTAAAAAGGCCGGAATTTCTGCGGGTGTAGGATCCCTTAAGGGAGTAGCCGGAGGGTCACTTGATTCAGCAGAAGGTGTGGCCGGGTTATCAAACAAAGATTCAGTGTATTCAGTTGGAATGCCTGGTAAGACGGTGGTATTGGGTTCCATTGATCCTGATGTAATTAGAAAAATATTAAGGGATAACATTCCACTATTTAGTAACTGTTACCAAAAAGAATTAGAAGGAACGGGAGATATCTCGGGTTTAGTTAAGCTTAACTTCCTGATAGGTTCCTCTGGTTCAGTTACCAAGGCCTCAACCACCACAAGTGCATCCATTCCCGATACAGTTATTGGATGTGTAACCAAGGTTTTGAGGGGGATTCAATTCCCACCACCAATGGGTGGAGGAAGTGTGGAGGTGGTTCAGCCGCTAAACCTTCAACCAAAGAGAATTTAAGATTATCTTTCGCCTCTGACCACTAATTGATAGCTGCCAAATCCTGCTTGAGCAGCTGTATATAAAACTTTTTGAACAAAAGAATATTTAACTGTTTTATCCAGGATAACATTTATTGCTCCGTTAAATTCATTTGCTTCTGGAGTGGCCTTCCTCAGATTTAAAATCCCTTCTTTCTTCTTAATGAGTTCATCATAAAGAGGAATAATTGTTTTTCCATCAGGTCCCAATTTCATATCCTCTTTGGATTCGACCAATTTATTCGTATCGACATAAAGTAATGATTCGTTTGCCTGAACAGTAATATTTATGTGGGTATAATCTCTAGTTTGCGAGTTAGGAGGATTTATTCCTTGAGTTTGAACTGGTTTAAGTCCCGCAACGTTACTGAATTGATTCAAGAAAAAAAGCAGGGTAACTATAATATCTAACAAGGAGGTTATATCAAGTTCTCCTGGACCTCCTTTTTTTGATCTTGAACTAGCTAAATTAGACATGGAACCACCTTTAAATATTGGCGAATACAACTTCGCTAAATAAAGCTTCTAATTTTTGGTCGTTGCCTTTGGCATCTTTAATGTAAATGGCCTCATCAGTTTTACGCATTAACCTGGCGGAGTCCATTATCAAAACGATATCTTCATAGGAGACTTCTGTGTCAGGTTCCAAAATTACCAGTTTTTCTGTTGGATTCTTCTTTTTAATATCCAGCAAATAATTATGAAGGTTTTCTAAATCGTATTTTCCATCACTCGCTTTTGGAAAAGTTTTTTGAAGTACACCTGGAACCCCTAGAAATACAGATACCCCTTGGGATTCAATTTTCAAATTTAGACCAAGGGGCTTTTTATCCTCTTTAGGTTCACTTTCATCAACTTGCGGAGCAGGGGTGAGAATTTCTTTATAATAATCAAAAGTTAAAAAAGTGATGAAATAAAATAAAAGAATAAAGATTGCATCCATTACAGAGGTTAGGTCTGGATTTTTGGGACCAGTGGAGCTTTTCTTACGGGAGGAATTAAGCATGTCTTAAGCCTCTTGTTTTGTTTCTAGAAAATCCAAAAGTTTATGGGAGTATTCATCCATATCGCTCTTTATTTTATCGGCCTTAGCGTTTAAAAAAGTATGGATTAAGATGATGGAGATGGCGCAAACAAGACCTAAGAAAGTTGTGTTCATCGCCACCGCAATACCTTTTGTTAAAACAGCTTCTTTCTGAGCAGGGTCCGCAGCTTTACTTAAGGAGAAAGTCATAATTAACCCTTGGATTGTTCCAAGAAGTCCAAATAGGGTACAAAGGGAGGATAAAACTGAAAGATGTCCCATCCTAACGTCAATTTTTGGAAGAACTTCAAAAGAGGCTGCATTAATTCCAGCTTCCACTTGATCCTTTCCTTTTTGTGCCCTTGAAATTCCTGCTTTTAAAACCCGTGGAAGAGCAGCGGTAGTACCAGAACAAATTCTCATGGCACCTTGATGATCATTTGAAAGAATATACCTTTGGATTTCATTATAGAAAGATCCACCGTCGACATCTAATTTAAAAAATAATTTAAAAAATCGTTCTAAGCAAATGGCGATCCCAGTGGCCCAAACCACCGCGATTACATACATGAAGATTCCTCCCTCCTGCATGAATACGATAAAATCACCTATACCAAAGACTCCTGAACTTGCTACTTGAACAGTTTGGGGAGCCGCTTCTTGTGCATGGGCAGCTAGTATTGAAAGTAGGAATAACATGGATAACCTCTCCTGATATTTGTTTGTTTTATTTTACCAGAAAAAACGAGAAGTTAATTAATTTCTGTGAATTTTTGCCTATGAATAATTTTGAGGAAAAAGGGATCGTTCAATTCCTTCAATAAAAATGTGGATTATTTTAATATGGATTTCCTGGATACGATCGGTAACCTTAGATTCAACAATAATGGGGTAATCTACTAAGGCTTTTAGTTCGCCACCATCTTTTCCTAAAAGTCCGATAATTTTCATTCCTTTTTTCCTAGCTTCTGCAGCTGCCAGGATTACATTTTTTGAATTGCCACTTGTAGAAATGGCAAGAAGGATATCACCATTTTGTCCCCACCCTGAGATAAACCTGTCAAAGACATGCTCATATCCAAAATCATTTGAAACACAACTTAAATGAGCAGGGTCTGAGATACTAATTGCTGGAAGAGCAGCACGGTCTTTGCGAAATCTCCCCGTTAGCTCTTCAGCAAAATGCATGGAATCACACATGGATCCACCATTTCCGCAGGAAAAAACCTTTTTTTGATTTTTATAGGCCAAAACCAAGGCCTCAATGGAGGCCTCGATCAATTTTTGGTTTTTCTCATTGGAAATAAAAGTTTCAAGGGTTGCTTTGGCTTCCGCCAGCGCAGAGTGAATATATTTCATGTAAGCTCTTCAAGCGACCTTTTGATTTCTTCTTTTGGTTGAACGCCAACCAGGGTTTTGGCAACTTTACCATCTTTGAAAAAGATCATGGTTGGAATTCCCCGAATCCCATATTGTTGTGCCAATTCTCCATTTTCGTCCACGTTTACTTTTGTAAAAAAGGCCTTATCACCCATTTCTCCTGCAAGCTCATCAAGAACAGGTCCTAAAATTCTGCAAGGGCCACACCATTCTGCCCAAAAATCGACCAATACTGGCTTGGAAGATTTGATGACATCGTTTTGAAAAGTTGCAACAGAAGTTTTATGTACATTACCCATAATATTCTCCTTAAAAATTAGTTAGGTTATTTATCTTAGTCGGTTTTCTTTGTATAGCAAATTATTAACTCACGGCAAGAAAGAAATATTTTAAATGTTGGGTTAAGATATTTATGTGGAATATGATTTGAATAGAACTATTAGAAATGCCAAAAATTCAAGGCTTTGGGCAAAGCTCATCGACCTATTTATTGTTTTATTACTTAGTTCTGTTTATTACCCTGCTACCTTACTTTTGGGTTTGGCCTATGCTGCTTTTGGGGACTCAATACAAAATGGGCAGTCAGTAGGAAAAAAAATAGTGGGACTTAGAGTTATTTCAATTGATGATGGAAGTCCTTGCGGCCATAGACAATCTTTTATCAGGAATTTGCCCTTAACAATTCCACTCTTTTTTTCTCTAATTCCCATTTGGGGATGGATGTTTTCGTTTCTTTTGGCCCTGCCCCTTATAGGGTTGGAAGTTTATTTGATTTATCACCTACATTCCGGTCATCGACTTGGAGATGTCATGGCGGAAACTACAGTTATGGCAAATGATCAAGATAATTTGGTAGCAGAAAAAAGAAAAAAGGCCGGTTGGTTTAACAAACATCCCCTTGGAACATAACTTCTGAAGTGCTAAAAATTATCCCATGAAAAAATTAGCGATCGTCGATATATCCAGTTTTATTTTTAGGGCCTTTTACGCCATTAGACCACTTAATGCACCTGATGGAACTCCCACCAATGCCGTCTATGGTGTTTATAATATGCTTTATAAATTGCTCTCAGATATTAGGCCTACCCATATTTTTTTGGCAAAGGATTCTAAGGAAGATACTTTCCGCCATGACATCTATGAGGAATACAAGGCCAATAGGGATGAGCCACCAGAAGATTTGATTCCCCAATTTGAGTTGATCCATGAACTGATTGATAAGATGCAATTAAAAAGCCTCGCAAGACCCCATTATGAAGCTGATGATGTAATTGGATCAGCAGTAATTCAATGGAAAAAAGATTTCGATGAAGTTTTAATTATTTCCTCAGATAAAGATTTAATGCAATTTGTGGATGGTGAAAAAGTTTTCATGGTGGATACCATGAAGGATATTAAAATAGGTCCTAAGGAAGTTTTTGAAAAACTAAAAGTTAAACCAGAGCAGGTAGTTGATTACCTCTCAATGGTTGGAGATTCCTCAGATAACGTCCCCGGAATGGAAGGAATTGGAGCAGTTTCTGCCGCAAAATTATTAGAAGAATATGGAACCCTAGAAAACATAATAAAAAATAAAGATAAATTAACTGGCAAAAAGCTGGTTAATGCTTTTGAAAATCATATTAAGGATGGTCTCCTTTCAAAAAAATTAGTAATGCTTAAAACTGATTTAGACCTTAAGATGACCCCCAAGGATACTAAATATGAATTTTTTCCAGATCAGGAATTAATAAATTACCTTAGGGACAGGCTAGGTTTTAAAACCGCATCTAAAAAATTGGAAGATTTGGCCTTTGATACGCAAAAAGCCCAAGCTCAAGATAAACAGTTTGATACCGCAAATCATCGTATTTCGACAAGAAATTTTAAATACAAAAAAATCGAAAGCGTTAAAGAAATGGTCCAGCTGGTAAAAGAAAATAAGGCAGTTGCCTTTCATGCTGAATATGACTCTGATGATATTTTTGAAAATAAAATCTCCGCTATCGCATTTTCTTTTGATGGAAAATTTGCTTATTACATCTCAGATGAAAAAAACCTCAAAGATGTTTTAGAGGCCTTATACACTGAAGAAAAAAAAGAAATAATTGGTCATCGCTTCAAGACCGATATCAGATATTGGTTAAGGGAAGACCGAGAAGTAAAATCTAAGATTTTTGATGTTATTCAGGCCCATTATGTTATCGATCCTGATGACAACCATGAATTCAGCTTCCTTTGTGCAAAATATCTCGATTACACCATAATGGAAAAGGATAAAAAGGATCCTCCAATTTCCCAGTGGGAAGAAAATAAGGCAATGGCCTATTTAGGAGAGCGGGCCATTTGTAACTTTTTACTTGCGGAGACATTTAAATCAGAACTATTGGCCAATGATTTGGATTCTGTTTATTCAAAAATTGATCGACCCATGATCAATATCTTGGCTCAAATGGAACTCAATGGAATTCTTTTGAATAAGGAATATTTAAAAGAGCTGGAAGGAGAATTTGAAGGACAGATTTTTCTCCTTGAAAAAGCAGTGGAGGATTCAGTTGCAGCTGCTGGAAAAAGGCTTCCTAAAGATTTTAATATTAGATCACCTAAACAAGTAGGGGAGCTCCTTTTTGAAATTCTAAATCTTCCTATTATAAAAACAACCAAAACAGGATTTTCAACGGATTCATCCGTTTTGGAAGAATTGGATGCGAGAAAATTATCCGAAATTCCAAGTTTAATCCTGATGTATAGGGAAATTGATAAATTGCTTAGTACTTATGTTAAAGCCTTGCCTTTGATGGTACATCCAAAAAGCCATAGGCTCCATACCACTTTTTCCCTTTATACGGCAGCTACAGGTAGACTTGCTTCTGTAAATCCTAATCTTCAAAATATTCCAGTAAGGACTGACAACGGAAAAAAAATAAGAAGGGCCTTCATAGCCTCCAAGGGTCATCTGCTTCTATCTGCGGACTATTCACAAGTTGAACTAAGATTACTGGCACATTTTTCCAAAGATCCCACCATGCTAGCAGGTTTTAAAAAGGGGATCGATATTCATTCCCAAACTGCCTCTGAAATAATGGGAATGAAAATTGATGACGTCCGTTCTGAGGATAGGGCCAAGGCCAAAGCGGTCAATTTTGGACTTATGTATGGGCAATCCTCTTTCGGGCTGGCCCAACAATTGAAAATTTCAAGAGGAGATGCCAGAGATTATATCAATATGTATTTTGAGAAATTTGGGAAAATAAAAGGCTATCTGGATAAATTAAAAGAAGCCGCTTCCACTCATGGTTATTCTACCACCTTGCATGGAAGAAAAAGATTTTTACCAGATTTAAAATCCCATAATCGGACGGTTAAAAGCGCCGCTGAGAGATTGGCCGTAAATAGCCCAATTCAAGGAACTGCAGCGGATATTTTAAAATTGGCCATGATTAAAATCGATAAGGAAATGGTGGAAAAAAAATTAAAGTCCAAAATGCTTCTTCAAGTTCATGACGAACTTATCTTTGAAGTTCCTGAATCCGAGTTAAATACTATGAAAAAATTGGTCAGGGATGGTATGGAAAATGTGGTTAAATTAGAGGTCCCTCTTAAAGTTGAGATTGGTATTGGAGTAAATTGGTTAGATCTTAAGTAAAACAATCAGTTATTCTCATGATTGTCTAATTTTTTCCGAATAGTTAGGGTCATGTCCACCCGTATAAAAAAGTTTCTTAGTCTTAGACAAAAGTTGATCCTTGCGATGATCATCTACATTGTCATTTTGGTGTTTGGAGTTCCCGCTATTTTTTATTCATTTTACTATCCCAAACAATCTGCAAATTTGGATTTACTTATCCAGGGAATTGAAAAATTGGCAACCACCCGTCTGGAGGTGCTTTTAGATCCGGTTAATAAAGAGGGAATCGAAAGGGTCTTACCTCGTATCATAGTGTTAAAGGAATTAAAATACGTTGGGGTTTTTGATCCCCAAAAAAAATTATTGGCCGAGCTTTATGAAAATGAAAAAGTTATTGATTTTCCCAAGGAAATTAATGTTGAAGTAAAAAAAGATGGAAGGATTCTGGGATCATATAAAATGATCTTTACGGAAAAATATGTTATTGATGAAATTTACCGAGGCATTAAAAGATTAATTATTTTTCTTTTGGGAAATGCCGCAATTAGTTTTTTTGTATTAATTTATTTTTTGAGATTTGTTATCACTAAACAGCTTGAAGATATTAATGATTTTATAAAATCATTTGATTCCTCTACGACTACATTTCCTGAAGTATTAAAACTAAATAAAACCAGATTTTTCAGGGATGAGTTTGATCTTGTTGCAGAGGAAATCGATGAATTGGTCACAAAAGTTGTCCATCATAACCGCGAGGAAAAAAATCGCTACAATGTAATTGAATCGGAAGTTTATAAAAGAACCGACGCTCTTTTGCAGGCAAAACAGAAAGCGGATAAAGCTGCACAAGAAAAAATTGAATTCATTGGAGTTATAAGCCATGAAATTAGAAACCCAATCAACTCCATTTTAGGGTATTCCGAGCTTCTAGAACGTGAAATTAAGGATCCGGAGAAAATCGAGCTTTTAAAACCAATTGTAGAATCTTCCAATTCACTTCTAAATTTGGTTAATGATCTTTTGGATGTTTCAAAGGTTGAAGTTGGAAAACTAAAAATTGAAATGTCCCCTACCAAAATTTTGGAATTTATAAAATCTCTAGAGAGAATCTATCGTCCCAAAGCCGAGGCCAAAGCCTTGGCATTTAGCTTTATTACCGATGAGAATTTTCCAAAATTTATGGTGATAGATTCTTTAAGACTTACCCAAGTTATTTCCAATTTGATAGATAATTCCTTGAAGTTCACCAATTCAGGGTTTATCAAAGTAACCTTTAATCATAGTCCTTCCAAAACTCAAAACAAGGTAAATATAAAAATAGCCGTCGAAGATTCAGGTTTAGGAATTCCCAAAGAGGAATGGCCTGTCCTTTTTGAAAAGTTTCGCCAGCCAAAGGGCCAGAGCTATAAAAAATTTAAGGGATCCGGACTAGGTCTTTCCATTTGTAAAAAAATCACCCAGCTACTTGGTGGAGATATCCACATTGTTGAAAAAGATGGGGCTGGTACTCTTTTTGTTATTGATCTTCCGGAAATAACACTCGCCCAAGAATCGGATTTTAAAACAGAGGAATTTATCGAAGAATATGTCTTTGAAAAATCAAAGGTATTACTAGTTGAAGATGAAAAAATTATTCAGGATTTGGTAAAATGGAACTTAAAGGCATTCCCCATTGAGCTTATAATTGCGAATAACGGAAAGGAAGGAATCAATATGGCACTAATCCATAGCCCTGACCTTATTCTAATGGACATTATGATGCCAAATATGGATGGAATTGAGGCAATTGAACTAATTCGGGTTTATGAAAACCTTAAAAAAGTCCCTATTGTGGTGATTTCCGCAATTTTAGGAACTGAAGTAGACAAAAAGATTTCCCATTTGGTTAGTGGAATGCTTAAAAAACCAGTATTACAAAGAGAACTTTATAAAGAGTTGGCCAAATATTTACCTCACAAGATTAAAAAAATATCCACTAAGGAAAAGGAAGGGGTACAGGAAGAACCCATACCTGATTCAATCAAAAAGGAATTTAAGGAACAATTTTTTTCAAAACTAAATGATTTATACGAAACTATGTCCATTTTAGATGGTAAAAAATTGGCCGAAGAAATATCTCTTTTTGCAAAGAGCAAGAATATTTCAAGCCTTTTAACCTGGACGCAGGAGTTTAAAACCTCCATAGATAAATTCGACATCAAAAATATTAAGGATCTAATCACTAAAATTAAAAACAAGACATCTATCTAACTCATTGAAATTACTACATTATCAATAGGTGCGACGCATTAATATCATAAAAAATTTTCTTTCTTATCTACCTTGACACTAATCCTTTTGCTATTAACTTCCTGGTGATTTAACCTATCAAGAATTTTTTTTAGGAGGAGATACCAATGCAAGTAAGACCATTGCAAGACAGAGTTCTTGTTAAAAGAATGGAAGAAGAAACAAAAACCGCCGCTGGAATTATCATCCCAGACAGCAACAAAGAAAAACCTGCACAAGGCCGGGTCGTGGCTGTAGGAACCGGATATAGACTGAATGACGGAAAAGTTAGGGCCTTAGATGTTAAGGAAGGAGATACCGTTATCTTCGGAAAATATGCAGGATCTGAAGTTAAGGTTGATGGTATGGAATACCTAATCATGAAGGAAGACGATATTTTAGGCGTAATTGAAAAATAATTTTTTTAAATAGGAGATATATATGGCTAAAGAATTAAGATACAGCGAAGATGCAAGGGGAATGATCCTAAAAGGTGTTAACTCACTTGCAGATGCAGTGAAAGTAACCCTTGGACCTAAAGGACGAAATGTTGTTATCCAAAAGTCTTTTGGTGCTCCAGCTATCACCAAAGACGGTGTGACTGTTGCTAAAGAAATTGAGCTAGAAAATAATTTTGAAAATATGGGCGCTCAAATGGTTAAAGAAGTTGCCCAAAAAACCAATGACGATGCCGGTGACGGTACAACTACCGCCACAGTTTTGGCCCAGGCCATTTATCGTGAAGGTGTAAAATTAGTTACCGCTGGACATAATCCAATGGAACTTAAACGAGGAATTGACTTTGCTGTTTCAAAAATTGTTGAAAAACTTAAGTCAAACACCAAAAAAGTAAAATCAAAGGAAGAAATCGCACAAGTTGGAACCATTTCTGGAAATAATGACAGAGAAATCGGAAACCTTCTTGCTGAAGCAATGGAAAAAGTTGGAAACGACGGAGTTATCACCATTGAAGAATCAAAAACCGGTGTGACAACTCTTGATGTGGTTGAAGGTATGCAATTTGATAGAGGATATCTATCTCCATATTTTGTGACCAATCCAGAAAAAATGGAAGTTTCTTTTGAAAATCCAAATATTCTAATCACCGACAAGAAAATTTCAGGAATGAAAGATCTTCTTCCAATCTTAGAAAAAAACATGCAAACAGGAAGACCTCTTTTAATGATTGCTGAAGATGTTGAAGGGGAAGCTCTTACAACTCTAGTAGTAAACAAACTAAGAGGAACCCTCCATGTTGCCGCCATTAAAGCCCCTGGTTTTGGCGACAGAAGAAAAGAAATGCTTCAAGACATTGCCACTTTAACTGGTGGAACTGTTATTTCTGAAGAACTAGGAAGAACTTTGGAATCAGCTGGTCTTGAGGACCTAGGTTCTTGCTCAAAAGTTTCTATCGATAAAGAAAACAGCACAATCGTGGGCGGAGCTGGCGATAAGAAAGCTGTAAGCAACCGAGTTGCTACTATTAGAAAACAAATCGAAGAAACCACCTCTGACTATGATAGAGAAAAACTACAAGAGCGACTAGCTAAGCTAGTTGGCGGAGTAGCTGTGGTTAATGTTGGAGCTCCAACTGAAACAGAAATGAAAGAGAAAAAGGACAGAGTGGAAGATGCTCTAAATGCTACAAGAGCTGCTGTAGAAGAAGGAATTGTAGTTGGTGGAGGATGCGCCCTAGTTAGAGCTGCACGAGTTCTTGATAATCTTCAAGGGGCAACTCCTGAAGAGTCCTTCGGTATCAAAATTGTAAAAAGAGCTGTTGAGGAGCCTCTAAGACAAATCGCTGTTAATGCAGGATTTGAGTCCTCAGTTGTAGTCCATAATGTTATGTCTTCAAAAGATGAAAACTATGGATTCAATGCTAATGCAAACCAATATGAAGACTTAGTGAAGGCCGGAATCATTGACCCAACTAAAGTGGTAAGATCTGCTCTTCAAAATGCTGCTTCAATTGCAGGATTAATGCTAACTACTGAAACCATGATCGCTGATCTTCCAAAGAAAGATGAAGCCCCAATGATGCCACCAGGCGGAATGGGCGGCGGAATGGGAATGATGTAATCTTAAATTTCTTAAGCTAAATTTAAAGGGGGGATTTTTATCCCCCCTTTTTTTTATGAAAGAAATTTTTGCAATTATAGGTAAATTGCCTCTTAGGAATTTTTCAAAAACCAGACTTGCTAAAGAAGTAGGTGCGGATCTTTCAATTGATCTTTATAGTGCCTTTATTAAAGATTTTTCCTTTAATTTAAAAGGATCTAAATTTAAAAAAATCTATTTTTTTGGAACACCAAATACAGCAGAAACCAAAAGCCATTTTCTAAAGGAATTTGAAGGACTTGATATTTTTTATTTCCCTCAGGAAGAAATTCCTTTTTTTCAAAGACTTGGGAAAATTTTCCAAACAATTAAAGAATTGGAAGGAGAGTCTTTTATCCATTTAACAGGAACCGATATTCCTGATTTCCCATTTGGGGAATTGGAAAAAGTAACTCCAGATTCTAACAAAGTTTTTTTGGGACCTGATAAGGACGGAGGTTTTTATTATCTAGGGGCCAGTTCGAATCATTTTGAAGTCTTTGATTTTAAGATTTTAGATTCGGTTTTGGAAAGTATCTGTAAAAAAATTAGAGAATTAGGTCTTGAAATTTCCCACCTAAAAACTTGGTCGGATATAGATAATTTAAAAGGACTTTTAGAGGCCCTTAAACGATCTCCAAAGGAAAAAATTTCCCACACAGCTGCCATTTTTAACTCTAGTTTAAAATTGAATAATGAAACCCTCCCATTCGGATGATACCCATAAAATTTTGGTGATGCTCCAACTAGATTCCAATAGATTAATGGAAAGAATTCTCACTCGGAGAGAGGAGTATATCCACAGATTCAGCCTATCAAGGTCAAGGACTCACTTTCCCGATATCTTTGAAAACAAATATTCAAAGATGCTGCCCGCGGAAATAAAAATTTTACCCGAAGAAATAATCATTATTGCTGACCAATTTTATGGCCTTGTTGATAATCTTTATTGGTATTTTAAGCAGACCGAGGATATGGGGGTAACCATAGAGGACAAACTAAGTATAGCACTCAAGGACCTTACTGCTGCTTATGATAAGCTGTCCCTCTATCTGAAGGCCTCTATCAGGGGAGAAAAATGAAATGGTTTTTTTTATTTTTCCCAATCCTTCTTTTGGCCGAGGAAATGGATAAAGAGGGAATTTTCTCCGGGAGGGTTTCAACCACCCATACCCAGGCCGGATTAATTAGGGTGCATGTGGAGTTTGAAAATTTAAAATATCTCAATAAAAAAGACACGGTTGAATTTTGGAAGGGGCTTGATACCCAAAAACGCTGTAGTGCAAAAGTGATTGGGAAAAGCAACATTGATATCCTCCTAAAGGTTTATAAGTATGAGTCCTGTGCAAAAGAGCTTTTTATTGAAAGGGGCTCTTACGTAAAGTTTTATTCCCAGGACCTAGTCAATAACATCAAAACCGGTAGGGAACTTATTGAAATCTTGCTTAAAAAAAGGCTAGGGATCCGAGGACAAATGGAAGATGCCAAAAAGAACCTAGATAATTATATGGCAAAAGTAGATGCCGTTAATAAAAGATATGAGGTCTTAAGAGTAAAGCTGGAGCAGGAGTGGAAAAAGGAGATATCCTATCTAGATGAGGATAAAAACACGTCTTTTAGCAGGTATAAGGAACTTGAAATCCGTTTAGATGAAGTCGAACATAAGCTACAAAAGTACCAAGTAGGGGATGAAAACCTAAATCTTGACCGTTGGAGCCTTGATCCTAGACTCTATTATAGGAAATAGGCAGTTTCATTGTGGCCCCGCCAGACAAAAATCACCTATTATCGATGCTGATTTTCTTTTAAATTTGCGCAAATTGAACTAGTATGTGCTTCTTTATGCAACGGAGGACACCCAGTGTTAAAGCAAATTTCAATAACCGTTTTTCTATTTTTAAATTATGCCCTGGCATCAGCTTTGGGAAATCCTAATGCTCCGGTTAAAGGAACTTTTCAATATAATTTGGGACAACAGCCAACCACCCTAAATGCGCTTTCATCAACCGACGCTTATGCTTCAACTGTGCAAAGTTATATTTTAGAATCTTTAGGGGATAAAAATATTGATACTGATGAATGGGAACCAGCTCTAGCAACTTCCTGGGAAATCTCCAAAGATGAAACAACGTTCACCTTTAACCTAAGAGAAGGGGTTAAATGGCATGATGGAAAACCTTTTACAGCTGAGGATGTGAAGTTTACCTTTGAGGCCATTATGGACAAGGAAGACAGATGGAAAACTGCCTCCCTTAAATCCTATTATGAAAATATTGGTGAGGTTAAAATTTTGGCGCCAAATAAAGTACAATTTGTGGCCAAATCTAAATATTTCAAAAATTTTGATATGGCAGCAGGTATGCCAATTGTACCTAAACATCTTTATGAAAACCTATCCAAGGAAAATATCCGAAATTTAAATAAAACTCTCGTCGGGACTGGTCCCTATATTTTGACCGACTTACAAAGAGGGAAAAGCCTAACCCTGACAAAAAATAAAATTTGGTGGGGACTTAAAGTTCCTTCAAATAAGGGCAAATTTAATTTTGATAAAATCCTAATGCGATTTATTAAAGATCCCTCAATTGAAGTAACCCGTCTTGAAAAAGGGGATATCGATTTTATCGGTTTAAATGCTGAACAATTTGTTAAAAAAGCATCAGGTTCTAAGTGGGGAAAAGATGTTTTTAAAGTTCAAACCCAAAATAAGGCCCCAAATGGATATGGATTTATTGCATGGAATTTAAAAAATCCAATGTTTGAATCCAAAAATGTCAGGCTTGCGCTTTACCATCTTATCAATCGAGACCTGATGATTGAAAAATTTGATTTTAACATGAATCTGCCTGCTACTGGGCCATTATACCAACAAAGTGAATATGCTGACCCAACAATTAAACCAGTAAATTTTGACCCTCAACTTGCATTAAAACTTTTAAAAGCTGATGGTTGGAAGCCGGGACCAGATAATATTTTACAAAAGAAAATTGGAAAAGAAATGGTAAGACTGTCCTTCACCATACTTGAGCCAAATCAGGATTACGTAAAATACCTTACCGTATTTAAAGAGGATGCAATTAAAGCAGGTGTTGAAGTAAAAATTAAATACATCGAGTGGACCACTTTTATTAAGCTTTTAGATGAGAGAAATTTTGAAGCTGTAAGGCTTGGATGGAGTGGAGGGAGCACCGATTGGGATCCAAAACAAATTTGGCATTCTGATTCATACGCTGGCGGAGGATCCAATTTTATTGGCTATTCAAACAAGACCGTGGACAAACTTATTGAAGAAGCTAGAATGACCATGGATAAAACAAAGAGAGTTAAACTTTTAAGAAAAGTTTATAAAACTATTGCAGATGATGTGCCTTATGCCTTTTTCTTTAACAACAAATACACCTTTTATGCACATACTAAGAGGATGGGTAGGTTAAAGGATACTTATAACTTTGGAGTAGGTACTAGTTATTGGTGGATTCAGTAAAAGGAATTTTAATTTGTTTAATTATATTTTAAGACGAACTCTCATTATGATTCCAACATTGTTTGGAATTACCCTGGTGGTTTTTGCAATTATTAATCTTGCACCAGGATCACCAGTTGAGAGAAGACTTCAGGAAATGCGCTTTGGAGGATTGGGCCAAAATCAGGTAGCGGATAGGGCCGGAAAAGATAGTGCAGGTGTATCACAGGAAGTTATCGAGGCCCTTAAAAAACAATACGGATTTGATAAGCCCATTCATATCAGATATTGGATTTGGCTTAAAAATCTCGCCAAACTTGATTTTGGAGATTCTTTTACCTATGAAGAACCAGTTTTGGATGTGATCGTCTCTAAATTTCCAGTATCACTTCAATTTGGAATCATATCCCTAATTCTCAGTTATATAGTCTGTATTCCCTTGGGAGTATTAAAAGCGGTAAAAAATGGTACCGCCTTTGATTTGGGATCTTCTGTCCTACTTTTTGTCATGTATTCAATCCCAGGATTTATGCTGGCCATTTTGTTAATCGTTTATACTGCTGGAGGTTCTTTCTTTGATTGGTTTCCTGTAGGAGAACTGTATTCTGACACCTATGCAGATTTAACGTCCTGGCAACAAATTGTAGATAGAGTACACCACTTTATTCTGCCACTGGTATGTTATATGATTGGTCATTTTACCGTTTTGACCATGCTGATGAAAAACTCACTTTTAGATGAAATCGGCAAGGATTATATAAGAACCGCCAGGGCCAAGGGATTAATGGACAAAGCAGTCTATTTAAAACATGCATTAAGAAATGCCCTTATTCCTATTGTTACCGGACTTGGAGGAATGCTTTCAGTTTTCTTTGCAGGCTCTCTCCTTCTGGAAATGATTTTTAACTTAGATGGTATAGGACTAATGTCTTATAAGGCAGTACTTGAGAGAGATTATAACTTGATTATGGGATCCATGTTTATTCAATCCGTGGTCATGTTGGTTGGAAACCTGCTTTCAGATTTGGCCTATGTGGTAGTTGATCCAAGGATAGATTTCAAATGATGGATGAATTTTTTGCAAATGAATTAACCAAGAAAAGATGGAGAAGGTTTAAGCGTAAAAAGCTTGCCTTAGCATCGGTTATTATTCTTTTCTTGATGGTGGCCGCTACATTTTTGGCCCCTCTGATATGCAATTCCAAACCCATTTATTTAAGCTATAATGGAAAAAGCTATTTTCCAGTTTTTAACACCTATAAGCCAGTGGAGTTCAATATCACTGATACTTTGGTGATGGATTATAAAAACCTAAAATTATCAGAAAATGATATGGTTATTTGGCCAGTTATTAGATGGGACCCCTTTGAGTCCAATCAAACTGTTGAATCTTACCCTTCTCCACCTACAAGAAATAATATTATGGGAACAGATGATAGGGGAAGGGATGTTTTCACCAGAATTCTATATGGTTTTAAATATTCTATTCTTTATGCAATTTCTGTTTGGGCAATAACCACCGCCTTGGGGGTAATGCTAGGCGGGATGATGGGTTACCATGGAGGTCGAATAGATTTTGTAGGACAAAGGGTTGTGGAAATTCTCTCTACCATTCCACATTTTTTCCTTTTGATTATTTTAATTTCCATCTTTACTCCTTCCCTAACTATGTTGGTGATTATCTCTTCGATCTTTTCCTGGATTGGACTTTCCTATTACGTAAGAGGCGAGTTTTTAAAAAATAGAAAAAAAGAATTTGTGGAAGCTGCTAAAGCGATGGGTGCCTCAACTTCTTCCATAATATTTAAACATATTCTTCCTAACTCTTTGACTCCTGTAATTACTTTTGCCCCATTTGCCATCACAGCAAATATTGTGGGATTGGCAAGTTTGGACTTTTTGGGTTTTGGACTAGAAATTCCTACTCCGTCTTGGGGAGAGCTTCTTTCCCAGGCGCAAAAGAACTTCACCGTTGCATGGTGGTTGGCGCTTTATCCTTCTCTTGCCCTTTTCTTTACTTTGACCCTATTAAACCTAATCGGGGAAGGAGTAAGAGATGCTATGGATCCTAAAGTTGTTTAGCCAGGGGCGTTCCAAGTTTAATATAGGTTTCTAAATTATTTGCGGTGTTTTCAAGAATATCTTGATCAGGTAGCCATTTTCCCTCTTCGCCAATTACTATTACAGTGGAACCACCGAAGAGAAAATAACCTTTTTCTGCTCCCTTATTAAAAGATTTAGCAGAATGACTTTGCACAATTTTACCAACCATGGTGGCCCCAACTTCTATATAAGCAAGTTTTCCAAAATTTTGAGTTTCTAATATAGAAATTCTTCTTTCGTTTTCTATAAAGATTTGGCCATGCTTTTTAAGGGCAATAGGATTTACGGAATGGAGCTTTCCATGGATAGGATAGTAATCCAAGGTAGTTCCTTCATCAGGATAATGAAAGCGGTGGTAATCCACCGGACAGAGCCTGGCCAGAAGTAGGGGTCCCTTGGAGAAGAAATTATTCCATTTTTCAGATCTTATTAGATTTTCTGGTGAGAGATATTTTCCTTTTACGGGAATTTTTAAATCGGGTTCAATTTTTTTGTATGCGAAATACCTGGCCTCACAGGGAGCGCCCATAAGGTTTGAAACGGTGGGGAAATTTCTTTTTCCATCTTTAAATTTACGAATAAAAAAATCATTAAAGGAGGTAAAATTTTCCTCCACATAATCATCCATATTTATATGGAAATTTTCAATAAATGAATTTACTTTATTTTTGGAAAAAGATGAAGATTGCAGCAGTCCATAGAAATGAGATAGCGCAGAAGAGGTGATTAGGGGTGAAAGAAACTTCCCTAGGTTGCTACCATAGAGCCATTTTACCGCTTTATCGCCGTAAACTTTTTCAATCTCGATTTTTTTTGTTTCCCTATTGTAAAATTTTATATCCATAATTCTTTGCGATAAATTTACTTGAAAAAAACCAGATCAGCTAGTTATATAATAGAAATCGGAGGAAAAAATTATGCGAACCTTACTTCTTCTATGTTTCCTGCCTTTAGTTTTTGGGGCCAAATCTGATTTTGATTTGCTTACTGAAAATGAAAAAAATAATATCGAAATTTTTAAAAAAAATTCAGCTTCAGTTGTGAACGTCACGATAGAATCCAAGGTTACTCGGGGACTTCCGTTTTTCTTCAATTATGAAACAGATGAAAAATTGGAAAAAGTAGGAATGGGTTCAGGTTTTGTGTGGGACAAAAACGGACATGTTGTAACCAATTCACACGTAGTCTATGGGGGGGATAACTTTATTGTCACATTTCAAAACGACAAAAAACAATATAAGGCAAAACTAGTAGGAAAAGATCTGCACCATGATTTGGCGGTTTTAAAATTAGAGGAAAAACCAAAGGATCTTTTCCCAGTCATACCAGGAAGTTCAAGTAATTTATTGGTAGGGCAAAAAGCAGTGGCCATAGGAAATCCTATGGGATTTGATCATACTCTAACCGTTGGAGTAATTTCCGCTTTAAATAGGGAAATTGAAGGCTTTGGACAGGTATCTTTAAGACGAGTTATACAAACTGATGCTGCCATAAATTTAGGAAATTCTGGAGGACCCCTTTTTGATTCCCAAGGAAAATTAATAGGGGTGAATACAATGATAGTATCCCCAAGCGGATCATCCTCTGGACTTGGTTTTGCAATACCTGTGGATACAGTTAAAGAAATTATCCCTGAACTTATAAAAAATGGAAAAATAATAAGGCCAGCTCTGGGAATTGGTATTGCTGAAAACCCCTATGGTGAAGATGGATTAGTTATTACTCATGTAGCTCCTGGGTCTGGAGCGGCAAGTGCGGGTATAAAAGGGGTTAAACAGGATCGAAGAGGAAGGATTTTTATGGGAGACCTACTCTTAAGTGTCGATGGAAAGAAAATGGAAAGTTTTGATGATCTTTTTCATCTTTTAGGAAACTATAAAGTTGGGGAAATGGTAAATGTGGAAATCCTAAGAGAAGGAAAAAAGAAAACAATAAAAGTTAAATTGATGCCACTGAGTTCAGATTAGGGAGGAAGTGAGTAACTTTGATTTCCATACCAGACATACCAGTAAGAAGCACCCTGCTTTATTTTAACCATATAGGTATTTTGAAAGTAATCTGAAGGCTCCCCATCTATGGTGGCATTTATGCCAACTAAAACGATTGTGCCAATAGGAATTTCATCGGTTGGGGCGGGATTCATTTCAACATAAGGTGGAGTTTGACTAAAATAATAAAAATTTTTTATGGCCAAACTGCTTGTATCAAAATCCACCGTTTTTCCTGCCAAACCGTAAGTAGAATTTGAAAACATCGTCGACTGGTAAAGGCCAGATTGAAGGAAATTTGTGGAGGTTGCTGCATCTGATGCCGTAGACTCCGTAACAATATCAGTAGGTACGGCAAAATACCCGTTCATAGTGGAATAGTCGGAAGTTGGAGTTTTTACTTCAAATTGAGAAAAATATGTCTGTAGGGTTGTATAATCTTCAGGAAATCGCTGATCGGGAGCAATGGCACCTTGATCAGGATTGGGGTAAAAACCACCGTCATTTGGTAGACATCCGGAAATTATTGATAAAAAAAGTAGGCCAATTAAATATTTCACCATCTATTTTTCGGACGTTCCGACCCTTTCTTGATATCGAAAAAAATTACCCAAACCTATTGATAAAATAAAATAAAGCCACGGAAGCCAGGATGCTACTCCAAAGAGAGTATTGTTGGGAGGAAGATAAGAAAAAATCTGATTGTGGACTAAAAAGATTTCAACCGAAGTTCCAACGATAGAGGTGCCAATTCCCAATAAAAAACCAGCAAAGGTTTTATCCAGAAAAAACCAAAATAAAACTGCCATTGTTCCAACCACCAAATGAACTATAGGGGGGTTAAAACTTAAAAGGCCGGTCAATAAGTAGGAAATTATGAATAATGAAGCTCCAAAATAGGCCAAAAAAGGTGTTGTTTCCCCTAATCTTTTTTCTCTGCCAAAAAATTTTGAATCGATCAAATCATTGCAGAAAGCAATTATTGCACCTGAAAATCCAAAAAAAGGAAAAACCCACCAAGGAATACCTAATAAATAAATTCCATAGCCTTCAGGATAAGAGGTCGTTTTTGTAGCTACATGCATCATATCCCCGAGTGGAGCAAGAAAAAATCCTAAAAGAAATATTTTTAACATTCCTAAATTTTTATACTCATTGCCCTAAAAAGCTAATTGCGTCGCACAAGTTTAAATATTGAAAAAAAAGTTTGACCTATCAAATTTTTATATCTAAATTCCGATTTCAAATGAGTTTATTTATTGGGACAGAAAGAAATTATAAAGAAAAAGTTTTTCCAAATTTAAATTCTGGAAAGGACTCGTTTCAATTCGGACTAGAGGCAGAATTTTTACTTGTTGACCAAAACTTCAAACCACTTTGGCACAGAGACTTAAGCTTTGAAAAATTAAACTCAATCCTTGAGGAAATTCCCTTTGATGATATCAAAGGTAGATTTGACCTTTTCCATTTAGAAGCACCTGCAAAAAAATTAATGCCCTTTGTAGTAGAAGGATATCATTTGCCAGATAAGGATTTTAATATGGTTGATGTCCTGCCAAAGGGTTTGGAAATAAGGACACCAGTTTGTACCACCATAGAAGAAACCTTAGATTCCTATAAAAAACTTTTCTTCAAAATGCAAAATGCCTTGGAGATATTTAATCTTAAGGCGGTATCGCTTTCTCATCATCCAATAGAATCTCACTTTGAGGGGCCATGTAATAAACGAAGATATGATTATTGGATTTGGGCAATGGAAGTGATGACCACTTATGGCCCTGATATAAACGTCTCCCTTCCTCCAAAACTTTTAACTAATTTTAATAAAGCGGATTTTGAATTAAAAGTTAATTATTATGCCCCTGCTTTTACCGCGCTTTCTGTTGGATCTCCTTTTTTCCAAGGAGATATTTGGATGCCTAAGGGGGCCACTGGAAAATCGTATAGAACTCATAAAAGATCAATAATAGCTCCTCCAATTGAATTTCACGGCGATGAAGAAAATAGATTTGAATTTAAAGTTTTTGACATGACTCCATATGAAAAGGATTTTCACGCTTACTTTCTGATGTTTCTGCTTTTAGTTTTAAACCAAGATTTAAAAGGTAGATCAGACAAGGCCACCAGAATTTATGAAATGGGAGAGGTAGCAAGATTAGGACTAGATGCTCCTCTTATGAAAGAAAAACTCAAAGAAGTGTTTGAAGGCAGAAATATATTAGTGCCCTATGGTTTTGATATTTCTGCACTTAATTGGATTGAAAATAGATTAGAAAATAACTGGACCCTAGCGGATGAATTAATATCACTTCATCAAAAAAGGGGATCCTTGAAAGAATGTTTGCAATTTTTATCAACGATTAAATAACAAAGGCCAATATAAAAGGAGATTTTATGTTTTTGAAAAAATGGGGAGTGCTTGTTGCACTTTTGGCACTTACCGGTTGCCATGGTGTCTCCCATTCGCCAACTTCCTCAACAGACCTTCCAATAATTGGTCTTGGTGAAGATGGTAAAGCAATCGTAAGGTATATGCCTAAAGGAAGGCATTTGAATAAATTATCAGGATTTATGGGCGAGGTTTCAGATAAAACCACCAAAAGTCTAGATGGTTTTGAGTTTCAAGAAGGTTTTATGCTTTCAAGAGTTAGTCTAGGTCTTGAGGTAGCTTTTGAATTTGAAGTTTTAGAACTATTCGAAATGGAAGTTGCTCCTGCAGTTGAATTGAGATTTGAGCAATTACCTAACCCAAATATTAAAGGATAAATTTATGAAAAAAATATTGATGACTTTGTCACTTCTTCTATCGCTTCAGGTGATGAGTGCCACCGTTCCTAGATCTTGGATTACTGACACTGATGAAATTGAAAAATCGGAGGATATGTCAGAATTAGATAAATCATTAGATAATATTCTTGATACAAAATCAGATTTAATTGAAGATACCGCCAAGAATAGATCTGAAAAAAATAGAAGATGGTTTCTTCAATCCATTCAAACTGGCCTAGCAATCGAAACCAAAGGATCCATAGGTGTACTTGGAATGGGTGGTGAAAAAGCCGTTTCCCTGATTTGGCAAAGAAATAAAGACTCTATTAAAAGATTACAGGAAAAATATTACGGAAAATCTGTTGAAGGCCAAGATAAAAGCCTTGAAAGTGAAATAACTCCTAACGGAGACACCGTAGTGATGAACTCAGAATCAACTAAGGTGGATCTTGAAAAACAAATTGCCCCATTAGTGGAGGCCACATTCGTTGCTGGAAAAGTTAAAAATAAATCAAAACTTAAAGAAAAACTTCTTTCAAAGCTTTCCGATTATCAAAAACTCCTGAAAGAATTTGATAATGCTCCCCAAATGACTCCATGGTGGGTTTATAAGTTCCAATTTGAATTATCTGTAACCGCAGAAGGTGAAGTTGCTCCATTCGTTGAAGTGGGAGGCCAGGTCAGATTAAAAGTGGAATGGTATAGAATCCAGAGAAAAGCTAATGATAAAATGATGGGTGAGCCATCCAAAAATGTTAAGACATTAATGGCCATGGCTTCAGACTTTGCAACCTTGGATGAACTCGCTTTGGGTAGAAATAATGATAAGAGATTTGTCCTTGATACTATCAAGGTTGGTTTAGGTATTGAAGCAGAAGGTGAAGTTGTTGTAGCTGAAGTTAAAGGAAAAGTATTTGGATCTGTATTCTTTAAGCGTGAAAGAATAACCAACAAGTCAGATTTAATTGACCTTCCAACCACCTTCCCAGTGGCCGCGGCTAAAACCGATGGGAACCTAAATTTGGCCCATTCAAAAGGTATTAAAGTTAGATCAATGGATAAATCACTTGATGGATCCGCTATCTATATGGCTACAAGGGAAAATTTTAGAAAAGGATTGAAAAAAGCTGTAAGAATGGCAAAATTCTTTTCCAGAGGTGCGCTAAAGCGTGAAGATAGAAGACTTGCTGCTGGAAAAGAAGTTAATTTCAATCTTAATGTTATTGAACTTGAACTAGAAGTTTTTCTAAGTGGTGGTGTAGGTGTAGCAACTGTTGAAGGTGCTGCTGAACTTGAACTCTTTTTGGTGAGGAATTAATCATGAAAAAAATATTAATAATATCATTTTTGATCACCGGTTCCGCTTTTGCAAATTACCGCCTAAGTGATGCTCCGGAAATGATTGCTGAAAAAATTGAACAAGAAGTCACAAATACCATGGACGCCTTAAAAGGAGTTCCCGTATCTCATGCTCAGGTAGAAGAATCCTGGGTAGCTTCTAGAATTAGATTACTACTTAAGCCTTTTGCTGCATTCGATGCAGAGCTTTTAGAAATTAAGGTCGCACCTCTTATAGAATTTAGATGGGAAAGAAAACCACCTAAAGGCTGGGAGGTTTACAAGCCGGCTTCCGATAGAGAAACAAACGGAGCCTAATTGAGTTTGGGATTTTCGCATATTCTCCTTTCAATGGCCTTTGTAGGAGGGTGTGCGGGAATCTCTGCATTTTTAGGATTAAAAGCGGAGCGGAAAATTGCGATTGCGGTTTTCCGCTCTGTTCTTCAGCTCTCCCTTTTAGGTTATGTCTTAAATTTTATCTTTAAAAACAATTACTCCCTGACTTTTCTGGGAGTTTATTTGGTGATGATTTTAACTGCCACTTCAACCTCAGTAAAAAGACCATCCAGATCATTTAAGGGAATATTTAAAATTAGTTTTTTTGCTATATTGGTCTCCTCATTTTTGACCGGGGCATATACCTTGTTTTTAACTATCCCTCAGAAGCCTTGGTATGACGTAACCAATGCAATTCCTTTAATAGGTATGATTCTTGGGAATTCCTTAACAGGTGTCTCCCTTTCACTGGACAAATATGTAAACGACATGGCCATTAGAAAAAATCAAATTGAAGATCTTTTGAGCTTGGGCGCAAGTCCTTTTGAAGTATCCAAAGATTTAATGGGACCCGCGATTATTTCTGGGATGACTCCAGTAATAAATACCATGATGGTTGTAGGGATAGTCTCCATTCCAGGAATGATGACTGGTCAGATTCTGGCAGGTTCAACACCTGTGGAGGCTTCGGTTTACCAGCTCATCATAATGCTGATGATTTGTGCTAGTAATTTTATTTCCACCTTTTTAGTGTGCTTTTTGACTTTTAAGAAGTTTTTTAATTCACATCGTTTTAATGAAAATGTTTTAACGGAGGTGATTTGAATGTTAAAGGCATCGGGGCTCTCCAAAAAAATAAATAATACTTTTTTATTTGAAAAAATCGATTTTGAGGTAAATCCAAAAGATTTGATTTTTATTCAAGGAAGATCTGGCTCCGGAAAATCAATATTTTTAAAATGCCTGACTTTATTAACCCCCACTGATGAAGGAAAGATTACTTTTAATGACTTGGAAATAACTGATGTTTTATCTTTTAGATCCCAAATACATTATTTAAGACAGGATTTTTCTCCAATACTTCCAATAGTAGGGGATATTTATAATGAGGCCTTCAATTTAAGGATATATAAGGAAAGAAAAACTCTTGAACCGATTAGATTTTTAGAAGAGTTTGGGTTGGATATCGGGTTTTTAAAGAAAAAGGCTCCTCTTCTATCCGGTGGAGAAAAACAGATTGTCCATTTAACCAGGTCGCTGTGTCTTTCACCAAAAATTCTTTTATTAGACGAACCGACATCGGCCATGGATCATCAAACCAAAAAGGTAGCAGAAAGACTAATTTCTTCATTTGTAGAATCAGGTGGGGCAGTAGTGTGGATAACCCATGAAAATCCGCCCTTATTGGGTAAAATCTTTCAGTTCCCAAAAATGGAGAAACAATGAAAATAATTTTTTTTCTTTTTACATTTGGGCTTCAAGCGGCCGTTCCTCAAAAAGTGGTCGCACTTGAATTTTCCTTTGTGGATGCACTTGGTAGTTTAGGCATTACTCCGGTTGGAATCGCTGATGATGGTGATAAAAACAGGATCCTACCAAGTTTAAAAATCGGAAAATATACTTCAGTGGGTGCAAGAAAGGCCCCTTCTATGGAGTTAATAGCAAAACTAAAACCTGATCTAATTTTGGCTGATTCAAAGAGGCATTCCCAGGCATTTGCCCAATTAAACAAAATTGCCCCAACTATTCTCCTTGATGGACTCGGACAAGATTATGGTTCTGATTTAAAAAATGTAGATGTAATTGCCCATGCTTTAAAAAAGGAAAGGGAATTAAAGAACAGGCTTGTAAAACATCAGGAATTTTTAAATAAAGAAGTCCAAAGATTTCAAGGAATTAAAAATAAAAAAATTCTTTTTGGCGTTTCTTGGGAAGAAGGAGTTCATATTCATACTGAGGCAGCATTTGTTCCTTCATTATTGAAAAAAATAAATTTAAATTATGTTTCTACCGGTTATTCCAATGCCTCTGAAAAAATAAATATGGAACAGCTTTTAAAACTTAATCCCGATATTTTAATTATTGCCAGAAGGCCGGACAAAATTATGATAGATGATTGGATTAAATCACCACTATGGAAGATGCTTACTGCTTATAAAACTAATAAAATTTTTTATGTTGATCAAACCCTTTGGACCAGAATGAGGGGAATTACTTCCGCTGAGGCCATTTTAGCTGATATGGAAAAACTTAAATTATGAGAAAATGGCTTCTTCTTTTATTAATTTTTTCATTAGGGATCTTTTTAGACCTTTATTTTTTCCATTCATTTGGATTTAATGAAAAAATTCCTTGGGAAATATTGTGGGAAATTCGGATACCCAGGGTTTTGGTTTCCATTTTGGTGGGGGCTTCTTTATCTCTTGCAGGGATTTTAATTCAGGGGTTTACAAGAAATCCCCTTTCCTCTCCTTCTGTTCTAGGTATTAACTCATTTGCCTCTTTTTTCGTATGTATGGCAATTTCCACAGGGTTTTTTTCCGGTTTTGGGCTTTTACTTCCTGGATTTGTCGGAACCATTTTAGGAGCCTTTTCCCTTTATTTTTTGGCCAGGGCATTACAAGGTGATATTTTTCCCGAAAGATTAGTATTGGCAGGCATTTGCCAGGGGTTTTTAATGGCCTCCCTCACTAATTTGGTAGTCATCATGGATGAGTCCAACACCCAGGGTTTGTTATTTTGGCTATTGGGAGGAGTCGACGGAAAGAGCTGGATTGATGTGAAGATACTTCTATTTACCTTTATTCCTGGGATATTATTGGCCATCTTAATGATGAAAAAATTTGATGTTTTAATTCTTGGAGATGATCTCGCCAAAAATTTTGGTCTTAATCCTGGAAGGATAAGACAAATAGGTTTTTTTATTTGTTCTATCCTGGTCACGGGGACAGTAGTCACATGTGGGCCTATATCTTTTATTGGTTTGATCATTCCTCACTTAGGAAAAAAAATTGCAGGGGACAGTTTAAAAAGGGCAATGATCTTTAGTACTTTCTTAGGCGCAACCTTTTTAGTTTATGCTGATTTCTTCTCCAGGATTATTCAATTCCCCTATGAGACCCCCGTAGGGATAATATCTGGGCTTTTGGGGGCCTTTTATTTTTTAATTATTTCCGCTAAAAGAAGGGTTTATGATTAAAAAAACTCTTATTCTTTTTATTCTATGTGGGATATTGACAGTGGTCTCCCTTAAAGTGGGAGTATTAAACTTTTCATTATTTAATATGACTGCAGAGGAATTTTCCGTATTTTATAATATCAGATTACCAAGAACCCTCTTATGTTGGTTACTAGGGCCATTATTGGCTTTATCAGGTGCCATTTTACAAAATATTACCAAAAATCCACTTTCATCCCCGGATATTCTGGGAATAAATGCTGCCAGTTCTTTGGCCGGAATTTTAACTTTGGTTTATCTTCCAAGTATTCCTTATACCATTCTTCCATTAATGGCCTTTGCAGGTGGAATGATCGCCTTTGGATTTATTTTTTTACTTGGAAGAAAAATGGGACCTGTTACATTGGCCATAACTGGTGTGGCCATCCATATACTATTTAGCTCCGCAACTTCCATGGTAATTTCCATGAATTCCTTGCAAATTCAGGCGGCGCTCTCATGGATGACCGGCTCCTTGTGGGGAAAATCCTGGGAACACGTGAAAATGGCGATTGGCCCAACCTTTATAGTTTTGGCCCTTGCATGGGCATTTTCTAGGAATTTAAATTTGCACCAGTTTTCAGATGATATTATGAAGGGCCTTGGCTCTAAACCTAATTTTTCAAGGCTTTTATTTTTTATTGTTAGTGTTTTCAGCGGATCCTTGGTAGTTGGAATTATGGGGCCTGTTGGATTTGTTTCCCTCCTTAGTCCCCAGGCTGCAAGATATTGGGTGGGAAATGATTTTAAAAAGGTTTTCCCTTTGGCCGCATTGATAGCAGTATTTTGGCTATTATTTTCAGATATTTTAGGAAGGGAAATACTTAGGCCCATCGAGATACCCGTTGGGATTATCACTTCTATTATCGGGGTACCCTTTTTCTTTTTTATTTTATCCCGATTTAGGAAAGGAGTAGTAAGATGAAGCTCGATGGAAAAGGCATCTTCTATTCTTTCGGGGTAAACAGAGTTTTATCAGACATCAATATTTCTATCCCAGAAAACAAAATAACCGTCATTTTAGGACCAAATGGTTGTGGAAAATCAACCCTATTAAAAGGCTTAAGTAGAATTGTAAGGCCTCAAATGGGTCATATATGCTTGGAAGGGAGAGATATTAATACTCTTCCTTCAATGGAAGTTGCCAGAAAACTTTCCATTTTGCCTCAATCTCCAATAGCTCCAGAAGGATTATCAATCTATGATTTGGTGTGCTTTGGAAGATACCCCCATAAAAAACCCTTGGAAAAATTTGGGGTACATGATGAAAGAATTGTAAATAAAACCTTGGAAAAAGTTGGGCTGTTTGAACTTAAAGATAGATATTTGGACCAGCTTTCTGGAGGTCAGAGGCAAAGGGCATTTATAGCCATGGCCTTGGCCCAGGAAACCTCCCTTTTACTCCTTGATGAGCCTACCGCTTTTTTGGATATGCACTATCAGTTTGAAATCTTAAATTTATTAAAAAACTTAAAGGAAAAGGAAAATAAAACAATTCTTTTGGTTCTTCACGATTTAAATATGGCATCCCTTTATGGAGATCATATTATTCTTTTAAAAAATGGTAAGATATTTGAATCAGGGACTAGGGATCAGGTTTTAACTCAGGAAAATCTTATGTCAGTCTTTGGGATAAAGGCCCTCCCAGTAAAATCCGAAGAGGGCCTTCAGTTTGTCTTTAGTTCAACTATTTGATTTTATAATCTTGGTAACCTTCTGGAGTTTTCCTTTTAAAACGGAATTCAATTCTAGGACCAAGCTCAAATGATGCCAGTAGAGGTACATCTAATCCAATTAGAGTTGTAATTCTTAATCGAACTAGGTTGAAGTACCAGGAGTCATTGATTTGGGCCTCAGATTTGCCTTCATTTCTGTAGACCAATTCAATTTGCTGGTTTCCCTCTGTTTCCACCATCTCTGAAATGGAGTTGTATTTTGGGACAGCAGTTTCTGCGAATCCAACTGAACTTAACATCAAGATTGCAATCAATATTTTTTTCATGTTCATCTTCCTTTTTTAATTATTTAGCAATGTTTGCTATGTGAAGGATAAAGTGTGGTAATCCCAACAATTTAACTGGTCCAACAGTTCCAGCTAAAGAGAAGTGGAATCTGCTTTCCATATCCTTAAATTTCCAGTTGCTTTCCTTCTTAGATTCAGCTTTTCTTTGGATTTTTTCAGCGAATTTATAAGCAAAATCGATTGCCTTCTTCATTCCTTTTCTAACTCTTTTTCTTTCTAAATTCATTGCTCTATCCATTAGACCTTTGTCAGATGATGATTCATCCATAAGGACTAAGATTGGTTGTTCATCAACGGATTTATCAAGAAGAGGTACTCTTCCGGTAGCATTGCTTGCTTGTCTTCCAAAGAAAACAGAAGGAATTACATTGGCCTTGAAAGAAGCAACACCAATTTTACCTTCAACTCCCATTCCCAAACCAACTTCGATGAATTTTAATTCAACGCCTCTTTTTTCCATATCGCCATCTTTAACTTCTTCAGAATAGGCAAGAGTTACTTCTTCGGCCAATTTGTCCATTAAAGATTTAGTTTGAGTGGCTATATTCTTTTCAGTTTCTGTCATGTCTGAGCTGAAAAGATTTTTCTCGTCGCTTTTAGGAGCAGCACCATCTTTTGGCATTACTCTGATAAATTCTAGACGAAGTTTAACAGGAACAGTCACTTTCCCAGTTAGAACAGGGATAGCAGTGTGGATAGTACCTGAACCTTCAATATTGAATTCTAAACGAATTTTTACCGGAACAAATTTATATCTTGTTTGAGCGGCATTCATCCCTTTAGCATAGGCCAAGAAATTTCCTGATACTTCTTTAAGATTTTTTCTTAAATTGTTTTCATCGGTAACTTTTTTGGAGTCAACCATTGATCTGATAAAAGGTTCAATTTCTTTTTGAAGATCGGCCTTAGTTGTACCTTCATTTACGGTGATGGTTTCAACATTTGAGCTTTCGCCTTCAGTTTCTGATTTATCCTTTAGGGCCTCTGGTTTTTTTCTTTCCCAGTTAACTTCAAGAGACTTTGTTCCCCCAAAAGTTAAAACACCAATTTTTCCAGAAAAACCTAGGGCAAGAGAAGTTTGGGCCCCACCGAAGTACCATTTTGGTTTCCCTTCAGCTTTTTCAATTGGAAAGTTTACGGAATCAAGTGCATCTAGTTCGGATTCAGTCACGTTATTGATAAAGTGGCTAATTGAATCAAGGTTTGCAGACTCGGCAGCTTTCTCATCTCCAGCACCGTCAGTCCAGTATTGGTCCACAAATCCTTCCTTAGCAAATGTGATATTTGAAATCAAAGCAAGTAATAATATTAATTTTTTCATATTCATTTTCCCCTATTTTTTAAATACTAGGTAAAAGTAAGGTTGAACTGTGGCCTCAACTAGACTTCCAATTCCGGCCTTCATTTTTACTTCGGCCCCAAGGTCAAGTTGATAAAAATCAAATTTTTCACCTGAAGGAAGTAAATTAGACAAACCTTTTAAAGTTTCTCCACCCAGTCTTCTATAAACTTCTTTTGTTCTTTCATTCCAAATATGTTTTTTCATTGGAATATCAATTTCTTTTCCGGCTTCATCTAGACCGATGAAATTTACCTCTTGGTCATCTGTTCCAATGAGGTCGTCTTGAGTTTCTGCAGATCTGACGGTTCCAGAAACTGCAAGAACAAGACAGGATAAAAACAGCAGCTTTTTCATACAAAAATCCCCTTGTTTGGTTGTTTTAAGAACAAACACCTTTTAACCCGTAATAGTTAAGGAATAATATAAGGAATGTTAGGATTGGGTTAATAGGGGGAAATCTATCTTCCCCCCGGTAAATTTATTCTTTAGGTGAAACGTCAATTCTCATAATCCCTGGTCTAGTTCTGCCGTCGGCGTAGTGCAGCATTGTCTTCCCAGAAACTCTAAGTCCAAAAATTGGATCCACTTCTAGGGACAGACCTAGGGTCTTAAGAGTAAATTTTGGAGCTTTGATTTCAAAGTCCACTCGGTAATATCCCGAACCATTGATTTCAGTTACAACTGGCATTTCCATGTTTCCATGCTCTGGACCATACAGAACTGGTTCAGATCCATCGTAAAAATTTATGGCGATGGAAAACTTCTCAAAGGTTAGGGTTTTGGTATTAAAAACGATAGTGGATTCAAGGTCAGAACCTCCATCGATATCTCTATCTAGTTCGCTTTTGGCCCTAAAAAGAAGTTTGTCTTTACCTGGAATTTCTCCAGATCCAACAAGCATAGCAACTTCAAGTTTTCCAACAGCAGCTATGTTCTCATATTTTTCTACAATTTCGGCCTGTTCTTCACAGGTTGCCAAATCAGATTCTAAATCTGGTAGTTTATCGGCTGATAGGAAGTATTCTGTTTCAGTGTTAGCAGGAATCCCTGAGTCTGGGGAAACCGTTAAATAATTTTTGGAAACTGCTTCAATATCATTACAAGTTTCCATTTCAATCCTCTCTTTAGGTGTATCCTTTGTGATACCTGGGATTGGTTTTAAGTAACACTTTCCTCTATTTTTATTTCCCCTTTTGGTAACTTCATAACAAGGAAAATCTTTGATTGATTCCTGGGTTTTTCTGGCCAATTCCAATACTTTTTTTCGCGGTTCAAATGTCTCCCTTCGAGATTTGTCTCTTGCATCGGCTATGGCGATTACCTTACCCATAATCCCCTGTACCTTTTGGGCAGGAGTCATGTCTTTGGTAATATTGAATGTATAATTGTTTCCATATGGAATCATTGAAAATAAAGTTTCAAAATCCTCTTCAGAAGCGAACCTTTTGGATTCATCGTAGTAATAATCTTTCACTTCTGATTGATCAGGGAAAGCAAAGATAATAATTTCCCTTGGTTCGCTTTTTAGTTTTACTAAGGTGGTAAGAGGTTCTGGCCGCTCATGGTTTAATATTTGTCTATCAGCATTAGACTGAGGTGCCTTTCCGCAGGCCACTAAAAGTAAAAGTGTAATTAAAGATATATTTTTCATCGTCTACCTCTTAGAAAAACAGCGATACATCCAAAGTAGTTAAAGGGTTTTTGGCCACATTTTTTCCACTAAAAATTTGAGTATGGGTTAGAGAAATTAAAGCTGGAACAGGAAACTTCCCTTCTTTATAAAGAGTAATAGTGTCATATCCCACTTTTCCTAAAAATACGTTCATGGTCTGCTGAGAGTTTTTTGCAAGCCATCCGTACCTTTCAGAGGAATATTTAGACCCAGAATAGGTGTCTTTTTGTTTGTAATTAAAGCTATAACCAAGTGCTAGTGAAGCTCCTCTATAATTCATAGAAGGCGCCAGGGTAAGAGATAAAATATCTCCTAAATTTCGGTGGGTATTTGGATCTATATCCCCAGATGCGGCACTTTTAAATTGTTCAGGAATTCTTCTTTCAACAGAATCGGCAAATTGTACGGTATAAGCGATATTTGAAGAAATAGTAAAATAATTGGCAAATTTAAAATCATGGGTAACAGATGCTCCAATGTCCCATTGCCCGTCTCCCCCAGGAACATTGACCATTCTGTCTAATAATGCGGTTTCGCCAGTTGGTAGAGTAATTTCACCCGATAACGTAAGCATTTGGAAATCACTTTCCCAAACCTTATACTTATTCACCAGCTTGATATCTCCAAGCATGGTTTTCTTTTCATTTCTTAAAATGGCTTCATATCCTAGTTCTTCGGCCTTGGCCTTAATTGGATTGGCAAGTTTTCTATCTAGTTCTTCGATTTCTTTTCCCTGTCCGTCCAAGGCCAATTTATTTCTTAAAGCCGTTATAATTTCTTTATTTGATTGGATAACCCCTGTATCAATGCTGATACTTTGGGTTTTTATAGGTACGGCAACGGCGGCGGTCCATTTATCGGTTATACCCCAAGCTAGAACAGGTACTTGGACAGTAACTTCTGCATTTATTGCTCCAGTGGATTTGGCGACGACAGTGTTTTCATCAGCTCCAACTGCAAGCATTTTTTCCCTTACGGCCGCTTTATCAAAGTCGGTCTTTTTTCCCAGGATGATATCTCCGAAGGTGATATCTTGAAACATGGGGTCAGCTAAGGGAGCAGAAATTCCAGCGCTGTTATAGATGGAATCAACAGAGGTTACAACTGCCTTGTAATTTAGGTTTCTAACTCCTTTAGGGAGAACCATGGCAGAGGGAAATATTACTGGGGCGGACATATTAGATGCCATTGCTATGTTTGTTAAGAAAAACCCCAAAAGTAATTTCGTTTTCATTTTAAACTCCAAAAAAAGAGGGGACCAAAAGATCCCCTCACCTTAAAAAATCTTATCTACAGTTCTTTTCTGCGAACTTAGTGTTGTCTCTTTCTGCCATAAAATCGTCGTATTCAAATTTGGCTTCTGGTACTAGAGCTGGAAACATCTCGTTTAAAGTTTCATCTGTTGCAGTTTCCATAAAAGAAGTTAGAGGTTTGTAAATTTCACAAAACTCAGCAGTCTTCTTTCCTTCTCTTAGAGCTTCCAAGTAAAAGGTTACTGTGGCCATGTTATTGGAAAGAGTAATTCCATTAACAGTGTTTTCTCCTGCTGTATAAGCTTCTTCCAAAAAGCTGATAGCGTCTCTTCCCTGAATTTTTGGTTTTCCAGGTAGAGAGATAAGAGCTTTACCTGCAGATCGGTTTACACCGTAGTTCATGGTTGTGTGGTCAAGTCTTAAGATATCAACAATTCTTGGCTCACCAATTTCTTTCCATTTAGTAAGAGCTTGTAGAATTCCGTAAAGTTTTCCCCATCTTAAGATGTTAACAAGTTCCCAATACATGGAATAAGCTAAGGTTTTTCCAAAGGCTGGATTTTTAGGATTAATAGGATCTTTCCTGTCACCAGGTCTATCACCTAGTAAATTTACTGCCTTAAGAGCTACTTCATATCCCTTCCAGTAAACCTTCATTGCTTCTTTTTCATCGCCATTTCTTTGAGTTACAAGACCAACAAAATAAAGGGCTTCTGATTGCTTATCTAAAAGCATGGCCATTTCTTCTGCTGAAAGATTTGAAGATGAAGCGATAATTTCTTCATATAAATCAGCTGATTTTCTTGCATTTTCAAGGCCTTGTTCATCTAAGCCTCTTTTTTCGTAAAGTGATTGAGCCTCTTCCAAAGTGCTTGAAAACACTGAAGTGGAAAGGGTAATTGTAAGTAACAAAGCTAAAATTCGCATTATTGTTCTCCTTTCTGTTTAGTTTGCCTAAAATTAATTTGGGCAGTTTATATCATTCTTAAACTTGAGTCCAACAATTGCCTACCCTTGTACAAAATATATACGACGCGTTGTAATTTCTTGCACTTGCAGCACGGTCTAATATATTGAATTTATTGATATTTATTAGATTTCTAACACTTAGGAGGTGTCAAAATTACAGCTCGCAAGGGATAATGATCCGAGGGATATAGGTTATTTTGGTGGGTTTTATCAAAGGATATCTCCTCACAAATAAGCCTTTGATCGCATAAAACCCAATCGATTCTAAGGGTATCTTTTAGGGTTCCAAATTTATGGTGGGAACCTTCTTCCTTAAATCCAAATCTTTCCCAGGGATCATAAATCGATAGGGCCGAAGTTATAAGTGACCTAACCTCTCCTGACGGACCCTCATTAAAATCCCCTAACATTATAATGGGGAGGTTTGTAGGATTTAACTTCTTGGCCTCATTAATTAGGACTTCTGTTTGAAAAACTCTTGTGGCCGGGTTTCCATGGTCCAAATGTATATTGATTAGGAACAAGGGTGTACTCATATAGCTACACCTTATCCAGGTAAAGAGGCGGGGAAAGGTAGAATCAAAATCCTTTGATCCTTCAAGGTAAGGGGTTTTAGAAAGCCAAATATCTCCTGAATCTAAGATGGTGACGGTTTTTGGATTATAAAATAAAGTTGGATACATTCTTTCTAATATCCATTTTCTATTGGTGGTTTCTGATTTTAGACCAAAAAGTAAACTTTCGAGATCTTTAAGTTGCTCCTTTCTACCCTCCTGGGTACCTATAATGTCTGCCTTGAAATCGTTTAGGCATTTGGCCAGAAGATGCCTTCTTCCTGCCCAGTCATTTTCTTGGTCTTTGGGATTATCAAAACGGATATTCGAACTGATTATTCTCACGATTAAATATTCTTAAAAAGGTACACCATTTGTCAAAATTATTGGCATAAATCCTGCTTATTAAGCACAGGAGGTATTATGTCATTGCAAAAAAGAGTCACAGATTTTTATTTGAAAATAAATAATTATCCCACCCTGAAATTTATATCTGAGGATACTGGAATGCAAATAACCAGGACCTTTAGAATCTTAAATGGGGCACCCATGAAATTAACTGAATTTGAGATTTTTCAGCAAAAGGTGAAAGAGAAAATGGAGGATAGGGGAATGAAAGAGCTGATTTTAGAGGAGACATGGAATGATCTAGGGCCTGAAGAGTTATCAGAAATCAATAGCTTTATCCAAAAAAAAATAAAAATAAAAAAAATAAAGGGGAATTTATGACAGAAAGATTGTTACTTTGGGACCGGATGGTTTTAGAATCCTTAAATCTAAAAGAAAAAAATCTAGATCAGCTAACTTTAGATACTTCAATAGTTCCAAATATCCTTAAAAATATTTTAGGCGAACTTATAAAGAAAGGAATTGTAAGTGAACAAAAAGGAATTTATAAAATTAAAGGAGATTTGAATTTAATAGAGGATGCTATCAAAGAGGAAGTTAAGGATATATTCAATTCAATGGTTTCCCTTTTTTATAAAAATAAATCACATATAAGGTTAAAAAAAATTTCCTTAACCCAGTCTGAATTTGAAAAATTTCAAATGATGCTATATTCCTTAGAAGGATTTATAGAGAAAATTTCAAAAGAAGATAGAAAAAAACGACTCCACGAACAAAGAGTTATTGTGTGGGGTCATACAAAATATGCGCATCTGCTCGATGAAATCTAACCTTGACTTAGAATGTCTTCCTTTTAATAATTTCCAAAACTTTAAATTTTAGGAGGATACTTTGAGAAAATTATTTTTGCCTCTTCTACTTTTGATTAGTGCAAACTTGGCCTGGGCCCAAGAAGATATGACTTCATTAGATAGTCCTGTAGTTCATTTAGGTTATTTGGAAGCTGTAAATGGATTACCTTTTAACAAAACTATGGCCTTTTTAAGAACCGAAGATACACCAAAGATGGTTGATGTAATTTTTAACTACACCCAAACTGAAATGATCTGTGAAGACAGAGTACCAGATGGAGGTGGAGGTTGGGGTGGATCTTTTTATTATTGGGGACGAGTCAATCGTAATAATAATGAAAAACATGATTGGGATTGGGGACATCACCATGGATATGATAGGAATTGGATGGGAATCTGTAGACATTGGACAACAATGGAAACTCAAAAATCTGCAAGAACAAGACTTATTTTCAAAAAGGCCATGCATAATGATACCGGAGATGTCATCATGTTAAATATCTCCCAAAGAGATCTTCATTCTACAGTATTTTGGGTTAAAGGTTGGGCAACTGATCCAAAAGATTATTATGAAGTAATCAATTTAGAACGAACTGTAGTTTTTAAATAATAAAGGATGGGCCAGAAAACTGGCCCTTTTTTTTATGAAGTATTTATTTTTATTTTTATCCTTTTCTTTATTTGCCAATCCCACCAAATATGCCATCTCAGCTGCTTTAAACCATGTGGGATGGGATATCCAATCCAAAAAAAGATCCATTGAAATTGAAACACCTTCTGCTGAAAATTTTGATTCAGCTGTAGTTACCATAACGGATATGGGCTATTTGGATGATTCGGTGATCGGAAAAAAGTGGGTGATTGAAGTTTTTAAAAATTCCCAAGGACAATGGGAAAGAAAATCTGTGAAGTCATCTAATATTTGTGCAAGAGGGGAGTCCTCAGGAATATGTAAATAGGCCGCGAGAGTTCGCGGCCTAAAGACTTAAGATTCTTTTTCAATCAGCTCGGCAACCTTTTTTAAGATTTCAGCAAGCTTTTTGCAGTCACAATTGCAGGTGCATTGATTTTTGCTCATAAATTCTCCTTTTTTAACAACTACATTTTTCTACAAAGTCCGCAATCGATCGCAGTTTTTTGGCCAATTCCTTTCGGTTCACCTGATAAAAGACCTCTTTTCCTCTTTTCTGCGCAGAAAGGACACCTTGGTCGCGCAAAATACCCAGGTGTCTGGAAACAACCGAGAGGTCCACGTTGCAACAATTAGAAATTTCCCCAACCTTTTCCTCTGAGCTACATTGGCAAAGGTGGTTTAAAATGGACATGCGGTTTTCATCACCTAAGGCCTTAAATAGGTGATGGAGATCTTTTAGGTTTACCTTAGTCATAATTTAATATTTGCATGAACATGCAAGTATTGCAAGAGTTATTTGCATGATTATGCAATTGTTTTTGTTGAAATTAGTCAAAAAGTCCCCTTGCCCCGACTCTAAGCTCTGGCCAGAAATATCCTAATTCCAAAAATACGTAACTTTCATTTTTTGCCCAAAAGCCATTGTAGGAGACGGTATTATCCGGAAAGAAATATTTCTTATAACCTAGGCCTAAATAAACCCGTTCAAGCGGGAAAAAATAAAACTCCAATCCTGCATCCGATATAAAGCTCAAAGTTGAATCAAGGAAGGCCCCTCCCACACCCCCTCTGGCAACTAAAACTCCTCCAGGGGGAAGATGAAGAAATATTTTAAAATCCAGGGTTAATCCAGTTATGGAAATGTATTCCTGATTAATAAAGTTAAATACCGGCACTGCCAAAAAATTAATCGCCCATTTTTCCTGAGGATATAAAATATTATCTAAGGTTATTCCAAATTTTATCTCATGATTGTTAAAGGTTGGACCATTTTGTCCATTCAAGGTGGTGTTTAACCTATTGGCAGTATTAATCTGAAGGCCTAGTCCATTTGGTATCAATCTAAAACTTGAAAGAAAAAAATTGGAGATAGTATCTTCATCTTCCTGTTTAATGGAAAATGGTTTGGTTAAATCTCCAGTCTCTTCTTTTCCCTCATGGATATCATATAATTTGGGTTTTACATTTATTTTTGAATTTTCCCTTTCATAAGGGAGAAAGAGGATATGAGTGGCCTCGAACTGAAGTCCAATCTTAAATATTTTTGAGGAATTCATTTCCGATAGATCTTGAGGGGGGGACAAATGATCAATTCCTAAAAAGGTGAAGTAATCTTCGGCCTCGTATGGGGAGATAATGATGTCGCAAGAGTTTTTATGGACCTCAAAAATTTCCTTTTTATATTTTTTAAAAATTTCGAAGGAGGTTTCGACATAATTGCTTTTGGGTGGAACTACCACGATTGTTTTGCATGAAGCAGAAGGTGGTCCTAAGGTTGCCCTTACGGTTTTAACACATTCATATTTTGAGCTATCCATCAAATCGACCGGGTTTACTCCGTTTAGGACATCATTTACGGAGCGATTATTGGTGGTATTAGGTTTTACTGTTTTATTGTAGTCACAAACTTCCATTGGATAGATTGGTTTTTTCATCGGCCTGAAAACATAAAAGTTTCCAGGATTTTTTTCCACCTCAGCATAAAAAGGGGTTTTCCCCATTAAATCCTTGTTATTTTGAAAGACTTCTATTCCAGGTGGAGTACTTGAAATACTAATGATTTCTTTTTGGGTTGAAACAATCCCACAGGAGCAAAGTAGGATTAAAAATATATATTTGATCATAGAAGCCCCTGTGGATTATTAATTATTGTATAGCGATTTTTTCTACCCCACAATTACCCAAAGTGATGGTTTTGGGCGCAAGCTTCTCTCCCTGGATGGAAAGATTTATGCAAACTACTTTATTCCCACCAGATAATTGAAATATTGCTTGAAAGGCCAAGGGGTCTTCAATCATTAGCTCCCCTACTTCTGAGAACTTTTCCAGAAAACTTTCCATATTCTTGGTACCTAATTGAGACTTTAAATGGTTAAAACTTATTTTGAGCCTGTTGGAGGTTTTTTTAAATCTCCGGTGAATCTTAGTTTTGCAGAAATTTTCATGTCTTGCCCTAAATCCGTGAGGGTATTTTTGGCAATAATTTTTTAATACCACGTTTTCTAAATTATCCCAGAAGTCATCCTGAATATTTTCTATATTTTTCATCAGGAGGCCGACTCCATTGCTGGGAATCTCAAGGTCAAAATCAATTTTGACCATTCCCAGGACTTCTCCTGGAAGGTCAAATTTAAATTGCTCTCCAAGCCCAGTTAAGTCAATAAGCTGATCTATTTCCTGTTGCCATTTTTTCCCTTTCATCCTTTCTCTTTGGTAGGACCATTTTAAATTTGCAGTTAGAGAACTCTCATTTTGATGTTTAAGATAGGTAGCCCCAAAAAGTTTTGTCTTCCTCATTCTTCTGCTAAGAGGTCCGTTGGTGGCGCTTGATTGAGTATAAAGGGACATAATACCCTCTACATTTTTAGGATGGAGGTTTTTGGATTTAACCAGGATTTTTGATTGTTTAAATTCAACAGAGGCCAAAAATGGGAGATTTGTCTGAGCATCAAAAAATCTACCACGGGTATATTCCTCATCACGGGATAATTCTCTAACTCCTTTGCTCCTATTGCCAAATAAATCCAATTTTCCTTTTATAAATGATTCAAAAGTCTTTTGCGCTGAAGGCTCCGCTAAATCAAATTCAAAAGAGAAGCTTTTTGAGTTTTCAAGAATTTTTCCACCACCAATAACTGCAGAACTAAATGCAGAATCTGCTAATCCTACGTTTGCGGAGATTAATTTTAGCTTTTTAAGGGTCAGCCTTCCGGTAATTAATTGATCCCGGCCCTTTTTAAGCGCCACTTCCCAGCCTCCTTGTGCCGTAAAGGAAAAGGAAGAGCTAAATCCTAAATATCCTGGCCCTATTGAGAAATTAACTCCACCTTGAAGCTCATAGGTTACAAAATCTCCTTCTCGCAAAAGGTCGATGGTTTTTAAAGATGAAAGGAGACCTAAATTAGGAAGTGATTTAGCTTCAATTAAATTTTTTGCTTTCCTTTCCGAATAAAATTTGGATCCCACCAAAGGTGCAATCTGGCCGTTGATGATAAATCCATGGGGAAGTGAGACACCTGGAGAGAGGTAAGCGGAAAGGTCAAAACCTTTGGTTTCAATAACCATATAAGGGTCATTTTCATTGGCCCAATCAAGCGGGATGGATTTTTCATTTTTACCCAAATTAATTAGGTATTTAATTTTGTCTCCGGAGGCGCTAATTAGAGGTGAGATTCCCCAGGAAAGAGAAAAATCCTTAATATGATCAAATCCAAACCAGTCCCAAGAAAAAGTTATTCCTGAACCGTCGATGGTTACGGGCAGAGGAATGGTGGCAGGGGCCTGTTCGTCAATGTCTACACCGACTCCTTCATCATCAGAAAAGGCCTTATTGTTAAAAAGTTGGGAAAGCAATATAGAAAGAAAAAAAATATTTCTAAAATAGATCATTTAAAACTCCATTTAAATTATTAAAATTTATCGAAAACCTAAGAAACAAGATAAGGTGGGGCCCTAGATTGAATTTTAAAGAGATAAATTTTTATAACAGAAATATCGGTTTCAAAAAATTCTTTCTGGTACCAGATGGAGTCTGGTCTTATTATTTTGATCCCTGGCTGCGATGGCAGAATATTTTGAAAGGCCATCAAGGTCTTGGCCAGGGGACAGGTATCTTCCTTGGGCACCTTTTCTTTCTTTTTTTTGTGTCCTAAAAATTCAGCTATGGCCTCTAATGAAAATTCCTTTTTGGAATTTTCCAGGTAGTGGGAAAGATGGTGGCCGAATTCTCCGGCCACCTGGTAAAAAAAGAATATCCCTATTAGAAAAAGACTCGAAGTTTTTCTCAATGATTATCCTTTAAAAAAGGAAGCGCCAAGACTGGAATTATGGTAAAACAAACAACCAAAACCGCTCCAGCAGGCCAATCTTTAAGGTAGCTTACCGCCATCCCGATAACACAAAGGAAAAAACCCAAGATCCAACCAAAAATTAATCGAGATTTTAGATTTTCAAAGAAAAATGTTGAAACCAAGGCCGGAACAATCAAAAATGAAAATACCAGTAGTATGCCTGCAACATTCACTGAGGAAGTTATAACCACACCAAAGAGACCGTAAAAAAGAAAATCCCACCAGCCGGCGTTTTTCACGGGACGGTTTTCAGAAAGCGCAATCATATTTTTTCGGGAAACATAATGAATTATTCCCACAACAGAATAAATTGCTGCTGTTTTAATTACCTCAGGCCAAGTTATCCACAATACTCTTCCAATCAGGAGCTCTTTTAAATGTTCGGCTCCATGAGCTAAAGAATCGATTACGAGAACAACACTTGCTGATGCCAAAGCATAGACCACGCCAATTAAAACTTCTTGAGAAATGAAATGTTCCTTTCTCTTACCGTAAGCAAAAAGGCCTGAAGCTAAGAAAGTAAAAGATAAAGATACAAAATAAGTTAAGGGGCCATGGTGCTCAATCCCTAAAAGAAGGGCCACGGTGGAACCCAGGCAAGCAACCTGGGCCAGAGAAAGATCTATAAAGATAATTCCCCTTTTAAGTACATGAAGGCCCAAATAGCAATGAATCCCCACCAAGGTTAAGCACATGGCGAAAGGGGCCGCGAAAAATATTAAAATATCACTCATAAATTTCCTTTATTAGGTAAGAATATAAATCCACTATAGATTTAATATTTTCTTCCCCTCCCACCGATACTGCAATGGATTTTACTTTTAGACCTGGAACATCTTTGGCAACTCTTTCCGCTACCGATGGATCAAAATAATTTTCCACCAAGGCCAAATTCACGTTTTCAGATTTGGCAGTCTTCATGACATCTAGAATATGAGAAGCAGAAGGTGGAATGCCCGGTTTGGGCTCTAAAATGGAAACATTGGTGATATTAAATCGCTTGTAGAAGTAGCTTAAGGTGGAGTGATAGGTGATCACCTTTTTGGGTTTATGGTTTGTCCATTCTTTTAGTTTGGAATCTATCTGCTTGGCGAATTCCTGGTAATTTTTGTTGTAAAAATCAGCATTTTCCTTATCCATTAGGGAGAGTTTATCCTTGATTTTCTCCGCGACAATAACAGCGTTTTTTGGGTCAAGTAGGATATGGGGATTACCCTGAGGGTGGACATCTCCCATAGAACGGGAAACTGCACCTGTTGGTTTTTCCAAAGTGTCCACATATTTGCCCGCGACTAAAACGTTGGTTTGCAGTGAGGGATTTCTGGCACCGGCCAAAATCAAAGGAAGCCATCCCACCTCCAAGTCCAAACCGATGCTGATTAATAAGTCCGCCCGGTTGGCCTTTAGAGAATAGGAGGGTTTTGCCTCAAGATAATGAGGGTCTTGGGTTCCTTTGCAAATGGAATCTACCTCAACTTTATCTAAAGCAATGGTTTCCACCAAAGACTTAAGATCCGTGGTGGTAGTAAGAACATTTATTTTTGCAAATGATAGAAAGGGAATTAAAAAAAATATTATTTTCATAAATTAATACCTATGTGCGGGGTGTGCCCCGATTGTTATGTTAAATTGTAAGAAAACTTTGGTCTCTCTGATCGTGGGATTATAATCACCCTCAAGACGGATGGCAGAAAATTCCGATGGAGCATAGGCCACCAGAAGTCCATTTCTTCTTTGGATTTCTCCCTCAATAGAGTCAGCATAATCATAGCGGTAGGTAAGCCACCATCTTTCGAGGAATTGATATTTAACATGTGAATAAAAACCCCAGAGATTTTCTTTACCCATAAACTCAGTTTGCCATTCCACTGCGTGGTATTTTCCTCCCACCATGGGACGCCATTTAAAGGTTAGATCTGATTGCCATAAGCTTATGTTTTCAGCAGCTGCACCACCGGTAAAACCTAACTCCATGGTGGTGTCTGGATTTAAATCCCAAAGGTTTTTCCAGTGCAGGGAAAACACTTGGTTTCTTCGGCCTTTTTCTTGAAATAATTCTAGATCCCTTCCTTGACCAAAGTCAGCAAGGAATTCACTGTACCACTTAAGAGGTAGAAGATAGGAAGCGCCAACTGCTGGCATATTTAAACCTTCTTCACCAAAAAGTGCCACATTGATTAAGGGTCGGTCGACCATGGGAAAATTGTGGGGGTGCAAAAGGTTGTGTTTGCCGAAATTGAAATAGTATTTTCCAAATTGCAGCGTGGTGTTTTTAATATTTAGAGTTTGCGCATAGGCCTCTTCCGGGTTGATTTCATAAGTATCACCTTCCTGTCTGCCTACACTGGTAATTAGCTGGGCACGAAGGTAGGGATCAACATCTGCAGTAAATTGAAGTTCCATTTCTTCGAAAGTGAATCCGTTGATTTGGTTATCTTGATTTGAATGTTGGTATAGAAAGAGGGCGTTTACCCCAATGTCTGGGTTAAAAGCAGATCCTCTTGATGTCCATTCCTGTGCGAAGGCAGAGGAATAGATAAGAAATAATATAATAAATATCTTCATGGTAATTCTCCAAAATTAATTAGGTAAAAAATTCTAATTAACTTAAGGCGGGAGGTCCACGAGAATTGGGAAGAAAGGATAAATCTAATTTTTCCTTTTGAGGGACATCGAAATGAACAAATACAATTGTTATTATTTGAGGTGATTTTAAAGCAAAAAAATCTAGACCTAAAACGCTATTTTGAACAATAAAGAGGTCATGAAAGAGACAGGCCTCATTAATGCCCACCTCTTTCTTTTCATCGTGGGAGAAGAGGCATTCTAGCCTATGCTTGTGATGATACTCCCGGATATGATGAGAAAAATTGTGGATTTCTCCTTTAAATAAAAGAAAGGGAAGTAAAAGGAAGAGAAGAAATTTTCTCATGACCCATTTTTTTAAATCGTTTTAAGTGGGATGTAAATAACGCAATTGATTTAAATTTAATCAAAGTATATACCAGTTTATACCCCTGGAGAAATTATAATGAAAGAGAGATGTGTATTTCATTTTTCAGATACCTATTTAAAAAATTGACCCCTGACCAAATTTTAAAATTTTTGGATGATTTTAGACTTCTACATTGAAATTCACCTGATAACTCAAAGGTTATCAGTATTAAAATCCCGAAAGACTTCATTCGACTTTTAAAACAAAGAGGGGATTCCTAATCAAACCAAAATAACGGAGCTAATGAAAGAATGGTTATTGCATTAGACTATGCGTTAGCTAGATGATTAGCTCTTGCAAATATTTATTATAATTCTATTAGATATTTCACTTTTTTTTATCTTGAAGTCCCAAGGTATCCCAGCCGTTAATGCACTTTGGTTATCTTTTTTTGCCGGCCTTTTTCAAATAAGAAAAAAGGAATTTTTTCCCTTTTTGGGAATTTTTTTTGGATCTCTTTTTTTAAGGGGCGGACTTTTTGCCCATTTTAGTGAACCTCTTTATATTTTTATTCCGATAATCAGCATTATTTCACAATGTATTCTCCTTTATAAACCTAAAAAGATTATTCCCTATTTAATAGGATATTCCATTGTTTTGCGTATCCTTTATATGGGGCTTCCTAATGCCACACCTGAAGAGGCCTATTATTGGAATTATTCAAAACATCTTTCCTCGGCCTATTTAGATCATCCCCCAATGGTTTCCTGGATGATAGGGCTTGGCACTAAAATTTTTGGTAACAATGAATATGGAATTAGAATTTTTGGAATTTTATTTTGGTTTTTGATGGCCCGCTTTAGTTTTCTTTTTGTGAAAAATTTCCAAAAGGAAAAATCTCTGATTCCAGTTTTAATTCTGGCCACCTTTCCCTTATTTTTTGGCTTTAGCTTTTTTATCACCCCAGATATAGCTCTTTTTGCTTTTTGGGCAGGGGCCATTTATTTTTTTGAAAGGATCTTTTTTTCAAAAAATGCGATTTCTTGGGTAGGAGTTGCCATTTTTTTGGGATTGGGGATGCTTACCAAATACACCATTAGTCTTCTGGGGATTTCTGCTTTGGTATTTATTGTCTTGGATAAGGAATCAAGGAAGTGGCTCACCCATCCTTTATCCTATCTTTCATTAATTTTGATATTATTATTTTTTAGCCCCGTAATTTATTGGAACTACACCCACAATTGGGCCTCATTTGCTTTTCAAACAACAAGAAGATTAGCTGCGCCAATACATTTTTCTTTACACAACCTCTTATTTTTTATCTTGATTCAAATTACACCTTTAGGTCTTTTGGCATTTTTTCAAAAAAGTAATTTGGATGACAGAAGAAAATTATTTATAGGTGTTTTCACCCTCGTTCCTCTTTCAGTATTTGTTATATTTAGCTTTTTCCATGAGGTTAGGGCATCTTGGACGGCCCCCATCTTCCTTGTGGCCATGCCCTTATTTGTAAAAGAATTTGAAAGAAGAAAAATATATACTGCCATAAGCTTTTTCTTTTTGCTTGGCTATGGTTTGGCACTTCATTATTTAACTTTGGGCATTCCTGGCATGCCCTATCTTTCAAAAAACCCAAAACCAGTTGCTTGGAAAGAAATGGTTGAAGAAATAAAAAAAATTAGGTCCGATCAAATTGTTGTGGGGATGGACAAATACATGATCGCCTCTGAGCTGGCCTTTTATCTAAATGATATAGGAAAGGTGAACTCCTCCAATCTTTTTGGCCGTGAAGGTCTGATGTATGGATATTGGTTTAAACCCGAAGATCAAAAAGGCAAAGATATGATTTTGGTGGGATTTAATGAGGGGGATGTCTCCGATTCCTCTATTGGAAGATATTTTAAAAGGCTTGATCCAATCCAAAGAATAGAACTTTTAAAAAATAGAAAGCTAGCTGGCAGGTTTTTCTATCGAAAAGTATTCAATTATATACCCTAGAGTCTATATAATGACTTTTTTATTGGAAAAGAGGTTTAATTTAGGCTAGAAGCATCAAAATGCCAAAGATATCTGCCGTTATAATTACCTTTAATGAAGAAAAAAAGCTTGGAAGATGCCTGGAATCACTTGGGGATCTTTCCAATGAAATTTTAATTGTAGATTCCTTTTCCACCGATAAGACCAAAGAAATCGCCCTTTCATTTAACGCTAGATTTATCCAACATCCATTTGAAGGTTATATTGAGCAAAAAAATTATGCTCTATCTCTGGCCAAAAATGATTGGGTTTTAAGCCTTGATGCCGATGAAGCTCTCTCACCTGAGCTTTTAAGATCCATTAAAGAAAATGATTTTAAATTTGAGGCCTATACCATGAATCGCCTGACCAATTATGCAGGGAAATGGATTTTTCACTGTGGTTGGTATCCCGATAAAAAATTAAGACTTTTTAAAAAATCAAAGGCCAATTGGGGAGGAGTTAATCCCCACGATAAAATTATTACGGATGTTCCAATAAAGCATCTTAAAGGGGATATCCTCCACTATAGTTATGATTCAGTAGCTGATCATATAAATCAAACCAATCGATTTACCACCATTGCGGCCAAAGCTGCATTTGAACAAGGGAAAAGATCTAATATCTTTAAAATTGTAACTCGTCCTATGTTTCAATTCTTTAGAGATTACTTTTTAAAGCTTGGATTTTTGGATGGAATAAGCGGGTTTTGTGTCTGTTCCATTAATGCTCTATCTGCTTTTTTAAAATATTATAAGATTAGGGAATTAGAAAATCATACTTATTAAAAATATGGATTTTAGGATTGTATCTTCATTCCTTGACCCTTGGGGGCCGGGGGTCTTGGACTGGAAGGAGGCCAGGGATTATATCCACCTTTATTGGGACCTGGTATTAAGGGTTCGTAATCAGCAGGAACATGACTAGGTCTTTCATCCTTTCGGTTGATTGTAAATTTCAAAAGAAAGTTCTTTAATATCTTTAGAAAGGTAGATAATTGGAGCTTCATATAAGTATTCTCCTGAGTTATTATAATAAACTGTAACATCCCTAATTAGTAATTCAAAATCAAAATGAGAATCAGAAAAATTTTGAATCCATCCGAGATAACATAAATTATTTTTTGGATCTCTAACAACAAGCCATTGGTTGGAATTCAGGCAATCACACAAAAATGCCCAAACATCCATGTCAGGTAACTTTTTAGAAACATTAATAATTTTACAGAATTTATGAACAGTTTTTTCCATTAAGATTTTACTTAAAAGTAAGGAATTTAAAAAACCAAAAAATGAGGCAGTTATTAGGATTGAAAAGGAAATTGGTTTTTGATTGGGATCTTGTAAAAGGATGACGATATCTAGAATTCCCAAATTTCCAAAAAATATTCCCAATGTTTTTCCAATTACAAAATAGGTTCCATAGGAAGCGATCCCCAATAGCCAGCACCTAATTATTAAATGGGCAATATCTTTTGCTTTTTTAAGGGGGACTAAGCTTTCCAGAAAAAGATTTGATAAAATTCCTGGAGTGAATATTAAAAAGAGCCAAATTGAAAATGAAGTGATTTCCATATTTGGAGGTTTTTACCTAACAGTAATTTATTTTCCAAGAAGAAATCTTTGTAATGGCCAAAGTTTTTCATTTATGAAAAAAATCGAATAAACTTAACCCTAGCAGGAGGAACATTTAGAAAAATCTTTTTTTCCTTGAATGAAAAGGGATTTACCTCTTTTTTAAAGAATATTGAAATTTCTTCCTCCCTAAACAATTTATCCTTTATTTTTCTAGCAGCAAGGTATTCAAAATAAGCAAAGACGGTCTGCTTATTGGAAAGCAATTTAATTTTTTGGATAAAACCTTCAATGACCTCTAAAGGAAAATTATTAAAGGGAACCCCGGCGATTACCACATCAAATTGGGTGTCAGTTTTAAATTTTAAAAAATCCAAGTTTAGGACTTCTATTTTCGGAGAATTTTCTTTTTGCATCCACTCCACTTTTTTAGAGTTTAAAAGCATGGCAAATTTTGGATTAAGTTCCACGATGGTTAAAGAGTCATCTTTTCCCAAATTCTTAAGGATGGCCTCCGAAATAATCCCGGTACCTGCACCAATTTCTAATACATTTTTTGGCCCTTTGGAAAAATAGGTAGCGGAGGCAATTTCCCTGGCCAATGTTTTGGAGCTGGGTCTAATGCCACCGATGGTCTGTTTGTTGGCAAAAAATTCTTTAAAAAAAAGTAGAGTTTCGCTCATGGAAACGCCACCTTAGATAAGGGGCTTCTGCGTGTCAATCAATTTAGGATTATGCAAAGCATAAACAAAGTAGAATAGGAAGAAAACCATAAACCAGGTCCAAATTCCCCAACCTCCCAAAAGGGGGGCTAAGGAGAGTACTTAAGTGTTAAGGCATTTTCTGTAATTTTAAAGTATTCAAATATTAGAGATTTGAAATAGTTTTTTGGTAAATGGAATTATTTAAAACTCTTTTGATAATTAAAGTTAGCAATACACTCATTAAAATAATTCCCCAAAAATCCTGTCCAATCCTGCCCAAAATGCTCCTTTGAAACTCCCCCCAAATAGCATGGGAGGTAAAAACTAAAAGAAATAGAGAAACGCCCAGAAGCACTTTTTCTTTTAAAATTAATTTTTTATTTTTAAGCCAAAGAAGTCCAATTGCTACCCAAGGAATAGTCATGGCCACCATTCCGTGTTTGAAAGCTTCCGGATTAATAATTAGAGAGAAATTTAAATAAAGCCCAAAGATTCCCCAATAATAAAGCTCTCGATTATCTCCTTTTACTAATTTTTTTAAATGGCGGTGGATAAAAATAATTCCCGAAAGAATGGTGATCTTTAAAACCAAAAGAATATAAAAAACCGACATGGGAGCAAGGGATAAAATATTAGTTTTATATTCCAGATGATAGGGTCGATCCATTAAAAAACGAACTACCAAGGAATCTAAATTAGGGTGTGCAAAGTTAGCTGAGGCGGGAAAGGGATAATTTCTTCCATCATTTAAAAATTTAAAAAAGGTTAAATACTCATTAAAAAGATCCAAACGGTAGGTTAAAATCGGAAGGATAAGAAGAAAGGCCCCTGCAGCAATAACTTTACTTAAAAGCCGATATTCTTTTTCTACCAGTAGGAAAACTAAAAGGAATATGGGAAAAATTTTAAAACCAACTGCTAGTGCCAAAAGCAACGCTGCTAAGTTTTCTCGGCCTTTTCTAAAATAGAGAAATCCTACGGTGCAAAACAGAATAATAAAGTTCACCTGAAGATTTTTAATATCAAGGGATATGGGTCTAAGCTCAATTAGAAATAAAAGAATGAAAAACCAAAAAGTTTTTTTATCATCGCTAAATTTAAAATGGCGGTAGATTAAAATAAAGCTAGTTATCAGAAGTAGGAAGTTAAAAACAAACCAAAGAGTTTTCCCCCATAAATAAGGAAAAGCGGCAAAGGGCATAAAGATATAGGCAATCACCGGAGCATATCTGAAAGGACGGGGATCCCATTGGTAAAGGGAATCGGTAGGTTCAATATCTTTTTTTAAGGCAATACCGGTTTGGTCCTTTAAGGATTGATTGAAATTCTTGGCAATCATTCTTTGTCCTGCCAAATAATAAGCAGGAAAGTCAGTTTCTTTTTTTCTAATGGGGTGGATAGAATAAATAATTCCAAATACGGAAAGAATTAATAGAAATGCCTTCAAAAGGATTTCCTTTTATAATAACGATTTATTTTGAAAAGTTCATAAGGTACTTTTATAAAGTCCCAAAGTTTTAATTTTGATCCAGATACATCCTCCCACTGGTTTATAGGGAATTCGTAAACTAAGGATTTGTCCTTAAGTCTAAAAAAAAGTTCCACATCAAAAAACCACTTCGATCTAAATTTTTGTGAAAAAAGATCGAAGGCCAATTTTTGGGAGAAAAGCTTGGCCCCGCATTGGGTATCATAGACGGGTAGATTTAAGGAGAGGCTTACCAAGGTTGCAAAAACCCTTCCCAAATAATGGCGGGATGCCTTTCTTTTTATATGGGTACCCATTCTTAAAATTCTGGCCCCGGTAATAAGTTCAAATTTTGAACTTTGGGCCTTTTCTAAAAACCGGGGAATTTCATCCAAGGGTGTGGCAAGGTCTGCATCCCAAAATCCAATCCAATCAAAACCTTCATTGGCCAAGGTTACTACTCCGGACCTAACAGCTTCGGCCTTACCGACATTTTGAGGCATATCCAGAACCCGCAGTCCAAAATCTTTAATCATTTTGGAGGTATTATCAATGGATCCATCGTTTACAAAACAAAAGGTGATATTAGGATACTTTTCCCCAAAAGATTGAAAGGAATCCAGAGAAAGTCTTTTTTCTTCATTGTAGCAAGGAATAACTATGGCAACTTGGGGTTTCATGCAGATGATTTAACCTGACACACCGTCTAAGGCAACAATTTTTCTTCTTTCAAAACCCTTTTAGTTAAGTAATAAACCAACCAGGAAAGGGCGATAACTCCCAAAAGATGTGGGCCAAACCGTGAGAAATATTTGCGGGAAATATTTCCCCAAATTAGGTGGCTGGAGAAAAAGAGAAACATGGATAGGGCAAACCCTAGGAGATATTTTTCTTTGAGCGTCATTTTTAATCCCCTTAAGATAAATAATCCCAGAACTATCCATGAAAAAATAAGGATTACCAAGCTGTGCTTCCACGCCAAGGGATTGATCATTACGATAAAATTCCAATATATGGCGGCCATGGCCCAGTAGTAGAAGGTTTCATCTTTTTCACTTTTAACCAGTGCCTTTAATTTACCCTGGCCATAAAAGATAAGTCCCAAAAATACGGCCTTGATAAAAATTCCTATAGCAAATGTGGTATTGGCACTTAACGAGACAATATTAGTTGTTACATCCAAATAAAATGCCCGGTTCATTAGTAACCTTACCAGGACTGAATCCAAACCAATTAAGGCATGATCCGCAGAACTTGGAAATCCATGGACTGGAAGATCGCTGGTCATAAAGGCAAAGTAGTTTTGATATTCCGTGATTAGATTACCCACATTGCCATAAGAAATTACTGGCACCAAAATTAAAATGATTCCTGCCAAGAGGGTTTTTCCCAATAATCGATAGTTTTTGTCACGAAGCAATAATGCTAGAAAAAAAATGGGAAATATTTTAATCCCAATCAGCAAAGCTAAAAGAGCTGCCGAAAGATTCTCTCTGGTTTTTCTAAAATATAAAAATCCCACAGTGCAAAATAGCATTAGAAAATTTACCTGGAGATTTAAAATATCCAAAATATTGAAGCGAAACTGCAAAATGAAAATAAGCCCAAAGAAAATAAAAGTGTATTTTTCATTGGTAAAGAAGTCTTCTTTAAATTGCCGATAGATTATATAAAGGGTTGCCATCAAAAGCCCAAGGGTAAACCAATAGTAAACAAATTGGGCCCACCAAAAAGGAATAAAAGAAAAAGGTAGAAAGACATAGGTTAGGGAGGGAGAGTATTTCCAGGGCCTATCATCTCCTCTTTGATAAATTGAATTTTGGGGAGAAAACTTGGTTTGGGTGGTTATTAATGGATTTAGATTTACCTCGCGATTAAGAGTCTTGGCCCAAATTCGCTGACCTGCCAGATAGTATGCAGCAAAATCCGTTACCTTTTGGAAGGGTCGGTATGAAAAACCAACGGCCATTAAAGAGACAAGTATTATAAATAATTTAAAATTTAGTTTCATTTTCTTTGATAAACATATTCCTAGCGGTTATAGAATAACAATGAATATATTTAAAGAAGAAGATTCAGATTTTCAAAAAAAAATAATATTTTGGTTTTCCATTAGTTTAGTTATTCATTTAATTTGTCCGTATTTTTCTTTCGGATATTGGTATCCCGATGAGCACTTTCAAATTCTTGAATTTTTAGGAAACAAGCTTTATGGCACTCCAGGCGAAAAATTAGCTTGGGAATATAACGCGAGAATGAGACCATGGATCCAAATATGGAACTACTATTGGTTAGTTAAACCCTTTAAGGATGCCAATCCTTTCTTTTTAGCCTTTTTGATAAGGCTATTTACTTCACTTTTGGCATTTGTTTCAACTATCTTTCTTACAAAAACCGTTTTTTCCTTTTTTAAAAATCAAACCCAGAAACATTACTTTTTAATCTTTTTAACAATTTTTTGGTTTATTCCTTTCCTTCATGCTCGATGTTCATCAGAAAATTTTTCGGCGGCCCTTTTCTTTATCGCACTTTACTATTTTTTAAAAAGAACTAACCTATTTTTCAGCGGGTTACTTTTGGGCCTTTCCTTTATGGTAAGGTTTCATATAGGCTTTTTTATATTTCCACTATTTGTTTGGGCCATTGTCATTGGCCGTTATAATATTAAACAAATCCTTTTCCCTATTCTGGGATTATTTATAGGCATAAGTTTGGGCATTTTGGCCGATTACTACGGATACGGAGAATGGGTTTTCACCCCCTGGAATTTTTTGGCTGAAAATATTTTAAAAGATAAAGTTTCAAATTTTGGAACTTCCCCTTTCTGGGGATATATACCCCAAATCCTAATAAATGGTGGCGGTCCCATTGGATTAATTCTTCTTCTCGCAACATTTTGGGGCTGGAAAAATTATCCTAAAAATCCCCTAACTTGGATAACAATTCCTTATTTTTTGGTTCATAGTTTTATTGGACATAAAGAATTTAGATATTTGACTCCGCTATTTTTTCTCAGCATATTTTATCTGACATTATGGATACAAACCCCATTAGATGAATTTTTCCAAAAAAAAACCACCAAGGCCCTCCTAGTAATTAATATGATTCTTTTTATATATTTTACTTTTGCCCCTGCAAGATTTGGACTAGGGTTGAAGAAAACTTTTTATGCAAGATCTTCCGAAATTGGTACTCTGTATACCTCTACCTTAAGCCCTTATAGTAAATTTGAAACATACGATTCTTTCTATAAACCCAAAAATTTAAATATTGTAGAAAATATATCTTTTGATGAGGTCTCAAAACTAAAAAAGGAATTCTGGTTTGGGAGTACACTTAGCGATGAAATTAAGGTCCTTTTTAATAAAAAGGAGTGTGAGTTTAAGTTTAGTTCCTATCCAAAATTTATCATGGATTTGAATTTTAAAAAGTTATGGAAAAATAAATCGTGGGCCATTTTTAAATGTAATGTTTAGATTATTTAATCTTTGTTCCTTCAATTAGAGATAATTTATCAAGGTGGATATCATTATATCCTAGTTTTTTTTCAGGTAATGCGGTTATAAAAATAGAATATACGGTCATAATAAGAACAATATTTGGACCTAATATTAAAGTATAATAAACCATTCCAGTGACCAGAAAAGATGCAAGGAAAACGAAGCTTATATTTCCAATATAGGACCTTAAGGAAAGGGCTTCCGTGGCCCAGAAAAGGTGGAAAAGAACCAAAAATAAAAAACCCAATATACCAGTTGAAGCTAAATGTTCCAAAAAATTATTATGAGCAGATCCTTTTTGCCATTTATAGTTTAAGTCATATTTTTTCTTTAGATCTATAACCTTAAATTCAAAGTTTCTGTAGCCCCAGCCTAGAATTGGTTTTTCTAAAAAGGCATAAATCGCAGTTTTAAAAAAGGTAATTCTTTGTCCATCGGATTCCCTACTTTTTAAAAATCGATCGTTTGCATTTTTATCAATATTTATAAAGGTTAGGAGCGATAGAATTGAAATTATTATTGAAGCAATAAAAAAACGCTTACTTCTTTGAATAAAAAAAAGAGGAAGGGGAAGAAAAAATCCAATCCAAGATCCACGTGTGTAGGTAGAATAAAGGCCAATAAAATTAATAATCCAATGAAAAATAATCCACTTTGTGGAAATATATTCTTTAACCTTGTCTCTATAAAAAAATAAACCTGTTAATAAAATCATTACCAGGCTTATTCCATAGGCGTAGTGCAAAAGATCAATCATTCCAGATGCCCGCCCTTTATTAAAGGCATACTCAATTGAAATGGGATTATAACCCAATAATTGAGCTAATAACCCATATAAAGTTGAAAAAGAAACTGAGGCAAAAAAGAGATTTAATAGGATTTTTTTCTTTTTAAAATCAATATAACTTCTGAAGGCCTCTTTATAGGCATAATAACCTAAAATAGGGATAATAAAATGCTTTATCCTCAGTAAATTTTTTATCGGTTCATCCATTATGGACCAATTTACCAAAATTGAGAAAATTGCAGTTATAGAAAATCCAAAAAGCGATAATTGGCTTCGTTTCCACTCATTGAATTCGGTTATGCCATTTTTCTGAAATGCTTTATAGGTAAAATAAAAACATGGAAAGTATAAAAAGAAATGATTAAGAAATAAGATTTTTGGCCAAAGAAAAATTCCAACAGTAAGTACCAAAAGACTATAATAAGTCAGGAAAAGGTTTAAGCTATAAATATCTGGAGGAAGTTTAAACTTCATTATATTTTTGCTCTGCTTATCCAAAAGGGTTTTATATTCCATCAACTGTTTCCTGCCAAGGGATTAACGTAGCGTCATTTAAAGCAATATATTTTATTAAAAATAATTTTTGTTATTGGAGAATTTTCCAGTACAATTTTCCCTGATGCTTACCATATTAGGAACTTTCCTAACCGCATTTCTTATCTCCTTCCTCTCCATTCCCTCGATTATACGAGTTGCCGAGCTTAAGTATCTTTATGATGAGCCAGGGGAGCGTAAATCTCATAGTCATAAAGTTCCTACCCTTGGAGGTATAGCGATATTTGCGGCATTTGCTATTTCTCTTAATTTTTGGGCGGATTTTTCCAAGCTTCCTGAAATCCAATATGTTCTTTGTGCAACATTGCTAATGTTTTTTACCGGGCTCAAAGATGATATAGTTCATCTGGTAGCGTATAAAAAGTTAATAATCCAAATTATTGCTGCATCTATTTTAATTATTGCAGGAGATGTAAGGCTCACAAGCTTTTATGGACTCTTTGGAATTAGAGAAATCAGCTTTTTGCCGAGCTACTTTTTATCCCTTATTACTATTGTAGGAATTACCAATTCTTTTAACCTCATAGATGGTATCAACACCCTTGCAGCAGGACTGGGAATTTTAATTACTTCTGTTTTTGGTGGGTGGTTTTTTCTTCATGGATTTTTAGAATATGCAATTCTTTCTTTTTCCCTTACCGGAGGACTTTTGGGCTTCCTCTACTATAATTGGTCTCCGGCAAAGATATTTATGGGAGATACTGGATCTCTGCTTTTAGGTATAGTTTGCTCAGTTCTGGCCATAAAATTTATAGAAATAAACCGAGTAAATTCTTTTGTAAGCTCTGGACCTGCTGTGGCAGTGGGAATTATGATGGTTCCTCTTTTTGATACCTTAAGGGTGATGACCATCAGAATAATGAATAGAAAATCTCCCTTTTCCCCCGATAAAAATCACTTGCATCATGTGTTGTTAAAGAGAGGAATGAGCCATCTTAAGGTTTCTTTAACTCTTATAATAGTAAATATTGCCTTTATCCTTTTTGCCTTTAATTCGGGAATTGTTGGTGGTGGTAAATTAATGGTGGTGCTTCTTGTAATGGCCCTATTTATTTTTTACTCATTTGAAAAAATCAAATTTAAAAAACCTCAAATTGAAGAGGAATTTCTTTATGAAAATAAAAAATCTTTAGATATCAGTTAATTAAAAAAATTGAGAAATTTTGGAAAACTTTTTAAAAAATAGGGTATGTAAATTTCCTGCTTTGTTTTTTCTGATAATTTTGAAGTCTTCCTGAGATTTAGCAATAAAATTTTTTATACTATTATTGCTTTTTCCTCCAGTCCTCATTTTAACCAAGATCTCAGGGAGGTAATGGACTCTTAGGTCCTGATTTTTTAATAACCGAATCATAAAATCATAATCGGAGCTTATTTTGTAATCCAAATTAAAATGTCCCCAATAACCTTTTTTAATAAATAGGGACGGATGAGGTGGTACCCAGCCCCAATTTAGTCGTCTTTTTGAGAAATTGCCAGATTTCCAAAAACGAACAATTTTGGAAGGATCATTTTTCAGAACATAAATAAGATCGCCGTAAAGGACATGAATATTAAAATCACCAAATTTTAATCCAATTTTATTCAGGATATCATTTTGAGCAAACAAATCACCCGAGTGGATAAGGCCAAGAATGTCCCCACTGGCAAGAGCAATCCCTTTATTTAAAGCGTGATAAAGACCTTGGTCCTTTTCAGAAACTAAAATAGAAATCTTATCGGAATATTTTTTTAAAATATCCAGGGTACCATCAGTTGAACCACCATCAATAACTATATATTCCAAATTTTTATAGTTTTGAGAAAAAACATTTTGAAGGGTTTCTTCTATTTCCTGAACATTATTAAAGACTGGGGTGATTAGGGATATTTTCATCAGTGAGGTAGGATTCTATAGTTAATTTGAGTCCCTTTTCTAGTGATATTTGAGGTTGCCATCCCATGGCATTAATTTTTGAAACATCCAACACCTTTCTCATGGTTCCGTCGGGATAATTTTTATTGAAAATCAAATTTCCTTTAAAACCCATTATTTTAGCAATGGTTTCTGCTAGATCCTTTATACTTATATCATTTCCACTTCCAATATTTATCCAATAGGGCAATTCTTTATCTGTTTGCATAAGCATTAGACATGCCCTGGCAAGATCATCTACAAAAAGGAATTCTCTTTTGGGATTTCCCGATCCCCAAACTTCAAATACATTTTCCCCATTATCTATAACCTTTTTCATCCGCTGTATCATCCCGGGGATAACATGGGAGTTCTCCGGGTGAAAGTTATCCCCTGGGCCATAAAGGTTGGTAGGCATTACCGAGAACCAGTTGCAGCCATACTGTCTTCTGAAGCTCTCTGTTGTTTTAAGTCCCGCTATCTTGGATAAAGCGTATGGCTCATTGGTTGGTTCCAGTTCACCAGTTAAAAGATATTCTTCTTTAATGGGTTGGGGGCAATTTTTTGGATAAATACAGCTTGATCCTAAAAAAAGAAACTTTTTAACTTTTGATTTGAAGGCAGCTTCAAAAACATTATTTTGAATGGAGAGATTTTGAAAAATAAAGTCTGCACGGAAAGTATTATTGGCCTTTATTCCGCCAACCTTTGCAGCTGCGTTGAATATAAATTCAGGTTTTTTTGCAAAAAAATAGTCCAGGACGTCCGATTGCCTGGTAAGATCTAGAGCCTCTCTCTTGGGTTCTAAGATATTGGAATATCCCTGCCTTTTGAGTTCTCTGACTAAGGAGGATCCAACCATCCCTCTAGAACCAAGAACTAATATTGTGCTGTCTTTGTTCATTTGGTTTTCCAAGTTCGGATTCAAAATATTTTAGATCGGATAAGACCATAAGTTTGGCAAGGTCTTCAACAGAGGTTTTAGCTTCCCATCCCAAAATATTTTTTGCTTTTGTGGGATCTCCAATTAAAAGGTCAACCTCTGAGGGACGGAAGTATTTAGGGTCTACCTGAATGATTGGTTTTCCATTTAATGCATTATATCCAATTTCATCAGGAGAACCAGGTTTTCCCTTCCACTCTAGGGGAATATTAACTCCCTTAAATGCCATTTCTACAAATTCTCGAACAGTTGTGGTCCTTCCGGTGGCAAGAACAAAGTCTTGGGGGGTATCAGTTTGAAGCATTTTCCACATGCCCTCAACATATTCTTTGGCATATCCCCAATCTCGTTTAGCATCCAGGTTTCCTAGATAAAGGCAGTCTTGAAGTCCAAGTTTTATTTGGGCTGCGGCCATAGTGATTTTTCTGGTAACAAAAGTTTCTCCTCTGATAGGGGATTCATGGTTAAAAAGAATTCCATTGCAGGCAAACATCCCATAAGATTCACGGTAATTGACGGTGATCCAATAGCCATAAAGCTTAGCAGCTGCATAAGGAGAGCGAGGATAAAATGGAGTTGTTTCCTTTTGGGGAATTTCTTGAACCAATCCATAAAGCTCACTGGTAGAAGCTTGATAAAACCTACAAGTTTTTTCCAATCCGCAAATTCTAATAGCTTCTAAAAGACGGAGAGTTCCAACTGCATCGACATTTGCCGTATATTCAGGTGTTTCAAAAGACACTTGCACATGCGACATAGCACCAAGGTTATAGATCTCATCGGGTTTAATTTGCTGAACTAATCGGATTAAGTTAGTGGAGTCTGTTAGATCACCATAATGCAAAAAGAAATTTGTTTGGTAGTGAGGGTCAATGTAGAGGTGATCGATTCTTTCTGTATTAAAAGAGGAGCTTCTTCTTTTAATGCCATGAACTTCATAGCCTTTTGCTAGAAGGAATTCTGCGAGATAAGCTCCATCCTGACCGGTAATGCCTGTTATTAGTGCTTTTTTCATTTTTATTCCATTTTATAGGCAACTTAAATCAATGATTGGGATTCTAAAATTTTTTTTGAATTATAAGCCAACCTTAACCAATCAATAGTTTTCTCAATGCCATCTTCAAATTTAGTATTTGGTTTCCAATTTAAAATTTTATTTGCTTTGGAAAAGTCAATCGCATACCTAAAATCATGGCCTGGCCTATCTATTACAAATTCTATTAGGTTGTAAGGTTTATTAAGCTTATCTAATAAAATTTTAACTAGATCGATATTTTTAATTTCCGAGTTTCCTCCAAAATTATAAATTTCTCCAGGGATTCCATTTAAAAATGCAGCCCATACTCCTTCCACATGATCGTCAACGAAAATCCAGTCCCTTATATTTTCTCCATTTCCATAAACTGGCAGAGGGCGATTATTGAGAGCATTTAAGACCATTAAAGGAATTAGTTTTTCGGAATTTTGAAGTGGTCCATAGTTGTTAGAGCATCTCGTAATTATGCAAGGTAATTTGTAAGTTTCAAAAAAGGATCTAACCAAGAGATCAGCGGAAGCTTTGCTTGCACTATAGGGGCTGTTAGGTAATAAATTATTTGTTTCTTTAAATGGGGGATCATTTATCCCTAGGGTCCCATATACCTCATCAGTACTTATTTGTAGAAATCTAAAATTTTCAAATTTTATTCTTTGCTTTTTGGATGAATTTAAAAGATTTAAGACTCCTAGGGTGTTTGTTTCCAAAAAAAGTTTAGGGGAAACAATTGACCTGTCTACATGGGATTCCGCTGCGAAATTAATGACACCACTAATGTTGGAATTAAGGAATAAATTATCTATTGATTTGTCATCACTTATATCCATTTTCACAAAAGAAAGATGACCATTAAGTTCTATTTCCTTTTGTATATTTAAATAATTTCCTGCGTAGGTTAGGTTATCAAGTATAATAAAATCAAACTCATCCCTTACTTCTTTTCTTAGACAGATTTTCTTAACAAAATTAGAGCCTATGAAGCCAGCTCCCCCCGTAACTAATATTTGTCTTTTCATTTTTTAAATCCATGGAAAAAATTTTTTCAAGATAATTTTTATAGCTACAATTTGGTAAATCCGAAATTAGTTTCCCAAATTGATTATTGTCAATATATCCCATCCTAAAGGCTATTTCCTCAAGGCAGGCTATTTTAAGCCCCTGTCGTGCTTCAATTGCACTAATGAAAGCAGATGCATCTTGAAGTGATCGGGGGGTTCCAGTATCCAACCAAGCTACCCCCCTGGTGATTACCTCTACCGCCAAGGTTTTTTCAATAAGATAGGATTTTATTAAATCGGTTATTTCTAATTCCCCTCTAGCAGAGGGTGACAGATTTTTTACTCTTTCAGATACCGTTTGATCAAAAATATATAATCCAGGAATTGCATAGTTAGTTTTTGGTATTTTGGGTTTTTCTTCAATATTTATTACCTCAAAATTACCTTTTTGGAATTCTACAACTCCATAATCTGAAGGATTTGCCACGCTATATGCAAAAATTCTTGCTCGAAATTTATCTATTTGGTTTATTTGAGCTTCAAGAGTTTTTCGATAGAATTCAATATCACCATAAAATATATTATCGCCTAGTATTAGAGTCACATTATCTTTTTGAATAAAATCTTTGCCAATTGTAAAAGCTTCTGGAAGACCATTTGGATGATTTTGAACAGAATAGGTAATGGATATCCCCAAATTTTTTCCATTTCCAATTAATTCCTTAAAATATGGTAAATCTTTAGGTGAGCTTATGAGGAGAATTTCTTTTATGCCTCCAAGCATTAAAAAACTTAAGGGATAATAAATTAGGGGTTTGTCATAAACAATTTGAAGTTGTTTATTAAAAATTTTAGTCATTGGATAGAGTCTTGAACCCGATCCTCCTGCTAAAATTATTCCTTTCATAATATTCCCTTTTAAAATTGATTCAAGCAATCCACGACTTTATATATATCCTCATTTTTATGAAAATAAGAGATTGGAAGACTTAACGTAGTTCTATGAATTTCTTCAGAAATAGGAAAGGACATTCCTTTAAAGATATCCTTTAATGCTTCTTGTTTGTGTGGTGGGACAGGATAATGAATTTCTGTTTTAATTCCCTTATTCAATAAAAATTCTTTTAACTCATCTCTTTTGGGATGTCGTATATTAAAAATATGAAATACATCGAAAAAATCATTATTTCTTTGGGGCAGAATAAAATCTGATTTAAGATTTTTAAAATAAATATCGGCCAATGACCTCTTATGTGAAATAATTTTATCCAAAGATTTTAATTTTATGGAAAGAAAGGCAGCCTGGATTTCATCTAATCTTGAATTGTATCCCAAATGTGTATTGTAGTATTTTTTACTTGAGCCATAATTTCTTAAAATTTTTAATTTATCTATCAGATTGTTGTTATTTGTGGTGATAGCACCCGCATCTCCTAAAGCGCCAAGATTTTTTGTTGGGTAAAAACTAAATGCACCAAATTCACCAAATGAACCCGTTTTTTGGTTTTTAAATGTGGCCCCATGAGCTTGAGCACAGTCTTCGATAATATGTAAATTAAAATCCCTTGCGATTTCTAGAATTTTATCCATTTCACAGGGTTTTCCGTATAAGTGGACAACCATCAAACATTTAGTATTTTTGGTGATATTTTTTCTTATATTTTCCGGGTCGATATTATAACTTTCTATATTTGGTTCGGTTAAAATAGGAATAAGGCCCTGTTGTAAGATTGAAAGGATTGTTGCTATATAGGTATTAGATGGAACGATTACCTCTGAATTTTTTGGAAGATTTAATGCAGCTAAGGAAATAGAAAGTGCATCTAGGCCCGATGCAACACCGGCACAAAAATTTGTTTTTGTGTAATTGGCAAATTCTTTTTCAAAAATTTCAACTTTATCGCCAAGTATGTACCATCCACTTTCCAATGTTTCTGAAAAGGATTTTTTTAAATCCTGGAAAAAAGGGTAATTCACATCTTTAAGTGATTCATATTCAATTATATTTTTCATAGATGTAGTCATTTGGATCATAATGCTCTGAAGCTAGAACTAGAAGTATAGATCCATTAGAAAAATTTTCCATTGTATGCCAATCCTCAGGCTTAAGAACTAAACATTTATTTGGAGAATTTAAAAGAATTTTATTTTGACCATTTGGATTTTGGATAGATATTTCTACGCTTCCATTTAAACAAATTAGGGCCTGCGTTGTTTTTTTATGTCTATGGCCACCTCGAGGAAATTTTGAATTATAAATATAAAAGATTCTTTTAATTTTAAATGGTAAGATTTTATTAATTGCAGTTAAGTCCCCACGTTCATCGGAAAATGTAGGAAGTTCAATTATTGAGACCGGTATATTTTTAATGGTATTCAATTATTTTCCATTTTAATTTGGATAATAAATTTTTAAAAGAAAATTTATATTGGATGGTACCATTAGGATCAAGGTGAGGTGCAACTAAGCCAATTTTTTTTTCGGATTCCTTCAATGCTTTTATGTAGGGTAAATATAAAAGATTTTTAACTTCTTGAGTTAATTGGTAAGGACCAAAAGAAATTTCTTTATCTCTGAAAAATTTTAAACCATGAAAATGATAAAAAATAATTTGAAACTCTTTGCCAGTTTTTTTTTCAATTCCATAAACTTTATTTTCTTTTTCGAAGATATCATATTGCTGAACATTCCATGGAGCAACTCCACCACCAAGATGTTCAAGTTCATGAATCCCTTCAAAACGGGTTTTCCAATCATCTAAGTATTTTTGATCACCAAAAATTCCATTTGTAGGAATACTTGGACAGGACTCAAGACATTTTTCCCGCCACCAATTTAGGGTCAATATTCCAAATTTATTGTTTTTAAAATTTAAAAATTGAACACAGTACTTACCACTTTTTTTAGTTTGATCGTACTTGGGTGTGTAGCGATGTTCAGTAATTAAGATTGAATTGTCCTTAATTTCTTTTAACAAAGGAAGTGGGTCTGAAAAGAAAAAAATATCTGCATCAAGGTAAGTACAGGATGGTAAGTTAAAGTTTTCAATACAAAAACGAATTAAGGATGGTGTACATGTCCAACAGTATTCTGTTTTATTTCTATTTTTTTTTGCTTCTTTAAGCTTTTCATCTTCAAAATTTTCAAGGGAAATAATAGTAGTATTTGGAAGATTTAATAATCCAATGTATTTGTGGCTTAGGTCACACATAGTTAAAATAAATAAATGAAAACTTTCTGAAGAATGAGTATTCAAGGATTCATAGAGACTTAATCCTCGTGAAGAATAATTTATGTCAAATAAGGTGCAGAAATAATTCATATTTATTTTAGCCTAAAAATAAATCCTTTATCTGATGCAGGTATACGTCCATCCACAAATGTTTCATTCCTTACAAATGCATCAAATTCACAGATTAAATTGTATTGGTTTTTAAAAATAGATAAAATATTCTCCTTATTAAAAAACCAACAGGGGTAAGACGCTTTGTATATTTTTTTGGGGACATGCTGCACCGTTAACCAATCATGATCATGTTCAATAATGGATAATCTATCTAAAATAACTGTATTAATTCCAAAATCTAAAGATTTTTTAAGCAATTTATAAGGTTCTTCAATATACTGCAAAACACTACTGAACAATAATAAATTTACTTTATTTTCACTTAAACATTCCTCAATGTTATAATAAAATTTTAAATTTTCATTTTGGAAGTTTTTTTTTCCGCTTTCGACAAAATTATTTTGTTCTATAACATTCCATTTTAAATTATTTAGATATTTTAAAAATAATTTATTTTGAAAATATGTGGAACCTAGGGATCCCCCGAAATCAAGAACGTTTAGATTACCTCCATTACTTGCTGCTTCCATAAGTAAGCCAGATAGTAGAGGCCAAGAGTACTCGATTTTGGGAAAGTTAACAGAATCTCTTTCGTATGGGAACTCCCCTTTTAATACCTTTTTATTTGCTTCTTCTACTTTAAGCAGAATATTTTCGCATGAATATCCAGAAGAGTACTTGTTTGCTTCGGACCAATTAATAAAGTTTCCTTTCCAAAATGGATTTAGCCTATGGTAGCTTTTTAGTAGTATTGGCGGGATTATATTTTTTAAGATTTCTTTCATTTTATTCAAGAAGTAACAATTTCTTTTAACTTTGAAAGGCCTTTCCTCCATAGGGGAGGATTTGATTTTTTAAAAAAGGAAACAAATTCTCTATGCGCTTCTGCATTAACCTTTAGGGAATTATCGAAGTTTAAAACCTGATTTTGTTCTAATTCGGTAAAATAAATATTATTTTTGTTGCAATGTACACCAGAATTATCGAAACCAATATTTTGGACCAAAGATTTTCCAGGATAAAGGGTTAATTTATTTTCTAAAAAGGCTGACGCATACCAACGAATTGCCCAGGAATTATTTTTTCCTTCTATTTGATTTTTAAGCATTTTTGTATAGGGATAGGAGTTATTATAATCGAATTCATATGAGAGATTTTTCTTTATAATTTGATTGAGCAGGTATTTCCCTTCCGAATTAAATAAATCCCAACCTCTTTTCCATGTCGCCCACCCCCAACAATCAGCACCTTTTAGAAAGAAAGTTTCAGGCAACCTATTTTCAATGGGGTAAACATAGCCGTGAATGCTAATGACTTTATCTTGAAATTCATAAAGATTAAGGGCGTCATTCATGTATTTTAGAAAAATTGGGGAGGTAACTAAATCATCTTCCAATACTATAATTTTTCCATATTGGTTACAAATTTGAGTAACGCCTTCGATTATTGAATTTGCTAAGCCTTTATTTTCTTTCGATTCTATTAATTGGATTTTTTTAAATCCATTTAAATTTTTAATGTAATTTCTAATGGATTTAATTAATTTTTGATCCTCCTCTATTTTTGGGCCATCTGAGAAGATAATTAATTCACTTTCACTTGCCAAAATATTATTTGATAAAGCTTCGATTGTTTTTTTTGTATGGAGCGGTCTATTATAAACAAAAAGACATATAGGAGCAGTAGGTTGGTTTTTTAAAATATTTTTATACATAATATAAGATTTATCAAAACGTTATCCATCTAGAAAAGAATTTTTTGCTTATTTGCATTAAAAGGTACCCCAATATTCCAATCGTAATAAATCCTTTATTTTAATTTCAATCCTTGTGGAATATTATTAAGCCCTCATTTACATTATAAGGAAAAATATAAGAGATGGCCTTAAAAAATAGATTACTATTTAATAAGACAAAAATTCGATCAGTAGTTCGAAATTTAATACCAGCTAGAGTTTTTGATTTTTTTCAAACTTATTCCAAGAGTTCATATTCTCAAGAAGGAGAAGATTTAATTCTCGCATCAATTTTAAACACCAAGGAAAAAGGATTTTATATTGATGTCGGAGCCCATCATCCACTTAGATTTTCCAACACCTACCTATTTTATAAGTTAGGCTGGAGTGGAATTAATATTGACGCTACACCTGGTACAAAAAAATTTTTTGATAAAATTAGACCTAGAGATATAAATCTAGAATGCGCTATATCAGATATTACTGGCGCGGTAAAATTTTTTGAATTTGACGAACCAGCTTTGAATACAATGGATGAGTCCATGGCCAAAGAACGGGAATTATATACTAAATACAAAGTTGTAAAAAAAACTACCCTAAATACCGAAAAACTAGGTGAAATTTTACTTAAATACATTCCCAAAAATCAAACCATTGATTTTTTAACTGTTGATGTAGAAGGCTTGGATTTATCGGTATTAAAATCAAATGATTGGGCCGCATTCCAACCAAGAATAGTTGTGGCCGAGTCTTTAAAAGAAAAAGATATTCACAATATTTTAAATGACCCAATTTATAAGTTTATGATAGAAAAAAAATACGAGTTATTTGCCAAAACTCCTCGAACTCTTTTTTTTAAAAGAGAAGGATAAAATATTTTTAAAATTTTAATATATTACAAAAATAAATTTATAAAAAATGTGAGATAATATGAATTTTACCTTTTTTGATTGTGTAGACTACGAAAGTCATCCTGCATTTAAAAATATTGGCAGAATATCAAAAAAAAATGAAAAAAATCTTTTCAGAATCGTAAATCAGATTGATGAGAATTTTAATAATTTAACTATTTCCTCAAAAACTAATACTTCAGCAACTAGTACCCAAAAAGATATTAAAAAATTAGTCATGGATTTAAAAAAAGAATCCCAAAATCCCCTGATAGAGAAAAGATTAAACCTCCTAATTCTCAATGTAATTGATGATGCCGAGAAAGAACTTTTTAATTATTTAAATTATATTGATTTACAAAAAAAATTTAAAGAGAAAAAACTAAATTCTGAAAATTCTGTTTATCTTTCAAACTTAATGCAGGATGGTTTTGCAGAAATTCAATTTTTAGAAAAAGATATTTCTTTAATTAAATCGATGGCAAAAAATCTATTGGAGAGGGAAAGGGAAAGATACCAGGATTGTGACACTTGGAGAGGAGCATTTAGTGTCCCGCTCTATAGTCTAGAGGGACATTTTTTTAATGATTTGTTAAAGAGATACCAAATTTTAGATCTTGTAAGTAATTTTAAACAAAGAGAATATGAATTGTATTACTTGGGACTTGATTATTCTCACTCAAGACAGACGTGGTATAAAGGTTGTTACTCAGACTGTCTTCCTGATGTGAATACCACAAATTATTTTCATTTGGATAATGATTATAATATATCCAAAATGATGATTTATCTTAGCGATGTAAAGGAAAAAAATGGACCATTTAATTTTGTGAAAGGAAGTAGTAGCATTCCCAGGTCCCAATTTAGGTGGAATTTATTATCTGGGGTGGACCGTATTATTGGGAGAAGCTATAGAAACAAAAGGCCCTATTATGATTACTATAGGCCTTTATTTAAAGATTACAGAGAAGATTTAATAAAACTCCCAAAGATTCTTCAGGGGTCTACCCATTTTGGTGATGATCTAATTGATTTATCAGAATCATCAGAAATACTTTTATCAAATAACAAAGTGTTTACTGGTTCGGTTGGAAGGTCAATTATTTTTGATGGCTATAAAGGTATACATAGAGGAAGCACTGTCTTCGAAGGAGAAAGGCTTGCTCTACAAATTGGATTTGTTGAAAAAGATTTTTTTAATAAAAAAAATAAATTAAAAAGGACCCTTATGAAAAATAAAATAAGTGGTCCAATCATACGTAATATTATGAAAAGTGTTAGGGGTTATTGATTATTTAATTATTTTATAAGGAAAAAAATGAAACAATTTATTAAAAAAATTTTCAAGAGAAATTTAAAAGAGAATAAAAGATTCAGGACAAGTATTCAAAAAATTTTAAAAGAAAATCAATTAATTGCATATGATATTGGTGCTGCAGTTGGTTTGCCTACACATTGGGAAAAATTTCAAGAACATATTTTCTTTATTGCTATTGAGCCTGATAAAAAAGAATGTGCTAATCTTGAGAGCAAATATAGGAATATAAAATATAAGGTATTTGATATTGCGCTTGATGAAAACGGCGGGGAAAAGATACTATATCTATTAGCCGCCAGAACAGGATCCTCTTTACTTAAGATTAAGGAATCAAATCCATATGTAAGCAATAGTTACATTTACCCTATTGAAGAAATTAAAATTTCTACCATTACGCTAAATGATTTAATAACTAAAAATTCTTTGCAGAATCCATCTCTTTTAAAAATTGATACCCAGGGAACGGAATTACAAATTTTAAGAGGGGCTTCATCAAAAATGTTGGAGGATTGTCTTGCTATTGAAATTGAAGTTGGTATGCCAGGAGGATATCAAAATCAAGCTTCTTTCCCCGAAATAAATGATTTTATGAAAGAAAATAATTTTGAATTATTTGATTGCAGGGTAGCTAGAGGGTATCTTAAAGAAAGCGGGGAAATTCAAAATTATTTTTCAGAGATCTTTGGAGTTTGTAATGATTCCCCGACGATAGCTGCTAAAATTTGGGAATTTGACTGTATCTATTTAAAAAGTATGGAATATGTTTTTAACCGAAAAAGTTCTGAATTATTGAGAAAATACGTTTTGATTCTTTGTGTTTATAATTTTTTTATTGAAGCCTACCATGTTACCAAAAAAGCAGCTAAAGATGGAATTATTAAAGAAATTGAAGAAAAAGAGATCTTATCATCAATCAAGAATATTCATAAGGAAAAAGAATACTTTCCAATATATGGTAATAAAATTCCTATGGGTATTTTTAGAAATATCTTAAAAAGGGTAAGTCTAAGGAGTTCTAAGCGGTGGTATGGTCATACTTATCAGGAATTCCCAAATTGATTTTTTAAAAAACCCCATAAATGATGTAATTTATCATTTGATTTCTAAAGTAAAAGGGTTAATTGATTTTGAAAGGATTATTAAGAAAATTCACTAGTAATTTTAATAAAATTTTTAGAAAGATATTTTTAGACAAAAATGAAAAGTATTTTATTGATTTTACCCTTAAATTTAATGACCAAAAGAAAAACAGAACAAATAGTATTTTAATCCAAGGGGTTCTAGATTATGGATTTTTAATTAAGCAGTTTTTTTTATCCAATTATTATTCCCAAAAGAAAAATTCGTCGATAGATTTAATATTACTTAATACCACATGGCATTCACCCGGGATTTCCAGGGATTTACCCTTTAAATTTATTAGGGAATTGCTAACCAAAAGCCACATTAAGCGTTTGTATAGTAGTTTTGGAATTAGAAAGACTTTGGATTATTCTAAAGGATCATTTTTATCAAAAAGGGATATTTCAAAAAGGGCCCTTAATTGCTTTTATAATTTAAAATCAAAAGATGAATTATTGGCCTTAAAAATTGATGGAATTTTAATTGGTGACTTGATCTATGATACCTACTTAAGATTTAAGCCAAGTCCTATATTACATTTAAAGGATAAATTTTTACTTGATATCCTTAAAGCTAGCTTTCAAATTTATTATTCATGTCAAGTATATTTAAAAAAAAATAATCTGAAGTTACTTTTAACCTCATATTCAAGTTATATTTACCACGGAATTATGACGAGAGTTTGTCTTGCAAATAAAATAGAGGTCATTTGTTTTGGGAATCCCAAATATTTAATTAGAAAACTTCATAAGGATTTCATGTCTCATGCAGATGATTTCTCTAAATATAGAAATGAATTTGCAAATTTAGAGGATAGGGAAAATAAATTAGTGGTTGCAAAAAATCAACTTGAACGGAGGTTTCTCGGAGGAATTGACTCGGCTACCGGGTATATGAAAACTTCTTCCTTTTCGGATCAGGAATTAAAAAATAACTATGAGGCTATTAAAAATGAGGAAGTTGCAATTATTATGCTTCATTGTTTTTTTGATAGCCCACATATTTATAGGGATATGCTTTTTCCAGATTTTTTAGAATGGTTATATTTTGTATTAAATGAATCAAAAAAAGTTCCAAACATTAAATTTTTAATAAAACCACACCCTAATGGATTACCTGGCAATGAAGAGGTTTTGAACAAAATCAAACAAGACTTTCCGGAAGTTCTATTTTTAGAAAAATCTTTAAGTAATAAAAAAATTATAAGTGATTTTAATTGCAAAGGGGTTTTTACAGTTTATGGGACTGTTGGCCATGAGTTCCCTTATTTTAGAATACCTGTGATTAATGCAGGCGATAACCCTCATATAAATTATTCTTTTTGCCATTCTCCAAAAAATAGGGACGAATTAAAGTGGTTTATTCATAATTTGGATAAAATAGAAATTGCGGATTTGGAAAAGACACGGAGTGAAATTTGTGAATTTTATTATATGCACAATATTCACAAATACCAAGGTAGATTTCCTTATCCTAATTTCTTTGGGAATGAAGATTTAAAATTACCTGATACAGATTCAAGAATTTTGCGGGAATTTGTAGAAAAAACCTCCCCCCAAAAAATTAATGAGATTTATAAAGAGATTCAGAAAATAGAAGTTGGGTTTTAATTATTGTATTGAGTAATGTCTTTTATAATAAAAAAAGATAAGCAAGACAGATATTAGACCACATATTTTAAAGATAACTCTATGGAAAATTTTAATAATATTCTTGTAACAGGTGGAACTGGTTCATTTGGAAGGGAATTTGTAAAAAAAATTTTGGAAAAAAATCCCAACATCAAAAGATTGGTAGTTTATTCTCGAGACGAATTAAAGCAATTTGAAATGAGCCAAACTTTTTCAAACAAAAAATTTCCCTGCTTAAGATATTTTATTGGAGATGTAAGGGACAAAGATCGTTTAAGATTTGCTTTGGAGGGAATAGATGTTGTTATTCATGCAGCTGCTCTGAAGCAGGTTCCTGCAGCTGAATATAATCCCATGGAATGCATTAAAACCAACATATTGGGTGCTGAAAATGTGATTACTGCGGCGTTAGAAACAAACGTAAAAAGAGTTATTGCGCTTTCAACTGATAAGGCAGCCGCTCCAATTAATCTGTATGGTGCAACCAAGCTTTGCTCAGATAAATTGTTTGTTGCTGCCAATAACATGAAAGGTAAGCGAAATTTAACATTTTCGGTAGTTAGATATGGAAATGTTATGGGATCAAGAGGTTCCGTTATTCCTTTTTTTTTAAATAAGAGAAAGGAGGGAATCCTCCCAATTACCCACAAAGAGATGACTCGTTTTAATATAACCCTTCAGCAAGGTGTGGATATGGTTATTGATGCAATTTCCAACTCCTGGGGTGGGGAAATATTTGTTCCCAAAATTCCTTCTTATAAAATAACTGATGTTGCCCATGCTATAGGACCTAATTGTGATCATGAGGAAGTTGGAATAAGACCTGGGGAAAAATTACATGAGGAGATGATTACTCAAACGGATAGTTTTTACACCTATGATTGTGGTGGTTATTATGTAATTTTGCCACCAACCACTGTTTGGAATATGGAAGATTTTATTAAAAGGTTTAATGCAAAAAAGGTTCCCGAGGGATTTAGATACTCATCTGACAATAACCAGGAATGGATCGGTGTTAACCAAATAAGAAATCTTATAAAGGAACATGTGGATCCATCTTTTGATAATCTACAATGAAACCAATACCCTACGGCAAACAAGAAATTACCCAAGAAGATATCGATACAGTTGTTGGTGTTTTAAAATCAGATTATCTTACTCAGGGACCCACAGTCGAAGAATTTGAAAAAGCTTTTGCTAGTTATGTCCATTCTCCTTACGCAGCGGCAGTATCCAATGGAACAACGGCTTTGCATTTAGCCGTAAAGGGCTTAGGTCTTAAAAAGGGTGAAAAAGTAATTACTACCCCCATCACATTTGCTGCAACAGCAAATTCAGTTTTATTTTGTGAGGGAGAAGTTCTTTTTTCAGATATAGACCCCAATACCTACAATATTGATCCTAATTATGTAGAAGATCTATTTAGAAAAAATAAAGAAAATGCTCCTAAAGGAATTATCGCCGTCAGCTTCGCAGGTTATCCGGCTGATTTATATTCTTTGAGGCAAATAGCTGATAAATATGGAGCTTGGCTTTTGGAGGATGCCTGTCATTCTCCAGGTGCTTCCTTTGTCAAAAACAATAAGACCTATTATTCTGGGGACTGCCAATTAGCAGATGCAGCAGTATTTTCCTTTCATCCGGTCAAGCATATTGCCTGCGGAGAGGGGGGAATGATTACCTCAAAAAATAAAGATATTATTCAAAAAGTAAAAATTTTAAGAACACATGGAATTATAAGAGATAAATTTGGAAATCCATCCCCTGGCGGGTGGTATCATGAAATGGTGGAGTTGGGATTTAATTACCGTCTTTCAGATATTAATGCGGCATTAGGACTTTCCCAATTAAAAAGGGCAGAAGAAAATATTAAAAAAAGGCGTTATATTGCAAAAAGATATGATAGAGAGCTAAGAACCCTTATAACACCTATGGTAGAAAAACACATCTCCCATGTCTATCACCTTTATGTAATAAGAACTACCAAAAGAAAAGATCTTTACGATTATCTGAAAAAGAAAAACATCTTTTGTCAGGTTCATTATCTTCCAGTATATAAGCATCCTTACTATCAAGAATTTGGATTTAAAGATTTAAAATTGGTTAACGCAGAAAAGTTTTATGAGACATGCCTAAGTGTTCCCATGTACCCTTCTCTTTCGAAAGAAGAACAGTCCCATGTTATTAACTCTATAAATGAATATGAAAACTATATTGATAACACAAGCAAGAATAGGGTCTTCTCGGTTACCTAGAAAAATCTTGAAAAAGGTAAATGGTAAGACCTTCTTAGAAATCCATTTAGAGCGAATAAAGAAATCTAAGGCGTTGGATGAAATTATCGTCGCTACAACTTTTGAAGATGGATCCGATGAAATTTTAGAAATCGCCCACAAATTAGAAATAAAATCTTTTCAAGGATCAACTGAGGATGTTTTAGACAGATATTTTCAAGCGGCAAAATCCTTTAATCCGGATATTGTTGTGAGGGTAACTTCAGATTGCCCTTTAATAGATGCCCAAATAATCGACCTAACAATAAAAAAAATTATCGAAGGCCCTTTCGATTATGTTTCAAATACTTTTAATCCAACTTTTCCCCATGGGCTGGATGTTGAGGCCATGACTTTTAAAACTTTAGAAACCTGTTGGGAAAAAGCAACCCTTAAAGAGGAAAGAGAGCATGTAACACCCTATATCAGGAAAAATTCTTCTTTCTTCAATAACAGAATTTTCAAGGCCTATTCAATCGAAAATGAGGAAAATAATTCCAACTTTAGAATTACCCTGGATTATAAGGAGGATGAGGAACTTTTAAGAAATATAATTGAAAAATGGGGATATGAAAATGATTGGAAAATGTTAATTAGATTATTTAAAGAACATCATCAATTATTTGAAAAAAATCAACATCTAAATATTAGGTAATTAATGAAACAAGTTTTAATCAGAACAGATGCAAACATAAAAATTGGAACCGGTCATTTTTATAGATGTTTGAGTCTAGCAGGATATCTTAAAGATACCCATAAAATCACCTTTGCAATGGATAATCCCTCATTTGAAATTGAAGTAATGCTAAAATTGGCAGGGTATGAACTTGTAAAACTCTTTAATGAGGATGAATTGAAAAAAAATTTAAGAAAGGATATGGATTTAGTTCTTGATGGTTATCATTTCGATTACTCTTACCAAAAAAAAATAAAGCCTTTTTGTAAAAGACTATTTTATATCGATGACTTAAATGAGGGAAAGTTTTGTGCTGATTATGTTATTAATCATTCGATATCGTCCATAGAGGAAGATTATTCTAAAATTCCAGAAGTAGAATTCCTTTTAGGTTATGATTACATTTTACTTAGAGAAGAATTTTTAAAACCTTTTCCTAACCTTTCTCTTAAAGAAAAAGTTGAAAATATAACAATATGCATGGGGGGTGCAGATAAAGATAATATCACTTTAAAGTTAGCAATTGAAGTGCTTAAAAAACAACTAGATTTAAATTTAAATTTAATTTTTGGAATAGCTAATATTAATTTTTTTATCTGCAAGGAAAAGTTAAGTGCAAACAAAAATGTAAGATATTTTTCTAACCTAACTGCTCAGGAAATGTGTGAATTATTAAGGAAAACTGATATTATAATTGCACCTGCAAGTGGAATATCACATGAAGCCATTTCCCTAGGAATCCCATTGATAACAGGTGTAACAGCGTCAAACCAAGAAAAAAACGCCAAAAAAATTGGCGAAATAGGACTTGGATTAAATCTGGGTTGGTTTGTGGATTTAACAAAAAATCAATTTAAATTTAGTTTAGATAAATTGCTTAATGATATAGAAGCTAGAAAAAAAATTACCTATACTCAAAAAATGGCAATAGATAAAAAATCAAAAATTAGATTGAATAAAATCTTTAATAAATAAAGAAGGAGATTTTATGGGAGATAACCTGAGATTAATGAGAGAGGAGGACCTTGGGTATGTTTTGGAATGGAGAAATAATATAGAAGTTCGAAAGAATAGTTATACACAACATGAAATTACCAAGGAGGAGCATGAAAAATGGTTTAAATCTGTTTCTAGGGACAGAACAAAGAGGCAATTTATTTTTGAGGTCAAAGGGCAACCTTTAGGGGTAATAGGGTTTTTTAACATTGATTATAAAAACAAATCGGCTTTTTGGTCCTTTTATTCAGGCAATTTGAGTATTAAAGGTATAGGTGCCAAAATGGAAATTATGGCTCTTAGATTTGCCTTTGAAGATTTGCAATTAGAAAAGTTAAATGGTGAAGTTTTTAAAAGTAATTTAAAGGTAGTTAATCACCATCTGAAATATGGATTCATAATAGAAGGTGTTTTTAAAAAACATATTTTTTTAAATGGCAATTTTGAAGATATTTATAGGATTGCCATTTTTAAAAGAGATTATTTGATCCTTAAAAATGAAAATTTTAATAAGGACAGTTGTTTCAAGCCGGGAAAAATCTTCGAAAAAAAATTTAAAATAAACTCGGAGGATATTAAAAAATTTGCAGATTTATCCGGTGATATTAATAAATTAAATTTTGAAAGTGATTTTGCAGGAGAAAGAGGAGTTAAAGAAAGAATACCCTATGGCATTATTCCCCTCTCATACATATATTCCATTATAAGGAAAGATTTTCCCGGTAATGGCACAATTTGTCTAAATAATAATATAGAATTTTTGGGTCCTGTATATTTTGATCGGATGTTAAAAATAAATTTAAAAATTATAAGGAAAATTGGAAAAAAACTCCAAATAGAAATTATGTTAATTGATGATGAAGCAGGAGATTTATTAATTAATGGGGAATCGGAGGTTTTGTTACTCTAAAAAAATAAGGGAGAATATACTTTGGAAAATAAATTACCTTTTATAATTGCAGAAATGTCTGGAAACCATAACCAATCCCTGGAACGCGCTCTTCAAATCGTTGAAGCTGCCGCTGAATCAGGAGTAGATGCTCTAAAGCTTCAAACCTACACAGCCGACACCATGACCCTTGATATTAAGGAGGGTGACTTTTTTATTAACGATGAAAAAAGCCTTTGGAAGGGAAAATCCCTTTATGACCTCTACAAAGAAGCTTACACTCCTTGGGAATGGCATGAACCCATTTTTAAAAGATGCAAAGAACTTGGCCTTGTCTATTTAAGCACACCCTTCGATGCAACCGCTGTGGACTTTTTAGAAACCCTTAATGTCCCCTTATACAAAATCGCTTCATTTGAGAACACTGACATCCCCCTTATAAAAAAAGTAGCTTCCACTGGAAAGCCCGTGATTATTTCTACCGGCATGGCCACAATTTCTGAACTTGAGGAAACGGTAAATGCTGCAAGGGAAGCTGGTTGCAAAGATTTGACCCTCTTAAAATGCACCAGTGCTTATCCGGCGGATCCAAAAGAAATTAATCTAAGGACAATACCCCATCTTAAGGAATTATTTGGGGTAAAAGTGGGTATTTCAGACCATACCATGGGAATTGGAGTTGCAGTTGCAAGTGTAGCTTTAGGGGCTACGGTTATAGAAAAACACTTTACCTTAAGAAGGGCCGATGGAGGAGTTGATTCAGCATTTTCCCTAGAACCCGACGAAATGAAATCCTTGGTAAATGAAACCAGGAAAGCGTGGGAAGCATTGGGTAGGGTTCATTATGGATTAACCGAGAAGGAAAAGGATTCCAGGAAATTTAGAAGGTCCATTTATGCAGTGAAAGATATTGAAGCAGGTGAGCTTATTTCTGCAGAGAATATCAAATGCATAAGGCCGGGATTTGGTCTTCCGCCTAGTTTTTATGAAAAGCTTATTGGAAAAATTGCTAAAGTTAAAATAAAGAAAGGTATGCCTTTGCAAATTGGGCACTTTTGATGGCAAATCCTATAAAACTTCCGTTTTTAAATTACAAACATTCCCCAGCACATCGAATCTGCCCTGAAGATTCCACCGTACTTATGCTACCTGGGTTTACTCCTTGTTTACCGCTATCTCTGCATTGTTTGTCCAGGTCATTTCTGCATCTTTCAGTAGCCCTGGCCACTCCTCCTTTATCAATGGGAATTCGGGAGGAAACCTTAAGGCCTGCATAAGTAAAGGACACCATAAGGAGGGCGATAAAAAATATTTTTAGTTTAAGTCTTTTCATGGGGTTCTCCTTTTTTATATTGGGTTTATTCGGAAAAAAGGATGGTTAAATTTATTTTATGTATCCTTGAATTTGGATGTAAAAAATAAAGGGAAAAATGGCCATTGTTAGCAAAGTGTTAGGAGCTTATGGTTATTGTATTAAATCAGGGTGTTAGTCTTTAAAAAACTTTAAAATCTGCTATTACCTCCCGCATGAAATTATTTATAACTTTATTTTTTTTAGTTACAGGTACCCAGGCCTTCGCTTCTCCTTCCTTTTGCAGAAACTTCCAAAATCAGGAATTCCGCTTTTTTTCTAAAGGTATTGAAAGGTCCCATGTTTTTAAAATAGGACAAATCACCCTGGTAGGACTAGCTGTTGGTGCATCTTATGCAAATGAAGTTTCTCTTATGGCCCAAAGATTGGGTGGAAAAAATTCCTGTGTTTGGTATCAAAATAGGGGAAATAAAGAGGCCCAAAGAATTTTTAACCATAACCCTCTTCCATACCCCTCTGATGAATCTGATTTAGGTCTTTTTGAAGATTTTATGGAAAATATTTTATCCTCTGGAAAATTAGAATCATGTATAAAAGAAAGTCATTTTGTGGCCATGGGCTGCAACGAAATGAAGCATAGAGGTCCTACTGCTTTTGGTATGCTACTTGCCTTTGCTGGTTGTAGCGCAGAGGAAGCATCAAATATGGTAAATTCATTCTGGGGTTTAAATGGGGTGGAAGAATCCGTTAGATATGAAGTTATTAGACGAGGAGTTGACCTTAGAAATCGCTATCCCCAGATTGCTCAGGAATTCCAAAGACTTTTAGGAAATTAGGATATTATTCTAATTATTAAGCATAGCTATTTTGAAAGTGGGTTTTTGAGGCATTTTTTAGGCTTTTTGTAAGTTTTTTTGTTTCACCAACAGGTAAGGCCGGCAATTCTACTGCCTCACCCAGAAATATCAGATATTCTCTGATGGGGGGGTTGTGCTCTGCTAAAGTGGAAAGATTTTTAAGCAACTGATCGACGGTAAACATATTAATTTTATAATTAGTTATTTCTGACAATCTTGTAATAGGGATCTTTGTCATTTTGCTAATATCTTTTAATTTCATCCTTTTTTCATAAGAAAATTGAATAAAATGCTTACACAGTCCTATCTTAAATTTATCTTCAGTGGACAAATTGGATTTATTGGTTAGATGAGTCAACTTTTTTTGAATTTTTTTTGCCCTTTCGATTCTTTTTAGAATTTCCTTATTTGAATATTCCATATTACCACCCGGGAAAAATAGTTATAGTGTGAATTTCATTTGGCTTATCGTAATGAGTATCAAAAATCATTATAAATTCTTTTTCAAAAAAATTTCCCGGAACTGGACAGTCAATTCTGATGCTAAATTGGGAAACTTTACCCTTATATCTATCAGGGATTAAATCTTCCCCATCAAGGGATAAAATAAATTTTTCAATGTCTTTTATTGAAAAATTGGTTCTTTTTTTATTTTTAAGCGTACCCGTCTCCATGTCCAAACCATGATTGATATGATCGATTTCAATAACAGCTTTTTTGATTATGTTAGAGTTGAATTTGATTTCCTTTTTAAGAGTAACAGAGACAACTTTACCTCTGCCTATATTGGACCTATTCTTTTTATTCATTATAACAACCTTAACGATAAGTCGATATATAAATTACAAAATTTTGTAATTTTATTAGCATAGCTCAGATAAATTGTCGATAAATGAACCTTATTTAATTTCAAAAATGAAAAGATTAATTAACTCCTGACAAAATTTCTGGTTACCTAGAGGCATTTAAATGTCTTTAAATAACCTCCGATAAATATTCGGAGGTTTTATGCTTTTTACCCTAATATTCCTTACCAATATTTTTGCCTGCGATGATTTAATAAAAAAGCAATTAGAGCTCTTAAGGCATCCCCGCCATGATGTTAAGGTTATAATAGTCCTAACAACCTATGAAGATATAGTAAGAACACCCTACAACGGAGAGGTTAGGGAATTAGGTGAAGGTCTTCAAAGTAAGAAACTTTGGAGGGAATCCTGCCAGCAGGTGGAAAACAGTGCAACATTAGTTTTAACATCAGATAGGTTGGATATCTATAACGGAGAAACTATCCAAAGTTATCAAATTCGGTGTGATGGAAATTTTATTTTAGGAGAAGGAAAAAGTGGCAAGGTTGTTGCCACTTTCCAATATGAATACCATATTTAAATTAGAATCCTAGATTCTGACAATAGTCTCTTAAGGTTTCATTTTCCCCTTTGGTCGGACAGTTTTTCAAATGACGCTTAAGATTTGGAAAGTCGATAACCAAAGAGTCCATTCCATTTAGGTTTGAAATGGGGATTAGATTTTCAACTTTTATATTTTTAAGATTTAGTTCTTTTAAATCTTTTGCAAATTCCAGCCCCTCTAAACTTAAGGTGATTGGTTCTTCAGAGGTTATAGTCAGGGTTTCAAGAGGCATCCCCCTAAGTGCAACTAGATTTGGGGTTCCCTTTGTTCCTGAAGGAATGGTGATTTCTAGGTGAGTGCTGTCCTTAATAGCTTCAAACAAAGAAAGACAATCCGCTGAATCCATTTCATTTATAGAACGAAAAATGGAGACCAGGGCATATTGTTCCACATTCGTTTTATCCACGCATGCATGATAAAGGTTTCTAGTTGAAAAAAGCCACTCTCCTACAGTTCGATTCCTAATATCGCTTGGATAGATAATGGACCAGTAGCTAATATCTTTGAAGAATTCTTCTTTATTTTCATATCCAGAGGTTATCCAGCCACCCATTCCTATAAAGGAGTCAGAATAATATCCTAACGTTTCAAGATAATTCCCTATTGTTCTGCTTAAATCATCCTCTGATTTTAGCATTAACTCAGAGGGATCAAAACGAAGGGCCAATAGATTTGATAAATCCGCCTCAATTTTAGTCTTGGTTGCCTTAGGGTGGTGTTTTAAAACTACTCCAAAATCATTTTTTAGAGTATCTATAGTAGCTTGCAATTTATCTAGAGTTTTTGACATTGCTTTTTTGCGCTCTAAATCCTCTCTATTTGCCTTTTGTTCAGCAGTTTCTCCACTAGCAGAATTTTTATCGTTGCATCCTATAAGGATAAAAAGTGAGGTCAAAAAAATTATTAATGTTTTATTCATAAATTTCTCCCAGAGACCGCTAATAACGGGCATATTTCAACGTTCTTTGATTTAGAATCCTAGATTCTGACAAAAATCTCTAAGGGTTTCATTTTCCCCTTTGGTCGGACAGTTTTTCAAATGACGCTTAAGATTTGGAAAGTCGATAACCAAAGAGTCCATTTCTTTTAAGTTTGAAATTGGATTTAGGTTTCCAACTTTAATGTTTTTAAGAGTCAGTTCTTTTAAATCTTTCGCCATTTCTAGTCCAGTTAGGTCAACTGTTGCTTCTGTTTCTGCAACGAGTGTAAGGGATTCAAGGGGGATCCCTCTTAAGGCCACTAGTTTGATAATACCCTTGAAACCTGAAGGGATGGTTATTTCCAAATGAGTGCTGTTTTTGAAAGTTTCAAATAATGTACGGCAAGATGTAGAATCCATTTGGTTTGCTGATCGGATAAAATAAACAATGGCATATTCTTCCAAATTCGCATTGTTTATGCAGGAATGGTAAAGGTTTCGGGTTTGGGCCACCCATTCCTCTGCAGTTTCAGGAATATTGGAATTAATTGGCCAAATTCCAAGATCTTTATAAAATTCTTCCTTACCTTCATGTCCTGGAGTAACCCATCCGCCTTTTTTGTAAAACGAGCTAGTAAGAAATTCGATCCTATTCAGATAACCTCGCAAGGTTCTGGTGATTTCCCCTTCTGGATATTCCAATAATTCATTGGAATCAAAGCGACGATCAAACAGTCCATTTAGATCTACGGTGATTTTGATTTTTTCTTTTGGATGGTGGTTTAAAATGATCCCAAACTGCTTCTCTAACCTATCCAAAGAAAACTTCAGGTTATCCAGAACTTCTCCCATTGCCTCTTTTCGTTCTCTATCTTCTCTTTCGTACTTTTTTTCCGCGGATTCTCCAGAGGGAGATTTATTATCCTGGCATCCGGAAAATAAAATTATTGAACTTAAAATAATAAATAATATTCTTTTCATAAATTAACTCCTTGGCACCGCAAATAACGGGCAAACTTCATAATCTTGATATCGTTGGGAAAAAAATACCCAACAAGATTTAAATTTTGTTACCTTGCAACTATTGGGAATTTGAACAGGGCATTTCTTATATTTTTCGACACCGAATTCTTTTGCACGGCATATGGGGTAGCGTTCAACCCCAAATTCTATAAGCCTGCAAGGTTTATAACTGGCAACACCAAAATCAGGATGTCTGCAAGTTTTTTCCTGACATTTTTTAATTAATCCGAAACCACAACTGTGAAACCCGCACTTAGATCCGCTTTTTCCCTCTTTGTACTCTAATATTTCACAACCAGGGCCAGTACCCTCTTTATAAATAGTTTCTTTGGAAATAAACTCATTTTTCGCATTTTCTGGTTTTAAACAATCCTCATGTTCCCTAAAATTATAAAGGTCAACCGAACATGATTCATGCTCCATCTCGACTGTATTATATCCACAGATCTCGCCATCAATTTTAAAATCAATAGATTCAACACCACAGGCCTTTGCTTCCTTAAATTCACAATCTACCCTTGTCGACAATTCTTGGGGCAAAAAAGGAGAGATTTCAATTAGATCTTCTGGAAAATGACAATTTTTGAAATCCTTTATGCATTCTCTGGCATAATCAGTAACCTTATTTTTTAAGGAAATAATTTTAGCATTTTCTTTTTTAATATCTTCCAAATTGACACCATCAGAGAAATCCTTGGAATTGGCAGTAATAAAACTATAGTTTGCCTGTGCATGAAGATAGTGGATTCGTTTTTTTTCTAGAAATTCCAAAACATTCTTTTGGTTTTGTAAGTCCTCATTTATTTCAAATTCAAGGGGCACAATTGCATTGTATAATGAGGTTCTTGCTTTAATTGGAACGGAATTTTCTAAGGTAACATTTGCTGCAAAGGATTCGATAAAGGAAATAACTTCATCTTTTTCCTGGGGAATACTTAGATCAGTTTTAAAGGATTCACCAGTCGGCCCACCTTGCTGAAAAAATTTAAATTTTATATTTCCAAAACTTACCAATTTAGAAATGTTTTGGGAAAAATTAATTTTATTTGAAAAAATACCAAAACTAGCCTTTAATTGTGCTTGCTTGCTAAGATATTCACTTTTTGATTTTGTTTCAAACTCAAAAACTGCATAAATACTTGCACCGTAGGAAATTCCTTCTACAAACTCATTTCCGCATGCTTGAAGGAATTTATCGGTTTGCATTCCCTTTAAAATGTCCAGAGCAAACGGTGTCAATGTATAATTGGAAATGGAGATTTCTGGGTTTAAAACCTCAACTTTGGCTAGTATAAAAATGGAATAGTCGTAAATTTTTAAATCTTTTGCAAATTTGGCTTTACCGTCTATTGCCCCTAGACCAAAACGAAATCCAGCTCCAGCTTCTAGGGAAAAAGCCCTGTTTAGCTCTAACTGGTTGGTTATTTGTTGAATTTCAAAAATTACCTTTTTACCAGAACCGTTAGGATTGACTGTCTCCTTATTGTTGTAGGAAATGCAAGTACCGGTTGATTTTCCCGTAAATGAATTAAATCCGTTTCCAAAATAATAATCCCCAAAATTTTCTGTATAATCCAATTCTGTTTTAGGGATGTTTTTTGGTTTGTTTAAAACCGAGATGTCCATTTCTCGGGCATAGAGGTACTTTGAAAAAAGTAAAAATAATAAAATAAATGTTTTCATGGCCCACCTATTTACCAGGGTCCCGCAATAATACAACGCATTTTGCTATTTCATGTGAAAAACCAATAAAGTGCATAAAATTTACTGTGATGCGTAATTTATGATGTATAAGTTATTGAAATTAGGAGAATAAATGGGGAATGCCCCCCATTTTAGGTTATTTTCTGTAAGGCCGATTCGTAGTTTGGTTCATTTACTATGTCCGGGACTTGTTCGGTATAAATCACCTTATTGTCTTCATCCAGTATAATGATGGCACGGGAACACAAACCTTTTAGGGGTCCATCGGCGATTTCAAGGTTATATTTTTTGGTAAAATCCGATCTAAATACAGAGAAAGTTTCCACCCGGTTGATACCTTCAGCACCACAGAACCTTTTTTGGGCAAAAGGCAGGTCCTTTGAAATATTTAAAACTATAGTATCGTGAAGGTTTGCGGCCCGTTGGTTAAATTGTCTGACGGACATAGCGCAGGTTGCTGTATCTAGGCTTGGAAAAATGGACAGCACTTTAAACTTAGCTTTCATGGAATAGAGGGTGACCTCTGAAAGATCGTTTTTAACCATGGAAAAATCCAAGGCGGTTGTGCCAATTTTTGGAAGTTCCCCAATGGTGTTTATTTCATTACCTTTAAGTTTTATTTTGGTCATTGTTTTTTCCCTTTTTAAATAAATTTTCTTTATTTTATTACACATCAAAACTTTCCGATTAGTTATACGAGGTGAGTCACATGAAAATATTTTTATTTCTTTTAATTGTATTTAACGTCTATGCCGGGCAAACAGTCTTAATTAGCGATATCGATGATACGATAAAAATCACTGCGGTTAAAAACCCCAGAATAATTGGTTTTGCAGCAAGAGATGAGGAATTTGCAGGTCTTTCCGCTCTCTATTCATACTTTCTGTGCCATTTAGGTCCAATTGACTGTCTAGATACAGGAGGAAGAGGGGTTATAGATAAAAATGTTATATATGTAACTGGTCAGCCAGGAAAGCTTCATAAATTGGGGGATAAGTTTTTAAGGAAAAATAAATATCCTAATTCCCAAAATATTTTATGGAAAGATGCAAAAGAATCCACATTGGATTTCAAAAAGAATATTATTGAAAAATATATTTCAAGCCATAGTCCAGATAATAAATATATTTTAATTGGAGATAACGGGGAATATGACCCCTTAGTTTATCAATATATCCATGGGAAATTTTCCACCCAAATTATAGCTACTTTTATCCATATGCTTTATCAGCCATCAGGAGTTAAGCACCTCCTTTTAGAGAACCAAGTAGCATATTTAACCTCAGTCGATTTGGCCGTACATTTTTATAATCTAAGGTTAATAGATGGGGAAAAATTGCAAAAGATAATAGATTTGGGAAATAAAGAGGTAAAAGGCAGAATTAATAATATAGTCAAACCTTGGTTTGCCTGTAAATACTTTAACCATATGAACTGGTTTCCCCAATTAAGTGGTTCAAAATCATTGGACGGCTTTAAAAAATCACTATTTGAATCAAGAGACTGTCAATGAAATTAATTTTTCTGCTTAGTTTTTCTCTATTTGCCAAAGAAGAATTTTTTAATAAGTGTATGGATAAATTTCCTACTGCAGGCAAATACTTGAAGACACACCAACTTACCACTCTTTGTAAATTTTGTGGGAATGAAAAAAATTGGAATGAGCCATACATGTGTATCGCCAGAAGAATTAGAGAGCGATCTGAAATCGATGCTGAAGCCGCTCAAAAATGCGTTAATAAAATCAAAGCAAAACCAAATTGTGATGGATTATCCGCTTATTAAGATTTTTTCCGTTTGGCCTCTATGGCATTTCCCAGGAAATTAAGTTCATTCACGCAAACTGATAAGGCGGTAAGTCCTGCGTGAACGTCTTCTTTAATTTTTGAAACGGTTTCAAAGAACTTATTAAAGCCTATTTCAAATTCTTCTAACATAGGGGCAAGGTCCCCGTTAAATAATAGTGCTAAATCAACAATTCTAAACTTTGAGGATTCCAGTGCAGTTATAAGGATATCTTTTAAGTCATTTTCCCAATCGGATGTGGATTCTGCATTTCTTATCTGATTGAAAAGAAACCAGATATGGAATTTTTGGTTGACCGCCATTGAAAGTTTTAGTGCCTCCTTGAAGGAGATATTTTTCTCTTCATGGAAATAGAACACATCAGATAATTCTTTAAAGATCCCATAGAAGGCAAGGGTTTTGGATAATTCTACGGAATATCCTCTTTGTTTCCAATGTTCAAATCTTTTGCTAAACACTTCTTTGTTTTCTTCAAGAAGGGGTTTAAATTCTGAAATTTCCTTGGCGTACTCACTTATTTTATCTACCGATAGGGGAGTAGATAGCCTTAATGTAAAGTGGGTTAAAAGTTTAAGGAGTTCATCAAATTCTATTAATGCCTCATATTTTCCTATTTGTGAAACATCCGAAGAAAGTATGGTCGACCTAAATTTATCTCCTTCCATAATCGCTTCATTTAACAAATATGCATGGGCAACTTTATCAAAGGATATTGAATGGATTTTTCCAGCACGGTGGAAAAAATGAATCCCTTCCTGATTGATTATTTTATTGGTGACAACTGTAGCAGTTATTTCAGATTTCAATGGGTGTTTATCCAGATCGCTTAAAAATTTATCCAAAATAAATTGAGGGAAATAGGATTTAAAAAACTTGTTATAAAAAGAATCCTTAATTAGCGGGGATTTAATAATGGCATCCGAAACTTCCATCTTAACATAGGCAGACAAAGCAGAAATAAGCGGTCGGGGGAAACCTTTTTTTGATTTTTCGATTTGTACCAGTTCCACTTTTTTGGGAATATTTTCCGAGGAAGGATTTAATCCTTTTTTCACCAACTGGTCGATGGTTTGGGTGAAAAGATTAAACCGATTGGCCGATCTTATAGTATCCATGGAAATCATCCTATGTTGCCCACTATTGTTTGCCAAAACCAATTCAGATACCTGATTGGTAGCCGCTGAGAGGATTTGGTTTCTCTCTTCCATGGATTTTATGATGCCTTCATTTAAGAGTTGGTTTAAAAGGATTTTTAAATTTACCTCATAGTCGGACATGTTTACGCCGGCCGAGTTATCAATAGCATCGGTATTTAAGGATATTCCCAATTTTGAAAGCTCAAGTCTAGCCTTTTGAGTTAAACCTAAGTTGGCCCCTTCTGCTATAACTTGGGCCCTCATTTCGGGGGCGGTAATTCTGACATTATCGTTGGCCTTATCACCAACATCGGGATTGATCTCGGCAGTGGATCTAACATAGGTGCCGATTCCTCCAAACCAAAAAAGTTCAACGGGCATTTTTAAAATGGCGGTGATAATTTCTTCACCGGTCATTTGATCATTGCTAACTCCTAGCATCTCCTTTACTTCTGGAGTAAGGACGATGGTTTTTGCCGACCTTGAAAATATTCCTCCTCCTTGGCTTATTAAGGAGGTGTTGTAATCCATCCAAGTGGACCTTGGGAGTTTAAATAACCTTTTTCTCTCTTCATAGGATTTTTCCAAATCAGGATTTGGATCAAGGAATATATGGACATGGTTAAAGGCAGCTTTTAAAAGGCCCCTTTTACATAAAAGCATGCCGTTTCCAAAAACGTCTCCGGCCATATCACCAATACCGGCAAGGGAAAAAGTATCTTTTTCAATATCTTTTCCTCTTTCTAGAAAATGGAGTTTGGTGCATTCAAAAGCGCCTCTTGCGGTTATTGCCTCTTTTTTATGGTCATAGCCTGCTGAACCACCTGAGGCAAAACCATCTCCCAGCCAAAATTTATGTGCATTGGAAATGGCATTGGCCAAATCTGAAAACGTGGCCGTTCCTTTATCTGCGGCAACAACAAGATAGGGATCAAGGTTGTCATAACAAAGAACATTTTGTGGATGGGACACTTTCCTGTGCACATCCATATTATCTGTGATTTCCAAAAGGGACTTTATAAATCTTTGATACTGTTCCTTTGATTCTTTTCCTATTTCTTCAAAGCTAGTGGGTAGTCTTTTTATAAAGAACCCGCCTTTTGAGCCTGTTGGAACTATAACTACATTTTTTTTCTGTTGTGTATGGACTAATCCCAAAACTTCGGTTCTAAAATCATCTCCCCGGTCAGACCACCTAATTCCTCCCCTGGCAATTGGGCCTAGTCTAAGATGGGTTCCTTCCATATTGGCATCATGGACATATATTTCCCTATATGGTTTTGGGTTGGGGATAAAATCTACTTCCTGGGAAAGTACTTTTATAGAAAGGGTGGTTTCATCAGACTTATGGGGAATAAAATAATTTGTTCTTACAGTTTTTTCCAAAAGGGTAAAAAGATTTCTTAAAATGGTATCTTCGGCCACCACTGAAATTTCTTTTAAAACTTCAAAATATTTTTCTCTGATTGAAGGCAGTGTGGTTTTAATTCTAAATTCGGTATCTGGACCCTCTATTTTAAATTTTTCATTGAAATATTCAATAAAAAGGGAGGAAGCTTTTGGGTATTTGGAAAGGGCGGCGGTTACTCTATGCCGGTCATAAAGGGGTCTGGTTTGCAAATATAGATTCCTATACAAGGCCAAAATATTAATTTCTTTAAAGGTAAGCTTAGATTTTAAGACCAGAGTATTTATATAATCATCTTCAGACCTGCCTCTGAGAACTTCCAGGATCATTTCACCAAGCAAGTCTTTATATACAGCAGGATCAATTTTATTCCCATCTGAATCAACCACTCGGAAAGATCCAATATAGGCCGCTGTATGTTCCATATCACCAATTCGGGAAACCAATTGGTCAAAAACATATAGCCCCAGGTTTTTCATAATGGGCATGATTTTTATTAAATCGATTTTTTCTTGTGAGTAAAGGGTAATTAAGGAGCAGTTATTGTGGAATTTAGAACCAGGTCGTTTAAAATCAACCAAGTCAAAATTTAATCCTCCATTATGAGGGAGGGCCTCAATAAATCGTATATCTTTGGCAGCATCTTCTGGAAAAGTTCTGTCTCTATAATGATTTGGAATCAAAGGTGTATAATAAAGGGCATGAGAAACTCCCATACCTTCCCCAAATTCTTCGATTAAAAATCCTTCAAAGGCCTCACTCCAAGGTTTAACCAATTCTGAAATTTCATGTGATAGAGAAGATAAATTGATTTGATCACTAGATCCTTCAAAATGAAAATGAAGAAGTGCTGGATCTGAACCCTTGGCCTCTGCTACTTCTAAAATAGGTGAGGATGGAAAATGGATTCCTACGAGTCTAATAATTTTTTGATAATTTTCCACATCATAACGATCTTTTGGAATTAAGATATAAAGAGAAAATCTACCTTTTATTTTTTGTTGGTGGAGGATGCAATTTACCTGGTTAGGTAGATTAATTCTAAGAAGAGTTTGGGCCAGCGCCTCCAATTCTTCAACGGAGGTTTTAAAAAGATCCGTTTTAGGGATTAGGGATAATATTTTTAAAACTTTATTAAAACTATAGGATTCCCAGACAATATGGAGACGATCAAAAAGGGTTTTTATTCTGGCCCTAAGAACTGGTATATCTAAAATATTTTCATTGAGTGCTACTGACCTTACAAAACCTAAAAAGTTATGTTCAATTTCATGGTTGGTTCTGATGCATATTCTCATCAGACCCTGGGATTTTCTAACAGGGTTTACTGCCCTGATATTTCCAAAGTAACAAGCATCAGGAATTTCTTTGCTCTTAAAAACCTCAAAGGCAAGACCATCAATAATATTTTTAGAAAATTCTTCTCCAAAGGATTTGGATAAAACTCCAAGTCCTGATTCAGGAACATCTTGATCACCTTTGAAGGCGCGATATCCCATAAAGAAAAAGTTATTCTCTATCCATGTTGCAAAATCCACCCATTCAGAAATTTCTTCAGGTTTTAAATTTTCAGATTGTTTAATTTGAGGAATTAAACTTTTTAAAACCTCAATCATTTTAGGAGAATCTTGGATTGCGCGGGACATTCCTTGGGCATTAACCCTTAGCCTTTCTGAAAGTTCCTCGACCATTCCCTTTTCTCTAAAGGAATGAAGTTCCATATAGATGATGACATGTCTTTTTTCCTTTCCATGGGCAGGATATATGGATTCAATTTCTCCATTAACTGTTTTTACACCAATGGATCTAAAGACTCGTCGGTAAACTCTGGCCCCCATTTGCTTTATGATATTTTCAATGGAGTCCATGGAGTAGACAGCATCGGGATAGGCCCAATCAAGAACTATTTTTTGATCTTTAGGCAGGACGGATAATCTGAAGTCACCACCTTTTTTAAGTCCTTCTTTAAAAAAATCAAATCTATCCTTTAAGAATGAATCTAATTCCTTTCTTTTAAAGGAATCGATCATCTCTTGGGACATTGCTCCCATAAAGATTTGAGAAAAATCCGCCAAATGGTCCTTCATAACTCACTTTTTCGGAAAAAAAGGGCCAGTTCTTTATAAGCTGGCCCAACAGATTTTATTGGGAAACAAATATATTAGGAGATTGCCCTCCTGTCCATTTTGCTGATGTCTTTTTTATTGAGAGGTACGTCAATGAACGAAGATTTTGGGCAGGCGAGATATCATAGAGTTGACCATTTTCGGATATGATTAGGGAATTTAGATTTTTTAAAGTTTCCACTCCCTTAATATTTTGGATTCTGTTATAAGAGACATTTAAAAGCCTTAGATTTTCCATGCCAGCAATAAAGGCCGTATCCAAAAGCATATTATGACCTAGTTCTAATTTTCTTAACCCCACCATTTTTGAAAGGTTGGGAATTCTTCCTATTCCGTTATCACCTAAGTCCAAATATTCAAGATTGAAAAGTCCCATAAGAGGGGAGATATCTCTTACTTTTGAAGAACGAAGATCTAACCACATTAAATTTTTTAGAGTGGAGAGAGGACCTAAGTCAGAAATTTCCGACGTACCAAAATTTTTATTAGCAGGTGGAACCACAACTAAATATTCCAAATTATCTAGTCCTACTATTGGGGCCAACGTTGGAACCGTGTAAACCCATTTTTTACCACCATTATTTAAACGCATCTCAGTATTAAGTTGGATACCTTGTGAGTCCCTTAGCTTGTTGAAAATTTGGCTACAATTTCTTTTGTTATTTCCTTCCATGATTAGGGTTTTTGTAAATTTGGAAACATCCATTCCAGAATAATATCTAGGGTCGAGTTTAAATAACTCTCTTCTAAGCTGAGGTTTTTTTCCATCATAGATTACTTCGACTCGATTAACCTCCCAATTTTTTGATGCATTTCTTCTTCTTAGGGGTCTAACTTCTTTCAGAAAAGTTCCATCCATCATGGTGATTTTCATAAAAGGAACAGCATTCGTTTCAACTTGTGGTCCCATCCCGATTAATTTTAAAAAACCTACACTTTCGGCCAATGGATCGGGCAAATTTCCCCGATTACAAAAATCTAAAAATGTGTCGATGGCAAATACTGGAAAAGAAAATAAAAAAATTAGAATTAAATTTTTCATAAAAACCCCCAATCAATCATAACCCAATTAATAGATGGGCCGGCAATAATTTTATGGCCGATTAATTAGGTTAAGATCTAAACGCTTGCCTGCCAAATTATCAAAATTATCTTTGTGGCTGATAATCACAAGAGATAACTCTTTTTTAATTTCTTCAAGGGTTTGAATAATTCCCAATTCCGTTTGGGGATCTAAATTGGCAGTGGCCTCATCCAAAATTAAAAATTTGGGATTTCTAAGCAGTGCCCGCCCCATGGCCAATCTTTGTTTTTGACCAGTAGAGAGCTGGGTGTATTCATGGAGGACTTCATCTAATTTGTTTTTAAAGTTTAAAATCGTGGATTCCAGATGGACTAATTTTAGGGCCTCCCATATGGTTTTATCGGCGATTTCGTTGGTGTTTCCATAGCATAGATTTTCCCTTACCGTACCTTCAAATAAATAAGGTTCTGGACCAACATAACCAATGTAGTTATGTAGATTTTCAATATCCCCTAAATTAATCCCGTTAAATTTAATTTCACCAGAACTTGGAGTTAATATTCCGGTTAAAAGTGATAAAAGAGTGGATTTTCCTGCACCAGATGGCCCTTTAATTAAAAGTGGTTCTCCTTTTTTGATGGAAAAGGACAAATTGGAGATCACCGGTTTTCTATCATAGGAAAAATTTAAATTTTTCACATCGATTTCAATTTTATCAAAATCAAATTTTCTGCCCAATTTTTTTCCACGGGAGGAAAACTCCATGGCCTTTTCATGCCAAGAATATAATTTTTTAAATCCTGGAAGGCTTAATCTCAAATAGGAAAGGGTCATTGAAGAATCCGATGCTGCCTGGGTCATCCTGATAAATAAATAGAAAAAAGAGATTAATTTTATCCCTGGGGTCTTAAAAAAATGAATACCTAATAGGGTCAGCAAGCTTACCAAAAAAATTCCTGCAAATTGAGGAAGGGCCCCATTAAAACTGGCCAAGAGAGAATATTTTTTAAAGTTATCCTCATATGAAGTTAAGGAATCACTTCCCTTTTTTACTTCCTGATCTACCAATCCATGTAGTTCAATAAAAAAGAAATTTTTAAAAGAAAATAAAAGACTCTTATTGGTTTTTTCCCATTGTTTGGTGATTTCATTTCCATAGTTACCAATTTTTCTTGAAAGAATTTTTATGGGATATAAAAGGGCTGCTAAAAATATTATACCGGTTAGCATCTCCCAAAAGGCAAGCTTTAGTCCCATTAACGCCAGAAAAAATGCGGTGGTTAAAACAATCACCAACTGGCAGCAATGAAAAACAAAGGTCCCTGATTGGGTTATGACATCGGTGAAAATGGAAATCCCTTCACTTGGGGAAATTTTGCTATAGTTATGAAACATATAATGGAGAAGTCTTTCCCTTTGTGTTCGCAGAAATGCCTGCTGGGTTAAGTTACTTATATGGGATAAGAAAAATCTCCCCGTGGCCCTAAATAATCCATAAACCACCAAGATAACCGACGTCCACCTTAGAGAAGTCGGATACCATTCTGGTAAAAATAAATTTTCCTTTGGCGTAATTTTTAAAGAAAAGATAAATCCTTGTAGAACATAGATAAAGGCGGCCTCAATACCAAACCAAAATAGTCCAGTGGCAATGGATAAAAGTAGTAGAGTAAAAACCCTTTTTCCTAAAAAGCCTTTAAATTTTAAGAATCGCTGCCAAATCTGCATTATATTTTTATAAACCTAAAGGACCGGGATAAGAAGAATTTTAATTAACACTAGTAGTTGAGTGCATAGGGCTAATTTATTTTTTTATTAAAGATTCGAAATGGTACTGAGGTGTTTTATGGTTAAATTTCTTCCTTTAATTTTATTATTATTTTCTTGTGGGAACGATAACACTGGATCATCTAGCAGTGGAGCAACTACCATGGGAGTTGTAGCAGCTGATCCCTATATAGTAGAGGCCAATTTCTTTTATGATCAAAATAATAATGGGATTTGGGATCAGGGTGAGCTTATTTCATCTACCACCGATAGCAATGGAAACTTCTCCTTTTCTTCGGTAATTCCCGCTGGGGGAAAAATCATTCAATTAACTCAAGGTGTAATGGATGGTTTTAATTACAATGGAAAATTAAAGGGAATAAGTAATGGTGCTTCGGGAATAGTTTTAAACCCCCTAACCACCATGATTGTTAATGGTTTTACTGAAGACCAGGTAGTTGGTTTGTTGGAAAGTGTAGGTATAATAATTACTCCGGAGCAAATTTATCAGAACCCCATGACCGATCCAAACCTTTTAAGGGCCTCGATGACTATTGCTTCAGGATTACTGGCCAGCATGAAGGGTTTTGAACTTAGGCCCTCTGATATCTCTGCATCAGGTACAGTAGACACCTTTAATGATGGTAACCTTCAGGATCTATTTAATGATGCTTCTTATATTTACGGTAAAGTAATTACATCAGATGCCTATTATTCAAATCTCACTAATCTTTCCAAGGTGGCCAGTTCATTTTTAAATTTTATAAATTCTTTTGGGACTGAAGATTTCCCAAATGATTTGCAAATTGAAAATGCCAAAAAAGCTCTTTATAGCGTGGTTTCTGGATCCATTAATTCATTTGAACCCATCCCACTGGAAAGACAGCTGACTGGCTTTTCTTCAAAAGTGGTGATCGGCAATTGGTTTCAAAATTTAACTTATGATTTAATTGGGTTTCAATTCTTAAATATGACCACCCGCCAAGTAGATGAAACCATCACCAATTATTCTTTTTCTCCATATCTAGTGGATATAAAAATCGCACCAAGCGCTGTTTCAGGTAATCAATTGAGTGTTCAAAACACAACCTCAAATTCAACCTTCACCTTTGATTCCGTTAATAATCTGGTCCATTATGCGGAGACAGAAAATCAAACCGATGGAAATATCGTTTCAAATTACCAACAGGTTGATGGCCTCCCTATATCCACTTTAGAAAAAAGTTTTTCTTTAACCTTTAGGGGCATGATTTTTAATCCAAACATTACACCGGTAAACGAAATGGGTTTAAGGTTGGCCGGATCCGGAAATGCAATCTTCACTTATTATGGGATTGACTGGGGGGCAGAGCCCAAGGATCGAAATTCCTGGAGAGTTAATAAATCTAGAACTAACAACTGCATTGAAAACGGTTTTAAAGTAACCGAGGATTGTTCTGATCCATTGGTAACCAATTATTACCAGGAATTAAAAGAAAATGGTTTCGCCAGGGCCTCCCATGCTCTTACCGACCATAGTAATTTAGGAGAACCACTACCTTCTGATTATCAATTAAATTTTTCTATAAAGGAGCAGCCTTTGGGATCCACGGTAACTTTTCCTCCTATAAACTATAAAATTTCCCAAATTATAATGGTTCCTGCCAAAATAGTTTTAGCTCCTTGTTACACTGATCCCATGAAAAAATGCATGGCGGTTAAAGTTGACGGGGAAGATAATCCTCGCCCCGCCTTGGAAGATTATATGGGAATAAATTTTATAAATGGTTATGAAAATTTTCCGGATGATTATCAGGTTTATGCCATAAATGAGGTTGTGGTAAAAACCTCAATCGAAGATTCTAAATCATGCCGAACTGATCAAACTTCAAGCTTCTTTAAGGCCAATATGATGGTGCTAAAATTAAATTGCCAGGAACATTTTCCTGAAGTTCAATACCTTTTTATGGATTTTGCTGAGAGGTCGGGGATTTTTGGCTCTTACCCTAAAGAGTGGTTTAAAAATAATATCCTAAAATTTAGGTATAGGGATTTTAATTGGGTAAATTTAAAAAATCCTGTTCCTTAGCCTCGCTCCCACCAAAATGTGGAGTAGAGCTCATTTAAATAATTTTCAAAACTTAGATGTCCAGTTTGATATAGTCTTCTTAAGAGTGAGTTAACCGATCTTCGGGTAAACTTGCTCATAGTCCCCCTACTAAAAGAAAGAGAATATTTTTTTGGATTGGGAAGTAATATAGAAAGGAAGGATGCTTCTCTGGCAGTGAGAGCTCCTGCGCCTTTGTGAAAATAAACCGAGGACGCATTGGATACTCCATAGAGTTTAGGGCCAAATTCCACAATATTTAAGTAGATCTCCAAAATCTTCCCTTTTGAAACATAATGTTCCATATATAAGGCGATACAGATTTCCTTTGCTTTTCTAAAGATAGATCTCTTACGGGAAAGGAAAAGATTTTTTGCCACTTGTTGGGTGATGGTGGATGCACCTCGAAGCCTTCCACCTTCTTCCCACCAATCCTCTAAGGCCATTTTTATGGCCTCCACATCAATTCCATTGTGTTTATAAAATGTGTAATCTTCTGCCAAAAGGATTGATCTTCTTAAATGGGGAGAAATTTGACTTAGGGGAACATAGCCTGAGGGTTTTTTGGAGACTATGAAATAATCCGCTTTGATTTCATCTTTACTAAATTCGGATTTAGGTGTGACCTTGATATAACCATTGGCCAATTTTTTAACATCAGACCAAGGGAAGGTGGCCAATTGATAAATCAAAGTGATTAAAATTAACCCGGTAATAATTAAAAATGCTTTTTTCACAGACATATAAATTATAGAATTTTCCTTTCCGTATCAATGCCCTGGGAAAAAAGGTATAACCTTTAATAATTTCAATGGGTTATGTTTTAGAAATAAGGGGTGACAAAGCCTAAAAATTGTTTTTTTATTGCGTCAACTTGGTTATTATCTGGATTATCCTAATGTCTGATTCTCTTAAAATTTGGAAAGATTTCGTTAAGACCAGATGGCCTTTTTATTTGGTGGGTATTTTTACCGTAATCCTTACCAATATTTGCCAAGTATTAACGACCAGAACCTATGGTTATTTAATTGATCTGTTTTCAGGTAAGGGTATACCTTGGTTTAATGGTCCCAAAGCATTTTTACATTTATTTTTCTTTTTATTAACTGTTCGGATTTTTCTTACTTTAGGAAGATATGGATGGAGAATCACTCTAGGTCGCCAAACCCATTATAGTGCCGCTGTTCTTAGAAGAAAAATATGGGAAAATGTCCTTTATTTTAAATTTTCCGATTTGGAAAAAAAATTCTCTAAAGGGATTTTGATGAATAGTTCCAACTCGGATGTCACTTCTGCCAGAATGATTTTTGGCATGACCATTATTGCGATCGTAGACCTGCTATTTTTAGTAATATTTTGTCTTTGGGCCATGCTCTCAATCAATATTTCCCTTACCTTCGCTTCTCTAGGCGTAATTTTGGTTCTGCCTTTGTTGATGAAAAAATTAAATGCCAAAGAAATGAGAAACTATGAGGTTGCTCAAGAGGCCTTATCTAGTTTTGATGATATGGTAGTTCAATCTGTAAGTTCCATTAGGCTTCAAAAAATAACCCAAACCGGATCTGTTTGGGTAAAGAGATTGACCCAATCTGCAGATGAATATCGACTTAAAAGGTTAAAGGCCGTTTTTGTATCTCTTTTATATATTCCGGTAATGGGTGGAACCTCTTTTTTTTCCTATATGGTTCTTTTCATTATGGGTATTGGGCTAACCATGAAAGGCCAAATGACAGTAGGTGATTTTGTGGCCATGCAAGGCCTAATTGTCCTTCTTCAAGATCCACTGGGTGAATTTGGATTTATAATATCTGAATGGAGAAAAGGAGTAACCAGCCTTAAAAGGCTAAATTCCATTTATTCTCATAACCAAGATAACTCCCTTTTAAGTTCAGGTGGTACAGTTTCCAAAAATGAAATTATCTTGGAAGTAAATAATTTAAGTTATGCAAGTATAATCCAGGATTTTAATGTTTCTTTAAAAAGAGGTGAGCGTTTAGGCATCAGAGGACCAATAGGATCGGGGAAAACAACTCTGATTAAACTTCTAGGAGGATTTGAAAGATCCCATGGAGGCGAAATAAAATTCTATGGAAAAAACTTCTCCGATTACCCACATAGCGAACTAAGAAAGGGAATAACCGTTGTTCCACAGAGACCATTTTTATTTTCCGGGCCTCTTAGACAAAATATTTCAATGGATCGGCAACTTACTGATGAAGAAATTTGGCATTACTTAGAGCTTGCAGATCTTAAAACCGATGTATTGCAATTTAAAAACGGCCTGGATACGGATTTAGGGGAATGGGGAATAAATCTTTCAGGCGGGCAAAAACAAAGGATGACCCTGGCACGTGCATTGGCCAGAAGACCAGATTTTCTCCTTTTAGATGATTGTTTGTCTGCTGTAGACACCGTTACAGAGGAGAAAATTTTAAAAAATATAGATAAGGAATTGGCGGACACTACTTTAATTTGGGTTGCCCATAGGGAATCAACCTTAAAGTATTGCCATAAGATTATTGAGTTATGAGTACTTATTTAGAGCAAGATGAATCAAAAATAAAAAAATTCGCCCTAAGCGATATGAGATCGACTTTTGCTCTTTTAAGATTTGCAAAGGCCCAAATGCTCCCTTATCTATTTTCCCTTTCTTTAATTTTTTCGGCCAGCGGATTTTATATATTATCCTCTCGATATGCTGGAAACCTGGTTCAAAAATTAAAAGATGGTGATTATGAAAAATCCTATTTTTTTGCAGGGATAATATTACTGTTTGAACTTTCAGCAATTGCCTTTTCTTATTTGGGTAGAAGAACCATTTCAAAATATTCCTCTCTTGTGATTTTAGAAATTAGAAAAAAACTTTTTGACCATTTACAAAAACTTCCACAAAGCTTCTTTGATCGCCAGCCTAAAGGAAGAATAATCACCCGTTTAACTCATGATGTGGAAGGTATTGAGGATTTTTTTACCGGATCCTTAGGGAAAGTGCTTCAAGCGATTTTCCTGATCATAACCTCCTTTATTTCAATGTTGGTATTGGATTTTAAGTTGGCCTTACTCTTGATCTTTTCTTTAATTCCCGGAATTCTATTTATCTATTTTACTCGTGGAATGGTTAAAGCTGTGACCAGAAATATGGCAGTAACTTCAGCGGCTACAAATTCACGCCTTTCAGAATTTTTAGATGGATTAGAAGTGATAAGGGTTTTTGGTCTGGAATCTTGGTCTAGCGGAAAATATAAGGAATCGGTTGATGCCAATAAAACAGCAACACTTGAAGCGAATTTTTTATATTCTTGGTCCCAGCCTGCGATTTCATTTCTAATTTATATTCCAGTTCTTTGTTTAATCTATTTTGGAGGGAATTCTGTTTTAAAGGGCACCATGGAAATTGGAATTTTTATGGCCTTTATCCGAACTTGTGAGCGATTTATTTCACCTCTTTTAAACCTTTCCCGAGAAATTCTGGTTATCCAACAATCCTTTAGCTATACAGAAAGGGTAGTTAACTTCTTGTCAGCAGAAACTGAGGACATTTCCATTGGGAAAGATGGGGACCTTGCTCCAAAATTTGGCGGTTCCATTTCTTTTGATGATGTTTCTCTTTATTATTCTCCCAACGAATGGGTTTTAAACAATATTAGTTTTAATATTACTCCGGGGGAAAAAGTTGGCCTGGTTGGAAGAACCGGATCAGGAAAAACTTCAATTGTATCTCTTCTGTGCCGTCTCTACCCCTTCCAAAAAGGAAAAATCAAATTTGATGGAATAGAAATCGAAAAAATAAAACGCGATTATTTACGTTCTCAAATTGGTATGGTTTCACAAGATGTTGTTTTATTTAGAGGATCACTTAAGGACAATATCACTTTAAAAGAAGAAGTGACTCTATCTGAAATTGAAATCGCATGCCAAAAAAGTGGGCTGTCTAAAGTGATGGCCAAAAATGGGCTTAACTTCGATTCTGAAGTATTAGACGGAGGCTCTAATCTCTCAGCAGGTGAACGTCAGTTGATATCTCTAACCCGAATCTTCCTTAAAAAACCTGCCATCTTGATTCTTGACGAGGCCACTGCAAACATCGATCAGGACTGTGAAAACATCATTCAGAAGGCCATTTTTGAAGAGATGAGAGATACCACCATCTTGATAATAGCCCATAGATTGGAGACGCTTAAAAATTGCCACAAGATTATCGTTTTGGACAAAGGAAGGGTCATTGAACAAGGAAATCCCAAGGACCTTCTAGACAAACGAGGTGCTTTTTACAATTTTAGAAGTATCTAATTTTTGAATTTAAAAAGGAAATTAAATTTGCTAGATCAATCTAGAAAATTAATTTTTTAAAAAATGTGAAAGGTCAAAGTACTGCCAATTAACCTTAGAATTTAATTGGCACCACCACCACCAAAAGATTCCATTTTTTCTCTTTTTACCCTGTTTTCAAATTCCTCAATAGCAGGGGGAAGAGAACCAATAAAAGTGCCAATAAATGGCCTCTTATCATTGGAGGAAAAAGTAATTTCAGTTTCACCAGAAATAGATTTGGTTGAAACTGGGAAATGACTTTCGGCAGATACTTTTGAAATGGAAATTAAAATAATTCCCAAAGTTATAATATTTTTCATTATTGTGCCTCCTGAAAATCTAAGAATTTTATTTGATCAAACCATAAGGATTCGGTAAAACTAATAAAGCTAAAAGGAATTCCATTTGGATCTTTGTTTTTTATCATCAACTCCAAGCATTCCTTATAAAATGCGTTTGATTTAGACCTAATTTGTTGGGCCACAGATAAAGGTATTGACTCAACATAATGGCCAAGAAAGCCTATTCCATTATCTATTTCATCTTTTTTAAAAGTTTCCTTAATTAAATGGGATGAAAATTCAATGTTAAAATCGGTGGGAACCTGGAAATCTTTTTGAAAACTATGGTATTTATCGTCTTTCTTGTAGACTAATTCTTTTTGAACAAGATATTCGATTTTTTTCTTTGCTATTATCCCATGGGCATCAATTATTTCCTGAGTTATATCTGTTTGTGGGATTTCTGATTTTTTAATTATAAGGTTTCCAATTATATTAATAAGTTCCTTCTCTGAAGCTCCTCGTTCCGTGGAAGTAATATAATAGATAACCCTTGAATAAAAATCGGGTAAAAATTCAGTTGGATGGTTTTTTTCAATTATTGGAAAGTTGATTTGGGTAAATCCAATTGAAATAATATTTTTTAGGGTAGATTCGATTTTTCCACCAAAGTATTCTGCTATTTCCAACCTTTTTGAAAGTCCTGAGATTACAGCTAGAACTCTGTAAAGTCGGTCAGCATCTGGATAATTTGTATTGATTGCGTTTATCCATCTCCAAAGAGTTACTTTGGAAACGTTGGTTTTTTCAGACAAATCTTGAAGATCGTCTTTATAAGGGGAAAGGATTTTTCCTAGTTCTTGGTAAAATTCATTAACTGGATTCACGTTTTCTCCTAAAATTTAATTAGACAGGTTATTTAAGGGATAACTAAAATTGAATCAATTTAATTCACTGTTTCATGTGAAATTTATATACATAATTTCAATCGTAATAAGGGTAACTACAATATTTTATTAGATTTTGATCAAATTATTCAGGATCCTTTTGACCCCGTATTTTTGGCATAAGGCCTGCTAAAAAGGAGTTAGGGAATTAATTCCCAACTTTTGCAAAAGGAGAAATTTATGAAATTTTTAGTTTTAGCACTTCTTAGTTTTTCAGTTTTTGCCGACCATGAGGCCACTTGCGTGGTGGGAAATCACAACAGTCAACGCTTTAGGGGAGTTGGTTTTACAGGCGATGAGGCCTGTCAGGAAGCTAGATTGCAATGTGAGAGGGAAACTAGGATGGTTTGCTTTGAAATAGATAGGGAAGAGGGATTTGGGGATTTTGACTATGGATATGACGACTACGGATATGATGATGGAGGTGGATATGGGAATTATAATGATGATGGCTATGATGATTGGGATGTTATTAACGGTCATAGGGTTAATCAGATTGTCTGTAAGGTACCCATTATTGGTGGAAGAAATGGAAGATCCATCATTACCAAACAAGGGGATAGCCCAAGAGAAGCTTGCCAGAAAGCATTAAGGGCATGTCAGAGACAAATTGGCCCCTATGAGCGATGTGGTAGACCCCAAGTAACAAGAAACTATCGTCGATAAATTAAATTTGGCCAATCCCTTCATCCGAAGGGATGGCCATTATGAAACTAATATTCTTTTTATTAATTACTAAAGTTTTTGCTGCAGGTGTTGAGGATTGGACCGAAATTAAACCAGGAGGTGATACCTCCTGTGCCAGAGGAACGCCATTTTCCTTTTTTATCCACCCGGGTGATGACCGGAAAATAATTATTGATTTTGTAGGAGGCGGTGCTTGTTGGGATAAGGAGACCTGTAAAAAGGGATCTATTACTTTTACCGATTCCATAGCTGCATTTAGGAAGGATGCAGAACAAAATTTAAATGGAATATATGACAAGGATAATCCTCAAAACCCATTAAGAGGTTGGCTTCATATAGTAGTTCCACCATGCACCGGTGATATTTTTGTTGGTGAAAAGGATTTTAATTATGGAAAAATGAAAATCCGCCACAGGGGAGCTGTTAACGTCAAGGCGGTATTAAAATATGTTCAGGAAAAATTTCAAAACCCAGAAAAAATTCTAGTTTCTGGATGTTCAGGAGGATCTTATGGTTCTATTTATTGGACTCCCCACATTAGGAATTTGTATCCAGGAGCAAAAATATACCAGTTTGGCGATTCAGGAGCGGGAGTAATTACTGAGGATTTCTTTCAAAACCATGCGATTAAAAATTGGGATATATGGAAAAACATCCCGAATTGGATCCCAGGCCTTGATCCCTCCAGGCATAAAGACATCATTTCTCTTTATAAGGAAGTGAGCGATTTCTATCCTGATATTAGGTATTCTCAATTCAATTACGAAAGGGATCAAATTCAAAAACAATTTTATAAATTAATGGGTGGAAGTCCAGGCCAATGGACCTCAAATATGGGATTTAACCTAACCAAAATACGGATGGACTCTGAGAATTTTAATTATTTTGTGGCCGATGGCTCCGACCATTGTATTTTGCCCTATAAGGAATTTTATAGCACTGAGGTGTGGGGAAAATATTTTAAGGATTGGTTGGGGGATTTAGTTACTGATGAACCCTTAAAGAGCTATGTATGCCCGTTTTGTTTCTAAGTACTTGAAATTTTAAATAAATACCTATTGATTTAATGTGAGATTTTAGGCACTTTATGGCCTCATTCTTAAAGGAGTTATCCGTGCTTAAAATCCTACTTTCACTAGTACTTATTTTTTCTTGTTCCAAGGGTCCAAATAACGAAAAATTAAAGCTTGGTTTTATAGTTAAACAGCCGGATGAGCCCTGGTTTCAACTTGAATGGAAATTCGCGGAAGAGGCCTCTAAAAAATATGGTTTTGAGTTAATCAAAATCGCAGCAACCGATGGTGAAAAGGTTCTTTCAGCAATAGATAACCTAGCGGCCAATGGGGCCTCTGGTTTTGTTATATGCACTCCTGATGTACGCTTGGGGCCTGCAATTAAGATGAAGTCCGATAGTGCAGGTCTTAAAATGATATCTGTTGATGATCAATTCATCAGTGCTAATGGCTCACCTATGGTGGAAGTTCCTTATCTAGGGATATCCGCAAAAGAAATTGGAAAATCAGTTGGGGCCAATCTTTATTCTGAAATGAAAAAAAGGGAATGGAAATTGGAGGAAGTAGGCGCTGCTATCGTTACTTTTGATGAAATGCAAACTGGAAGGGAAAGAACCGATGGAGCTACCGAAGCCTTAATTGCATCTGGCTTTCCCCAAAATCAGGTTTACAAAATTGCCCAAAAAACCTCTGATATTCCAGGTTCCTTTGATGCGGTCAATATTCTCCTAACTCAAAAACCTAAAGTTAAAAAATGGTTGATTGCGGGTCTAAATGATAATGCAGTTTTAGGCGCAGTCCGTGCGATGGAAGGAAGGGGGTTTAAACCAGAAAATGTTATTGGAATTGGAATAAATGGTTCTGAAGCTGTCGTTGAATTTGAAAAAAGAAATGTAACCGGCCTCTATGCATCCATTTTACTTTCCGCAAAAGATCACGGCTTTAAAACTACCGAGATGCTATATCACTGGGTGAAAAATGGAGTTGAGCCGCAAAAAGATACCAGAACCACTGGGGTTTTAATTACCAGGGCTAACTTTGAAGAAATCCTTAAGGAACAAGGGATCCGGTGAGCTATTTAAAGTTTAATAATATTTCTAAATCTTTTCCAGGCGTGGTGGCCCTGGATAATCTTACCTTTGAAGTAAATGAAAGTTCTATTCATGCATTGGTAGGAGAAAATGGAGCAGGGAAATCCACCCTTTTAAAAGTTCTCTCCGGTGTAAATATTCCTGATAAGGGTTTTCTTGAAATTGCTGGAGAAAAAGTATCCTTTCAAAAAACGGAAGAGGCTTTTGGAAAAGGGATATCAATTATTTACCAGGAATTAAACCTGGTTGATGAAATGAGCGTTGCTGAAAATCTTTATTTAGGCCATATGCCAAAAAAATTTGGACTAGTTGATTTTGAGAAGATGAATAAGGACGCCAAAGAAATTTTAAATCTCCTTGGAGAAAATATCGATCCAAGTGAAAAAACCGGAGCACTTTCAATCGCAAAAAAACAAATGGTGGAAATCGCGAAGGCATTATCTCGAGGTTCGAAAATAATCGCATTTGACGAGCCCACCTCATCTTTATCAGAAAAGGAAGTAGAAAACCTCTTTAGGGTAATTAGGGATTTAAAATCAAATGGTCATGCCATTTTATATGTTTCTCACCGGATGGAAGAAATTCTCTCTCTCTGCGATTCAGTAACTGTCCTACGGGATGGTAAACATGTTGAAACAATAAATAATTTAAAAAATATCAACCAATCCGATCTCATCACCAAAATGGTGGGAAGAGAAATAAAAAATATCTATCCCTATATTGAAAGGCCTTTAAATGGAATTCTTTTAAAAGTTAGCCATTTAAAGGGAATGGGCGTGGATATTTCCCTTAATTTAAAAAAAGGGGAAGTTTTGGGAATTTATGGATTGGTTGGGTCTGGTAGAACTGAATCTTTAAAATTGATTTACGGTGCCTATGAAAAAGAATCTGGCGATATTTTTTTAAATGATAAACAAGTAAAAATTAAAAATCCCCATGATTCAATCAATGCTGGAATAATGTATCTTTCAGAGGACAGGAAAAAAGAGGGGATTATTCCTAAGGCCACTGTTTGTGAAAATATAAATATCATAGAACGGTTAAAAAAAGGTCTTTTAGTCAATAATAGATCAGAAAGGTCCATTGCCAAGGAAGTAGTTAAAAAATTCAAAATAAAAACCCCTTCCATCAGACAGATTATTTCTAATCTATCAGGAGGAAATCAGCAGAAGATTCTCTTTGGCCGATGGAATGAAAATTCTCTCAAGGTGATGCTACTTGATGAGCCCACTAGAGGAATAGATGTGGGTGCTAAATCAGAAATTTATTCTTTAATTTATGATTTGGCCGCCAAAGGAATTGGAGTGATGTTCGTTTCAGGTGATCTGGTTGAGGTTTTAGGAGTATCGGACCGAATTTTAGTTATGAGGGAAGGGAAAATTGCAGGGGAACTAGAGAGAAAGGATGCTACAGAAGCCAAAGTTATAAAAATGGCATTCCCCGGGAGAGAAAATGAAAAAATTAATTAACAATGCAGGAATGTGGGTAGTTTTCATAATTCTTTTTATTGGAGTATCCGTATTTGTTCCAAACTTTTTTTCTCTAATAAATATGAAGGGGTTGGCCCTTTCGGTTTCAATGGTGGGGATGGTTGCAACCACGATGCTATTTACATTGGCCGCCGGACATTTTGATTTATCGATTGAATCTCTTGTTGCCTGTTCAGGTGTTTTGGCAGCAGTCATAATTAACTCCACAGGATCAGTATTTTTAGGGATATCTCTAGGTATTTTAGTGGGATTAATCGTGGGGATTTTTAATGGGGTAGTCATAGCCAAATTTAAAATTAATGCTCTTATTACTACACTTGCCACCATGCAGATAGTAAGAGGGCTGGGTTATATTTTCTCTGATGGTAAAGCGGTAGGAATTTTAAACGAAAAATTTTATTTGCTTGGAAATTCTCAATTACTAGGAATTCCCACTCCAATTTGGATAACTGCCTTATGTTTTTTAGTCTTCGGATTTCTTTTAAACAAAACCACTTTTGGGCGGGATACTTTGGCCATTGGAGGAAATCAAGAAGCTTCCAGGCTTGCGGGCATTCCTGTAGATAAAAGATTAATTACTATTTTTGCTGTTCAAGGTGCAATGGCCGCTTTTGCTGGAATCGTGTTGGCCTCCAGAATGACTTCGGGTCAACCGGCAACTTCCCAAGGATTTGCATTGGAAGTAATTTCGGCCTGTGTATTGGGTGGAGTATCACTCACTGGGGGGATAGGAACTATCTCTGGAGTTATTGTAGGTGTTTTGATTATGGGTACAGTCCAAAATGCCATGAATCTTTTAAATATAGAGCCTTTTTACCAATATGTGGTCAGAGGAATTATTCTTTTGGGAGCAGTTTTACTTGATAGATATAAACAAAAAGCTTAGTGCCATCTTATCTTTTCTACCTGGGGCCAAAATTTACCAATATTTTGCTCCAGGGAGAGTGAATCTTATTGGGGAACACCTAGATTATAACGGTGGTTTTGTAATGCCCGCCCCACTTGCCATGGGAACCTATCTTTTAATTAGGAAAAGAGAGGATGATCAGGTTAATTTTTACACCGACGATTATACCGGCGATGAATCATGGAAGCGCTATCCCCAAGCGGTTCTTGATCAAATTGGGAAACTCCCTTTTGGATTTGATGCCTTTTACTCAGGTGATTTACCCCAAAGCGCGGGACTTTCCTCATCAGCTTCAATAGAAGTTGTGACTGCAAAGGCCCTCAGGGAACTATTTAATCTTGAGATTTCTGATGTCGAGTTAGCAAGGCTTTGTCAAAAAGCTGAAAATATTGGAGTGGGAGTGGCCTGCGGAATTATGGATCAATTTGCTTCTAGTTTGGGGAAAAATGATCATGCTCTAATGTTAAATTGCAAGGATTTAAGTTATGAGCAAATTCCAATAAAATCTGATGAATACTGTTTTGTTATCTCCAATACCAATTTTCCACGAAAACTATCCGGATCAGAATTTAATTTGCGGCGGGAGCAATGTGAAAATGCTTTAAAATTTTTTCCAGAAAAATATTTGGTGGATGTAAATATCACGGATCTTTCCAAAATAACCGATCCCATTCTTTATAAAAGGGCCCATCATGTGGTCACTGAACAGGAACGGGTGAAAAAAGGTGCCTTGGCCCTTTCAAATGGGGATTTTAAAACTTTTGGGAATTTAATGAATGAATCCCATGAATCTTTAAAGAAGGATTATGAGGTGACCAATTTTGCCTTAGATACTCTGGTTACCCTTGCTCAAAATGAACCCTACGTACTTGGAAGCCGGATGACTGGAGCTGGATTTGGTGGCTGTACGGTAAGTCTTATCAAAAAAGAACGAGTAAAAGATTTTTGCCAAATTGTAGGGGAGAAATACTTTGAAAAGGTCAACCTTAAGGCATCCTTCTACACTTTTTCCGAATCCCTTTTATAATTAATAATTAATGTACCTATAATCAAGATGGGTAAGAACATAAACATCACGCCCCATTTATATTGGGATAGAATTGGGGAGTTGGTGGCCTTTAAAATTAGAAAAATTGTGTAGGCCACATATGATGCCAAAAATAAAAACCCTTCCGATCTAGAGATTATTTTTCCCCAGACAAAAACTGGATAACACAAAAGGGCCACTCCGATTGTTACTGGAATATCGTAATGTAATATATCAGGGGACACGATTAGTCCTTTTGCACTAAACATAGAAGAAGCTCCCAAAATAAAAAGAATATTGAAGATATTACTTCCTATAATATTTCCAATTGCAATATCCCTTTCACCCTTAAGAGTGGCAACAAAAGAAGTAGCAAGTTCTGGAAGCGAGGTTCCTGCTGCAACGATGGTTAACCCAATAACGGCATCATCAACTCCAAGTAATCGGGCCAATTCAATGGCACCATTTACCAAATAATCTGCACCCAACGCCAATAATACAAACCCACCTAAAATTAGGGAGAGGTTTTTTACCCAATATTTGGTTTCTATTTTTATAGGACTTTCTTCTTCACTCTTGCTTTTTTTTATAATAATGACTGTGTAGTTAACTAGAATAAAAGCCATTATAAAACCTTCTAGGAAATTAATTTTTCCATCAGAGGCCAATAAAAAAAGTAAAATGGATGAAAAAATCATTACGGGAACATCGATTTTTATTAATTGATGGGATACGGCAAGAGGTTTAACCAATGCACAGATACCTAAAATAAAAAGTACATTAAAAGTATTTGACCCTACGACATTTGCAATACAAATGTCAGAGTTACCAATTATTGCGGCCTTAATACTTACCATAAGTTCGGGAAGACTGGTTCCAAATGCAACAATGGTGAGGCCTACCACTAAAGAAGAAACACCTATACCCCGTGCAATTTTTGCAGCACCTCTGACCAAAAATTCGGCCCCCAAGCCTAACAAGGTAAACCCCAACAATATTTTTAAATAGGTCATAATTTCAATAAGTTATTACTTCCAAGATAATTGTACGCTAAGAGTCTTTTTTGTTCCACATTATTTAAATTTTGGGATTTTAATGATGTGCAAACTAATGTAGAAAAATCCTACGGAGTTATAAATGAAACCAACACTTGTCATAATGGCCGCAGGCATGGCATCGCGCTATGGAAGTTTAAAACAAATTAAAAAATTTGGCCCTCAGGGTGAAACCTTAATTGATTATTCAATATTTGATGCCTACCGTGCAGGTTTTAGGGATTTTATCTTTATTATTAGAAAGGCAACCGAAAAGGACTTTTTAGATATTTTCACTGATAGATATCCATCGGATATTAAAATTACATATGTTTTTCAAGAGCTAGACAAACTCCCTAAAGGTATTTCCCCAATAAAGGGTAGGGAGAAACCTTTGGGTACCGGGCATGCCATATTAATGGCCAAAGAAAAAATTAATGGGCCATTTGCAGTTATTAATGCCGACGATTTTTACGGGTGCGAATCATTTATTTCCATGTATGAGTTTTTAAAGAATAATCCGGATGATTTTTCAATGGTTGGATATAAAATTGAAAATACTCTTTCCGACCATGGGCCTGTATCTAGAGGTGTCTGTGAACTGGATGATTCTGGACACTTAGTATCCATTGTAGAAAGGAAAAAAATTATCCGTAATGAAAAGGGACAAATCGATGCAGAGGGCGTTATCATTAATGAAGGGTCCACAGTTTCCCTAAACTTCTGGGGATTTAATTCAAGACTTTTTTCCTTTTTGGAAAATGGTTTTATTGAATTCCTGGAAAAAAATAGAACTGATTTAAAGGCCGAGTATTTAATTCCAGAGGTAGTAGGGAATCTTGTCTCTCAAGGAATTTTTAAAGTTGCCGTTTTACCGGGGTCCAAAAATTGGTTTGGAGTAACGTATAAAGAAGATGATCAAATGGTTAAGGATAACCTAATAAAGTTACAAAACGAGGGATTTTATCCTCAAGGATTATGGAAATTAAAAAAATCTTAAAAGAATTCGGGCTAAATCAAGAGGCAAGGCCACTTGGCGCTGGCCTTATAAATGATACTTACCTTGTAGGAGATTTTGTTCTCCAAAGAATTAATAACAAGGTTTTCCCTTTCCCCGAATTGGTAATGGAAAACTTCTCCAAAGTCTCACACCATTTGGAGAAAAAACTTAAGGACCCCAGAAGGTTTTTAAAACTACATCCAACTAATTCTGGATCGGATTATTTATTAAAAGATGGTTCCTGCTGGAGAGTGGTGCATTTTATTCCTGAAAGCGAAAGTTTTATTCACCCTCCAAGCGCAAATCATTGTTTTGAAGCGTCTTATTCATTTGGATCTTTTCAGGGGCAACTTCTTGACCTCAAAGGAATTCAACCTACTAAGAGACAGAGATTTGATTTAAATGCCCGCTTAAATGATTTTAAATCTATAGAGAAAACCCCCGAAATAAAATGGGCCTTTGATAATTATCTGCAAATATTTTTGGATCATCCAAAGAGAATTATCCATCATGATACAAAAATATCCAATGTTCTCTTCGATAGAAAAACGGGGAAAGGACTTTGTGTAATTGATTTGGATACCATAGCAGAAAATCCAGTTCTTTGGGATTTTGGAGATATGGTTAGGTCCATGTCACCTTCGGTTTCCGAAGAAGAATCCGATTCAAAGGTTGATATAAATTTGGAATTTTTCAAGGCAATAGTAACGGGATATCTAACAGGAGCATCTTTTTTAACCAAATCCGAAAGAGAATCACTTTTTGACGGGGTCCTAATGATAACTTATATCCTTGCCTTAAGATTTCTATCAGACCATTTAAACGGAGATATTTATTTCAAAGTTAAATTCCCAGGTCATAATTTGGCCCGGGCAAAAAACCAAATGAAACTCTTTGAAGTTTTCAAAAGACATGAAAAAGAACTAAGAAAAATCATCGTGGTAGGATGATTTTATCCCAATGTGGAATTACCTTGAATTTCCCCCAAAGGATGATATTTCAAACTTGGAAGGATGTGAGTAAATAATTATGGGATCAATAAAACTTGAAAAGGGCTGGTCGAAGCGTTTGAAAGGGGAGTTTGACCAACCTTATATGAAAAAATTAAGCGAATTTCATAAAAATGAGCTTGAAAAGGGAAAAATAATATTCCCGGAAAAGGATAATATCTTTGCTTGCTTCAATTTTACCTCCTTTGATCAAGTTAAAGTTGTAATCATTGGACAGGACCCTTACCATGGAGAAGGGCAGGCCCATGGCCTTTGTTTTTCTGTACAAAAGGGTGTGGCAATTCCTCCATCACTTTTAAATATTTATAAAGAGATCAACCGGGATTTAAAAATTCCTATCCCGAATCATGGATCCCTAATTAATTGGGCAAAGCAAGGAGTTTTGCTTTTAAATGCGACCCTAACAGTTGAGGCCAACAAGGCCGGCTCCCATCAAAACAAAGGCTGGGAGGAATTTACAGATAAGGTTGTGGAAATTTTAAATAAGGAAAAGGAAGGATTGGTTTTTGTTCTTTGGGGATCCTATGCCCAAAAAAAGGGCGCACACATAGATCAAAAGAAACATCTAGTTTTAAAATCGGTTCACCCTTCACCTCTTTCAGCTCATAGAGGATTTTTGGGCTCCGGACATTTTTCTAAAATTAATAAATATCTAGAGAAGCATGGTAAAACCCCAATCAATTGGGCCGTTTAACCCATTTCAAATAAAGTACAGGAAGCACTTGTAGATTTACCACAAAGGGAAATTCCACTCCTATGGCCAAATTGGAAATGATAAAAAATGAATCGAGGGTATTGTCCAAAACCCTCGTTTCCACCAAATTTTCCTGAGTCCGATTTATTTCAAATTGTATGATTTTGGAAAGATCATCTTCTGCAAAGGAAAAACTGATAAGGGAAAAAAATATTATTAATAGTTTCATAAAATTTCCTTTAAAATTTGGTATTAATAAAATTTACTTTCATAGTGGGTGCCCCAGCAATTGTCGCAATACCGACAGATCCAGAAAGACCAAAAGAATAGTTAGTGGTAATTAGAAAAATTTTCCATTTACTCTCTTTTTGTTTTTCTGCCCTTTTTGCAAACCTTGCACCAATCCTAAAGGCCAAATCTAGACCCTTTCGGATCTTTTTTCTTGCTACCTTTTGTAGTTTTAGGTTGTCACCAATTGGAATTTCCCCCTTATCAGAAAAATTTTGGGCAGATTTAATTTGTTCTTTAGGTTTAAAAATCAGATATCCGCCCACCTGGCCATTTAGGGCAGCAACGGAAACCACTCCAGATGCTCTAAAAATAACTCCAACCCAAATTTCAGAAATTTTATATTGGGGAAGATCCGCAAATCGTTGGGCCGAAACCGAGATATCTTCTGCCATCATATTGGCAAGCAAATTAATCTTTTTTGCAAAATCATTTTTCTTCTTTAGGGGTCTATTTCCAAATTTCCATTGAAGGGTCACGCTTACCCCTCCACCAACAGTTCCAAAACTAACTTTTCCACCAGCACCAATGCCAAAAACCACAGCAAATCCACTTGCTTGAAAACGAGGAGATAAATTAACTTCGATTCCTTCCATTGTTTCCTGGAAATTTTGGGCAGCTTGAAAAAGATTCTTTTTTACAGCATCTTCGTCTTTTACTTTTCTGGACCGAACCAGCATCTGGGATATATCCTCAATTTTTTCCATAAGTTCCTCTTTTGGGGTACCAGGAGAAATTGAAATAAGGGGATTAACATCAGGCATTGGAATATCATCTATCTTACTTTTTACCCATATAAGGTTGGCCGAAGAATTTCCTGAAAGTCCTAAAATACCAATGGTCCCCTGGGTTGATACTCCAAAACCGGTAACGAAACCTTTGAAAGCATATTTTCCCTGGGATTTTTTATTTGAGACTTCTTCAAGAGATTCTTTTTGAAGGTTTAAAATTTCATCTATAGCGCTATCAACTTCGACTTCAGCGCCCTTAAGATTTGGTTTACCAATCCATTCACCCGGAACGGAATGGGAAAATAATGGGGGGCAAATCAAAAAAACTAAAAATAAAATTTTCATTGTTCTTCCCTTTCATGAACAAAAAGTACATAGAAACTAACATTTCCACCTATTTGCCAAGGACCTATTCCGATGGAACCAGCAATAGAGGGACCAGCGGCAATTAATGCCAGTTGGTATGGAGATTCCCCTACCTTTTTAAGTGCATCTTCTGTTGAAAGGAGGTACTGGGAAATATCCTTTTTAAATTTCTTTTTTAAAGCAAACTTTTCAAAAGGAATTTCCCCGTCCTTGTTGATTACAAAAACCTCTCCAAAAGACATTTGAGAGAATAAAATAAAAAGTAATAAGTAATATTTTTTCATAGTCTAAAAGCCTAATTTTTAAATTATCAAAATGAAATAATAAAATATTTGGCAAAGCATTAGAGTAATTTTCAAGTGAAATCTTACTAATAAAAGCATTGAAAATATTTTATAAATCCCGCACAAAAAAAATGAGAGGATTTTATGGGGTTAAATGAATTTTTACAGGAAAAAATTAAGGATTATAAAAAAGCTCATCCAAGACTTAGTTCAAGTCAGATTGCAAAAAAATGGGGAATGTCCACATCCTCCTTTAATCGTATAGAAAATTTGGAAACCAAAAAAACCTCCGTTGAACTATCCATTCGAATTTTAAAAGGGGTGGGAATGACTGATGTTCTTTTTGAAACCCTTGGACAATATTATCCGGAATTTAGGGATTTATATAGTTCATAGACTTATTCAAATAAATGTTCAAAGTCTTGCATTGAAAGTTTGCCCGAAAAGTAAACATCTTGATCAGGAAGAAGTTCCTGGAAGAGTTGACGTTTAGATTCTTGAAGTGCCAATACTTTTTCCTCCACGGAATCTTTTATAATGGGACGGTAAACAGTTAGAGGATTTCTCTGTCCAATTCTATGGGCCCTATCGATTGCCTGGGATTCAACTGCTGGATTCCACCATGGATCCATTAAAAACACATAGGATGCGGCGGTAAGATTAAGTCCCACGCCAGCCGCCTTAAGACTGATTAAAAATAAACGGTTTTTTCCATCCTGAAAGAGATCAACCTGTTCCTGGCGTTTTTTTATATTTTGGGAACCATCAACTCTTGAGTATTTCCAGGAGTTTTTTTGAACGGCGGTCTCAATAATGTCCAAATAAGTGGTAAATTGGGAGAATACTATAACTTGGTGGCCCTCATCTAAAATTTGATGGAGATTTTCCATCAAAAAATCAATTTTTGTGGATTGTTCATTTTGCCAAAGACAAAGCTGCCTTAGTTTAAGGAGTCCGGATAAAATTTCACCATATTTTCTTTTTGAACTAACATCCTGGATTTTTTTCCGAATGGATAATAACTCTGAAAGGTATTTTTGGCGTTCCTCATCGGAAAATGTCAGATAAACATTATTTTCTTCCTTAGGAGGAAGATCAGTTAGAACCTGCGATTTTGTTCGTCTTAAAATAAAGGGGGCGGCTATTTTTCTTGCCGTAGTCCTTCCTTTTGGATCTGACCCTTTTAAAGTTTTCAAATCTCCCCAGATTCCGGGTACGGCCAAATCCATAATATTGTAAAATTCCGCAAGATCATTCTCCACGGGAGTTCCGGTCATGCAGACCATAAAATCTCCTTTGAGTTTTCTTGCTGATAGGGCACCAACAGATTTTGCATTTTTAAGTGTTTGAACTTCATCGAAAATAATGACGTCAAAGTGTTCTTCCTTTAGAACCTCATCGATTTCTCTACGTAAAACACCATAACTGGTTAAAATAATCTTTTTATCTTTGGGAAATTCCCTGGATCCTCCATGATAAATTGTCCCCTTTAAATTTGAAAATTTCTCAAGCTCCATTTCCCAATTTAAAAGGATGGAAACTGGGCAAATTACTAAAACTCTATTTACCCTATCGATAATTGATTCCAAAAATCCAATTGCCTGGAGGGTTTTTCCTAACCCCATATCGTCTGCTAAGGTTGCACCCAGTCTGTTTTCATGGAGAAATCTGAGCCAATTGTAACCCACTAGCTGATAAGGCCTACCATAAGTTTGAAGGGAGGGAGGGAGAGTAAATTGAGGTATATTGGTGAGATTTTCCAGTTTTTTACAGAGGGCCTCTTCCTCTTCAGTTAAAATTCCTTCCAATCCCAATTTTTTAAGTTCAAATAATTCGAAAAGCCTTATTCGTTTAAAAGGAATTTTAAAGGATTCGGGGTTTCCAAGATTTCCCATTCCTTGGTAACGTTTTAAAAAATTAAGCATTTCAATCTGTTGGTCATTTAAAATAACCAGTTGGTCCCCTTGAAAAGAAAGACCAGTCTGCAGATTGGCGTTTTTGATTACCTCAACATCTTCATCAGTTAAGGAAAAGGTTATTTCAAACCATTGATTATCCCTTTTTTGCCTTTCAAACTTTATCTTTGAGCTCCAAGTACCCACTTCCATATTTTCATAGAGGGTAACTGGGGAGTAGGCAGCCAATTTTCTTTGGAGTTTAGGAATTCCTTCAAATAATCCATCCATGGAAAGCTTAAAGGAAAATTTCTTGGACTCACTATCAAATTCTGAAAATCTAAAGAAGAATTCTCCAAATGCCTCATAAAGACCGGATATAAAATCCTTTTGCATTTTATTATCAAATTCCGCCAAAGTTTTTGTGTCGCTATCATAAACCAAGGTGACAGGATTTAAATCCAGATTTTCAATAAGTCGTATCCATTCTTCCCTTTTATAGCAGGCATATAAAGATTGTTTAAAATCCGTATTTAAATTTCCAAAATGATGGTGGAGTTCTCGGATAAAATCGTAGGCCAGATTTTTTCTCCGAAAGGTGCTTAAAAGTCCTTGTGTAGAAAAGGTAAAGGATTTTAAAAATTTGGAAGGTGTAACAATTCTTTTATCCTCATCTACAAAAAAGAGGGAGATTTTGCAGTGATTTTTTTTGCCTGAAGAATTAATTTCCAAATGAAGGGTAGTCTTTTTGGGGGTGAGTGTTTCCCAGGGGACTCCATCCACAACTATTTCCAAAAAGTCCTCATTTTGGTGAAATAGTAAATTTTGGATTAATTCCTCTAAATTTGGGGAATTTCCCCATAATTTTATCTTGGTTAAAAGAGGTTTTATACGGTCAGGAAGATAAAGGGCCTCACCAGTTTTCCAGTTGAAGAGATAGAGTACCTCAAACAGGGATATCTGGGGTATCAATTCACCTTCAGTATTCCGATGGCCAAAATGTAATTTAATTTCCCTGTTTTGCGTTTCAATATTTAAAATTAGTTTTCCTTTGAAAGGAATGGGAGCAGGAAAAGAAATAATTTTTTTATCATGTAGAAGGTATTGAAGGGAACCGTAAGTTGAGGATTTAGTTTTAAGTTCCGATGGCCCTCCAATCATGGTTCCATATTCTTCCACTGATGCGGTAAAATCTAAAAAAGGGGCCATAGGTGGCAGATTGGAAGTCTCCTGGTTTGAAAGGAAATAAAGAAGATAAAGTGCTGCCACATGTGGGCAATGGTTTTGGGAAGTATAATCAAGACAATCGCAAAAAGAGGAAAGTGGTCCTTCTTTTTCCAATCTTTTTTTATAGACCACCTTGGTCTCATGTTTTTTTAAATCATTAACAAGCCCGGTGACTATGAAATAGGTCTCTGGGGAACCTTTCGTAAAACTTAGGTGAACTTTGGAAAATAAGAGAAGTTTTCTCGCTTGCTCAATTTGGGCAAGGGAAAAATATTTTTTTGCCTCCTGTAGAATTTCGGAGGGAATTTCAAAATTTGGATTATCCATCAAAGTATTATTATACCTAAGAATTATCCGTATAGGCCTTTAAAAGTTTGGACCTAGAAGGATGTCGAAGTTTTCGAAGTGCTTTAGCTTCAATCTGTCTGATCCTTTCTCTGGTTACAAAAAAGTCCTGGCCCACTTCTTCTAGGGTGTGATCGGATTTTTCACCTATCCCAAATCTCATCCTTAAAACTTTTTCTTCCCGAGGTGTGAGGGTTGATAATACCGCACGGGTTTGCTCGGACAGAGTAATGGACATTATAGCGTCCGAAGGGGAGATGATTTTCTTGTCCTCAATAAAATCCCCAAGGTTTGAATCCTCTTCTTCCCCAATTGGAGTTTCAAGAGAAATTGGCTCTTTGGATATTTTTTGAACCTTTTTAACTTTATCGACAGGAAGTTCCATTTTATCAGCAATTTCTTCTGGTGTAGGTTCTCTTCCTAATTCTTGGATCAGTTGTCTTTGGGTTCTAACCAATTTGTTGATGGTTTCGATCATATGGACAGGAATCCTGATGGTTCTTGCCTGATCAGCAATTGCACGGGTTATGGCCTGACGGATCCACCAAGTGGCATATGTTGAAAATTTATAACCACGGCGATATTCAAATTTATCAACTGCCTTCATAAGACCTATATTTCCTTCTTGGATCAAATCCAAGAATTGAAGGCCCCTATTAGTGTATTTTTTGGCGATGGAGACAACAAGTCGAAGGTTTGCCTGAACTAGTTGTGATTTTGCCTTATCAGCTTTTTCTTCACCCTTTACGATAATGTCATAAACTTTTTCGATCTCTTCAAACTCCATACCTGCAGTTTCAGAAAGTCTTCTTCTTTTTCTTATAATATCTTCTTGAGATCTCACTAATTGCTCAATTTTGGCATCTGTAGTGAAGAGTTTTTTTGTTAATTTTCTTTTAAAGGCATCATCCTCTAGGATTTTATCATTTATCTTTTGAAATTCTTTGGCAGTATCAACTTCGAAGAATTTAAAAATTCTTTCTTCTTGTTCATTGAGATCTTTAAATTGCAAATAGTATTTCTTAACAGGCTCCACAAAGCTATTGATGATCTTACGGTTAAAGGTAAGATTTGTCATAGTCTCGGTGATTTCCCCAAATTTTTTCTTTTGAATAGAATTGAATTTCACCATTGTGCCATCTTCTTTTTCAATTTCTTTTAAGATGGTTTCAATTTCTGTTACTACTTTTAGGATTCTTTCTTTAACATTTTCTACTTCAGGAAGGGGAGATTCATCATCTAGCCCTCGAACCAAATCCTTTACAAATTCAACCTGGTTTTCAGCGGTTTCAATTTTTTCACGAAGTTTTATAACTTCTTTAAGGGCATGGGTTGAATTCATGGCAGAGGTAATAATTTCTCTTTCGCCCTCTTCAATTTCTTTGGCAATAACAACTTCGCCTTCTCTAGTTAAGAGAGGAACGGAACCCATTCTTTTTAAGTATAATTTTACTGGATCTGTGGAGCTGGATTTTAATTCTGCCCTTTCCTCTTTTGATAGGGTCTCTTCGATGATTTCCGTTCCATCTAATTTTATCCCCGCATCCATTTCCTCATCTTCGGACTCAAAGGCCATTGGAATGGCCATGGCCTTAAGTCTAAGCATGATGGAATCAATTGTGATTGCATCTACAATATTTGCTGGGATAGCATCGTTTATTTCTTCGGGGGTAAGGAAATTTTGTTCTTTTCCTTTAGCTATTAGTTTTTCAAAGGCCTTGGAATTCAAAAGGGAGTCGACAATGGACATGATCTCTCCTTAACGTTGCAATTTTATACTATCTAGTTCTTTTTCTATTTCAAAAATTCTCGTCATCAGGGTTTTCATTTCTTCTAAGGCAGAACATTCTTTTAATTTTTCTTTCGATTCTTCTTTCTCTAAAATTAGTTTTTCTTCCTTGAGAATACCTATTAAGTCTTTAAAAACCCTTTCTCTTATTTTTTCTTTTTTTCCAGGATCAAGCTCAATTAATCTTGGTCTAAAGAAGGCCAAACCTGCGGCTTCTTTTAAGGCCAGGGAAATATCCTCCCCATAAAATAAATCCTTCGCATGGTTATAGAAGGAAACTTCATCTACCTCCATATAGAGGTTTTTTAGCTTCAAAACTACAGGTTTTACCTCAGAATGGGGTATTAAATCAAGTATTTTTTGCATCTCGTTAGACATTAAGTACTCGGGATTGTGGATAATTTCTGCGATCAAATGTTTTTCCCCCCGCAAAAGTGTTTTTTGGTTTTTTTGTGGTGAGGGCTTTGGATATTCCTTCTTTTTTGGGATTTCTATGGTTTGGGAAGACATTTGACCGTGGGAATTTTGCCTTAGAAAATCTTCGTAGGCCTTTTGAATCTGTTCCATTCCAGATTTTAAACCAATTTTTTGAACCATTTGGGCCAATCTTTCCGAAGCCAATAGGTTTGAACCAAGAGGAGAAAGTTTTTCAAATACCTGATTTAGAATTTGAAGCTTCTTATCCGGATTTTGGGGAATCTTTTCCGGGATTAGTTTTTGAAGAGATAAATCTAGATAGGTTGGCGCATTTTCAAGCAATGCAGCAAATTTTAAGGCTCCGTGGGTATTCAGAAACTCGTCTGGGTCTTTAAGTGGAGAAAAATCCAAAAATTTGGCCACTATTCCATGGTTCATTAAGTCACGATTAAGGCGTTCAGATGCCAATCTTCCTGCATCATCAGAGTCTAGAGAAAGATAAAAGGTTTCTGCCAAATCTTTTAAAAGAAGGATAGATTTTTCCGACAACCCAAGACCCATAATGGCAATAGAATTATCAAATTGATTTTTATGGAGGGCTATCAAGTCCATATTTCCTTCACATAAAATCACCGATTTTTTTTCCCGGATTGAGGGAATCGCCAGGTGTAGGCCATAGAGAATATTTTTTTTATCAAAGATTAAGGAAGCAGGTGAATTCATATATTTTGCTTTTTGATAATCAAAAAGCGCCCTGGAAGTGAAGCCTAAGACATTTCCAGACCTATCCCAAATGGGAAACATCACCCGCTCGCGAAAGGTATCATAATAATTTGGTTCTTTTTTTAATAATCCGATTTCCACCGCAACTTCGATGGCAAAATCCCTTTCTTTGGTGTCTTTGATGGTTTGAAGGTAATTGTAGAGAACATTGTTACCTGGAGCATATCCAATTTGAAATTTTCCCGTGGTTTCTTTATCCAAATTCCGTTTTTTTAGGAATTCCTGGAAAACCGGGTTCTCGCTTTTTAAAAATATTTTGACTGCTCTGGATAAAAGCTTTTTTGCCATATCCAATCTGGGAGAAATCTTCTTTTTTTCCTCAAAAGAATTAAAATCAAGGGACAAAAGTGCTGAAATTTCTTTTAGGGCATCGATATATTCAATACCTCTGAATTTTTCAACAAACGAAATGGCATCTCCGCCGGTTTGACAGACAAAACAATTAAAAAGCTTTTTTTGGTCACTTACTTTTAATGAAGGATTATGATCAGGGTGGAAGGGGCAGAGTCCCTCAATTATATTGCCCCTGATTTTAAGTGGAATATAACTTCCTATAATTTGGGAAATCGGGGTTTCCTTTATGATGGATTTCAAATCGGAAAGGGCCATTACATCCTTTTTTTCGATTTAAGTTCTAAGGCCTTGATCTTGGTTCCCTGGCCTATAAATATGGTTTCAAATTTAGTTTTGAACTCTTTTAGGAAATGATGGCCAGATAAATCCCAGAGGTCAAAGGTTTTAAAAGTTAGTTCAAATCGATCATCCAGGTGGTCTAGCATCCATTGCGCATATCCATCGTGGTCAGTCTTGATATAAATTTTGCCGCCAGGTTTAAGGATTGAATAGGCTGCATCAAGAAAAGGTTTTTGAAATAATCTTTTTTTCTGGTGGCGATTTTTGGGCCAAGGATCTGGGAAAAAATAAAAGATGCCATCCACTTCATTTTCACCAAATAAAAAAGCTATCCTCTCGCCTTTGGCGCGTAAATACCTGAAGTTTTGGAAGGGGTGTTTGGCCAATTTTTTTGCCACTTGAAAAGATCTTTTGAATCGATAATCAATACCTATAAAATTGGCAGAAGGGTTTTTTTCACAAAACTCCATCATAAATTCCCCGAAACCTGTTCCAATTTCAACATAAAGCTCTGAGGTCCTGTTAAATACTTTTTCATTCCAGGTGCCCCGGAGTTCTTCTCCTTCTTTGTCCCTTAGAACAAAATTGGAGAATTCCTCAAGCTTTTCATGATAAGGATTTCTATGAGTATATACAAAGTCTTTAAGTAAGGCGTGATCCATTAGAAAAAGTCCGCTATAGCAGATGCTACAAAATTGATATCTTCCTCTTTTAAATAGGGTCCAATTGGCAGACAAAGAACTGTTCCAGCAAAATTTTCTGCCTTTGCTCTTTCGCCTTCAAATCCCATAAGGGCCTGTTCCTGACTCATGGACCTCTCATAAAATGGAGCAGTGGCGATCCCTTTGGATTTTAGATATTCGCCAAGAGTAATTCTTTCTTCTTTATTTTTTAATCTTATTGGATAAAGGTGCCAGGAAGATAAGTTTAAAAATTTTTCCGGAAGAAGTTTAATTTCTAAACCTTTAAGGGCGTTGTGATAAAGGCCTGCAAGTTTTTTTCTATTCTCGTTTTGTTTTTCAATTCGGCAAAGTTTTAATTGAAGCACTGCCGCCTGCATATGATCGCAACGGGAATTTCTTCCAAAAATTTCGGATCCCCTTCCGTGATTTCTAAATGATTTAATCTTTTGGGCCAATTCATCATCACCAGTTAAAATTGCACCAGCATCTCCAAATGCCGCTAGATTTTTTGTGGGGTAAAAGGAAAATGTTACCAAATTTCCTGAAGATCCAACCGGTCCTTCAGTGGTAAATGTTCCTTGTGCCTGGGCGGCGTCTTCAATAATAGGAATTTTCCCAGCTACCTTTTTAAGTTCAGAGATTGGGGCGGGAAGTCCATAAATATGCACTGGCATAACTGCACTGAGATTATGTTTTTCCATTACTCTTTTTAAGGAGTTTGGATCCATGAGTCCGTTATCATCCACATCAATAAAAACCGGGGTAGCTCCAACATTTAATACGGCCTCTGCAGTGGCGTAAAAAGTGATTCCGGGAATTCCCACTTTATCGCCCTTTTTAATCCCTAAAATACTTAAAGAAATTTCTAAAGCGTCGGTTCCATTGGCCACCAAAAGCGCATGTTTGGCCTTTTGCATTTTGGCAAATTCTTGTTCAAAAAGGATATTATATTTACCTTCGATAAAAGAGTTCTCATCCAGAATTTCTTTAAATCTTAATAGGATTTCTTCTTTAAAATTTAAGGGATGCAAGCTATTAAAATCATAAAATGAAAGCGACATAATATGGCCCAGTAATTTTCCCTAAGCCATACCATTAATGCAGTGAAGGTTCTAGAGAAAACTTAGGCCGCGATATTGGTTATTTTGGCCTTCTCTTTCTCAATAATTTCATAGATTTCAACTTTATTTTCAAAAGGATTGATTTCCTTTGGAAGGGCCGTGAAGATCACCTTTCCTTCAATTTCGGTGAAGATATACCAAATATTTCCAAGCTTTTGGTATAATACTTTAGACAAATCTTTTCCTTCTTTATTGGCCATGATTTTCCCCTGATTTTTTTTTGCTTTTCGCTTATAAACAAAAAATCTTTAGGGGCTATAACTTTGCGTTAAATCCTAGGTAAAAACTGATCGTGCCGCCAAATGGAATAGAAATATAATCCTGATTACCCGAGTTCCATGATCCATTATTGGGATTTGGATCGGTTGGTTTTAGAGTTTCAGGGATAATAATCTGCCCCTGGAGAATAAATTGCAAATCCACTCCCCATAAAAGGTCCAAGGCAGATAGGTAAATGGAAGCTTGTGGAGTCAATCCTATTCCCTGAAAGGCCCTTTCACCTTCGGATCCACTTATTTGTTGTTGGGTGATAAGAGTTCGGTTGTAATTAAAATTTAAACCTAGGATATAACTGGCCTCAAACTTGGGAGACCTTATGGCATCAAACCAAAGTTGGGGGCCAAAAGAAAAGATACCTTCTTGTTCAAAGGATTTTGTCTCATTTTGAAGCATAAATCTTCTGTTTCCATTGTAGAAGGCGCCATTTATTCCCCACCTAAAAGATTGATTTAAAAGTTTAGGCCAAAAATAATTTACCCCAAAACTGGTTCTAACCTGGTATTGCTCGTAAATGATTTCATCGGAGTACGGGTAAGATAATTTTCTTTGCGGGCCTATACCAAAAACCAAATTTATCATTGGTTGATTTATTTTATTAAAGGGGAAATTATCTGCGATGGGTTCGGCTATTCTATAATCGGTCGGATCTTTTTCAGGGAGTTTATCCGAAAGTTCCCTAAAGTCGTTATAGATTATTTTGATATGTTCTCCCAGAATAAAAGCATCCCTTCCATTTTTATCAAGGGTTCGGTAAAAAATTTTTTTTGAAGTGGATGGAACGGTTATTTCCGGTGATAGGTTTTCCGGGAAGTTTTCTTCAAAATCTGATTTTAATTCTCTTTCATCAATATAGATTTTTTGCCCGAGTCTAACATATTGGATTATTTTGGATTCCTGGGATTCTTCTTTAAAAATGGGGGCCTCCAAAACTACTACCACGGCCTCCCCCGCCAAAGCATTCCAGGTAAAAAAAAGAAGTAAAAACCTCATAGTCTTATATCCGAATTCCATTTTATACCGATCCCAATCCCAAAATTTGACACCTTATTTGATCCTGCTGTGGCTTGAATCCATTGGTCATTTGCGGCCAAGGTTCCCTCGCTATAAGAGATATTAAAAAAATAACGGTCCTTATAGATGGCCTCGATATTTCCTTGAAAATTATATTCTGAAAGATCTGTTGAATGCACTTTTAAAAAAAGTGAGCGTTCAAAAATTAAATGGCCTTCCAAAAGAAGGGCCTCGGAAATTCTTAGGGGAGATTTGATTCCTGCTCCTATAAATAATGAAGAATAAGAAGATCCGGCATAATCACCATATTCCAATGATCCAACGATTCCGAAGGCTATTGGGAAACTAGTTTTGTGAAACAGTTTATAATCCAGTTTTAAGGCATCAGCAGTATTTTGTGGAGTATTAAAAAGTTCTGAAAAATAAGTGGAGTCGATGGTTTGTTTGTTTAATGAAAGAGAGTGGGTTAGATCTAAAGTTTTATCAAAGGGTTTTTTTCGCTCTGTTTGTTCAGCAATAATATATTTTTTTGGGATGGCATCCATGTCGACGGCATCGTCGACGTTTATTCCATATTCTTTATCGATTTCGAATGCCACCTGATTTTTGGAATCAAAAATTTGATATCTTTTGGTCTGTTTTATCATCTTTCCATAAGCGATAATATCTTTAGTAACTGTCTTCCAAACCTCTCCTTTTTTTGCAGGTGTTCCTTTTTTGATCATTAACTTTACTATTGGTAAATCTTCCGGAGGAGGGGTATACAGCTCAAAAGGATTAAGAGGTGGATTTTTTTTCTGGTCATTAATTAATTTATCCAAGGAAGAGAAATCTGGATTTTGCAAAATTATTTTTTTCTTTACCCCTAAATCCAAATCCTCAAAAGCAAATGCCGATAGGGTTAGGAAAAAAAAAATTAATTTCATTCTTTAATCCTCATCTGGGCCACGATAAAGGATTCAAAATTTGATAGATATTTAAAATCTTCTGAGGTGATTTTGGATAACCTCTCCCATTTGAAATCATCATGTTCTTTGGGATCTAATTTTATTTTTGGGGGAGTTTTTAAAAGGATGGCCACAAATACATGTTCCAAAAAATCCTTGTATTTAAAGGAATAATTTAGATCCAATAACTTATCCGGCTTTATACCTGTTTCCTCGAACAGCTCTCTTTTAGCACCTTTTAGGGGAGTTTCCTTAGGATTGAGGGAGCCTGTAACATTTTGCCAAAAGGAACCTCTCGCCTTATTAGTCTTAAGTAACAATACCTTAGGGAATTTACCGGACAGGTCAAAGACCACTACCTGAACTTTTTTCCTTAGCATTTATACATTATATAGGAATTCAAAATGCTGTGCAAAAAACATTGAATCCAACGCGCTTTTCTGTTAAAAAGTCCAATTAATGAATGATTTTATTTTAAGAGTATGTATTCAAGCACCCGGCCTTTTATTTGGAATAGTACTTCATGAGTACTTTCATGCTTATTTTGCCCTTAAGTTTGGCGATGATACAGCTAAAAGAATGGGGAGACTTTCCTTAAATCCTGCGGTGCATTTTAGTCTTTTTGGATCAATTATTTTTCCCCTTTTGGCCGCTGCACTTGGGGGAATGATGTTTGGGTGGGCCAATCCGGTTCCAATTAGTGGAAGAAATATAAAAAACTACAGGAAGGGAATGTTTTGGATAAGCTTTGCCGGACCACTTGCCAATATTTTATTGGGATTTTTATCTGCCCTTTTATACACCATTTTGGTAACCCAGGTTTCAAGCTCCTTCTACCTCTACTCACCACTTGCTTCCATGCTTGAAGCTTCGGTTTATATCAATTTTATCCTGGCATTTTTTAATTTGATCCCCTTTCCACCGCTTGATGGTTCTCGAATGGTAAGCTCGGTTTTAAGCTATGAAAAGGCCAGACAGTATGAGGATCTTCAAAGATTTGGTATCTTTTTTATTTTTGTCCTTTGGTTTACACCCATTTTGACCTATCTTCTTTCTCCGGCCTATATGTTAGCAAGAGGTTCCATCGGCCTATTTTTTAAATTGATTGCTTGACCTCAAAATTATAAGATTGACCAATGATAGATACCACTATTCAGGTTAAAACTGACCAATTTGATGGCCCGTTGGGTTTATTGCTTCATTTAATTGAAGCACAAGAAATGGATATAAAATCTCTTGATCTGGAGGCCATAACCCAGCAGTATTTGACATATTTGAATGGAATGGCGGCCTTAAATTTTGATGTAGCGGGCGATTACCTGTACATGCTTGCCACCCTTCTCCTTTTAAAATCCCATAGCGCTTTGAATGAAGAATCTGATCTTGGGTCTCTGGATGAATTTGGAGATTCAAAATTAAATATAACCTCTAAAGCAGAATTAATTCGAAGATTAGAGGAATTAAAACGCTTTCAAACCTTAGGACAAAAACTCTGGGAAAGAACAAAACTTGGTCATGAGGTATTTACCAAACCAAGGGTTAACAAAAAGGAAATAATCGACTCTATATTAACTCCGATTAAAATAGATGAACTTATTTCGCCCATGATGGATCTGATGAGAAGATCGGCCAGAGAATTCCAATTGATTAAGGGTGATAAAATATCACTTTCTGATAAACTTAAGCTTTTCAAGGAAAATCTATTTTCCGGTAATCAATACGATTTTAACCATGTGTTATCCCTGGACGGAAAAAATATTGATCGGATAAATATATTAGTTACTTTTCTGTGCCTATTAGAGTTGGCCAGACTTAAAAAGATTTCTCTGTTTCAAAATGAACCCTATTCCACAATTTACCTAGATGTATTAGGGGATTTGGCCGAAGTGGAAGAGGCTAAATTAGAGATGATTCATTAAAAGAGGATTTATGGAAGAATTAATTCAAAAAATAGCTCAAGAAAATTTGGCCGCAAGCCAGGGTTTCACTTTTGACCTGGAATATTTCGATGACCAAAAAAGAGAAGATGAGTTCTGGCGTGCACGAACCGGTCTGGATGAGGCAGGGCTTTGTGGCGCAATTGAAACTATTATTTTTATGTCAGATCGGCCAGTTTCACTTGCCAAGCTTCGCGAACTTATAGATCAAGATATGCCTCTGCGGGTACTTTATGGTGCTTTGGGAATTTTGCAGGCCAAATATGAAGATGCCCACCACGGGATCAGAATTCAGGAAGTGGCAGAAGGATATCAATTTAGAACCAAGGCCTACTACGCAAAATATGTTCAAGATCTATTTAAGGTAAATGCTCTGACCTTGACCCCTGCGGCCTTAGAGGTTTTGGCCACCATTGCTTATAAACAACCAGTCTCCAGAACTGAAATAGATCGCCTCCGTGGGGTGGATAGTTCACATTTAATTCGTGCTCTTTTAGATAAGAGATTGATTAAAATAATGGGAAGATCAGAAGAACTTGGAAAACCCGTCCTCTATGGAACATCAAAAGAATTTCTGGAAGTTTTTAACCTAAAGGATTTAAATGAGCTTCCACCTGAGTCCGAGCTTAAAGATCTGGCCTTAAAAAATGAAGTGGGTGCCATTTCAGATATTAAGGGGCTTGCCACTAAGGAAACCAATTTTTTCTTTGATGAGATCACAGAACTAGATGAACTTTCTGGACAAATTAAAAATATTTCCCCGGATACTCCTTTTATTGAAACTCTAAAAGATGAGGATAAAAAAAGACAGGAAAATAAGGATGCTCCAGTTAAAACGGCTTTTGATATTTTGGAGGAATTTGTCTTAAGAGAAGAATTGGTAAATCAAAATAAGGAAGCATCTCTTTCACCACTTCCAAATGAATTAAATATTGATCCAAAAGTGATCTCTAATTTAATGGATGGTCCATTCAATGTTCCAATAAAAGATGAAGAATTTGAGATGATTGATTTAAATACAGGTGAACCCCTATCGGCCCTTTTGGATGACCTAAATCCGGAAATTCTCTCTGATGCCCTATTTGAAATCGACGAATCCCTCCTTGATGAAAGGGAGAAAAACCTTGAAAAAGTTACAAATAAGGCCCAAGCCGAGGCCTTGGATCTAGATATTGACCTGGATTTTTTAAAGGATGAGTCCTGAGCCCTTGACTAAAATGCCCTATCCAGCTAATTTGGCAACCACTTAAACTGCCGTGAGGCCAGATCAAAGGATTCATTTGTGGAAGTGCGACTTCAAAAATACATCGCCGACTGTGGCATTACATCAAGAAGAAAAGCTGAAGAATTAATAACCGAAGGAAGAGTTAGAGTTAACGGAGAAACTGTAACCCTTTTAGGTACTAAAGTTAACCCAGGTTCTGATACCGTTGAGGTGGATGGTGCCTTGGCCGACCATAGATCCGTTAATAAAGTATATATTCTTCTCCATAAACCAAGAGGATTTGTAACCACGGTATCCGACCCACAGGGGCGGGAAACTGTAATGGATTTGATACGGGAAGTATCTGAGAGGGTTTATCCGGTTGGTAGATTGGATTATCTTTCCGAGGGCCTATTACTTCTAACCAATGATGGAGAAATGGCCAATACAATTATGCATCCACGGCATGAAATAGTTAAAGTTTATGAAGTTAAAATTTTTGGAACCCTTGACCCTCAAATTCTTTATAAATTAAGAGAAGGGGTAACCGTTGATGGTGATTTTTTAAAACCTTTATCGGTTAGGCCCATAAAGCAATTGGAAAATAAAACTTGGATAGAATTTAGGTTATCAGAGGGAAAAAATCGGGAGATTCGAAGAATTTGCGAGGCCCACGGATTAACTATTGATAAGCTTCGAAGAGTGGCCATTGGGAATCTAACCATTAACGGAATTGCCCCTGGAAGATATGTCTATCTTTCAAAAAGAGATATCTACAATGGACTCAATTTAAAATCTGATTATTTTTCACCAAAAAAATCCATTTCCATCAAGTCACCAAAGACTTCGGCCAGAAAGCTTGCAGCGGATGAGAGTTTTAAAAAATACCGGAAGGAAACCTATAACTCGGTGATGAGATCCTACGCTCAGAAAAAAAGGGATCAATCAGTTGTCGAGGTGAAAGATTCTAGAGTTAAGCACTAACTCATTTAGATTATCAAGACCATATTCAAGGGCCTGATGTGAGAATCGAGTTTCACTAATTAAAAAGGCCAGCAACCTAAAGGTCTCAGAAGACCCCTCAAATACCTCTTGCTCTGATTTTCCTTGAATCTTTTCTAGTGCATGAATTAAAGATTTAAGGGCCCTGATTTGTGCTGGATTAAAGTTTAGGGTGGAAATCTCTAAAAGGAGCTTATCTTTTTTCATAGTTTCATCATTTTCGACCTCAAAAAGAGCTTTTTTTAGGTATTTAAGGCCGAGAAGAATATTTTTTTTGATATACAAAGGAATAATCCTGGTCTAGTATTGCGCAATCAATTATCGCGGGGTGGAGCAGTCTGGTAGCTCGTCGGGCTCATAACCCGAAGGTCGTAGGTTCAAATCCTACCTCCGCAACCAATTTCCAATCATTTACATTCGGTTTTGAGGATAAATAGAAAAGCTTGGGCCAATTTTGGGCCAATCAAGAATTTCTTTTACTGCCTAAATAATCAAAAAACTGGGCAGGATTTTTTTCTTTCTTTATGGGCTTTTATAATCACCTATGAGGAAGAGCATCGGTGTACAAAAGTGTGGAAATAAATTTCGAGTTCGTTGGACCGATGAAAATGGTACCCGTCAAAGCATTTATCTTACGTCAAAAAAAGATGCGGAAACATTAGTCCTGGAAAGGAAGCTTACTGTTCAAAGAGTCAAAGTAGGACTATTACAAAGAATAAATGAAGAGAAATGTTTTAAAGACCTCTCTGAATATTATCTAAACTGTATTGTAAATACAAAGAGGAGTCCAAAGGATCTGACTAGCATTATTAGAGCCCATCTCCTCCCATTCTTTGGAGAAATTAGACTTATGGCTATTGGCCAGGAATATTGTCTCCGGTATCAGCAAAGTAAAAGTCATTTAAGCAAAAAAACCGTTTCTAATCATCTTGCGCTTCTGACCTCAATGCTTAACCTGGCCGTAGATTTAAAATGGTTAGAAGAAGTTCCAAAAATAAAAAAACCTAAGATTGAGTTTATGAGTGAGAAATATGAATACCTAAAATCGAAAGAAGAAATTAGCTGCTTTCTAAAAAGTGCTGAGAAAGAAGGTTCAATAGTTCATGGCCTTTATTCTACAGCTGTTTATACAGGTTTAAGAGCTGGAGAATTGGCAGGTCTTCTTTGGGAAGATGTTGATCTAGAGAAAAGGATTATCTGCGTTCGGAAGAGTTTCAATAAAATTACAAAAGGTGGCTATATCAGATACGTACCCATCGTAGATGTACTTCTTCCTTTACTGATTGAGTTTAAGAAAAGATCCTTTTGCGATTATGTTTTTCCTTCAGCGACCGGGACAATGCTTTTGCCATCTGCCCGCATATTTCAAGAAATTTTCCATCGTGTATTAGAAAATGCGGGTTTCCCAAAAAGTCTTCGGGGTGGGAAAGAAAGAGCATACATTAGATTTCATGATCTCCGACATACATTTGCATCTCACTGGCTAATGGAAGGCGGAGACATTTACCGGCTTCAAAAGGTGTTGGGCCATAAAAGTATGGAAATGACTCAGAGATATGCCCACTTTTGTACAAACGCGTTTACTGAAGACTTTTCAAGATTTAACCAACTTTAAAATCCTTTAATTTTAAATTTATATTTTACTGCCCAGTTTTTATAGTAAATGGGGCAGGATATTTTATTCCACAAGGGATATATCCTCTAGAAATACTAATAAGGAGGAAGATATGGAAAAGCAGTTTCTGAGTTATGATGAGACAGCCACTTTGCTCAACATTAAGGTTAATAGTTTATATTCACTTGTGCATAGAAAAGAAATCCCATTCTTTAGGTTTGGCCGTAGAATCGTTCGTTTTGAAAAGGAATGCCTTCTCACTTGGATTCAAGAAAAGAAATTTGAGGATAGGAAAGCTCCTCCTATTAAGGGGAGATGAATTTATTTAAAGCTACCCAAGAGGGAAACTTCTCCGGTAGATAAAAGAGCACGCCTGCAAGCATGCTCTTTAATTTGCGAAATTCATAAGAAGAGGGCACCCCCTAGATCTTATCGAAATTTCGATTAAAAAACAACGATCACTACAGATTTCAGGAGACATCAAATGGATTCAAAAACAAATTTATCAAAAAGCGCCCAATTTAGGTCTAAAAGTAAAAAATATCCCCATGCTCAAGTCACTCTAACATTTACCAATTTTTCTGGTGAAGAAGGAGAAAATGCCCTGCTGAATGATTGCCTTAATCAGGCAGATTCCTATTTAACCAGTAAAGACCTAAAAGAAATCTTAGAAAGACATAATTCAAAAGGAGGCAGGAATGAATAAATTATTAAGCCTTGCCTTAGATTTGAATTTTAATAAGTATTCTGTTTTTCCCGTTATATATAAATCCAAAAAACCATTAATAAAATGGAAACCCTACCAAACTCGGCACGCGTCTAAAGAGGAACTCGAAAAGTATTTCTGTCATGACAATTTAAATATTGGGATGGCGACAGGGGCCCATTCGGAGGTTGTGGTTGTCGATGGTGATTCCTATGAAGCCGTTAAATGGTGCCGAGAAAATTTACCCGAAACTCCTCTCAAGGTAATCACTAGGAGAGGTATTCAATTTTATTACCGGCATCCGGGAGGAGATACCAAGATCAAGAATGCCACAAAACTAAATTTTAAAGAAGGGCAAATTGATATTGATATTCGAGGGGATGGTGGTTATGCCATTTTACCTCCATCACTTCACCAATCGGGTTTTCAATATGCTTGGGAAGGAGATTGGAGAGTCTCCAGAGATCAGTTGCCGACTTTTTCTTGGGGTTGGTTCCCTCTTGAAAAACCAAATGTAATTAAGGCGCGTCGATACTTAGAAAAAGTTCCAGGTGCTTTTGAAGGAAATGCCGGGGACATTCATACCTACACAACCGCCTGCCGACTTATAAAAAAATTTAATCTTACTTTGGATGAAACTTTTTCATTAATGAAGGATTGGAATTCTAAGTGTGTGCCTCCGTGGCCTGAAGAGGAACTTTTGAGAAAGGTTCAAAATGCTGAAATTTACGGCGAATCGAATCGTGACAGTTCCACCAATCAGGAAAGGTCCGGCGATGACTTTTTGCCATATGAGGAATTCTGCAATTTTTTCCAAGATGCCCTCCCTGGGGTAAAGCGAGATATTCTTACCAGGGCCCTTATGGTGTTCCAAAATAGAATTTGGGTACCTGTTCAGAGCAGGTATGAAATTCTTGAATCATTGGCGATTGATAGGGATCTTAAATATTCCCAGATAAAAAGTCATTTGGCTCGGTATACGGAGGAGTTTACCCCTGAGTTTCTAGTTGAAATTCCAGAATGGGATGGAATTGATCGCATTTCTAATTTCACTAATGCACTTGAGTGTAAAAATTTTTCCTCAAATCAGGTTAATGAACTTTTTTGCGACTTTGGAGCAAAAATGTTTCAGCGTTTAGAGAATCCAAAGATTCAAAATCGGATTATGGTATTAAAAGGTCCTCAGGGAATTGGCAAAGATTCCTTTTTATCATCCATGTTTGGTGCTTTTGGACAGTTCATGGCAGATCTTCAAATATCTCCAGATTCCAAGGACACGTATATTTCTCTTTCGGAGCATCTACTGATTACCATTTCGGAGTTTGATCGCACCAATCGAGTTGAGCCATCTTTTATAAAAGACATCATCACTCGTGACCATGTGGTTGTAAGAAAACCTTATGAAAGGTCCGCACAAAGAATTTCCATTAGGTGTAGTTTTGCGGCCACTGTAAACGTGGATGAAATCCTAAGGGACCCTACTGGCGCACGGAGATTCATAATTCTTGACCTAAAAAAAATTGATTGGAGTTATCCTCAGGATCAAAGCCCCCAATTGTTGGCGCAATTCAAGAAATTAGCTTCTGAAGGTTTTGAGGCATCGGAAGAGACTGAGGCTATACTTAGAAATTTCTTGGAACTACATACTCCAGAAGATCCAAAGGAATTAGTTTTGGACCTTTTTGATCAGGGCGGTGTTTTACCTTTTCTTAATGGCCCGTTAACTCTGAAGGATATTGATTCTCAGATTAGTGAAATCTCAAGATCTTTTAAAATTCCTGAAAATATAGTCCTTTCAATTTTAAAAGAT
>CAYNWL010000008.1:0-21244 GCA_964400895.1 uncultured Bacteriovoracaceae bacterium
GATTTACCTCGACTCCACCACTAAAATCCACATGGAATATTTTAGTATTTTCACCTTTATTACAAACAATAAATTTGGGTGGACCAAGTCGTCTGGAGATATCCTCGATTTCAAATACCATTATTGGGTTTTTAAATTCATCAGAGGGGCAAAGGGAATTGAATCTTCTTAAAAGATCAGAATCGCCCACAACATCCATGACATTGAAAACCGATTTTGAACTTATTGAATTAAACTTTCCTGATTTTAATAAATCCAAAATATCATCAATTTGTGCCTCTTCTGATTGGACAATTGATCTGCCTATTTGATCGAAGATATGGGTTAGGTAAACAGTTGAGCCTACACAATCCCGACAAACCCTTTCCTTGATAATACATTGGGATTTTTTATTGCAGAGATCATCACAGAAATATTCAGATTCGGAGCAAGAAATCAAAGTTTCCTTTTCAAAACGATGGTTCCAACGATCGGTCACTTCAAAGGAAAATGCCGACCCAATCAGAACTAAATTTAAAATTAGGAGAAAAAAATTATATTTGGTCACTTTCCTCGTCCATTTTATCATTTAAACCCTTTTTAAGGGCTGCACACTCTGAAGGAATTTCCAATTGGTTTTTCCTTATTGGATATAATTTCACTTTTAGAGGTTTTGCACATCCATGAATCATTACTTCCGCATTTGAGCTTGCCGTTTTTCGATTAATAGATTTTATATTAACTACTTTTAAATCCTCCCTAAGATCTGAAAGAATTTTTTCCTCTGTCCAATCTCCAAGGCATTGTTGGTCCCTAGCTAGTTCCTTAACACACCTTTTGGGAATATTTCCAAATCTTCGGTAGGTATCTAGGACATAGGTGGGATTGGCCTGCCAAGTTCGGGGTATATTATCCGGGTCTTTTAAAGAATTATAAAGCCTCACCATACCATCAAATAAAAATAGTCCAGCTCCAACATAGGGTACAAAATTACCAATGGCGGTTAAAGAACTTGAAACTGTCCCAAAATTTATGGTGCAGCTGGCACAGGCATTTACTCTTGAAATATTTGGATCACCGAAATCAGAAGCGCTATAAACATCGAGATTACCCTCATTTCTATTATAGCATCCCCCTACAGTGATTCCTGCAAAGGAAAGATAGTCGTAAGGATTTTCAAAATCACGGGTTATACTTACACGGCAAGGAACTCCAATAAGAGGGCCTAGATCTGCAACCAAGCCCCTAAAAATTGATGCCCTTTCACGCTTAACGTCGTATTGGATTTTTCCCTCTTCAATCAATTGTTTAAATGAGACTACCCTTCCAGGCTGTAAATCTAAGGACGCAAAAACACCAGCCCCAGGTATAAAAGGTGACATTGCCGCCTGTCCTAGATTTACAAAAAGATTGAAGAGTAGCTGTTTGGTTTTAAACCATGGATCATAAACCTTGCATGCTGTTCTCTCCGCATACGGATTAAAGGCCGCAGGAGTTTTTATCATTTGGTCCATTGACCAAAAGGTATTTGCATATTGGGCGACGGCATATAAATTAATTATGGAATCTAAGGTATTTCTTGCACAATGAGGTCCATCGATACATAGGACTTCATTTTGGTCTTTTGTAGTATTATAGCTTTTGAACGCTAGCATTGGTTGATTACTTACAAGATATTTTGCAAGTTTTTCCTTGGCCTTTGATTCAACTTTTCCTTCATAAATTTTGTCGATGTACCATTGAGAAAAACCACTTTTATCCAAAACAAAATTGTCGTCCCAAAACTGTTTTTGTTCTAAACTATTACATTTGTTTAGAATGGACGCGGCAAGGGTCTCGTAATACTTAAAAAACTCAGAAGTTTTGGCAACGCTTATCTGAGAAGCAATATTATCAATCAAGGTAGTTTTTCTAAGGATTTCCAAATCCCCCTTTATAAAGCTTAATTCATCATGTGAGCCTTGGATAAATTCACCACAAAGGTAATAAAGATCATTTTTTAAATCAAATTTTTCTTGGTCGGTGAGGGTTGTGGAAGCAATAAATTCTCCGTTAGATTTAAGACCTATCCTTTCAAATTTTTTATTTACATCGGCCTGGATCTTCTCAACCGAGAGTTTAGTAGTGACAAGATTAAGGAAGTTTATGGATTTTAACAGCTTCCTTTTCATAATTCCGCGAGTTTTAGATAAATTATCCCTGAAGTTTTCCATCCAGGCTTCGGCAGTTTCATAATGTGCCATATCCAAAATGTCCCTGTTTACCGCAGGAAATCTGGTATCATCACCTAACATTTCATCCTGAGGTCCATTGGGAATGGGGGCCAAAACGTCTGTTTTGATCGCCTCTTTTTTAAAGCTCTCCCTGGCAAATTGCCTAATGGCATTTAATTGTACGTATTCACCATCACATTTTGCCGGAGTGATACTTTTACAACCATTGGGGATAATCATAACCGATTCTTCAACCGCTACACCTCTTAGGATTTCGGTGAAGGGAGATCCCATTTTTTCAAATTCAGGTGCGTTTCTCCAGGCCCAGGAAAAATAAAGTTTTAATGAATTCCAATAATCAAATCCGACTTGATCCCAGTTTTTAGAATTAAAATCCGGGATTTCCAATTGGTAGGAAGCGACTTTTAGGTCTTTTTGGTCATCAATATTAAAGCAATCCCCTAAATATTCGCCACTAGATATGTTGGTCTTTGCAAGTTGTTCAAAGACCGAAGCAGTTGGGATAGATCCATAAAGTGGTGCTTGGAGGGGAGAGAATTTTTTCAGATAAAAACAATTTAAATTTCCATTTCCGCTCTTTGAAATAAAAGAGGAGCCATTGAAGTTATCAAGTGCCTGGTAAAGTTTTTGCTTTTTTGAACTATCCCCTGCTGTTCTAGAGACATTCCATATATGGGACATGTAAACATCTAGATCATTACAGTAGCTATCCGATTTACATCGGGCGCTTATGGATGCATATGCCTTGGGAACATTTTTTCCTGTTGTGTCTATAGCCAAAAGTGGAAGCTCACCATTCATCAATTTTTCATGAATGTGTTTGATTAGGTTAATAACAGCATATCGATATACCTGGATTCCCATCTTGGTAAGTTCAGAGGAGCTATTTCCAGTATTTTTGGCCAAGCGATAAATTCCTTTGGCCACTTCCATATTTTGAACCAGTAAAAAAACGGAATCGGTAGGTTTTTTTGAATCAAGTGCACATCTTGCCCTATTGGTAAAACGCAGATCATTTAATTCAACAGAAGGCACGTTGATTTCGGCCCCCACCCAATCTTGGGCATAGGAGTTGAACATTGAAAAAGTTAAAACCAAGAAAAGAAGAAATTTTTTCATAAAAACCCTAAAGGTTTAAACCAGGGCCCTTCCTAAAAGACAATTTCCCTTAGGAAGGATCATTGGAATTATTTACAGGCAGAGGCCTCTTTCATAATTGTTGTATAGAAAAGAATCATTGCTTCGTCTGCAGGAGTAAATGACCTTCTAGTTGTGGAATCCTCATTCATAAGGCCATACATATATCTATTGATTGAATAGAATAAGGCCCGTGGGATTTTTACAGTTCTTGAACAAGATCCAATTTTTAATTGGATATTGATATTTGCATGTAACCGATTTTCAAATGGAATGTTTGAATAATCAGTTCCTTCACCTACTGATGGGAAATAAATATTATATCCAGTATTATTTCCTGGACCATATCCTCCAAATCCATTCGAGGAGTTATTTCCCATCCCACCATTCATATTGATTGAAAATTCTTTAAATCTTGTATCGTTGGAAGTAAGGGTGCAAAGGCCTCTTCTGCATGCCATACCTGCATCATGAGAAATGGCGTTCATTACATTTGCTTCAGAAAATCTTTCAAATTCAAATTCTCTGTCTTCCCCTCCAGCAAATAAATCGTCAATGTTGTCGGCCATTACCCGACCAGAAAAAAGACCAAGAAGTCCGATTACGGTTAACAGTTTAGTCATAAAATTCTCCTTAGAATATTTACAAAATATTTAATAAACATTTATTCCTTAATTAAAGTATCCCACCACAATTTATGGATGGTTTTTTATTCAAATCCAAAGTCGAACTAAATTCTGGTAGAAGTTTCCCAGATAATTTAACTTCCACGGTACTCCCAAAATCCACCTTTTTATTGGGTGCTATGTCTTTAACTTCAAAATTGATAATAAGTTTTTCGTGTTCCTTAATGCCTGATTTTTGGCAGAATGAGTTCCCTTTGTTGCACACCATGGAATATTCAGGTGGGAACGTAGGGTCGTCCATTGTATCAATAATCCTAGGAATTTGGTTATCAGCAAATTCCGGAATATCTATAAAAATACCACCGCTGCCAAGCCCTGAAAAAGTGGAGATACTACCTAATCCAGAAAGTCTACGAATTGTTGGAAGTGTTCCAATTGAGTTTCTTCCTAAACCACCGATTGGATTTCCTCCAAGCCCCAAAAGGGATTTATAGGTTTTTTTCAGTTCCTCATAACTATTGGCAGGGTCAAAAAATGTTAATTCAATTGAATATTTTTTTCCAACTTCGAAAAGATAGTTTTTAAATGCTATCCGTTGACTAAAAATTCCGTTCCACCTTCCGGGGATTCTATCACCCATATAAAATGAACTAATTTCAATTTTTTTGGATTTTTTTGGGTCAATTTCATAAAGTGTTAAAAATGGTGCGAAAGGGATATCATAATTTTCATAATTAGAACAAATTCCTGCCTCGCAAATACCTTTTGCTCCATAGTTATTTATCAAAAAACTTAGGGTTGCATAGGATCCTGGAGTATTTTGGAGATTATTTATTGTTATATCTGATAGCAAAAAATCAGGGAATGGAAAAACCTGAGGTCTGTAAATAGTCTGTTCATCCACAGTTGTTTCAACAATTTTTAAAAGGTCTTCTCCAGCGTTTAGATTTATAAAAAGCTTCCTCATCCATTGTGCTTCTCCAATGGGGCGAAATATAACTCCAATTTCTTTGGCGGGATATAAATAAGATGTCCATTCCGCCTGAATTTCAGATGGTGAGAAATTATTTTGAGCTAAAAAAGTTTTGTCATTACATTTTGAGTCAGGGTTTAAGGTTACGTAAAGGATTTGATCAGGAACCGCTTTAAAAAAACAATCGCCTGTGGAGATTAAGGCAGTATAATCATCAATTTTTTCTATTACACAATTTTCCTGTTTTGGTTCATAAATCAATTTCCCTTTTTTGGGATCCTCAACCTTAAACTTCATACAAGTATTAAATAATCTCTTTTTTTCTTTAGCAGTTATAAGATTATTTCCCGGAGGAAAGGATAGTCCATAAAGGTTTTCTGTCGTACAACCGCTGCTTCTTTCAGGGATTGCCCCGAAAAATGTATTTGATCTTCTAAGTTCTGAACCTGCAATTTTAATCCCTGAGCGAATTAGAAAGTATTGTTCTGTTTGGCCTTTAGGTGGAGTAAGTGCTGCAGTTTGATTGGCAGCGTTTGCCTGCTCTATATAAAAGGTTTCGTTTTTATCATAATTAATTTCAATGGCCTTTGTGAGGATATTTTGAGGTATTGCGAAAATATTTGAAGAGACTAACAAGGCAATTGTAAAGAAAATTAACCCTATATTTATTTTCACCTTTCAATCTCCTTTTTTCCAATTTGTCATTTTAAATGGAAAAAGGCGGGAAGACTTTTCTTCCCGCCTAGCTTTAAAAAACCAAATTAACTAGTCAGCGCAAGCTCCTGAATCGCAGTCGAAGTCAACAGCTGCGTCAAATTTTGTATGAATTGTTGATTCATATGGAGTACATACTCCATCAACACATTTCATTGGTCTGTAACAAGTAGCTTGTTCAGTAAACTTAAGTGTCCAAACACATTGTTTTTTCTCACACGCTGTATCTCCACAATATTCTAAAGTGGTAGAAGGGTATGTAATTGCTGTGGTTGAAGTATCGCTAAATGGAGCGAAACCGTTTGTGGTAAGTAGAGTTCCTTGAGAAGCATTTCCACCAATTGGGCCAGTAGCTGATTCACAATCTTCGTAAACATTGGCTCCAAGTTGTGAAATGGTGGCATAATCGTTAGTTCCAACTCCATTGTATAAACCAGTCCAAATTGAAACAGAAGGAGTTATAACTGCAGTATAAGGAAGTGCAGGCTCGTCACCAACAACCAATCTCTTAGCTTTTAAACAGTACTTAACATAGAATTCAGCACCAAAGTAAAGGTCGTTAATAAAGACTTGGGCCTTTGAAGGGGCATTATCTTGAGTAAAGGTTTGGAAAGTAGTTATTTTATCTTCCCCACCATCTAAAGTTAGATAGTGCTGGCTACAAGTTGGACAAAGTTGATTAAAACCAACTTCACAGACGTAAAGGTCAGCCTTTACTCCACCCATTTGAACGTCGAAGTCAAAAGTTTTAGAAAGTTGGATTGCACAGTTCTCACCTGTACAATAAAATTGTGTTACGTTTGATGGAGCTGTTTGAGGACAATCAGATTCTACACTATGGGGCATTGCTAACCATGAACCTAAGTTTGAATTATTTGCAAAAAGTCCAGGAAGGCCTAGATCTCTATCAGGTTCCCATAAAAAATAAACCCATTGAGCAAAGGTGCCGTCCTTATTATATAAACAAACGTTACCATGGGACGCATTTGCATTTACCGAAAGAAGGGACAATAATAATATCCCCAGGCTTAAAATCTTCTTCATTCGAAATCTCCTAATAGTTTAATATTTTCCATTATTGGAAAAATTTATTTAAGTTAAAATTAAAATTGCCGGAATATTAGACTAATTTTTTTCTTTTTCAATGTTTTTTTTTCTTATATTTTTAATTTAAAAATAAAAAAAAATTGGAATTGATTTAAATAAACTTTGAAATAGATAGAACTCTCTTTAATAAACTGACTTTAATCACTAATAATTTAAAATAAATTAATATAGGGAATATTCTTAATTTTTTTTTTATCAGTAGAAAAAAGCCGGAAGATTTACTTCCGGCCAATTTTAAAAAAATGAATTTTTAATCTTCGCAAATGCCATTATCACAATTGAATGAAATGCCGGCATCAAATTTTGTATGAATGGTTGATTCATAGGGAGTACAAACACCATCAACACATTTAAATGGTCTGTAACATGTTGCTTGCTCATTGAATCTAAGTGTGTAAACACACAAGTTTTTATCACACCCTGGATTTCCACATGACTCAACGGTAGACGGAGGTAAATCCACAGCACTTGTTGTAGTACTGCTAAAAGTGAATCCGTTTGGAGTCAACAAAGTTCCTTGAGTGGAGTTACCTTCAAGTAAGCCGCTTTCACAATCCGCATATACGTTTGCACCTAATTGAGAGATTGTTACGTAATCGTTAGCTCCAACTCCGTTATATAGGCCTGTCCAAATAGTGGCGGAAGGAGTAATTACGGCGGTGTAGGCCGCAGGAAGATCTCCTACAATCAATCTTTTGGTTTTTACACAGTACTTAACATAGAATTCAGCACCAAAGAAAAGGTCATTGATATATACCTGGGCTTTTGTAGGTGCTTCATCTTTAGTAAAGGTTTGGAAAGTAGTTATTTTTGTTGTTCCACCATCCAAAGTTAAATAGTGCTGGTTACAAGTTGGACAAAGTTGATGAAAACCAACTTCACAAACATACATATCAGCTTGAACACCACCCATCTGGACATCAAAGTCAAAGGTTTTTGAGTGTTCTTGTGTACAATCTCCATGGTCACATGGGCATAAGTTTAAATCTCCGTTAGGAGGAAGAGACCCATCTGGACAAAATGATTGTACTTGTGGACAAGCACCATTTGGTCCAACAAAAACAGGAGGAGTGGTATCTGGGCATACTGGACAAACATCAAATGCTGTTTGACCAAATGGAATTACTGTTACTAAATCTGGGCAATAACTGAAGCCGCCACCAGAACAAGTACCACAATCTTCTTTTTTAGAGCACTCAGTCCCTATAACGTCAAAAACTTCCCCTGGAGTTTGGTTTTTACAGATATGTTTCCCGTGATTGTTTCCAGGAAGTAATCCGGTCAAATCGATAGAATTATTGGAAACGCAAATGGGCTCTGGATCGACTATCTGGTTGCAATTTCTGTGGCAAACACAGGTTTTCTTTTCCGGCGAAGGATCAGCCTGCGCTATGTTTAAATTGAATCCGGCTAAGACAAAAAAACAAAAGAGCAAAAATTTTTTCATAATGATCTAGTTCCTTATTGGTTAATAAAATAATTAAAAAAATATAAATTAAAATTTGGAGGCTGTTTAACTATGATAATTTTAGAATGGCAAGGACCAATTTATTTAATAATTTGAATTTCTCATTTGAATTTTATTTTTTTTTGAATTTTATTGCTAAACTAGTTATGAATTTTTGGATGATGGGGTGTGTGATTTTTAATTGAAATGGTTTACTCGAAGCAGAAATGCTCTTTGCAAAAAAAAATTATTCACCTTCACAAACTATTGTTGGTTTATCTTTAATTATTTTCTTATAACTAGGGAAAAAAGGGCTCTTCCTTTCCACTGTGAAAAAATCACCTAGCGTTATTTCCCCAGAATCATTAATTTCTTTAACCTCAAATTCAATTGATATTCTTAGATGTTCTCCAAGGTGGGCATCTTTGCATGTACCATCTTTATTACAAACCTTTTTATAGGCAGGGGGAAATGTTTCATCAGCGATAGAATCAAAAATTCGAGGTAGATCCCCTGCTATACCAGTGGGAATACCACCTAACACGTTTGAAGTATCAAGTGTTCCATTCCCTAGTCCTAGATCACCTAACTCTGGAAGACCTGAAAAATCTGGAAGTGAGCCTCCAGTTGTTCGAAGGATTGTGGTGTTGATTCTTCCTCCCCCTAGTCTTAATTTTGATTTGTAGGAATTGGCAAACTTTTCAAAATCAAGAACTGGATCAGAAAAGACTAAGTCGACTACGTATTTTTCCCCTATTTCAAAGTTAAAATTTTGGAAAAATGTCATGGCCCTAAATTCTCCATTCCATTTTTGGGGAATTCTTCCTCCAAGGGACTGAGATGCCATTTCCTCTTTTTTCTTAGTTCTAGGATTAATGACTGAAAGTATGGCCAATGGTGCGATGGGATAGTCAAAATTTTGATAACTTGAACAGAGTCCATTTAGACATTGATCCTTTTTTCCCATACCACTGATTAAAAATCCAAGGTCAACAATCCCGATACCTACATCTCCTGTTTGATTTTTTATCTTAAAGTCGGAAACTAATATATCTGGAAAAATAAAGTTCGAGGGACGATTAAATACCCCTAATTCTTCATTCTCCCTGAGAACATTTATAAGCAATTCTTTTCCAGCATTTAGATTTAATACCACCCTTTTATTGGATAGTTTTTGGAGTGGTTTAAAAACCATCCCAATTTTTCCTTGGGGATAAATATAAGTATTTAAAGTTGTGGTTATTTCCATTGGAGAAATTTTATTTTCAATAAGAAATTTCCGATCATGGCATTCTGGGATGGGATAAAGTTTTAAATTTAGGGCCTGATTTACCTTGGCCTTTATAAAACAATCTCCCATAGATACCAAAACCTTAGAATCACTTACCCTTTGTATTTGGCAGTTTTCTTGGGGACTTTCAAATTCTATAAGGCCACCAACGGGATCTGTAACTTCATATTTTAAACAGTTTTTAAATAACCTGAATTTTTCATGAATTGATTCGGCATTGCTCTCTATTGTAAAGGCAGCATCATAAATATTTTGCCCTTTACAGGTTAGATTTTGGGCGCCTTCCTGAAACAGGGTTTTTGTTACTCTTGATGTGGAGGAAAAAGTATAAAGTCCTGCCCTAATAAGAAAATAGGTATCAGGGGGTGCAGTTGCAGGAAGTGATTCGGGATTTTTATTGCCATCGAGATTAAAAATTATGGATTCACCTTTTTCATAATTTATATCTACAACCTTTATCTGTATCTTTTTGTCAGTACCGGTAAAGGCTCCAAAGGCCAATGGGAGTAGGCCTAAGGAGAAAAAAATGGAAAAGATTTTTTTTAAATTAATTTGGTTCATGACAAGTTAAATCAAAATTCAATTCTGTATGAATGAATGTACTAGCTTCTGACAGAATTGGTCTTGCACAATGATTTGCCTCAGTAAATTGAAACTTCCATGAGCAAGATGTTGTAGAGGAATTCATCTGTAAAAAGTCTTGTGAATTTACACTGTAGTCACCAGGGGTTGAAAGATTTGCAAAACCAATTGGGCTGGTTGAACCGGTTAATACTTCAGCCTGGGTTCCACATTTATGAAAGATTGAAGTATTTAGTCCTACCGTATTGAGGTAAGCTGTTAGTGCGTAGGGGACCTGTGCATGAGCCTCAGCATTTAGGGTAAAAATATCCCTGCTTGGATCAAAGGTAGGGTTCCCTACTATTAGTCTTTCAATATCTAAGCAATATCTTACAAAGTAACTGGCACCTGATGCAAGTGAGTTTAGGAACACCTTTGCCCCACTTCCATCCAGTTCACCTTGTTGGAAAGTAATGCTGTTATTTGGACCTGCAATTGTCACATCCTGACCATTTGCTTTGTGAACAACTATGTAGTCGCCGCTGGTGCATGCTCCTTCACAAAAACTATCTCCAAAACCAACTTCACAAACATATAAGTTTACATCGGTTCCACCCATTTTAATTTCAAATTCAAATGTTTCTGCACCAGATACATGGCCGCAGTTTGAGGTGCAAGGTGGTGGTGGAGGTGGTGGTGTAATAGAACCACATGACTCATTTGCCACTTCGGAGGATGTGGCAAAGTGATCAAGATTGTGTGCAATATTAATCTCGCCACTTGGTTTAAACCGGTTGGACCAATGGCCCATTACAATTCCTACGAGAGAAATTGGTTGTGGTTTTTTTCCAGGATTATTTGAAATGTTATGGCACCACCAATAAAGTTGGGTTTTAAGAGATGGATTATTGGACAGAAGTAATGAGGGATCAGTGGAGCTTGATGGACCTAAAATTACATTAGGATTGGCATCGGCCTTAACTATTCCAGAAGCCAAAATCATCACGATGGTAAAAATTCGTAATCTCATTCTTAAAACTCCTTAAATTTTAGACAAAAAAATTTTTTTAGGTTGTATATGCTTCGGAATGGAGTCAAGTCAAGGACAGTGCTTCATTAAAAATTATGAATGTTTAATAAATAAAGTTAGGGCATGAAGCGTTGAATCGCCGATCTAGATTGGGATTTAGTTGTTTTTATAAAAAAAAATGAACCCCTAAAAATTACAACTTGTAGTTCCATTTAAACAAAGGAAATCAATATTGTAGTCAATCTCAGTGTGGACCATTTGACCTTCTTGAGAAATAGGATCATTTGGGTCTTTAACTAGGGTACGTACACCTGGTTTGGTTTCAGCAAAAATATAAGTCCAACTGCAGGTTCTCCCAACGACAGATCCTGGATTAGCTGCGTTTAGATTTGAAAGGTAGTCGGTAGCTTCCGGGTGTAGAGTAACGTTGGGGTCAAGTTGAACCAAGTTTAGCAATGTTTGCCCTGTTCCATTGCATTCGTGTAGGACAGATGCCTTAAGACCAGTAAGGTTGAAATATGCAGAGGCAGCCCCTGGGTAAATATGGGCAATGGAATTCATAACTCCATTAACTGTCCCCAAAATTGAAGTATTATTTTGAACCAAATTATTCACATCCAAGCAATACTTAACAAAATAAGATGATCCAGTGGAAAAGGTGTTCAGGAAAACTTCCGCATATCCATCTGCAATTTCACCTTTTTGGAAATTCATAAAGCTGTTTGGTCCATTGATTATTACTTTATTGTTTCCAGAATGGACCACCATATAATCTCCCCCACAGGTGGAACAGAGATGATTTTTAAATCCAACTTGGCAAACATAAAGGTTGGCATCAAGTCCATTTAAAAAAATTTTAAAGGCAAATTTTTTGGGATCCTCGAAAGTGCAACTACCCTGATTAATTTCCGCTTGGGTGGCAAAATGATCTTGGATATGGGTTGACTTTAAAGTTAAGGGGATTCCAGCATAACTGTTTCCAAGAACGGAATTCACGGTATCACATTTCATTGTTGTGTCGGAAGAATCACACCAGTAAAATTTATCGTTTCCCCCTTTTGAGTAAAGTAAGAGATATGTAGTAGCTTCTTTTATGTAATTGGCCGAGGGATCTTTTGGAGGGACATTGGGACAACCACCGGAAAATGCAGATGAAGAAAAGAATGCCAGCAAAAGAAAAAATTTTAAACGCCCCATGGTAAACTCCCATCTAAATTTTTTAACAAATGTGTTTTATTAATTTAGGGGTAGATCAAAGTCAATGAAATTGATGGGGAGCCTGTGACTTTGTACATCCCGTTAAAAAATTAGCATTTTGTCATTAAGATGGATTCGGAATTGGGGTAGGAATTGGTAATTCTGGTGTTGTGGGTGGATCGACAGTGGTAGTCGGTTGAGTCACAGGATTTGGATCCACCGGAGTAGGTGGTTGAGGTTCAGGATTGGGAACGGGTTTCGGAATTAAAAGGTCGCTTAAAAATTTTATTAGAGTTTCAATAGTATTTTTTACACTTTTTTCAGATTCCAAGGGTAGAATTTTATTTAAAAAATCTAGAGTTTGCATCTCAGGGTACTTGGCAAGTAATTTGATGCCAATAATCCTTATTCTTGGTTCCTTATTTTTATAAATTAATTTAATTTTTTCCAGAAATGTGGAGTCCAAATTTCTCTTTTTTATTAATTCGTAAAGACCATTTAAATCTTCCAGTTCTACTTCGGTTAATTCATTAATAAATAAAGAAGTGATATCTGGAGTTTCAAGTTTGGATAATATATTTAAGGAATAAATTTTTGTTTTCTTTTTCTTTACCAGTTTCCAAAGTTTCTTTTTTAATCCGGGGGTAATTTCCCTGCCTTGGATAAGGTGGACAGCTAATTCTTCAACTTTTGGACTGATATCTGTTAGATGATCCAGAAAAAGATCAGAAATTTCCTCGCTTTTATCCCTATCAAGAAGTTGAAGGCCGTAAAATTTGGTGAAATCCTTAAGTGTCTTTATAATTTTTTTTATTCTGAGGAAGTCTTGGGGATCAAGGGTTCTTTCTTTTAATATTAAAAACGCTTTTTTTGTGACAGGTTCTGTGATGTCATTAAGACTTTCAAGAATTATTTTTGTGGTTTCAGGCGAATTAATCTTGGAAAGGAAATCCAAAATAATTATTCGGTAATCTGGTATAGGATTTTTCAGCTCCCCTGTTAAATAGGAAAGGTGATCTTTGGTAAATGTTAGAGTGTTAGAGAGTTCATAAGCCTTTTTTGAGACTTCCTGATTTCCATTTTTGATGGATTGTAAAATTAATATATCATCATCTATGTTGTTTCGGATTTTATATAATCCTTCAAGCGCACCCAATTGGTCGTGATAATTAATTCCAGTTTTAACAATTGATATGACCGTTTGTTTAATCTGCGGTTCATTGACGGAAAGATTTGCCAGCACTATTGCCGATTTTCCTTTTACATTGGAATCATTTGATCGGAAAAATCTTTCTGCCAAATTACGTTTAAGATCATTTAAATCAGTAAAAAGATTTAAAAATTCAACCTGATAAAGAGGAGAATTAGTATTTAAGATGGCATCAAATTTATCTTTTAATATATTATTGATTTCTTCCTCGTGGATTTTTTCTCCATCTAGACTTTTGGCGATCGCTATCGAATGGAAAATTTCAAAAGAATTTTCGCTTTTTTTTGCAATTTCTAGGTAGTTTGAAATTTCATGGGAATAAAATTTGTTTGTTTCAAATATTTTTTTTAATTCATTTCCTAAATATTTTTGAAAAAATTCTTTAAATCCTTCATTTGTTAGGAGGATGGATTCATTGAAGAATTCTACGCGATCAAGAATTATTTGTTCCAATTCTGAGTGTATGGTCATCACCTGAATAACAATGGATTTATCCGAAAACCCTTGAGTATACCCCTTAACCAAAAAGCGTAATCCTTCTTGGTTATCATCTGAAAAAGATTCCAGGGCATTTACTGCTTTAAATTTTGAATCTAAGCATGAATTGTTCGAGGAGGTAATTCCACAGGATTTCAGTTCAAATTTTAAATCCTGGATTATTTGGGGATCATTTTGATCTAGGGGAATTTCAGAAGAAATCCTTTTTATTTCCTTATTGAATTTTAAATATGCATAAAGGTATCGTTCGCTTTCAAAGGTATCAAAAGCAAAAGTTAGTGAGGGAAGAAGAAATAAAATAAATAATTTTTTCATTTTTACCCCTGCATGTTTAAAATTCCCCTCTTATAAGAGTTTCCTGTATCCTTGGCATGGATTGATGCGTCTTGGATCAATTTTTTTGGTTTTAAAAAAGTAATTCTTCTACTCCGTAATCAGTAAAAAAATCCGTAATTTCAGGTGGTTATATATTTTTTGAGAGAGAAAAAACTGCCCCGATTGGGATGTTTGGTGGCCAACTGTAAAATAAAAGGAAAATCATCAGGAGATTTCAGTGAGAATTCCTTTCGTCCTAATATTGATAGTGGGCTGTTCAACCACGACACTTTTGGACCCTTATAAACAGGGACTGAAGAATGCCTATAATGAAATGGATAAGGGTGCCAGAAAGATAAGTTCAGAAGAAACTTATTCAATTACCAATCTTAATAGTGAAGAGATGCTGGTATTTCCAAAAGCCTTTAAGTTTAATCTTAAAACAGCAGATGATCCAATTGATTACAATGCGTTAGAAAAAATGAATGAAGATGAACAAAAAACCTACTTTGCAAAAAGAGAGGAATATCTCAAACCTGTAAAATTTGAAATAAATACTTTGGCCAAGGAATTCTGCTCAAAATTAGCGACAAAGGAAGGTTCTCTTTTTGGGAGCTATGAGTTTTTTGTTGGGAGAAATTTTAATCCCTCAGAAAAATGTCTGGTTGTTGAAATAAAAAAATTCCTCCCTAAAGCATTTGGGAAAAAGGTCTTAGAAGTTAGAAGGGATGATCTTTTAAAAGCAAGAATCTATTTAGCTGAAAATCTAAAACCTTATGGAAAAAAGGTTTTTTTGGCAGTTCAAATGGGTAGAGATCGTTTTAGAGAAGTTGATATTTTAAATTCTGAAAATGATACTCTATCTTCAGAGCTGGATCTAATTCCTATTGATTTACCCAATCCCTTAAATTTTACAGTAAGAGAAAATATAAAACCTGTTGAAGATAAGGTGGTAAGGGTTCCCTCAGATCTATTTGTAATCGCGTCTACTGCAAAGTTATTTAAACCTTGCCAAAAGGGTATCCAGATAGATTATCGAGATATATTTGGAAATCCTGTATCTGTTGATTGGTGTCAGGGAGAGGCCTGGCCTAGGACAATTAATACCCCCAGATTTTTTGCGTTCATGAAGTAAGGAAAATCATATGATGATATTTATTTTATTTTTATTTGCTAATTTGAAAGCGGAAGATTTTGAAGTGGGAAATCAAGATTTCAAATACCTCTTCAATAAATATCGGATGGCCCAGCCTAAAAATATCCCCTGGGCAGGAAGTTATTGGCCATACAGTGAAAAGGGAATTGCTAATAATTTTATTTATGATTCAAGAAGTGCGTCACCATCTCCTTCTGAAAAATATGATAATTTTTTTGGAGGAAAATCAGCAACTGATTGGGAAAACACTAACCATAACTGCGAAAATGTAGGTCTAAATCAGAAAAAGGAATGTGAGTCCTGGTGGGGTCATTGCAACGGCTGGGCTTCGGCTGCCATTAAGGAAGCAGAGCCTAGAGCAAATATATCAAAAAAAATGAGAGGAGGAGAGGTACTCCTTACGGTTGCCGACCAGAAGGCTTTTCTAAGCGAGATGTATATGGAAAGTAATAATCTTTTTACAGGCCATACACATAAGACCCAAAAAACCGGTAATTGGATTTTTAATTCCAAGGATGACATTTCCATAAAGCCAATAGGTGGAGGTCTTACAACCTATGATGCTTTCTGGGACGTATCTCCAAGATCATTTTTTCTAATTTTTACCAATTATATAGGTATTAGAGAAATTGGCCTTGTAATTGATAGGTTTACAGGAGATGAGGTTTGGAATCAGCCTGTTACTGGTTATAAAATACTTCCCATTAGAAGTGAGGATATTAGAGGCGTGGAGGAAGTAGGAGGTAAAAAGGTCTACCCGGTCTTGTTGCGAATTAATATTTTCTGGGCAAATGACAATGTTCATTTCAATTCTGTTTCACATCCTTTTGATATATCAAGAGTCCCTGATAGTTTTCAAATAGGAGATTTTTTGTTCAATGATTCATATACAGGAAGATCCCTGGCATTTTTTCTTTATTTTGATGGCCCTTTAAAGATTTCCTCAGATGGGAAATTTGTATCAAGTGCTGGGAATATTGTAGGGGATGGAGTTTGGTATCACCAGACCCTAGAAGGAAGAAAATATTATAAGGAATTTGATCACACCCATCCAGATTTTATCTGGCTTCCAACTAAGGCAATGAGCGCTTTTTCAAAAGGGGCCAGAAACCCCTCTTTTTCCCCTGAAAAAGTCGATGAATTCTTTAATTCCTATACCTGTACTGTCAATCAATATTCACTGGTAAGAACCATTAGGAATTCCTATACAAAAATTGCCAAAACTTTCGATGAGGCGTGTTCCCTGGCCAAATCAGATTGTGAGAGACAAAAAAGTAGGGGGCAGTCATGTGTTGTAGAAAATTAAACCTCTAATTGTGGTCTAATTCCAACAATCATGGGCCCAAATTTGTACCTTTTCAGCAGTTTCCTTCTTTCCAGAATATGGCTCAGGAGTTCTTTCTAAAAAGTAATAAATAACAAATGTACTTACTTGGTCCATTTTATTTGGATGCCCGTCGTTCCACATCCTACATAAATATCTTCCAAAATATAATCTCTTATCCCTGTGTTTGGAATCCCACAAATTTAGGATATATTTATTCCAAAGTGCCCCTTTGGTATTTTTATAAATACTTTCCGGTTTTTCATCTGAAACCGGTTTCCCATCATTCCAGATATCTACTTTTTCACCGTTGAAAAGATTCCCCTCAATAGTCAACCATCCATCATCTCTAGATGGCATTGGAGCGAATAATCCCCATCGCTGGTATAGGCCAAAAGTATTCCTAAATCCCCAAATAGAACTTGGCATAGGCTTTTGGTCTTTTTCCTGAGGTAGCGACATAACGTTTGTGTATACAATTGTTGATAAAACCATAATCATTAAGATTTTTACAACAACGTTTTGCTTAAGTGATGGTCTTATTCCATATACTCTGGCCGAAATTTTTGAAAGAGCAGGCCTGTTATTGGAAATCAATCGATAAAAATATTCTCCCATTCCAGTCTTTAGGAACAATTTTGAAATTAGTCCTGGAATAAAAACAAATATTTTATTTACCCATGAATTTACTAGAACTTCATGAAATCCAGCATAACCAGTAAAATATTGGTCATTGGATTTGATAACCCAAGAATTGTTTTTATCCATTAGATTAGTGGTTTCAATTTCACTTTGAATTTCTTTTACAGATTCTTCTGAATAAAAAAGTGCCGATTGGATTATTCGAGTAATTTTTTGGCAGAAGTTACAATCCTTATCATAATAAAGAGTAATTGATTTTGAAGTCCAGTTTTTTACCCTAGCTTCCCAATAATCCCAAAAATCAGTTGGTAAAAGTGCTAACCAGGAAATAATACAAACGTATGGGAAGTAATCTAGGTACATAAAAAGTGAAAGACCTAGATGGAAAAACACAAAAGTCCCAATTACTAGTCCTCGGGAATATTTATTTTTCCAAGGAATTAAAAAGACAAAAGGCATTAAACATTCAATCCAAAATACCGTCTTGGTCATCAAAACTGTTGCTGATGGAGGCAAGGATTTAAACATTGCAGCTATTGGAGATGTAAATCGTTCAAGTTGAAGAACATACCAAATTGCCGTTCCGTCTTGATTATAAACCGGGTGATTTTTAATTAATCCCGTAAAGAAATAAAGGCAGAGTAATTGTAAAATAAAACCAAATGTGGCCATGCTAACAAAAACATTTTCAGTTGGTTTTTCCTCCTTTTTTAGCAAAAAAGAGTCAATGCTGTATTTGGCCCCCATTGGAAGGAAAATAGAAATAAAAAGCATCAATCTTAAAAGATCGTCTCCACCATGGAGTACCAGGAAATTTCTTTCATAAAGAGAAACCAGGAAAATCCAGTTTAGAACACTCATTGTTTTTGTTCTAAATCCGACTAAAAATAAAAAGTTAATTATAATGTGAATTAAATAAATTATGCTAACAACAATAATATTTCCACTTATTAGGTATAAGCTCCACATCCAGGTATTACTAAATTTTTCCAATAAAGCACTTCTAGGTAAGGTACCCCAGTCAGTGTAAAAGGTTCGAAGTTCAGGAAGACGGACCATTAACATATAAAAAATTAGGGTAGCGATAGCGATACGGAAAAATGCTATCCCACGAAGATCCATATAAGTAGCTGTTTTTACTTCATCCAAGGCCAATTGCCCGGTATGGGATACTTTCTCTTTCTTGGTAATTTCCAATGAAAGTGTGTCTTCCATTCTCATTTCTGATCTCCTAGATAAGATTTAAATGGCAGTATTTTTAACACACAGCCAAAAATAGCTCAAGGTGTTATTTATTAATGATTTATTTTTTACAGTGGGTTAACTAATTGAAATTAAAGGGTTATTTTGTAATAGGATAAGAGTAGGTAAAAAAAAAAGGGCAGAAAAGAGGTTTTTAAGCCTCTTTTCTGCCCACTAGATTGATTAATAACAAGGGTTAGCGATTACGGTATCCTTAACCACTCTGTTAACTCTTCTTCCTTCTACGGTTACGTTGAAAGAAGCAGGTGTACAGGTTGATTTTAGGATCGCTTGGAAAGAGAACTGGTTATCCAGCATTTCCTGTCCAAGTTTCGCAAAATCCATTGCAAATTCTTTTGAATCTGTTTCAGATCTCATATCAGCAAGGATTTTTTCAGCTTTCTTTAAGCTTGATTCAGTCTTTTTCCTCCAAACCCCTCTACAAGTTCTTGTAGTTGGATGAGCAACACAAATTTTACTTTCATCTCCATGAGCGAAGTAATCTTCTAGAACTTCATTACCAAAGCTTACAAGAGTACCTTTTGGAAGGTTCATAAGGTTTTTAATACCTTCATGAGGAATGTCCAACTGAACTGAAGCAGATAGGTTTCCTAAGTTCTTAACATTTGGAATTACAACTCCAAAGTAATTTTTTAATCCAGAGAATTTATAGAACTTGTTAAGTTCGTAGTTCATTCTTGGCATCCACAAGTGAGTAGAAGAGAATCCCCAAGCAAATTGAGCTGAAAGCTGTTTTTTGCCCATATGACCTTTTTCTTCTACGATCTGACCAATAAAAGTTTCGATCTTATCATCTGTTTTAACCATTCTTCTTAAAGAAGAGTTGTTGAAGTAAGATCCAATATGAACAACATATTCTTTTCCATCTTTTTCAACAGTTTCCATCGCAGTTTCGGCTACACCTTCCTGCCAAGTCTTATTGATAAAGATTGGTAGACCAGCGTAAGCGATTTTTCTTCTTCCAAGAGTTTTAGCTTTGTAATGAGATACAATTTGTACTCCGGAGAATGCCTTAGTGGCCGCTTTTTGAGCAGGAACTAAGTGTCCTTTTACTAGATCTTCATAGATTGCAATGTTGCTCTTCTTTGAAAGGTCGATCATGAAAGAGAAAGTATCGTCCATATTTCTAAAGTGAGAGATTGCTAATGTAACCACACCAACACCTGCAGATCCTGCAATGTTGTGCATTTTTACGTTAGTTACTTTTACAAAGGCCATTTGGTTATCCAGTAATTCAACGGAAGTTTTCCAAGTACCTGTGAACAAGTAGTTTACTCCAAGTTGGAAAGCTGTAAATCCTGCGCTTGCGAAAGCTACAAGTCCACCAGTTGAGGTAACTTCTGCTGTATCACCAACACTGAAATTGTTGTAAAGTGATTCTACAGTGTAAGGGAATTTGGCTCTCTTTAATTCATAAGAAGATTGCTGAGTTTCATCAGCATTTCTTACAAATCGGTCGATTTTCAAAGACTTTCCTCCAACTGGCATTAAACCAACTGAAGCATTAAATAGAGATACTAATCTTGATACGTTTGTAAGTGTGAATGTAGCAGCTCCACCAGCTCCAAGAGTAAAGTCATAATAATCTACAACTCTAAATCCTGCTGGAGAGTAATTGTCTACTTGAAGAACGATTGGTTTGTTAAAATCAAAAGTTCTACATTCTTGTTGCATAGGGAATTCATCTTGAGTTTCACAACCAGATCCTTGATAAGAACCTAAAGTCTGATCAATTGAATTAAAGAATGTATAAAGGTTTGTGGCCGGAGTTAAGTTGATAACTTTTCTGGTTTTAACAAAGTCAGCGTAGATCAAAGGTACAAAGTTTACTTTGAATCCTACTCTTCTTTCTTCTCCACCATTAGTTCCACCGTTTGTGTCTCCGTTTGTATTGGAGTCATCTCCGTTTGTACTTTCGTTATTTGTTGTTGTTTCGTCACCATTGGTATTTGTTTGATCGCCGTTAGTAGAAGTAACTTCGTCACCATTGGTAGATGTTTGATCACCGTTAGTAGTCGTTACTTCGTCACCATTGGTTGTTCCATTATTTGAAGTAACTTGGTCACCATTGGTTGATGTGGTTGTGTTGTCATGTGTTCCACCAGCATTACCAGTTGAAGTATCGTTACCTTGGTTTCCAGAACCGCTATTTCCGATTCCGTTACCATTGTTTCCTTCACCTACGTTGCTGTTTGAGTTGGCCACGTTTTGAGCGCCACCAGTTGAACCGCCTTGAACACCGTTACCGTTAGAAGAAGAATTTCCTGTTGTAGAGCTACCATTGGTTGATGTGGTTGTGTTGTCATGTGTTCCACCAGCATTACCAGTTGAAGTATCGTTACCTTGGTTTCCAGAACCGCTATTTCCGATTCCGTTACCATTGTTTCCTTCACCTACGTTGCTGTTTGAGTTGGCCACGTTTTGAGCGCCACCAGTTGAACCGCCTTGAACACCGTTACCGTTAGAAGAAGAATTTCCTGTTGTAGAGCTACCATTGGTAGTTCCCACTGATCCACCAGCATTTCCGGTAGAAGTACTGT
>CAYNWL010000008.1:21344-78166 GCA_964400895.1 uncultured Bacteriovoracaceae bacterium
CCAGTACCATTAGAAGATGAACTTCCATTAGTTGATGTTGAAGAAGTTGTTGTTGAGCTACCATTGGTAGTTCCCACTGATCCACCAGCATTTCCGGTAGAAGTACTGTTACCTTGGTTTCCAGAACCGGAATTTCCGACTCCATTACCATTGTTTCCGTTTCCTACGTTGCTGTTTGAACTAGCTACGTTTTGAGCGCCACCAGTTGAACCACCTTGAACACCAGTACCATTAGAAGATGAACTTCCATTAGTTGATGTTGAAGAAGTTGTTGTTGGAGCAATACTTCCTGTTGTGGAAGTTGTTGTTGAGCTACCATTGGTAGTTCCCACTGATCCACCAGCATTTCCGGTAGAAGTACTGTTACCTTGGTTTCCAGAACCGGAATTTCCGACTCCATTACCATTGTTTCCACTTCCTACGTTGCTAGATGAACTTGCTACGTTTCCAGCGCCGCCAGTCGACCCGCCAGTTGAATTTCCGTTAGCAGCAGAATAAGCAAGACTGCTACTAAGGATGTAAATACTTAGAAAAGACAAAGAAATAACATTTTTCATAAAATAACACCCTGTTGTTAATGAATTGCATAAAACAATAATTTTGGAGGGTTTTAATTGTGATCTAGATCATTGTAAAGAAAAAAGATAACTATTTGCAAAAAAAGATAATTTTTACCTAATGCGATGCATTGTAAAAAAGTTGTTTTGAAATTAACTTAGATACCTTAAAGAGAGCCTAAAAATTATTTATCTTGAATAAGCTCAATAATTCAAATAGTTTGCTCAGAAATATCTAAAAGGAGCTTTTCTGAAAATTTCCATTATTGGAACTGGCTATGTTGGTTTAGTTAGTGGGACCTGTTTGGCCGAAATTGGACATCAGGTTTTATGCCTTGATATAGACAGTGAAAAGGTTAACTCATTAAATAGTGGTATTTGTCCACTTTTTGAGCCAGGCCTGGAAGAGCTAATTAAAAGGAATCAGGCAGCAAACCGGTTACATTTTAGTTCTACCATTGAGGATATCAAGAGTTCGGAAGCCATTTTTATCGCTGTAGGAACCCCTTCACGTGAAGATGGACAAGCAGATTTAAGATATATTAATGATGCGTGCCTTTCTTTGGCCAAGCATATTAATGATGACACACTAATAATTTTAAAATCAACAGTTCCAGTTGGAACACATAAAAAAATCAAAGAACTATTAACTAATACCACATCTAAAAGATTCCATTTGGTTTCTAATCCTGAGTTTTTAAAGGAAGGGTCTGCAGTAGAAGATTTTATGCGTCCAGATAGAGTAATTGTCGGGACTGAGGGATCTTTCGCAAATCAGAAGATGGAGGAAATTTACCTCCCCTTGGTTCGACAAGGAAATCCAATTATCCATATGTCCAATACATCCGCGGAGCTTACTAAATATGCAGCTAATTGTTTTCTCGCCACCAAAATTTCCTTTATAAATGAGGTGGCAAACCTTTGTGATTTAACTGGAGCGGATATTGAAGAGGTTAGAAAGGGCATGGCCTCAGATAAAAGAATCGGCAACCAATTTCTTTATCCAGGTCCTGGTTATGGTGGGTCCTGTTTTCCAAAGGATGTAAAAGCGTTAATCCATACCGCCAAAGAATCCAATATGAATTTTGAAATTGCAATGGCGGCAGAAAGAGTTAATCAAAATCAAAAAGTTAGAATGTTGGATAAAATTTCCAAATTTTATAAAGGTGATCTTCAAGGGAAAATATTTTCTTTTTGGGGAGTAGCGTTCAAAGCAAATACAGATGATGTTCGAGAATCTGCTGCTATTGATATGGCAAAAGGATTAATGGCCAAGGGGGCAAAAGTTCAAATTTATGATCCAGTGGCATCAAAAAACTTTTTAAAAGTGATGGGAGATAATTCAATACGAGTTTTTTCCGATAAATATGACTGCCTTTATGACAGCCATGGGTTGGTAACCTTGACTGAATGGCGTGAATTTAGAATTCCAGATTTTAAAGAAATTAAATTCAGGTTAAAAAATCCGGTCATTTTTGATGCGAGAAATCTTTTTGATACCGAAAAGGTTTTAAGCGAAGGATTTATCTATTTTTCTATGGGAAAAAAGGTTAAAGACGGATTTTTTTCCAATAATGAGGCCACAAATTTCCTTCAATAATTGTTGCTAAGACCTGTCATTTAGATTATATTTTCTCATCTCAAATGGGGGTGTAGCTCAACTGGGAGAGCGTCTGCTTTGCACGCAGAAGGTCGCAGGTTCGATCCCTGTCATCTCCACCATTAGATTAAAAATAAATCCTATAACCTAAATAAAAGATGTTTGGATAAAGATTAAATTCTGATCCTGGACTTCCAGTTCCAGGAAATAATCCGCCTTCAAGATAACTATTTTGAGTCAAATTCCAAACCAACAAGGCATTTAAAAGAATTGACTGATCATTTAAATTCATCGTTCCTCCAAAATTTAAATCCCAAAGTGGAGAGAGCTTTTTGGAAAACATCAATGAAAAATAGTTTTTCCCAACTAAAAATAAATTGGCTTCTATAAAGGATGGTTCTATGGCCACCTGAACATAATCATTTTTGTTATAGGTTCCAATTCCATTATAATGATATTCTCCAATAACTGACCAATCATTTCCAAAATAGTACTGGGTTCCAGCGCTTAATCTGGTATAATCTTTTTCATCATTTTTGGTTCCATTGACATATGAAGTTTCCAGCCAGTAGGTTGATCCTCCTATTCCTCCTTCCCAATTAAAGCCAAATAGCTGATTTTCCCCTCGAAATTCCATGGCCATTAGGTAAAAATTCTGTCCTTCTTGGGTCCAACCAAGCCGGGTGAATATTCCATTTCTCTCTTTATAAAAATCTTTTCCAAATAGCATTCCAACATCGACATAAAAATTATCAATAAAATATTTAATTCTGGCAGCATCCGATCCCGCTCTTTCTTCAGTATCAATAGTGTTTAACCCAAAAGGAGTGACTACATCCGTTGGGTTTACAATTTTTGCTGATCCAAAGGTTACAATTTGTCTTCCTAATGTTGCGACAATTTTTGGATCCGTATAGGTAAAAAAAAGGCGATCAAGGTTTTGAAGTAGAGAAAAAGTGTTGGAAGATCCTAATTGGGGTTCAACAATATAAAGTGGAAGATCTACTGCTCGATAGGATTTTAGATTTATATTTCTTACGTTATAGGCCTGTACGAGGGTAAGTCCGTAGTAGGGAACTATTTGATAAGATCCTTCAAAGGAAAATTTATCACTAAATGAATTTAGAACCGATGCTCTTGCGGAAATAGAAGCTGCTGAATCATCTCCATTAAACATTTTCTTATTTTCATCGGAAAAATTCTCCAAATAGGTTTTTAAATAACCACGAAGATCCCATGAATAAGCACAGGTGGAATAAAAAAGAGAAAGTAAAATGACTTTACTTATTTTTATCATTGGAAATCTTTCCATCCTCGATAATGATTATCCTTTTTGCCTCATCCATAATTCTTTGATCATGAGTGGAGAAAACAAAGGTTACTCCATGGGCCTCATTAAGATGCAACATCATATCAATTAAGGCCTTGCCATTTACGGAATCTAAGTTTGCTGTAGGTTCATCGGCCAATATAATGTCAGGATTGCCTACTACGGCCCGGGCGACCGCAACCCGTTGTTGCTGGCCTCCAGATAACTGTCCGGGAAATTTGTTTTCATATCCCTTAAGGCCTACGTCGGATAGGATTTCTTTTACTCTTCTTTTCCTTTCTTGTTCTGAAATTCCCTGAAGGATTAGGATATATTCAATATTTTCGTAAGCAGTTAAAACAGGAATTAAATTGTATGATTGAAAAACAAAACCGATATGATCCCTGCGAAAATCTGATAGTTCCGTACCGGTCATACCAGAAAGATCTCTTCCCCTTAAAAAAACTTTCCCATGAGAGGGTTCATCCAGACCGCTCATAACATTTAAAAGAGTGGTTTTTCCAGAACCTGATGGCCCTATTAGAGCGGTAAATTCTCCTCTTTTAATTTCCAAATCTATATTTTTAAGGGCATGAACCATAACGGCCTTTGTTTCGCCATAGGTTTTGGAAATTCCTTTTAATTCAAAAATATTATCCACTTTAACCTCACATTATCTTTAGGGCCTTGCTGGGATATATCCTTAATAACTGAACCACAGGATAAATTGTGACAAACATGGTGAAAAGAATAAGTCCCATTGAAAAAAACAAAAATGATTTTGCTTCAAATACAAAATAAATTGGCTCCCTAAGTGAAACACTTGCAAAGGATACGCCTCCATAATCAACCCCATGGATACCCAAATAGGAACCAAATATTAGGGTTAAAATTGATCCAAGAATTATAGATAAAATTGAGAGTGTTATGGATTCATACATAAGAATTGCAAATAAAATGCTTCGCCTAGTCCCAATGGCAAGTAGCACTCCAAATTCAAACTTTCTCTCAAAGATGGACATAAACATGGTATTAACCACTGCCGCACCAACAAGTACTGCCAGTAAAAGGATCATTAGGAAAAGTGAAATATCATTTAATTTAAGGGCCGAATCGATGGATGGAACCAATTCCCTCCAACTTTCAAGAATTGAATTATTATTAGAAAATTCATTTTTATATTTTGTAAAATGAATATTTAAATCGGATAAATTTTTAAATTTTACGGAGATTTCATGGACGCATTCCTGACATCCCAGCATTTTTTGCATTTTATCTAAATTTATAAAGGCAAATTGATTATCAAAATCCCGGGAGGAAAAAGAAAAAATCCCTTTTACCCTAAAAAGCTCCTGGGAAAGATTATCCCCTTTTAGGGTGGAAAGAGTGACAACTAATTTTTCGCCAATCCCCACATTTAATTTTTTTGCCAAACGATTCCCAATTATAATTGATCTTTGGTCTTTATCTAAATAATCTCCTTTAATCATTTTTTGAGAAATTCTAGAAATTAATTTTTCTGATTCCGGATTAATACCAATAAGGTTGATCTGGTTGGATCCCTCAGCTGAAGCTATCAAAGCAGAAGAAATAACCCTAGGAGAATATGCTTTAAGATTTTTTTCATTGATTATTTTATTTTCCAATTTTTTAAAATCATCAATAATAAATTTAGAATTATTGGTTGTTCGGAACTCTTTATTATGGATTTGGGCATGTCCGAGAAAATCTTCGGTTATGGAATTTATCATATAATCTTCCATTCCTCTCATAAGACCTTCCGCCAATACCAATGACATCAGTCCAACCCCAATAACCAAAGCTGTTAAGAAGGATCTCCTTTTGCTTCTAAAAACATTTAAAATCCCCATTTTAAAAAATACCCATTTCATTTAATTTTCTCTCATTCCTTCAACAGGGATAATTCTGGCCGCAAGGATTGCTGGGTAAAGTGTGACAAAAAAAGTACTGATTAGAAGAATCAAACTTGGGGCAATGAAGGCCAATGGATCCAGATTTGTAATTATTTCCTCCCAGACAATTCCTCCAAATTCAATTTTTGTTCCTAGTGGAATTCCGTGCAGAGAAAAATAATAATTAATGGAAAAAGAAAGTGGCACAGAGATTATGGTAGCAAATACTGATAATAGAATTCCTTCAAGCATAATTTGGGAAAAAATAAACCCAGGGCGGGTTCCGATGGCCTTTAGAATAGCCAATTCCTTTTTTCGTTCCAAAAAGGACATCAGAACTGTAATAAGAATTCCAATCGCAACCATTATCCCAACGATAAAATAAAAAATTTTATTTCCTTTTTTATCTGCAGTCATCCCCTTGTAAAAATCCTCCTCAACCACAAACCAAGGTGATATTGAAATAGATTTTTCAAACTCTGTTCTAATTTCTTCTGCTACCTTTGCGCTCTCATTATAATGATTTAAAAAAAGTATTAATTTATGGGTCTTATTAGGTAGGGCAAAAAATTCCTGAGCGGTTTTAAATTCAGTATAGATCAAAAAATCTTCATATGGATTTTCTTTAAGTATACCCACTACCTTAAAAAAATCATTTGCAGTTGAACCATCTGCACCTTGTGAGATTAAAGCGATTTTTTGATTTATTTTTGCATTTAAAATTTCTGCCACTTTTTTTCCAAGAATGACTTCGTATATTCCTGCGGCACTAAACCATCCACCTGACTTAATTCTTTTTTTTAGAGTGGTTCCTTTATCCTCTAAATTAAAATCTACCCCATCTATCTCCACGCCTGTGGTGGAATCACCTAAATTTGCCAAACCACCTGAAATTATTCTAGGGGTCACATTTAAAATATTTTTATTTTTGGAAAGCTTTTCCATCAACAAATCCATTTTATCCAAAGTTTTATAAAGATTTTGGGTTTCCAGAAAATCTTCCCTGTAAATTTGTATATGGCCGGTTTTTTCTTTGGTGAAAGAGGAGATAACTCTGTCATAACCACCTTCAGAAACCGCAATGGTAAAAGACATAATTATAAAGCCAATTATCATCATGGATAAAGTTAAAATTGTCCTTCTTTTCTGTCTAAATAAATTTCTAAATGCTAGCTTTAAAAGCAAGATCATTTTCTTTCCTGAAGGTTCTTTTGAGAAAAAATTTTATCAGATACTTCTTTTGAGAAACTTAAAGAATTATATTTAACCACAGTCTTATGTCCTGGTTTACTAATTGATACTAGTTCCATAACCATTGGGATATTTTTGTTATCAATTATTTTTCTTTCTTTAAAATAAAGGACTCTGATTTTTTTCCCTTTTTCATCAAAATAAGTTGACTCGCTTGGAAGTTCAGTTTTCTTGTCAAGCAAAACATCTATTTTTCCCCAAATGGTAGGTATATCTTCATGGGGTTTAAGAGTAATTTTGTAATTTTCCCCCTGATCTTCCAAGGAAGAATCATAGTCTTCACTGAAACGGTACTCCTTAACTAAATCATCATTTGTAAAATCAGACCCCATCCATGAAGACATCATCATGGAAGAAGGTATTTTTATAATCTTGTCTATTTTGGGGAAATAATTCCACATTTCTTCTTTTATTTTTAGAGTGGCAGTCCCCTTATCCTTTTTTGGAGAAGTAATGCGGATGAAAGTTTTTTCAGTTCCTTTGGACCAGGCAAACATTTCCATGGTCCTTTCCCATTCTGGAGTGATAATTGTCATCTCAACTTCAGCATAAGAAGATTCAGAACGGTAAAGATCATCAACTTTTTTAAGTAAAGATTTTATATCAATTGCGAAGCTAACAAAGGGAATTGAAAAAAGAATTAAAAAACTTTTCATATCACACTAGATTAAATGAAAACTTAACCCTTTAAAACAAAAAAAAATAAAGTTTTTCTTGCAACTTAAAGTGAAATTAAAAGGTTTAGAGCAGCATTTCTAATTTTTGGGTTAGGATCTTTTATTTTTACTTTTTCCAAGTAATTTTTTACATCTTTACCGAAAAAATTTGAATTTGAAGAGATGATATTTAGGGACTGAATTTTTAGGTCAGGTTCCTTATTTAATTCGAAAAACGATTTTGCCAAGGTTAACTGTTTTATAGAAGGCGGCCATTTGGACAAAACATATAAGGCGGAAGATTTTAACGAATTATTTTTAAGAAGTTCATTTATTAGATTTTCAACCCTTGTACCACTCATATTTTCTAATGCCATTACGGAAGTGGAGGCAATTTCTTTGTCGTTGGAAGCTTGGTAAGTGATTAGTAAATCCAAAAGATTTGAATTTCCGGTATTACCGATGGCGCTGATTAAAGTTAAAATATCTTCTTTTCTTTTTGCTTGTTTGAGTTCCCCTGTTAAAAAATTTGTGGTGTCTTTAACTAAAATTGAGGAATTATTTTTTGCCATATAGGCAAGGGAACCAAGGGAGAGAGCAGCTAAGGATTGTGATTCGGGGATAAAGGGATTTTTATAATAATCAATTAAAAATTCCAGCGTTTTTATAGTTGGGTGGTTTAAATCACCCAGCGCACCAAAGGCTTGGATTTGAATTGATGGATCAGGATTTCTTAGGATGATATTCATTAGAGGATTTTCTGCGTATTTGGGCGGAATTGTTGCTATGGCCCCAAAATAAACGGACAGCATATTTTCATAAAATGGATCTTCAGGATTGAGGGTTTCTACCTGATTTATTATTTTTTTCACAACATCTGGATGGAATTTTAAAAAGGTTTTTAATTTATTAAAATAACTAAACGCCTTTTGATCTTCCGTTTTGAAATTTAGTCTTCCAAACTCTTCGAAAATATCCTCAAGTTTTAAACCTTCAATTTCTCTCCTGAGTTTTATATTAGTCTCAATTTTATCCTGGCCTTCATCGAAAATCCCAACTTCTTGGTAGGAGGGAATTTTAAAAGGGGACTTAAGGCTGAAGGCCCTTTTTTCATTTAATTTGATTTCAGTGGTTAATAATGTTTGGATTTCAATTCCTGCAGAATTTATGAGGGCCTTTTCTCTCTGGGAAATTTTAATTGGAATTCCATCTTCAAAAATAGCATTTGTTTTTGATTCTGGAAGAAAGATAATATCAATATCTGATTCAGTGTTGGATCCAATAAAATCATACTTTAAAAAAGATTTCTCAATATTTATTTTTTTATTATAGGTTATTTTATATTCAACTTGGGCAGGTCCATGGATATTTGGTTCAGTAAGCTGATATGTGGAACCGTTTTCAGAAAATTTATTCTCTGGTAAGACAATTTGGAATGCAGTGAGAATCTTTTTAAAATTATTTAAAGCCGGTGGAGGTAAATTTTTGGGAATTAAAAGACTTCTAATTTCACCCTGAGGATTTACTTTTACAAAAATTTCCCTGCCAAGATCCGGATCTTGATTTTCAATTTTTAAGCCGATTATGAGTTTGTCCTTATCTAATTGATAAATCCTTTGTATCAGGTTTCCATTTAATTCAAAGGTTTCTGGGGAATTTTGGTTTTTGAAAGAAATAACTAAAGTTTGGGAAATGGAATAAACCCTTTCCTCACCTGGTCTGAAATTATAGTTTAGAATTAAGGGTAAGGTTGGTTTTTTCTCTTTAATAAAAAAGAGAATAAGAAGAAATCCACCCAATATAAGTAAAAGAAAAGATTTTTTCATTTTTGAGGCACTATTGAATCACTTATGGTGCATTTTGAATATTGTCATTTTGATAAAACCTCATTTAAATTTGGCTGATGGAAAAAGGTTTTACAAAAGATTACTGGGATAAAAATTATTCAGATCTGGAAGTGATGGATGGGATTTTCAATGCCTCAAGCCATGCAAAATATGTAAAGAGTTATTTTGAAGTAGAGGAAATAGAACTAAAAAGCATAATAGATTTTGGATTTGGACTTGGTTACCTTTTTAAAGAATTCCTTAAAGTATTAAGGCCTACCTTTGCCATGGGAATTGAGCCTTCCTCTTATGCATTTCGTAAAGGTAAGAAAATTCTTCTAAATCAAAATGCTAAATTAAGGGAAGAAGATATCCTTACCTGGGTAAGTAGAATGGAAAAAAGGGTATATGACTTGGGAATTTGCACAAGTGTCTTTCAATACCTTAAAAACGAGGAAATAAATCAGGTACTCCCTATGATGGCCCAAAAAGTTAGGTTCCTATATTTTAGTGTACCTACAGATCTGGAGCAGGACCGTTTGAAGAAGGAATTGGATTTTGTTGATCTATATGCTTTTAGTAGAAGTAAGGAAGATTATTTAAAGTTATTAAATCCCTATTTTACAATTGTTTCCAGCCGGATTTTGGAAAGCAAAATTCATTTTGGGCCGGAAAATACCCATCTAACAGATCTTCTTTTCCGATTTTAGGTTTTATTGTTATAATTAAAATGGTGCCTGAGGCGAGACTTGAACTCGCACAGACCGGTGAAGGTCCGAGGGATTTTAAATCCCTTGTGTCTACCGATTCCACCACCCAGGCGGGGAAGCAAATATTGGACTAAATGGTGATACGTTGTCAATTTAATTACACTCCGTTTCTACTTACTTGCATTGCATTACTTGGTGTATCTTGCTCTTCTAGCAAACCTAAAAAAGTGGAATCCCCAAAAATCGAAAGTGAATCTTCTTATCAGGAGATTCAAAGGCCTGGATGGCTAAAAGTTCCTAAAAGATTTTCTTTTAGAGATGAGTATTCCGAATTTATCCATCATCCTTTCTTTGATGAAATCCCTGGAAAAGATTTTGACCAAAAAATTTTAAACGCAATACTATTAACCCCAAATGATTCAAAGCATTTTTACTCCTTGGACCTTCCTTCAGGACAAATAATTAAAACCTTTTCCTTTTGTGAACAAAAGGATCTTTTGGGAAATTATTCCAGCTCAATAGAAAAACCTCAGTTTTCCCTGGGTATTGTACCTCGTCTTTTAGACGCTACAGCCAATCCTCAAAAAGTTGTGGTTTTTGGGGAAGTTCCTAAAGGTTTAAATCCCGGATCCGTTACTCCTATTTCAGTTTTCGGTGGTGTAATGGAACTTGAATGTAAGATTTGGCCATGTGAGCGTTCCAATGGATGGGAAAAAAGAGCAGTTTTATTGGCCAAATTTTTAGATGATGAGGAATTTAAAGAAGTAAAAAATATTGACGACCTTAAAGATAAAATAGATTGGCAATATTTCAAATCCTTTATGGAAAACTCCCAGGGAGTCCATTCTGGTCTGGCCTTTCCAAAAATTGGATATCAAATCAAAGGTCAATTAAGTGGAGAAGAGGCCTTAAATATGGTTTTTAAGGATGGTCATATCTTTTCTTCTTTAGAATTATTTACTATGCGTTCAGCGTGTCACAAACTTTATGATTTTATTTATGATTCAGTTACCAAAAACCCCCAAGCAGGAAAAAGAATTGAAAAATTTCTAAAAGGCCAAAAGGGTTTTCAGAATTTTAAAGAATTTATTTCCTTTTTCTTAAAAAATTATGGGGATAGGTATTTTACCTGTAATAAATATGTAAGACCATCAAATCCTTTTGATGATCCCAAAAGACATTGGTTTTTTACTGGTTTCTCAGCCTTTATGAATTTAAGAGGAATAAATTATTATTATAGTTGCTCAGATACTGCTTGGGGAAGAAATCCATATAATTTTAAAACGCAAAAACCTGAAATTAACTTTGAAGACGAAATCTCAAAATGTTCATCCGCCCAATTAAATACTGGGTTTGAAATGGCGCCAACCAAATTAGAATCCTTATTAAAACAAAACATGCTTTCTTATAAGTACCTCACTTCTGATTCTTCATCAGGAGGATCTCATAAAAAAGTTTATGGGTGGGTGCCTTTTTACGGCCTTAGTCCGTACTGTAAGGATGCAAATGAGAGAAATTCTTATCTGAAGGATTTTCAAGTTTCTTTTTACCCAAAAGATATAAGATGGGTTCCTATCGATTAAAAAGTCCTTTTGGGGGATCAATTTCCAAAGCTTCATTTAAAATAGTTAGATAATCAGCGCGCGGGATATTCTTGCCACCCATGGATTTAATAAAAGGAGTTACGGTTTGAGTGTCTATCCAATTAATATTAAATTGTTTTAAGTATTTCATAAGTTCTACTAATGCAACCTTTGATGCATTGGAGGCCGTATGAAACATGGATTCGCCGGATATGAAACCATTAATATTGACACCATAGATTCCTCCCACCAGGTTGTTGTCCAAATATGATTCCACACTAAAAGCATACCCTCTAAAAAATAAATTGATATAGCCTAGAATTATCTCTTCTGTTATCCAAGTTTGGCATCCATTTTTTGTATGGGCATCTCTGCATCCCAAAATTACCGAAGGAAAATCTTGATTGAATTTAACTTCAAAACGTTTTTGCCGAATCGTTTTTTTCAAACTTGTAGAGATTATAAGGTCCTCAAATCTTAATATTCCTCGTGGATCTGGAGAAAACCAGGCCAATGGATATTCATCTGAAATTGGCCAAGGAAAAATTCCTTGCTTATAGGCAAGTAGCAAACTTTCTATCTCCAAATCACCTCCGAAACCCAAGAGGCCATCTTCGTTTGCTTTTTCCACGGGAGGGAATGAAATTATGCCCATAAACAGTTAATGAGGGTTGATGTTATGGCACCTGAGGTTAAAAGGGTGGTCAGATTATTTCCATTTAAATGGGGGGCCAGCTCCATAAAATCTGCTCCAGTTACAGGAATTTCTTTTGAAATATTTTTAATAATGGCCACTGCTTCAAATGGTGAAATGCCTCCTTTGGCAGGAGTTCCAGTTGCGGATGCATAGGATTCATCCAAGCAATCTAAATCAAAAGAAATATAAACTTCTTTTACATTAGCTTTTTTTAATTTTTCTATAATTTTTTTGGAAATCTTGTCAGGGCCTTCCAATAAAACCTCATTGGCCCAAAATTGATTTATGCCAAAGGTTTTTTCCCAGTGGCTTTTGGGTTTTGCGGATTCTCGTATCCCAATCTGAAAACAAAGATCAGGAGATTTAAGATATTTTAAAATATTGGCAGTCCAGGTTCCAAAGCAAATATCAATTCCTTGTCGCTCAGTTAGGAGGTCGGTATGAGCATCAAAGTGAATTAAAGCGGCCTTTTTCTTCCTGGATTCTAAATATGTTTTCACCAGTGGATAGGAACAACTATGATCGCCTCCAATACCGAAAATTCTTTTATCTTTAAAATTTTGGTATAGGTCATGGCAAATTTCTTCAGTAATGGAAAGAGGAGAAACTGGGTATGGAGAGAATTCGTCCTGATATATTGATTTTTTAACTTCCCGCAAGGTTTGTTCATTTAGGTATTTATCATGAAGTAAAAAAGGGACGACCCTTACATCCCCCAGATCAAAGTAATTCGGAGGATTCTGAAGGGCTAATAGCTGCTCTCTCAAATAAAGTGGACCCCAATTGGCCCCTCTTAAAATCCCTCCACCAGTATCTGATGGAATACCCAGCAGAAGAACTCTCTTTTCGGAAATTTGCTTTAGAGATTCCTTCCAGATTTCTAATATATTTTCCGTTTTACCGTAAAGTTTAAAATGTAGGGGTTCTCGTTTTTCTTTTCCTGTTGAAACAGTGAATACTCCTGAACCTGGTGGGGCCAGGACGGATTGCATTTTTTTAAGCATGTCCATATTAAACCAGAAAATTTTCTTTAATTCTATTCTTTAGCAGGCAATTTTTATAAATTAAGGGAAAATCCTCTGGGTTTTCAAAGAAATCTCTTAAAACCTTTTTCTCAAAATCAATTATTCTGTCATCCAAATTATCAAAAACTCCTGCAATGTGGGAGGTAGTAAACAGGTTTGTAAGAGCAGAAGTTCTCATTTCATAGGGTTCTTGGTCAAAGACATCTAAAAAAGCAAAGGCCCTGGGATGATTTTTTAAGTATTCAAACAAATCCGTTTGGGCCACCACATCGCCTCTGGAAGGATTAATTAATGTTAAATCAACAGGAAGTTTTTCCAATAAACTTTTATTTAATAAGTGGTAGGAGGTGGGGTTTAGGCTAGTGCAAAGAATTACAACATCACATGTTTGAAGCGGTACTTCTTCTGTTGATTTAAAACATCCATCTACGAAAGGGTCGATAATAAAAATATTATTAACAAGAGATTCTAGATTTTTATAAAGAAGTTTTCCAATATGACCAAATCCAAAAATTAGGATATTTTTCTCCTTTAAAAGGAATCTATTTTTTAATTTTCTTTCCCAGGCAATTTGATGGGAAAATTCTCCAAAACGTTTAAATAGGCAAAACAGAATATACTCACAAACTGCCTGCGCTCTAATTTCATTGCCTATGACAATTGGAAAATTTGCATTCTTAACAAAATCTAAAGGGAAATTATCATAACCGGAATTTGGATGGATTATTAGTTTTATATTACTACTATCTAGGGAGGTTATATCGGTTAGGGTATTGGTAATAACAATTTTCCCATCTCCTTCTAATTGTTCAAATTTGAATAAGGCGTCACGCTCTTTTTCCAAAAAGTCGGTATTTTGGTAAGGGGAGGTTGAAGTCCTAGTTATTTTCATTTACTTTAATTCTGCCTTGTGTTAATTGTCTTTATCATAGATTTGAATTAAAAAAGCAAATATTTATCACTTTTTGGAATAAAATGATTTCAATAAAATCACCCCGAGAAATTGAACTAATGCGTCAAACCTGTGCCTTAGCGGCCTCCACTCTGACGTATATTGGGCCCTTTGTAAAACCGGGGGTTAGCACAGAAGAGTTAAATCAACTTTGCCATGATTATATTTTAAAAAATGGGGCCACTCCTTCCCCTCTAAACTATCATGGTTTTCCCAAATCCATTTGTACTTCTCCAAATGAAGTGATCTGCCATGGAATCCCCAATAAGGATGTTATTTTAAAAGACGGGGATATTTTAAATATAGATGTGACCACCTATCTTAATAAATTTCATGGAGATACCAATAAGACATTCTTGGTGGGAAATGTATCACCAGAAATTAAAAAATTGGTAGATGTAACTTACCAATGCATGAGGGAAGGCATAAAGGCTATTAGACCTGGAGGCCATGTGGGTGACATCGGTTATGCCATTGAAAAATTGGCAAGATCACATGGATTTTCTGTAGTTGAAGATTATTGCGGCCATGGAATAGGAAGGGAATTTCATGAAGACCCCCAGATAGTCCATGTGGGACAGAGGGGTAAAGGAATTAAGATTAAACCCGGAATGACCTTTACGGTAGAGCCTATGATTAATATGGGAACAAAATACACCGAACTTCAAAAAGATGGGTGGACGGTTTTAACAAAAGATCGCAAATGGTCTGCTCAATTTGAGCATACCATTTTGGTTACTCCAAGCGGATTTGAAATCCTAACTCTAAGACCTGAAGAAGATGAAAATTACTAAAACCTACGGAGATGTTCCTTCCAATAAGTTTATCGAGTTGTCACTGGAAATAGACAAATCAGATAAAGTTTCTTCTTTTGGATTTTTTCAAAGGGGATTTGATTGTTTTGAGGAAAATTTTCACCTTTTAAGAGAAAAAATTTTAGGAAAAAAAATAGATGAAGCGAGAGAAGTCCAACTTGGAGCTTCTAAACTTATAAATATACCATACCTATTATTTTTAAATATCCTCGAGGAATATAAAGGGGAGATTAATTTAGAGGATAGTGATTTCCTTTGCCGATGCTTTGGTGTTAGTACCTCCCAAATTAGAAAACTTCTAATTTCAAATCCTGATCTCACCATAAACGAAATTATAGATCAGACAAATGCAGGCGGGGGATGTACCAGTTGTACCAAGGATATAGATAGACTTATAAGTGCCTTTCACTTTACAAGAGAAATTGAATTTATTAATCCCACCAAAAGGTATCTTGAAATGACCTCAGTGGAATTTTTATTAAAAGTAGATGGTATTTTAAATTCGTCCTACGCTGGAAAGGTGAGAATTAAAAGGCTTAGGGACAATTTTTTATTTTTAGAATCTGAAAATATTCCCAAAGAAGAAATTAAGGATTTATTGGAAAGAGATTTTAACTCCTTCCTTCCGGTGACTCTACTTTTGGTTTAGGTAAATTTTTAATTGCCTCCGCCTTACATTGATCATAGTAATTATCTAACTTTTTTAGATCAGTGAAAAGCTCACTTAACCGCTTTTTATTTTTTAGAATTATTCTCCCACCATATTCTTCCTCTAAATAGGTGAGTCTATCCAAGAAATATTTCAGATTCTTTACCCTTTTAGGTAAACAATCAGGTGTTTGAGCAAATTCTTGCAAAGAAGAAAGGTATTTTACAAAAATAGAAGGAGCATCATCTAAAAGTTCTCCGATGGTAACTACTTCAGAAAATCTTTGGTTTGAATCTTTTGATAGTTCAAATATATCAGCTCCATGAAGAAGTAGTTGTTCAAGAAGTGAAACAGAATAGGAAAATTCCAATCCAGAACAAATTTTTGTTAAATATTCGGATTTAAGTGGGATATGGCTAATTAATACTAGTTGATTGATAAAGTATTGATTTAATTGGTAATTGGGCCCAGTTTTTTTCCGCTCGTGCATGATCCCTTCTTCTTTGCCCAAACAAACAAGCAAGGGGTTGTATCCAGCAAAAAGATTTGAAGAGCTTAAAAATAAAAGAAAAATTATGATTTTCAAGGTTTTCTCCTTATTTTAAAAAATCCAATTCTTCATCGGTTGCCGGAGAGCACGACTTTAAGTTATAAGCATACAGAACACGGGGTGTAAATTTGAAAGAAATGTCCTTTATTGATCATCTAGAAGAATTAAGAAGATCAATTATTAACATTATCATTATTCTTGCCGTTGGTTTTTTTGCCGCTTATGGTTTTGCAGAACAAATCTCTGAATTTTTACTGGATCCCTTAAGGAAGGCATTAGCCTTAAGTAATGGAAAAGTAATTTACCTAGGTTTATTTGATAAAGTTGTTTCAGAGCTTCAACTTGCTGGATGGGCAGGGGTAATTTTAACTTCTCCTCTGTGGTTTTTTCAGGTTTGGAAATTTATTGAGCCTGGTCTCTATGACCACGAAAAAAAGGCCGTTAAACCTTTTATATTTTTAGGGTTCACTCTTTTTTGTGCGGGAATTTGCTTTGGCTATTTTTTGGTTTTTCCCTTTTTTTTTAAATTATTAATGGAATATGGGGTCCAAGGAGTGGAGGCAAATATTGCTCTTAAAGAATATATTATTACTGCAGTTAAAGTATTAGTTTTTTTGGGCTTTATATTTCAGGTTCCTAATATATTACTAATCTTGGGGATGATGGGGATTGTTACAAAACATACACTTAGATCATTTAGAAGATACATTTATGTAATTTTGGCAGTGTTTGCCGCGATTTTTTCTCCACCCGATGTATTTAGTATGATGGCCGTTTGGATACCACTTTGTATCCTGTATGAATTGGGAATAATTGCAGTTGCCTGGATCGTACATCCTTATCTTGCTCAAAAGTATAGGTAATCCAATCTCTTTCAAGATCCGATATTTATTTTGTGAAAAAAAAGATTAGCGGTTTTTCAAAGGCACTGGATTTAATTGATAAATTTACTCAAAAAGAAAGGCATAAGCTTTTAGAGTCTTTATCCAAATTGGATCCAAAACTTACCGAAAAAATAAAAGAAGAAATTATTACACTTGAGGATCTTCAATATTTAAATAAGGATATGTTTTCAAAACTATTAAGGCGGATTGATTTGGCGGATTTAGGGCTGTCCTTAAGAATTTCATCACCTGAACTAAGAGAATTTATTTTATCCAATGTTTCCCAAAATAACCAAGTAGACATTAATCAAAATTTTAAAGGAACATTAAAACCCTTAGGTATGGTATTAGATGCTTATGGGAGAGTTTTAAAAGTTTTTAGGGAGATGCTTGAAAAAGGGGAAATTTATTTAAATAAAGAAGAACCCCTGGTTTAAAATCTCCATACAATGAAGTATAACTTTTCTATATGCAAAAGGTTTTCACCTTAAATTTGCCTAAAGAAAAACGGGCACCTATTATACTTAGTTCACCTCACAGCGGAATTGAATTTCCACAGGAAATTAGGCATTTTTTTAGACCAGAGGTACTTCAGCGTCCCGAAGATACCGATTGGTATGTTCATGATCTCTACGATTTTGCTATTGATCTAAATATTACTCAAATAACTGCTGAATATTCTCGTTATGTAGTGGATCTAAATCGGGATTTTAAGGGAGAATCTCTTTATCATGATGGGAGATTTGTGACAGGGGTAGTACCTACGCAATCTTTTTCCCAAAAAAATCTTTATATAAAAGATCTTCCAACATCCGCTGAAATAGAAAGAAGATTAAAAATTTATTATTGGCCTTATTACTACAAAATTCAGGAACTTTTGCTTGAAATAAAAAAGGAATTTGGCTTTGCAATTTTATTTGACTGCCATTCTATAAAGAGAAATGTACCTTCAATTTCTAATGAACCTTTCCCAGATTTGATCCTAGGTGATAATGATTCCACCTCTGCTAATACTATCCTTTCGGAAATCGCCCTTAAAACACTTTCACAAAATAAGCTTTTTCAAATTACACATAATCACCCATTTAAAGGTGGGCATATAACTAGATGGTTTGGAAAACCAAATGAAAATATTCATGCGCTTCAACTTGAAATGAGCCAGGATTTATATTTGGATGATAATGGCTCTTACAACGAATTAAAGGCCACCGTAATTCGGGAGCGCCTAAGGGCCACTTTGGAAAATCTGATGGAAATTGCCCAGGAAATATTATGAAATGGTTTTATTTTCAAAATATGTATTCAAATGGCAAATGGATTGGGCCAACCTATTTGCGGTTAGATATAAATGGAAAAATTTTAAGCTTGCAAAAAACTCCGCCCCAGGAAAAATTTGAAAAAGTAGAAGGATATCTAATTCCAGGTTTTCGAAATGCTCATTCCCATGTTTTTCAATATCTAATGGCAGGGCAGACTGAATTTTTGGCCAAATTAGGAGATGATTTTTGGAGTTGGCGAAATTTAATGTATGATTTTGCTAATAAAATTACTCCAGAGCAAATTGAAAATACTGCTGCCATGGCATATGCGGAAATGCTAAGATTTGGAATTACATCTGTAGCAGAATTTCATTATTTACATCATGACAAAACAGGGAAGCCTTACAAAAACCTTGCTGAAATGAGTGCGAGAATTCTTAGTGGTGCTAAAAAAGCAGGAATAAATATAACCATCCTTCCAGTTTTCTATAACAGGTCAGATTTCGGAAAAAAGGCACTTCCTACACAAAAGAGATTTATTAGCAAAACTCCAGAAGATTATCTAAAGCTTTTAGGAGCAATAGAAAAAGAAGTGAAATCTGATAATTTATTTTCCCTTGGAGTATGTATCCATTCCTTAAGGGCCGTTGAAGGAAAGGATATCATTTCGGTTTTTAATGAAACTTCCCAAAAACTTCCTGCCCACATTCATATTGCCGAACAAGAAAAAGAGGTTGAAAAATGCCTCTCTACTTATAAAAAGAGGCCGGTTCAGTGGCTTTTGGACAATATCGATCTTAATCAAAGATATAATTTGGTACATGCAACTCATATGGACCAAAAGGAGACATCTGCCTTGGCCAGATCTGGAGCCTCAGTTGTTATCTGTCCCACCACTGAAGGAAATTTAGGGGATGGATTTTTTAATTTTTTACAATTTCATAAGCAAAATGGTTCATTTTCCATAGGTACAGACGGGCATTTTAATTTAAATCCATTGGAAGAGCTAAGACTTCTTGATTACGGACAAAGGCTTAAATATCAAAAACGAAATTTGGCCTGTTTAAAAATAAATGATGAAAGTGGAGATGTTCTTTATCGAAAATCCCTTTTAGGTGGAATTTTGGCTATGGGCGAAGAAAAATCCATGCCATTATCAATTGGTACTTTTTTAGATGGAGTAGTATTAGACCCAAAGCATCCAGTTCTTTATGGACTGGCCAATAAAAAAATCTTATCATCCCTAATTTTTTCAGGGGATCCTTCCGTATATCTGGGGACCCTTGTAAGAGGAAAATGGATTGTTAAGGATGGACGCCATGCAAGGTATTCTGAAGTTTTTGCAGGTTTTGCCAAGGTTAAACTGGATATTATCAAATAAATTCCCTATGTTTATAACCCAATGAAAAAATATCTAAGTGCATTTTTAATGGTATTTGCCAAATTTATATTCTGGTTTTTTTACCGTTGTGAGGTGAAATGGATAAAAAGGGGTCCAGGGGATCCTTGGAAAAATGTTCGATTATATGTTTTTTTAAATCATACGAGTCTTTATGAGCCATTATTTTTATTGGCCATGCCAAATAGATTTATTTTTGAAAATGCACCAAAAATGTTGGCCCCTGGAGCTGATGTAACATTAATGCGTCCAATAGTTGGTAAAATTTTTGCCGTGTTATTCCCAGGAATGATTCCTATCACGCGAAAAAGAGATGAATCCTGGAATTATTTCTTGGGACAAATAAAAGCGGATACTTTTGTTGCGATTGCACCTGAGGGAAGAATGAAAAGAGCATCAGGGTTGGATAAAGAAGGAAAACCAATGTCAGTTATGGGTGGGATAGCCGACATCTTAAAAGTTATGAAGACCGGAAACATGCTATTGGCCTATAGTGGTGGTCTTCATCATGTCCAAATCCCTGGCGAATCAAACTTTCCTAGACTTTTTAAGACCATTAAAATGAATTATGAGTTAGTTAGGATTGAGGATTTTATTAGAATTTGTGAGTCCAAAGGTGATGGTTTTAAACAAGCTGTCACCTCTGAACTCGAAGAAAGAATGAAAAAAAATATTCCTTCTTAAAGGGCCAAAGTGGTCAACTCTTTTAATAACTCCTGACTTCTTTTAACAAAATTGTCACGGTCCTCATTTTTAAGACCTTCGGAAGAGATGTTGGCCAAATCTTCTACATAATGGCAAAGTTTTGAAACCAGCTCGCCATTATTTCCCTTTTCATGAATGGCCAATGCATTTTTGATTAATTCATTATCGGGATTAATAACCAATGTTTTTTTTATGGGAAATGATGATGAAGTACCCATAGATGCAGTCATTTTAGAAAATCGTTTCATCTGTTCATCGACTTTAAAATATGCAGGAGTAATGGAACCTTTTAGTTTTTCAACTATCACTTCCTGGTCCTTGGAAAGGATATTTTTGAAAAGTTCAGCAACTTTGTTGTCTGATTCGGAGGTTTGTGCTCCAAGGACATTACCGATTTCATTATCAATGCTTGAGAATCTAAATTGATTTTCTCCTTTTTTATGGATTTCCAAATGTTGCATGAAATGAGGATCAATATGTGAATCGGTATCAATTGAAGGGATACCTTCATTTTCTAATTGTTTTTTTAAGGTCCAATCTGAAATACCATTTTCAAAATAAAGGACGAGATCCTTCATTTTATCCCGATAAATTTCGGGAATCATATTTTTATATTCCTCAAGAGTCACAAATTTTTCAGGGGAGGTTTTAAATATTACCTGGTCCCTCATTGCTTCATCAAATTTTGTATCACTTATGCAACCATATTTTACAAATAAACCAATATCCTGCCAGATGCTCTCATATTTTGATCGATCCTTATTGAAAAGGCCTTTAAGTGCATCACCAACCTTTTTCACCACATAGTTGGAAATCTTTTTAACATTGGGATCGCCCTGTAAGGAGGATCTGGAAACATTTAATGGGATATCAGTGGAGTCTATTACCCCTTTTAGAAGGGACAAAAAATCCGGAATGATATGTTTAACATTGTCTGATACAAATACCTGTTTGCAATAAAGTTTGATATTGGAATCGTGAAATGGTTTATTGGAATTGAATTTTGGGAAATAAAGAATTCCTTCCAATGTGAAAGGATGATCTATTTTTAAATGCACCCAAAATAATGGGTCCTGTTCCATTGGGAAAAGATTTTTAAAAAATGTTAAATATTCTTCATCTTTTATTTCTTTGGGATCCCTTTTCCAAAGTGGTGTAGTTTCATTGATAAGGACATCTTCTCCTTTTTCCCCAACTACTTTAATGGAGTAGGGCATAAAATCGCAGAATTTTTTAAGGGTTGTTTCCATCTTATAGGTATCAAGAAACTCCTCTCCATCCGTTCCAATATGTAAAATAATGGAAGTCCCGATTTCGTTTCGAGAGGACTCTGAAAACTCATATTCTGTGTCACCTTCACAAACCCATTTTATTGGTTTTGCATCCCTTTCCATTGAAAGGGTGTCCACCTCAACCTTTGAGGCAACCATAAATGAAGAATAGAAACCCAATCCAAATTTTCCAATAATATCATCTTTGGCCTCATTTATTTTTTTTACAAAATCCTCAGCTCCAGAAAATGCTAGTTGAGCAATATATTTTTCAACTTCTTCTTCGGTCATCCCGATTCCATTGTCCGTTATGGTTATGGTCTTATTTTTTTTATCGATGGAGATTTTTATTTCGCCGGTAGGTATAACTTCATTTCTTAATCTACCGAGGGTTGCTCTTTTGGTTATAGCATCAGTTGCATTTGCCACTAGTTCTCTGAGGAAAATATCGTGCTCGGAATACAGCCATTTTTTAATAATAGGGAAGATGTCAGTGGTTTTGACAGAAATTTTGCCTTTTTTCATAAAAACTCCTTAAAAAATAAATCAGCAACAAGATGGTAAGGTGTAGGAGGAATGTCAAGTGTGGACAATCATTGCGACATGGGGTATTTTTTGACCCAAACTGTCAGCAGGTGGTTTGGCCTTGAAAAATGAAATTATCCCGATATCTTTAATTACAACCGGTGGAACAATTGAAAAAAAATATGATGAGGCCGAAGGGGTCTTGGTCAATAAAGAGTCCCTGATTAGGGAAACTATATTAAATGTTTTGAGACTTCCCTATAGTCAAATCTTTTTAAGATCCCTTTTATCCAAAGATTCTTTGCAATTTACTGATGAAGACAGGGCCCTCCTTTTAAATGCTATAAAGGAAGAATTGGCCCTCAAACGTAGAGTACTAGTATTACACGGCACCGATACTATGTCCCTCAGTGCAAAATATTGTTTTGAAAATTTAAAAAATGTTTCACTGCCAGTAGTTTTTACCGGGGCAATGAAACCAATTGGGTTTGTAGATTCAGATGCCACCCAAAACGTTGTGGAAGGACTCTTGGCATTAAAAATCCTTCCTCCAGGATTCTATATTTCCTTTCATAATAAAATTTTTAAAGTGCCAAATGTTACTAAAAATAAACATAAAGGCACCTTTGAGGAAATTTAGGAAATATTTTCCAAAATACCCAACCTTTTTACTTTTAGAATTCCAAAATCCGAATATTTAAACCATGAAAAAGTTAGTATTTCTTATGTTGGTTTTAATCAGCTGTATGGATAACAATGCCTCCAAAGGTATTGCCCGAAACTCTGCACCTGGAAATAATATTCGAGGTGGAAGAGGTGCTGGTCCCTATGATGGAAGCTTTTCATCTACCCCTACTGAAGCACCTCAGCTTCCGGGAGTTGAGCTAACCAATTTTGTAGACCCATCCACTAGTAATTACGTTACCAAATTAACCCTTCCTAAAAATTTTATTGGATACCTTTACCTTTCTGGTCTTAATATAACCTCTTTAAGTAAATATCATGTGATTGCGCGTTTTAGATTTGGAAGGGAACAACAACCAATTGATATTGAAACATCAATTGGAAGGGTTTCTGGGGTAATACCGAATTCGGATAAAGAAGTATTGCAATTGGATATGACTACCCAGCCATTTATCAATGTTCGTCTTTTGTATGATCTCTACGATTATACAGATTATAGAAACGATAACGGCAATGAAGATTTTGTTGATGCCAATTCCAAAGTGGTTGGACCGCTCTATACTTCTGAAGATTCCCTTAATTTCAATCTTTATTGTAGAGGTTTGGATTTAGCTTTTGACCCAACTTTTAAGGCCACATCTACAAATAAACTTTGTGATGAAAAAGGGGAGATGTGCCTTTATTCTTATGCAAAAATTGTAGATAAGTCCTTAGTAGGTGAGGGGGAAAACCAACTCGCGGCCAATCCTATTAATCCACAGCTAGATTCGACAGGCCTTGGATACACCAATCAGTCTTTCGCTGAAAATATCACCAAATGTTTTCCGGATAATGAAAGTACCAATAATTTAAAAGGTGTTTTAAACGCTAAAACAATTGGTAATGGCGGGGATGAATTATTTTATAATGACCAAATAGTTTTTGATAATGGTTCTACCTTTCTATATCAAGGACCCTTTAGAACCATTGGATATGACAGGGATCCTAAAAAAAATACCTGGCAAATTATTGGCAATGCGATGATCTATCCAGGGGATAATAATATGCAGGCCTTAGGATTATTTCAAAAAACTTATATAGGTTCAGACCCCAATGCTGGATTTATTTCATTAATGTTTCCAAGAGCTGGAAGGTTGAGTCTTAAGGCAAATACAGAGTATTGGGGTTCCGAAGAACCTCTGGGGCCAAGAACATTACAAAAAACAGTAATTGGTGGGCCATCTCTTTTTATGGATGGATCCAATGTTAGGGTCAAAAACTATAATTCATTTACTAACGAAGGAATTGGTTCTTGTAATGTAACTGCAACAATTGATTTAATAACAACTGACCCGGTAACCGGAAAGGAAGTTTCACTTCTAAAAAATCCAGACATTCAACTTAAGCTTCAACTTGTTCGGCCAACCCTAAAACCTCCTACAGGTGGAGGAGTGGAAGTTTTATATCAATCAATGCAAAACTGTACCAATAATAATGGTTGTGGAAACAATGAATGCTGCTTTGGTGGAAAATGTTGGGACAAAAAACTAGTTTCCAGTTGCCTGCAAGATGATACTGTCCAAGGAAATAGGGCCACAGGACAAATTTGTAGGTTTGATTTGGATTGTTCTAGTCTATGTTGTGATAAATCTACAGGGGTTTGCGGAGTTCAAATTATTACCGAACAAGAGACTTATCTTTGCTCCAAGGCACCAGGGCAAACTTGCGTAACCAAAGAATATTGCAGATTGGAAAATATTACTTCATGTTATGTTGTTAAAACCGGTACATCGGTGACAGGAAAGCAGGAATGTGCTCTTCGTTGTTACAACAACCCAACTTTTGGGGAATGTAGGAATGGATATTGCATTGCGCCCACCCAACCACCAGTACCAGCATTTAATCCAACTAATCCTGATTGTACTACTGCAATTGATCCGCCCATTATAAATCAAAATGGAACTATTTCCACTTTTAGTAAATAATGGACTATAAGGATTTATAAAAAATGCCCTATCGTCTACCAAACCTTACCCTCACCAATAAAATTTTAATTATCCTTTTTGGGGCCATATTCTTATTACAAAATATTTTTCATATAGATGGATATTTAGTTTTATCCCCCTCCATTTTTAATGGAAGCATCTACAGGATCTTAACTTATCCCTTTGTAGGGAGTGGGATTTTTGAAGTGGTCTTTAATTGCCTTTTGTTTTGGTTAATTGGCTCAGACCTTGAAAATTTATGGGGTAGGAAAAAATATTTGTTCCTATTATTGGTAGGCCTTTTGGGTTCAGCCGTAACATATATAATTTTGGCATCATTTTTTCCCCAAATGGGACCCTTATTTGGATCTTCCGGGCTTATTAATCTCTTAATGATTTGTTTTGCGGTTTTATACCCCAATGCAGTCTTTTCTTTTATGTTCCTTATCCCTATTAAGGCAAAATATTTTGCCATGATAATAGTAGGAATAGAGCTATATTTTGGTTTTTTTTCACCTTCAGGAACCTCTATTTTGGCCCATTTAGGTGGGGTTGCAGCAGGGTACTTATTTATTTTTCAGTACCCAAAATTTAAAAAAAGAGGTCCAAAAAGCCGTCTATACCTAATTAAAGGCTTGAAAGATGGTGAGGAAAATAGGAATAATGACAGTGATACACCTCCGAAATATTGGCACTAGGTGTTGATTTGCTCTTAAATAGATGCTAGCTTCCCAACCATAAGATAAAAGGGAGTTTTAAAGTGAGATTAAGTAATGCACTTTCTGAAAAATTAATGGATGTAAGGCTTAGAGATAAGCTTTTAACTGAAGGTAAAATATCCAACAGTCAGGTTAATGATTATTTGAATAAACTTCCAGATGATAAATCAAATCTTGGAAATACTGAAGAAACATATTCTAGTGAAGATTCATTGAATCACAAAAGCTGAAAAATAAATTTCTTTAATAATATTTCTTTTAAAGACCTGGTTGATTTGAGAGATCAATCTTTCTTCCAATAGTATTTTACCGGTGACCGAATTCAGTTGGTCCTCGGGCATTTTTCCCGCGATATCTATGATGGTATCCCTTAGAATAAATTCGTGATCCTCTAATACTTTTGCATCTGAATTAATAAAAGGTACAAAATTAATTGAGGTTTCAAAAAATTTAAGTCTTCCTGGTCTTGAGGGGATATTCACTACAATTTTTTTAATTTGAAAGGAGTCAGTCGATTTTTCCTTTCCTTTTGTATCTAATAATTTTGTGGCCTCTAGTTCTTCGGATGGTGCTGGTTTTTCATAATTATTCCAATAAATGAACATTCCAAGCGTTGCGGTCGAAACTAATAAGGAAATATATAAAAGGATCTTGTTGATTCGATCAATCATTAATTAATAGTAGCATGTTGTTGCGCGTCCTTCAATTGACTGAAATTGTAAGGAAAAAAGTTTTGTTTATTTATAGAAATTTTTCTAATTTAGGCCCTTCTAAAAGGTTGGAATAATGAGGCCATTAATTTTTTTGATAATTTCAATAAACCTATTTGCTATGGATAAACTTATTTATGGTGAAGATAATCGAGGAGAACCAGATTCTTATAACGATGTTTACTTAAGGTCCCTCTCCAAAGCCGTTGCTGCAATGATCCCCCAAAAAAATTTAAAAAAGACAAGGAATGGTTTTAGAATTCATAATTCTGTCCAAACTCTAAGGGAAACCTATAATTTCTGTGATGGAGAAAGATTTAATAACCAACCAACAGCGGCCATTTGCACAGGATTTTTAGTTGCCCCCAATATTATGGTAACGGCCGGGCATTGTTACACAGAAGAAAAAAAGGCATGCAAGGACAATGTTTGGGTTTTTGATTACAAAGTTTCACAATTGGATGAATTCCCCTCAAGAAATGTCTATCATTGCAAAAAAATTCTTGGACGAAAATTAGAAGAGAACACAGGAGTTGATTATACTGTAGTTGAACTAGATAGGGCGGTGGCCGAAAGAAAACCTTTGAAACTATCTTCCCAACCACCTTCAGAAGGAATCCCTTTAGTAATTATGGGGCATCCAATGGGCCTTCCTCTTAAAATTTCAGATGGTGCTGAAATATTAAATTTAGAAGAAAACTTTTTCAGGGCCAATTTAGATAGCTTTGAAGGGAATTCCGGATCACCAGTATTTAACCGAGGGAACGGGGAAGTCGAGGGAATTTTGGTAAGGGGAAATCCAGATTATGCCAATGATGGGGTATGCCGCAGGGCCAATCATTGCGATGACAATGGAGAAAATTGTGATCAAAAGGGAACCCTTTTGGCCGAAGAGGTAGTCATTATAGGGAATATATTCCCAGTTTTAGACCAAATTTAATTTTGTATAAGGAAGGCCATGATCTGTGGCCACTTGTTGGTAAACCAAATCTCCCTTAAAAATATTAATACCTTTTCTAAGAGGAAGGTTTTCCTTAGCGGCATTTTCTAAACCATCCGAGGCAATCATCCTAGCATATTTTAGGGTTGTGTTGTTAAGGGCATAAGTAGAGGTTGAAGCCACTGCCCCTGGGATATTGGTAACGCAATAATGAATAACTCCATCCACTAAAAAGGTCGGATTTTCATGGGTGGTAGGTCTGCAGGTTTCAATACATCCACCTTGATCAATTGAAATATCGATTACCACGGAACCTTTTTGCATTTTAGAAATCATTTCCCTAGTTACCAGTTTGGGTGCCTTGGCCCCAGGTATAAGGATTGCACCAATGACCAAATCAGCCTCCGCCACTGCCTTCTCAATATTTCCCATATTGGAATATAGGGTGGTAATCCTGTTGTGGAATAGATCATCTAATTGGGCCAATCTTTTACCAGAAATATCAAGCGCAGTCACAGATGCCCCAAGCCCCATGGCCATCTTAATGGCATTTGTTCCAGCAATCCCACATCCTAGAACGGCAACTTTTCCTCTCCTAACCCCCGGAACACCTCCAAGCAGAATACCCTTTCCACCTTTTTCACTTTGAAGATACGAGGCGCCAATTTGAGTGGCCATTCTTCCTGCCACCTCTGACATGGGAGTTAGTAGGGGAAGGGATCCATCTTCTAATTGGATGGTTTCATAGGCCACACAAGTGGACCCGGTTTCCATTAGGGCCTTGGTCAATTGAAGATCAGCGGCCAAATGAAGGTAGGTATATAGAATATGTTTTGGCTTAAGAAGAGAGACTTCTTCTTTTTGAGGTTCCTTAACTTTAATTATCATATTTGCGGCATCATAGACGTCCTTAAGAGTTGGAAGGATGGTTGCGCCAGCATTTATGTAATCTTGATCGGTTATTCCAATGCCCATTCCGGCACCTGCTTGAACAAAAACCTTGTTACCATCATGGACTAGTTGTTTTACCCCACTTGGTACCATTCCAACACGGTTTTCAGCGATTTTGATTTCTTTAGGAATTCCAATAAGCATGCATTTACCTTTGAAAAAAAATTTTTATTGCACACTATATTAATTTTAAGAAAGTTATAAAAGAGAAATGTTATAACGCTTAGCTAAATTTAAGTTTTTGACCATCAAATAAAGGAAAAACACTCTTTCCAAAATGTTTTTTACATTCTTTTTCCAACCATTTGTGTTCAAGTTCATGATTCATATGGATTAAACCACATGATTTGGGGGAGATCCTTTTAATTAGGGAAAAGCATTTTTCCAGGTAAAGATGGGTTTTATGGGGTCTTTTTTGTACACAATCCAAAATTAAAATTTCCAACCGCTGTTTTTTTAATTCCTCAATTAGGGTTTCTGGAATTTCAGAGCAATCCACAAAATAGGCAAATTTTTTGTACCTAAAACCCATACTTTTAAAGGGGCCGTGGGGAACTAGGTAAAAGTAAAACTCTTCCCCTTCAACGTCTGTTGGGCCTTTATTATTTACATTTAAAAGATTAATCATTGGTTTGGAACCTGCCATGGGATTTTTTTCTTTAAAGATATAATCGAATCTTCTTCTGATTTTTTTTGCGCAATCCCCAAAAGTATAAACAGGAATAACTTTGCCATCAGGACCAAAGTTTAAGGGTCTTAAATCATCTATTCCATGAAGGTGGTCAGCATGGTCATGAGTCATTATTACTGCATCTATTTTATTAATTTTATAGGTAAGCAATTGGGTTCTTAGGTCGGGGCCCGTATCAATTAAAAAAGAATTTCCCTCTTTTGTTTTAATATGAATACTAGTTCTTAATCTTTTATTTTTTTTAAAGGTAGATTTGCATACACTGCAATAGCAGCCAATCATGGGTATTCCAGTGCTGGTTCCTGAACCTAATATGGTTATTGTATTCATTTGTTTTTCCTGTTTAAATAAACAATATTTTCTTCTTATTGTACCAAGGAAGACCAAAATGTTTCAAAAAATAATTTCATTTTTTCTTTTATCGCTAATCCTTTCTTGTTCTGGGATTGATAAAAGAGTGCCTCCATTTGAAAAAAGTCCTTCCGATAGCATTTTCGTCAATTTAGAAGTTCATAAAGAAACTTTATCCAATGGTCTGAGGATTCTAATTGTTGAAAATCATAACCTACCAATTTTTTCCTATTATACTTTTTTTGACATAGGTGCCAGATTTGAAAAAATTGGGCAAACAGGTGCTTCCCACTTTTTGGAACATTTGATGTTTAAAGGGGCTAAAAAATATGGGCCAGGGGTTTTTGATACAACTATTGAAAAAAATGGCGGATCCACCAATGCCTATACCACCAACGATTTAACTGTCTATTATCAAAATATGCCGACATCTACTTTGGATTTGATCGCGGATATGGAAGCCGATAGAATGGTGAATTTGGCCCTGGAACCAAAAACCTTTGAATCAGAACGTCAGGTGGTGTTAGAGGAGAGAAAATTAAGGTACGAAAATTCTCCGCAAGGTAAAATTTATTTAAATATGATGAAGGAAGTTTTTAAAAATACACCATATGGTGGTTCCGTAATCGGGGATGAAGAGGATGTGAAAGGGATAACAAGGGAAAATGTTATCCAATATTTCAAAAGATATTATTCTCCTAATAATGCAGTATTGGTAATTGTAGGAGATGTAAATACTTCAAAAACTTTGGCACTATTAAAAGAAAAATATGGTCCAATTCCTCCTTCCAAAGAACTGGAAAAGGAAAAATCTCCTTTAGAGGTATCAAATTTATATAACCATAAGGCCCGTTATCCTCAGGAATTTAAATTAAATGGAAGTTCCCCTGATCCAATTTTTTATTTTGCTTATCGGGGGGTGGAATCAGGTACCAGGGAATCCCTCACCTTGGACATGCTTGCCTCAATTCTTGCAGATGGTGAGAGTTCCTATTTAAACCGACTTTATATTAATAATAAAAATCCTCTCCTTTCAAATTTATCGGTTACCAATTATAACCTTAAGAAAAATGGTGTCTTTTTTGTTCAGGGTACACTTCTTAAAAAAACTAATATAGCATCTTTCAAAAATAAATTTGTAAAAGACAGTTTGGATTTTTGCGAGAATGCCATTGATGAAAGAAGCCTGCAAAAAACCAAGAATCAATATTATGTGAGTTATTATGATGAACTTGATTCAAATAGCGGTGTGGCCCAGCTAATAGGATTAAGGGAAATTTATTATAACGATTTCTCTTTTTATTTAAAAGAATTGGAAGCTTATAACTCAATTACCGTAGGGGAGTTAAAAAGTGTCTGTCATAATATATTTAAAGAAAATAATTATATTTTCCTTGATATCTGGGCAAATAATAAAGCTAGAAAAGGAGAGTAGGATCTCATGAAATTATTAATATTATTCATTTTTCTTCTGGGCATTTCTTATGGATCTGACCTTAAAGGTAGAATTAAAAACTTAAATTGGAATGGGTTGGAAGTAGTTTACATAAATGATGAACGATACCCCACATTTGATATTTCCATTTATTTTGCGGATGGGGCCTTGTCGGATGAGTTAAAAGGTGAAACCAATGCCATGTTTTCAATGTTGGAATCCGGGACAAGAAGATATAATAGAAATGATATAAACGATTCACTTGATTTTTATGGAATTAAAAGAGGTCCAACTGTATTCCATGAATTTAGCCTTTATTATGTATCTGGTTTGGAAAAAGATATTTTTCCTACTATGAAAAAGATTTGCCATCTATTTGATGATTCTGTCTTTCCCCAGGAAGAAATTTCCAAAGAGGTGACTAAGGCCAAAGCCTCAATAGTTAACCTTTTAGGAGATCCGGATGATTTGGCAAATAGGGCCTTCAGGGAACTCTCTTTATCTAAAACTCCTTTTAGTTATCCTGTTGAAGGAAAATTAAAAGATTTAGGACTTATTAATCACGCGGGATTAAAAAAGAAACTTAAATATTTTAATGAAAATGTTAAGAAAAAAATATTTATCGCAGGCCCTAGTAAAATATTAGAAATTCAAAAAGTAATTAACGAGGAATGTGGTTGGAAGAATCAATCGGATAAATTTGTACGTAACTCATCTTTTAACCCGCCAGCTAATAATCAAGGGCCAACAGTTTATTTGGTTTCCATCCCAACCGCTAACCAAGCCCAAATTAGAATTGGAAGATTTTTAAATTCAGGTGAAATTCAAAATGAAGAATTGCTCGCGATTTCCTCTGGACTTTTAGGAGGTGGGTTTACTTCACAACTAATGGTGGAGGTGAGACAAAAAAGAGGTTTAACATATGGAATAAATTCCTATGCTTCCAGACAAAAGGATTATGGGCGTGCTGCTATTTATTCCTCAACGAAGAATGAATCAGTCAATGAACTTTTAAATGTGGTAAAAGATACTGTTACAAAGGTAGGGAAAGGAGATATTTCCACTGAAGAAATTGAACGTGCCAAAGGTTATCTTATTGGGGGACAATATTTTAGATTTGAAAATAATAAGGCATTTATAAACCAACTTATTTTTTTGGATCATTTTGGCAGGCCATTTGAGGACCTTTTTAAGTTTGGAGAGCGTGTTCAATCTTTTAAGAACAACCAGATTACCGATTCAATCGGGTCTTTATTTGATTGGAAAAAGCAAACTATAATGGTTTTAGGGACAAAAGATTTAGAAAAAAAGTTAAGTGCTTTTGGAAAAGTTAAGGTCCTTGATTATCAAAAATTCCTTTAAAATTGTTCGGTATGGCCTTCAAATTCGATTATTGCCCCAGGGTGAATTTCAATTTGTGAGGCATTTATTTTACCTTTGAATATTGCACAAGGATAAATCCTAACCCTTCCCGTGGCGAGAATACCACCTTCAAATTTTCCAAATATATTTACGTTGTGACATTTAATATTACCAATAACCACAGCATCTTTTTCAATGGAGAGGTCATCTTGGGACTCCATGGTAATTTCACCTTCCAGATGGGAATTAAGTCTTGTAAGTCCTGAAAAGGAAAAAGTTCCGTTGATTTTTGATCCTTTTCCTATAAGAGAAAAGTTTTTATTAATTATGTCGAGCGTCGATTCCATGTTTAATTTTTGCTAATAGAATAATTATTATCGAAAAGCAAATCACCTGTTAATGAAAAAACTAAAATTTTAAAATTCAGTTTTTTTGCTGCCATATTTTCATTCATGGTTACCACAAACGGCCGGAGCCTGTTAAATGAAAATTTTTCCCCCTTATTAAAGGAAATCTGGAAATCATTTTCCGAAATGGAATTTTCCGGATAAATTTTTAAACCATTATTATTTTTTAAAATTACAAATAAATGGCCCGATATTTTCTTTGATGAATCTTCATTATTTGAAAGGGAAAACTGAAGACGTGGTTTCCCATCCATATGATCAAATGAGATACCTTCCACCATCATGGCAGGCTTTTTTGATAAATCAGTTTGTCCTTTAACTTGTTTAAAAAGTCCTAATGATGCTAGACCTTCACTAGGTTTATTGAGCTTACTTTGAAGGAGTTGTATTTGTTTCAAGTAATCATTTTCAACATTTTTGGATTGGTTGTTCACCATGTTGGGATTTTCTTGGCCCAGAGTTTTGATTTTTCTTAAATAAAGGGTCCCAACCACTATGAAGAAAATTAAAAGGATTAGGGTAATGGGAAAAGCAAAGAAAATGAATTTTAGAAAATTCTTTTTTACCTCAAAATATTGAGGTGATTTTTCTTCCTGGTAGAGGACAAATGATAAGCGTTTTTCGTTTTGTTTTGTTTCCATTTAATTATTCCCCTTTTTTTCTTCCTTGAAAAATCTCATGGAAGGGGTAAATGCCACTAAGTCACTTTCGGGACCAAGTGGTTTGCTCCAGTCCTCGGAAAATATTTTCCAATCATAATTTTCATCCTGTCTAAAATACAGGGTTTTAATTCCGGTATCGTTGATCCTTCCGGAATTATATTGCTGTAAAAAAATGGCGATTAGATAGTCCTTTGATTTTATGATGGAAATATTTTTTAACGTGATTGCTGGTTTTCCAGGATTGGAAAAAACAGCTTTTTTATAGTTTTTAAAAGCTGCGAAATTCCTATTTACCTGGCTGGAAAAATGTTGATGATCATAAAAACTAAGGTAGGTATCTAGATCTTCCTCTTTCCATGAATTAAGCCAATTACCTAGGGTATCGGTAATTATTTTTTTATTTTTTTGCCACTGGGATTGAGGCAAAAAAGTTAATTCTTGAACCACAACCACATGGGTTTTATTAAGTTCAATATATTTTGAAATTTCTTTTAAATCTTCGTTTCCTGCAACTATACATCCTTTGGAATCAAGTCCTTTTACAATTCTGCTTTCATCATTGGTTGAATGAAGCCAAATTCCACCACCTGTTTTTCCTTGGGCCCTATCAAAGGGGTTGGGATAATTCATAACAAAGGATCCGACACCATAGATTTCCCCCTCTTTTCCATATCGTTTAAGAAGTTCTTCCTGAGGGAGGAAATCCACAAACTTGTAAACTCCTTCAGGTGTTCGAAAATCACCCTGAGAAAGTTTATTGCCAGACTTTTTTCCACTGGCCATTAGAAATGTTTTTTCCAATATTGGTAACCCATCTTGATTCTTAAAAAGGAAAAGTTTATGGCTAGATTTTTCGGCCACTAAGACATGATGGTTAAAATAACTTTCTATTTGAATGAGCGGACTCGGTAGCATAGGTTCGGAAAATTCTGCATAGGTATCTTTGATAAAAAAAATGCTCAAAAAAACCGATAAAAAAAGTTTCATATCATCTCAACACTTTAAGTCAATTTTTACTAATTTTAATATAGAAAAGCTTTGTTTTACAATAAAAAGACACCATTTTTCCATTAGTTGAAGAAAATCATTCCTTTGTTAGACTTTAAATAGACCTAGCCGATAAGGATATTAATATGAAGTTCATTTTTTTTGGTCCCTCTAAAGAAATCGACCTCTTAACGCAGAAGTTTGATAAAAACTCTTTTTCTATTCATGAAAAAGTGGAAGAAGTCTTGTCAAAAGTTAATGAGGGTGAATGTCTAGTTTTTATAAATTTTGATTTTAATGCTGAGCATGGAATGCAATTAAACGATGAATTAATCAAAATTCCAAAAATAAAAAGAATTATATATTCCAAAACCAGAAATCTTAAGGAAGAAAAAATCAAGGCAGATGAATATATTTTCGGCCCATTAAATAAAGCCAAATTTGAGGCCGCATATGAAGAGGTAATGGGAGGGAAGACTCTTTCAGCATTTACTGTTGAGAGTAAAACTGATCCCAATAAAAATATAGAGGATGCATTTAATGCTGCATTTTCCTCAGCGACAGAAGTTCCAATTGCCAAAGAAGAAACTTCAGCTGAACAACCTTCCCCAGAGTCTCCTCCTGTGGCAACTTCTGGAGCAGATGTTAAAGATGAAGAAAGCGATATTCTATTTTCTGTACCAGGAATGGAAATTCCAGCTTCTACAGAATCTATGGAAGCTGAAAAACCTTCCGAAACTCCTCCTCAGGAACCAGCAGCCACTTCCGTTCCTGATATTGGACTTTCGCTTGATGACGGAAACCAGCCAGCAACCCCAATGGAGGATGTGGCAGGTCCTGGGGATTTAGAAATACCCACATTGGATGAGGGAATGCCCTCTTTGGAGCTTGGTGGGGCAGATGATATTGTGGCAGCTCCGCCAGATCAAGGACTAGATATTGACATGGAGGCTTCTGATGCCACTGTGGTGCAACCTTCACCAAAACCACAGGTGGATGCAGCTGGAATGGAATCAGCAAAGGAATCAGAAATTCAGAAAACAATTGAAACTCCACCAAAGCCACCGGTTACATTGGATGTTGCGTCTGACCCATCAATGAAATTTGTAGCTGCCGAGGAGGTTCCGCCCAAAGTCGAGGAAGAGTCAAAAGAATTTAAATTTAATCGTCCGACAAGTGTTACCAGTTCCTCGGAGATATTGGCCAAACCTGTGCAGGAGGCACCGGTTACAGAGGTATCATCCCATGAAAAGCCTCCAATCACTGCAAAAGTAAGTGATGAATCGGTAATTAAATTAGAATCGATTATTAGAGCATTGAGAGAAGAAAGGGACTCTCTACTTAAAGAAATAAAGGATAACCAAGAGGCAAAGGGTCGGTTTATGAGTGAAAACCTCAATCTTGAAGCCAATTTGGAAGAACTTAAAGTAGAATTGGCAATCATCAAGAAGAAAAATGAAGAAGAATTTCATGAGGATGTATTTGAAAGAAGAATTTTGAAAGAAAAACTTTCTGTATCAGAGGAAAAATATAAAATGCTTCAGAAGGATTTTGAAATATTAAATCAAAAGGCTAAAATTGATAATAGCAAAGTTTTACAAAGGGAAAAGGAACTTGAAAATCAATTGGAGCTATTATCTTTAGATAGTCAGAATCAAATTTTAAACAGAGATAAAAAGATTTCTGAACTTAGTCGAGAAAAGGACGCAATGGTATTTAATATGGAAAATCTGGTTTCCAGAGAGAAAAAACTTAGACAGGAAAAGATTGAGATCGAGGAAAAGTTAAATAAAATAATGCGGACCATGAGAAATTCCATTGAATTTTTAGAAACGGAAATCCAAGGAAATAAGGAACTATTTAAGGAATTGAAAAAATAACATGGGCATAAAGAATACCTATCTAAATTTCATGGCAAATAATCAAATAAGCTCCGATCCAATTAATTACTTAAGGAATTTGGAGGTATTTTTTAAAAATAAAATGCTTTTTAAGAATTTGGCATTTTTTCATCTACCTACCAGAGTTAAAGGTTTTTTTCCTCGGAAAGTTATAACATCCTCTAAAAATAAAAATTTTAAATTATCCCTTACCTCAAAGGGACTAAAGGAAATTAAATCGGATAATTACCTACTAAAAAAAAATAAAATCACTATGATTTTAGGGAAAGATATTGAAGGTATATATCTGGCACAAGGTGAACTTTCTTCCAAAACGGTATTAAATGAAGAATTTCTTCCTATTTTTTTAAAATACATAAGCTCAAATCTCTCCGCCATCTCTAGTTTTCAAAAGGAACTTTCCTTAGTGGACGTAGATGATGTAACTGGACTTTATAATCAGAGAAGACTTTTCAAAGATCTGGCCATTCAAGCAAAAAAAAATAAAACCACTAATTTACCTTTTTCAGTAATGTTTATTGATATAGACCATTTTAAAAGCGTCAATGATGGAAGTGGACATTTGGTTGGTAGTCAACTTCTTTCCGACCTAGCCAAAAGACTAAAAGATGTTTTAAGAACCTCAGATACCTTTTATAGGTATGGTGGTGATGAATTTGTTATTATTTTTCCAGGTGTATCAACTTCTGATGGGTTAAAAATTGGAAAGAGAATTTTAAAAAAAATAAAAGAAAAACCCTTTAAAGTAGATGATTTAAAGGATTCGTTTAATTTAAGCGTTTCAATTGGATTGGCAACTTTCCCAACCCATGTGAAGAGTGTGGATGGAGTATTAGAATTGGCCGATAATATGCTATATCGAGCTAAAGAACTCGGTCGTGGAAGAGTTTGTTCGGTCACCGAAATTTTCGGAAAACACTAAAAAATTAATCTACCTTAACTTCTTTTGGTTTTCTTTTTGGTGCAGATTTTTTTGGTGCATTCTTGGCCTCTAATTTTGCCAATTCCTTTTTTTTCTTTTCCAAAAACATTTCTGCCCTTTTAATTTCCTGGGTTAGGACTTTGGCCACCATTCTTTCAATTTGGCCTCTTTGTTTTTGCATAATTGATTTAAATTCTTTGGAATCTTTACCAACAGCGGTGGCTATTTCTTTTTGGGCCTTTGACAATAAAGATTTAACATCGGCCATATTTCGGCTTTTTATTAAACCTAGAAATTCTTTTTTTAAGCTTTTTACGGTTGAAAGACCCTTTTTTTCATTCTTCATTTCTACCCCCAAGTTTTACAGATTGGAATTCTATATCCAAATCCAAAACTTTTCGACTTAATTTTGATAATCGGACAAAATTGATGCCTTTTAAATTCCGATTTTTGATAGAGATTGTAAACAGATAAAACATCTTTTTTAGAAAATTTTAATTTGATTAAATCTTCTGGCCCGAGTCGATAGCTTAGGAGTCCTTCAAGTATGGGATCCAATATTTCATATGGTGGTAGTGATTGGGAATCAACCTGCCCAGGTCGAAGCTCAGCGGATGGGGCGCGAGTTATTATTTTTTGGGGAATGATATTTTTAAAGGTTTTATTTATGTATTCTGAAAGTTTATAAACTTCCGATTTATAAAGATCTCCTAAAACCGATAACGCTCCTACCGAGTCCCCGTAAAGGGTAGAATAACCCACCGCAATCTCACTTTTGTTTGAGGTGTTTAAAACCAATGATTTTGTCTGGTTTGACCTTGCATAAATAATGCTGCCTCGAAGCCTACTTTGAATGTTTTCATCGGAAAGGCCAGTGAGGTCTTCATGTAAATATTCATTAAAGGCATGCTGAATTTGGCGATGAATAAATTTGATAGGAAAAACCTTTAAAGGAACATTTAAATTTTTGCAAAGCTCCTCACAAAGTTCAAAACTTAATGAAGTAGTGGGCATTCCAGGCATAAAAACTGCTTCAACTTTTTGCCCTTTTCTTAATCCTATTTTTAGGATTGTTAAAACCAAGGAGGAATCTATTCCTCCTGATAAGGCCACAGAAAAATTACTAAAGCCGGTTTTTTGGGCATAATCAAATATGCCAAAATCTAGGGCCCTTAAAACTTCATCACAATCTCTGTCAGAAAGGGGAGAAAGGATTATTTTTTTATCTTTGGAAGTTAGAGTTGGTGAAAAAAGAGACTCCCAGGTATTTACACCCTTATATTTTTTAGTCGTTTTGCCAAAGGTTCCATTGGCCTTTGGAAGCTCCAGTTCCTTTTCTTCACTTTCAAATTGTTTTCCAAGCCATACAATGTCATTTCCATTTACTAAAAAACTGGAGCCATCAAATAAAATTTCATCCTCGATTCCAACCCTATTTACATAGACAAAAGGGGAGCCGAGTAGTTTGGAAATTTCCACCGCACGATCTATACGAAGTTGAACTTTTCCAAGGTTAAAAGGACTGGCGGAAATATTTAAAACCAGGTCAATTTTTTGCTTGGCCTTGCTAAGAATATCCTGGGCCGGATCTACAGGATGGGAATTTGATGGCCACATGTCCTCACAAATCATCAGAGCAATATTTTTTCCCATATAATTGAAGAAGGTGCAGTCTGATCCGGGGGTAAAATATTTTTTTTCATCAAAAATGTCATAGTAAGGAAGCAATCTTTTTGTATAAACCCAAGTTAGTCCCTTGGAGGGTATTAATGAGTAAATAACATTTTCTATTTTTAAGGGTAAGCCTGATTGGTCAAATTCATAACGAAGGCCTCCTATTAAAAGGGCCATGGAATTTGACTTTAATTTCTTTGAGAATTTATCAATTTCCTCAAAAGATTTTTGATACTCCTCAATAAAGGTTCTTTGAAGACAAAGATCTTGTAATGGATATCCACAAAGATAAAGTTCCGGGAAAATATGAAGGCCTTTTTTCCCTGATTTTAACACTTTAAAGATGGTTTCTTTTATTTCTTTAAAATCGCCTATGGTGTGATGGGTCTGGTGAATATTAAGTTTCATCTATACATCGCATTATTTTACTGTTAAACACCCATAAATTTTACTTAAGTTTTTGGGAAAGTGCCAATGAAAGAATCAAAAGTTTTAGTGATAGGTGCAGGACTCGCGGGTTCGGAAGCTGCCAATTTTTTGGCCAAAAGAGGAATAAAAGTTGTCCTTTTAGAATCTAAGGCCCTAAATCCTAATCCTGCACAAAAAGTGAAAACAGCTGCTGAGCTGGTTTGCACAAATTCACTTAAATCCTTGGTCCCTACCTCGGGTCATGGATTATTGAAATTTGAGATGGAACAACTTGGATCTTTGGTCTTAGAAATAGGCAAAAAAACCTCTGTACCGGCAGGAGATGCCCTTGCAGTTGATAGAAACCTTTTTTCCCAGAATATCCACCAACATCTTTTAGAAAACCCCAACATTACCTTTATTGATGAGGATGTTACCAACCCAATAGAGGCAGGATCCAAATATGGTTGTGATTATATAATTGTGGCCACTGGTCCTTTAACAACAAAACCTCTGGAGTCCTGGATAAAGGCAAACATCGCAAATGATGATTTTTATTTTTATGACGCTATTGCACCTGTAGTAGATGCCGATTCTTTGGATTTTTCTAAACTATATTATAAAGACCGATATAAACCGGTTGGGGAAGAAGAGGGCCAAATAGCAGATTATCTAAATTGTCCTCTAACTAAAGAAGAATATGAAAATTTTGTTTCCGAAATAATTAAGGCAGAAAAGGTTCCTCCACAAAACTTTGAAGAATTAAAATATTTTGAGGCTTGCTTACCCATAGATACTTTGGCAGATCGGGGAAGGGATACTCTGCGTTTTGGTTGCATGAAACCAGTAGGCCTTGAAACGCCAAATGGTAAAATCCCTTATGCATGTGTTCAGTTAAGAAAGGAAAATCTTTTAGGTTCGGCATTTAACCTTGTTGGTTTTCAAACCCGATTAACTTATAAGGAACAAGTAAGGATCCTCCGGCTACTTCCAGGATTTGAGAATGCAAGTTTTATTCATTTGGGTTCGGTCCACAGAAATTCTTTTCTTCATTCTAAAAAGGTCCTAAATTTTGATATGTCTTCCAAAGAATTCCCTGGAATTTACTTCGCAGGTCAAATAACTGGTGTTGAAGGATATACCGAGTCCGCTTCAATGGGACTTTATGTGGCTCTTCAAATTCTTAGAAAAATGAGGGGATTAAAACCTGAAGTTTTTCCACCGGAAACTGCCATAGGTGCCCTAATAAATTATTTAATGACTCAAGATAGACCTTCTCCTTCCAACATAAATTTTGGTCTGCTTCCACCAATCAAATTAACCGTCCGTACAAAAGGCAGTGAAGGCAAAAAAATGAAAAAAAATCTTTTGGCCTTAAGGGCACAGGAGAAATTTAGGGATTTATTAAAGAAGATGCGATACGATCTTCCCAATGCCGGCCTCTAAAATTGCTCAATTAATTTTAATTAGCTTTTTTCTTATTCTTTTAATTTTGGAGAACTATTTTCCTTTAAGAAAAGTAGTTATTTCCAGGTTGGAAAGAATAAACAGAAATATATCTTTAGCAGTGATTGGTTACCTTGTGATTAAATTATTGTTACTTCCCCATCTAATTTCATTTTCCAAAATTGTTGAAGAGAAAAACTGGGGAATTTTGAACCTTGTGGAATTTTCCTATGGAATTAAAATTGCCCTTTCCATTATTTTAATGGATTTCACCCTTTATTTTTGGCACTTGGCAAACCATAAAATTCCCTTTTTATGGAGATTCCATTTAGTACATCATACAGATTTGGAAATGGATGTTTCTACAGCTTCTAGATTTCATTTTGGAGAACTAGTTTTATCGGTATTTTTTAGGGCATTTCAAATTTTAATATTTGGAATAGATCCTATTGGCCTTTTGATTTTTGAAACCTCTGTCACTTTTTTCGCCTTCTTTCATCATTCAAATACCAAATTACCCCTTTTTTTAGAGAGGGCATTAAATAAAGTAATCGTTACTCCTCGAATGCATGCTATCCACCATTCTCAAATTTTAAAAGAAACCGATTCCAATTTTACCACCATTTTTTCTTTCTGGGATAGGCCTTTTAAAACTCTTGTCCTAAATATTCCTCAAAAGGATATAATAATTGGTGTTTCTAGTTATCCTGACCCAAAAGAACTAAAATTGGTTAATTTGATAATTCTTCCTTTTAAAAAGATAAGATCCTGGATTCCTTTAAATAGAAATATTTCTGATTCACCTAAAGACTATCTTTGCGGCTGATGATTCTTGTGTTAGGTTATTAAAACATTTTTGACTTAGGGTGTTATATGGTCGAAGGGAAAACAATACTTGTCGCCGGGGCTGCCGGTTTTATCCCACATACGCTTTCAAAATTTTACCTTGAAAAGGGGGCCAAAGTAATTGGTCTGGATAATTTTATTACAGGGTCGCACCAAAATATAGAATTACTTTCCAAATATAAAAAATTTGAGTTTCATGAATGCAACATCTACGAGGCCATTCCAAATTTAAAAAATATCGATTTTATATTTTCTATGGCCTCACCTGCGTCACCGCTAGATTTTTACACCATCCCACTTGAAACAATGCGAGTAAACTCGGAGGGAACCCTAAAGCTTTTAGAGCTTGCAAAAGATAATAATGCGAGATTTTTGGAATGCTCAACCTCCGAAATTTATGGCGACCCAGAAATACACCCACAAGTTGAGACTTATGTAGGCCATGTAAATCCAATCGGTCCTCGTGCATGCTATGATGAATCCAAAAGATATGCTGAGGCATTGACGATGACTTATCACCGCCTTTATTCAGTGGATACCCGAATTGTCAGAATTTTTAATACCTATGGCCCTGGAATGAGACCAAATGATGGAAGAGTTATCCCAAATTTTATCAATCAGGCACTTAGAAACGAAGATCTAACAGTTTATGGCGATGGTTCACAGACTAGATCCTTTTGTTATGTGGATGATTTAGTTAGGGCCATTGATGCCGTTATGTTTTCTAATGACCATACTCCATTTAATATTGGTAATCCTGATGAATACACAATTTTAGATTGTGCCAAAGAAATTATTAAGGTTCTGGGTTCAACATCAAAAATTTCTTATAAACCTCTTCCTGAAGACGATCCAAAACAAAGAAAACCTGATATGTCTAAGCTTTTTAGAATTTCTAATTATCGGCCAACAATTGGTTTTGAAGAAGGAATCAAACGAACGGCATTTTATTTTAAAAATCGATGAAAGTAGCATTATCAATAGATAATCTAATTGAAAGGGACCATGCAATTGAGGTTTATGAACTTCTTTGTTCACTTTTTGATGAGTCCCAAATTTTTACCTATGTCCATTTAAGAGGTGGAATTTTAGGTCCAATTGAAATGAGGAAAATTAGTTCCACTTATTTATCCCTAAAAGTTAACAAAAAAAATGATTTTAATAAGTTGGCATTTTTAGCTCCTTTTGCTGGTCTCCATATTCCTTGTAATTTTGATTTGGTTATCAACTTATCGAGAGGGCTTTCTCATGGAATACCTAGATGTAAAACAACCAAACAAATAACCTATCTCTATGACATGGCCTCCCTTGAAAAAAAGAATATTACTGGAAAATTTTTTAATTCCTTTCTTAAAAAATGGTCATTGGAAAAATTAAATTCATGTGATGAGTTAGTTCTTTCATCCCATGCATTAGGTGATCAGCTTGGAATAAAAAATGCCAATATTATCCACCCATTTTTAAAAGCAGATGATTTTTCCATAATTAATTCTAGTTTTTTTAAACATGATTTTTACACCGTAAGCACAGAAGGTCTTACCCTACAGAAGGCCAAAAAGATCGCAAATTTTTTAACCGAAAGAAAAATCCGTTTTTGTTTTGTCGGATCTGATGAGGATCTTAGGGATAATTTTGACCCTTCCATTTTAATGGGTGAAAAGTGCAATGGAGAGCTGGCCCCTCTTCTGGCATCTTCAAAGGGATTGATTCATTTAGGGGAAAATGTTTTTCCTAAAATTGCCATATCCTGCATGTTGGTGGGACGACCAGTTTTCTGCTTTGAAAATAATTTCACTAAAGAATTTTTAAGCAAGGCATTTTTTATTAGTGATTTTTCGCAACTTTTACAAGAGTATAAGGTTGATACCCATTCCCTTAGGGCTTCGGTGATTAAATTTCACCCAATGGGTTTTAAGGGACAAATTTTAAGAATAATAGAAAAGGTCTCCCATGCTTTTAAAGATCATTCTCCTACTTGCTGTTAGTTTCGCCAAGGATACCACTCTAAATATAGTCAAAAAAAGAAAGATACTTAGATGTGGAGTTTCTGAAGGACTTGCCGGATTTTCAAATCCCGATTCAACAGGAAATTGGAAAGGCATCGATGTGGACCTTTGTCGGGCCGTTTCCGCGGCAATATTTAAAAATGCAGACCAAGTTCACTATGTTCCATTATCGGCAAATCAAAGATTTATTGCCCTTCAATCTGGAGAAATAGATATCCTTTCAAGAAACACCACCCAAAACCTTACAAGAGATACGGCCCAAGGATTAAATTTCGCTCCAGTCCTTTATTATGATGGCCAAGGTTTTATGGTTAGGAAAAAGGACAATGTTAAAGATCTTAAAGATTTAAATGGTGCTACCATTTGTACCCAACAGGGAACTACTACGGAAATGAATATGGCGAACTTTTTCCATATGAACAAACTTAAATTTAAACCGGTAGTTTTTGAATCTGATAACGAAACAGTTTTGGCCTTTATGAAGGGAAGATGTGATGCCCTTACTTCGGACCTTTCTGGACTTGCAGCGGAAAAATCCAAAGTTAAAAAACCACAAGATTATGAAATTTTAACGGAGGTAATTTCCAAAGAACCTTTGGGACCAGCAGTAAGACATGGTGATGATCAATGGTTTGATATAGTAAAATATGCAGTATATGCCTTAACCACAGCTGAGGAGTTAGGAATTAACTCAAATAACATTGAATCCTTTAAAACATCCACAAATCCAAATGTCTTGAGATTTATTGGTATTACTCCTGGAAATGGAAAGGCACTTGGCCTTGATGAAGATTGGGCATTTCAAATTATAAAACAGGTGGGAAATTATGAAGAGATATTTGAAAGAAATGTAGGAATGGGTAGTCCTCTAAAATTACCAAGAGGATTAAATGCACTTTGGAATAAAGGAGGGCTTCACTATGCCCCGCCATTTAACTGATATATTCAGGAATAAAAAAGTTCGGGAAATAATTTTTCAGGGTTTAATTTTTTTAGCAATTTTTTGCTTGTTTTTTGTTTTCTATAAAAACTTACAAGATAATTTAATTAAAAAAAATATAGCAACAGGATTCTCCTTTCTAAAGGAGAAAGCAGGATTTGAGATTTCAGAAAGTTTGTTTGAATATAGCTCAATAAATTCCTACGGTAGGGCCCTATTGGTGGGACTATTAAATACCCTTAAAGTTTCCCTGCTGGGAAATTTCTTTGCGGTTTTAATGGGAACATTTATTGGAATTTTTGCCTTGGCAAAAAATAATTTACTTAGGAAATTATCCAAGACTTATATAGAGGTTATCCGGAATATTCCACTCCTTTTGCAACTATTCTTTTGGTATGCAGTCTTTACCGAAGTTTTCCCAGGACCTAGGCAATCACTTAATCCAATGACAGGGGTTTTTATTTCAAACAGGGGAGTATTTTTTCCCTCAGTAGAATTAGGTATTCCCTTTTTGATTTCCTTCTTCCTTTGTATCCCTTTATTTTTTATTTTAAGAAATTGGGCCATAAAACGATTGGAAAATTCCGGTTTGGACTTTCCTTATATAAAAACCTTTTTTGGAGTTTTTTTGGTGTTCCAACTAATTACATTTTTTCTATCTAAGGGGAAGGTGGAAATCCCAACTCTTGTAGGATTTAATTTTGAAGGTGGTACCTCCTTTAGTCCAGAATTCTTAAGCCTCCTTTTGGGCCTTTCAATTTATACTTCCGCCTTTGTTGCAGAGATTGTGAGATCAGGAATAATAGCGGTATCAAAAGGCCAAGAAGAAGCGGCAATGGCATTGGGATTATCCAAAGGCCAAACTCTTTGGCTGGTAATTCTACCACAGGCAATGCGAACCATAATTCCCCCACTCACCAGTCAGTTTTTAAATTTAACCAAAAATAGTTCTCTGGCCGTGGCAATTGGGTATCCAGATTTTGTATCCATAGCTAATACAACTATGAATCAAACTGGGCAGGCGGTGGAAGCGATAATTTTGATTATCATCGTCTACTTGACTTTCTCCTTGCTAACTTCACTTTTTATGAACTGGTTTAACAAAAAGATGGCCTTGGTGGAACGATGAGAAAGCATTGGGATAAAATTATTACTGGATTTTTAATCTTATTTATTAGTTGGCCCATTTATAAAATTTTTAAATGGTTGTTTTTAGATAGCGTAATTATTGGTGATGCTGAAACTTGCAAAGAAGCTTCGGGTGCTTGCCTTGCTTTTATTGTGGAAAAATTTAAGTTTATTTTTTTTGGTTTTTATCCTACCGGAGAAATTTATCGGGAGGTTATAGCGCTAGCAGTTTTTTTCTTTATGATTTGGCATTCCAAGGACCAAAGAAACTGGAATAGTAAAATTCTTCTTAAGTGGGCCAATGCCTCCATCGTAATCTTTTTATTAATTCATGGTGGATATTTGGGACTTCCAGTAGTTGAATCAACAAAATGGGGAGGGCTTCCTCTTACTTTGATCCTTTCTACCGTAGGAATTTTCTTTTCCTATCCTTTGGGAATTCTTTTAGCTTTGGGGAGAAGATCAAAACTTAAATTTCTTCAGCTTTTTACCACAGCGTATATTGAATTAATTAGGGGAGTCCCTTTGATCAGTATCCTTTTTATGAGTTCAGTAATGATGCCCCTTTTCCTTCCAGATGGTTTAAATTTTTCAAAACTCCTAAGAGCACAGATTGCTCTAATTTTATTCGAAGCTGCTTATTTAGCAGAAGTTGTTCGTGGAGGTCTTCAGTCAATACCAAAAGGACAGGAGGAAGCAGCGGATGCTCTAGGACTTTCCTATTTTCAAAAAATGAGGTTTGTTATCCTTCCTCAAGGATTGCGTGCGGTAATTCCTCCAACCATAAACTCCTTTATCTCTTTGTTTAAGGATACCTCTCTAGTAATTATCATTGCTCTTTTTGATTTAATGAGCACTACCAAAGCCTCACTTTCAGATTCTAACTGGCTAGGTTTTTCCATTGAAGCTTACCTATTTGTAGGGCTAATCTATTTCGGTTTTTGTTTTTTAATGTCTCGATTTGGAAAACTTTTTGAGAAGGAATTTTCAAAAGGAAAAAGGTAATCATATGAAAATAATTTCAATGCGAAATGTCTTTAAATATTATGGGGAATTTTGTGCCCTAAAAAATGTCAATCTCACTGTTGATATTGGGGAAAAAGTGGTTATTTGCGGGCCATCCGGATCGGGAAAATCCACCTTGGTTAGGACTCTTAATCAGTTAGAGGAGCACCAAAACGGAGAAATTATTGTGGATGGGATGGTACTAGGGGAAGACCTTGTAAATTTAGAAAAAATACGGGCCGAAGTGGGAATGGTTTTCCAAAATTTTAATCTTTTTCCACACCTTACCATTTTAGAAAATTTGACCTTGGCCCCAATTTATGTGCGAAATATGAGGAAAGCCGAAGCAGAGGAATTGGCGTTCTCATTGTTGGAAAGGGTAAAAATAAAAGAGCAAGCACAAAAATATCCAGGACAATTATCCGGGGGACAACAACAAAGAGTGGCCATTGCACGTGCCCTTTGCATGAAACCAAAAATTCTTCTTTTTGATGAGCCAACTTCGGCCTTAGATCCTGAAATGGTAAATGAAGTTTTGGAAGTTATGGTTGATTTGGCAAAAGAGGGAATGACCATGGTGGTAGTAACTCATGAAATGGGTTTTGCCAAAGCAGTTGCCGATAGGGTTATTTTTATGGATGGGGGAGAAATAGTTGAAGAGGGACCACCTTTAGAATTTTTTACCAATCCTAAAAATGAAAGAACCAAAAGCTTTTTAAAACAGATTCTGGTTTAAAATAAGTGGAAGGGTCGGATATTTTATGGTTGAAAACTATCTGTTAAACCTTAAACTTAAAGTTAATGGCCATATCAATAGATAACATTGAAAAACGAAAACAGTCTTTGGAAAAAAATACTTCTCTTGAGAGTGGGACACAGAAAGTTCGTGTTCTTAGACCCTGGGAATCTTTTGAGGCGGAACCGGACCTATTAGAATTAATTAAAAATAAAAAATCCAAAGAAAGAATTTCTAAGAAGGTTTTTGGGCGAAAAACCTCTCCAAAAGAGGAAAAACCCAGGCCACTTGATCCTCATGAAAAATTAAAGGAGATCTCCAAAAAGTATTTTGGAGATCTTACTTAGGTTCAATTACTGGTTTGGGTTTGTCTGCCCCAGTGACTTCCCCTTTATCAATAACAGGTATGATCCTTTTAATTTCCATTTTATCACCTCCGGTGAACTCCCCGGAGAAGGCCTGTTTGATTAGTACTAACATTAAAAAAAGAATTCTTCTCATTGGGACTCCAAGGTTAAAGTGTCCATGCAATGGACTGTAAAGTAGGGTATTTCTCCCTCGTAGTAAGGTGAATTCATAATGGCATAGATCTTTTTTATTGCCTCTTTTTGGATCTCTTTGATTTTTTTTATCCCATCTTCATTTATTGTTTCAGATAGGGTGTAAAAAAGATTGTGACCTCTGTCTAATTCGTCAGGCTTATAAAACCCCAAAAGATTTGGAAGGTGTTTTAAAGCTAAATTCAGGTCAATGCTGAAGTTTTTCTCCTTGGAATGGATAATTTCTCCATCACTATAAAGGAGTCCCTTTTCAAACATTTCATTTAAACACTTTATTCCAACATTTCCGAGGGTCTCGATCAACAATGTTCTGGAAACCCCGGTTTTATTTGAGGCCAGCTTATAGATCAGGTATTTTGGCCAGTCTGATAATTCGCGATTAAGGTCAGTGGAATAAGCATGAGGTAGATTTTCCTCAATAAAGTGCCCAAAAGATCCCCTTAGCATTTCTCCTATTGGGCCCTCAAAGGATTTTAAAAGGGTAGATAGCCTTCTTTCCCGGGTAATGGCGGAAACAACATTTAAAACCGTGGAAGGGGCCGGATCCCCCTTTAAAGAGTCGGAAAGGATTCGCCTAAGGGTTGTTGCACCTACCCCAGACTTTTTGGCCAGGGCATTTATAGATACATTGGGGTATTTTCTGAAATAGTTTTCCAGTAGGTCTCTTAATTGCTCCAGTAAAGTCATTTGGTTACCTCCCTAAGCCTTGATAATTCAGTTATAAAAAAAGGGAGCTTTATATTAAAGATTGGAGCGGTGATTTCACTCGAAATTGGCCCAAATGTTATATATTTTCAAATTCTAAGGGTTTGAATAGGCCCATTTTGACCCTGTTATATTGAAATATTTACCTCCAAAGCGCCATTTTATGGAAAGTAAACGCCACCCGGTTTATAACCTCTCAAAAATTAAAACCTATTCCAAGGAATACTAAATGTTATTTAAAAGATTGATTACAGTCCTAATGGCCCTATTATTTTCAGCATCTGCTTTTTCCATGGCAGCTTGGGATTCAACAAATGCCCCTGAAAATTTTGAAACAAACTTCATCACTAAATTTAGAATTCTTCCAAAAGATGGAGAATTAAGGAAAAAGCCCTGGGCCGCTAGTTATTGGCCAACTTTTAAGGGTGGAATTTCTCACCGTTGGTTAACCAATGAGACCTATTATCGAAATCTTGGAAGTAGCCATAAAGGCATTGATTATTTATCTCCCGCAGAAAAATTCGATTTATATATCGGAAGGTCTGATTTTCCTTTAACCAATTTTGAATTAAAAAGAACTAAAATTAGAACTTCTAGAAATATTCCAGAATGGGAAGGTCTTTGCCACGCATGGGCCCCTGCCTCTTACCTTTTTGAAGAGCCAAACCCTATTGTTGTAACAGGAAAAAATGGAGAAAAAATCCAGTTTGGGTCTGCAGATATTAAGGCCCTTTTAATGATTAATTTTGAATTATCCAAAAGTGGAGAAAAAACTAAATTTTTAGGTTCTAGATGTACCTTAGATAAAGCTAATGGAAATTTTAATTACGAATCTTCTTGTGCCGACACAAACGCTGGGGCCTTCCACGTGGTGCTAACAAATTATATTGGAATCAGGAATGAGTCTTTTGTTATGGATAGGACACGAGACGCAGAGGTATGGAACCAGCCAGTTGAAGCCTTTTCAGTTAGAATTCTTGATGAGAGCAAAGGAGTATCTGCGGGTGCTGCTGAAGGAACTGCGAAAGAAATCGTGGTTGAAACCTTAGTAAGATGGGTAGGAGAAGTAGAGAATGAATGGAATCGTTCAGGAACAAACCTTCAAGTTTCCAAATATAGATATAGACTTGAGCTTGATAGGAGAGGAAGAATTATTGGTGGTGCTTGGTTATCATGGGAAAGACCAGATTTTATTTGGACACAAACTAGACCTTCCTTCCTTGGTTTTATGGCCCCTCTAAAAGATCTTTATAATCAATCCATCCGTTAATATAGAAAAAAAGGGAGTCTATTTTTAGACTCCCTGTATTTAATTTTTATCTATACCTGCTAGGGTTAGCATAATTTCTTCGAGGTCCACGATCGTTTCCTCCACCTCTTGAAGGGCATTTTTTAGTTACAACCTTCATTTTAAGTTGTCCAACCATGTCTGAAGAATCCATGGTTAAAGTAGCAAAGGTGGAATCCACATTGTTGTTTTTCAAAATCCTGGCCTGAAGTATGGTTTTTAAATTTATTTTAAAGTCTCGATCCTCTCTTCTAGAGCAAGGAGAATTAATAGGAAGACTTACCTTTTGAGTTACCGCCCAGTTTTCTTCAATTGAGTTGCCTTCCCAAATTTTATAAGCAATTTGTTGACCACCTTTTTTCTCGGCCCTTTCTGGTCCTTTCCAACCTAGAAGTCTTGCTCTAAATCGGGCCATAGCTCCTTTTTCAAGAGCGGCAAAACCACGGAAATCCAAATCAAATTCCAAATGGGATACTTGTTCCTCGGACTTTAGATTGGTGTTTAATATGATATTACAAACCTTATGATCTAGTTTGGGATTAGATTTGGAACCAGGAGCCTGATTGTCCGCATCATCTGCTTCATCATTATCATTGTCACCGAATTTATTTGGAACTTCGACTTTAAAATCATCGAATAAAATGGAAACTGTTTGGTCATTGGGAGAAGTAACTACTTGTGCAGTCCCTTTTTTACAACCCGTTCCACCAAATGTAATTTCCGAAAAAGAAAAATTGTCCTCCGCAAAAGCGCTTAGAGTCAATAATGAGAGAAATAATAGTTTCATAAATACCTCCACCTGTTAATTGAGGTCATAACATATCATTAATAACTTTTGGACCTCGTTTCTTTCTTTACCTAACCGCATGGGTTAGATTCCTCGCCAATCTTTACCATGTGGCGAAGTATTTTAACAGTTTGGTAATTTTGAATATTTTTTTAAAAAAATTAAATTTAAATTGACCATAAATTAAAACATACAAGGACGTCGGTTTTAATAAACAACATTATTAAAAAGGAGAATTGAAATGAGAAATTTAATCAAAGGAATTGGAATCTTTGCAGCAGTTTTTGCTCTAAATGCTATGGCAGATGACATTTATCTTGGACAAGCAGGATATGGTGGAAATGGGTGCCCTGCTGGTTCGGCTTCAGTTACCTTGTCCCCAGATGCCAAGGCCCTAACTCTTATCTTTGACCAATATATGGCCGAAGCAGGTAGAGGAAGAACTATTGATAGAAAATCTTGTAATATCGCTATCCCAGTTCACGTACCACAAGGAATGTCAGTATCCATCTTAAAAGTTGACTATAGAGGATACGTAAATGCACCACGAGGGGCAAGTGCTAAATTTAGAACTGAATATTTCTTTGCTGGTGCCAGAGGCCCTACATTTGAAAAAGATTTTATTGGACCATTTGATCAAGACTACACTTTAAATTCAACTCTTGGTCTAAATGCAGTTGTTTGGTCTGCTTGCGGCGAAGACGTAAATCTAAGAGTTAATACTTCAATGACCGCAAAAACCAATAGAATGATGGAAGATGTTCTAGCTTCTGTTGACTCTGCAGATTTTAGAGCAGGACTTGTATATCACCTACAATGGAGACGATGTAACTAATTAATTTAGTTAATTTTCTTCTAGAAATTGGGCCCCAATAGGGGCCCTTTTTATTTGGGAATTTTTTTCCCCCCTAAACCATAAGAAAAATTGCCTTGGATATAATTAATTCAAGGGAGTTTATTATGGCAAATATTTACAAAAGCTTAAGCGAATTGATGGAGAGAAATAAGCATATTTTTGATTTTCTAAAGAAAAAGCCCGAAGGATTATATAAGGCGATTTGGGAATCTAGAAATTCTGAAATAAATGAACTCAAAAAAAATATACAGACTCTAGAGGTGAAGCAAGAACAATTTGCAGAACAAACCCAAAAAATTCACACCCTTGAAAAAGATGAAGAAACTTCTTTGCAGATTATCGAAGGATTAAAAGAGAAGAATTATTCTTTAAGGGATCAGGTCTCCACTTTGCACCAAAAAAATCAAGAAATGGAAGAGGCCCTTAGAATGAAGGATACCTATCTTTCAAAAGCAAAAATTGATCTTTCTGATGCCCTTTCAAAAATCAGGGAAATGACCCAAGACTTAAAAAAGGCAAAGGAAGAAGAAATAAATTTAATAAAGTTGATGAGAGAAAAGGAAAGAAATTTCTTGGATGTGGCCAAAGATTACGAGGATAAAATTGAAAATGGTATTAAGGATCGAGATAGAATTACCAAGGCCCTGACCAAAGAGATTAAAGAGATTAGTTCGCTCTATAAAATTGAAATTTTAAAAGTCCAGGAACTTAAAGAGCAAATTAACAAGGTGAAGGTAGAGTTATCCAATGAAAGAACTGTGGCCCTTCATCTAAAAGATGAAGTCTCAAAAGTTAAAGAAAACGCCAGAAGATATTACGCGTTAAGCTACCGAATGGAAGAAGAATTAAAGCGGATCGATCAAGATTTGAATTCTCTTGGTTAAACTACTAATATTTCTTCATGGCCAATCCAGATAAAAAAGTCCCAGAAAATGTCCCTGGTAAATTCTTTGTCGACACCACTTGTATAGATTGTGATATTTGCAGAAAATTTGCACCTTCAGTATTCGAGGATCAAGGGGAATTCTCATATGTTAAACATCAACCTGATGGCCCCCAAGAAGAGTTAAATGCAAAAATGGCCTTGCTTTCTTGCCCCGTAGGTTCCATTGGAATGATTGGAGATAAGGACCTTAAAGAAGCAAGGAAGGCCCTACCTCTTCATTTGGATGGCCCTGTTTATTTAAATGGCTACAGCGATGAAAAAACTTTTGGGGCCGATAGTTATTTTATTAAATCTCCCGATGGAAATTGGTTAATTGATTCCCCTCGATTTGTACCTGATTTAATTAAGGCATTTGAGTCAATGGGAGGAATTTCTTATATTTTTATTTCTCATAAGGATGACATTGGAAATTCTGCTCAATACGCAAAACATTTCAATGCCAAAAGAATAATAAATAAATTTGATATTAAACCCCAAATTGCCGATGCCGAAATTATTTTGGATGGTAAGGAAGACTTGATTATATCTAAGGCCAGAATTGTCCATACTCCCGGCCACACCAAAGGTTCCCAAATTCTTCTTTGGGACCAAAAATATATTTTTACTGGCGATCACTATGCCTTTAGAAAAAAGATAAATGCTTTTGGTTCATTTAGGGATGCCTGTTGGTACTCATGGAGTGAACAAATTTTATCCGTGGAAAAAATGAAATTCTTCACCGATGTGGAGCTTATCTACCCCGGACATGGTAAAAGAGGACAAGTTCTCAAAGGGAGCTTTCCATCTATTATAGAAAAAAGTGTCGCCTGGATGAAGACTGTTTAATTACTGAGTAAATCTTTATATGAATGACCTGTCATTCTTGTAAGTCCCCTTATCAAATAAATTAGGGAGAGGATCAAAACGACCATTGAGGGTACCATAATCACCGGGTAGGAAAGGGCCACCATTTTACCTAATTCCTGGTTAAACTCTGGTGTACCGGCAGGACTCTTTAAAATGATCATCGCCAAAACAAAATTTAAAATTGCAGAAACCACAAAAGATAAAACAAATAAATAGGTAGTCTTAATTATAAGGTTTTCAAATTCCTCTTCCTGGTTGTTTTCTCTGATTTTGGATTGAATTAAGTCGATTTTTATAACTTGTGGATTTAAAATTATATTTCTAACCAAGTTATATTTGGATTTGGCAGTAAAAAAAACAACAATTCCAATTAAAACAGGAACAGATGCTTCCTTTACAGCAAACCAAAATCCATCAAGTTGTAGAAGTGCCAAACCGCCTGTAAGTAAAATTGAAACAAACCCTAAAATCGAAACAAAGTTCCATTTTTTTAAAGCTATTAGGTCCCAGGCTCCATAAACTAGTGGGAAGGTTAAAGAAATTATAAGTCCCTTTACAGGTCCAAGGTGGGCATTATCGCTAAATTTTGATAAAATGACTGAAGGTAAGACTATATTAAATAAGATATTAAAAAGAGCACTTTTGGGATTTTCTTTTTGTGTCATAGTTTTTAAAAATCCCATAAAATTAAGGAAATTTCTACAAATATTATGTTCCTTTTTATTAAAATTTTGGTTGGATTTATTCTTTTTTGTCTTATTTGCCTAATTTCCTTTTGGGTTTATCTCTATTTTGACACTAAACTTGAAGGAAAATCCTATAAAGATGTAATAACTTATCTGGTTACCTTTATATTGGCCTTCCTTTTGGCCATAGTTACTGCTCCCTTTATGGGATATGGTGAAAATCCTTTGGAAAATCTCCTTAAATAAGTTTTAATGTTTATATGAAAAGACTTTTTCCCCAAAAGCAATTTCCTCCTTACGCATTTGTACCAGGACATCATCCCCATCCAGAAAAAAGTGGTGGGCATATGGAAGGGGAAAAACTAAATATTTCAAACCCTCTTGATCCGAAAAACATATATAAATCTGATGAATTTCTTTTTGCCCTAGATCTTTATAATTTTGGTTATTACTGGGAATCCCATGTTTATTTTGAGGCCCTATGGAATGTCTCCCAAAGAAAAGGACCAATTGCGGATTTTTTAAAAGCATTGATTAAACTTTGTGCCGCAGGGATAAAAGTGAAGACTAAAGAAGAATCTGGAGTAATCGGACATGCCCAAAGGGCCAGGGAACTTTTTATTCACCTGGGTAGGGATCTTTCGGATAAACATTTTGGGGGACTTTCTCTCCTTAATCTAATCTCCCAATCCGAAGATATTATGGAAAATGCCTCTTCTTATATTAAAAACGCTAAGCTTGAAGGTCCTGTATTTCCTTATCCAATTTTGCCTCACTAAGAAAATCTAAGAGTCCTGTTTGCCTTTGTGACTTTTGATTATTGTTAATTGCCATATTCAAGGCCCTTCTATTACCAATAAAAATTGCCAATTTTTTTGCCCGGGTTAAACCAGTGTAAAATAAATTCCTAAATAACATCATGTAATGCATGGTTGACACGGGAATAATAACTACAGGGAATTCTGATCCCTGTGACTTATGAATGGTTATGGCATAAGCAAGATCAAGTTCGTCTAAATAATCTTTTTTGTATTCTACAAACCTACGGTCAGATCCTGTTCCAAATGATAAGAATAAAATTTCATTTTTTATATTATCAATTGTTCCGATGTCTCCATTAAAGATTCCCAAATCATAATTATTTTTTCTCTGGATAACTCTATCTCCTTCCCTGAATACTCTGTTCCCCTGCTCAATTTCCGCTTTTTTTCCCGGGGGATTTACACAATGTTGGATTAAAAGATTTAGATTTCTTGTACCTAAAGCCCCTCTAATCATGGGAGTAAGGATTTGGATCTCGGTTTTGCCTGTGTACTTGGGAATCGATTCAGTATAGAGCTTTTTGATCATCTCGGTTGCGGTAAGGTTGTAATTTAGAGTTGAAAAGGGATGAAGATTTTTTACCAGCTCCTTTAATTCTTCTGCAAGGTTATTTGAAGCAAGTATTTTTTCTATATCAGCACTTTGATATTTTGCCGGAAGTGTTCCATTTTTTTTAAGTTTTTCCAATGCACTAAGTTGTTCTTTGGTGGGTTCATCAGAATCTATAAAAAAACAATCTTTTTCTTTCCAAATCTGGGGTTTTTCGATTGGAGTTTCTAAAAGAGGTTTTAGCCCTTTATTTATTTGATGGGCAAAAGTTATGATGTTTGATTTACTTGCTTGTCTAAATACCTGGGTAAGTCTGAAAACTTCGACTTTATTGCTGTTTAATAGGTCCCCTAAAAAATTTCCAGGTCCGACGGAAGGAAGCTGGTCTGGATCTCCAATAAATAAAACCTGGGTATTTTCGGAGACCGCTTTAAGCAAGGATGAGGTTAAGGAAATATCCAGCATGGATGATTCATCAATGATTAAGAAATCACAAATAAGCGGATAGTTCTCGTCTCTAACAAATCCTCCTTTGGAAGGATCATAAGTCAAAAGTCGATGTATGGTAGAGGAGTTTTCTCCGATTACCTCAGACATTCTTTGGGCTGCCCTGCCTGTCGGGGCCGCCAACAAAAAGGTTTTCTTCATGGCCTTAAGAAGGGTAACTAACAATTTGGTGGTGGTGGTTTTTCCAACTCCAGGACCCCCGGTTAAAAGTGAAAGGGGAGAGTGAATGATACCTACAATTGCGGAAGTTTGCTCTTCACTTAGACCTAATCCATAGCGTTCACAATACAGATTTACCCAATCAGAAACTAGTTTTTTTTGATCTGAAATTTTTGATTTATTTAAAAGTGTGATTTTGTTGGCAATATATTTTTCAGCAACATATAGATCCTTGGCAAAATATTTTGCGCCCTCAATTTTAATCTCTTCCTTTTTCGCCATTTCCTTCAAAATGGGGTCAAGTTTGGGAGTGATATCAAATCCCAATAATTCGTTACTTTGTATTAATATTTGATCTTTAGTTAAATAACAGTGCCCCTCGTTCCGACTTTCATATAAAAGGTGGGAGATTCCTCCTATAATTCTTACATCTGAGGTTTTATCTATTCCAAGTTTTAGGGCCATTTCATCTGCAGTGAGAAATCCAATACCTGAAATATCCATAGAGATCCTGTAAGGATTTTCTTTTAGTACTTTCATGGAATCCTTACCATAAGTTTTAATTACCTTAATCGCTTTAACTCCAAAGATGTCATTTTCGTTTAGAAAAATCATCACTTCTCTATTTATTTTTTGGGATTCAAGTGACTTTTTTATATTTTCAAGTTTGTTTGGGGAGATTCCCTTGATTTCTAGAAGTTTCTCCACATGGGTATCCAATATTTCTAATGTTTTTTCCCCAAAGGTACGAACGATTTTTTTTGCAGTTGAAGGACCAATTCCTTTTAAAAGACCGGATCCCAAAAATCCTTCCAAACCTTTGGTTCCTTGTGGTCTTTCTTCAAGGAGTTTTACTGCTTTAAATTGCATTCCATATTTTGGATGTTCGGTCCAAGTACCTTCAAATTTAAAAGTAGACCCTTTTACAAGTCCAATTCTTTGGGCGATAACAGTGATCTTAATTTTGGGAAAATCTACGGGGTAAACTTTTAAAACGGAATATCCGTTCTCTTCATTGTTAAAAGTAACCCGATCAATTGTTGCTAAAAAGCAATTTTGGTCAAATATTTTTTCCATTTAGAAAATTATGCTCCCATGGT
>CAYNWL010000009.1:0-20807 GCA_964400895.1 uncultured Bacteriovoracaceae bacterium
GTGAAAATTAAGGTTATAACCAATGATAAACCCGGAATCCTTTCTGCTATTTCAAGAAGTATAAATTCAATGGGAGTTAACATCAGATCCGCAATTGCAAAATCACTTCCAGATAGAAAAGGGAGTTTTATTTTTGAAGTTGAGGTTAAGGATTATTCCGAATTGATCAAACTGATTGGCACAATCGAGGTATTGGAAGAAGTGATCAGTGTAAATAGGATTTAAATTACCCCAAAATTTAAATAATTTTTATTTATAAATAAAAATCCTTTTTTTAGATTTTTTAAATCAATTTTTATGGTTGTGTTATAATTTAGATAAGTAAGAAGGAGGTTGGGGTTATGAAAAAATTAATATTGCCCCTTTTGTTTTTGGTTTTTTCTTCTCCCTCATATTCGGCTGTCGGATGGTTCTATCATGATGAAATAAGTGCTATTAAAAAAGCATTGGATTCAAATCCTGGTGAGGCATATAGGGGATCTTATTTAAAATCCATCCAAAAAACTTCAACAGGTTATAAAATAAATTTAACAGATGGATGCATAATAAATCTAGAAAGGGCAATGGCTAAGGTGAAATATATGGGACCTACAGGACCTAACGAACCAGTAATTTTGAGAGTTGATAAAAATACTTCAGGTTGCAGGAGATAAAAATTAAAGGGTTTCTGGCGACCAAATCCAAAAGATTACATAAGTGCGTATCCATTTAATAATTTCTTTCGACAGAATTCTGATATTTCTAAATTCAGAGAATTTAGTTGGAATTCCTGAATAATAAAAATGATAATTGCTATTGGCACCAAGAAATTGTCTCATGATTAGAGAGATCCTTAGAATATGATAATCATGGGAGATGATTAAAATATTTTTCATATCAGGATTTTTTTGAAGGTATCTTAGAGTTGATATTACATTCTCAATTGTATTTTTTGCCAAATAATCTATTTCAAATTTATTCTTAGGATAATGTTCCTCCATTTCCAAAGGTTTAATTAAATCATCTATTTTATTCCGCTCATTAACTCCCGTGATAAAAATTGAGGCGCTTTTGTATTTTTTTGCGACTTTTAATGCCATCGGTATTCTTCCGGAATCACCGGTAAAAACTGCAATTAAATCAGGCCCATGTTGAACTAGCATTTCTTTTGATTTTTCATTCATTTGGATTGAAAGTCGGATAAAAAACCAACCTAAAATAAGCCAAAAAACGACAAAGGAAAGAAGATATATTGAAATTTTTTTTAAATTACCCATTTTTTAATGCTGCAATTACTTCTATTTCTACTAGGGCCCCTTTGGGAAGCCCAGATACTTCGACAGTTGATCTAGCCGGGTATGGTTTTTCAAAAAATTTTTCAAATGCGACATTTACTGATGAAAAATTTTTTAAATCGGTTAGAAAAACAGTGGTTTTTAGAATATGCGAGCGTGTTATTTTTTGGGACTCCAAAAGACCGTCAATGTTTTTTAATATTTGGGTTATTTGTTGTTCGATACCTTCCACGAGGTTTCCTGTTTGAGGGTCTATTCCAATTTGGCCTGAAAAAAAAGCAATCCCTTGGAATATTACTCCTTGAGAATAGGTACCAATTGCAGAAGGGGCCTTGTCAGTTTGAATGATATTTTTTGAGTAAGCCATTATAACTTTTTAGTCCATTGATAAAAGGGCCGTCAAATAACTCATATTAACAATACCATTAACGTCGGTTGTTCTCTGCAAAATATTTGCGGATTTTTTTAGATGCGCCATTACAGGACCAATAGCGTCTACATCGCTTAATTGAGATAGTAATTTATAGCTAATATTTGCAGAATTTAAGTCAGGAAATATTAGAATATCTGCTGGTCCGTCCAATTTGGAAAATGGAAATAACATCTTCATTAATTCTCCATTTACCGCAACATCTGATTGTAGTTCCCCTTCTACATTGAATTTCGGATTTTTCATTCTTGTAAGTTTCACTGCTTTTTTCACTTTTAAAGTTTCTGGGTGGATTGTGGAGCCAAAATTTGAAAAACTTAGAAAAGCAATCCTTGGTTTTTTTCCCATCAATCTTTGATAAAGTTTTGCTGTGCCAACTGCAATTGACTCAAGATCCTTTTCGGTTGGATTAATTAATGTGGTTGTATCAGCTAAAAATAAAATTCTATTTTTAAAACATAAAATGAAGATTCCACAGGATTTTCTTTTTTCCCTGGTTCCTAATATTTGCAAAATTGGTTTAAAACATTCAGGAAAAGTTAGAGTGGGTCCACTTAAAATTCCATCAGCAAGGCCTGCATCAACCATCATAGAACCAAAATAATTATTTTGAATTATCAATTCTTTTGCTGAAGTTTTGCTTACTCCTTTCCTTTGCCTTTTGGTATAAAATTTTTTCCAAAATTTTTCGAAATTCTCATTTTTTTCAGGTTTTATAATTTGAATCCCAGATAGATTTTTAAGTTTCAATTTTTCTATAGTTTTTAAAATTTCAGGTGGGTTTCCAATTAGGATTGGCTCTATAATGTTTTCTGACATTAATAAATTGATGGCCTTAAGGATTCTTTTCTCTGATCCATCAGCATACACAAGTTTAATTTTTCTTCCCTTTTGCCTAACCACGCTTTCCAATTGGTCTCTAAGTGATTTCATGAATTGGGCCGATTTACTTCCCAACTTGGACTTTAAACTCCTAGTGTATTCCGCCATATTTTTTATGGGTAGGCGGGCCACTTTACTGTCCATTGCAGCTTTTGCAACTGCGGGAGCGATCCTTTCAAGGATACGGTTATCAAAAGGTTTGGGAATGATATAGTTTTTCCCAAATTTAAAATCCTGATTTTGATAGGCCATTTTAACTTCATCCGGGACATCTTCTCTTGCCAAATCAGATAATGCTTTAACTGCTGCCAGTTTCATTTCTAAGTTTATTTTTCTGGCCCTAACATCCAGGGCCCCTCTAAAAAGAAAAGGGAAGCAAAGAACATTGTTAACTTGGTTGGGAAAATCCGATCTTCCAGTGGCAATAATGGCATCTTGCCTTACTTCTTCTACTTCATTCGGAAATATTTCTGGGACCGGGTTTGCCAGAGCGAAAATAATAGGTCGCTCTGCCATTTTCTTTACCATTTCCTTTTTAAGTGCCCCAGCTTTAGATACTCCTACAAAAACATCCGCTCCAACCAAAGCATCAGCTATAGATCTTGCAGAAGTTTTAACGGCAAAATCTTCTTTATAAGGATTCATTCCCTCTGTGCGTCCTTTGTAAATTACCCCAACGGAATCACACATGATTAGATTTTCTTTTTTTACTCCAACTTCAAAAAATAATTTCGCGCAGGCCATCGCTGCAGCTCCTGCTCCTGAAAATACAATTTTAACATCACTTATTTTTTTTTGTTGAAGCTCCAAAGCATTAATAAGACCTGCAGAACAGATTATGGCGGTTCCATGTTGGTCATCGTGGAAAACTGGGATATTCATTTTCTCCGTAAGTGCCTTTTCAATTTCAAAACACTCTGGTGCCTTTATATCTTCTAAATTGATTCCACCAAAAGTTGGTTCAAGGGAACTGATAATTTCGATTAATTTTTTAGGATCCTCCTGATTTATTTCGATATCAAATACATCAATTCCTGCAAATCGTTTAAAGAGAATGCCTTTACCTTCCATTACCGGTTTGGAAGCGGATGCACCAATATTTCCTAGCCCCAAAACAGCAGAACCGTTGGAAATAACCGCAACTAGATTTCCCTTTGTGGTATAAGTGTAGGCATCATCTGGATTTTTTTCAATTTCCAAACAGGGAGCCGCGACCCCAGGAGTGTAGGCCAGTGATAAATCCCTGGCGGTAATACAAGGTTTGGTAGGATTAACTTCAATTTTTCCTGGTCTTCCGATGGAATGGTACCTTAGGGATTCTTCATCTATTTCCATGATAACCTCCGCATTTGGAAAATTATCTTAGGAAGATTTCAATCCGGCAAAGAAAAAAAGAAATCAAGAGCACGAATTTCAGACCAATAAAATGGTTTTTTCTCAAAACTAGTAAAACCACAGTGTCCGCCATTTTCTGGTGTTTCTAAATAAAGTTTGGGATTTTCCTCGGCCTCTTTGGTCGGAAAACAATTAGGCCCTAGAAAAGGGTCATTTTTCGCATTTACTAAAAGTGTGGGAACCTTAATTCTATTTAAAATATTAATTGAGCATGACTTCTCATAATATTCATTTTTGTTTTTAAAACCATGAAGTGGAGCAGTTATAAGTTCATCAAATTGGTGAAAATCTTTAATTTTTTGAACTTTGATTTCATTTAAATGTAAATCCTTTAAAAGACCATCCTTCATTTTAATCTTTCTCTTCAATGATCTTAGAAATCTATAGAGGTAGATTTTATTAAATTTTCTTTGGTGGAAGGATTTGGTGGCCGAAAAAAGATCAAATGGAGTTGAAAAAACTGCGGCACCTTTTATCTCCTTGGCCAAATTCCTGCCTTTTCTCCCTAAATAATTGCAGGTGATATTCCCTCCTAAGCTAAACCCAACCAGGAAAATTTTTTTATAAGATTTTAGGGATAGGGTATGGGATAGGACAGTATCTAGATCCTCTATCATACCGTGATGATAAAAAATCTTTTTTTTATTCATATCTCCTGAACAGGATCGGTAATTCCAAGCAAGACAGTCTATTTTATTTTGGTTGAATAATTTTACCATTCCTAGGATATAGTTCCTTCTGGAATGACCTTCCAAACCATGGGATAGGATTACAAGGGTATCCGCCCCTACTTTGGACCAATCTAGGTCTAAAAAATCATCATCTGGTGTTGATATTCTTTCCCGTTTGTAGTTAACCCCTTTAATTTTCCTGAAAAAAAAGGGGTAAATCGTTTGAAGGTGTCCATTTGCCAAAAAACCAGGTGGTTTATAGTTTGATTGAATTAATGGCAAAGTTTTTCCTTCCTTTGCCATTTCTTACGGATTTTTATGGTAATCTTTTTAGATTTTTCTTAAATTTAGGAAAATAATGCATAGCATAATGCTAATTTTTTCTGCCAGGTTGCTAAGGTCCCCAATCTATATTAAGTACATTCTATGCGAGAATTGCTAACCGCTAAAATTCACAAGGCAACAGTAACCGAAGCCGACCTAAACTATGTCGGATCTATTACTATCGACCAAGACCTTCTGGATAAGGTAGCACTTTGGGAAGGTCAGAAAGTTCTTATCGTTAGCAATACTTCTGGTGCTAGACTAGAGACCTATGTAATTAAGGGAGAAAGAGGGTCGGGTATAATTCAAATAAATGGAGCCGCTTCTCACCTAATCAAGAAGGGTGAAGAGATAATAATCATTGCCTTTGAATTTTCCTCTTGCCCAATTGAGCCCAAATGCATCATGGTAGATAGTAACAACAAATTCGTAAGGTACATTTAATCTTGTCAGAAAAAAATAAAGGTATTCTTTTTGCAGGAATAACTTCTCTGTTTTGGAGTATGTTACCAATCAAATTGAAGGTGGCCCTTGGTTTTATTGATCCCTTTACCATAGTCTGGTTTAGATTTGCCTTTGCCTTTTTGGGAATTGTTATTTTCTTCCTTTTCACGGATCCGAGTACTTTTAAAATAATTTTTAGGCCCCCGATTTTAGCATTGGTGGCCTCAATCTCATTGGGAATAAATTATTTTACATATCTATATGGGATAACCTTAACTTCGGCTGGAAATGCTCAAATAATAATTCAATTTGGTCCAATGGTTTTAGCAATGGTGGGGGTTTTTCTTTTTAGAGAAAAATTTATCGGTATTCAGTTCATCGGACTTTTTTTGCTTCTAATGGGATTTGTTCTATTTTATTTTAATAAAATTTCAAAAATGCATATGGGCCAACATGATTTTCATATAGGGTCGCTATGGGTTTTTGGAGCGGCAGTTGCCTGGGCGGTATATGCTGCAATTCAAAAGGAATTAGTAAAAACAATTGGGCCTCAAAAGTTAAATATAATATTTTATGGAGTCTGCTTTTTCCTTTTTTGTCCCTTGGCTAATTTCAAATCATTGTCAGCCCTAAATTTTAACCAGTGGGCCATTATGATTTCTCTGGGTATAAATACTTTAGTGGCCTACGGGCTAATAGGCGAGGCCTTAAAAAGGATACCTGCCAATACCGTCGGGGTAATCATTACTTTAAACCCTTTACTTACCCTAATTTTTATTTGGACATTCAATAAAATGGGTCTAAATATTATCCAGGCAGAAAATCTAACATTTTTGGGTATTTTTGGTTCCTTGATTTTCTTATTAGGGGCAATCCTGGTAATCATAGGGCCAAATTTAAAAAAATGGCCAAAACCTTTCTTTTGGAGATAATCATCCCATGGTAGGAGGTTCTATTTATGATTAAATTAATATTTTTCTTTAGTTCCTTAACCCTTTTTGCAGATCACACCCTTTATATAAAGGGAATGTCTTGTGGAATGTGCGTAGAAACAATTACCCAATCCTTGAAAAAGGCAAACATATCTCCAACTAAGGTAGATGTAGGGTCAGTAATTTTTAAGGAAGATGGCAGTATTAATTGTAAAGTGGCAAAGGCAATTGAAGGTTCAACTGAATATAAGGTCTTTTTAGATAAGAGCTATACCAAACCAGCTTGTCCAAAAATATGAGGAGTTTTTTATGAGTGAGGATAAAGGTCCCCTAATGGCCAAAATTGAAAATGATATGAAGGAGGCCATGAAGGCAAAAGAAAAAGAAAAGTTAGAGTCACTACGATATCTTAAGGCCATGTTGCTTGAGAATAAAACTTCTAAAAATCCAAAGCCGGAATTGGATGTGGCCATTCTATTAAAAAATAAGCTTACTGAATCCCTGACTCAATTTCCCCAGGATAATCCACTTTATCAAAAGACCATTAACGAAATTAATTTTATATCAGTTTATCTTCCTTCGGCCTTATCAGAAAACGAGGTTAAGGACATAATTTCTAATATTTTAAAATCAAATCCTTCTGCCAATCCAGGAATGGTTATGAAGGAGCTTTCCCCCCAAATTAAAGGTCGGTTTGATGGAAAGAAGGCCAATTTATTAGTTCAAGAGGCGCTAAAAACTTAGTAAGCTAAACTATGCTTATTAAGATTTTTCTTCTTTTGATATCCATTTCAATTTCCTCTGAAAATTTGGATTTGGAAAAACTCCAAAAAAAATTATCTTCCAAGAACATTTCTGTAGAGGATCCAGTTTATAAAAAGAAAAAAAACTACGAAGCATTTTTGTTAAAAGATGTTTTGAACTTTTTAAATTTGAGAAGCTTGGAACCCATAGAATTTACTTGTTCAGATGGTTACAAACCAATAATTGAGATGGATTTAATCGAAAAAGGGCAGCCTTATCTTGTTTTTAGGGACACGGACTTTAAAAATTGGGAAGAGTTTGAAGTAGGAAAAAGCAAAAAAACGCCAGGACCTTTTTATTTGGTTTGGCAGAATAAAATAGAGGAGGCCCAATGGCCTTACCAGATTGTAGCAATCTCCCAAATAAACTTTAGAGAGAGATTTCCAAAAATTTATCCACAAATTGTAAAGTTGCCTAAAAATGCAAAAAGCGGATTTAATACTTTCAGAACCCATTGTTTAAAATGTCACTCGATTAATTTAGAAGGTGGTGAATTAGGTCCCGAGCTAAATATTCCAAAAAATATTACAGAATACAGAAGCAAAAAGTATTTGAAGGAATTTATTCTAGATTCAAACTCTTATAGGGCCAAAAGTCCCATGCCCCCCTTTAAAGGGGTCCTCACCGACCGGGAAATCGATGAGGTGATTTCTTATATTTCTTGGATGAAAAGATCTAAGTCAATTAACCCCAAGCTTTGATCCATATCTTCATAGACCAATTCCATCGCTCGATTGATAACTTTTCCATGGCATTCCCAGGAGTCACCGTAGGATCCATCAGAATTTTTACAAAGATCAGTCATATCATGGTTTTCACAACCCTCAAGAGCTCGGCCTCTTATTGGTGAAAGAGTTTTGAAATAGTTATTACATACCTTTGCAACCGGAGCATGCTTAAATTGCGAAATGAGTTTTTGAACCCCATCTAACATGTATGCCCGTTCTGCTTTTTGGCCACACTTTTCAAGGTAGTCTTTTGAAAATTCATAAGAGGCCCTGGCACCCCAGCTATAACCTATAATTACTAAACCCAAGTCTTTATTTTTTTGTTTTCCATTGGCGCAATCAAAGTTTTTTAAAATTTCCTTAAGGTTTCGGTCGCTAACATCGTGACCGGAGTTATACATTTTAACCACGCCTGCTGAACTTACTCTTTGAGGTAGATTTTGTTCTTCATTAAATGTTTTTCCACTTCCAAGGCCGTGAAAAACGGCCAATATATAATTATGGGGTCTAACAGCAAATGAGGGAGTTGAAATAAATAAACTTAATAAAATAAGAAATGATTTTTTCATTAAAAAAAGCCTCCAGTTAATTTTAGTGAAGGAGGATAATTTAAATTTTTAAAAAAACCAGGGCTTATGCAGAAGAGGTCTGCATTAAATAGGTTTCTAATTTGTCAAAAGACCCGGTCCACCCCTGAGTCATTCCACTACGAGCATTTATAAAGGTATTTAATTCATCCTGGGAGAAGGTACCATAGGGCTCCCATTCAACATTTACTACGGTATTTTCAGAATCTATTTTAATAAATTTGACTCTAGTCTCCATCGTCCCTGGCCAAGTGGGTGCCATTGGATGACGGGAAATATTTTCTTTTTCATCACAAAATTGTTGGGTGTAGAGTAGTTGAGTTGGGGGATTTATCACCAAATAATTTGTCTTTCCATAAAATTTTGTTTTATCCCCATCGGTCATGTAATAAAAGGAGTTTCCTCCTGCCTTAATATCAGCTCTAATAAAATTGATTGTGAAGCCAGTTGGGGCCAGCCACCTTGAAAGTTGTTTTGGATCGGTCCACATTTTAAATAATTTTTCTGCTGAGGCATTAAATGTCCTATTTATTACAAAAATCTCTTTTCCTGATTTTTCTTTTTCCAAAAATTCCCCAAGTCTGTCCCATGCGGCATCTCCACTAGCACTTTTAATATATTTTCTAAGGTTTTCTGCCATTTCTGGGGTTGGTAAGGTCATGGTCATTTCTAATTTGGTGTAACCACCTTCCTCGCTAAAATTCATAGTAACCCTAAACATGGGAGGCGCATTTTCTCCTCCACCATGATCATAGACTACCTTTTGATACATTATTACTTCCAAATATTTGGAGTAGTTGGTGTAATTAACACCGTCCGGGCCATGCATGGTATAACTCCAAGCTCCTCCCTCCCTTAAATCTTTACTATGAGATGTAATGGTAAATCCTCTAGGGCTACACCATTGTGATGCTTTAGTTGGATTATTCCAGGCCTCCCAAATAACTTTTAAGGGGGCTTTATAGAATCTGATTAATTTTATTTCATTTGATTTGTTCATAATTTTCTCTTTTTTGTTTGGTGAATTTAAATTAATAACGGATTGGAATCTATTTTAGAAATTAAAAAATTAAATTATGGAGTAAAAAAAAGCCCCTATTTCTAGGGGCTTGTTATAATTTTTGGAACTCCCAAGGGGATTCGAACCCCTGTTGACGCGATGAAAACGCGTAGTCCTAGACCTGGCTAGACGATGGGAGCATTTTACCTTTGAAATTGGTGATCCCCCCGCGACTCGAACGCGGGACCCTCTCCTTAAAAGGGAGATGCTCTAACCAACTGAGCTAGGGGACCATTCAATATCAAAAGGTTCTGAGAAATTAAGGTATTCACTCTTTTATGTCAAATCAAAAAATCTTTGCCAAAGTGCATTGTAGAGCCTAATCTCAAGGTCCTTAAAGATGGAAAACAATCAGGAAAAAACAGTATCATTTCATACCTTAGGATGCCGGCTAAATAGCTCTGAAACTGGAGCTATTGCTCAAGGATTTACAGATAGAGGCTACAAAATAGTCCCTTTTGGAGAAAAGGCAGATGTGGTTATGGTCAACACATGTACTGTTACCGATAGTGCGGACTCCACTTGTAGAAATTTAATAAGAAAGGCACACAACTCCTCTCCAGAGGGTAAAATAGTAGTGGTGGGATGTTATGCCCAAATGGAGCCAGAAAAAATAGCCGCCATCCAAGGGGTGGATCTTATACTTGGAACCGCGGAAAAATATAGAATTTTTGACTATTTGGAAGAAGAAAAAGGTCAAATCGTAAATGTGGATATGACCAATGATTTCTGGGGAGCAGCCACCACACCATCAGAAACTAGAACCAGGGCATTTTTAAAAATTCAAGATGGCTGCAACTATATTTGCTCCTACTGTATTATTCCCCAGGCCAGAGGAAGATCCAGAGCAATTGATCCAAAAGATGCTATCAATACTGCCAAAAAATTGGTTGAGCAGGGTTATAAAGAGATTGTATTAACTGGGGTTAATATTGGGGAATACGAAGATGCCTCAGGTGTTCCTTTTTATAAATTGGTACAATCAATCCTTCAAATTGAAGGCCTTAAAAGGCTTAGACTTTCAAGTGTCGAGCCTAATACCATAAACGATGATCTTTTAAAGGTATTAAAAGACTCCCCGAAATCCATGGATCATTTTCATATTCCACTTCAAAGTGGAAATGACGAAGTCTTAAAATCCATGAGAAGAAAATATGGCGTTTCAGAATACAAGGATATCATCTTCAAAATTAAAGATTATTTTCCAACCAGTGGAATTGGGGCCGATATTATTTTGGGACATCCTGGAGAAACCCATGAGCAATTTTTGGATACATTCAATCTTTTGAGAAAATTACCCATAACCCATTTTCATCCATTTCCCTTTTCTAAAAGAAAAGGAACACTTTCGGCAAAAATGGAAAACCAGATTCCCCATAAAGTTAAAAAAGATAGGGTTAAAATAATAACCGATTTGGGAAAGGCCAAGCTTTTAGACTTTATGAATGATTTTATCGGCACTACCAATAATGTTTTATTTGAACAAAAAGATGAGGAAGGCTTTTTTGAAGGTCACACAACCAATTTTTTAAAGGTCAAAATGCATTCCTCTGAGGATATTTCTAATAAAATAATTCCAATTAAGTTGGAATCAGTTGAATTTGGTAAGCTTATCGGGAATCGGCCTTTAAATTAAAGGTAAAATCCCTTTTTTTCCAAATTATTAGATTTTGATCTGATGCTAAAGCCTTTATCTCAGTCCACCTTTGGTCGTTCAAGTATTTTTTTATAAACTCTCGAACTTGAGGATTTGTTTTATTTAAATCGGCAAATATATTTTCTGGGATTTCAATGGCCCCATTTAATTCCATTGGGATGGAAGTGAGTCCTCGTGGTCTGGGTTTGGTTCTAAAAGTTCCTCTGGTATAAAGATTAAAATCAATTGAGATCCCTTTTTCAAAAGAAATTCTCAAAATGCTCGGATCGCAATAGATGTTGAAATTGGGAACCGCAATTTTATAATCTTTTTCAGACCCAGAATAAGGCAGATCCTCAGAAGGTCCTAAGTTTAATTCTGATTTGTAATCAGGGACATTTTGAATAAATTTTCCAAATAATTTGTGGTTAGTTACTCTAAACTTCCAATCGGCTTCATTCACGTCTTTGAAAAAATAACCAGTTTGACCTTTTTCATTAACTCCCTCAACTCGAAGCTCCCGGAATACAGTTCCTTCTCCAGATTTAAAAACCGAAATAATATTGGTTATTTTTCCGTTAATTTTGGGTTGGTATCTCCAATCTGGAAGAGGAAGCTGTCTGGGATAAAAGGCCATCCTTTTGGTTTGGTCTTCATAGGAATATCGATAGTAAACACTGTTATACCCCGCAATATCAAAATCATATCTCCTGGTATACATGTCTCCAAATTGGTTGATTAAAAGAATAAGCGATCCAGCAGTTGAAATATTGATGGAGGTGAATCTTCCCCGAAGCGGGCCGCAAACCTCATAGCTATAATCCGATACAACCCAAGGATCCATAAATTTTATCCATCTGCCATTATTGTGAAGCCAGAAAATATGGGCATTTCCAAGATAGAAATCTTTTTTACCGGTTAGGGGATTGGTAACAAATTTATCTTCCTTAAGTGAGAATTGTGAAAAATCCCATCCTCTAATATCAAGGGGAAGAAACGCTCCAGGTCCCTTTCCTATTGGATGGCCCCATTCTTTATGCCATTTGAAACTCTTGGGGTCGGTTTTGAAAGCTGATTTTAAGGTATAAACCACTCCATCGGCATTTAAGGCCATAAAGTAGCCACCATCACAGGCAATTTGGATAGGATTATTTGGGCCTTCGGATCTGGAAATTTTTTTCCACATGGTTTTTTTTGATCCAAGAGGTTTTACCCAAATTTCTTTGTCTACCAGGATCCATTCGTTGAAATTATTTCTGGTTTGGGTTGGGGTTTTTAGAAAAACCTCATCTGGAAAGTCAAAAGCGTAAAGAGAGGAATAAAAAATTACACCAAGGATAAAAAAAATTTTTTTCATATCCTAAAGGATATTAGAAATATTCTTTTCTGAAAACAATCTGTTCTCTTTCAGGTCCAAAGGCTAAAATTCCAACGGGAGTTTTTAATTCTGACTCAATCAGTTCGATATAGGCCTTAAGTTCAGAAGATAAATTTGGTGATCGGAAATCATCCTTAAAAGGTTTAAGATCTTTCAAGATAGGTTTAACTTTTGATAGATCAAGACCCGGAAAACTGCAGTCAATTTTTTTCCCATCGATTTCGTAGGCTACGCAAACTTGAAGTTTTTCAAAACCGGATAGGATATCCAGTTTAGTAAGGGCCAAGGAGGTTATATTTCCGACTTTAATTGAATATCTTAAAAGTGGAAGGTCCAGCCAACCGCATCTTCTGGGTCTACCAGTAGTGGCTCCAAATTCGGAACCAATTTTTCTAATTTTTTCACCCAAATCCCCTAAAAGTTCCGTAGGGAATGGCCCCTCACCGACTCGGGTTGTGTAGGCCTTGGTGATTCCCAAAACTTCTTGAATATGTCCGCCGGGAAGGCCGGCTCCTGTATAAATTCCTCCCGTTGAGGTATTGGATGAAGTTACAAACGGGTATGTGCCATAATCAACATCTAGTAGTAGTCCCTGTGCTCCCTCAAAAAGAATTTTTTTCCCTTCCTTTAAAGCAGAATCAATAACTCCAAAAGTATCAGTTAAAAACGGGGAAATAATTTTTCCTAATTCGAAAAGGTTTGTTACTTCTTCCTCAAGGGAAGGAAATTTTACATTATAAAGGTGTGTGAAAAGAATTTCCTTCTCTTTTATGTTTTCTTTAAGTTTTGAGGTTAGGGTATTTTTATCCAACAGATCCTTAAGTTTGATAGCCCTTCTACCTACTTTATCCTCATAGGCCGGCCCAATCCCTCTACCAGTAGTTCCAATTTTTGTTCCATGACCTTCACGGGCGCTATCTAAAATTCTATTAAAGCTGGTGATTACCGTGCAATTTTGGGAAATTTTTAAATTGGACGGAGTAACTTCAACGCCACTGCTTCTCACTTTTTCCAACTCTTCCATAAAAGCGCGAGGATCAAATACCACCCCGTGACCAACAAGTGATAAAGTATTTTTATGAAGAATTCCTGAAGGGATTAAGTGTAAGACAACTTTTTTATCGCCCACAATAATTGTATGGCCGGCATTATTTCCACCTTGGTACCGGACAACTAGATCACATTTTTTTCCTAGAAGATCGGTGATTTTTCCCTTTCCCTCATCTCCCCACTGAGCGCCAACTATTGCCAAACTTTGCATAAAATTATCTCACTTCATTTAATAATTTGTTATTTAGAAAAAATTCTTTTATTTGTTCCACGGCCATTTCCCCAACTCTTTCCTGGGCCTCTAAAGTTGTGGCCCCAAGATGTGGTGTTAAAACCAGATTTGGGAAACTCCTAAGAGGAGAGTTATCTGGTAGAGGTTCGGTAGCAAATACATCCAGACCGGCCCCTCTTATTTTATTATTTTTTAAAGCATCAATCAGGTCTTCTTCATTTATAATTCCACCTCTTGCAGCATTTACCAAGATTGCATTTGGTTTCATATGGCTAAGTAGTTTTTTATCTACCAGGTTTTTTGTGGATTCAATTAATGGTACGTGGATTGAAATAATATCGCAGGTTTTAAAAAGATCCTCAATATTAATAACCTTGGTGGTATTTGGAATATCAACATTTGTAGTTACGGGGTCAAAATAGGAAATTGAAACTTCAAAACCTGAAAGTCTTTTGGCCAAAATTTGACCAATTCTTCCCATTCCCACAATTCCAACTTTTTTCTTCCAAAGTTCCATTCCCATAAAGGAGTTTTTGTCCCATTTTCCTTCACACATGGATTTGTTGGCAAAAGCCGTCTGGCGAAGGACTGTCATGATTAAAGCAAACGCATGTTCTGCTGCAGAATTATTATTGGCACCAGGAGTGTTTGAAACTTTCACCCCACGAGCTCTGCAGGCAGCTTTATCAATATTATCTGTCCCTTCACCGGCCCTTATGACATATTTTAGGTTTGGGGCCTTGGCAAGAAGATCCTCAGTAATTGTTGTTGCCGACCTAATAATTATTCCATTTATTTTAGGGAGAAGATTATTCAGCCCATCTTTATCCACTTTGGATTCTGGATAAACTTCTAATCCATCAACAGCACATAGTTCTTTAAAAAGTTTTTTATCAAATCCATCTGCAACTAAAATAAACGGTTTCATTTTTATCCTTTAGGTTAAATGTGGTGCAACCACCAACGAAACTATAGACATTAATTTAATTAAAATGTTCATTGCTGGCCCAGAAGTATCTTTGAATGGATCTCCAACAGTGTCTCCTGTAACGGCGGCGTTATGGGCCCCACCACTTTTCTTTTCTCCTTCCAAAGCTCCCTGCTCTATTGCTTTCTTGGCATTATCCCAGGCCCCTCCGGAATTTGCCATAAAAAGCGCCAAAAGTACTCCTGTAACCGTAGCCCCTGCCAACATTCCTCCCAAGGCCGCTTTTCCTAAAAGAAAACCCACCACTAAAGGAGAAATACAACAGACTAATCCGGGAAGAACCATTTCTTTTAGTGAGGACTCCGTGGCAATTGATACGCAGGAAGCTGCATCCGGGTCAGCTTTTCCTTCTAAAAGACCTTTAATTTCTCTAAATTGTCTTCTAACTTCCTCCACCATGGAGAAGGAAGCAATTCCAACAGCGTTCATGGTATTTGCGCCCACAAAAAATGGAAGGATGCCTCCAATAAATAATCCAATTACAACTTTTGAATCCATTAAATTGATTCCTTGAAGTCCAACTGCCGAAGAATATGCCGAAAACATTGCAAGGGCAGTTAGTGCTGCAGATCCAATGGCAAAGCCTTTACCAATTGCCGCTGTGGTATTTCCAAGAGAATCTAAGCTATCAGTAATTTCTCGAACGTTTGGACCTAATCCGCTCATCTGGGAAATTCCTCCAGCATTGTCAGAAATTGGTCCGTACGCATCCACAGTCATAGTAACACCTGTGGTTGCCAACATTCCGACTGCTGCTATTCCAACACCATATAAACCAGAAAATTCAAAAGAATAGTAAATGGCAATACAAATTATGATGACAGGAGCAATACAGGAATACATTCCTACCGCTAATCCTTGAATTATATTTGTAGCGGCCCCAGTTTTCGAGGAAAGCACTATTCTTTTAACCGGTTTGAAATCCGCAGAAGTAAAATATTCTGTGACAAGTCCGATCAAAAGACCCGAAACAGCTCCGATAACCATGGCGTATAATGGTCCCATGGCATAAGGGAAAATGGTAAAGTTCATTTTTTCAATTACAAAGTAGGTTCCAAGAAATAAAGCCGCCAAGCTTATCACAGGTGCAATTCTAAGTGCTAAAGCAGGATTGGAATTTTTCAAAATATTCATTGATAAAATCCCAAGAATTGAAGCTACCAGGCCTATCATGATGACAAATATTGGTAGAACTATCACCCCAATCCCAGCTCCAAGAGTAGAGCCTATGAACATGGTGGCCACTACTGAACCCACATAAGATTCAAAAATGTCCGCACCCATACCCGCTGTGTCGCCAACATTGTCTCCAACGTTATCCGCAATAGTCGCTGGGTTCCTAGGATCGTCTTCAGGAATTCCCGCCTCAATTTTTCCTACAAGATCGGCACCAACATCTGCAGCTTTGGTAAAAATTCCACCACCAACTCTTGCAAATAGGGCGATAGATGAGGCACCCATCGCAAAACTATTTAAACTTTCAATACTGACATTGTTGGTTAGAAATTTAAAAACCAAGGCAATCCCAATTAGTCCAACAGAGGCAACTGTCATCCCCATAACAGAGCCTCCAAAAAAGGCAATCGACAAAGCTTTACCTTTTCCTGATTCCTTGGCGGCCTGGCTGGTTCTTACATTGGCCTTGGTGGCTGCCTTCATTCCAACATATCCACAAAACATAGAGGAAAACGCACCGATTAAATAGGCAAGGGCCGAATAAAAACCAATTTTAAAATTGACCAGTAATCCTACTATAGTTAGAAAACCAAGGAGGATGGAGTATTCCTTTTTTAAAAAGGCCATGGCGCCTTTTTCAATAAGGCCAGCAATATAATTCATTTTTTCATTCCCGGAAGGCTGTCTAACAATCCAAAAGTAAGTTAAAACTGCGAAACAAAATCCCCCCACGCCGAACCACGGCCCAACGTTTAATAATTGTGAAATAAAATCCATTTGGGGACCCTTTGGGATTAAAAAAATGTAATTAGACCGAAGAAAAACACTTACCATAGGAGATTAGAATGCGTAAAATGGATTATTAATTTTTTGCACCATTTCAGAAGGAAAAATCGATTGTCTAATTATAAAGTTCTTACGGCTTCTTTAAAAATGGGGACCGCCACTTTTGCCAGCAGAGTTTTAGGCCTGGTTAGGGAGCAGGTTCAGGCGGCAATTTTTGGAGCTTCAGGCATAACCGATGCATTTCTAGTCGCTTTTAGAGTACCAAATGTATTAAGGGATTTATTTGCTGAGGGGTCGTTTTCTCCTGCATTTGTCCCCGTTTTTTTAGAAGAAAGAATTAAAGACCCTCTTTTGGCCAGAAAACTTCTCTGGTCCATGGCCACTTTACTCACGATTTTAACTTCAGTTCTTTCTCTTTTGATGATCATTTTTGCTCCGGAGTTAATAAGAATTTTTGCCCCTAACTTCATATCTGATCCTGAAAAATTCCAATTAACGGTTGTATTAACCAGAATTATGGCGCCGTTTTTGGTCCTTATTTCTTTGGCGGCTTTACTAATGGGGGCCTTAAATTCCTTAAAAGTTTTTTTTATGCCCGCGCTGGCCCCGGTTTTTTTTAATCTTTTGATGATTCTCTCTGCTTTGTATTTTCCTCCTTACTTTGAAAAGTGGGGGTTTCATCCAATCTTCTCTTTAGGTGTTGGGGTAATTTTGGGTGGGTTTTTCCAGTTGATCTGCCAGGTGCCTTATATATTTTTTAAAGGATACGGGCCTATAGGTCCTATTAAGCTTATAACTCCTACAACCAAAAAAATATTACATCGTTTAGGAATTGGAACCATAGGTACTGCGGCCACTCAAATTAATGTTTTAATTGCTACTATATTAGCAACCAGCACTGTGGTTGGAGCAGTTTCTTGGTTATCTTATGCTTTTAGATTATTTCAATTTCCGGTTGGAGTTTTCAGCGTCTCTATAGCTGGTTCTAATCTCGTTCATTTTAGTGATTCATGGAAAGAAGGGGATAAACCTAAGGCTTTGGAATATCTTTCGACAAGTTACTTACTTTCAATGCTAATTCTTATTCCCTCTACGTTTTTACTTTTGGCCCTTGCTACCCAGACGGTTCATTTAATATTTGAAAGAGGACTATTTAAATTTAACGATACTTTGATGACCACATTGGCATTGAAATATTATATGGTTGGCCTTCCATTTTATGGCCTTTATAAAGTTTTTTCTCCAATTTTTTACACTTTGGATAAACCTAAAGTGCCGGTAATTATTTCTGTAATTTCAATTGTAGCAAATATTATTTTTTGTTTAGCAATGGTTCCTTTTTTTGGTTTTAAGATTTTGGCTTTAGGAACCTCCCTTTCAATGCTATTAAATTCTGCGTTATTGGGAATTTTATTAAAGAAGGATTTAAATATTAGTTGGGGATTTTTTTTCAACCCAAGAATTTTTAAGATATTTTTTGCCTCCATTTTAACCTTTTTAGTGACTGAATATTTAGGCCAAAATTATTTCCATTATGGAGATGGTTTTTTATATAAGACTATGATTTTTTGTATTTTAGGGCTTGTCGGATTAATTTTTTATGGAGTTTTATTGACTCTTTTGGGAGAATTTAGGCAGTTAAAAAACTTACTACGCTAAGCAGAAAAAAAAAGTTTATTTTTTCATGGTTAATTGTTGTAACTTAAACATAAACTAATGTAAGTTACATAAAATATTTTATCTAGGATTTTGGAATGAGGACTGATTTTGAAACACTACGGCAACTAGCCTCCTACACGTTAAACCATCTTAAAGAAAACAAGATGATAGATTTTAACGTAGCTTCAAGGCTAGAGCTTATTGAGGCCATGGCAACAGAACTTGGTGTAAGTTTTGCAACCGATGAAGATATTAAAGACCAGGCCATAGAAGAAGTTGAAGAAAAAATGGGTGAGGATAATGTTCCTGAGGATATTACCGAGACCGAAATCTATAATCACGCTCGCAAAGAAATAATAAAATCATTTAATGGAGAAAATATTGGGGGACTTTATTTAGTTGAACCTCTCTATTCAACTGCCCAAAGAATGACCAAGTTTCTTTTAGAATCGCCACTTGTAGATGATATCTATGGAACCGATGAAGAAATTGTTTCCTTTTTGGTAGGAAAAATCCGGTTCTTCTCAACTAAGAGAGCGTAATTCTTTTAATTACTTCCTCAAAATAGGGACCTTCGACAGCACCATTTAAAATAGAACTCTTGCTTTCACAGATTAAAAATTCATTTTTAGATTTTATCAAGGCAAGTTCATAATAAATTCTATCAATTCCATCTTCAGTAGCAGTTCCGGAAACAAAAACTTTTTCAAATTCAGAAGTCACTTCGGAAGTCTCGGGATCAAAAAGAATTTTTTTATTTTTAATAAAATTGACTAAATATTCGTCCAAATTTTCAATCTTTTCTTTTTTTAAAGAAAAGGAGGAATACCATTCATATTTTGAATCCCTACGCTCAAACATTAATAGATTTTCATTTCTTTTTTTTATGGACCACCAAAAAGGAGTTTTAATCAAAAACGGACCAATTTGATAAGGAATAGATTTTTTCAAAAAAATATTTTTTTCGTTTTTAATTATCCAAGCAGCGTACGCTAGAGCTCCCAAAATAAAAATTAAAATTAACCAGCCTAAACTTATCAAGCACTAACTCCTAAAAGGCCTACAATATATTCCTATCCCTTAAAAGATTAAAGTTTATTTATTTCTTTCCCGAAAAATAAACGAATAATTAAGGCCTTAGATGTGGAGCCATCATTTATGATTTACAAAAAAATTATTTGCTTTTTGCTGATCGGACTTACTTTTTCGGTCTCGGCACAGGACCAATGCGCTTACATTGACCAGTCTATGTATCCAACGGAGTATCGTGCATGTCTTAGAGCTCAGATAGCTTCTTCTGCAAATGTGGACTGTGTATCGTGTTTATTTTCCGAGGAACAAAAATCAAACCCTTGGGTTGAAGCATTGGGGATTGTGGCAGCTCCGCTTGCTATGGTTGGTTCTACTTTTATCAATTCTTACTATGGGTATAAAGCACAAAATAGATGGGCATCGGCCTATGAGGAAGGGCATAGACAATGTACTGCTAGATATAATGGTTATTTGGATTATTCAATTACTCGAGGTACAGCTCCTATTCTTCCTGAACAAGCGACTGATTTTAATAATTCCTGCAATGGTAATTCTCTAGGAGGCTACGCTGGCTTTGGTGGAGGATTCGGGGGGAGTTTAGGGTACCTAGGCAATCCTTTTATTGGAGGAGGGTTTTCTCCAGGTTTTATAGGTGGAATGATGGGACCGTATTTTGGTTCTCCCTATGGCCAAGGCGGAATTGGTTTGGGATTGCCAGGATTAGGTGGAGGCGGAATTAGTATTGGAATTGGAGGAGGATATCCCGGACTTGGAATGGGAGGCTACCCTGGAATGGGGATGGGCGGTTTTCCAGGTATGGGTGGTGGAATTGGTATAGGCATTGGTGGTTTACCAGGAATGGGTGGAGGAATGGGCGGTTACCCAGGTATGGGTGGTTACCCTGGAATAGGAGGCGGAATTGGAATTCCGGGCCTAGGTTATCCTGGTATGGGCGGTGGAATGGGAACCGGTGGAATTGGTTACCCAGGAATCGGAGGTTTTCCAGGACTTGGAGGAGGAATTTCAATAGGTGGCGGTATTGGAATGCCTGGCGGTGGTATGGGTATTGGTTATCCTGGGTTTGGTAATCCTGGAGGTGGATTAGGTTACGGAGGAATACCAGGGCTAGGTGGTGGAATAAATATTGGGATTGGTGGTGGCCCTGGTGGTTACCCTGGAATGGGTGGCGGAATCGGTGGCTATCCTGGAATGGGTGGCGGAATTGGCGGTTACCCTGGAATTGGTGGCGGAATTGGCGGCTATCCTGGAATGGGTGGCGGAATCGGCGGTTATCCTGGAATGGGTGGCGGAATTGGCGGCTATCCTGGAATGGGAGGCG
>CAYNWL010000009.1:20907-71542 GCA_964400895.1 uncultured Bacteriovoracaceae bacterium
GGCGGTTATCCTGGAATGGGTGGCGGAATTGGCGGCTATCCTGGAATGGGAGGCGGAATTGGCGGCTATCCTGGAATGGGAGGCGGAATCGGTGGCTATCCTGGAATGGGAGGCGGAATCGGTGGCTATCCTGGAATCGGTGGTGGAATAGGAGGCGGTATTGGAGGCTATCCAGGAATGGGTGGTGGAATGTACGGTGGAGGAATTGGAGGCCCGGGAATGATGTTACCTGGAGCAGGTATTGGAAACGGGGGAATTTCTGGTGGTGGATATTGGAATAACACTGGAGGTTGGGGACCAGGCGGTACTTGGCAACCAGGTCTTGATCCAAATTATTATAATAGTTACCAAAATCAAATAAGAGATTATCAAATGCAATATATGGGTAATATGGCCCAACAGCAGGCCCTTTATGAAAGACAAATGGGCAATATGCAAACAATGAATCAATCCCAACAAGCACTTTGGCAAAACTATATGAATGCTGCTCAAAACTTGCAACAAATGGGACCAATGACTGGATATGGATATGGTGGCGCATATTCCTTCCCGGGGATGGGTCTATCCGCAGGGGCAGGGTTTGGAGGATCCGGATTTAACGGTGGATTTTACGCAGGATTTGGATTCTAGATATATTTGAGATATTCATTATGTAAATGAATATCGAAGATCTCCTAAAAAAATCACAAACACTTCCAAAACAACCAGGTTGTTACCTGATGAAAAATCATTCGGGCGATGTTTTATATGTTGGAAAGGCAAAAGATTTAAAAAATAGGGTAAGCAGTTATTTTTCAAAAGGCACCAAATCTGTAAAAACTGAAATTTTGGTTTCAAAAATAGATAATTTTGATTTTATTATCACTCAAAATGAAACCGAAGCTTTTGTTCTTGAAAATAACCTAATAAAAAAGCACGGCCCTAAATATAATATTCAACTAAGAGATGATAAATCATATCCTTACGTCCTAGTTGATTTTAATGAAGAATTTCCTAGACTCCATTATGTAAGAAGATTTAAACGTGGCAAGGGAATGGAGTTTTTTGGGCCATTCGTTGTAGGTAGCAATATTTCTGAGGTATTAAGAATTTTGCAGAAACAATTTACCCTTAGGGATTGTAGCCTTCCCGAATTTAAAAGAAGAAAAAAACCTTGCCTCCTATATCAAATGAAGCAATGTAGTGCTCCTTGTGTGAAATTAATTTCCAAAGAGGACTATTTTCAAGACTTAAACCATGCTTTAAATTTTTTCAGGGGTAAGGGGAAGGAGTCCATAAAATATCTGGAGGAAAAAATGGAGATTCTTGCAGAAAAGGAAGATTTCGAAGCTGCAGCAATTCTCAGGGATGATATAAAAGTTTTAAACAGGTTTTTAGAATATTCCATGCAACAAAATGCAGAAATTAAGGGTAGGGAAAAAAATGTAGATATTATTTCAGTTTTTGAAGGGAAAATTGAAGTTGATATAGCCCTATTTATGATTAGAAATGGAGTATTATTAGGTCACAAAAATTTCCATTTTCCCAAAATGGAAATCCAGGAAGACTTTGAAGAGGAAATATTAGCATATATTTTCCAGTATTATTCACAAACTCAAGACTCCTTTCCAGATTACATCATTATTCCATTTTCCAAAAATAAATTTGAACTTTTCCAATCTGCTCTTTCGACCATTGGAAATTTTAAAGTCAAAGGAAAGAGCAAAAAATATAAATCTTTAATCGAACTAACAGAAAAACAGGCCTTCGAACATCAGCGAGTGAGATTAACTCAAAATGAAAGTATATTTTTGGGACTAGCTAAACTTAAAGAGTTACTTTCCATGAAAGAGCTACCAATTAAGATTGAATGCTATGATATCGCAATTTGGCAGGGAAAATCCCCTACTGCCAGTCAAATTACTTTCGTGGAAGGGAAACCTGATAAAAATAATTATCGGCACTACAATTTAACAGAGCTACCGGAAGGAAATAATGATTTTAAAATGTTGAAGGAAGTAATGGAGCGAAGATTAAAACATGGAAATCTTCCAGATGTTTTTATCGTTGATGGTGGAAAAGGACAAGTATCCTCTTTTTTAGAGGTGCTTAAGGATTTTAATGTGGATGTTCCAGTTGCGGGAATTGCAAAGGCAAAATCTTTAGGCGGGAAGAAAACTGAGGAACGTTTGATAATTCCTGGGAGGGTCAACCCTTTTTTACTAAATAAAAATCAATCCCTATTTAGAATCATTGTTCAGATGAGAGATGAGGCCCATAGATTTTCTAGAAGACTTCACCATAAGAAGGAGGAAAAGAGGAGTTTTTCCTCATGGGTTGATGACATAAAAGGGATTGGACCGATTACCAAGAAAAAAATTCTTAAGAAAATGGATAAGTCGATAGAAGAGTTAAAGGACATGGGTACCGAGGAATTAAGATATTATTTTGACCTTACTGAAAAACAGGCAATTTTAATCATCGACTACTTAAATAAAGGACGATCAGTTTAGGATATGTAGTTTTCTTCGCCCTTTATTGCCGCATTCCGGACAATGGGCTGATTCTTGAATCACCAAATTTTTATAATCGGATAAATGGGCAAATACCAGTTTTGAACCACAAATTTCACAATCATCAATGATAGATTTTACTTGAATGATGTCACCAAAATATTCCTCATACTTTTCAATTTTGAAATCATTGGACGAAGACATTGCAGGGCTCCTTAATGTTATTTGGTTAGGTAAATTATTTTTCGGAATGAATTTTTTAGGGCCTTACAGGTAGTAAGAAATTTTGGTAGTTATTGCCTAAATGGAAAATGAAAATTTTTTTCAAAGGGCAAGAGAGCAAGCTAAACAAGGGTTTGACACCTATGCAGAGGCACTTTTTTCCAAACCCATTATTTTTTTAAAGAAAAGCGAAGAAAAAAAGCCCCATGAGGGACTATTGGTGTTGTTTCTTGCACCTGAATTAGAAAATGATGAATCTAGGGAACTCTTAAATAAAATGATAGGGGCAATGAAACTTGATACAAATGAATATAAATTAATTGGAGAGCTAAAGTCCGAGTTAATTTTAGACCAACTAAAAGAACTGAGACCCCTGGTGGTCATAACTTTGGGTGCTTCTGCAGCCAATTTAATCCTTCAAGGACAGGAAAGACTGTCAAAGATACATGGAAATTTTTTCCCCATTCAAATTGATGATAATTATCATACCCAAGTAGTTCCGTTATTCCACCCCAGCTTCCTTTTAATCAATCCAGGCATGAAAAAGTCTGCTTGGATGGATATGCAAAAAATAATGGATTTTATTGGGAAATCTCCAACTTGAAATAAAAAATTGATGCCCTTACCATTTTATCTAATGGCCAGGATGGCAATTACTTTTTTCTTTATTTTAGGGATTAACATCTCGTTTGCATCTGTAGAACCTCCATTGGTAAGGGTGCGGATCGCTAAATCTTTGTCAACTGTAAGAGTGGCCGGAAAAGAAATCACAAATTTTATTTTTCCCAAAAATTTGGAATCCCATTATCAAGGCTACAAAACAGTGCAATTTAAATGTATGAATTCTCAATATAATTCCAAATCAATGGTGTTTGCCTCTCTTTCATCAAATGATGGACTCTTGGAGTTTGATAATCAAAAATATCAAGGAAAAATGATAATAATTTCAAAGGACCAAGGGAATTATTGTGACGTGGTCAATGAAACCTCAATGGAGAGTTACTTATCTAGCCTTCTGGCCAAAGAAATGAACTCTTCCTGGCCGATTGAGGTGCTAAAGGCACAAGCCGTTGCAGCAAGAACTTACGCCTACACCAAAATTAAAAATTCATCTTCCCTTTTTGATCTTGAAAGTTCAGAGCGGCATCAGGTAGGAGGTCAATTTTTTGATGCCAACCAAACCACTGTCCGTGCAGCAAATTCAACCAAAGGTGAAATCCTGGTTACAGAATCAGGTAAAATAACACCTATTTTTTTCCATGCCAAGTGTGGAGGAAAAACCTTAAGACCTGATCAAGTTTGGGAAAGTAAAGTTGCAGGATACACCTCCATCATTTGCCCCTTCTGTAATGGTCATGGAAAAGAGGGGTGGAGTAATTCAATTCCATTAGAGAGAATTTGGAATTTTTTAGGTTTTTTGCAGAGAAAAAACCATATACCAAAAGTATTCCCTGGAAAAATATTTGTTCCATATAATGATGAAAATAAGACACAAGTTAGAATTTATGTTGGTGATAAATTTTATGTATTTAACAAATCACTTTTTAGAAATTATTTTGGAACCGTAATGGTGCCTTCAAATAACTTCAAAATAACTCAAAGGGGTGATAAAATTGAATTATTTGGAAAGGGATTGGGCCATGGAGTGGGTCTATGCCAGCTCGGCGGTTTAGATCTCGCCCAAAAGGGGTATGACTATAAGGCAATTTTATCCCACTATTTTCCAAACCATAAATTGAGAAAAATTTATTGAGTATGATAAAATATTTATTATTTTTTCTCTCCTTTAGTTCCCATGCATTTACCATCCTAATTGATCCAGGCCATGGAGGAGAAGACAAAGGAGCTACAACCTTTTACCAGGAAGGCGGCAAATTAAAAGAAAAATATGAAAAAGATTTAACTTTGGAAATTTCTAAAAGAATTTATGAAACACTTAAGAAAAAAAATTACCAAGTATTTTTAACCCGATCTTTTGATCGGGATGTATCCTTGGAAAAAAGAGCAGAGCTTGCAGAGAAGGTAAAGGCGGACCTTTTTATTTCTGTTCACTTGAATTCTTCAACGACGGCAGATTCGCATGGTTTTGAAACTTATTATTTGGATAACCATAGCAATGTAGCTGTAAAAAAAGTTGAAGATGTGGAAAATAAAAATCTAGATGGGGATCAGCTAATTATTCAAAACATACTCACAGACCTGGTGGTAGAAAAAACTGTAGTTAGTTCAAAGAATCTAGCAAATTTAATTCACATGGAATTAAAATCAAACCTTAAACCATTTCAGTTAAAGGACCGGGGCCATAAAGCAGGATTATTTTATGTATTGGCCTTGTCTAAAAGACCGGCAGTTTTGTTGGAAGTCGGTTTTCTTTCCAATCCAAAAGAGCTTGAAAAATTAACTGGAGAGAGCTTTCAAAAAAAATATTCTGAAGCCGTGGTTAAGGGTGTGGAAAAATATCTAACAAAAGAACCAATTCCGAAAAAATCGTTTTTTTAATTATTGGATACAAGGTGCCCTGGTGAAAGAAACATCCAGATAGGTTTGCGCATAAGTCACATTGGTATTTGGAACCCTATATGCGGGAAGTATTAATCTAACATATGCCTGATCTACAGTCCCCATAGGGCAGCTGGTAGGATCGGTTACGATAATAGGATTAGATTGATATATGCCTGGCATTCTTGAATTATCAATTATAGGAATATTTACTACTCCATAACCGGAATTTACTTGTCTTATATCTCTACAAAGAGAAAGAGAAACATTAAATCCAACAACTCTACCACCGGAAGTAACTTTGGTTACCACCATGACATCTTTGGTTTGGTAGTTAACCCCAACATATGAATTGGAAGGTATGCCGCCGATTGGAGAGGCAGAAAGGCTACCTTGAATTTGGGTTGTATTCCCTGAACCTTGATAAAATTGATTTACTGAGAAAGTGATTTCCGGAATTCTTCCATTTGGACATTGATATTGCGTTAAGTAAGCTGCAATGTTGGCCTGAGTGTTCTGGGGTAAGTAATTGAATCCATACCCATATCCATAAGGATTTTTTGCTTTTTTACCGCAGGAGATCGTAAAAATCAAAACAGATAAAATAATAATTTTTAAAGAATTCGAGGAAAACTTCATTTCCTACTCCATGTAATAGAAATATTGGATATTAATCGGTTTAAAATTCAGTTTATTTAGGTATCAAGCGTTATAATTTGAATACCCAAGTATTATAGTCTGCAAAAAAACAATTGGAATTTTAGATTCCACGATATAGGATTAGCGGGAATTTTATTTATAACCAAGGGAATAAAAAATGAAATTAGTCGGACTTTTAATTCTAGGAGTTTTAGTTGGATGTTCTCCTGATGCGAAGCTAAAAGAAAAAATGGCTGCAGCTATTAAAGAAAATCCTACCATAGTAACAGATGCAATCAGGGCAAACCCAGTGGCATTTGTTGAAGCTTTTCAAGACGCTGCCAGAAATGCTCAACAAGAAATGGCAAAAAAAGCTGAAGAAGAAGAAAAGAAAAAATTGGAAGATTCTTATAATAACCCTCTACAACCAGAGTTTAGAGCTGATGAGTCCTTTAGGGGAAGTAAAGAAGGCCAGATTGTATTAGTGGAGTATTCAGATTTTGAATGCCCATTCTGTAAAAGAGGTTATGACACTGTAATGTCACTTCTAAAAAAATATGATGGCAAAATTAAATTTGTTTATAAGCATTTACCACTTAGCTTTCACCAACACGCAGCCATGGGAGCAAAATATTATGAAGCCTGTAGGATGCAAGGAAGTGATAAAGCTTTCAAATTTCATGACCTAGTTTTTGACAATCAAAGATCACTTCAAGGTGGCGGGGAAAAATTCTTCCAAACCATGGCCAAACAAGCTGGCTGTGATCTAAAAAAGGTTGCAAAAGATATAAACGATCCTAAAGTTGCCGCCAGAATTTCACAAGATGAAAAAGAAGCTGCTAAATTTGGAATGCAAGGAACTCCTGGATTTTTACTAAATGGTGTTCCAGTAAAAGGTGCATATCCACAAACTCACTTTGAGATGATTATTTCTGAGCTTGAAAAAAGAGGGAAATTAAAACTTTAATATCCCAAAAGATTCTTAAATAATTAAGGCCTCCAAACCGGAGGCCTTTTTTATGCCATTTATTTGACGCTTCCTTGGAAAACTCTTCCCTTTCCCACTAAAAGATTGGCACTTTTTTCCCTATCCAAGGCCCTTTTTGAATGGAATTTTTCCCAACAGTATAATTTTTGACTATAGGGGGAAATTTCTCCCACTTTTAAAGAAGGCAAAATGGCAGAAGAAGAAAAAGATGTGGTCACCCCTAAGGAAGAACCTAAAGTAAGGGCACCTCAGAGTTTAATATTTACCATTTTAGTGTTGGCCAATACTGCTTTAATAGGAACCATTGGATATTTTCAATTTCTTGGGTTTCAAAAAGAGAAAAAAGAAGAAACAGTTTCTGATTTGGTAAAGGCCGAGTTTGCAAAACGAGGAGTAATTGTAAAAGAGGATAAGGTAGTTAAAGAGGCACTGGTTGAGGAAGGAATTCTATTTCCCCTGGACCGACTTATTGTTAATTTGGCACCTACGGAAGGTGTAAAAAAATATCTTAGAATGAGTCTGGTCCTAAAATTTTCAAAAGATTCCAATGAAAAAGAATTTAAAATGCGAAAACCTCAAATTATGGACGCTATTATTTCCATTTTGAATTCTAAAAAAGCAGAAGACCTACTTAATCGTGAAGGAAAGGATTATTTAAAATACGAAATTAAGGCCGCAATTAACTCATTTTTATCTGAGGGAAGGTTATTGGATTTGTATTACGTAGGTTTCCAGATTAACTAAAGGATTCCCAGGAGGGGGATTTAAGAATGGCCCAAGTTTTAAGTCAGGAAGAAGTCGATGCATTACTAGAGTCACTTAGAGAGGAAGAAAAAGGGACTTCGACAGATGCATTTGTTATAGACACCGATAAAGGGGAGTCTTCTGTCCATCCGTATGATTTGACCAATCAGGATAGGGTAATTAGAGGAAGAATGCCTATCCTTGAAATTATCTATGAAAGATTTATAAGGTCCTTCAGAGTTTCTTTTTCAAATTCTCTAAGAAAAATTTCTACCATAACCATGGCTTCCACTGATCTTTTAAAGTTTGGAGAATTTGTAAATACGTTGCCCATACCTTCTTGTATGTGCATTTTAAGATTTAATTCCTTAAGAGGACCTGCCCTCATTATCATTGAATCAAAATTGGCCTATGCAATTATTGATTCCTACTTTGGTGGAACCGATAGACCTTTTACCAATATTGAAGGAAAAGAATTTACTGCGATTGAATTGTCATTCCTTAAAAAAGTGATGGATATGGCCATCAATGACTTGGAAGATGCCTGGATGCCCATCCATAGGATAGACGCTCAGTATTTAAGAACAGAGATTAACCCACAATTTGTTGGGATCGTTCCCCCCTCTGATGTAGTAATTGTTACTAATTTACAGATTGAATTTGAAACAGCATCTGGATTGATAATGGTGGTAATACCCTATGCCACTATTGAACCAATTAAACAAAAATTAAGTTCGAGTTTTCAAACCGATATAGAATTGGTCGATACTGTTTGGTCCAACTCCCTTAGAGAACATATTCTAAAAGCTGATACTTCACTTTCAGTAAATCTCGGTAAGACTGAAATCACTATTGGGGACCTATTGAATCTTGAAAAGGGAGATATCATTCCTCTTAACCAGGATGCTAGTGGAGAAATTAACATAATGGTTGAGGGTGTGGAGAAAATAAAATCTGTAATGGGAGTGCATAAAGGGAATAAAGCTATACAAATTTTGGAAAAAATCACTAAAGGAAAATAAATATGGCAGAAGAAGCAAAAGTTGAAGAAACAGGAAATGTGGAATCAATCAAAGTTAAAAAATTAGCAGATGAAGTTCATGCTGGAGACGACGCTCTAAATAAACTTAGGGTCCAGAATCTGGATTTCGTTTTGGATATACCCCTGAAAGTTACCGTGGAATTGGGAAGGACCAATGTTCTTATAAAGGATCTTCTAATGCTTGGTCAAGGTTCCATACTTGAATTAGATAAAGCGGCCGGTGATTCATTGGATGTGTACGTTAATGGAAAAATGATTGCTAAGGGTGAAGTAGTAGTTGTGAATGAAAAGTTTGGGATAAGAATAACAGATATTATTAGTCCTGTGGAAAGGATTGAATCTTTAAAATAGGGTCAAATATGAAAATTTTATTGGCATTAATTTTATCATTTAACCTCTTCGCAGAAGATAAAGTCAAAATAAAGGATTTGGAATTCCAAAAGGATTCATTATCCGAAAAAGTAAAAATTCTTTTTGAGGGGAAGGGCAATTCTGAGCCGATTTTGAGTTTTAGAAAAAATATGGTTCAGCTTGAAATACCCAATGCTTTGGTTTGGCCAAAAATTGAGAAAAAGTTCACATTTGGGGAGCAAAATAAAGAATTTACAATGATTGCCTACCAGTTTGATTCAAATCTGGTCAGGTTTAGAGCATTTTTTCCATATGATGTGGAAGAAAACGGAAACAAATTTTCCTTAATTAAAGAACAGGATTCCTTCTATCTTGAATTTCCAGGTAAAAAAGTGGCTGATAAAAAAATGGATGAGTTGGATGAAAAATATTTGGCAAAATTATTAATTGAGAAAGGGGATGTTAAAAAACCTTTAGTAGAAGATAAAGTTAAAGTTGTCCATTCCAGTATTGAACATAAAGGATCTGAATTTTCCTTAGCACCCTTTATTGGAAAATTTGCTGGGTTTTTAGTGGTAGTTCTCCTCCTCTTTTTTGCTTTAGTGGGCATTTTTAAAAAGACCATGCAGGTAAAAGGAAAAGGTGGTTTTTTAAATGGAATGAGTGCGGTTGAAGTTTTAAGTACCACTTATATTGGTCCTAAGAAAAATCTCCTATTAGTAAAAGTTTATCGCCAAATACTATTATTGGGAGTTTCTGAAAATGGAGTAAATTTTTTAACTGAAATAAATGAGCCTACAGATTTTTTAAAAAATGGTGAGGAACATGTTACCGGAACCAATTTTGATAAAAACCTAATGAAGGCATCCTATGAAGATAAGGGATTTCCTTTAAAAAAGGATAATGAGAATGAATTGGAAAAATCCCTGGAAAATAAAAAAGAAAAAATAACGGATCAGATTAAAAGAAAGATTCAGCAATTAAAACCATTGCAATAGGTATAAAATGAAAATTTTAACTTTGGTTTCTATTTTTGCACCTCAATTATTAATGGCTCAGACCAAGATAGGCCTTCCTGGGGTCAATATAGCTTTAGGTGGTGGAGTAGATCTTGTAGATACTATTCAAATCATTCTATTGTTTACTGTTTTGGCAATAGCTCCAGCAGTTTTGGTCCTCTGTACTTGTTTTACCCGAATCATAGTAGTTCTTTCATTTTTAAGACAGGCCTTGGGAACACAAAATATGCCGCCAAACCAACTATTGGTTGGATTTGCACTATTTCTCACCATTTTTATTATGCAACCGGTTGGGACTCAAATTTATAAAAATGCGATTGTTCCTTATACCAATAAAAAAGTTTCCACCACGGAAGCATTGGGGATCATTGAATTGGGGTTTAGGGATTTTATGAATAGGCAGGTAAGGAAAGAAGACATTTCCTTATTTTATGAAGTTTCCAATAATCCTTTGCCAAATACCATAAAAGACGTTCCAATTCATTACCTGATTCCTGCATTTATTATTTCCGAATTAAAGACTGCATTTCAAATCGGCTTTTTACTTTATATTCCATTTCTGATCTTAGATATGGTCATAGCATCAGTATTGATGGCGATGGGAATGATGATGCTTCCACCTGTTGTGGTTTCTTTACCCTTTAAGCTTTTATTATTTGTAATGGTTGATGGATGGAAATTAGTCACTGGATCTCTACTTAGATCCTTTGGCTAAGAGGAAAATTTATGGAAAGTGAATTTGCCAGCGATATTATCCAAGATGGGGTCAAGGTTGCACTTATGATTGCCTCGCCGATGTTAATAGGGGCACTTTTGATAGGTATTTTGGTTTCAATTTTCCAGGCCGTAACTCAAATTAATGAGCAGACTCTAACTTTTATTCCCAAAATTTTAATTATAGCAGGGGCACTTATAATTTTTGCGCCATGGATGACTGATGTTTTAACCAATTATACCAAAGATATAATTATTAATATTCCACAGGTGGTATTAAATCGATGATAAATATTGAAATAGTCGATTTAAAAATTCTAATGGCGTTCTGGTTTGGATTTTCCCGGATACTAGGTATCGCCATTCAACTTCCCATTCTAGATAATTTGGCAATTCCAGTGACAGTAAAAATACTCACCTGTCTGATTATGACCTATGCCTTTTTCCCCACAATTTCTCCACATATTCAAGCGGATATTATTTCATTAGGAGAAAACAGTTTTTGGATCTTAACCGTCTTTAATATTGTAGTTGGGCTAGTATTGGGAATGGTTGTTAAGCTAATTATGGAGATGTTTATCGGTGCAGGTTCCATGATTACCCAGCAGGTTGGGTTTGGAATGTTAAGATATTTTGATCCATCCGTGGCTCAAAGTGTTGGTCCTTTTGAGCAACTTATTTCCTGGGGAATTTTAATTGTTATTCTATCTTCTGGAGCTTTGCTGCCTATGTTTAAAGGTTTGCTCCAATCTTTTTCACATATTTCCTTTTCTAATCTTGGAAATCTTACAAGATCTACGGAATTTTTTAATGATTTTTTCAAATCTTTGTTTTTATCCTCATTGCTTTTGGCATCCCCGTTTATATTTGTAAACCTGCTGATAACCATGATTTTGGGTATCATCTCAAGAATGATTCCCCAAATGAACGTTTTAACTGTGAGCTTTATTGTAAATATATGGTTGGGGCTTTTTGTATTTTGGGCATGTTCGGAAGAATTCTTCCAAATAGCTTTTAAGCTTTACACTGAAAGATTAGGCGAGTGGTTTATTTTGGTTTCCTAGATGGGAGTTATGATTGGCCGAGGAATTTGAAGATTTTGGTGAAAAAACGGAAGAACCTTCTAGCTATAGGTTAGAAGAGTTTAGAAAAAGAGGGGAAGTTGCTTCTTCAAAAGAAATCACTTCAATTTTAATTTTATTGGTAAATTTTTTCGTTATTGGCGTGGGACTTTTATATCTTTTTGAGACAATGGAGGAGTATGTTCATTGGATTTTTTCTCTAAATTTTTCCGGCACCCTCTCCATGGATCTTTTAGGGGAAATTGGAAAAAAGACAATGATAGTTTTCTTAAAATGTGCAGGCCCTATTTTTTTAGGGTCTGTTTTAATAGGAATAATTTCCCAAATATCTCAAATTGGATTTCTATGGGCCCCAGAAGTTTTGGAGCCAAAATTTGAAAGATTGGATCCGGTAGAAGGATTAAAAAAAATATTTTCAATCAGAGGTTTGGTAGAGACAGCAAAAAGTTTGGCAAAGTTTTTAATTATTATCTCCATAGCATATTTGTATTTAAAAAATAAGATCCCAACCTTTAAGGGTTTTTTCCAAATGGAATTAATAGAAGGATTTTTATTTGGAAAATCTATGATTATGGGGCTTGGATTTATCATATTACTTGGGCTTTTGGTTGTGGCCCTTGGAGATCTGGCCTACCAAAAATTTAGTTATCAAAAGAAAATTAAACAAACCCGTGAACAGGCCAAGCGAGAACAAAAAGAACATGAAGGAAATCCTGAAATTAAACAAAGAATCAGAACCATTCAACGGGAAGCAGCTCGAAGAAGAATGATTCAGGATGTGAAAAAAGCAGATGTAGTAGTAACCAACCCTACCCATTATGCTGTGGCATTAAAATATGACTCCAAGGTAATGATTTCGCCCAAAATAGTAGGAAAGGGGGCCGATCATTTGGCGTTAAGGATAAGAAAGGCCGCCAAGGAAAATGATGTTCCTGTTGTAGAAAATATACAATTGGCACGAACCCTTTATAACACTGTAAAGGTAGGTGAAAGTGTTCCCAGAGAACTTTATAAAGCGGTAGCTGAGGTACTGGCCTTTGTTTATAAATTAAAAAGAAAACAAAAAGAATTAGGTGTTAGTTGATTATGGAAAGACTTTTTGAAATTTTAAGAAATGCCAAATTAAATTCGGACCTTATCATTGGATTTGGTGTTTTATTAGTTTTGATTTTAATGATTGTTCCTGTGACTCCTTGGATTTTGGATCTTTTACTGACCCTTTCCATTGCGATTTCCATAATTTTACTTTTGATGTCTGTTTATACGAGAAAACCTTTGGAATTTTCCACTTTTCCATCAGTCCTTTTAGGTGTGACCCTTTTAAGACTTTCCTTAAATGTCGCTTCAACAAGAAATATTCTTTTAAGAGGTGGTTCTGATGGGACAGGTGCCGCTGGTCAGGTTATTAGGGCATTTGGAGAATTTGTTGTTGAAGGAAATTATCTTGTTGGGTTTGTAATTTTTGTAATCTTAGTAATCGTAAATTTCGTAGTTATCACAAAGGGTGCTGGTAGGGTTGCTGAGGTAGCAGCTAGATTTACCTTAGATGCCATGCCAGGAAAACAAATGGCCATAGATGCCGATTTGAATGCAGGGTTGATTAATGAGGAACAGGCCAAAGAAAGAAGAAAGGAAATTGCCCAAGAAGCAGATTTTTATGGGGCCATGGACGGTTCTTCTAAATTCGTAAGAGGGGATGCTATCGCAGGCATCCTTATAACGGTTATCAACATTATTGGTGGATTAATTGTCGGGATGATCCAAAATAATATGTCATTTGAGCATGCCCTAAAGGTATTTACCCTTTTAACAGTTGGAGATGGTTTAGTTTCCCAGATTCCTGCCCTAATTGTTTCTACCGCAGCAGGTATTTTAATAACCAGAAATACCAAAAGCGATTCATTAGGTGACCAAGTTAGCAAACAATTTAGACTACATCCGAGATCAGTATTAGTAACTGCCCTTGTTCTTTTTATATTTTCCTTTATTCCTGGTCTACCAACAACTCCATTTATTTTTATGACTATAGCTTTGGTATTAATTGGCCTATCCATGGATAAGAAAAATCAGCAGGAAAAAGTTGAAGTTGAACAGAAATCCATCGAAGAAAAAGAGAAAAAAGCAGAAAAACTTGAAGAGTTATTAAATGTCGAATTAGTTGAGCTGGAAGTGGGATATGGATTGGTAAATTTTGTAGATGCCGACCAAAATGGGGACCTGCTGGAAAGAATATCTCATATCAGAAAACAATTTGTTTTAGATTGGGGAGTAATTGTTCCGCCAATTAGAATAAGAGATAATTTGGAATTAAAACCGAGTGAATATTCAGTAAAAATAAAAGGAATTGAAGTCGCAAAAGGTGAATTGCTAACTGATCACTTCTTGGCCATGGATCCAGGTTCTGTTGAGGAAAAAGTAGATGGAGTAGAAACAGTAGAACCTGTTTTTGGTCTGAATGCAGTTTGGATCTCCCTGGATAAAAAAGAAGAAGCTCAATATAACGGATATACGGTAGTAGACCTACCTACTATTATTGCCACCCATTTGACTGAAATATTGAAAACCAATTTACATGAAATTTTTGGTCGCCAGGAATTATTAAAGGTTTTGGAAAATTTCAAAGAGCAATATCCCAAGGTGGTTTCAGACCTCACTCCAGAGGTTATTTCACAAGGTATGATTCTTAAGGTTATGCAAAATCTTCTTAGGGAAGGAGTTTCGATTCGTGACCTTAGAACAATATTAGAAACACTTGCAGAATATGGTCCGACAGTTAAAGATGCAGATTCTTTAACTGAATTAGTTAGAGCGGCACTTTACAGAATGATAACTGAAGGAATCAAGTCCAGTAGTGGTGAAATCCCGATTTTCACCCTTGATAGATTAATTGAAGAAAAAATCGCTTCAAACTTGATCCAAACAGATAAAGGATATCAGGTTTCACTTGATCCAAAAACAACTCAAAATATTTTGACAAATTTAAATGAAAAAATAGAAGAGGCAACCAGTTTAGGGGAGAGAATGATAGTGTTATGTTCTCCAGCAGTTAGACATCATTTTAAACGATTAACCGAAAAATTTATCCCCAATTTAGTTGTCATCAGTCATAACGAGATAAGTCCAACAGCAAATATAAGATCTTTAGGGACAGTGAGGATATAATATGCATGTTAGAAAATTTACAGCAGAAACTTTAGAAGAGGCACTTAAAGAAATTAAAAAGGAACTTGGCCCAGATGCTATTATTTTAAAAACTCATAGCAATAAAGGCACCTTCCCTCCCTTTAATAAAAAGAAAATCGAAATTACCGCGGCCATTTCTGAGAAAAATCTCGGAAAAAAAATGAAAGTGGATGTTATTTTGGATGAGGGACAAAAGGAAACTCTTTATAAAAATCCTGCCAAAACGATTTCTAATATTATTAATGATTATGGAGATATTTCTACAGGTCGAACAAATAATGGATATGACAAAGTAGGGTTAAATAAGCAGGTAAGTAAAAGTACTGCTAAAAAAACTTTGGATGAGTTCATCAGTGAAACACCAGTGGTAAAATCTGAAATTACCTCTGAGGCGATAAAGGGGTTGGAAAAAATTACTGAATTGGAAAGTAAAATAAATTTCCTAACAGAACGCCTAGATGATAAGTCCCCATCTACCATGGTTCGTTTTAAAGATTATCTAAAAAGTCTGGAAATCGAAGAAAATTATATCCAGGAGCTGATTAAAAAGGCCCTTAAGGAAATGGGGCCAAACGAAATAAATGATTTAGAATCCTTAACGGAATTTGCAGTTCAGGAGATGTTAAAGGAAATAAAGACAGCCATTGCTGCATTCTCAAAAACTGATGGGGAACCAGTTATAACAATTTTACTTTCAGAAGTTGCTTCTGGGCAATCAATGATGGCAGAAAAATTGGCAGCGCTAAAAACGGATTCAATAATTGTAAAAAACTCCAAGAATTCCGGAGGGAAAACTCTTGCTTCCGAATTTTTTGATTTTAAAGTTGAAAAGGCCGATGGCATTTCGGAATTGATCTCCCAGTGCCGAAAGGGATTAGCGGAAAAAAAATCTGTTTTTATTGATTTTAAAGTCAACCTAGATGATCTAAACGATACAAAGAGAGTAATAGAGGCCTTAAGAAGGGTATTTCCAAATATGGAAGTCCTGATCAACCTTTCATCAATCCATTCGGAAAGCTACAACAAGAAAATTTTACAGAAGTATCAAAAATTTGCTGATGGAATGACAATCAATCATTTGGACCTTTGTGTGAATTTTGGTGCTATTTTCAACCTGACATTAAATTATCCAAATTTACCCATAAAATTTTTTGGTACCGGCGAGGTTATTCCAGAAGATATTGAAGCTGCCTCTCCGGAAAGGTTGTTAGGGGAAATTTTTAGAATTGAATAGGAGATTTGATGTCCAAAGCTAGTCCAAGAGAATGGCTTCTATCCAGAAATAAGTTTTCTTCAAATCATTTAGGTTCTAAAAAGACTAATAAAAGCCATACCATTTCTATAACCAGTGGAAAAGGTGGTGTGGGGAAAAGTTCACTGGCCTTGAAAATGGCAAAGATCTATTCGGAATGGGGTTTTAAAGTTTTGGTAATCGATTGTGATTATAATCTATCTAATACCTCAATCAAACTAGGCCTTCCTATAAATAACGATTTTTACTCCTTGGTAAAAAAAGAAAAGAGTTTTGAGGAATGTTTGTATAACGACAAAAATTTCTATTTATTACCAGGGTGTAACGGTAATCTTGATTTTTTCAGCAATGGGATTGAGTTAGATACTTTTATCATCAATCTGTTGTTGGAAAAACAACAGGATTTTGACTTTGTTTTTCTTGATTGCCCAGCAGGGTTATCCAAAGAGGCACTTTCCTTAAATGCATATTCCGATTTTAGGTTTTTCATAGTAAATCCGGACCAATCATCCCTTACGGACTCATACTCCCTTATGAAAATCCTGAAAAATAAGTATGGAGTAAAAGAAAACCATCTTCTCTTAAATAAGGTGAGTAATTTGGGCCAGTATAAAAAAATTGTGAAGGGTCTAAGTGAAACCGTTGAAAATTATTTAAATTGCCGGTTAAATGTTTTGGGATGGTTACCAAATGAGGAAAAAATTTCTGGCACCTTCAATGGGATGGCCCTAGATGACCCAAATTCAAATATTCATCGGAATTTAATAAAAATATTGGCCCAGTTTGCCGAAAAGAATATGGACGTATCAGTTCCAAAACAGGATGTTTTTGGCCCAATTTTCAAGGAGTGATTTTATGTCCTCTCTTTCCAAAAAATTAAAAAATCTTAAAGACTACAGATGCACCCTAGATCCTAAAGTAAAAGAAGAGATCATCATAGAGTACGCTCCTTTAATAAAATATATAGCCCAAAAAATAGCGGCAAGACTTCCTTCAAATGTAGAACTTGATGACCTTATAAGTTGTGGTGTTATTGGCCTAATGGATGCTATCAAAAAATTTGATCCTAGTAGGGATAATAAATTTAAAACTTATGCTGAGTTTCGAGTAAGAGGTGCCATTTTGGATGAATTAAGGGCCCAGGATTGGGTTCCCAGGTCAATCCGAGAAAAGGCAAAATTGGTTGAACGGGCCTATAGTAAGCTTGAGTCTTTAAATGGCCGCCCTGCAACTGATGAAGAGATGTGTGAGGAGCTTAAGGTAACCCAAGACGAATTTTACGACCTTTTAAATAAATCAAAGTCGGTTTCCCTTTTAAACATAGACGATGCAGCTTCTTTTAATAAAGGGGATAAGAAACTATTATCAGGCGTTCTAGATAACAATAACTTCTCAAACCCATTTAATGCAATAAATTCAAAAAGCTTTCAGGAAAAAATAAAAGAGGGCATCAGGACTCTTCCTGAAAAGCAAAGACTGGTGCTTTCTCTATATTATTATGAAGATTTGAATTTAAAGGAAATAGGCCAAGTCTTAAATGTTACCGAATCAAGGGTTTCACAACTCCATACCCAGGCCATAATGAAATTAAAATCACGGTTAAAGAGCATCGATGATCTAGATAATGTAGAATAAAAAAGTCGGAAAACCCTTTAGTCTTTTAATTTGGCCCACCCAATAATAGAATTAAGATTATTTTTAAATTTTAATGGGGATTTTATGAAAATTAAGAAATTCAATCTGATTCAACTTTATTATCTTTCAGCATTGGGTTTTTTGATAATAATCACCTTTGTAGGGGTATTAACTTTTCATAATAGGGGATTTCTGGATTTTGATAAAGTTAGAGAGATTTATGAAGGTAATAATTTCACCGAAAATTTAAAAAAGGACAATATTACTTTAATTATTAAAAATGAAGTAAATAAAAATCAGGTGAGGGAAGCTTATAAGATATTGAGAGATTTTGAAAATTCCCTGTCAAAAGAAAAAATTCTTTCCAAAAATAATGTAAAATTTGTGGATTTTGATAAAAGTCTAAATAAGTCTTTAAAAATCTTGGATAATTTAATTTCTTTGCCGGAACTACCTTCAATTTATGGAGTATTAAAAAACAAAGTAAATGATTTATCCCTTTTTATAGAAAGTAATGGTTGGAAAACCTTGGGAAGATTATCCCAAAGATTAAAAACTGAAGTCCAAATAACCAATTTGGAAAAAAATGAACCAACCAATTTTAAAAGGACTCTGTATCTGTATTCCCTTTTGAAAAATGGATTTTCCAATATGATTTCTGTTACGACCTCTTCAAACCTTCCTCAAGAAAAAAAGGATTTAATTATTTCTCGCTTTAATGTATTCAAAACAGAAATGGAAATGTTGGAAAAATACAACAACCTGATGAATGAATTGTTATCCGAGTTAACCTTTGCGGAGAAAAAATTCATTGATTGGAGCAATAATTCCCTGGTAGATATCTCATTTAGAAAAATCGACTTTGAAAATAAAAGTAAATATCTTTTTTACTCTTTGATGGCCCTGGTTTTATTAATGATGGTTATTTTTGGAATAGGAATTTATTTAAACAAATATTTTTTAAAGAAAGAACAACTCACTTTGGAGAAGACAATTCTTGATTCCGTGAAAAATGGACTTATGTCAAATCACCAGCTCAAGGGATATTCTCAGGAGTTTAATAAGGAAATTGGCCAAATAAAAGAATATGTCCATCAGAAAATTAGCTTTGGTTCGATTGTATTTGATTCGCTGCCTTTCGCTACCTTATTTTTGGATTATAATTTGTCTGTTATTTGGGCAAATAGTATTTTTTTTCAAGTTTTCGGGGTTGATAAAGAAAAAAAGGAGATGATGACTTGGGATTACTTATCCCGGTTTACCAATTTAGGGGAGGATGATCCCATTCACCTTGCTTTAAAAAATGAACTGGCAGGAATTTACCAGATTCAAATAAAAAGAGGGCAAAAAGAAGAGGCCTTTCCTTATGAGCTCTATGTTCAGCCAACAATTTATCAAAATCAAAAAAGAATATTGTTATTCCTCTATCCTTTAAAGAACTTGCAAGAATCACTTATTCATCAAGTAAAATCAATTGTGGGTCCAGTAGTCAGGACAATCGATGGAATGATAGCCAACCAATTTGATGAAAACTTCATAAATTCCATCCAAAAAGATTTTGAGGTAGGGGGAATTGAAGGGCTTTTTAGAAAATTCCTCAAATTTAATGAGTTGATCAACAACCAAAGAACAGAATTATTACTGCAACTTGAAAAGATGGAAAACAACCTGGCCGATCAATTCAAATTAAGAAATGACATTAAGGAAGTTGTAAAAGGAATTCAGGAGATTTCAGTAAAAGGCCAGATGAAAATTTCTGAACTTAAAGAAAATTACATTTATAGCATTGAATTACGAGAAAAAATTGAACAAAACGGATTTAAAATTGGTGAGTTGGCAAAAAGCAATAGCTTGGATTTATCAGAACTTATTTCTAAAATTGAAAAGACGAATCAGTTTCTAAGGGATGGAATAAGGGCCTTTGAAAGACTTTATTCAATCAAAGAAAATATAAAAATTATTAATCAAGAGGTCTTGAGATTTAAGCATAAGGTTCATCAAGGGAATGAAACTATTAAAGAAAGGGAAATTGATTCATTTGCAAGCGATTTCTCTAATGCCATGATCAACATTGAAACTACCATTTCCAAGATTGAACTAATTCTAAAAGGGGCAAATGAAGAAAAGATAGACGATTTTAAAGAAAGACTAATTTTTTCCAAAAACATCATTGCCAAACAATTTAGTGAATTCAAAGAATTATCTGCCAGGATATGTGAATTAGATGAAAAGATGGTAAAGCTCTTTAGAGTAGTTTATGAAAACCAAAAAGAATCAGAAGGAGGGCTTAAAAATATTTCCTTGTTAGTAACCGAGGGATATAGAGAAGTTGATTTTCATTCGGGAATTTTAAATTCAAGAGATATCAACTAATAAAAAACTGCTCTTTTAATTTAATAAATTCGGAAAATGTCTCTTCCCTTGATTTTTCATTATTGATTACAAAATCAGAAAGTTTTCTCTTTTCTTCAATATCCATCTGACCTTTGATAATACTTTGTGCGAGGTCGTTATCGATTCCATCCCGATTTATAAGTCTTTTGATTTGAGTTTTTTGGGAACAATAGACACAAATGGAAAGATCTACTTTATCATCTAGTTTTTTTTCAAAGAGAAGTGGAACATCATAAATTAAAAGATCTTGGAAATGTTTTGATTCTTCTAAAAATGCTTTTTCCAATCTTTTATAAATAAAAGTTTCAATTTTCTCTTGGGTTTTTTTATCTTCAAAAAAAATAGTTCTTAAAACTTTAAAGTCGATGGATTTTTTTGAAATTGCTTGGGGGAAGTTATCTGAAATAAAATCAAAGGATTCCTTTTCTTTATATATTTTGTGAACAAGGGCATCAGCGTTAATGACATTAAACCCTTCATTTTTAAAAAAAGCGGAAACTGTAGATTTTCCTGAGGCTATTCCACCGGTTAGACCTATAATGGGAATATCTAAATGATAGAGCCTTTTTTTAGAGGTCAGTTTTACATATTGCTCTTTGAGTCTATAGCTCACCTTTTTTCTCCATCATTTTAGCTTTATCCCAATAAACATCCATTTCCTTTTGATTCATATCCTTAAATTTTACCCCGGCATTTTCCATCAGGTCTTCCATTTTATTAAACCTTTTTAAAAACTTCCGGTTGGCACTTCTTAATGCCTCTTCTGGGTCAACGTCGATATGTCTTGCAAGCTGGACCATAGAAAATAGGAAATCCCCAAATTCCTCTTTTATTCTTTCCTTATTGGTAATTTTTGGAAGAATTTCTTCTTTAAGTTCCTGCCATTCTTCTTCTACTTTATAGGCCACTTGAGAAGGGTCATCCCAATCAAATCCTATTTTATGGGTTTTTTTACCAATTTTAAGAGAGGAGGTTATACCTGGGAAAAAAAGGTAGGACTCATCTATCTCCCTATGCTTTTTACCCTTTTCCTTAATTTTTAGCTCATCCCAATTATCCAAAACCTCTGAAGCTGTGAGTTTTGTGGTTTCTTTGAAAACATGAGGATGACGGTGGATCATCTTGTCTGCGAGTCTTTTACATACTGATTCAATATCAAATTCACCGTTATTTTTGGCTATAGTGCTGTGTAGCAGTACCTGCAGCAGAATATCGCCTAGTTCTTCTTCCATTTCCTTGAAATTTTTAGTTTCAACTGCATTGATAAATTCGTAACACTCTTCCAGAAGATATTTGAGAAGGCTTTCATGGGTTTGTTCTAGGTCCCAAGGACATCCCTTTTCCGGATCTCGTAGCAGTTCGATCACTTCCTTTAGGCGTTTATATTCTGGATTTGTCATAGGCTATCCTTTTTTAATCCTTTATAATACATTGGGCAGAAAAAATATATGCAGATAAAGGGCTCAAAAATAAATTTGGAATGTCTTAATACTACTAGGGGATTAGATCCCTTTAAAAATATTAAGAAGGATTTGCATTCCTTATTAAGGGTATTTGAGGGACAATTTAAATTCAAAGGGGAAATTGAACTTTCTTTAACCCTATGCGGAAAAAAGAAGATTAAATCTCTTAATAGAAAATATCGAAAAAAAGATAAAGTAACAGATGTCCTATCTTTTCCGGTTCATGAGTCCTTCACAAACCTTTCAGGCCAAATGGAATTGGGAGATATTTTTATCTGTTTGGATGTGGCCATTAAGCAGGCCCGTGAATTTAAAATTACCCTGAGGGAAGAAATAATCCATCTTTTTGTTCATGGATTTCTTCATTTGTTGGGCTATGACCATGAAATTTCCCCCTTAGAGGAAAAAAGAATGTTTATTTTGGAAAAAAAAATAATCTCAAAGATAGGAAAGTAAAATGGACGAAACACTTAAAATTAAAATTGCTGAAAATAATACAAAAGCAGCAGATTTTTCAGAAAAATTAGATCTTCTAAGGAGGTCTCTTTGAAATTGAAAAAAAGAAAAGCCGATTAAAAGAAATAGCAGAACTTGAAGCATCAGAGGGATTCTGGGAAAAACAGGAAACCGCTACCAAAATTCAAAAAGAAAAATCAATTATTCAGGAAACTTTGGATCAATTTAATGGAGTAAAAGGACTTCATGATGACTGGTCGACCTTAGTGGAATTTGCCAAAGAAGGTGATGAGAGCTCTGGTGAAGAGTCTTTAGAAGTGTTTAAAAAATTAGAGAAAAATCTAGAGCTGATGGAGAGGCAGGTTTTATTATCTGAAGAAACTGATCCAAATAACGCCATTTTATCCATTAATGCCGGGGCCGGTGGTACAGAATCCCAGGATTGGGCAGATATATTGTTTAGGATGATTGTCAGATGGTGTGAAAGCAAAAAATTTAAGGTCATGCAAATGGATTTGCAGCAAGGAGAAGTTGCGGGAATAAAATCTGCTACTTTAATGATTCAGGGAAATTATGCTTATGGATTATTAAAGTCGGAAAGCGGAGTCCATAGACTTGTAAGGATTTCCCCCTTTGACTCTGGGGGACGCAGGCATACTTCCTTTGCCTCCATTTTTGTTACACCGGAAATAGATGATACGATCGAAATTGAAATAAAGGACAAAGATATTAGGATTGATGTTTTCAGGGCAGGAGGCGCTGGAGGACAATCGGTAAACACCACAGACTCGGCGGTTAGAATTACACATATACCAACGGGAATTGTGGTGAATTGCCAAAATGAAAGATCCCAATTGCAAAATAAGGCCCAGGCATTCAAAGTTTTAAGGTCAAGACTTTATGAGCTTGAAATGGAGAAAAAGAGGGCAGAAAGTGAAAAACTTGAAGCAAGTAAGGGGGAAATAGGTTGGGGTTCCCAGATAAGATCCTATGTACTTCATCCCTATAAACTGGTTAAGGACCACAGAACAAATTATGAAAGCGGTAATCCGGATAAAGTATTAGATGGGGACCTTGATCCCTTTATGGATGCTTACTTGAGATGGAAAGCTACAAAAGATGTTTAAATCAGTTTTATCTATTTTTTTTAAAGATTCTTCAATTTTAAAATTTATCTATGGGGTAATTGCAGGCCTAGCGTTTTCTATTTCAATAGTTCTAGGAACTATTGGGATTATGGATGGCTTTGATAAATCTTTAAAAGAAGGACTGCGAAAAGCGACCGGTGAAATCTATTATTATTCACATGATGGTTTATTTGAATTTGATGAGGGACCTTTAAAAGAATCTGGAGTTTCTCAATATTCACCACTTTTTCAAACGGAAGGTTTTGTCATCAAAGGGGAGAAATCAAGAGGTGTATTAATTAAAGGCATCGAATCCGATTCCTTTTTTAAGGTAACCGGACTTAAAGTTGGGAAAAAGGAATCCGAACTGGCCATCGGCACTGAACTTGCAAAGAATTTGGATATCAAGGTTGGAGATGAGCTGGCAGTGGCACTTGCCAATGGAAAAAAAGGATTTAAGGGGTTACCAGAAATTTCTACTTTCAAGGTAGGAGAGATTATCACTCATGGGATTTTTGAAAAAGATTTAAGAATTGTTTATCTTTCAAAAGAAATTCTTCAAGCGGTTACCAATGCGGGAACTAAAATAAATTCAGTGGTACTAAATGCACCGAAAAATAAAGACTTGGTGGATTTTAAATCCTATCTCAAGAATAAATTGGATAAAAGATTTACAGTTAAAATATTTTGGGAGGAATATCGCTCCCTTTTAGAGGCAGTAAAGGTTGAAAAGACAATGATAGGGTTAATTTTTCAGCTAGTGGTCCTAATTGCTGTTTTTAATGTATTTGCATTTATTATCTTTCTTAATGAGCGCAAAGCACAGGAAGTATTCCTTCTTAAAGCATTAGGTCTTCCTGATAAAAAGGTCCTTCAAATTTGGCTATTGGTTATCTTTGGTATTTGGATGACCTCCTGTTTTGTCGCCATTTTTTTAGTGCAATTTTTTGGATATTTATTAGGAAATTTTTCATTTATGCAGTTGCCCGGAGAGATTTATCATTTAGCACAATTAAAAGTGTCTCTTTCTTTAAATGACTATATTTTAGTTTTTGGCCTTTCTTTGTTTTGGTTGTTGGCCTTATTTGGTTTTGGATATTTTAGGCTTAAATCCCGTTCTATACTTGAGGGGCTTCGAAAGGAATTTGTATGATGCCATTAATAGAAGTAAATCATTTAAGAAAAATTTATGGAAAATCTGTGGCCCTATCCGATGTGTCCTTAAAGATGGAAAGTGGAGAACATTACTGTATTCAAGGTGCATCAGGTTCGGGAAAGTCGACACTTCTTTATTTAATCGGAGGACTTGAAAGTGCTACCTCCGGTGAAATAAAGGTAGAAGGAAAGTCATTATTTGGATTAGGGGATGTATCCTTGGCCAAATATAGAAATCAATATGTTGGATTTGTTTTTCAATTTCATTTTTTACTCCCTTCGATGAATTGCGAGGATAATATTCTGCTTCCTTCTAGGATTGGGGATCTCTATTCAAAAAAAATTAGATCACATGTTGAAAATTTAAGTGAGAGATTACAAGTAACTCACTGTCTAAAAAAATATCCTTTTGAACTTTCTGGAGGAGAACAACAAAGAATTAACCTGGTAAGGGCCCTTTCACTTTCACCGAAACTCCTTTTATGCGACGAGCCTACAGGAAATTTAGATTCAGGTAACTCAGAAAAAGTTATTTCTTTATTAAAGGAACTTTCCATTTTAAACAAAGCAACTCTTGTGGTTGTGACGCACGATAATGGTATAGCTTCAAAATTTCCGAATAGATTTTTTTTAAAAGATGGCGCCTTGGCCTAAATCCTTTATTTTTCTTTTTGTAAGATTGAAACAATATTGGTAAATTTTTTCGTTCTTATTTTCTAAAGGTTTATGATTTGAAGTTAATTATATTGGTATTTTTGGCCTTTTTAAATATTTCCTTCTCTGCGGAAAATATAGGGCCTTCAAAAAAACTATTTAAAGTAGATCAAATTCAAATTGATGGCTTAAAACGTGTTGAAAAAGAAGCCGTACTGGAAAAATTATCCATCAAATTAGGTTCTGTTGTAGATAATTATCAGGTTGATAATGAAATTCGAAATATCTATACCCTAAAATTTTTTGATTTTATTGAGGCACATCATGAAGTTAAAAATGGGAAAAACATCCTAGTTTTTAAAATTAAGGAACGACCGGTAATCACTACTGTATCAATTGAAGGAAATGACGAATTATCCGACGACGACTTAAAAAAACAAATAAAAACTAAAGAATTCTCCCTGCTAGATATTACCTCGGTTAAAAATGATGTTGTAGCATTGGAAAAGTTTTATGAGGAAAAGGGATTTTTTCTTGCCTCGATTAATTATGAGGTTAGGGCCAATGAAGAAGGATCAGTTGAATTAATTTTTAAGATTAAAGAGTTTGATAAGGTTAAAATCAAGAAGATTGAGTTTTATGGAAACCGTGCATTTAATGATAATGAACTTAAAGCGATCATGGAAACTAGGGAAGAATCCCTTTTTTCTTTTTTGACCGGTGCAGGAAGTTTTAAAGAAATAAATTTCAATACGGACATTGAAAGGATTAAATATTTCTACAAAATGAAGGGTTATTTACAAATCAATGTAGGTAATCCTGAGGTAACGGTTTCAGAAGATAAAAAATGGGTTTTTATTTCCCTAAAAATTCAGGAAGGGCCTCAATTTAGGGTCAACAATATCTATTTTGACCAGGACGAACTTTTCAGTGATGAAGATTTCAGAAAAGTTTTGTCTCTTAAAGAAGGGGAGATCTACTCTGAGGAAAGTTTAAGGAAGGACATTAATGCCCTAACGGAATTGTTTCAAGATAAAGGTTATGCATTCGCCAACGTTTTAAGAAATCTTGATATTGTTCCAGGCGAAAACAAAGTTGATATCAAATTTTCTTTTGAAAAAGGAAAAATTGCCTATATTGGGAAGATCAAAATTATTGGAAATACCAAAACCCGAGATAAAGTTATCAGGCGAGAGCTTAAAATTCATGAAGGAATGAAGTTCTCTGGAAGTTTACTGCGTAGATCCAAGGAAAATGTTACCAGATTGGGATTTTTTGAGGCTTCCTCCATAGTTTTTAATACTATTTCAAGGAAGGACCAAGATGATGTCTTAGATGTGGAGATTTCAGTACAGGAAAGAAACACAGGACAAATATCCCTAGGAGCTGGTTATTCTTCAGCAACAGGGTTTTTCCTCCAGGGTTCAGTTTCTCAAAACAACTTTAGGGGTATGGGGCAGAACCTGGCCGTTTCTGCTAACCTCGCCAAGAAAACTACCTCCTTTAATATTAGTTTCACTGAACCCTACTTTTTTGATTCTAGATGGACGTCCGGCGGTGATGTTTATTCTAATTCCGATGCCCAGATGTCTGCATATAAGTATGGAAGATGGGGGTTTGATGGGAGGGTAGGTTATCCTATTTTTGAATACACCAAACTTTTCATGACCTATTCATTTGATGACTTAACAATAAAAGAAGTTTTTGACCCCACAGTTGATGTGGCTTTAGAAAATGGTATTGCATCGACCTTAAATGCTGTCTTGGTATGGGATAAGAGAAACAACGTTTTTGAACCAACGGCAGGGCATTATTTAAATTATTTAACAGAATATACAGGTTTAGGTGGAGATAAAAAGTGGTTTAAAAATGAACTTGACGGTAGATATTTCTATCCAGTTGTTGGTGATTTGGTTTTTAGATCTCGTCTATTTGTTGGCGATCTTCAAGAAGTGCATGGTCAGGAAATTCCTAGAACTGAAAGATATGTTCTAGGTGGACCGAAAAACTTAAGGGGATTTCCTTATGAAGCAATTGGTAATACCTATGAGATCAATGGAGTTCCCTATAACTCAGGTACCTTGTTTACATCTTATATGGCCTTTGAGCTTGAGCACCCACTGGCACGTGAAGCCGGTATGAAATGGGTTGTTTTTGCGGATACTGGTTATGCTGGGGAGCTTGACCAATTTAAACTTTACACAGACTGGGGCTTTGGTCTGAGGTGGTTTTCGCCTATCGGTGTCCTAAGGTTTGAATATGGAATCCCAATGCAGACAACTCTTTTCAATCAAAAGGGTAATGGCCAATTTATTTTTGATATAGGACAATTATTTTAATTTTTTAAAGGAGTACATATGAAGATATTTTTATTTATTGCTATATTTGCCTCCAATGTTTTTGCAGCCCCTCTAATTGGGAAAGTTGATGTTCAGAAAATTCTATTAACTATAAACGAGGGAAAGGCCGTTAGGGATAAACTAAAAAAGTCTTTTGAGGAAAAACAAGCAATCCTTAAAAAGGACCAGGAAGAAATACAGAAGGGAGAAGAAGATTTAAAAAAACAAATGGCCGTTTTAAATGATAAGGCCAAAGAAAAAAAGGAAAAGGAGCTTCAAGGAAAATTCATGCAGCTGCAACAAAAAACTATGCAGTTTCAAAAGGAAATTTCTGAAATGGAGGCCCAATTTAAAAAACCAATTATGGGTAAACTTCAAGAAGTTATTACTGAAGTATCCAAAAATGCAGGGGTAGACTTTACAATCGAGGTTTCCACCGCGCCAATTATCTATGCAAAGGCCGATAAAGACCTAACAGATGAGGTTATCAAGGCATACGACGCAAAATTTAAATAGATTCTTCTTTATTTTCCGATCATTTAGTTTTAAATACTCCTCAACGAGGAGCACAAATGCTTGTTGAAAAGTTGATATCGCTCGACGCGTCAATTTCTTCTATCAAATTAATAGAAAAGGACCAAAAGGTCGAAGGTTTAACCACCTTTGATCTTTTGCGACCAAATCACCTTCTTTTTCTAAAAGAAAAAAATTATTTTGAAAAATTGAGATTAAAAGCATCAGATCCACAAGTTAAGGAAATGGGCCTTTTAGTTTGTCGAAATTTTTTTGAAAAAATTCAAAATGATCCTTCATGGAAGGAAATCTCAGGTAATTTTTCGTTTATCCTGGCCACATCATCATTTGAAAAAAGCATGACCGCACTTTCCAAATATTATTTTGAAAAGGAATTTGAAGGTTTGGATTTTTTTAAGGATGGAAGAGAAGACGAATCCGCCCAAATAAATACAACTGCAAAAATCGCTCCAAATGTATTTTTGGGAACAAATGTCATTATTGAAAAAAATGTTAGGATTCATAGCGGAGTTAGAATTTTGGCCAACTCCCAAATAAAAGAGGGAGCGGAAATTTTCCCCAACTGTGTAATTTATCCAAAAGTTGTGATTGGAAAGAATTGCAGGATTCATGCAAACACTACTATTGGTTCAGATGGCTTTGGGTATTCATTTTTTGAGGGATCCCATAATAAATTGTGGCATTTTGGTGGAGTGATGATTTCTGATAATGTGGAAATTGGTAGCAATTCCACGATTGACGGCGGAACTTTTTCTCCAACCACCATTGGAGAGGGAACTAAAATCGATAATTCTGTACAGATTGCCCATAACTGCCAGATAGGAAATAAAGTTATTCTTTGTGGTCAGGTGGGAATCTCAGGAAGCACCAAAATTGGAGATTATAGTGTTTTAGCTGGTAAGGTAGGCCTTGCAAATGGATTAACCATTGGACGAAATGTCCAAATTGGAGGCGGGGCACTGGTAAATTGTGATTGGCCGGATAACTCCATTATCTCTGGATATCCAGCAAGACCGTTAAAAGAGTGGCTTAGAGGGTTGGCCTATTTAAGAGTGAAGTCTTTAAAAAAGGAGTAATAAAGATGGAATTAGACAAGGAACAAGTAAAGTCGTTTTTACCTCACAGGGATCCCTTTTTATTTATCGATAAGGTTGAATCAATTCGGTTTGTGAATCCCGGTCAAAAAGAGGGAAAGGTGGATAACCTGGTAGGTTGTGAAGTTAGAGCAAAATTTTTCATTAGGCCTGATCATCCAATCCTAGAAGGACATTTTCCTGGAAACCCCATTGTTCCAGGTGTTGTTCAAGTAGAAATGATGGCCCAGGCATCTTCACTTGGTCTTTGCAAATTATTTGATAGGCCATTTGAAAAAAAGGATCTTAAGTTAGCACTTTTATCAGTATCAAATGCAAAATTTAGAAAGCCTATTCTACCAAATATGGATTTAGAAATAGTTGCTTTATGTACCAAATTTAGAGGAAAGCAGGGGATCAACGCTCACTCAACTTATGAATGCAAGATTTACCATAACAATGAGTTGATGTCGGAAGCTTCCTTGTTTGCCTTTTTTGAGGTTTAAGAGGAAAAATTTATGGCAGCAGAAATTCACCCAAGTTCTTATATCGCCAAGGGTGCTAAGATCGGCGAAAACGTAAAGATTGGACCCTTTTGTTCTATCTCTGAAAATGTTGAAATTGGGGATAATACCACTTTAATTTCCCACGTAGTTCTTGATGGGCACACTAAATTAGGGAAAGGAAATACCATCTATCCTCATGTGGCCATAGGACTTGCCCCCCAGGATTTATCCTATAAGGGTGAACCAACAAGAGTAGAAATAGGGGACAACAATACCATTCGTGAAGGGGTGACAATTCATCGTGCTACATTAAAAGAAAATCTTCTTACTAAAATCGGCAATAACAATTACCTGATGTGCTATGTCCATGTCGCCCATGATGTTACCTTAGGAAATAATTGTATTATCACCAATTCCGTAAATTTTGCGGGACATGTTCGGATTGGAGACTATGTCATCATTGGTGGAGGAACCAATATTTCCCAATTTGTTAAACTTGGAAGAGGCGCTTATATCGGTGGTGGCTCAGGAATTGATAAGGATATTCCTCCCTTTTGTACCGCTGTTGGGAACAGAATTAAATTGAAAGGAATAAATATAATTGGGATGAAAAGAAGAGGTATCTCCAAGGGCGAAATTTCCGAATTGGTGGAATTCTTACGCTTGATGGAAGCATCCTCTCTTTCTCCAAAAGCATTTTTGGAGAAAGCTCCAGGAGTTTCTGATTATATGTCCAATAACTATATTTCGGAGTTATCCAACTTTATAAGAGAAAGTGAAATAGGAATTGCTCCTTTTAACGAATAAATGAAAGCACCAGTTAGAGTTGCACTTATAGGTTATGGTTTTTTAGGTAAATGGCATGCTCAAAAAGTGGCCATCTTAGAATCACAGGGACTGTGCCAATTTGCACTAATTGTGGATAAATCCGAAAAATCCAGAGAGCTTGCAAAATCTGTTTATCCAAAGGTTAATGTGGTGGAATCCCTGGATAATTTATGGGATGAATTTGATGCTGCCTTAGTTGTTGCTCCTACTAGTTTTCACTTTGAAATAATTAAAGATTTAATTTTTAAAAATAAGCATATCTTTTGTGAAAAACCCCTTACATCAAAATTGGAAGAGGCCTTAGAAATCGAAAGACTCCTTAAGGATTCCCCATTGGTTTTTCAGGTAGGTCACAGTGAAAGGTTTCATGAGGCCTTAGAAAAATTGTCTGAATATCGGAAAATTTTGGATGAGCCATCCGTAATTAGACTTAATCGTCTGGCAGCCTATAAAGGAAGGGCAACAGATGTGGATGTGGTCGGGGATGTAATGGTCCATGATCTTGATATTTTAATGTATTTGTTTGAAGAATTTCCCCATTCAAGCTCAAGCAGAGGTTTTAAAATGGTTACTACCAATTGGGATCATGTTGAGACAGAACTTAAATTCCCTTCTGGTCGAGTGGCCCTGGTGAATGCCAGTCGAAATTATTCCAAAGAAGTCAGAAGTATAGAGCTGACCAACTCCCAGGGCCATATTTACGTAGACCTTTTAAACCCAGGACTAACTGTAGTAGATCGCGATGGGAAAATAGAAACTTTTTCCTTTAATAAAAGGGACCATTTGCTCCTTGAACAAGAAAAATTTTATCGTGCCATTTTATTTAAAGAACCTGTGCCCATAAGCTTTGAAGATGGACTAACTGCTGTGAAGCTTGTTGATTTGGTCCTCAAGGGGCTTCAATGATCAAAAACTGTTTGTTAATAGCCGGTGAAAAGTCAGGGGAAGATCATGCTCTTCTTTTTTTTGAAAAGATAATTAAAGAAAATCCGGATATTCATTTTTTTGGAGTAGGTGGAGACGAGCTCGCTAAAAGAGGAATGGAGCTACTTTATCATCTAAAAGATTTTTCCAGCTGGGGAATAAGCGAGGTAATAGGAAAAATACCATTCTATAAAAAAGCGCTAAAACAAATTGAAGAAGAGGTGGTGAGGAGAAATTGCAAGACTGCCATCTTGGTCGATTTTCAGGGTTTTAATCTGAAATTGGCAAAGAGACTTAAAAAAAGGGGAGTTAAGGTTCTCTATTATGTTGCCCCCCAGGCATGGGTTTGGAAATCCAAAAGAACTAAAATATTGAAAGAAAATGTTCATTCTCTTTATACCATTTTGCCTTTTGAAAAAGAGTGGTTTGGAAAAAGAGGAGTTACCAACGCCATCTCAGTCTCCCATCCCTTGATTTTGGGATTGGATAAGAGCTTAAAATTAAAAACTAAGAAGGAATTGAGAAAATCAGAGATAAATATTGTCTTGTTGCCTGGAAGTAGAAACTCGGAAGTTAAATTTTTACTTCCAGAGTTTTACGAGGCCTTAAAAATTTTAAAAAAGGATTTTAAATTAAGAGTTTCCCTGGTTAAATCGCCCAATGTTAACTCCAAACTTTATTTTGATACCGAAAAATATTTAGATAAAATATATTCCAGCGAGGAACTTGAGAAAGCTCTTCTAGAGGCCGATTTTGCCCTGGCCGCATCCGGTACTGTAACCTTGGCAAGCGCCCTTTTAGGAGTTCCAACTGTTGTCGGTTATAAACTTTCCCTTTTAAATGAATTTCTTTATGAGAGCTTTATTTCCTACAAAGGGCCATACTCACTTCCTAATATCATTTTGAAAAAAAATGTCTTTCCTGAGTTACTGCAGAATCGTGCCACAGGATACAATATGGCATCTGAAATAAAGAAGATGCTTCAAAATAAGAGCTTACTGGAAGAAAAATATAAGGATTTGGCGTCTCTTGAGCAAGTTTTAAGATTTGAGGAGATCGATCCCGCTTCTCATATGTTGGGAGTGATCCAGGATGACTAGAAAAATCCTTTTTCCTCTTTCTCTTCTTTGGAGTGGTGTTTATTCTTTAAGGAGATTTGCTTATAAAACTCAGATATTCCCGCAAAAAAAATTTCAGGTGCCGGTAATTTCTGTTGGGAATTTAAGTTTTGGCGGGACCAATAAAACCCCTTTCACCTTATTCCTGTCCCAACTGATTGATAAAAAAGTTACTGTTTTAATGAGAGGATATAAGGGAAGGCTGGAAAAAAAAGGTGGAGTATTAAAGAATCCATCGCCAAGAGATTTTGGAGATGAGGCAGTCCTTCTTTTTAACTCCAATCCCAATTTAGATATAATTGTAGGGAAAAATCGGGCCAAAAATTTGGAAAAGTACTATCCCAGGATCAAATCGGATGTGGTTTTACTTGATGATGGTTTTCAACACTTATCCATCAAGAGGGATTTAGATATAGTCTTAATCGACACTACCATGGAATTAAAAAAATATAGAACCGCACCTGAGGGATATCTTAGGGAAAATCTTAAATCCCTTGGGGATGCGGATATTATTGTTTTTACCCGATGCGATTTGGTGGACTCAAAGAAGTTATCCGAACTTAAGAAATTAATATTTCCTTATTTGAGGCATGGTGTTATTGAGATTGAATCAAAACTTAATCCCTTTGGGGTAATAAATTTGGATAAAAAATTGGATCTGGATTTTTTAAAAGGGAAAAATATTAATGCCTTTTGTGGTATAGGTAATCCAAACTCCTTTTTTAGTGCTTTAGAGAAGCTGGGGGCCCAAATTTCTAAAAAGTATGTTTTTAGAGACCATCATTTTTTCTCAGAAAAAGAAATTACAAGAATGTTGAAAGAAGCAGGTTCCAAAGATACAATTTTCCTAACGACAGAAAAGGATTTTATTAAAATTCCCAAATCCTTTCAAAACGACAGGATTTTTTATCTTGGGGCCAAGATAGAAATCCTTAAAGGTATAAATGAGCTTGAGGAAAAGATTAGAGAAATTATTCGTTCTTAAATTAATCTTAATTTTATTTTTTTCCTATTCCTGTTCCACCAATATTAAAGATTTTTTCAAAGATGAACCCAAAGATGAATCCACTACTTCTACTCCACCTGAGGTAAGCTCAGAAATTGCAGAATCTTATAAAGTGGAGGAAACACCCAATAAGGTTACAAAAAAGGCAAAAAAGAAAGAAATAGCAAAAAAGAAAGAAAAAGAGGAAAACCTTTTACCGCCTGAGATCGCCAAGCTTTATGAACCCATCGATGTGGCTTCAGAACCTGTTTGGAAAAGCTTTAAACCCTACCTTACTAATGAGGAAGAGATCGTCATGAAGGTGGCCTTTTTTGGGGTGACTGTGGGATTTATGAAGATTTCAGTAGCCCCCATGGCCTATTTGAAAGGAAATAAGGTTTATCATGTGGTGGTTCGTTTAAAATCTGCGGATTTTTACTCCTTTATCTATTCCTTGGATAATGTGGTTGAAAGCTTTATTGATGCAAAAAGGATTATTCCCCTTAAATACAACCTGGTTCAAAGAGAATCCAAACAAAGGGTGGATGACCTTCAGTTATTTGATCCAGAAAAAAGACAAACCTTTTCCTGGTATAAGCGAGAAAAATTAAAGACAAAAGATATTCATCAAAAAGATGAAACAGGCTACCTCACCAAATATTTCCAAGACTCCCTATCTGCCTTATTTTTTACCCGGGGACTTCCATTTGAGGTAGGAAAAGTTATTGAATTTCCGCTGGTTAACCGGGGAAAAACCCTTATTGTTAAGCTTAAAGTTTTAGGAATAGAAGACTTAAAAGTCCAAAATAAATTTCAAAAGGCATATAAAATCGAGGCATCCTCCTATCCTCTTCAAGGTGAGAAAAAAGAAGGATATGTCCTTTTTTGGTACTCCCAAGACCCAGAACAGAGGCTTTTGAAGTTTTCTGCCAAGGTTAAATTTGGAAATGTCTCAGGGGAGATTGTTGATTTTAAAAGAGGTGCTCCTCTTGTCCTTTAAAAATAACGAAAAAATTGCCTTTTTTCCATAAGTTGATTGACGTTTTGGGCCAGAGTGACCTAAACTCACCCTCCTGTGAACTCTTCAGTAGAAGATTTACAACCCATCAGTTTTGATGGGCCTATCTAGTTAGTTATAAGGTGGTTAAAATGACCAAAGCAGGAATGCAAGCTCGTCCTAAATGGATGGAGGGATACGACGTCGTTGTTGGAGAAGACGTTGAGACTCCCGTAGAAACAGATTTCTCCAAATTTTTAAATTCGGCCCAAAACAAGAACTTTGAAGAAGGTGAAGTATTCAAAGGGAAAGTTATTTCAATCGGCCCGGATTTTGTAATGGTAGACATTGGCTATAAACAAGAAGGTCTAGTGTCTGTTAAAGAATTCCAAAACTTCGATGGTTCCATGAAAATCAAAGAAGGTGAGGAAGTTGAAGTTTATCTGGAAAAATTGGAATCCTCACAAGGGAACCTAATTCTTTCTAAAGACAAAGCTGAAATTATTAAAGCATGGGATAAAATCTCTGAAGCTTGTGAAGGCGGACATCCTCTTGAAGGAACAGTTGTTGCCAAAGTTAAAGGCGGACTTTCCGTTGATATCGGCGTTAAGGCCTTCCTTCCTGGATCACAAGTTGATCTAAGGCCTACAAGATTCTTGGATAAATATATTGGTAAGAAGATGCTCTTTAAAGTTATTAAGTTTAACAAGAAAAGAGGAAACATCGTTTTATCTCGAAGAGCTATCCTTCAAGAAGAAAGAGGCAAGTTAAGAGATGAAATCTTGGCCCAAATCCAAGAGGGTATGATCGTAAAAGGTATCGTTAAAAATATTACCGATTATGGTGCCTTTATCGATCTAGGTGGAATCGACGGACTACTACATATTACTGATATTTCTTGGGGAAGAGTAAAACACCCAAGTGCCCTTTTAAATGTTGGTGATGAAATTGAAGTTAAAATCCTAAAATACGATGCTGACAAAGAAAGAGTATCACTTGGTCTAAAACAAGTGACTGCTAATCCATGGGATAAGGCATCTGAAAACTTCCTTCCAGGAATGAAAGTTCAAGGTGAAATCGTATCTGTTAAAGATTACGGAATTTTCCTAGAGCTTGATGAAGGAATTGAAGGACTGGTCCATATAAGTGAAATGAGCTGGACAAATAAAATCAAAAACCCAATGAATCATTTCAATGTTGGGGAAAAGATTGAAGCTCAGGTGCTTGAAGTGGATACAGAAAACAAGAGAATTTCTCTTGGTATCAAACAATTAATGCCAAATCCTTGGGATGATATTGTTAAAAAATTCCCAATCGGGAAAAAGGTGACTGGAAAAATCAAATCAATCGTTGATTTCGGTTTATTTATCGATCTTGGCGAAGAAGTTGATGCTCTTATCCACGTATCCGATATTTCCTGGACAAGAAAAAACCTAAACCTTGCTGAAGAATACAAAGTTGGTGATTCTATCAACGCTGCAGTAGTTGCCGTAGACAAAGAAAACCAAAAGTTTTCTCTTGGTCTAAAGCAACTAGAGGAAGATCCATGGAAGAGAATTGAAGAAAGACTTCCAGTTGGATCCGTAATCGAAGGTGAAGTAGTCAGAGTTACTGACTTTGGGGCCTTTGTTGAAGTTGAGACCGGAATTGAAGGTCTAATTCATATTTCTGAACTATCTGATGCAAGAGTTGAAAAGCCATCAGATGTAATCGCTAAAGGTGATAAACCAAAATGCATGATTATCTCCATTGATAAAGAAGCAAAGAAAATCGCCCTTTCGGTTAAACGTGCTCAGGAAGCTGATGATAAGAGAATGTTGTCATCTGTTAGAGAAGACGCAGGTCCTCAAACCATGGCAGACAAACTTAAAGATTTCAAATTGAATCGAGAGTGATCTCATATACCCCGCCTCTTTGGGGCGGGGTATTTCTAAACAATTTTATTTTAATCCCAAAAAATTCCGAAAAAAATAGATGCAGATAAATGAAGTTTGGCAAATTATTATAAGTTATTTGGTAAGTGTTATTTTTTTAGGCCTTAGTATCTATTTGGCCTTTTAGATACTAAATGATTTATAGAGCTCATCTTTAGGGGAGAGGATAAACCTTTCAAGTCCTAAATTTTCAAAAATAAATTCTGGAACCTTGATCCTATAGAAGATTCCACGTTCATGGTTATAACTTTTGATGATATTGGTATTTTTAGAAACCTTTGCGTGGGCCTCACCATTTTCGTAAGGGATAAACAGATCGAAGTTTTCCTGTTTTTGCAGAAAAAAATCAATTACAAATTTTCTAAGGTTGTTAATATCTTGTTCATTATAGGATGAAATCAAAAAACTGTTGGGATAGGTTCTAAGGATAATTTTTTTCTTAAGGTCATCATGTAATAGATCTTTTTTATTAAAAACAATAATTTTTTCTTTTTCAGAAATTCCCAAATCTCCAAGGACTTTTTCAGTAACTTCCAAGTGAGTTTTAAAATGGGGATCTGATACATCGGCTACAATAATTAAAAGGTCTGCTTCAAGGGCAGATTCCAAGGTGGTTTTAAATCCTTCAATCAAAGTTGCAGGAAGATTTGAGATAAAACCAACAGTATCAATTAAAACCATTGGAGGTTTGGTGTCTGGATTTAACATCCGATAGGTTGAATCTAATGTGGCGAAGAGTTTATTTTCCTCCAACACATTAACCCTACAAAGCCTATTCATTATTGAGGACTTTCCTGCATTAGTGTAACCAACAAGGGCCGCAGTAATGGCCTTATTTTTTCTTTTTTTTCCCTGCTGTGTCCTAGATTTTATTATGGTTTTTAATTCTTCTTTGAAAAATTGAATCCTTTCTCGGATGATCCTTCTATCTAGCTCAATTTGCTGCTCACCCTCGCCACCCCTTACCCCGACCCCACCTCTCTGTCTGCCCAAATGGGACCAAAGTCCAGTTAGACGTGGGAGAAGATATTGAAGTCTAGAAATTTCGATTTGAATTTTGGCCTCTTTGGTTCTGGCGTGTTGTGCAAAGATCTCCAGAATAACCTGGCAGCGATCTATTACGGGAAGTTTCGTCAAATCTTTTATATTTCTGATTTGGCTTGCGGTTAATTCACAATCAAAAATTAGGATTTTAGATCCCTCTTCTTTTGCAATTTCGGCAATTTCCATTAATTTCCCGGATCCGACAATAGATGCGGGGTCCACGGCCTTTTTTACTTGAATATGTTGGGAACCAACAGGAATACCCAGTGTCCTAAGCAGTTCTTTTAATTCTCCCAGGGACCTATTAACTTGGTCCGAATCTTCATGATAGGGCAAACTGGGAGAAACTACTGAGATTAAAGTGGCCTTAAGGTTTTTTGAAATCGAAAAATCTTTTTCAAGCATATTTTATTTCAACAAGTTTATTGTCGATCAGTCTAGTGCTTCCTTGTCTCAAAGCTCCAAAGATGCCTACAGTATATGTCCCTTCTTTCGGTTCTTCTAGGTTTACAATGTCTAAAACCGATAAATAATCCCAATTTTTATTGGAAAGCTTTTCTTTTATAAGAGCGTCGGTTTTGGTCTTTGCAACAGGCCAGAGATTGGTTTTAATAATATTTTTTATTTCAGATAAGGTCCTTGGAAGTTCCAGCGCTGCAATTCTTTCTTCTTTGGAAAGATATTGGTTTCTGCTGGAAAATGCTAATCCATCGTTATCTCTTTTTATGGGCATGGGAATAATTTGGATATCAAGTCTTAAGTCCTCGATCATTTTTTTTATAATTAGATATTGTTGGTAATCTTTTTGACCAAAGTAGGTTTTGTTGGGTTTTACAATTGAAAAAAGAGAGTAAACAACTGTGGAAACTCCATCAAAATGCCCAGGCCTATTTAATCCGCATAATTTGTTAGAGAGGACTGGAAGTGAGATTACTGTGGAGAAACCTGGAGGATAAATTTCAGCAATGGATTCTGGTGCAAAAATGGCAAGCCTTTTATCAGAATTCATTAGATTTTCTGATCTGAAGAGTTCCTTTAGGTTTGCGGTATCCTCACCTAATGTACGTGGATATTTTTCATAATCTTCCGAGGGGCCAAACTGTTTTGGATTCACAAAAATGGACACAATTGTGAGGTCATTATTTCTTAAGCTTTCCTTGGCAAGAGAAAAATGCCCTTTATGTAGATTGCCCATGGTAGGAACAAAACCTACGGCCTTATTTTCATAAATTTTTCTAAAAATATCAAATTGTTTGGTGGTTCTTAGGATTTCAATCAATTTAGTACCCTCTTTAAAATTTCCTCAGCGAGTTCCGTTTTGGAAAGACTACCTTCAAATCCGATCTGTCCATCCTCTAAAAATTTGTAAAAGGCGTTTTCGTTGTCAAAACCTTCAACTTTTCCGGAACCAGTTAATCCATTGTTTACTTTGGTTCCAATTAGAAGATCTACAGGTTTTCCTTCCCATTTCATCTTAAGCATTTGTTCTGTTAGGTCTACTTCTGCGGCAAACCCGACAATTTTTTGGTCAGGCCTTCTTTTAGTTAGTACTTGCTTTAAAACATCAGGAGACCTTTTTATTTTAAGATCATCGCCCATTTGGTCTTTTTTAATTTTACTATCATGAGGGTCAAACTCAAAATCTCCAATTGCTGCAGATGAGATGTAACAGTCCGCCTTTTCAAGATTTTCCATGGTCGCTTTTAAAAAGTCCTTTGTCGTATTTGCTTTAATTAATTTATAACCAGGTAGACCTTCCAGGTAATTAAGTTTTATCGTGGAGTTTCTACCGGCTATTACGGTAGCACTATGTCCTTTGGATAATATTTTTAAGGCAAGATAATAACCAGTAATTCCAGAAGAGGAGTTAGTTAAATACCTTACGGGATCAAGCGGAGCTACGGTAGCACCAGCCGTTATCAGAAAGTGTTTTGGATTATTTGAAAGAGGTGAAATATTAGGGATTATTTCAATTATTTTGGAAACTTCCAATAGTTTACCCTTTCCAACATCTCCACATGCCAGTTCCCCTTGATCAGTGGGACAAATTAAAATATTGGGAAAAAATTTTTCTAGTCTGGAAAAGTTATCCTTTACCAACGGATTTTCTAGCATTTTTTCATTCATGGCAGGAAAAATAAGAATCGGTACATCTTTATTTAAGGCCAAAAAGGTTGAAAGCATCAAATCAGAAGCTTCCCCATGAGAGAGTTTAGATAAAGTATTGGCCGAAAGAGGGGCGATTACAAATCTTTCACACCATTTGGAGAGTTCAATATGAAGTACAGTTCCATTAGATGAATTTTTAGGATAGTTGAAATCATCATCGGGTAAATAAACTTCATCCACTCCTAGGTATTTAAACACTTGAGGGATCACAAATTGCAAAGCGCCCTTAGAGAGTATTACTCTAACCTGATGGCCCTGTTTAATAAGCCCTCTTGATATATCCAGGGCCTTATAAGCCGAAATTGAACCGCAGACGTTAAGTAGAATTCTCATAGTCTATCTACCGCCTCCTTAATTTCAAAAAGTGCCAAATGGATAAGATGGGGCATATAACCAGCTTCAAAGAAATATTTGCCCTCGCCGCCGGTGGTTATGATTAAATCTGGGGAGAGAGTTTCAATCAGGGATCGGAAAGTCATTTGAAAATATGTTTTAAGTGCCTCTGAAATTGCATCTTCAGTTTTATGGGCCAGATTTATCTCATCTCTTAAGTTTAATGTTTTTAAATCAAGAGTCGGGAGTTTCGCCCCTTTTGAATATGAGTTTAGAAATGTCTGAAGTCCAGGAAAAATAAATCCACCCTCAAGTCCTTTATTTGATACCAAGTCGTAGGTGGTAAAGGTGCCAGCATCTATAAGCAGTACTTTTTCGTTGTTTTTAATCTGGTTTTTAAAAATCCAATAAGCACAGCAAAGCCTATCCATTCCCAGAGTTTGGGAATAGTTAACAGGCATGTCTAAAAATGCATTTTGTGACCTTAAATTAATCACGTCCATTATATTTTTTTGGGGAAGATCAAGATCTTGTCCAACACTGGATAATATTATTTCAGAATTTGCCTCTTCAAAATGGCATTCCCTTAAAGGAACAACTTTTTCCAAGGAGTTCCCTTTAAAAATTCCCACATGGGGATTGGTATTTCCGTTATCAATGGTATAGATGGTTTTCATTTTCTAAATTTAAACTATCCAAATATTTCTCAATTAAATCTTTTTTAAGGGAATATAAATCGGCCACAGGAGATACAAACTTTGGCGGTTTATCTTTTCCCATTTTTAAAAGATCATTTACAACTAAAACTTGTCCATCGGTTCCTTTTCCCGAACCAATCCCAATGGTTGGTATAGAAAGTTCTTCGGTGATTCTAGCTGCCAGTGTTGCTTCCACACACTCAAGTACCAGTGCAAATACTCCAGCCTCTTGAAGATTTCTGGCCGAGGATAAAAGCATTTCTTTTGAAGAGTGATTTTTCCCGTGAGTATAATAGCCACCTAATTGGTGCACTGACTGGGGCGTTAGACCAATATGGCCCATTACTGGAATTCCGGTTTGTACCAATCGTGTAATCAATTCTAGTTGATAGGGGAAAGCGCCTTCAAGCTTAATCGCCTCAACGCCACTTTTTTGAAATAAAATGGTGGCATTTTTTACCCCATCCTCTAAAGAGGAATAGGTGCCAAATGGCATATCGCCAATTACAAATTTATTGGGCGCTCCTCGTTTAACAGCAGAAGAAAAAGTTACCATTTCATCCAGAGAAACCTTAATGGTATTTTCATATCCTAGGATAACATTTCCTAGGCTATCTCCAACCAAGATCAAATCAAGAACTGTTTCGTTTAAAAGCTGTGCAGTTTGAAAATCATAACAAGTCAGCATTTTAAGCGGCACTTTGTGGTCATTTATCTTGTAAGACCTGATTTCTCTAGTTGTTAAGGCATTTTTCATTAGAAAAGTTCCTTGCTTAATTTGTTATGGACCTTACTTAGTTCTTCATTTTCCCAAAAGGCCGCAACTTCTTTTTTTAGATTTTCAAAATTTGTATCTTCTACTTCCTGAAAAAAAATTCCACTCCAGATATCTTCCATAAGTTTATTGGTTGCTTTATCAAATTCGCTATTAAAAATGGCCCTTTTGGCCTTTTCGCCACCGATTAAGGCATTAGGACTAATTAAATTAAAGAATTTTTGGGGGCCTAATTTAATTAAGGCATCAGTGATTAATTTTACTTCATACCAACATTCTAAATAGGCCATCTCTGCAGAGATACCTTTTCCTCTGAGTTTATTAAAACTATGAAGGGCACCATATGGTATCAAAGAGCAAAGAATGGATTGTTCGGAGTAGAGATCAGCAAAGGCTTCATTTTTAAAAGTTGATTCATATGGGCCAGCGGTAATACCAATTGCCTTGGCCAATTCCTTTAAAAGAAAGGTATCAAATTCCTTATCATCTGATCCTTCAACGCTAAATACTCCACCAAGTTTTCCATTGGTTTCAAATTGGAAACGAACTTCCGAAGCGATTGCTTTCGGAGCAAGCATTAAAAAATTCCATTTTGGATATAAATCTTTTAGAGAATTTTTAACAAAACTAAATCCATGGGCCAAAATAATTTTGGAACCAGGTAGAATATTGGTTTCGTATTTTTTAAGAATATCAAAGTGAGTTGAATCAGGCGTAAGAATGGCAAAGTTTTTAAAATCTAGAAGATCTGGTCCCAAGTTTAGGGTTTTAAGTCCTAAAGCCTGTGCTTCTTTCATTGATGGACTAGATTCTCTAAGGGCAATATAGACATTTGCACCTGAATCTTTTAGGTTTAGTGCCCAAGCCTTTGCTTGAGAACCAAAACCAATAATAACTATGTGCGTTAAAAATTCCACTTATAATCCTTTTATTGCTAGGTGCTATATCACAGGGAAATGATTTTGGAAAACACACTCTACCACTCCAGAAAACAATTTCAAGGTATTGATTTTACAGATAATGGAATTCTTTTAGGAGAGACGGTTTTTACTTCCTTTAGGACTCACTTTAAAAAGGTGCCCTTTTTGAATGAACATTTGGATCGTTTGGAGAAAGGATGCCAATTTTTATTTGGTAAAAATGTGGATAAAGAGAGTATCCTCGGAGCACTAAAACCATATCTGGAAAAAGATCAAAAAATTAGAATAACCATTTTTAAATCAAATGATGATCTAAAATTTATAATCCAGGAAAGTCCCTTGATCGATTCAGGGAATATCTCACTTACCAAGGCGATGAAAATAAAAACCCAAGGTTTAATACCCCCCTTTTTAAAAACGGGAAATTATTTGGAATCAAATTTGGAAGTAAAAAGGGCAAATTCCTTGGGCTTTGATGATATTATTTTCACAGATTTTAGAAAAAATATATTAGAGTGTTCCACTAGCAATATCTTTGCGATAAAAAATAAATGTATTTTTACTCCATCAGTTAATGGTTCTTTTTTAAATGGAATAACTAGGCAAAAAATTATTGAGATGTTAAACGAAGAAAAAATGGAAGTTTGTGAAAAGGAAATAGGATTTTTGGATTTATTGAATAGTGATGAAATTTTTATCACAAACGCGGTTAAAGGAATCAGATCAGTTACTAGGGTAGAAGATATTAAATTTATGGATGATTTTACAAAAGAAATTAAATCTAATTTTTTTCAATTTATTAGGAAAAATTGTGGTTGAAATAAAATGTCCCCAATGTAAAAAGTCCTTTGAGTATAAAACCTCTAAATGGCGTCCATTTTGTTCTGAGCGATGTAAGTTAATTGACTTAGGTCATTGGGTGACTGAAAGTTATTCTATTCCATCGGAAAAAAAGTTAAACGATGAGGATTTGGAGAAAATTGAGAGATCAAAAAAAGATGAATAGCTTTGAAGATATTTTGAAATTTACTGTTAAAATGGCGAAGGATTCAGGGAAACTTCTTCTTTCCTATCAGGAAACGATAGAAAAACTAGTTGTTGATTACAAGGAAATGGAAGGAGTTTTTTCCAAGGCAGATTTAGAGTCTGAAAAATTAATCATCGAAAGAATTAAAAAGAAATTTCCTTCCCACTACATCCTTGCCGAAGAATCAGCATTTTCTGAATTTAAAAATGATAAAAACGCTTTTAAAAAATTTTCCAAATATCCCTTTTCTTGGATCATAGATCCCCTTGATGGAACCTCGAATTTTTTAAATAGATTTGATTATTTTTCAGTTTGCATTTGTTTGGCAGTGAAGGGCGTTCCTACTGTAGGAGTCGTCTATCGTCCTTCCACAGAGGAGCTTTTTTACGCAATCAAGGGCAAAGGAGCTTATTACCAAAAGAAAAAATCTAAAATAAAATTAAAAAAGATTCCTAATAAAAAGCTGATGAAGGATTCTTTATTAGTTACCGGATTTTCCTCCGAAAAAGGTCAGGTATCTGAAGATGAGTTCACACTTTTTAAGAAAATGTCTGTTAATTCCCGTGGAGTAAGAAGGTTAGGAAGTGCTGCTTTGGATATGTGCTATGTAGCTTCTGGTTTTTTCGATGGATTTTGGGAACAGGGTCTTTCCCCCTGGGATGTATCGGCTTCAGGGCTAATTTGTCAGGAAGCAGGGGTTAAAGTAACTGACTATAATGGAAAACCCTTTTCTCCCTTTAGCGATAATTTCCTGGCCGCCAGACCACCTTTTTATAATAGAATAAGGAACCTTATTTAAATCTGGGTTGACTCTAAGTTTCAAAAAAAATTATAATTTATATATCTTGTAATTTATTTCCATGGAGTAGGAAATTGGATCAAATTATTCACCGATTTTTCTCAGACATATCCACGGTGGTTACAGAATCAACTAGTGAACTTGCTATTTTATTTATAATCCTGATTCTTTTTACTGCAATTGTTTTTATGGGTTTCTATGTTTATAACCGAACTCGAAAACTCAATAAGCTCGATAGGCAAATACCGGCTTCTCTTGTACGTTCCTATTTAAATTCCATTATAAAAAATTCTAGCGATTTAAAAGATTCCCTATTTCTTGAAGAGGGGGCCACAGAAAATGACATTGTATCTTTAAAATCGCAATTAAAAGAAAAAGAAAGAATTATTGAGGAACTCTCAAAAGAAAAATCTGAAAAAGCTTCAGCCACTCCATCTCAGGAAATGCCAATATTGATGGATGACAAGGTCAATTTAGAAGAACTGGATAAAATGACCAAAGAAAGGGATGAACTTCTATTAAGAATTTCGGATTATCAAAAGGCAGAGGAAGATTTTGCAAATCTTAAGAAATTAAAGCAAGAAAATGAGGATTTAAAAAAACGGTTGGGAGAACCAATTTCCGAACCACCTGCTGAAGAAACAACCAAACTGGATGAAAGCAAAATTTTGGAATTTGAACAGGCCCAAGTAGAGGAAAAACCTGCAGAAAACAAACCAGATCAGACGGCTTCTTCTAATGAAAAATTGGGAGAAATTGCCAAGGAAGAAAAATCCGCTGAAGACCTGTTAAAAGAATTTGAAAAAATGTTGGGATAATTCATATGAAAATCTGGGCAGTAATCTTTTTTCTAAATTTCTCATTTGCCGCTGAAAATCCTAAAATTCTTTTAAACAGATTTCAAAAAGAACTTTCTGGACAAATGCTTGAAGATTTAAAAAAAGATGTTCTTTCCATGGGAGGTAACTCCGTTTCCACCTTAATAGAAGTAATGAAAAGCGATAAATATCCAGACCGCAATAGGTGGGTGGCCACTTTTTTAATGGCCAGAATAATGGGTGAAAAATCATCCGATTTTTTGGTTAAGTTCACCCAACACCCCAATTGGGTTATGAGAGTGGCCAGTCTTAAAGCTCTTCTGGCCTTGAAGGAAACCAGATTTGAGAAAAAATACATAGATAATTTAAAGGATGATGCTTTGTTGGTAAGACTTCAAGCATTGGAAAATATAAACAAATTGGGCCTTTCCAATTCCGCTCCATATGTATGGTCCATGTTATATGACCACAATAACTATTATCAGGACAAAAATCAGAATAAAAAACGGGCCGATATTATTAAAAATATTGTTAAAACAATTGGTGATTTGAAATTTAAAAAAGCTGAAGAACCTCTTCTTAAAATGATCCAAAAACCAAAATATGAAGATATTTTCGATGAAATGGATTACGCCCTTTCTAAAATAACCGGTAAGAAATCTCCCAATGGTACCATAAAATTAAAAAGATATTTTTGGTCTAAGTTATCAATTTCTTCTGCTGAAATTTAAAGATTTTCTTCCAGTTGTTTATTTTTGATTTCCTTAAGCCTTTTTAGTTCTTTTTCCATATCAAGGACTCGGGAAATTCGATAAAGAAGGGTGGTTTCCAGGATTCCATCGCTTCTTTCGGGTTTGGACCCCTGTAGGAATTCCTTTTCAATCATCTGCCTTTTATAAATTGAAATTTTAGTAAAGGACTTTCCAAGTTTATCGGTTTTAGTAACACCAACCACTAATTTATATTTGGCTGATTTTATTGATTCATTCTTTCCAAATGCATCCGCAAAATTAAGTTCAACTGTATTATCTATCCATCTGGTCTTTATGACCCCTAGGTCCTGGCTTTGGGAGGCCAAATCAAATTTCCTCAAAACCTGGAGGGTGGCCTGCCAAGTTTGGTCAAAATCATAGGGTACTGTTTTATTTGGAATAATGTCCTCTTCCCTAAGACTTTGAAATTCTTTATAAGAAGAACAAGAAAATAGAAATATTAAGCTAATAAAAACTAGAATTTTCATCTTATTATATGGTATCTCAACAGTACTTTAATGGATAGTGTCAAATGGAATATTTAAATATAGCGAAAACAGTTTTAGAACTTGAGGCCAAGGCGATTATCGATGCATCCCAAAAGATAACTTCTGATCAGGTGCAAAAATTAGTCCAATTACTAGGACAACTTAATGAATCTCGTGGAAGTTTGATTTTTTGTGGAGTTGGTAAGTCAGGATATATAGGGCAAAAATTAGCATCCACATTTTGTTCGCTAGGGCTTTCTTCTTATTTTCTACATCCCATAGAGGCCTTGCATGGGGATCTAGGAAGAGTCTCTAATTCAGATTGTATCGTATTTATATCGAATTCCGGAACAACAGAAGAAATAGTTAAATTACTTCCATTTTTGATAATTAAAAAAGAACAAAGAATAGGTTTAATTGGGAACCTAAATTCCCCAATCGCCAAGGCCTGTGGAGTTTTGTTTGATTGTTCCGTGGAAAAAGAGGCCTGCAAAAATAACCAAGCACCAACTACAAGCTCAACATTAGCATTGGCCGTAGGTGATTCCATGGCAGTTATCTACGAATACCTGGTAGGATTATCCAAAGAAGGTTTTGCCTTCAACCATCCGGGTGGTCTTTTAGGAAAATCTTTAAGGATAAAGGTTAAGGACATCCTGGTAGATGCTTCTAAATCTCCAAAACTTTCCCCTTCTTGTTCCATAAGGGAAGCTGTTTTAGAAATGACCAAATTTCCCATCGGAGGTTGTGCGATAGTTGAAAATGGAAATCTATTGGGAATTTTAGTCGATGGTGATATTCGAAGATTTTTAACCCAAAAAGAACCTGATTTAAATTTAAAAATTTCTGAAATAATGACTAAAAATCCTATAACCATTACCCCAGATGCCCTTGCTTTGGATGCTTTGTATTTAATGGAAAATAGGAAAAGCCAGATTGGAATTCTTCCTGTACTAGGAGATGATAGGGAATTTTTGGGCTTTATTAGACTTCATGACATATTAAGGGAAGGTATTTCACTTAAGGCCAAATCTGATAATCTTTTTGTTTAAAAAAATCAACATTCCCAAATATATAATTATAAAAAGCAAGGATAGAGGAATAATTCCAAATCTCTGATAAATGGTTGGCACTCGAGGAAAAGTGGCCAATTCCAAATCTATTACTTCTTCCGAATATAATTTGGTCCTTTTTGATTCGCTCCCATCGGGATATAGGGTGGAGGAGAACCCAGTATTGGTCATTCGCACAATTGGAAGATTAAATTCCACCGCTCTCCAATGAGAAAGAAAAAGATGTTGGTAGGGTTCAGAGGTTCTTCCATACCAACTATCATTGGTTAAATTAATAATAAATTGTGCCTGCTCCGCAGTGGAATTCAAGTAATCTCGAATATATTGTGGGAATAAAATCTCGTAACAGATTGCTGAAATAAAAGAGGATCGGTTTCCTACTTCAAATAAGGTAAATTGATCCCCTTTAGCAAAAAAGGACATTCGATTTTCCAAATATGGGATCATATATTGATTTAGGTGACCAAATGGAAGGCCCTCTCCAAATGGCAAAAGCACCTGTTTGTGAAAAACACCTTCTAAAATTCCATTTTGATTTAATAAAAATGCAGAATTATAAGTCGATTCTGCGGAGTTTCGGTCCCTTCTTCCGTTTTGATCATACCCTCCGAAAAAGATTTTGGAGTTTGTTTTTTTTAAAATTTCTAAAATAACAGATGGAGTAGACTCCGCATTTTGTCTCATTGTGGACGATTTTAGAATTTCAGGAAAAGCTGTTTCTGGCCAAATTATTAAATCAATTTTTTGTTTAGAGGGGAGAGTAGAATATTTTTTTAACCGGGAATTTACTTCTTCCACAGAGGTTACCCCACCCTTTTCAGAATCTACTTTTAAAAAGTTCCCGATATTTGCTTGAACCATTCTGATTCTGGTTACGATTTTTTCCTTACCTTGGTATTTTATTGGTGAAAGAAAATTTGCTCCTAAAAAAATAACAAAAAACACTAAACCAAAATAATCTCGCCCTTCCTTTTTGAAGAAATTTAAAATGGAAAGTGCCAACCATATGGAGAAAAATGAATATATAGGAGTTCCAAAAATTTGGGCAGGACCTAAATATGGGGCCAGAAGTAGAAAAGGATGTCCTACATTTGCGGGGAATTGTTGGGGAATAAAATATTCAAGAATGGTCAGCAAAAAAGCCAAAAGGCTATTTTTCAATGGAACTGGAAATTTTTGAATGATTTTGGGTAAAAAAGGGAGAATAATAACAAGACAAAAAAGATGGGGCATAAGGACAAATGGGACGAAGATGCTTAATAGTTGTGCCATTCCCAAAGGAATTTCCCCAAATTCTGAAATGGTCTGAGGAATCCAGTAATAACCGGATATAAAAATTCCAAAAACATAAAAAAAGGTAACGATAAGGTCAGATTTTAATTTCCAGTTTAGACATGAAAAATACAGGAACAAGCTTATTATGGTTCCCATGAAAAATTGAGGGAAAAAAACTGAGGGAAATCCCCATGAATAGAAAAAACCAGCTAATAGGGATAAAATAATTTTTTTAACCATGGAATTATTCCTGATACAATTTTACTAACACATCATCGAAGGAAAGTGGAGAAAATATGGATGTTTATTCAAATGAAAGGATGGAATTCCTAAAAAGTACCACCAATTTGATAAAAAAATGCCCTAATTGCCAATCTGTATATTTAAACGACAAAGAATGTGAAGATTGCGGATATCAACTTTTAGATCCAGATATTGGAGAACCGGTTGATGATAGGAGTTTTTATTCTATCAGAGAATTTTATAATGAAGGTCAAAATTTTTTGGATCGGTTCTTTCTTAAAAACAGGGGGAGGAAATACAAGGAATTTAGAAACAGACTAATTCATCGTTATAACATCTTATTAAGGGCAATGGAGTCCCCTTGGTCTGATATGTCCAAATGGAATTATTATCATTTTGAATTATTAGATTTAGTTAGGTTTTTATCCAAAAATCCTGCAAATAAAATAATTTTGGAACGAATTCTATCCTCCCTTCAATACCATCCTTTTTACCAAGAAATTAAGGGCGCGATGGGTGATGAAGAAATAACCAAGCAACCTCCTTTCTTGTCTAAAAACCAGAAAAAATTTCTTATCTTTTTACTTTCTAGTGTGATTTTAATTACTGCAGCCCCTTTAATCTTTAAGTTAATTAAATAAGAAATATTTAATCTCATAAGTGTTGGGTTTTTGGCCGATAAATGATCGGATGAAGATTTTTTACGCTCTTATTTTTTTTTCCTTGGGCGGGGTTTTATATTTTTTACTTAAATCCCCTGAAAAGGAGATAATTGAACAGGAAACTTTTTTTCCAGAAGAAAGACCTTCAGAACGTGGAATTTCAAATCAAATATTCTATCCTCCAGTTCCATCAAAAAGAACGAAAAAGGAAGGAAAAACAAATGGAGGAGATTCATTTAGAAAAGGTGAAAAGGAAATCCAATTAAACCTAAAGGAGGCCGTAAGTAATGAATTATTTGGTGGATTGATTTCAGGTTCCCAAGCAATAGGTTCAATGACAATTTTTGAAAACCAGATACAAAGCCTTTCCTTGAGCCTAACTCCTTTTGGAAAACCTCCAATTAATATTCAATTGGAAAATATTCCATTAGAAACTGGTGGTTCATTTGTTTTTGAGGGTGATGATGAAATGATAAGTGGAATTCTTACCCCATCTGGAGATAAAAATTATGTTTTGCGTTTTGCAACCGGCCCATTAGTAGGGTCAACCTTACTTTTTGAAATAATTAGTTCTTTGGAAGATAAAGTAGGATTAGAAGAAGAGCAAATAGGGAAAGCCTATTCCATGTCTGATCAAATTGAAACCCAAGAGATGAATCAACAACCCGATACCTCCTATAGCGAAATGAATAATGAACCTCCTCCAGATTTTCAAGAAATGCCTGTTGGTAGTTTCCAGTCAAATCAGGAATTGCCGCCCTCTGATTCTTTTGCAGAGACATCTCCATATGACATGCAGGAATCAACTGATTCTTCTGATGTTAATTTCTAGAAGAAACTTTTGAAAAGGTAAATCCTAAAGCAGATTTTGCATCCAATCTACCACCAGAGTTTGTGAACATTTTTAATGATGATTCTGGTTTTGCACTTGATTTAATTATTTGTTTAATTTCTACCGCTGTTAAATTCCTATCCTTTGATTTAAGGAGAGCAGCAACTCCAGTAACAAAGGCAGTTGCCTGTGAGGTTCCAGTCAAAAATCCGGCCCTATTTAATGGTAAAGAGGATTTTATCCTTTTTCCAGGGGCCGCGATATCTACGGATTTTGTTCCAAAATTTGAAGAATCAACAAGGTTAAGATTTTCATCATATCCTGAAACTACAATGATATTTGAAAGGCCATAAGCGGCAGGGTAAAAGGCCTTATCTT
>CAYNWL010000010.1:0-67034 GCA_964400895.1 uncultured Bacteriovoracaceae bacterium
AAGGTAGTGCCAGGGCGACTTGGTGTAAGAATAGCACGATGCACCCATTTTTTTTATAAGAAGGCCCAGTTTTTTAACTGGGCCTTTTTTTTTGCAAAAATATGGTAATGAATCTTTATCTTTTCAAAAAAACTATCAACACAGAGGGTATAAATGGGTAGAAAATCAGCAAAGATCGCAGGTAGAAAAGGTGCTGCAGATAAGGCCAGGGGACAAGCTTTTACTCGTGCCCTAAAAGATGTTTTTAAAGCCGCTAAAAGTGGAGGTCCAGATATTACTAACAATTTTCTTTTAAAAGTCGCTGTTGAGCGATGTAGAAAATTAAATGTACCAAAAGATAATATCGATCGTGCCATCAAAAAATCCCAAGGGGAAGGTGGTGCTGGTTATGAGGATATTTCTTATGAAGGATATGGCCCAGGTGGAGTGGCCATATTTGTGGAAACTTCTACCAATAATGTCACCAGGACTGTGGCCAATATTAGAAGTTATTTTAAAAAATGCAACGGTTCTCTTGGAACTACAGGGTCTTTAGAATTTGTTTTTGAAAGAAAAGCCGTTTTTACTATTCCTGCAGAGGGAATTAATGAAGACGAATTCACTCTTCACATGATTGATGCAGGTGCAGATGAGGTTGAGCTTGAAGAGGGAATGTATGAAGTAACTGCGCCTATGGAATCATTTGGTGCAATTCAGGAAAAACTTCAAGAAATTAATATCACGCCAGAAGAGGCATCCTTGGTAAGAATTCCTCTTTCGCTAAAAAGCGCAAGTGATGAAACTGTGGAACAAATTGAAAGGCTTATTGGATTACTTGAAGAAGATGACGACGTTGTGACCGTCTACCACAATCTGGAATAAAAATAATAATTTCACCAGCGGTTTTTATTGTAATTATATTATTTTATAAAAAGTGTTTGCCATTTACCAAAGGAATTTGATTCACCCCTAGTTTGGCATCCATTGGACTTTGTGAAATGATCTCCAGAAAAATTGGCCCTATATCCAGAACTTAAATGGGATACTTCCAAATCTTGTAAATCCCAGTCATAGTAACTCCAGAATTTTTTATCGGATCTTCTCCCGCATCGATTGTTTTCCAGACCCATAGACTGAACTCTAATCTCAACGTTATCAAATCCCTTTGGTATATTAGGAGCATTATAAAAAAAGCATGACTTTTTATCGATTTCAGGAGCTGAAAATAACTGGAAGGCACCTAGGATTTGAGAACCTTTTTTTAATCTGAATTCTAACCCAGATAGGGCAGACGTCTTACCGGTTGAAATACAGATCTTTATCCTATCTTCAATAATTAGGTAATTAAATGCTTCGGGTTGAAGTGGAAATAATTCTTTTTCTAAACGGATAAAGATAGCTTCACAAGACCAGGGATCCTTTTGGCATTCAATTTTACCATCATCTAGGTTTCCTAGGTTGGAACGCATTTTGAATTCATAATTATCTAGAAAATGTTGTTTATCTTCCGGTAATAATCTTTCCTTTATTCTAGGATCCTGTAATTTTTCTAATTCGGAAAAATATAAATTTTTTAGATTGTCCATTTTTTCAAGAATTGGTTGGATATTTGGTTCTGAACAATTTAAAAAGTCCGGCCGGTCATTCTTTGCCAGCTTACAATATGATTGAGTGGTATAATATAACGTCCTGGCAGAGGGTGGAAGAATGATTACCCCGCTCCCGCTATTGTCTCGGTAGTAATGATCAAATTGAGAAGGGAAATCGTTGGCAAAATATTGAACGATATCTCTGAGGGCAATTTCACATTTTACAAAATCTGAGGAATTACAATTTGCAATACCATTTCCTGACCCGAAAATTGAATTTATTCTGGCAGCAAATCCCCCTTCCTGGTATGCAGAGATGGTTACTGATCCGCTAGAGCCAAATTTTTCATTAATCTTTTTCAGTGTGGCAGATAAGTTTGCTAAATCAACCGCCTCTACCTTAATTTCTCCCGAGATTTCTCTTTTCTTTTGTTCCGATCCCAGTTCTATTTTTACTGAAACGAACGCTTTTGCACCTTTATGAAGCTGAAAAACGAATTGGTCGCCACAGTATTTTTTAAAGTTTTCCTCACCCTCCTGTCCTGCCAATATGGCCTCTGGAGTAAGTTTATAAGGACCCTTTAAGACTTCCTGGCCTGTTTTTAGTATTGTTTTATATACAAAAACGATGGAGGTATTTGTTTCTTTTGAGGCATTTAGAAATTTGGTTGAAAGCCCTACATTGTCTCCAAAATCCATATTACCACCCACAGATATTCCATACTGGACTTCTCTGCAAAGGGAGTCATAATCTATGGTGGAAGTGGTAAGGACTGAAGCAGCTTCATTGTGAATTACCTTTATATCATTTTCTTCATCTACCAAAATACAGCGAAGGCCAGTCTCAAAAAAATTCATTTTGCTGTTAAAAACGCCGCCCATTAATTGCGATCCACCGGAGACTCCACCCTCTCTAATGTTTAATGCAAAGGCGGTTTGGGCAATACTAAAGAAAAGAATAATAATTCCGATATTTTTTTTCACTAGAGTTCTCCAAATGTTGTTCCAGATGGGCTTTTGTGATACAGGGGGTATATGTTAAAGTCAATTTTGGTTTTAATTTTATCTTTGTGCAACACCCTGTTGGCCGAACAGACAATAGCTAACAATCTTGAGTTAAGAATAAGGGCAGCTAGGACAGTACCAAGTCAAAATATTTTGGCTTACCAAAGAATGGAAATGAATGCCTTTGTTCATCTCTCGACGGCAAATTTTACTGGAAAATTATTATATGGCGATGGGACGGATGATCCATCAGTTTTTAATCCCAAAAATCTTGACACTGATCAATGGGCCAGAATTATAAAAGAAGGTGGAATGAAAATGATGGTGCTGACTGTAAAGCATCATGATGGGTTTTGTCTTTGGCCCAGTCAATTCACCAATTATTCAGTAAAATCATCTCCCTGGAAAAATGGAAAAGGTGACGTAGTTAAAATGGCCGCTGATTCGGCCAAAAAATATGGGCTTAAATTTGGAATTTATTATTCTCCTGCAGATGGACATGAACCTACTTTTGGGACTGAAAAATATTATGACTATATGGATAATCAATTAAGAGAGCTTTTAACCAATTATGGTGAAATAACTCAAGTTTGGTTTGATGGAGCATTACTTGGGCCATTTGCGGCAAAAGTTCCCCAAGGGTTTAATTTTTTCCGGATTGAACGGTGGACAAAACTGGTTAGAGAATTGCAACCAAATGCCATAATTACCCCCGTGGATACATCATTGGTAGGAGAGGAAAAAGGAACAGCACCGGATACTTGGTTTAATGTCCAACAAAATGGAATTGATTTTTCATGGAGGGTAATGGAAGCAGTTACATCCATGAGAGATTTGCCTCTTCCTATTAAATATTCAACTTTTTGGTTTCCAAGTAAGTTAAGTTTTTTATTTATTAGGTCCCCAAAAAGAATCATGAAACTTTATTTCACTTCCGTAGGAAAAGGTGCAAACCTTCTACTTAACTTTCTTCCTGGTAAAGATGGTCTGATCTATAAAAAGGATGAAAAAAATATTTTAGAGTTTGCCAAAATGCATAAGGAAATATTTGGAAATAATCTTTTGAAGGGTGGGAAAGTCACGGCCTCATCCTTTAAGGGGGTAAATATTCCGTATAATGTATTAGACGATGAGATAGATACATATTGGACTACACCAGATGGAGTTGAAAAGGCATCCCTTACAATAGAACTTCCGGAACCAAAAATTTTTAATATCATAATGTTAAAAGAGCATATAAAAGTTGGTCAGAGGATTGAAAGTTTTGATGTTGAGATATACGACGCACATAGATGGCGCAAAGTTGGTTCTGGAACAACTATAGGAAATAAAAAACTTATAAAAATAAGAAGAAAAAGGGCCTATCAGATTAGGATAAATATAACAGGTTCCAGAATCGCACCCACCCTGGAGGAAGTTGGCCTTTATCTTGGCAAAGGTATTTAAGGCCCTCCTTGGCCAAAGGATAAAAATACCCAATCCCATTTAGAACTTGGAGGTTATACCCACCAATGGTGAAGGGAGTTTCAGGTCGATTTATTTTTAGAATGGGGACTTAATTTTTTTATCTATTTCTATTTTTTCTCCATTCTTCCCCGTAGGCCAAATTATCTAGAATTATTTTTGAATATTCACTTGTGATTTGGTCAACGCTTTCAAGCCCTGGGGAGTCGCATAGGTTGGGATATTTGTCCAAAATATAGGGAAAATCCCGTATCTTAAAATAATCATCTAAAGGTTGCCATCCTACTTCTTTGGTTTCGATATCCCAATCACCCTCTCTCATTTTAATTTCCATCTTCAAATTTTTTCCGATTTGGGGGAAGAGGGAATAATATTTTTTCTCCCGACCGTTCATGGCCTGATCCCTTTTTTTCTCCAATAACCATTGGTGAGTATCAGAAATTAGGGAGTATACATAAAGTTGATTAATAATTATTTTCCTCTTTATGGGGTTTGGTTCCAATTTTTCAAATTCCCTTTTGAATGCTTCAATTTTTTTGTTGGCCCCTTCCACTCCTTTACCTACCTTTTTTGAGTGTTGAATACGTTTTACAACATCATCAATGGCATAATATGGAGTAGCGAGAATATCCGCCAAAGCAGAAAAAGGAACGGCCAATAAAAGGGGAGGAAACATATACATACCAATACCTATTGCTCCCTTTGTCATCCTAAAATATTCTCCCTTTTCTGGTTTAGAAGGAGCATTTTTCATTCGCAATGCGGGCGTAATTTTGCTCTTGAATATCTTTTCTAAATTTACGGTTTGTTTAAATTGGCAACTGGAAAATTTTTTTATGGTTTTATCCAGGTCGTAGGTAATTGGACGGTCAGTAGGTCCATCTCCTGCATGGGCCATTGAAAGGAAAAAAAACAAAAAAATTACAATTTTACTTTTTAACATAAATCCTCCTATATGAAATTTATTTTATTCATAGGTGATACCTTTAATAGTTATTTTCCCGCCCTTAGGCATTAATTCAATATTTCTATTTTTTAAAAAATCCCAAAAAGTTAGACCGTTATTTGGAAAAGTTTCTAAATATTTTTTTGCAATCATTCTTTGTACATTTACATTTTGTTGAGCTTCAATTATCTCTAAACTTTTATTAAAAATTTGGTCTTCATCGCCTATGGTGGAAGCCAAAAAAGCGTCATAATACTCTGAAATTCCTAATATTCTGGGGTCATCGGATAATTCCCTGTTAATTTCCTCTTCACTCAAAAGTTCATTCAAATTTTTCTCCTTTGGAATCTCTTCAGAAAAAATCGCATTTAATGCCATTTCCCTAACTTCCGATTCCTTTCCCTTGATAAGAGCTGCCTGGATTAACAGTGATCCTTTTAAAATTGGGTCTGCATTCAAATATCCACCATCGAAAATTTCTTTTAATGCCAAAAATGAATCATCTGGATTGGAGTGAAATAAATCTCGTATCTGATCAATTGTTTTATCTCTTTCGATAGGGTTTTTTTGGAATATCTCGGAAGATCCTATGATTAATTGTAAAATGGCGATTTTTTTATCGGACAATTTTTTATTAACTGTCTTTTCTTTTAAAACAAAGGTTTTAGGAAGATTTTTTGTTGAAGTTATTTCTCTTTTTTGGAGTATAGGTTGGTTTTTACCTGAAAGAAAAAATCTTGAAAGGAAAAAACCTGTTAGAAGAGAAATAAAGGCCATCATTAAAAAAAACTTCATAAAAATTTAATCTTGTAAACCTACCCCATAAAAAGCATCCAACATCACGGCAACGCTTGATTCATTCCGGTTCATTCCATAGGTTTGAACGAAACCATAAGCTCCAGTTATCGACCAAACAAATGCCCTATAACCAAATAAAATAAATTTTCGATCAATCCTAATGTTATAGATTCTTCCCCAAGGGTCATAGAGTTTATAATAATCTCCTTCATAACCATTTATCACAAGAACATGGCCTCCTTTTCTAGTATAGGCGCCTCCTGAGCGGTAATTAATTTCACAAGGGTTTTTACTACAATTTATTGAATCAAATCTATGATAGGTTCCTTTGTAATGGCCCAGTTGGATCAAATACATCATTTTCCTTTTTTTAATTTCATCTTTAAAATGTCCTGCTTTGGCCCCGGCCATTAAGTGAGTGACCGAAAGTTCGGTTTCTTTCATTTTGTAGTTTGAAATTCCTTTTCCAATTTTATTTGAATAATAATCTATATCAACCGTTCCCGTTCCACCTTTGGTCCATTTTGTATGTATCCATTGTCCAATATTATAAATTAATTCGGGACTTTTGCTTTGAACATTTGAATCTGTGATGGTATCGAATAAATTATTAAATTTTGTTTTTGGTGCCTCTAACTTTAAACCCGCGAAAAACATTGCTCCTGCGGTTGGAGCACAAAAACCCAAGTCACGTGTAATCGAACCGCTAACATTTTGTTGTAAGTAACTGATTAATCTCCAATCCGCTTGGTTAAAAAGGGGCATTTTGCCATTGGTACAAAAAGTATTGGATTCGCAACGATCAGGTACCGGAGAAGGGGAACCCGCTGCAAATAAATTAAATGCTTGGAAAATTAATAGCAATGAAAATATTTTCATAATATTTTATCCCCTTTTAAGGTCTCTCAAGATCTTTAGTTAAATTTGGAAAATATGATTTAAATCTTATGAGTAACTCTTTTTGAATTTTTGGATTATCCCTATTTAATTCCATTGTCTTCCTGGCGAATTCCAGTGCATCCTTATCTGATTTTGAATATTGCTTAAAAAGGACCATAGAATTAGTTATATTCATTGAATCTTCGGTGAAATTTCCCTTATCATCTAGTTTAACCTTTCGGGTAATTTCTGTTCCAAAAAAATTCCTTTTCTCCTTGTCTGAAACTTTTAGATTATTAGCCAAATTTAAAACCATGTTCCGAATAAAAGAATCTTTCTCCTCTAAACCTTTAATCTCTTTTTCTAAAGCCTCAAGGACATCTTCCGGGCTTTGATTTAATTTTTTTAAAGTCCCGAGATAGATATTTCCATAATTGTCGGAAGAATCCATTACCACGCCAATTGCAATGTAATCAGAAATTTCTCCTCCAAAAGAATATTTTCCAAATATTTCCAAAGATCTTTTCTTTAAACTTTTAACTATCGGATCGCTGAATAATTCATCTTTATAGGATAATTTATCCCTTTTAACTGTAGCGGCAGATTGAGATTCAATTGGGGGATTACTAGGTCCAGGTTTTTGTGTTGTGTCTGCTGGCTTATTATCTTGCCCTAATATTTTCGCTTCTTCAGGACCCTCATTTGCACCCTCATATTGTAGTCCAAGGTAAATCCCTAGACCCAAAAATAAAACCACACCTGCCCCAAATAAAATTAGTTTATTGATTTTCAATTTTGCTCTCCTAATAAATAATTTAAATTTTGTCGGCAATACTGAAAAAAAATTAAGCGCAAGTATGCTTTTTTGGAAAATGATTGAAGATGAATTGAAAATAAAGTCGAGTTCAGACGGCCCTTAAAATTTAAAAATAAATGAAACTTATTAGGACTCCAACTTTTTTGAATTTAAAAGAAAAGATTAATACTTTGAAAAAACTAAAAAATAGGATTTAGATTTTTTCATTTTATGATTTTAATATTCAATGGTTATCTTTTCAATCTTTCCAGTGAATTTGTTGGAAATATAATCATTTGCAACACTGGTGCCTAAATCCATCCCCACATCTGCAAAATCGGAAACAGAAAATAGGTTGGGAATAGTATGTTCTATTCTGCCTTCACCAACCTTCTCACCATCAATAAAAATGGTACCTATCCCACCTTTGCCGATTCCTCCACCATCATATTTAAAATCAAACCGAATTGAAGATGTTCCTTTCGGAACTGATTTATTTGCCTTTATCGTGAATAATTTTTCACCAACAAAATTATATGTATAAACAGGTTTTCCCTTATTTAAATAAAATGACCATCCACCAAAGCGACCACCTTGGCAAACAATTACTCCGCTGTTTTGGCCTTCAGAAACAATGTTGGCAGTTATGGTGCTTGATTTATTTTTCAGGTTAATAAAAACATCTTCTGCCATTGCCAACATTCCTTCATATAGAGTGATTTTATTCCTATTTTCCAAAAGGGTTGGCCGACCTACTAATTTGGGTTGCATCCTTTCAATACGACGATCGTCAATTGGGAGAACTTTGTATTTTAATCCTTCCTTCATAAAGAGTTTTTTCATTTCCTCAAGTTTTTTCGGGTATTTTGAGGAAAGATCATTTGCTAAGCTAAAATCGGTTTGAGTATTAAATAGTTCCCATTTGTCATCTTTTAAATTTGGTTGATTTCGAACATCCCAAGGAATGGCGTGAATTGTTCTTGCAAACCATCCATTGTTATAAATTCCTCTATTTCCAAATATTTCAAAATACTGGGTTGTATGCCTTTCCTTTGCTTTAGGGTTATCAAAAGAATATATCATGCTTGTTCCTTCCATTGGAACTTGTTTGAAGCCATTAACGTATTTTGGCATTGGAATATTTGCCGCCTCCAAAATAGTTGGGGCCACATCAATTACATGATGAAATTGAGTACGTAGTTCATCTTGAGATTTGATTCCTTTTGGCCAATGAATAATCAGAGGATTAGATGTCCCTCCAAAATCGGAGGCCATTTGTTTTGGCCATGCAAATGGTGTAACTCCGGCGATGGCCCATCCGGCGGCATAATGCCCAAATGTAGATGGTCCCCCTAGTTCGTCATAATGTTTAAGGATATCCTCGACCTTCTCGGGCACCAGATTGAAATACATGGATTCATTAAGAGAACCTATCATTCCGCCTTCGGCACTAGCGCCATTATCTCCTACGATATAAAAAATTAAGGTATTATCCATTACTCCAAGATCTTGAATTGTAGTTAATAGTCTTCCGATCTCATAATCTGTATGCTCTCCAAATCCCGCAAAGACCTCCATTTGATGGCTAAATAATCTTTTTTCATCATTTGAAAGTGTATTCCAATCTTTAATGTCTTTTGGTTTTGGGGCCAGTTGTGTATTTTCTGGTACAATTCCTAGTTTTTTCTGCCTTTCTAAAGTTTGTTCTCTTAATTTATCCCATCCTTCATCAAATTTTCCTTTATATTTTTCAATCCATTTTTTGGGAACATGGTGGGGAGCATGAGTAGCACCAGGAGCAAAATAAACAAAGAAGGGCTTGTCGGGTGTGAGTGATTTCTGTGTCTTTACCCACTCCATCGCTTTTTCAGTCATATCGGTTGTGAAGTGGTAAGTTGGATCATTTGGAAGATCCACTCTAGTAGTATTATCATAAACAGTTGGGGCCCACTGATTGGTTTCTCCTCCAATAAATCCATAAAATTTTTCAAATCCAGACCCTGTAGGCCATTGGGTAAAAGGACCGGTCGGTCCTAATTCAAAGGTAGGAGTTTCATGATATTTTCCAAAGGCAGCAGTATTATATCCATTTAGTTTTAATATTTCTGCTAGGGGAGCAATATTTCCTGGTCTAAGGCTTGTGTTTCCCGGATAACTGGTTGCAAATTCCATAATTGAACCAGCATTTGCACTATGATGGTTTCTTCCAGTTTGAAGTGCCATTCGAGTTGGAGAGCAGAGTGCAGTGGTATGGAAGTTATTGTACCGGATACCTTGTTTCGATAATCTTTCAAGATTTGGCATTTGAACCGGACCACCAAATGTTCCTGCTTGGCCATAACCAAAATCATCGATAAGAATAATTAAAACATTGGGCGCCTGTTTTGGAGGAGAAACCTGAAAAAATGCTGGAGCCTTTACATTTCTTACGTCTTCTATCTTGATTGGAGCATGTTCTGGTGGATGAATGGGGAGGTTAGTTCGATCTATTTTTTCAGCGGCCAATCCCAAGGGGATAAGACAAAGAAATTGAAGAAAAAAATTAAAAATGGATTTTAGAATCATCCTAAACCTCCGTGGATAGGTAATTTGCTCAAGAAAATCGTATTAAAGGTTTATTTAATTGGCAAATTTCCAATTGATCAATCAAGAAACCCAAAGTCCTTAATTTCTACACGCCAATAATTTTGGGATATTTTTTTTAAAATTGAAAAATTAATTTTTCCACCGATGGAAAGGTTTTTTATTTTTTTTTGAGTTGCTTTGGGTATATTTTTTTTAATTATTTCCAATTTTTTAATTAAAAGGGTTCGATTTTCCTCAAAACAAACCTCCCAATAAAATGCAAATTTATTTTCTTTTAATACCCTAACTAATCTGGCCATTATTCCCTTGTTGGCAGGCTTATCCAAATGGTAGATATGCGAGGTAAAGGGCATTGTTCTTCTATCTTTTTTTATTAATTGGGAGAGGCGTTCCAAAGAAGGGTCAAGGGTTGTGTGTAGTATTTGGTGGCACCAATCATCTTTATTTTCTAAAGGACAGGAGCTAACAAGGGAAGGACATGGAAATAACACGGAGTGTCCTTTTTTAATCATTTCATTTCTAATTTTAATTGCAATTTTGAAAAAATCCTTTGTGCCTGGTTCAATAAAAAATAAAAATTTGGGTTTAAATTTTTCTACCAAATCAAGTGCCTTATCAACTCCTAATTCATTTAAGCTATTTCCAAAAAATAAGGTTATCTCCCCCTCCAATTTTGGGGGTAAATTATCTAAGTAAGTTACTTTTTTAAAGGTGGGGAAAAAATGGTCAATCAGATTGGAGGCTTGCTTTAGCATTAGATTAGATTTGTCAAATAATACTAATGTTCCCTCAAAATTAGGCCAAAAAAAATTTAAAAATCCAAGAGAATAGGTTCCTGGCCCGCAACCAACATCAATGATGGTTGTTTTTTTTATTTGATCAAGTACCTCTTGGTCGAGGTTTTTAAGGACAAAAGGTAGCTTTAATATATTGGTTGGGAGGTAAAATAGGGTATATGCAGACACCATCTGTGCTGATGAAGGATAATTTCCTATCTCATCTCGATTTATTGTGAAATTTTGGTGAATTGTTTGGAGAAGTCTGATTATTTCGACTTCTGATAAATTGGGGGAAAGAAGCAGTTTTTGAAGATTGTTGAGGTTTAAATTCATTTCGCTTAATATTAGTTTAAAAGGAAAATCTATTCCAGTGAATAAAAATCATTAAACGTCTATATTAGGAGGATTATCGTGGGAAAAATTATATTATTTTTTTTAACTTCTTTGTTGTTTAATTTTTCAGTCTTGGCCCAAGACGCTAAAAAAAATCGGGATAAATATAATAATTATTTTTCCTCAAGATATAATGAAATTATTAGGACCGTTAACGGGCTTGGGGGGATAGAATATTATTTAATTAATAAAAAAATTGGTCCAGCACCATTAGATAATTTTCCAAAGTTTAAAGACTACAATGACAGCGAAGGGAAAAAGTTTGGAATAATTTGGAACAAATATCTTCCAAAAATTAGATCACTAGGTCAGCGCCATCAAGCTTTAATGGATATTATGAATTCCATAACTGCTAAATGGACAATGGAACATTTAAATGAACTTAAAGTTTTAATTGGAGAAATTAACAAACTTTGGAACGAATTTGGAGGGGAATTAAATCAGGCTTTTCCAGCGAGTTCAAAAGGTTCCCAAGAAAGGGTCGTAATGGATTTTAAAGAAAAATTATCAAATTGGAAAACAAAATCCATTCAAGAATTGGACATGGAATGAGATTTTTTTAGTTATTAATTTCTAGGGGAGCCAAATCCCTCAATTTTAAATCCTACGTATAAAAACGCTAATTTTAGGGAGTTATGCATTAGAGGACCTTTGAAATTTTTAAATTTATAATTTGACGAAAAAATTTATAAATAATAGGTAAAAATAAATAAAACCTGAGGTACTCTTTGAAAAAATCTTTAATTGTCATTTTTCTTATTCTCCCATTTACATGTATTAAGGCAGAAAATTTTTACCCTGATTTCTCAAAAACCAATGAAGTTTTAATCCACAAGATAGAGGGTAAAAATTATTCTTCTTTTAATTCTGAGTTTGATTTTCAAATTGAAAAAAAAAATAACCCAGACTCTTCCATCTCTTTTGTACTTGGGCAAGAGGGGAAATTAGAAAAATATTATTTAATGGCAAAGTTTGGCGGGGATAAGGGAGAGCTTAGAATAGTTAAAAAAAATGTTTTGGAAAAAATCATATTAAGCAGGGCCTTTACCTTTGAAAAAAATCAAATTTATCGGTTTAAAATTTATTATTTAGGTTATAAGGGCTTTTTAAAAATAACCAATCCTGAGAAGGATGAAGTTTTATGGGATTTAGGTGCAATTTTGCCTTTGAATTTCAATTTTAACCAGGCCCAGCTTAGAATCTTTGGTGAGGGGTTAAAAATCATTACACCAGTAAAATACAACTTTCAACTTGGAGATTTTTTACCAAAGAAGGGTGGATATTTGAAATCCCCAAAATATAATCAAGAGCCTCCAAAGTTTGAGGACATGCTGGAGGTTTTGCCTCAGATTCAAGGTGATGTATCTAATTCGATGTATGAGTTTTCTTGGGAAACTATGATTAAAAATATTAAAAAAGTAAATCCTTCAAATAAAATCTTTATTTCGACATATATAGATGAAGCCTTTAGCCCTGCAGTTTTTCAATGGGATACGATTTTCATGCTATTTTTTGCAAAGTATTTATATCCCAAATTTAATGCCATTAACTCTTTGGATAATTTTTATGCGACTCAAACCAGGGAAGGAAAAATTTTAAGGGTATTATTGGAAAAATGGGGACTACCTGAAAAGGGAACCTTTTTTAATTATGGTGTAAATCCTCCCTTATTTTCATGGGCAGAAGTAGAATGGGCGGAATACACTGGGGATTTTTCAAGATATTCAAAAGTTTTTCCAGTTTTAGAACAATACGCATCTTGGCTGGAAATTTCCCGCAAGGCACAGAATACAGAGGCACAACTTTATTGGAACACTGGCCTTGGATCCGGTATGGATAATATTCCGATTGCTTCTTCTGAAAATCATGCTTGGATTGATATGTCTGCCCAAATGGTCCTAATGTATAAAAATTTGGCAAAAATCGCCAACTATCTAAATTTTTCTGAAAAGGAAAAATATTTTACGAAAATGGCCGAGGAAATTGGAAATAAAATTAATAAGTATATGTGGAATGAAGAGAAAGGGATGTATTTTTGTCTGGATGAAAAAGGAAATCAAATAGACGTTTGGCAAATAGGAGCATTCTGGCCATTACTAGCAGGAATAACATCGAATGAACAAAACAAAAAATTGGTAAAAAATTTAAAAGATCCCAAATTATTTTGGACAGATTTTCCCTTTCCAGCTTTGGCAAAAAATCACCCTGAATTTAATTCGCGTGGAGGTTATTGGAAGGGTGGTGTTTGGGCCCCTACCAATTATATGATTATTCTGGCCTTAAATAAAATAGGTGAACAAAAATTTGCCTTTGAAGTCTCTCAAAAAATGGTCAAATTGGTTTTGGAGGTATTCAAAAAAACAAAAACAATTTGGGAAGCCTATGCTCCTGAATTTGAAAATGGAAAACCAAGATTTTCTACAGGTACAAAAGAAGATTTAGTCCGTCAAAATTTTATTGGATGGAGTGGATTATATCCGACTACAATTTTTCTTGAGGAAGTTTTGGGGGTAAAATTTCAAAGGCAAAAAAAAGAGGTAACTTGGAGAATATTTCTAGAGGAGAATTATGAACTTAAAAATTTAAATATTTTGGGAGGAAAATTAGATCTCTCTAGGAAAAGAAATACAATTTTAATTAATGGAAAAAATATATCCCCAGGGTGGAAAATAAATTTATTGATTCCAAATTTACCCAAAATGCTAGTGCTCGATATAGAAAATGGAGAAAAGGAAATAATAATTAATTAAGGGCCAAAAATAATGGTCCCCCAATTATAGAACACTTTATTTTTTTAGGAACTGGGCACCTTTAAAAAGAGGTTCTCCCCAGAAGTCCTTAGATTTCAAACGCTTACTCCTTATTGAATTTCGGAAAAAATTGGGTTATTAGACCCCCTTCATGAAAATTATACTAATTCTTTTATCCCTATGGGGCCATTCTGCTTTTTCTCAGAATTTAAATCAAGAATTTAATAAGAATTTATCTTCATTTAATTTAAATGGAAAAAATGGAAGTTTAAGGAATTATAAAATAATAATTTTAAGAGGCCTTTTTAATAATTATGTTTCTCAATTAAATGACTTTCTTTTGCAGATGGGAGCTCCCTTTGAAGAGAAAAAATATGCACCTTGGACCAGGGAACGGGATTTTTTAAAGTCATTGGGATTAGACGTTGAAATTGGACCTTTTGAAACCGAAGGGTCTCCTGAAAAAAATGGAGAAAGTCTTTTTAACGTAATTAAAAAAAGTAAAATGCCGGTCATTTTGATTTCTCATAGTAAAGGAGGAATTGATGTATTATACGGGCTGTCAGCTCATCCGGATATTTGGAATAAAGTTGCAGGTTGGATATCCATTCAGTCTCCGCTATATGGAACTCCCTTAGCAGATATGTTTTTAGAAAATCCTATAGCCTCTTTTGGTTTAAGGACATTGATTCAAAATTTAATGGGTGGAGATTTTCAGGCAATTGAATCCCTTTCGGTTAAAAACATGCAACTTTTTCATAAACAAAACCAAAGGGTTATTGGAGAGTTGGTTAAAAAGGTGAATATCCTCTCAGTGGGATCATATTTTAAAGTTAAAAATCCGTTGGAAAATATATTTATTCCAATGGGAGAAAAATCTGCATTTGCCATTTTAAATAATACACTACGTCTGGCCGATGGCAGTTTAAATGACGGCTTTACTACAATATCTACCACTTGCTTAAAGGGAACTCCTTGTTTAATTTTGGCCAATATGGATCACGGTTCCTTTGTAGCAGATTTGGAACCGTTTTTTACTTTTAATAAGATCCAAAGGGCCAAAATGATTTTTTCTCTTTTGAAAATGATCCAGGCCAGAGTTCATTAGTAATGCTTCCCAAAATGGGCAGTGATAAATGCATAGAGAGAAAGGATTGCTGGAAAAAAGAATCCATCATATTTAAATCTAAAATAAACAAAAGCCCCTAAGGCAGATCCAAGGATAAATGAAACAAAGGTAAAGGCCCTAAGCCAATTTGCTTTTCTTTCCAAGGCCCTTTGCTCCGGAGAAAATTTTCCAATTCCGGCCCTAACAATCCCTAGGCCCAGATCTGTGGTAAGCCCGGTTAAGTGCGTGGTTCTAATGGTTGCTCCTGATGCAGAGGTGATTGCAGCATTTTGAAGACCACAGGCAAAACATAGAAGTCCCATTAAGAAAAAATCATTTCTAATTACGGCCACTTCACCAAAGTCGCCAAATAGTCCATACCTTCCACATAATGCCACAATACAAAGAAGAATTGCAGAAAGACCCATGACCGGTGCATATTTTTGTCCATGGACTTTATCGGCCAATTTTTTTTCAGTAAGGTAACCAGAAATAATCACTCCCAAAAGGAAAAACACTGGGATAAAAAGTGTTCCCCAAAATTCCAACCAATTCTTTTGTTCTAGGGAAATGCCAGCAAGAGTTCCAAAGCCAGTTACGTGAGAAACAAATCTGTGGCAAGAAAGCCATCCGCCGGTATTAATATTTCCCGCAAGAAAACTTAACAAAAACCAATCCAAATATGTTTTAAAAGAAGCATTCTCATACAATCGATGTGAAAACATTAGTTTTGTTCCTCCTTCCAATTAAATCCTAAATCCTCTCCAAATTGGTTTGAAAATAAACCTTGAGGATCAAGCTTGTTGATTATATTTTGAAAGCGTTGATGTTTATCTTGGAAATTTCCTAATTCTTTCTCTAATTTAAAAATTTGGGGCTTATTTTTTGCCCAATGAACCCTTGCTTTAAATTTTGAAACCATCAATTTTGCCCAATTTGCATAAACCAACTCGTAATTTTCCATCTCTTGCTGAGTTTTTCCTGCAGGTTTAAAGTAGGTCAGTTCCAAATACATGGCTGGTGTACCCGTTTTAAATTCTCCACCTTCTGAAGCTAGGGAAAGTAGTGTTTCATCATCTACCTTAGAAAATCTAATGAAAAGACCGGTGAGAGGAATGGATAAATTATGTTCGGTAAAATATTCTCTAGAGGCTTTCAGGGCAGGAACCATTTGAGAGTAGGGTATTGCCAGTTCAAAATCTCTAGTCCTTAGAAATTTTGATTGATCGGAAGCATATTCACTGGCCTGAAGGAGGTGGGAAAAACCTACTAGTGATTTTGCCGCCTGAGGTTTCCCATTTTTTAGCACTTCAAAGGGAGGTTTGATCAAATAATTTATCCATCTAAAATTTTCAATAAAAGAAAATGCCCAAGGGTTATCCGAGCCATATTGGAGAAGTAATTTGGTCATCATATAAAGAAACTCAGGAGCGGATTCTCCAATGAGTTTATTTGTAGCTCCTTCATCCACATTTTTATTTGTAATTTGTCCACATGATTTCATTAATTTTTTAGCAGACGGAAACCAATGCATTTGAATCCAATCGCATCCCTTATAAAGATTGTGAATACCTCCATTATTATAAAGGGCATCCTCATTATGATAGGTTGTAATCACTTCCATTTTAAATTGTGGACGGATTTTTAGTCTGTATTCAGTAATAATTCCCAAAAATCCTAAGCTTACTTTTAATGCTTTAAATATTTCCGGGTCTGTATTTTTTTTTGAAAATTCTTTTATATCCCCATTTGACATAACTACTTTTAACGAAGAAACCAAGGAGGAGAGTATGGAGGTATCATATGGAGAACTTCCATGGACAGCATTTGCTATAACACCACCAATGGTTACGCTGCGATAACTTGGAACTCCAAAACCAAGAGAACGATTTCTTTCGTGGAGAAATTGGTTAACTTCAAAAACCGTAGCACCAGGTTCAACTCTGACTGTTTCTTCCCCATCAAATTTTTCTATCTCGTAAATTTTATTTAAATTTTTGGTAGAAATGGTAATTCCATTGGTACAAATTTCTCCATTATCAGAATGTTTTCTACCGATTACTTTAACGTGCTTTCCATTTTTAATGGCATCTTTTACAAGAGAGGAAACTTCATTTTTATTACTGGGAAAATAAAGGGCACTAACTTGGTTACAAATGGTTTGTCCATTATAGGATCGATAAAGTCCCGGCATGCAATCTTCGAAACAGTTATTGGAAGTTTCCCCAGCATTTCGATCACAAATTCGGTCTCCACAACTTATGGCCAAACTGCAATATGGACATGTTAGAAAATTTGATTCAAGAAACCTTCCAAAATTATGCTGAAGGTTTAGGATATCTGAAGAAATTTTTATTTTATCAAATTCAAATAAATTGCTTTCATCAACCATTTCCTGGTGGGCCTCTATAAATTTATAAACTTCTTGAGGTGAAATATTCTGTGCATTAAGATTTAGAACCCAGAGGAAAAAAAAGTATTTCATAAGGAAATTTTAGGGCAATCCTAAAACAAGATAAATCTAGCGAAAATTTCCTTATAAATAGTCGACAGTTTTTAATTAGGATATCTTTTCAAGTTCTCCTTTACGGTAAATAATTTAACCATGGAGAGATTATGAAAAAAATTATAATGATTTATTTTTGTTTCCTGAGCATTTCTTTTGCAAATGAGTCTGGCAATGTAGATCCTACTAACCTTCCACCATTAAGGCCTAAAATCCTCTGTCTTTCCTCCGCCCAAGGTTATTACGGCAATCCAGTTCTTTTTTATGGTTTTGGACAAACGGTACAAATTGCTGCAAATCGTTCACAGTTTAAATGTATTAATCGAGGATTTTTAGGCTGTTTTGTTCAGTGGTGCAATCCAGTATTGTAGATAACTATTTGAAATTTAAGGTTTTGTATTCTTAACATGGATGCTCATTGATATTGAATTGTCCTTAAAATGGGAGTATTTTCTAAAAAAAAATTTTGGAGTCCCTTAACTTGGGAACATTTTAAATGAGTTTGGAAATTGATTCCAATAAGGAAAGTGCTTATCCTGAAAAATCAAAAGGGATAAGCATTTTAAAGAGAGTTTTTCTAGGAAATCCTAAAGATTTAGAAGATTCTTCAATCTTCCATCATTTATCTCTAATTCCCTTTTTGGCCTGGGTTGGACTCGGAGCAGATGGGCTTTCCTCCTCCTCTTATGGACCAGAAGAGGCTTTTAAAGCTTTAGGGGAGCATAAGTACCTTGCCATTCCTTTAGTGGCCCTTATGGCCTTTACCGTTTTTGTTATTTCAGCAGCATATAGGAAAATTGTTAAGGAATTTCCCCATGGTGGTGGGGGATACATGGTCTCCAGCAAGTTACTGGGTCCAAAGTTTGGACTGGTATCTGGTTCTGCACTATTGGTGGATTATGTATTAACAATTACCATATCAATAGCTGCTTCCGGAGATGCCCTATTTAGTTTTGTTCCGCATCATCTACATTATTTGAAGTTTCCCGTAGAAATATTTTTTATATTGGGATTAACATCTTTAAATATTAGAGGGGTTAAAGAATCCGTAATGGTTTTAACTCCAATTTTTATTATTTTTATTCTTACCCATTTTTTCGCTATCTCCTATGGGATAGGGAGTCACTTAGAGTTATTTCCAACCATCGCAAGCGAACAGTATGCCAATTTTACCCATGGATATAGCACTATAGGTGGTTGGGGATTATTTCTAATTTTTATCCACGCCTATTCACTTGGTGGAGGTACCTATACAGGAATTGAGGCGGTTTCAAATGGTTTGGCCATTATGAGAACCCCTAAAGTAAAAACGGCCAAAAGAACCATGTCTTATATGGCAATGTCATTGGCCTTCACTGCTTCTGGAATCCTGCTTTGTTACTTACTTTTAAGGACTCCAATCGTTCCTGGAAAAACAATGAATGCAGTTATGTTGGAGCAAGTTGCCGGAAATTTTTCTTGGGGACCGGGGTTTGTATTAGTGGCAATTATTTCTGAAGCGTTATTATTGGTTGTAGCAGCCCAAGCGGGATTTATCGATGGTCCAAGGGTTCTGGCCAATATGGCAGTGGATGGATGGGTTCCGAGGAGATTTGGTGCGCTATCCGATAGATTAACTACATCCAATGGAATTCTGCTGATGAGCGGAGCGGCGCTATTGGCCCTATTTTATACGAAGGGAGCAGTTTCATTATTGGTGGTCATGTATAGTATAAATGTCTTTTTGACTTTTTCTCTATCCCTTTTTGGAATGATTATTTATTCCGCCAAAAAGAAAAAATCCTGGAAAAAGCTGGGAAATCTAACATTGTTTGGATTGGGATTTGCCCTTTGTGTAACTATTTTAATTATCACAATAATGGAAAAATTCACTCATGGTGGATGGATAACAGTCCTAATTACCACAACATTGGTGTTGGTATTTATGGCCATTAAAAAACATTATACCAATGTATCTGAAACTCTTCATAAACTTTATGCAAATATTCGTGAACCACTACCTTTGGAAGTTCCATTTTGTAATTTAGATAAAAACAAAAGGACGGCCGCTGTTTTGGTCGGAAGCTATGGAGGTCTGGGAGTTTGCACTGTAAAAAATATTCTTAAAAATTTTCCAGGAATTTATCAGAACTTTGTTTTTGTTTCAGTGGGTGTAATTGATTCTGGGAAATTTAAGGGTAAGAATGCTGTTGAAAAACTAAAAAAAGATACCGAAATTAGACTTCAAAAATATGTTAAGCTGGCAACTTCCCTCGGAGTAAATGCATCTTTCCGAATGAAAATAGATACCGATGTGGTGCACGGTGCCCCAGAACTTTGTGTAAAATTGGCAGAGGAATTTTCCCAATTGACCTTTTTTACCGGAAAAATTATTTTTGAAAACGAAAAATGGTATCAACGGATTCTTCATAATGAGACGGGTTTAGCGCTTCAAAAAAACCTTCAAAAGAAAGGATTAACTATGGTTATCCTTCCAGCTAAGGTTACTGATGAAAATTTAAATCACCCGGCACATCTATTCCATTAATGGTTTATAACTCTTGAAAATATCTGGTTATACTTACTGTGAAGGTTATTCTTTTCTAAATACTCATTATATTCGCACGCTCTTAGGGTAAATGGTTTTTCAAAAAAGTCATTAAACTTAATATAGATAACCTTAGGATCATAGATACTCTCTAAAAATTTCCCAAGGCAATACTTGGGAATAAATTTCATTTTATTTAGCTGGGGGATGGATAATGAAAGAATACAAAGGCGATTTTGGGCCATTATTATGGATTCTTCACCTGGATTTTTCTTTAAATCCTTATCCAAGGCGATAAACATCTCCTCCAATTTTTTATCGAAGACTTTACCCAATACCTCAAGGTTTACCATTGAGGTCCTCATAGCACCCAATACGTCATATTTTGATGTTTCCAAATTTAACTGGGCAAATCTTTGGAGATTTTCAACTTCATCATTTAATGCTAGATATACGAGTTCGCTTAAAACTTCAGGGATATCCCCTTGCTCCAGTTTTTTTCGTATTTCAAATTGTATTACCTGTTTCAGTCTTTCTGCCAAGTAAGTATCCTTGTTATCAGGGGCCAGAATTTTTTGAATTGCTTCCAACCGTAAGGAAGCCTCGGTTTTAGTTTCTACGGAGGATGCCCCATTTCTAATTAGAGGGCGGTTAATAACCTCCAACGCTTTATCAATTTCCCCAAGAGTTTGAGATATTGTATATGAGGTGTTGTACCCAAGATCGGAGTCATATTTTTTTAAAACATCATTCAGGTAATTGCGAATAATCCCTAGTAGAGTTATGGGTGAAGGGCGATTATAGGGAGATAATTTTTCCCCCTCTAAAAGGACCAATTCAGGATCGGTTTCTTTAATTAAAGAGTACCTCATATCTACATATTCTTTTGCTTCTCTCAAAATAACTGCAGTTTTTCTTTTAATTTCATCTAAAGAGGGTACAGAAAGACCTAGATTTTCGATATGAGTTTCACATCTGGTAAAAGGGGGAACTTTAGATACCCGATCATCGGTTGGAGAGAAGTAAAAGAAGAGTGGACCACAAGAAGGGTCTTTAATAAAAAATTTCGAATAAGGGGTTTTCTTTCCATCGCTCCCCGAACCTGGATAATTTTCTGAAGGAATAAATCTTTTTACCAAGGAATTCACAATTTGATATCTTATTGAGTCTCCCTCCTCGGGAGCGCTATTTCGAAGCTCCTGCTCTCCTTCCTTCAATATACCGGTAACTTGTTCGACATCTTTTTGATAATTGGCCCGAAGTTCGATAACTTCATTTTTAATTTGCGCGGTGGCAATATTTCCCGATGGGGTTCCAGAAATAACTCTAAGCATCCAGGAATTGTAATAAAAAATATTTTCCAAAATCATTAAACCTTTCCAATTTGAATTAAATATATTGATCCTATTAGCTGCCACTTCCTCAATCCTTTTCTTTGTTTCATCAGCATTGCAATAAGTATTGGAAATGGTCTCTAATGCGCACATATAGGCACTGGTAAGAGTTGTTATCTTAAGTTTTTTTAAAGAAGTGGCGAATAAATTGCTTTTTATTAAATCAACTAGAAAATTGGTGATGGTCCCAACTCCTGCCAAACCTGCACCTACCGCAGCTCCCCAAGGATTTGCAGAACCGGCAGTGCTTAAAATTTGACCGCCAAGCTCAAGGAAAATTCCAGGATATTTATTTAAACACTTTGAGTTGGCACGAATTGAGGAGTTGAAAATATTAAGGTTATAATTTAATTGTGATAATCTTTTGGTTCTATTCTCCCACAAATAATTATCTGCATTTTGACCTAAGTATAAGGATTCAATTTTTAAATTTCCCAATTCTTGTGAAAGCATTTGTTTAATAATGGGGTCAGCCTCTGCCTGAATCATGTCGCTCAATTCAGTTATGGTTTGGGATAAATTATCAAGGTTTTCAAATTGAGGAGGAGATCTAGTTCCGTTTAATTGGGATGAAAGAAGCTCCACAGAGGCGGCCCAGTCCTTGCATTCGCTGTCATTTCTAATACCTTCAATTAGGGACCTTAGAGAATTGCTTTGCCCTAGGGCTTCAGAAGTAAATGCTCCGATGCTTTGACAACCCCCTTGGAAGGCAGAAAGGAGGGATTGGGCGAGATCAATATCCGCGAGTGTATTAAAGGAAATAAAAAGGGTAATTAGGTATTTCATTTAATTGGAAGGCTTTATAACATTAATTAATGGGGCTTTCCAATAGGGTGATTACAGAAGTGCGTTAGAAAAAAAGAAGGAGATGTTATCTCCTTCTTTTCAAGAAATTTATCTTTTTTTGGAAACACCAAGTTTTGAAATTCTCATTCCATAGAAAGATCTGATTACAAATCCAAGACCAACTAGGAGAAGAATAATTCCAATATTGGTGATTAGCTCACCTTTTGCCTCAACAGCGATTTCCACCGCTAAAAGACCAAATAAAGTGGTAAATTTGATGATCGGGTTTAGGGCAACAGAAGATGTGTCTTTGAATGGGTCACCTACAGTGTCACCAACAACGGTTGCTGCATGTAGTGCAGTACCCTTTTCTTTTAGGTCAACTTCAACAACCTTTTTGGCGTTATCCCAAGCACCACCGGCATTGGCCATAAACATGGCTTGGAAAAGTCCAAAGGCCGCGATGGAGATCAGGTAGGAAGCGAAAAATGTTGGTGAGAAAAAGGCAAAGGCCAAAGTTAAGGAGAAGATAACTCCAAAGATATTGACCATTCCATTTTGTGCATACCTGGTACAGATTTTAACAACTTCTGTTGAATCCTTAACAGATGCCTTCTCTGTTGAATGAAGTTTAATATTTCCTTTGATATATTCAACGGCCCTATAAGCACCAGTTGAAACCGCTTGGATGGAAGCTCCACAGAACCAGTAAATTACTGCACCACCGGTCACAATTCCTAAAAGAACATGTGGGTCGATTAGATCTAGCTTTAGGTTCATCAACAAGATAATAGAGAAGATCATGGTGGTGGCACCAATAACCGCTGTACCAATTAGAACTGGTTTAGCTGTTGCTTTAAAGGTGTTTCCAGCGGAGTCGTTTTCCTCTAGAAGGTGCTTTCCTTTTTCAAAATCTGGAACAAATCCATAATCACTTTCAATTTCCTTTTTGATACCAGAAATACTTTCAATTTGTGAAAGCTCAAATACAGATTGTGCGTTATCGGTAACGGGTCCATAGCTGTCAACCGCAATGGTTACAGGTCCCATTCCAAGCATACCAAATGCAACCAGACCGAAAGCAAAAATGGTTGGATAAACCATGAAATCGCCAAGTCCCATTTGGGCAAACCAAGCAGCAACGGCCATAAGACCAACCATAGTCATCCCTTTCCAGAAAGAAGAAAAATTCCCTGCAACCAATCCACCTAGGATGGTTAGAGAAGCTCCACCTTCACGTGATTGGTTAACAACTTCAGCTACGTGCTTAGATTTTGCAGATGTAAATACTTTTGTAAGTTCAGGAATTAAAGCGGCAGCAAGTGTACCACAGCTAATAATACCTGAAAGTTTCCACCAAAGACCTGCACCCATTGGAGCAAGCAATAGATTGGAAACGAAAAAGGTTACTAGGATAGATACAATAGATGTAATCCAAACTAGGTTTGTTAGAGGTGCCTCAAAATCAAAAGATTCACCTCTATGCCCATAAACTAGTTTTGAGATAAAACCATTTACAAGGTAAGAGAAGATCGAGGTAAAAACCATTAAAATTCTCATCGCAAAGATCCATACGATAAGATTAGATTGAACCAAGGCCCCGTTCTCTCCTAAAACAAGTTTTCCGTCAGCACCTGTTTGCATTCCGACGGCCAGTACAATAAAACTAATTAGAGCAACTCCAGTAACTCCATATGTTTCAAAACCATCAGCAGTAGGCCCTACTGAGTCACCAGCATTATCACCAACACAGTCAGCGATAACTCCAGGGTTTCTGGCATCATCTTCTTTAATATTGAAAACAATTTTCATTAAGTCAGAGCCAATATCTGCAATTTTGGTAAAGATACCACCGCAGATTCTAAGAACCGAAGCTCCCAGGGACTCCCCGATAGCAAAACCAACAAAACAAGCTCCAGCTGCTTCTCCAGGAACAAATAAAAGAATAAAAAGCATCATTATTAATTCAACGCAAATTAAAAGAACCCCGATGCTCATTCCAGATCTTAAAGGGATATCCATTACTGGATATGGTTTTCCTTTTAATGATGCGAAAGCGGTTCTGCTGTTTGCATAGGTATTAATTCTAATTCCAAACCAGGCAACTCCAAAAGATCCCAAGATTCCGATTAAGGACCAGAAAAGGATTAATCCAACTCTCATAGCTTCAAGGTGTTTTAAAACTCCAAAGTAGTAAACGATACAAACACCGATTAAAAGCTCCATGATGGCCAATAATTTTGCCTGTTGGAAAAGGTAAGCCTTACATGTCACATAAATTAGCTCAGAAATTTCTGTGAGCGATTTATGAACTTTTAATGATTTAATCTTTTTAAATTCGATTAAACCAAAGACCATCCCCGCAAAAATTACGATAATTCCATAAAGGAGAAGGTCGTGTCCTGTAACATTCCAACCAAAAATATCAAATGAATTGGTTAGGGCAGGAATTTTAAGGTCCGCTTCTGATGCGGAAGCCGTGAGAGAAAAAAGCACAAAAGGTAATAAACTAAAAAGTTTTAGCATGTTGTTATTCCTTATTTAAATATTTAACGTCCCGAAATTATTAAAGGATTTAGCTGCTGTTTGTAAAGCTATAATTTGGATAATCGCAAAATAAACCTGCGAATATGCGGATAACTAATTAATTTTCTTACCTTGAAATTATTCGATTTAAAAAAATAAATTTAATGCAAATAAAAAAAAATGATGCTACATTGCGAAAAATTTTGAGGATAAATCAATGAAAAAAATTTCTATTTTGGTTTTGCTTTCCGTTCTTCCAGTAATTGCATTACCTATGGCCCAATGGGACCAAGTTAACAATCCTGACCTTATGAATATTAATTATGAGCGAAATTTTTCCAAATTGCCCTTAAGTGGAAAACTTAAAACTGCTCCTTGGTCCGATGATTACTGGGCCACCTTTAGAGGTGGGATTACTTATAGATGGAATCAACCAATCCCCTCTGAAGATAGAGAATTCGAAAGATGGTCATACGATCTTATTAATGACCCCCAAAATGTAAATCTTCCCCTTGATACATTATCACCTGCTGAAAAATATGACCTATTTTTAGGAAGAATGGATTTCCCTCTTACACGTTTTGAGAGACAAAGAACCAAAATAATGAAAACTGTTCCTGGGTCCAAGGAATATGAAAAGGATTTCAAAATCCCAGAATGGGAAGGTCTGTGTCATGCCTGGGCACCGGCAACCCTCTTTTATAAAAATTCTGGCCCAATCACTGTAACTGGAAAATTAGGGCATAAGATCCCTTTTGGATCTTCTGATTTGCATGCTCTTTTGACCTATCATCTCCATATTAATAAATCTCCTCGGACTTATTTTATAGGTAGCCGTTGTCTATTAAGTTTTGAGGAATTGGAAAAAAAATTAAAGGAGAATAAAATAACCCAGGCCGAATTCGATAAAAAAATTAACTCTTCAAAGTGTAAAGATATCAATGCCGGTGCCTTCCATATGGCCCTTGCAAATCAAATAGCTCTTTTGAATCAGGGATTTGTAGCGGATATCACCAGAGACCAGGAAGTTTGGAATCAACCAGTCTATTCATATGAATCTGAAATTTTGGAGGATAAAAAAGAGGCCAGTGAAGGATCGGCACCTGGAACGGTAAGGGAAATTACCCTTAAAACCAAGATGGGCTATGTTCAGGAAATCGTACCCACCTTTGAGGCCTTAAATGATCTCTCTTATTTTGATTATGAAGAATATGAATATAAAATCGAGCTCGATGGGATGGATAAGATAATAGGCGGGGAATGGATATCCTTTAATAGGCCAGATTTTATCTGGAGATCCCAACCAGTTAAATTCCAAGGTTATTTTAAAGACCTTCAGGCCCTCTATTTGCAGTCCATTGAATATCTAAAGAGGCCATAGACACCCTAACTAGCTGAAAATAAAGGGACGTTTTGTGAGGAAAATTGAAATGTTTTCACAAATGTCCTTTTTTAATGCTCAAAACCCTACCTGATGATACTTTGCGCCAAAAACCCTTTTTGAGGATATCTAAAATGAAAAAATCTGTAATGACTTTAGTCGCTGTAATCCTTTGCTCTTTTAACGCCTTCCCCATGGCAAGATGGGATGACCAAAATAAGCCAGAGCTTTTTGAAACAAATTTCGAAAGAAATTTCTCCAAATTGCCTACCAAGGGACACTTAAAAACACTTCCTTGGAGTGATGATTATTGGGCCACTTTTAGAGGGGGAATAACCTACAGATGGAATAAAAAAGTAAGGGAAGGGCAGGAATCAAAAAGATGGAATTATGATATTGAGGAAATGGATAGAATAACCACTCCAATAGCTGATCTTTCTCCTGCAGAAAAATATGATCTTTATCTTGGACAAGACCAGTATCCTCTTACCAATTATGAGAGAAATAGAACTCAAATCATGAAGACCGTTTCTACTTCGCCAGATTACGATAAAGATTTTAAAATTCCAGAGTGGGAAGGTCTTTGTCATGGTTGGGCACCTGCAACCCTTTTATTTAGAAACTCTGAGCCAATAACAGTAGTTGGAAAATTAGGACATAAGATTTCATTTGGAAGTTCAGATCTACATGCTCTTTTGACTTATCATATGCATTTAAATCCATCTCGAAAAACCAATTTTTTAGGAAGTAGATGTAATTTGGATTTTAAAGAGTTGGAGAAAAAATATGAAAAAAGAGAAATTACCCGTAAAGAATTAGAGGAAAAATTTAACTCTGCAGAATGCAAAGACACTAATGCTGGTGCCTTCCACGTTGCCATTACAAACCAGATTGGTTTGATGGATCAGGGATTTGTAGTTGATATTACCCGAGATTCAGAAGTGTGGAATCAACCAGTTTATTCATTTGAATCACATATCTTAAAAGTTAACAACGGCGCCACCAGAGGTGCAGCTCCTGGAACTGTTAAAGAAATAACTGTGTTTACAAAAATGGGGTTTGTTCAGGAAATTCAGCAAACTTATGAAGTGTTGGATAAACCAATTTATATTAAATACGAAAAATACCAATACCGTTTAGAACTAAATAATGACGGAGAGATTATCGGGGGAGAGTGGGAATCCTTTGATAGACCAGATTTTATCTGGAAGACAACTGCTGCTCCGTTTACCGGATATTTTAAAGAATTAGAGAAACTTTATAAGAAATCTATCCAGTATTTAGGGCCATCCAAATTTACTCCTGAGTTAATGGCCAAAATGCAAAGAGTTGGTCGAATAAGCTTAATTGAAAGAGAATTTATTAAAGATGCAAAAACACAAGTTAATCTTTCCAAGCTTAAAGAAGAAGCAAATAGAGTAGGAATAAAAAACCTTTCCGTTTTGGCCTTTAAAGAGGCTGGGGAAAAGGAAAGAAAAGAAAGAATTACAGCAGACATAAAGAAGGCCCTTACCGATGTAAAAAAAGAATTACACAAAAAGTATTTGGCCGAAAATTTTATTAAAAGAATGCGAGTTGAATCTAATCTTACAAATGTTAGAGAGGTGGCAAAACCAGCTGGTTTAGCAAACCTTTTTGTGACAGAAGTAAGAAAGGACGCGATTGAAACAAGAAATTTGAAAGAGGCCCATAAAAAAGCTGCTAAGAAAGAGGTAAAATTAGAGGCCGCTGGAGAGTTTTTAAAGAAGAAATTCGTAACCGAGGTTTCAAAGGATGCCAAGACAACAAGAGCGACTATGGAATCTAATAAGGCCCACGCTAAGGAAGAGCTAAAAAAATTCGCCAACCATAACTTCTACGGCCCAAAATTTGTAAATGAGGTTAAGACTTTGGCAGATGCGACCAGAATTAAAAAGGCACATTTTAATGCTGCCAAAAGAGAAGTTTTTGTAGATGCAGCGGGAAAATACCTTGCGAATAAATTTGTTGTCGAAGTCTCAAAAGATGCCAAAGCCTCTAGAGAATTAAAAGAGGCCCATAAGGCGCATGCTAAAGCTGAACTTAAAAAACTAGCTAACCATAATTTTTATGGACCAAGATTTGTAAATGAAGTTCAGACCCTTGCAGATATTACCCGAAAAACAAAAGAAGCTGCCAGAATCGCCGCCCAATTAAAATTGGACCAGGAGTTTATGGTAGTAGTTAAGGAAGGGAATTTGGCCAAGACGGAAGAGCTTCTTAAAAAGGGAGCAAACCCAGGATTTATCAGCGAAGAAGGGAAGACTGCCTTGATGATTGCTGTTCAAAAAGAAGATAAAGGAATAATTTCAGCATTACTTAAGGTAATGGATTTAAAGGCCATAAATGCCGTTGATAAAGATGGTAGAAATGCCCTTATCCTAGCAATTATTTCTCCGAATCAAAGGCCAGATAGAGATTCTAGAAAGTTAATTCGAGAACTATTAGAGAAAAATATCGATGTTAACCTAAAGGATAACTCAGGAAAAACGGCCCTTGCTTACGTTACTAGCGGTCCATATAAATCAAAATTAATTGAATGGGCCCTTAAAGAAAAAGGCGCTAAACTTTAATAGTTATCACGGCGGAAGTTGGGATTTCGCTTCCGCCATTTGGCCAATGACTAGTCAATTTGTTTAACGATTTAGATTTTTCCCCCGGGTGTTGGACCGATAAGAAAAGTGTTTTGTAATCAGGTGAAAAACATGGTCCTGTAAACTCAGCTTCAACTGGAGCTGAGGCCATCTGTATTATGGTTCCGGCCTTTGGACCGTTTAAGGGAATTTTAAAGAGCCCATTGTTTCCAAATTTCTTATATGGCCCTTTTCCAATCAGGTCTCCAGTCATATCCGTGGCCATCCAGAGGTTTCCAAGATTATCAAATGTCAGGTTGTCTGGGGCCGCAAATCCTGTTTTTTCCCCACCAGTTAAAAACGTTGAGGAGCTAAATTTTAGGGATAAGGGGTCCTGGTTGTTTTCTACTATTTTCAAAATAGAACCTAAGTAATCACCTTTAGGAAAATTATTGGTCAATGAAATAAAAATATTCCCGGTTCTAGGGTCAATTTCAATATCCTCCGGCCTTCCAAGTTCGGTTGCGCCTAACATTTTTGCAGCATTTCTTGCATTTATTAAGACATCTAATTGGTTTTTAAAATTTTCTTGGAGAATTTTTTGTTCATTAAAATCAAGGGATATCCAAACACCTTTATCTAAATCTGCAGCAAAGAGTTTTCCTTCATCCAAAGATCCAGGTTTATTCGAGATAAATTTGTAAAGATGTTCATCATTTCTATCGTCTCCTGAATAAACAACACACCTTCCATCTAGGGCCTGTGTAACGGTTGCGCATTCATGACAAAATCTTCCAAGTGCAACCAATTTTTTACCCTTCCCTGTTTTTGGATTGATTTCGACAACCCAACCATAGTGTTCAGGAGGAAATGGAAAAAGTTTCTCCCATCCATACTTATTGCTGGGAAGATATTTTTTAGATTTAAAATCCAAATCTCCAAAAAAATCATCATAATTTTCTTCACAGGTGAGAATATGTCCCCAGGGGGTTACTCCTCCGGAACAATTTGCCAAAGTTCCTATGGCCTTATTTGAACCTGCGATTTTCTCATTTGATGAAAAGGGAAAAGGCGTTTCGGCATTAATCCTTCTATTAAAATGTGAGGAAGTATCGATTTTCCATTTTTCATTGATTTTTTTTAAATGGAGAATAGAGCCGCCTACTGCCAACCGTTCCTTTAAAATATTTTCTTTGGTTCTTTCTAATCCAGAATCAAAAAGGGGGTTTATATACTCATGATTAACCCATAATAGGGCGGATTTTTGATCCATGGGGATAAGGCCAATGAAATCAGGGTTTGAGCCAAAATATTCTTTGGAGTTTATTTTATCTCCTGTTCTGATTAGGATTTCATATGAGAGGCCATCCGCGAGAATTAAATCATCCTTTAAAGAGGGAAAGGGGTTATTATTAATTTTAAAGTTGGAGCAGCCCGCAGGAAGGATTAAGGAAGCTGCTCCCAAAAATTTTAAAAATTGCCGTCGATCTATTTCGTCCATGAGGAAATTTCTTAGCTTAATAAATTTTTAGTGTCATTAATAAAAAAAGTTTAAATTATGTTAGGGAGTTTATTTTGGTTCCCATTCTGTGAATAGATCTCTGTTAAATGTATATTCTGAAAGTAATTTTTGTCCCAGTGGAGAGGGATGAAAACAATCGATTTCGGATATGTGTTCCTCATCAAAATCTAGGTCTTGGATAACCTCATAGAAAAACGCATTTTCAGGGAATTGGGCTGAAATTTCTTTTAATTTTAAGTTAACATCAACAACTCTATCTTCGAAGGTTTCTCTTTGCTTTTCAGTTAGCTTTTTTCCAAAAAGTGGATCGCAAAGAGGGATGACGTTCCAGACTTTTAAACATTTTTTCTTGTTTTTTCCTAGATCCCAAAGTCTCTTTAATTTTGGAACTGGAACTAAAAGTATCTTGGCCTTAGGGTTGGCATGAACTATTTGTTCAACAGCAAATTGGACATTATCTTTATATTTTTTCAAATCTTCTTGGTAATCATTTTTCCAAGAGCAAACATCATTTGCGCCCATTAAAATGGTTACATAATCCGGACTGGGTGCTGCCTTTAAAAGTCGTTTTACTTGCTTCCTAAGATTTTTTGATCTCATTCCAGGTATGGCCACATTGTAGGCCTTAACTGGTTTTTGAATTAATTTCTCTATTTTCATTTTATGGCTTTCAAAATCTCCCTGTTTTTGGTCTCCTGTACTCCATGAACCAGATCTTTGGCTGAGGAGATGATAAGAATTAAAAGCTGTTGAAATTGAATCACCCAGAGCACCCATTATAAAGGTAGGTTCTTTGGCATAAAGACTAAAATTAAATATAAATGTAAAAATTAAAAATTTCATTTTAAAATCCTCTTAGAAAGATAATCTATGGACTCTAGACTTAGTTTTAGAAAAGTTCAATCAGCTTTTTATGTCCAAGTGTGTAAATGCTTTGCTTAATGGGTAAAATATGGAAGAAAATATTTTTAGAGATGTCCCCAAATTTGAATATCAAGAATTCCCAGAGATTCCTAATTCTTCTGAATTTATTAAAGTTATAAAAGGTAGAAGAAGCGTTCGGGTTTTTACAAATGAGGAGGTTCCTGAAGATATTATGAGGTCCTGTTTAGATATGGCCCTTTTGGCGCCAAATTCCTCAAATCTTCAACCTTGGGAATTTTATTGGGTTAGGACACCAAAGAAAAAAGAAAAAATTGTAGAGGCCTGTCTTTCTCAACCAGCAGCCAGGACTGCAAAGGAATTAATTGTTGCAGTAGCAAGGACCGATACTTGGAAGCAGCGGTGCATGGAAATGTTGTCCCTTTTCAGTAAAAATTCAAATGTTCCAAAGGCCGCTATAACTTATTACGAAACTATAGCACCACTTGCATACAATCAGGGTCCTTTGGGCATTTATGGTCTAATAAAAAGAATATTGGTGTTTTTTATTGGACTTTTTCGGCCAATTCCTAGAGCGCCTGTTTCAGGGTGTGATATGAAAATATGGGCAATAAAATCTGTTGCACTTGCTTGCGAAAATCTAATGCTGGCACTAAGGGCCTATGATTTTGATTCTTGTCCTATGGAAGGAATTGATGCACAAAGAATAAAAAGGGTTTTGAATCTTTCAAATAATTCGGAAATTGTAATGGTACTTGGAATAGGGAAAAGATCTTCCGAAGGAGTTTATGGCCCAAGAATTCGTTTTCCCAAAGAAAAATTTCTTTTTGAAGTCTAAAGATCTCTCAAGGCTTTCTGTCCTTTTCTTGATGCATCTATTGAAAGGCTTATGATTCTTGCTGCTTCTTGGGGAGCATGAAATCCCGTTGAATTTTCTGACATTATAAAATCTAGGTACCATGATGCCTGTCTTTGATATTCCCTTGCAATCTCAAGTGCTTTTCCAGTTTTTTTTGTTTTTTGAATATCGGCAATCAAATCCATTAAGGCATCTTTGGCCAAATTTTCTAGCTGGGTATGTTTTTCCTGAATTTCCTCAACACGATTTTTTAGTTCTTCTGGATCGGAACTATGGCAGGTTCTACAAGAACGGTTGATGTTTAAAACTGGGCTTTGAATATGATGATCCGTGATCTTCATGCTTCCAACCTTTTTAAAAGGCATATGGCAGTCTACACAGGAGACTCCAGACCTTGAATGTATTCCTTTTGACCAAAGTTCAAATTCTGGATGTTGTGCCTTAAGCATGGGCGCATGGGTATCTTTATGCTCCCAATCGGTGAATTTTTCTTCGGCGTAATACTTATATATTTCATCAGCGAGGGTCCCGTTTCTCCAGGGATAAGTTAATCTTTTTTCTTCTCCCTTAAAATAGTATTCGACGTGGCATTGAGCACATACATAAGTTCTCATTTCTTGTTTGGTTGCCATTTTGTTTACATCAAAATCCTTAATACCCTGGTAGGCCTTGAGATTTTTTATTCCTTCCATGAATGCTGGTCGGCTGATTCTAAGTTGCATATTGGATGGATCGTGACAATCAATACATGTGATAGGATTTTTTACATGAAGTTTTGCCTCTTGGTAGGGTAGGACATTTAAGGCCTCAAATCCTTTTTTAAGGTCCCCGTTTCCAAGTTTTTTCCATGTTACATAAGTACTTGCATGACAATTTAGACAAGTTCCCGGTTGGGCCTTTTTTAAAACCCGTCCTGTATGCATTTGGTCTATTAGCATATAGGCATGACCACGTTTTTCTCTATAATCAATTGAGAAGGCATAACCCGCCCACATTTTTTTTAACCTCTCATCAGCTTCAATCATGGATTTTGCAACGGTGGACCTTGGATCAGCCTTGGTTGGCGTTCGAGGGAAGGCTTCCGATCCTCCAAATCTTGTCCGAACTTGGTCAGAGGTCTGAAGGTATCCTTCATACTGAAAAGGAAAATTTGCCCCCCAATCCTCAACGTTTTCGTTATCATCGGTTATCTCTTTCACTTTATAGAAAGAAAATTTTGCTTCCTGTTTTTTTTCTAAAATGTTTATTAGGAAAGATAAAAGAATAATAGTTCCAACTACTGATGTTATTAAGGTTAAAAATAAGATTCCCTTTTTTTTCATTTTATCTCCTATTTGCCATGTCCAACGGAATGATGACAATTAACGCAATTAAATCCTCTTAACTGATGTTCTGATTGGTAAAAAATATTTTGGTGGCAATAAATGCATTGATTTTTAACAATTTGTTTATTGAAGTTTTTTATTCGAATGGGATCTGGATACTTTCCTGTGGTAAAGGCAAAAGAATGAAGAAAACCATTTATGCCCTTAGATCCCCATTTTCCAATAAAATTTACTGGCGCATGACAGTCATTGCAGGTTGCTACATTTTTATGAGATGATTGGATCCATGTTTGATAATTATCATTCATGACATGGCAATTAATGCATGCTTTAGGGTCATTTAAAAGATACGAATATCCCTTGGCATAATAAAAAGTATATGACCCTATACCTAAAGGAATCCCCAAAAAAATTAAAATTAAAATCCATTCAAAAGTAGAAAAATTTTTAAAATTGGCCAATTAATAATCCTATGTCCCTAAATTATAAATCTAAAATATTTTATTAAAAAAACTTATTGCGTTGTGCTTGACGATTTTTTTAAAAAAGTGGACTAATTTTGTTTTTTAAATTTGATTACGGAGAAAAAATGGAAAAAATTCTATTTTTATTTTTAACCATTTTCTTTTTATCTTGTGGAAAACCTCCACCTGATCCGGATCCTACTTTTAAACCCCTAGTAACTTATAATGTTCCAACCAATTATTACAACAAATATAAAAACGAATTGGAATGGGTTACTGCTGATATTGTTTCAAAGACAGGAAAGAGATTGGTTAGGTTTGTACCAAATGATAACCTCCCCAACATTGATGATACAAATACGTGGAACGCATATCAATATTGGAAAAATACAGGCCAGGCCTGGATATTAATCAAAGAAGAAAAATCTCAATTTACTAACGTTGACGATGGTGCTGCAGGTGTTGCTTATGTAGGAAGTCCAAGCAACCCAACTGGGATTATCGTTTTAAATTTTTCCATTTTAATGGCATGGACTGACCATAATTTTCGACAGGTGGTGGATCATGAAGTCCTCCATTGCCTAGGATTTAATCATACTTTTGGTGAAGATTATTCCATCATGAACTATGATTTTACCTATAAGGTAACCGGGGTTACAACCTTGGATACCTCTCGATTAGCGGAAAGTTTTCCATTCAGTTTGGAAATTGTCACTATCAAAGATTTAGAGAAATTCGCTGCTTCAAGAGAAAATATCGAATCGGAAACATACACTCAAAATTTAGTTGAAAATTTTGGGCTATCCGAAAGTCGTGCCCAAACCATCTCCAAACATATTCTGGCGTACAGGAAAATCAAAATTAACCGAGCTTTAACTGATAGGGAAAGGGATATTCTTACAAAAGAAATTCTAGGCTTTGGATATGAAAAGGGAAAAGCGGCACTTGAAAATTATATTCAAGGTGAAAAAGATTCATTAAACGACCTCTTGGCAATTGCAGCTTCAAAAAATGAAACATCACCTGAGCACATAAAAGATTTAATCGGAGATATATTTTTAAAATAAGGGAAATAAATGGGAAAAATAGTTTTAATTTTAATCACCTTCTTTTTAATTTCATGTGGGCTAACCAATCGTGACGGTTCTTACAAACACATGGTTACTTATAATGTGCCACAGAAGTATTATGATACTTACCAATCCGATTTAAAGTTAATTGAATCTGAAATTGTTTCTAAAACTGGAAAACAGTTGGTTAGATTTGTAGGCAATCCAAATGATCCCAAATTTGAAACTTTAGAGGATGCATATAAAAATTTCAGGCGGACTGGGGAAGCCTGGGTATATTTTAAAAACTCTAAAGATGTTTTTGTCGATCAGGGTGATGATGCTGCCGGTACTGCCTATGTTGGGTCTCCTTCCAACCCTACAGGTGTTATACTTTTAAATTTTTCTATTTCCATGTATTGGGGATCCCACAATTTTCACCAAGTAGTGGCCCATGAAGTTCTTCATTGCCTAGGGTATGACCATACTTTTGGTGAGGATTACTCTATTATGAATTATAACTATGTATATGCAGTATATGGAATAACTTCTCTGGATTCTGAAAGGCTTTCTTCGAATTTCCCATTCGCTTTGGTGACTGTAACGGTAAAAGATCTGGAAAAATACGCTGCTGTTAAAGAAGAGAAAGAATCTGAAAAATACGCAGAAGATTTAATGGAAAATTATGGATTATCTGAAAAAAGAGCTCAGGTTATTTCAAAACATTTAGTAGCATTTCGCAAGATTCAAAATCAAAGGGCACTAACGGCTTCCGAAAAAGACCTTTTTACTAGGGAAATTTTGGGATTTGGGTATGAAAATGGCAAGGCGGCCTTGGAAAAATATCTTCAAGGAAATCGGGATTCAATGGACGACCTAATTGATTTGGCAGCCTCCAAAAATGAGGTATCACCGGAGCATATAAAGGAACTATTTGGAGAGATATTTTTAAAATAAAAATTGTCCTTTTATCCTTTGTTTTTTTTTGATTTAATTAGAAAAAAAGGAATTTTTCTTGAAAAAAATCTTCATATTTTTATATCTGTTTTTGATTGCAAATTCTTACGCCCAATCCAGGGATGTTGTCACCGTCATTGTAGAACGCCAAGAAACCAAGAAAAGGACAGGATGGACTCTTTCGGATTGGCTAGACACAAAATATCGGATCGGTCTTCAAAACCAATGGTTGGCCTTTCATTCAGGAGGGAGTGACGGGGTTCTTTACGATTTTTATCTAGGTGGTGGAGGTGGCGAATTCAAAATGACAGGGGATAATATTCCTGTTGATCAGCAAGATGTTAAGGAGAAAGAGTACAACTTTTTTGGAGCATTTTATATTTCATTAATTGGAATTGAATATCGATATGAAAAATCCAATGTTGTCTATTCCCAGGATGAGGGGAATGTGGATTTAAGGATTTTTGGTACCTCTACTCAAACCACCAATTTGGTTTTACAGTATGGAGTGAGGAATCTAAATGAAATTCAATTTGGAAAATTCCAGCAACAATTTGCTGGTGGTTATCTTGGAATTTATATTTTTAGATTTTTAGGGATTGAGGGGCGTTATAGAAATTATTTTTGGAATACAGTTCAAGAAGGTGACATGAAAATGATGTCACAAAGATTTGATTATGGTGTGTTCTTAGAAGTCCAATTTTTAAGGATATTTGCAAATATTTTCCAAGAAAAATTCGATTATGAAAACCCAGAATTAGTCCAAGAGCGAAATGGACTAAATTTGGGGATTAGGATTAATTTCTAACTAACTGAAATTAAAGGTAAAATCCTATTTGGGTTATACTTTTCCTTGGAAAAATATCCATTCGGTTATAGTTTGTTGCCGAAAAAATTCGGAGATTTATTTATGTTTAAAGTAATAATTTTAAGCCTGATCCTTTGGCCCAAATTTGGTTACTCAGCAAAATTGGCCCTTACACCTCCTATGGGGTGGAATTCTTGGAATACTTTTAATTGCAACATCAACGAAAAACTAATTAGAGAGGCAGCCGACGCTTTAGTATCATCTGGCATGAAAGACGTAGGTTATGAATATGTAAATATCGATGACTGTTGGCAGGTAGGAAGAAATCCAGATGGAACAATTCAGGTGGATAAGGAAAGATTTCCTTCTGGAATGAAGGCCCTAGCTGATTATATCCATTCTAGGGGGCTTAAGTTTGGAATTTATTCCGATGGCGGTTATAAAACTTGTGCTGGGAGACCAGGATCACTTAACTATGAATTTATTGATGCCAAAACCTATGCTGAATGGGGAGTTGATTTTTTAAAGTATGATTATTGTTTTTCCAAATCCCCAAATGATTTAGGTCACCCCAATTCCCCAGAGGAATATACACGAAAAATTTATCAAACAATGGCAACTGCCATAAGAGAAAGTGGAAGGGAAATGGTGTTTAGCCTTTGTTCTTGGGGCGAAGGGAAACCCTGGAAATGGGGTTCTGAAATTGGAAATCTTTGGAGAACAACCCTTGATATACTTCCAAGATGGAAAATCTGGACAAGGAATTTAGATCAACAAATTGGCCTTGAAGAATATGCTGGACCTGGACACTGGAATGATCCGGACATGTTGGTAGTTGGAATGATTCCACCAAACGAAGGAAGGGCGCATTTTAGTTTGTGGGCCTTAGTATCTGCTCCTTTAATAGCTGGAAATGATATTAGAAATATGTCCAAAGAAACCTTGGAAATATTAACCAATAGGGAAGTATTGGCGGTAAACCAAGACCCGATGGGAATCCAGGGAACTAGATATATTAAAAATAACCGAAAGGAAGTTTGGGCAAAACCTCTAAGCGATGGTACCTGGGCGGTAATCTTATTTAACCGTAACTTACTTCCTAGAAAAATTTCCTTTAAATGGTCCGATTTAAAATTGGACTGGGAAAAGGCTCAAGTTAGGGATCTATGGAAGAAACAAAATTTAGGAATTTTTAAAGAATCATTTGAAACTAAAGTTGGAGGGAGGAGCGCTGTAATGCTTAAAATTTCCAACTTAGAAAATAAATAAAGGATTTTAGCATGAAATTTATTTTATTTTTTTGCCTTTTCCCGGTTATCCTTTTTTCTAAAGACAACTCCCAACTTGCACTGACACCTCCAATGGGATGGAATACCTGGAATACCTTCAAATGCAATATTGATGAAAAGCTTATAAAAGGAGCTGCAGATGCCCTTATTGCATCTGGGATGAAAGATGCTGGTTATGAATATGTTAATATTGATGATTGCTGGCAGCTGGGAAGAAATCCCGATGGAACCATTCAAGTCGACTCAAAAAGATTTCCCTCTGGGATGAAAGCACTGGCGGATTATATTCATTCAAAAGGTTTAAAATTTGGGATTTATTCCTCCGCTGGTTATTTTACTTGTCAGGATAGGGCAGCATCCTTAGGTTATGAAATGATCGATGCTAAAACATATGCTGATTGGGGAGTTGATTTTGTAAAATATGATTTTTGTTTTTCCACTAGTCCCAATATCAAAGGACCAAAAAATGTCCCTATGGAATTGGTAAAAAGAAATTATAAGGCAATGTCAGAGGCTATATCTGCTTCTGGAAGACAAATGGTCTTTAGTCTTTGTTCCTGGGGAGAAGGTCAACCTTGGCTTTGGGGAGCCCAGATGGGGCAGCTATGGAGAACAACCGGTGATATATTTCATTCTTGGAAATCCTGGACTTCTATTCTAGATAAGCAGGTTGGCCTTGAAAAATATGCTGGACCAGGACACTGGAACGATCCTGACATGTTGGTAGTCGGGTTGGTGCCAACCAATCAGGGACGTGCCCATTTTAGTCTTTGGGCATTGATTTCAGCGCCTTTAATTGCCGGAAACGATATTAGAAATATGTCTGAAGAAACTCGCCAGATTCTTACTAATAAGGAAGTGATTGCAGTTAACCAGGATCCATTGGGTATTCAGGGGACAAGATATCTTAAATCTGGCCATAAAGAGGTTTGGGCCAAGCCTTTAGTCGATGGAAGTTATGCGGTGGTATTATTTAACAGAAACCTTCTTCCTCGTTCCATATCTTTCAAATGGTCAGACCTAAAATTAGACTGGCAAAAAACTTCAGTTCGGGATCTATGGCAAAAGAAAAACCTAGGCACATTCACTGATACTTTTAGCGCTAAAGTTGAGGGAAGAAGTGCTGTGATGATTAAAATCTCCCCTAGATAATATTGTTAACTATTGCTTTCCTGGCATATAATTTATGGCATGGAAAGCAATCTTCCCTCCTCCTTAAAACATTTGGTGTCTTGGTCGGTATCCATTCTTGGGAAGGCCATAAAAGATGAACATGGTGAGGAAATATTTCAAATAATTGAGAAGGTCCGGCTCCAAATGAAAAAGATGAGGGGCTTAAATTACCGTCATTGGAAAAAATCCTTTACCATTTTACTTGAAGAATATGATGAATTTGAAAAACTTCCCCAAAAGGCCCAGATGGCCATGGCACATAGTTTTTCTTCTATGCTGGAACTCATTAATCGTTGTGAATCTGCTTATAGAGATGACCGGCTTTCAAGGAAAAAATTTTCATTAAATAACAAAAGGCCCGAATTAATTGTTTTTGTATTAACTGCACATCCCACGGAGGCCAGATCCCCAGAGTGTCTTTCGGTCTATCGTTTAATTCAAGAAACCCTACAAAAGGCCATAAAAAATGGAAAAAAGGATTTTGAAACAGAGCTTTATCATCTTCTAAAATTGGTCCTTCGGATATCTATGGCAAGGGAAACAAAACCGACTGTTTTAAATGAGGCTTCTAATATTTTTGAACATGTATTAAATGATGAAATTCTCTCTTTGCTTCTAAATTTTAAAGAGCAAGGCCTTTTGGTTCTGCTCAGAAGTTGGGTTGGAGGGGATAAGGATGGCCACCCAGGGGTAAATGAAAAGGTAATGTTGCAAACTCTTTCACTTTCCAGGAAATATCTTTTAAATTTCATTCAAAAAGAATTTAAGGATATAGAAAAAGAGTCCAAATTATTAAACAATTCCAGAGAGTTGGAAATTTTATCCGAAATTAAACATGATCTCAAAAAAATTAAAACCCTTGATGCTAATGATGGTGAGAAAATCTTAAAACTTACAAAGAAATTTAAAATTTTGGAAAACCTCTATTTTAAAAATCTAGGGATGGAACCTGCTCCGTTAAAAAAAATATTGAACTTGATTGGACTCTTTCCAGCACTGGTCTTGCCTCTTGAAATCAGAGAGGACAGTAAAATTGTAGAAAGTGCTATAAAAAATCCAAGAGGATATGCGATTGGAAAAATGTTAATGACTTTAAGTAAGATTTCCCATGGGATGAAGGCCAAGTGTTATGTAAGAGGATTTATTTTAAGTATGGTTAAATCTGAAAAGGATCTAGAAAATGGAATTTTATTAGTAAAAAAGACAATGGGAGGACTAAATCTTCCAGTAGTTCCGTTATTTGAAACTAAACACGCCCTAAATTCCTCGCACCACATTTTAAGAGAAACATTTTCAAAGTATAAGGTTTTACCAAAAATATATAGGAAAAATTGGGATGGACGTTTTGAAGTAATGTTAGGTTATTCAGACAGTGCAAAAGAAATTGGAGTTTTCCCATCGCGTTTTTTAATTTCCAAAACTATGACAAAAATAGATAGGGAAATCATTAAACATAAATTAATTCCAGTTTTCTTTCATGGAAGCGGTGGCTCAGTAGAACGTGGTGGAGGATCCATTAAAGAGCAGACCTCCTGGTGGCCAAAGAGTTCCCTAAATATTTTTAAGGCCACTATTCAAGGGGAAATGGTCGCAAGATCTTTTGCTTCATCCAATATATTAAAAGGGCAAATTTATAAAATCGCTGATCAGGTAAATTCACCAAGAAAGTTCCCAAGAATTGATTCAGCAATGGTGAAGTTTTCAGAAAAGATTGAATATCTTTATCAGAAACAAATTCAAGATTTAAATTTCTTGGAGGTGGTGGAAAAGGCCAGTCCTTATCGATATTTAAAAGAACTTAAAATGGGTTCAAGGCCTTCATCGAGGAAAAAGGGGTTAAAAGTAGGAAATCTCCGTGCTATTCCCTGGATTTTATGTTGGACACAAACAAGGGTTTTATTTCCTACCTGGTGGGGAATAGGCAGCACATGGAATTCATTAGATCAAAAACAAAAAGTTAAAATAAAGAAAATATTTTTAAGTTCAGAATCTTTTAGCTCCTTTTTGAAAATCCTTGGATTTACTTTGGCAAAAGTTGATCTCTCAATTTGGAAACTTTATTTGGAAAAAAGTGATTTATCCCAGGTACAAAAAAAAATGGTATTTGAGGAATTTTTTAAAGAATTTGAAAAAACTTTAAAATTTTTTGAAGAAGTGACAGGAGAAAAATCATTGTTGTGGTATAGACCCTGGCTTGGAACCAGTATTACCCTAAGATCATCCATGATCCATCCGCTAAATATCCTACAATTATTGGCACTAAAATCCCACAATAATGCATTACTTAGAGAAACAGTAACAGGAATTTCTTGTGGAATGCTCACAACGGGTTAAGGATTTAAAATGAAAAAACCAAAGGTTGCCGTTTCTGCATGTTTACTTGGGAAGAAGGTTCGCCATGATGGGGGAGACAAGCATGATAACTACATTATCGATGTTCTTTCAAAGTTTTTGGATTTAGTACCCTTCTGTCCTGAAGTTGAAATGGGGATGGGGGTACCCCGGGAGCCTATACATTTCGAAATGGATGGGGGTGAAAAAAAATTGGTCGGAGTTAATTCGAAAAAGGATTATACTTCTTTGTCCAAAAGAATTTCAATGGAAATTTCAAAATCTCTGCAAGATGTCGATGGTATAATTTTAATGAAAAAATCTCCTTCATGTGGATTAGAAAAGGTAAAAATTTATAATAAAGGTATACCAAATTCAAATGGCAAAGGTGTTTTTGCTGAGACATTCGTCAATAACTATCCCTTAATTCCCCATATAGATTCCGGACGCCTGATTAATAATGAATTGAAAGAGTTATTTATAAGAAAGATCTATTCATACTATTTCTTTAAATCAGTAAAATCCGTTAAAGATTTGCAGAAATTTCATAGAGAACATAAATACATTATTATGGAACATTCCCATGAGGGAGTCGCCGTTCTAGGGAGGATTGCTGCGGGAACACAGAAAAAACCATTTCCCCAGATTAAAGAAGATTACCAAAAAGAATTTTCTCGGATTTTAGATTTAAGCAGCACTAGGAAAAAAAAATGTAATGTTTTTATGCATCTAATGGGTTATTTAAAAGTTTTTTTAAATAAAAAGGAGAAAAATAACTTTTTAAAATTAATAGAAGAGTACAAGGCAAAAAAAACTAATTATGTATCCGTTTGGACCCTTCTAAAACATTATATAGAAAAATATGATGTTAAATATTTAAAGGAGCATATTTTTTTCAACCCAATCTCTTATGAATTAGGATTACTCCAATTCAAGGATTAAATTAAAGGATATTAAAATGATTTTAATTTTTGTTTCAAGTCAAAATAAAAATATGGAATTGGCCAAAAATTTCCATCAGCACTTAGAGGAAGTAGGGAGCATCTCGGAGGTCATTGATTTGGTGGAATTGGATTTGCCACTTTTCACCTCCAAAGTTGAAAAGGATAGGCCGCCAAAAATAATTTTTGAATTGGAAGAAAAAATGGGAAAGGCCAAAGGCTTAATATTTGTGGCCCCTGAATATAATGGCTCAATTCCACCTGTCCTAAACAATTTTACCTCCTGGATAAGCAGAGCTGGTACTGATTGGAGGAGATCCTTTAATGGGAAGCCAACCCTGATTGCAACCCATTCCGGAGGTGGGGGAAGTAATGTATTAGTGGCCATGAGGCTACTCCTTTCTTATTTAGGTGCAAATGTGATGGGCAGGCAAATACTTACACATAGGACTAAAGATCTAAATCGACAATCTATGATTGAAATTTTGGACCAGCTTAGAAAATTTTGATTTATCCCTTTATGCAAATAATAGGTTTCAAAAAGGCAATTTTTTTAGAAAGTCCAGCCAAATGGGCAGATTCTATTACCTCAGAAACATCTTTATAAGCATCTGGTGCTTCTTCCGCCACTCCGCTTTTAGTAATACTTCTAATAAATATACCTTTCTCTTTTAGTTTTTGGATAACCTCAGTTCCATTCCATTTTTTTCTGGCGGCCGTCCTGCTCATGGACCTTCCAGCTCCATGACAGGAAGAGCTGAAAGAAAATTCTTCAGCTGAATCTAAACCGGCCAAAACATAGGATCCGGTTCCCATGCTTCCTCCAATAAACACCGGTTGCCCGGTAGATTTAAATATTGAGGAAACTTCAGTCCTTGATGGCCCAAATGATCTAGTGGCCCCCTTACGGTGGATAAATAACTCCTTTTTAACACCGTCGATTAAATGTTCTTCTACTTTGCAAGTATTATGGGAGATATCATAGAGTAGCTTTAAATGACTTTTAGGAAAGAATTTAGTGAAAACATTTCTTGTAAAATGAGTTAATACCTCTCGATTTGCCAAAGCACAATTGATTGCGGACCTCATTGCGCCTAGATATTTTTGGCCCAAGTCTGATTGAATAGGAGCACAAGCAAGTTCCTTGTCAGGAAGGGATATTCCAAATTTTGGTGATTGAGATGCCATTTCTTTAAGAAAATCCGTTCCAATCTGGTGGCCCAATCCTCTTGAACCGCAATGAATGGAAATTACTATTTCCCCTTCAACAAGTCCAAATGCTTCAGCAGTTTTTTTATCAAAAATATTTGCAACTTCCTGAACTTCTAAATAGTGATTTCCTGAACCCAAAGTACCAACTTCTGGAAGTTGTCTATTTTTTGCCCTTTCAGAAACGAATTCGGGTTTGGCACCCTTTATTTTTCCATTTTCTTCAATTCTTTCCAAATCTTCTTTTAGCCCGTAACCTTTTTCGATTGCCCAATGGGCACCGTTTGTTAATAAATTATCTAAATCTTTTAATGATAATTCTATGAGGCTTTTACTTCCAACCCCAGCAGGGATTTCCTTAAAAAGTGAGTCAGCTAATTCTTTTTGATGTTCTAAAATTTGATTTTTTGTTAGTTTCGTAATGAGAAGCCTAACTCCACAGGAAATATCAAAACCTACACCACCAGCTGAGATGACCCCACCTTTTTTGGGATCAAAAGCGGCCACACCACCAATGGGAAATCCATACCCCCAATGGGCATCAGGCATTGCATAGGAAGCTTTAACAATTCCTGGTAAAGTCGCAACATTACAAACTTGTTCAAAAACCTTATCATCCATTTCCCGAATAAGTATTTCGGATGCAAAAATGATACCCGGGACATTCATTTTACCTTTGGGTTCTATCATCCATTCAAATTCTGATATTCTTTTTAAAATTTTTAGGTTCATTAGACATCCAGTACGCACTGGGCGATCCACTCGCCGTTTTTTTTAACCATTAGTTCCGTTAAAGTGGCGCCTTTTATCTCTACTCTGGGGTCATGTTTGTTGGGATCAATTTTTTCACCCCTTATCATACCTGTAAGTGAATAGTTGCTAATTTTTATATCAAATTCACAAAAGAGCATATTTCTAGTACTGATTTCGTAAATAATATTGTTTAACCATTCATAAAGAAGGAATTCGTAGTCTTCTGCTTCACAAAAAATTTCTATCGAAATATTAGGATCGATACTCTCAGGCTCTGTTATTACAGAAATCATGGCCGTCGCTGCCATAGAAAAAGCTTCTTCAATAGTTTTTCCCCGGCCTCTAATACCAATATCAGCTGTATGGGAAAAAAGTTCAAACTTACTCATAATTGTTTTTTATTATAATTGAAAAAGGTGGCCTTTCCAGAAAAACTTATAATTACTTTTTACATTCCCTTTTTGGATCAACAAATGCTTTTTTTAGGGGAGGAAAGTTAAGTTTCCGATTATTAAAATCAAAAAGGTCCATTAAGTTGTTGGCGTTGGCATCTCTTCTGGTTAGGGCCGGTAAATTGTACCATGTTTCAATAAATTTTAAGATGGAGGTGTGGTCATAAACAATATGGGATACATAATGTCTTTTAGCAAATGGTGAAACTGCGATGAAAGGCACTCGAAACCCCAAGCGATCAGGTTTCCACACCCTAGCAAATTTCACATCATCAGGAATGCAAGCAGGTGGAGGAGGAACGTGGTCAAAATACCCACCTCCCTCATCATAGGTTAAAAATAGCGCTGAATTTTTCCATGAATCGCTTTCCATTAGTGCAATTATTTTGTCTGCAGTCCAGGCCTGACCTTTTTGAATGTTTCCACCAGAGGGATGTTCGTCGCTTACATACCAGGGAGAATCAATAAACGCCACAGTTGGAAGTTGGTTATTTTTGAGGTCCCGTTTATAATCATCGAAATTTCCTATCTTATCTCTGTTTTTATTTAGAAATGATTTAAATAAATAAAGATATCCTTTTCCTTCAAAGTAATATTTCCAGGAAATATTATACTCGTTTAAGAGTTGAAAAATGTTTTTGTGAGAGAAAGGAATATTTACATTTTCCACAGTACCGTGTGAGGTGCCTGACAAAAAATATAATCGATTCGCTTGGGTTCCTGTGAGAACCGATGCAAAATATCTATCGGCAACTGAAAAGGTATTTGCAAGGGAGTAATAAAACGGAATATCTTCGTCTGTATAATATCCCATTACAAAACCAGGGTTTTTACCGATTCCGGTGTGTTTTACAAAACCGTCGTTTTTTCCGTCATTCCAGGCCAGATGCATCTGGTGATATTGGTGTAGGGGGCATCTTAAACAAAGAGTTTCCGAATGATAGGGAAAATATTTTCTTTTGAACGAATCGGTATTGAAGAAATCATCTTTTATACCATCAATCTGGTTTCCGTAAAATTGGCCTTGGTTTAGTTTTCCAAAATAATTATCGAATGAATGATTTTCCTGCATAATGACCACTAAATGCTCTATGGGCATTGAAGGATTTTTGGTCCCAGCGGGATGATTTGGAAAGGGTCTGGATCCGGCGGATTTAAAACAAGAAACCTCTTGGGATTGATCCATGGCATTTATAGATTTAAAGGGTATAAATACGATCAAGAAAAAATAAAATGAAATTAATTTAAAAATTACCATAATGATACCTTCTCGGAATCATATCCAATTTTTGAAATGGATCTATTTTATTTAAATTAAATTTATTTTAATTGAAAAACGGAGTATATTAAACAATTGTAATGTAATAAAAAATCTGGTGGCATTCTTACTGAATAAACCACCAGATAGATTTATGAATTAGAATTTAGAATCTTCCAATTTAGAAACATCAAAACCAATTGACGATGCAAAATCTACATATTCCTGTAAAACTTTTGCTGGCATAGTGGTTTCTCGGGCCATAATCCAAAGGGACTTTCTATCCTTGCTTCCAACCATTACATATTCATAATCTGGATCAAGTTTAATAATAGTGTAATCACCCTTTACTTTGAAGAGCCTTGTAAAAAAATTGTCAAAAGTAACTTCAAGCTCCGCATTTGTGTTGGGATTTACCACCACCGCTTTTCCGGTGATAGTCGAGGTCTTCCCATTTCTTTTAAAGCAGGTATTTAATACCGAAACGGAATTTGGGCTTAAAATCTCATACTCAGCGGATTGAGCGATACAGCCCCTAGAAAAGAATTGGGGAAGGGAAGTTATGGCGTACCACTTGCCTACATATCTTTCTATTTCTACATAAGAAGCCGTAGGAAGAGGGCCAGCGAATGTTAAGCTGGTTATGAACATAGATACCAATAATACTAATTTTTTCATAAAAATCTCCTTTGTTTTTACCTAAGCTATATTTATACGGAAATTAGTCATACCCTATTAGACAAAAGTTAGACATTAAAGAAGGTAATAAAATCAGTAACTTATTTTTAAAAATAAGGCTAAGATTTAAGTATGAAAATTCTTGTTGCTGGGGCTTCCGGCTTTGTGGGAAAGGCACTTTTAACCGCACTAACTAAAAATCCTCTATTTGAGGTTTATGCCCTTTCAAGGGTCCCTAAAGAAACCACCGAGAAAAACCTCAAGTGGATGACCTGTGATTTATTCTCCTTAAAAGACCTAGAGAAGGCATTAGAGGGCATGGATTACGCATTTTATCTAATCCACTCCATGGTACCTTCAGCAGGGTTGGTACAGGGTGATTTTCAAGACATGGACTTAATACTTGCTGATAATTTTGCAAGGGCCTCAAAGGCATCCGGTCTAAAACAAATAGTTTATCTTGGGGGAGTTATACCTGAAAATGAAACGGAACTTTCTCCCCATTTAAAATCTAGGCTAGAAACAGAGGAAACATTAAAGAGTTATGGTACACCAGTTACGTGCCTAAGAGCTCCCATTATTATAGGAAAAAACGGGTCATCTTTTACAATAGTAAATAAGCTCGTAGAACGGTTGCCATTTATGATTCTCCCCAGCTGGACATCCACTTTTTCATGCCCGGCATATCTAGGAGACGTGGTTGAATCGCTAATTTTTGTGCTTGGGAAAACGGATCATTTAGGGAAAATATATAATTTGATGGGGCCGGATACTATTAGTTATCGTAATCTCTTAGAAATCACTGCTGATGTTAAGGGACTTAAAAGATATTTCTTCAACGTGCCCTTCTTTACTTTGCAATTATCTCGGCTTTGGGTTTCTACGATTACTGGCACCCCCAAAGACTTGGTATATCCCCTAATTCAGAGCTTAAAATATCCAATGGTTTCTAATAAAGAAAGCGGGTTAATCATACCGAATTATCACTTTAAAGGAGTAAAAGAAAGCATAATGGAAGCATTGGGGGTCAAAGAGATTCCTAAAGAAAAGAATCTTTTTCCCGTATTTATTAAAAATCTGATTTTTTACCACCCTAGCGTGGAAAAAAAAGAAGTTAGGTCAGTTCAGCGCCTGCATCGTCCAGAAGGCAAAAACGCTAAATGGGTTATGGAAAAATTTTTTGAATGGTTGCCCAAATTTTTTAGATTTCTGATTTTAGTGAAAATTAAGGGAGACGATATCTACTTTACTTTTCTCAATAAGATTGATCTTTTAAAAATGCGATACTCACCAGAAAGAAGCATGGAGGATAGGCAACTTATTTATATTACAGGCGGTCTTTTAGCAAAGGGCGATCAGGGAAGGGCCAGGCTTGAATTTAGGGAAACAACTTGCGGGAAATATTTTATTGTGGCGATCCATGAATTTAAACCCTATTTACCCTGGTATATTTATCGGTTTACCCAAGCACCTTTTCATTTATGGGTTATGAAAAAATTTGCCGAATATTTATTAGAGGTTAATTAGATATTGATCTAACTCGAATAATGAGCTGAAAAAGGAAAATCTTTTTTCACTTAGGATTTTTTCCCATTGAGATTTTTCCCCTCCTAGAGCACAAACATTGCAGGTATTTGGTAGCTTTTTAAAGAGCCTTTCAAAATACATTATCCTATTTTTTTCCTGACCTTTATTTAATAATTCATGGACTCCAATAATAATAAGATTAGATTCCAATGCTTTTGAGGCCTCGATTATACTATCGAGAGGAAGTCCTCCTCCCAAATAATAGAATTTCATCCCATAATGAGAAGATATTATGCTTCCCAACAAAATATCCATTTCAAAGGGGTCGTTTTCCAAAGTTCCAAAAATAATAGTTTGGGGCCTTTTAAATTTATGCTGGTAAGACCTAAATATTAATTGCCCCATGTGGAATTTTATTATTGAATAAAGGGCAAGCTCTTTTCCAAGAGATAATTGTCCATTATAAATCCTTCTTCCAACCTCTTTTAATAAGGGTGCAATAATCTCTAATACTAAGGTTCTTTCTGAAACTAATACTTTCACCTTGCTTAGTTCATGAGAAATTATGTCTAGTTTATAGTTTTCCAAGGCGTAGAAAAGATTTTTTTGAAAATCCAAAATATTAAATTTTTCTGATAATCGGATCTTTTCAATTTTCTTGGTTTTTCCTTGGGATACCTTTTCTAAGAGATTTTTTAATTCATCATTATTTAATTTGGCCACTTTTGATATTGAATGACCAGCTGTAGTTAACTCATGTAAAAGCTGCAGTTTTTCAATTTCTTCGTCTGAATATAGTCGTCTGCCATTATTTTCTCGTTCTGGAGTTAGGGCCTTATAGCGTTGCTCCCATTTTCTTATGGTATGAATCCCAATCCCAGATAAGTTAGATACAATTTGTATACCATATTTATTCATTTCGTTTATAATTATAATAATTAAATTTTAGTTAAACTAGACAAATATTAGACAAAATTATGATTTCTCTTACTCAAATGTTGGTATCCATGGGGGAGTATTTCCCGGAATCCTTTGTGGTATGTGATTTAAACCAGGAGGATCAACCTCTAATTTATGTAAATTCTAATTTTGAAAAATTAACTGGTTATGATCGTATGGAAATAATTGGTAGAAATTGTCGATTTTTACAAGGCCCCAAATCCAACCGTGAAACTGTTAAAAATATAAGAAAAGAGATTAAAAATAGAAAATCCTGTTTTTTCGATTTATTAAATCACAAAAAGGATGGGACTGTTTTTTGGAATCGTCTGGTGTTAATTCCCTTTGGATACAATTTGGATGAGTTGGATTTTTGTATTGGTATTCAACAAAATGTTTCGGACAAATATGGGGTGGAGGAATATTTTTTAGAAAATGTTGTAGAGGATGAGATGGGCAAGGAGATCATTAACCCCTTAATGGAGGTCTTTAATGCTCATAGGTCCCTTAGATACAGCTCAAATGCAGAAAATAGAAAAATTGAGAGCGAAATTTCCCAAAAAATATTTGAGCTCAATCAATACATAAAATCAAAATAGATCGACAATTTAAAAATTAATTGGTTCCATTAAACAATGGGTTTCTTTGAAGCAAAATATGCTATTAGTTCCTTAATTTTCCTAAAGGGATTAGGAATTATCTGGTTTATCGCTTTTTTATCCCTTTTCCAACAAGTTGATGCTCTTTATTTTACAACAGGAATTTCACCTTTAGATAATCTGGCAAATTACGTAAAAAAAAATTTGGGGAAAAATGCTTTTTTAAAAAATCCTTCAATATTTCTTTTTAAATCAAATAATTTATTTATTAAGCTTTCCACTGTAATAGGTATGGTTTCCGCCTTATTATTAATAGCTGGAGTACTAGCACCCTTAAATATTCTGATCCTTTGGGTTATTTATCTTTCTTTTATAAATCTTGGAGGGGAATTTTTAAGGTATCAGTGGGATATTCTGCTTTTAGAGTTATCAATCTATGCCTTTTTTCTTTCTTTTTCTAAAATCCCTCCAGTAATTGGAGTGATTTGTTTTCAATTTTTTCTTTTCAGATTTATCTTTTCATCGGGACTTTCCAAAATCAGGACGGATAAAAATTGGCGAAATCTCTCCAGTATGAAATATCATTTTGAAACCCAGCCTTTGCCCAATCCTTTATCATGGTATTTCCACCAATTCTCCCTTTGGTTTTATAGGCCTATAACCCTTATGGTATTGGTTTTGGAGCTTCTCGTTCCTTTTTCGTACCTTGGGCCTTCAAATTTTAAGTTCTGGGGTTTTATATTAGGAGTTTCTCTTCAGGTATTAATTATACTTTCAGGTAATTTTTGTTTTTTCAATTTTTTAACAATCCTTCTTCATTTCTTTTTAATTAATGATTTATTTTATCCTTTAAAATTTCTAAATCAAACCAGTTCAAATATTTTGCTCGAAATAATTTTCGGGGTTTTATTGGTTGGAAATATTATTCGTTTCCTAGGTTTGTTTTTTAAAAAATTTGAATCTATTAGATTTTTTCCCCAATTTTGCCTGATTAATTCCTATGGCCTTTTTGCAAAAATGACCACTAAGCGATATGAAATAAATCTTGAGGGTTCTATTGATGGCATTTCGTGGAAAAAAATCCCCTTCAAATATAAAATCGAAGATCCCAAAGTTGGAGGGCTTCAGATAGCACCACTTCAGCCTAGGCTTGATTGGCAAATGTGGTTTTTGGCACTAAATCCTGAAAATCTTTCCCCTTGGTTTAATGATTTTTTGAATGGGCTTTTTAAAGGAAATAAAAACGTTGAATCCCTTTTGGGAGAATACCCTTTCATATACCACCCTCCTAAGTTTATTAGGATAAACATTAGTCTTTATAGGTTTAGCACCATCAAGGAAAAAAAGGACAGTACCAATTTTTGGATTGAGAAAAAGCTTTCGAGCTTTGAGGTTTATCCCTGATAATTTTTATTTTGGTTTAACACACTCTTTGGAAGGATCGATAACTGGTTTTGTTAAATAGGGTAGTGGATTAATAAATTTTGGTTTTTTAAAATCAAATAAATCCAAAAGATTGTTGGCATTAGCATCCCTTTTGGTTAATGCAGGTAGATTCCACCAGGTTTCAATAAATTTAAGAACTGAAGTATGGTCATAAGTCATATGGGAAACATAATGTCGCTTTACATAGGGAGACATGGCTATAAATGGGACTCGAAAGCCATATCGATCAGGTTGCCATGGCCCGATCTTATTTAGTTTATTATCAGGTTTGCAAGCTTTTGGAGGTGGTACATGATCGTAAAAACCACCGCCTTCATCATAGGTTAAAAATATGGCCGATGTTTTCCAAAGATCAGAGGCCATCAAGTGGGCAATCCTATCGCCAACCCATTTTTGTCCTTTTTGGATATTTCCCCCCGCTGGATGTTCATCGGTTACATCCCAAGGAGCATCCAAAAAGGCCACGGTCGGTAGAGTGCCGTTTTGAATATCATCATGATAATCTTTGATGGTTTTAATTTTATCAAAATTTCGATCATGAAAGGATTTAAATAGAAAAAGGTATCCTTCTCCATCCCGATAATATTTCCAGGAAATTCTATGTTCATTTAAAACTTCAAAAATTGTTTTCCAACTTAAATTTCTTCCATGGTTATCTACTTCCCCATTTGCAGTCGCGGAAAGAAGGAACATGCGGTTAGGATGGGTTCCTGTCAGGCCTGATGCAAAATAACGATCGGCTATAGCAAAATTTTGAGCAAGTGAATAATAAAATGGGAGATCTCTATCATCAAAATAGGCCATGACGAAATTTCCAAATCCTCCTCCTGGATATCTTACGAATCCATCATTCATTCCATTATTCCAGGCCAAATGCATATCGATAAATTGGTGCTTGGGATCGGGCAGGCAAAGGGTGTTGGAGTGATACGGATATTGTTTTCTAAAAATAAAATCCGTATTGAAATAAGTATTTTTAAATCCATCTACATTTGAACCATAGTATTTGGATTGACTTAATTGTCCGAAATATTGATCAAAAGAATGATTTTCCTGCATAATGACCACCAAATGATCAATTGGCATGTCCTTATTTTTTACACCTGCAGATAGGTAGGGAAAAGGTCTGGAACCAGGATTTCTTGAACAATCTGGGGACGCATCTGGAGGTATTTTTATCCCCATTGAGAAGGCCGAACTTAAAATAAAAGAAAGAAAAAAAATGCTTTTCATAGCTGGGGCCACCTAAAATTTGGAAAAAATTAATTTACTAACATCAAAACCACTTGTTTTTGCCAAAGCAACATAATTATTTAAAATATTTAAAGGAATAATTGTTTTTCTGGACATAATCCAAAGAGATTTTCGATTTTTACTTCCTACCATTACAAATTCATAATTTGGGTCGATCTGTATAATATTATAGTCACCTTTGCTTCGAAAAATTTTGGTAAAAAATGCTTCAAAAGAAACTTCAAGTTCCGCATTGGTATAGAAATTTGTCACGATTGCCTTGCCTTTTATGGTTGAGATCTTTCCATTACCCTTTATACAAGTATTGAAAACGCTCATAGAATTTTTGGATAAAACCTTATATTCAGCGGTTTGCCTTATACACCCTTTAAGGAAGAATTTTGGAAGGCTTGCGATCACATTCCATTTTCCAGCATATTTGCTGAGATCCACGAAGTTTGGATAGGGAAGAGGTGGAATTCCATGATGGGATTTAATTCTTTCTTGGGTAAGTCCAATATTTATAAACAATAGAAGAAAAAATAAAATTTTCATAAAAATCCTTATTTTTTCTTAACGGAATTTGATTAAAATACTTTTAGAATACCAAAAGGAAATTTATTTAGTTTTCCTGGTAATATTTTTTAATACCTTTCCCTAAAGAGGAAAGGTTTGGCCCGATTATTTTTTCCAGAAGAGAATTAATTATTGGTGTTATTTTTTTTGCAAGGAATTTGGGAACACCTGGAACTTTTTCTGGATAAAGTTCAACTTCGCAATTGATGGTAAATTCTGTTTTGTTTTCTCCCTTTGCTTTAAACGTATTGATTCCTTTCGCTTTAAAAAGATCATTTAGAAAAAAAGATTCTAAGGTATATTCAACCTGGTGTTTTTCATCATCCCAAACAGCTTTATCCTTCCAAGAAAAAAAATCAGGTTTTAAAATATTTTTAATTAAAGAAGGGATTTCTGCTTTGGCAAACCAGTGATTGGTCACCAGGGTTTTATTTTCTTTCTTTTTTTTGGATTTAACCTGAATTTTTTCCACGTTAGGGAGATATGGAACTATTTTAGGAAGGTCATCCCTAACTAAGTTATAAACCTCTTCTAAAGGTCTATCTATAATTTCCTTATTTTTTAAAATCATGGACGGAGTATATTTAATTTATTTTGATAAGACTTTATATGTTGCACAATGAAAAAATCCACTCTTTATTCTATGTTGAGTGAAAAAAAATGAGGACCTAATTATGATGTCTACGACCACTGAAACCTCCCCTTTAAAAGATTATAGTAGGATATTTACTCAGGCCAAAAAAGCTGAGGAAGAAATTAAGGCACTTTCCTTAAATCAAAGAATAATGTTTATTGATAAACTCCAAAAAGTTTTGCTTAAGAAACAAGATAAGGTCATGGAATACCTTCAAAATGAAACTTTTAAAAGTCCAACAGACTTAATTACCTCCGAAATATATGGCCCAATAGATTTCTTGGAATATTTGAAAAAAAATGTTCAAAAAAACCTGATGGATAAAAAAGTTCCTACACCTATAGCATTGATGGGAAAGAAATCTTTGATAATTAAAGAACCCTTAGGAACAGTTTTATTGATTGCACCATGGAACTACCCCTTTTTTCAGGCAGTGGTTCAATCTTCCCTATCCTTTATTTGCGGAAATGCGACAATTTTTAAACCTTCCGAGGTCACTCCACTTAAAGGTTTGGTAGAGGAAGTATTTGCAGAAGCAGGTTTTCATCCTTCATGGGTCCAAATTGTTTATGGGGATGCCAATGTTGGAAGGGCATTAATTGATGGAAGACCCGATAAAATTTTCTTTACTGGGTCTGTTGAGGCGGGAAGAGAAATTATGGCCAGGGCCTCAAAAAATTTAATTCCTGTTGAATTAGAGCTTGGTGGTAAAGATCCAATGATTGTTTTTGAAGATGCCAATATCCATAGAACCACTTCAGGAGCTCTTTGGGGAGGACTTATTGCCTCCGGACAATCATGTACTTCAGTAGAAAGGTTAATGGTTCAAGAAAAAATTTATCCCATATTCAAGGATATGCTGGTTAAAAAAGCAAAAAAAATAAGAGTTGCTTTCAAAAAAGAACCTGAAGTGGAAATTGGTCCAATGGTAACAAAAGAACAAGTTGTTATCGTTAGAAACCATTTGGAAGACGCCTTGGCAAAAGGGGCCAAACAACTTACCGGAGAAAACTGGGATAGGAAATCAAATGAAATTCCTCCAATAATTTTAGAAGGTGTGACAAGGGATATGATGGTCTATGATGAAGAGACCTTTGGGCCTATTATCCCAATTTATTCCTTTAAAAATGAAGAAGATGCAGTAAAGATGGCGAATGATTCCCAATTCGGGCTTTCAGTAAGTATTTGGTCAAAGGATCTAAAGAGGTGCATGAGAGTTGCCAGAAGAATTAAAACGGGAAATGTATCTATCAACAATGTAATGTTGACCGAAGGGAATGCAAATCTTCCATTCGGAGGAACTAAAAATTCCGGATTTGGCCGTTATAAAGGATATATGGGGTTTGAGGCATTCTCAAATTCAAAATCAATTTTGATTGATAAAAACAGTTCAAAAATTGAATCCCAATGGTTTCCCTACAACAAGGAAAAGCATAACCACTTTAAAAATCTTATTCTTGCCGTTTACGAGATAAGGGGATTAAAGGGTTTTTTCCAGTTTTTATACCACGGTCTATCTTTGGAAAGACTGGCAAATAAGTTAGGGAAAGAAAATTAAATTGCTTTGAATTATTTCAAAATTCCCTTAAAATTATTCAAACAATAAATATCAAGGAGGATTTATTATGTTTATCGCCAAATTAGGAATGGTTTTGGCATTTCAGTTACTTGTATTGGCCGTGGGGTTTTATTTTCTACATCTTTCCAAAAAAGAAAATTCCAAACCATTAAAAGTGGGCGGTCTAATTGTATCCATTGCGGGCATTTTAGTTTTTTTAAGTACTGCCGCTGTAGGTGTTAAGAAAATGTCCTGTTGGAGATGCCACCATATGATGAAATTTCACCATGGTGGGGAAATGGGTTCTGACATGGATAAAGGATATTGCCCTAAAGAAAAAATGAAGGAAGAGGGCGAAGAAGAGAAGGAAGATTAGTATTCAAAATGGCCTTGAGATTGTTCAAGGCCTTCTTAAATCACCAAAAATATTATCTAAGTTTATATCCAAATAATTCCGAATTAATGTAAAGATTATTTCGGGAGATTTATTATGGGAAAATTAATTTTATTTATAATCCTTATTTCGTTTAATGCCTTTGCAGATGTTTCTGATAAGATTAAACCGGTTGAATGTAAAGTTTGGAGAGGGGTCAGAAGTGAAGTAAGAATTTTCACCCTTCATGATAACTATTCTCTTTTAATCCCATTTGATAATTTGGAGACCTTCATAGTCGCAGACCATGGTGGTAATGCTGGTGCAAAAGGTATTGGATACAGATATATATTATTTATTAAGGACCCAAGGATAGGGGGATTTGTTCAAGGTGCATCAAGCTCCATGGTAAATATCCCCCTATCGCTTCAGGATATTTCTTTTGAAGATCTAAAATACAAAGTTAGGGTCCGTTGTAAATCACGCTAACCCGTAATTTTTCTCCAAATCGCCCTACCTATGAACCTAAATTTATCCCCTAGAGGAAAACGTTTTAGAACCGTTTTTACAACCCCTTGAGTAAATCGAGTCCTTTTAGAATAATCAATAGAAATATCTACTATTACCGGCTGTCCTTTTTCACTGGTTATTAGAGCATCAGAAATTCCCTTCGAAATTTCCTTGTTATTTTTGATTGAAAGATATTTTGCACCAGTTGCCAATGCGATACCTTCAAGTTTGATATTTCCCAAAATGGTGCAGACCTTTCTATTATAGGGAATTTCCTGTCCTTGGGAAATCTGTGAGAGCTCTCCATCAGCAAACACAAAATAAATCACTCCGGCATTTTGTGTTGAACCAGTAATGATTTCCATCGCCGTCATTAAAAAGCAACCATCCCCGACTATTCCTACAACTTGTTTATTGGGGTTAACTAGTTTTGCACCGATTGTAGCAGGCACACAATAGCCCATTGAATTAAAGTCGGTAGGAGAAATTAGGCCTCGAGGATTTCGGTTTTCCCATAATTCTGCGGTTAGGAATGTATGGTTGCCATCATCTAAAACTATTATTGCATCATCCTTTAATTGTTTTCTAAGTTCATCAAAAAATAGGCTTGGATTTACCCTTTCATTTAGATGTTCACTCCATTCTTTTTTATAAGCTGCCTTATCCTTGGCAATTTCAGTGGCAATAGATTTTCCTCTGGCCTCCTCATTAATATTTTTTTCCTGGATTTTTTCCAAAAGTCTTGGAACTAAAAACTTTGAATCTCCGGTTATTGCAACTTTTGCCTTGAAGTTTTTATTAAAAACCTCAGGGTTTATATCGATATGGATTAAATTTTCAGGAACATTGCAACCAAAAGATCCGGTAGGTATTTCACCAAATCTTGTTCCAATAGCAAGCAGGCAATCGCAATCCTTAAAGGCATTTTCAGCTGCAGGTACGGCTGCTTTACTAAATCCCATTCCTGTGTGTAGAGGATGGTTCCCAGGAAAAGATGAAAACCCTTGAAGGGTGGTCGATACTGGTGCTCCCAATAATTCAGCAATTTTTTCTACCGATTTAGAGACATCCACTGCCCCCCAACCTACAAAAATTCCTGGATGTTTTGCATCTTTTAAAAGTGATACTGCTTGCTCTATCAGCGATTCCTCCAATACAAAGTCGTTTTTATAGGGCCTAAAAATTGGGAGAGAGTCAACTGGACCCTTAAAAAGTTGAACGTTAACGGGAATTTCCACTAAAACCGGGCCCGGCATTCCTGAAATTGCTGTTTCATAGGCCTTAAAAAGGGTTGGGACGATCTCTGAATGAGAATTAATTTTCCAAACACCTTTAGTAACTGTGGATAAAAGTTTTTTTTGGTCCACTTCATGGATTTGATAAATATAATCTATATCTGTTCGTGTTCCTCCGGTTATAATCAGCATAGGCACACCATCGAGAAACGCTTCTGCAATCCCACTCATGGCGTGGGTTGCCCCTGCTGCAGGCACGATTATCAAAGTACCAATTTTTCCTTCTCCTGTTCTTGAAACTCCATCGGCCATAAATGAGGCACCACCTTCATGGGTGACAAGAACTGGATTGATTTTTTCAGATTTATTTAACTCATCATAAATTTCAGTATTATGGACACCTGGAATTCCAAATGTATGGGAAATAGGCATTTGTTCTAGGGCATACCTAACTAACTCTGCGCCACTTAAATTTTTACTCATAGAACTCCTAACATTATTTTGTGTTTCAATCATAAATATCCTTTTGTAATAAACTTCCCTGCTACCCGCCCAGTTAATATACAAGAACCTAGGAAAGTTCCTTCCAGTGAACCTTTACCATGAATTCCTCCACCACCAAACCCAGCAGCTTCACCAACTGCAAATAATCCATCAATATAAGTACCATCGGCCCTAAGGACACGGCAGTTCAAATCAGTTTGTATTCCTCCCAGACTTTTTCTGGATAAAATAAACTCTCTTATCGCGATTAAAGGACCCGCATTTTTATCTAGAATTTTTTGGTATTTGCATATTCGGATTCGGTCACCTTTATTGCTCCTAAAATTGGCAAGTCTTCTTAATTGGTCGTCGTTATGATACGCCTCACCTCGATCGATTTGGGCATCATAATTTTTAATTGCATGTTCAATAATCTTAAGGTCAACCTTTAGGCCATCGATTCCTTTGGTATTCATTTTTTCCACTAATTCAGGGAGGGTATTTGCAACCACCAAGTCATCGGGGCATTCAGATATTAATCTGTCTACCAATTCTTTATTTCCAAAAAGAAGATGTTTAAGAAGCATTAATTTACTTTTAAATCTAAATGCCTTCATATAATCACACCCAGAAACGGCGAGTTCTTTTAAGGCAATTTTTCTGTTCATTATCTGCCAAGAATATTGACCAGGTTGTCTAAGGATATTTTCCACCAAAAATTTGGTATCGGTGTATCCCACCAGAGGAACTGGTCCAATTCTTTCTCCTTTGGCATTCATCCACAAGGCACTTCTAGGGGGAACTAAACTTAACCCATCAAATGGTCTTTTTTTAGCTGGATGATGAATTCCGGCAGCATAATGCCACTGCCTATCTAAATGAGTTACATTTCCACCAATTCTTTTTACTTCATCGTGAAGGAGGCCATCAGCAAATTCGTGGGATCCGTTAAGTAGAATCTTTGGTTCTGGACCTAGTTCTTTTGACCAGTTTTTCCTTACATTGGTTAAATCACCACCGCAAATTCCTCCTGAGGCAATTACAATTTGGGATGCTTTGGCCTCATAGTTAGGTCCAAATACACCAACTGCTTTTTTGTTTTGGATTTCAATTCCTGAAACCTCATGTTCAAAATAAATCTCTAGATTTTTTCTATTTCTATGCCCATTTAATGCGTTAAGAAGACGAAAAATTATTTCATAACCAGTTCCCCATGTTATGTGCCATCTAGGTACTGAATTTCCTGGAAGGAAAACTCCTCTTTCCGGCCAATTAACGATGGGAAGAAATTTTACCTTTTTTTGATCGAGAAATTCATAGATATATTTCAAAGAATTTTGGCAATAAAATTTTGCCCATTCATTTGGTAAATGGTCTTGGGGGCCAAATTTTGCGTAGGTGAGCCAATCTTCATAGGCGAGTTCAGGATTATCTTTTATTCTCATTTTTTTCTGATGAGGTGTATCTATGAGATGGATTCCTCCAAATGATTCTTTTGCCAGTCCTCCAAAATTTTTTTCATTTCCCTTTTCCAGTAAAATAACTTTCTTATTGGAGGTATCAATAATTTCATAAGCGGTGACAATTCCGGCAAGGCCACCCCCAGCGATGATAACATCGGCAATGTATGTTAAATTTTTCACATGCGTACTCTATAAGATCGATCAGGAAACAACAATCTTAAACAGAAACGCCATAAAAACTGATCCTCCTCATTTTATTTTTTTATGAGATATAACAAAATGCAGCTATGTTAAATTTGTTAAAAAAATATAATGTTCCTGGGCCGCGTTATACTAGTTATCCGCCGGTTCCTTCATGGAAAGGAATAAACTCCAAAGAATGGTATTCCCATTTCCAAAAAAAAATAAGTGATCCCATGTCGGGTCTTTCCATCTATATCCATGTTCCTTTCTGCAAAACCATGTGCGCATTTTGTGGATGTAATAAAATGATCACAAAGAATTATTCCCATGCCGATGATTATATCGATGCACTTCATAAGGAGTTTTTTCTTTATGAGAAAATGATTCCTAAAGGAACTAATTTTTTTGAGATTCATCTTGGAGGCGGATCTCCTTCCTGGTTAAAACCATCTGAACTTGAAAGGCTGCTTGATCCCATTCTAAATTCACCCAAATTAAATATTAATAGGGAAATTTTTGAACAATCGATTGAATTGGATCCAAGGACAACAACCTCTGATCATAGTGCGAATCTTTCTCGCCTAGGATTTAACCGGGTAAGTCTTGGCATTCAAGATACCAACCCTTTGGTGCTAAAAAGTATCCGCAGGGATCAGCCTCTTGAATTGGTCCAAAAAGTAGTGAAGGATTTAAATGATAATGGGATTAATCTTATAAATATGGATTTGGTTTACGGTTTACCTTTTCAGACAGTAGATTCCATTAAGGAAACAATAAATAATATTGTAGATATGCGGCCGACTCGTTTGGCATTTTATAGTTATGCGCATGTACCTAAAAAAAGTCCTTCCCAGAAACTTCTTGAAAAAGATGGGCTTCCAAATTCGCAGGAGAAGATGGTCATCCATCAAACGGCCCGAGAACTTTTAATAAATGCAGGTTATTTTGAAATTGGAATGGATCATTTTGCGCTCTACGAAGATAACTTATATAAATCCTACACAAAAAAGGAGCTGCATCGTAATTTCATGGGATATACGGTCCAGAGATCCAAAGTCCTACTTGGACTTGGTCCTTCAAGCCTATCGGATGCTTGGACAGCATTCTCTCAAAACCAAAAAGATTATAAGGTTTGGAGGGACCAAGTTTTATTTGGCCAATCTCCAATAATTTTTGGTCACGTATTAACAAATAGAGAGATTTTTCTTCGGAAAAAAATTTTAGAAATGATGTGTAAATTTGAAACCAAAATCGATGATAGTGACCTATTCACCTTTCAAAAGGAAAAAATCAAAGATTTAATTGAAAGTCAGCTGCTAACTAAAAAAGAAAATTTATATCAGGCCACTTCTATCGGCAGACATTTTATAAGAAATATCTGTATGGCAATTGATGAGAGTTCCATTTTAGGGAACCCAGAATTCAGCAAAACCCTTTAAATATTTATCTCAAAAACTATTTTCTCCTCCCCTTTAATTTTTTTAAAAAATTTTAAATTGGAATTATTTGCTCAAATAAAATATTAACTTGATCTCTCGCATCGTAGAGTTAATTATTTATTAAAGAGAAAGTTTTTATGAATGAAATTTTGGGCGCAATAGATATTGGATCAAATGCCATTAGATTAACCATTGCCACAATAAATACCAAAAAACGGCTTAATATCCTATACCGGGAGAGAGCACCTCTTCGTTTGGGAAAAGATGCTTTTGTTGAGGGAAAATTTACTAAAAAAACGGTAGATTGCCTCGTAATGCTGTTTTATCATTTCCAAGAAATAATTAATAAATACCAGGTAAAAAGGGAAAATTTTAGGGCAGTTGCAACCAGTGCATTTCGAGAGGCCAAAAATGGTGAGTTTGTAAGAAATTTATTGCTTGATTTTACTGGCATTAAAATAGAAATAATAAGTGGTAAAGAAGAGGCCAAGCTAATTTATAGCGCCTTTGAAAATTCCTGGCATTTAGGCCAGCACCCCTTCCTTTTAGTGGAATTAGGAGGAGGAAGTCTTGAGTTTAATCTGATCAAAAATAAGCGTCTCTTGGTTAGTGAAAGTATAAATGTTGGTACAGTTCGTTTAATGAACGCTAAAGATGAATCAAATCAGAAATATGAAAAAATGGTGACTAAGGCCATGGAGAGTATAAAGGAAGTTTTTTCCAAATTCCCTACAAAGGAAAACTTGGCCTTAGTTGGTACGGGTGGCAATTTAAGGGCCTTAGGGAAGTTAAGGAAGAAGATAACCAAAAAATCAAGTCAGGATTTTGCTAAAATTAAGGAAGTTAAATTAATTTTGGATAGAGTTAAGGCATTGAGCATAAAAAAAAGGATGGAAGAATTAGAAATTAATCAAGATAGAGCAGAAGTTATTGAAGGTGCACTAGAAATAATTCATGGAATAATGACTTTGGGAAATTTTGAAAAGATATTTCTACCTGACCTAGGTTTAATACACGGTATTATTTGGCAAATGATACGTAAAAAGAATTTTTTATGAAAAAACCAAAAATTTCCTACCACCATCATTCGATAAATCCAGAAAATTTTTTAGATAGGGAAAAATCATGGTTACAGTTTAACCAAAGGGTTCTCCACCAGGTGGCGGATAAAAGAAATCCTCTGTTAGAAAGATTGCGTTTTTCCGAAATTTTTATTAGCAATCTAGATGAATATTACATGAAAAGGATTGGTCCTTTAAACGAAGCAATCAAAAATAAAAAATTATTTCCTACAATTGATGGTAAAACACCAAAACAGAAAAATTTGGAAATTAGAGATATTATTTTATCACAGTTCAGTTACCTTAGAGAGGCCTTCGATAATGAGTTGGTTCCTTCACTTGCCAAGGAAAATATTTTTTTTGTGCAATGGAAAGCCTTAAAAGCGAAACAGAAAAAATATTTAAGTGATTATTTCCGAAACAATATATTTCCTGTGCTTACACCCTTAGCTGTTGATTCCGGACATCCTTTCCCTTTTATATCAAACCTTTCCAAAAGCCTGGCCGTTTCTTACAAGAGTCCCAGTGAAAAAACTAAACAATTTGCAAGGATTAAAATCCCCACCACTCTTTCTCAATGGATAAGGGTCCGGCCAACCAAGGTTAATACATTCCAATTTATAAGCATTGAGGAATTGATCATAAATAATCTTGATATGCTTTTGTCGGGTATGGAAATACAAGCACATTTAATTTTCCGGGCAACTAGAAACGCTGAAATAGTCCCAGAAGAGGAAACTTCAGCGGATTTAATGGAAAGTATAGAGGAGGAATTAAAGGAAAGGAAATTTGCTCCTATTATAAGATTGGAGCATGAAAAAAATCCGGACCCGTGGATATTAAATTTTCTAAAAACGGAATTAAATGTAACCGATGATTGTATCTATGAATTCTTCTGCTTTCCAAATTATACAAATTTCAAAGAAATTTATACCCTCGAACAAAAGGATTATTTAAAATTTCAAGGTTTTAATCCTATCACACCTCCTGATTTCATTGAGCACTTAGGGGAACATTTAGATATCTTTTCCCGAATTAAAAATCGAGATGTGTTAGTCCACCACCCTTATCAAAGTTTTAACACCTCCGTGGAAAGTTTTATTAGAGAAGCATGTACTGACCCCCATGTTGAGGCCATTAAATTAACACTTTATCGAACCGATGCTGCTGGGAGAGTAATTGAACCTCTCCTAATGGCTGCCGAAAAAGGAAAACAGGTAGTTTGCGTAGTTGAGCTCAAGGCAAGATTTGAGGAAGAAAAAAATATTAGATGGGCCCAAAAACTTGAAAGCGAAGGAATTCATGTCATCTATGGTATTTTGGGATCCAAAACCCACTCCAAAATGACCTTGGTAGTTCGGCGAGAAGGAGAAAAGCTGCAATCATACGCCCATTTAGGAACAGGTAATTATAACTCTTATACTGCCAAGGTATATGAGGATTTAGGACTTTTTACCGCAAATCCAAAAATTTGTTCCGAAGTAATGGAAGTTTTTAATCATTTGACCGGAAAATCATTTAAGACAAATTACAAGTACCTTTTAGTGGCCCCTTTTAATATGAAATCTCATTTTTTGAGAATGATTAAAAATGAAATTAAAAATAAAAAAGCTGGTATGCCCGCTGAAATCTTGGCCAAATTTAATTCACTTGAAGATATCGATATAATAAATGCTCTATATGAGGCATCCAAGGCCGGTGTAAAAATAAATTTGACCGTAAGGGGATTTTCTTGCTTAAGACCAGGAGTAAAGGGTCTCTCAGATAATATCAATGTTTATTCATTAGTAGGTAGATTTTTAGAGCATTCCAGAATCTATTATTTTAGAAATGGGGCAAAGGATCCACATGAAGGGAAAATTTATATGGGTTCTGCGGATTGGATGCATAGAAATTTGGAAAATAGGGTAGAGGTAGTCTCGTCGGTTTTAGATAAAAATATTAAAAAAAATCTTTATCAAATTTTGCAAACCGTTTTTAATGATAATTTGCAACTTTGGAAATGTGATGAGAATGGTGATTATCGACTGGTTCAAAAGACCAATAAGGCCTTTTCTGCCCAAAATTATTTTTTAGGTCATTATTTGAGAAATAAGCGAATTTAATTTAGGTCAAACATTCCCAAAAACATGGAAACAAATCCTGCCTCCATATAAGGAGCGGCCAATTTGTGAAGGATGGCAATTGCCGGATAAATATCTACGATCACAAAAACTTCGTAGACGTTTTTTTCTTCATTAAATGTAATATGAAGTTCGCCCTTTTTTCCCTTAACACCTTCAAGTGCCGGATAATCCTTTTTAAGATCAAAGAGCCAACTGGAAAGAGCATTATCAACTGGGTGGATTTTTTGGTATACGGTTATTTCCTTAACCTTTACCCAATTTACTGGAGGTGGGCCTCTTAGGACATAGTGGGCCTCATGGGATAAGAAAGGAAGCTCATCACTATTAACTCCATGGTCGGCCTCCCTAGATAAAGTAATTTTTATGGATGTTGAATCCTTTCCATATTCAATCCATTCTGGGAAATTCATGTATAATTTTTCAATATCCTGGTATGAGGGATAAAGATCTTTGGAAAGTTCCGCAAAAAAGTTTATTCGAATAAACTTTTTGGTGGTTTCATCTTGAAGTACTTCCCAGGTTGAGCAATAAACTTTTTCGCTAAAGCAATTTTGGGGAATGGTAGGTAATTTTGCAAAAGCAGATAAATTTAATAAAAGGCCTAAAAATATAATTTTCATAGGTTTTCCTTATCCTGATTGACAAATAATCCTTGCCAATACAAAAGGTTATTAATGTCAAAGTTAATGCACCATAATATTGAGTTTGTCCAATTGGGATATGTCTCGGGGGTCCATGGGATTTCAGGTGGTGTAGTTTTTACCCTTTTTAACCAAAATAAATCGATTCTTAAGGCAGGGGAGCGGGTCCTTATAAAACCCAAAGATTCCAATGGGGTAGAATTTTTAATCAAGGAAATTTCCTTTGGAAACAAGGTAATTGTTTATTTAGAAGGAGTTGAGGATCGAAATAAGGCAGAGACACTTAAATCCCAGGAAATATTCTACCCAAGGGAAAAATTTCCTGAAATTTCGGAACAGGAGTACTATTTAGCTGATTTGATTGGGCTTGAGATTTTTGATCATTCTTCAAAAGTTCGGTTAGGAAAGGTTTTGGCCATCTATGAAAATGGCCCCCAGATTATATTATCCATGGTTATAAAAGGGGAAAAAATGGAACTTCCCTTTACCAAAAACTTTTTCCCTGTGATAGATACTCATCAAAAGAGAATTGAAATCAATCTCCCAGAATATATATGAAAAAAAGAATCTGGATTATCACTTTATTTCCCCAATATTTTTCATCCTTTTTGGATTTGGGGATTATTGGATCCGTTTTAAAGGGAAAGCGGGGTCAACAATTTGAGGTGATTCCTCTCTCACTTAGGGATTTTAGTCCCAATGACTATAAAGGAGTTGATGATTCTCCCTTTGGTGGGGGGCCTGGTATGGTTTTAAGAGCTGATATTTTAAAAAATGCCCTTATGGGAATAGTAGAGCAAGGGAAATATGAAGGTCTCAATAACCTTCATGTTGTATATACTTCCCCTAGGGGATCCATTTGGGAAAATAAATATGCCAAGGAATTCGCCCAAAAACACTTGGGAGAGGATTCTAAGGATTTGGTTTTTATTTGTGGGAGATACGAGGGGATCGATGAAAGGTTTATTGAAAAATATATAAACGAGGAAATTTCCATAGGTGATTTTGTTCTAACTGGCGGTGAACTTGCCACCATGGTTATCCTGGATTCATCATTAAGATTTGTTTCTGGGGTTTTGGGAAATAAGGAATCGGCCCAATCTGAATCCTTTCAAAATAGGCTTTTAGAGCATCCTCAATATACCCGACCCCGAAATTTTGAAGGAATGGAAGTTCCTCAAATTCTTCTATCCGGCGATCATCAAAAAATGGCCAAATTTTTAGAAGGGGAGAGATTGAGGATTACAAAAAAATTTAGACCTGACCTTTTAGAGGAGCAAAATTGAATCCATTATATTTAGGCCTAGTTCATAGCCCAGTGCAAAATAAGCGAGGAGAGATTGTAACCACTTCCGTAACTAATATGGATATTCATGATATTTCAAGGTCTTGTAAGACCTTTGATATTAAAAAATACTTTTTGATCACCCCCATTAAGCTCCAACATGAGTTGGTAGGACGGATCTTAGGTCATTGGGAAACCGAAATGGCTTTGGCCTATAACCCCGATCGAACGGATGCCTTAGGTTTGGCCACCATAGTTGATTCGATCCATGATTCAATTTCTCAAATTGAAGTTGAAACTGGAAAAAGACCTTTGATTGTGGTTACTGGGGCCAATTTTACAAACCATGGGGGGGAGGTAAAAGATTTATATAGCAGATGGGAAATTGACAAACCCCCGGTATTATTGCTATTTGGAACAGGTTGGGGACTTGCCCGGGAAGTAGTTGAGATGGCCGATTTTAAATTGGCGCCAATTAGAGGTGCAGGTACTACCCATTATAACCATCTATCGGTCCGCTCAGCAGTAGCGATTTATTTAGACCGAATTAGAATGGTGACTTCACATGGACCAATGGGGGGCCCTCTAGAAGTTACCTAGAAAGGATTTTTTGTGAACTTAGTTGATGTAGTAAACACAGACCACGCAAACAAAAACGTTGAATCATTCCCAATGTTTGGGCCAGGGGACACCGTAGCTGTTCACGCTAAGATTACTGAAGGTGGAAAAACCAGAATTCAGATCTATGAAGGTGTTGTTATCTCAGTTAGGGAAAAAGGAAAAATGAACGGATCCTTTACCGTTAGAAAAATTTCCGCAGGTGTTGGCGTTGAAAGATTGTTTCCATTTCACTGCCCAAATGTTGCTAAAGTTGAAATTGTTCAAAAAGGTAAAGCTAGAAGAGCAAAACTCTACTATCTAAGAAATAGGGCCGGTAAAGGCGCAAGAATTGCTATCGACTACGATAGTGCCGAAAAATAAATCAAAGGC
>CAYNWL010000011.1:0-66034 GCA_964400895.1 uncultured Bacteriovoracaceae bacterium
TTGGTGGAGGTGGTGGGAATCGAACCCACGTCCAAAGTATCCTCAGAATAACCCACTACGTGCGTAGTCTCTGATTTTATCCAAGAGACAAGGATAACCTACCTTTGTAAGGCTGGTGAAAACCCGGTGATTTTTTCACTTGGTATACCCGACAGTTCCAAGGGTTCAAGTTAGCCAGTTGCCCCCACTGGTTTGTAGGCTTCTGTTTCTCGGGGCCTACCCCTCAAGTCTAGTTTCGCAATTAAGCGGCTAGAGCTGGTGCAAAATCGTTAGATTCAGCATTTGTGTTTTGATCTCTTTTTTACTGGGCCAAGAGATCAACCCAGACACGCAAGTTAAAAATCGCGACACCCTGTCGAAACCAGGGCACCCCCAATTGGGAATTCTACCATAAATCCTATTTAGTATCTATAGAGTTGGGATTTTATTCCGAAAAGGAGACATGAAACCCCTTGTTTTTATATTCCTTTTTTTGAATCTATCTTTTGGAGAAGTACCCTGTAGGGATGTTAACTTATCCCTAAACCCTAAATGGGGACAGGCAGCTTTTTTACTTAAAGGAAAAGATACCAGATGGGGACACTACCTAAGACAAATGCCCCTTTATGACCAGGGAAAAACAGGAATTTGTTACTCTTATACTGCCGTCCAGATGGTTGATTTTTGGCGGGAGACCATGGGCATAAAAGTTACCAAAGAGTTAATGTTGAGCACACCGTTATATGCTGCTCTTTTAAGTAGAATCCATGAAAAAAGCGCCGACTATGGAACAAAGACCTTAGAGGGGGGAGATATAGCGGGAAACCTTAAATCAATCCAGGCCCTAGGAATGTGTAGAGAAGATATAATTTTAGATAGTCTGGCCAAATTTTCCTACGGCAGAAATTTAGATCCTCGAGAATTTTTGGAAATAGTTGAACTTATATTTGCTCAGTTTCCTGGTGATCCTGAAATTATTCAAAATATGTCCGAGGCCAATATTTGGAAAAAATATATCTACAATAAAATAAGCTTTTATGATGGACGAAATATTAATGAAGACGGAAATCTGGCCAAGGTTTTAAAAAAAGCAGCGCCTTATATTCAAAATGGGGACCTTACAAAATTCTTCAACGATTTGTTTTTTGAATGTCAAAAACCCGCCAGCATATATGTAGGAACAAAACGAATCCCTCCACCAACCGAAATAATTGCCAGGGCCGAAAATTTAGAGGCACTAAAAGACTTAATTAGATTTCAGCTTTCAAAACCTAAGGCCCAACCTATTGGTATAGGTTATTGTTCCAAGGTATTAGAAAATAGAAATTATGAAGGCCGCATACCTGATCCTGATTATGACAATCAAATGGTGGCCAAAAATCTAGAGGAATGCGGTAGTCATGCTTCAATAATAATTGGCATGCAAAACATCCAGGGAAAATGCCACTATCTCCTGCGAAATTCTTGGGGAACCAGATGTAATTATGATTGGCAATGTCGATTTAATGCTAAAAATGAGGCCGTGGGAATATTGATAGATGAGGATGCTTTAATTAAAAACATAGGGGAATTAGCATATTTAAAAAATAGAGATTTTCTGTGCATGGCAAAAACCGGACTTGGAGAGGAATTTTTTGATATGGATTTACCCACCTACCCAATAGATCCTAAAAACTTTATCTATATTTTTGGAAAGTCAGAATTGTTAGTTATAAAAAAAACGCAGGACGGAAAATTTGAATTTCTTTTTGGAAAAGATACTAAATCCTTATATAAAGCAGATGAAATTGAAGAAAAAAAATTAAAATTACCCATAAAAATCGGACTTTCTATACCAAAGAGAGGAATAAATTTAAAATTGGCCTGTATTCCTAACGCACCTAATAGATCCGTTCAACAAAACCAATTAAGAAAAATAATTTCTTCGTTTAATTAATTTCGCATTGCTACTTAACTTCGCATAAAACTTAATGCAAGATACGCCCGCCTAAACCAGGGGGCGTCAATTGAAATTAATTCTATTTCTTTTCTCTATTAATGCTTTTTCCGCATTAGCTCCATACTACCACTCAGTTAAAGAAATTGAAGATCTTATAAACCACCCAGAATTAATAAATATTTTGGGGATGGATAAGCAAATTACTTCAATAGGGAAGATAAATAAAATTTGGACTATCAGAAGTGGAAACTGCTCTGTTGAGGTCGAGTCCAAAATTGTTAGCTCACAAAACCCCGAATCACCAAAATTTGATTTTAAATTTGGAAAATTAATCTGTCTTTAAAGGAGGACAAAAATGAAAAAACTTTTAGCGATCCTTATACTAGGATCAACTTTTGCACGAGCGGATTTGCCGGTTTTAAACCGTCCGGTCCCACCAGTAGTAATCAATCCAAATGTAATTAGAAACATTTCAGTAGAAAATTCTTTTGGTGCTCTAAATGTTGCCTTACCTGCAGGCGCAAGAGCAATCCCAGAAGATGCATTCAAAAAGGCCCATGCTGAAGGAAGACTAATGCTTAACAATCCAAAAATTGAAGAGAGCAATAGATCTGTAATTATCCGAAGAAACCAGGAAAATTTAAATTTTGTCAGAGGCAGAATGGATGCAACTCAATTTGCTAGAATGACAAAGCCAGCACAAGGAGTTTTAATTTCTGGAAGAAACTACATCCACAAAATCGTTGATAACCAAGGAAGATCCCAAGAAGTTGAAACCATGGGACCTGATTTCGTTGCTGGAGAATTGGCCAGCTCTCTTAAAAGATGGGGAACTAAGGAAAATCAACTTGGAATTTATGATCAATTATACTCCCAACTTCCTAAGCGTTACGTAGTTGAAAATAACGTTACAGATCCCGTTAGAGTCGGTGGAATGGACGTTAAAAATATCGACTTACAAATTAACAAACTAGTTGTTGATACCTCCAAAATTAGAGATTTGATGGGTGCCCTATTTGGTCCTCCAGCAGGTTTTCCTGCCTCTTGTGATAAAGAAATTGGATATTCCGCGAATTCTGCTTCCATGGGAGACCAAACAGGTAACAAATGTGCGCACCACCCAGATGGGATTTTCAATAACGTAAATTATCCTCTTAAATGGTTCGCAACTTGCGTAAAAAACCAAGGGAAGAGAGGCACATGTGTTTCTTTTGCCGCAACTTCAGCTACCGAATCAGCTTGGGCAGTTAAAAATAAGCAGTGGATAAATTTATCAGAACAATCCCTTTACAACAGGGCCAAAATGACTTGGTATCCGTCCACTTATGGTGACGGTCTGGATACAGCGGGAATTATGGAAGATATGGTTAATAAAAACTATAGATTCCCATACGAAGCTGGTTGGGACTACAACCCTTCTTATTCAAGAGTTAAAAACGATGCATCCCAAATCTACACAAATTCTTGTAATGGATACTCTGGAGAACATTGTTCAGATACCAATCACCAAGGACAGCATGTATGTTCCAAATTATTGGGCATGACATTCTGTGGTTATATGGAATCTGTTACAGAAAATGCGATGGGAATCAAAGGCGTAACCCAAATTTGGGGAATGTATTCAAAAGATACTTCAGTGGCCATTGCAAAACTTGCTGGTGCTTTAAAAATACCAATGGTTATGGCCCTTCCCGTCACTCCATCATTTGATAATGCTCCTGTGACAGGATATGCACAATACGTTGGATCAAATGAAGACAACCGAGGATGGCACGCTGTTGCAGTTCTTGGTGTAGTAGAAAACAAAGATCTACCTGCTACTGCTCCACAAGGTGCCGGCGGCGGATATTTTGTTGTTAAAAATTCTTGGGGCGCTTGTTGGAAAGATGCCGGATATATTTACTTACCTATTCAATGGGTAAAAGATTATGTTGGATCTTTAACTCTTCTAACTTCTATCTAAAAATTTCTTGTCCCTCCTACGGGAGGGACATTTTTTTACCATTAGCAAAAAAATTTAAAAGTCTCTGATTTTATTTACACTTTAATGATTATTCCTATAATATTTATCAAAATAAATTTTATAAGGAGATTAAAATGAAAAAAATTGTCGGAATAATATTACTTTCATCATTTCTGGCCCTAGTAGGTTGTTCTTCAAAAAAGAAAGAAGCTACAGCTGAAGGCGAGGCGCCAATGACAACCACCACAACTGATGAAGGTGGAACTCAACTAAACATCAGTGGGGACTCAGATAATAGAACTGCAGGTTCTCTGACCACAGTTTATTTTGATTTCGATTCTTCAACATTAAGATCAGATACTAAGGCTTCCCTTGATGCAAACGCAGAGTTTTTAAAAACAAATACAGCGGTTGAGGTTCAAGTTGAAGGTCATTGCGATGAAAGAGGTGGCGTAGAATATAACCTAGCTCTAGGAGAAAGAAGAGCAAAAGCCGTAATGGATTATCTAACTTCTATGGGTATTACCGCTTCCAGAGTAACCACCATTTCTTATGGAAAAGAAAAACCAATTGCAATGGGACATGATGAAGCTTCCTGGTCACAAAACAGAAGAGCTAATTTTGTAGTAACTAAAAAATAATGAAAATTTTTTTCCAAATCTCATTTCTTCTTTTATTCTGGGCCTGCAGCTTAACAGCTTCACGCCCTAAAGAAGAAATGAGTTTGGCCGCAGCTGCCTTTTTGGCGGCCAGAGAAGCTAATGCTCATCTTTCTGCCCCTGAACTCTACAGAAAGGCCGAGTATTATCTTTTAAAAGCAAGAGAGACCTACCGAAAAAAATACTTTGATCAGGCCAAGGATTATGCTCTATTGGCCAAAAAATTTGCGGAAAATGCTGAATTTGTCGCCCTTAAAAAGGCCACTTTAGAAGAACAATGAAAATAAAATTAATTCTACTTTTAATTTTTTTGGCAGCTTGTAAAACCCAGGAAGATATTGAAAGGGACAAAACGGTAGATACCATGGCCGTCCAATTGGCCCAAAATCAAAAAATTTCTGCGGAATATACCTCAAAAACCTTGGAGCTAGAAGAAAAGCTTACCAAGATGATTGGCTCCATTGATGAGAGGGAATATAGAAATTTTCAAACCACCAATCAGGAAATCGATCAAAATAAAAAAAATCTAGAAGAACTAAGAAAAGATCTAGATTTAGTTAAACAGCAAATTTTGGAACAAAAAGAATACCTGGAAAAAATTCTTGCCTCACTTTCTAAAATAGGTGAGCCCCCATCAAAAAAAAAACCGAAAAAAACTAACTATGAAGAGGCGATAAGACTCTACAACAAAGGGAATGCGAAAGAGGCAAAACCGCTTCTTTCCGATCTTTTAGAAGATAGAAAATTAGATAGTTTTCAAAAGGCCAAAGTTACCTATTTTTTGGGAATGATTGCCTATCAAGAAAAAAAATATTCGGATGCTGTAACGCTTTTTAGCAGACTATACACCGACTATCCCACCTCAAGCCATAATCCATCAGCACTCCTTTATTTAGGGAGATCCTTTCAAAAGCTAAATAAGGAAGAAGAAGGTAAACAGGTTTTTCAGGAACTTATAGAAAAATACCCATCCAATTCCAATGCCCAAAGGGCGAAAGAAGCTCTAAAGGGTCCTTGATTTTTTGACTAATTGATAAGATGTGTTAAGGTTAGGGCCTATGTTGATCCTTGGCATTGAAACCAGCTGTGACGATACCTCCGTCTGTCTTTTAAATGAAAAGAAGGAGGTTTTAGGTGAAATAAGTTTTTCTCAGGAATTTCTTCTTAAAAAATGGGGAGGAATTGTTCCTGAAATAGCCGCTAGAAATCACCTGGCAAAATTAGTTCCCCTAATGGAAGAAGTCTTTGAGAAGGCAAAAAGGTCTCCCCGGGATTTAGATTTAATTGGAGTAACCACCCATCCAGGTCTCTTAGGTCCCCTACTTACAGGACTAAATGCCGCAAAAACCTTATCTCTTTTATATAGAGTCCCCATTGTTCCGGTAAACCATATTTATGCTCATCTTGAGGCCATACACCTGGTTAAAGAAATAAAATACCCTTACCTGGGTTTGGTGGTCTCTGGAGGCCATAGTTTATTTTTTAAAGTTAAATCCCCTACTGATTTTGAAATGCTAGGGGGAACTAAAGACGATGCCGCCGGTGAGGCCTTTGATAAGGCAGCAAAAATCCTCGGACTGGGATACCCTGGTGGTAAAATAATTGATGATCTGGCCAAAGAAGGAAATCCAACGCGATTTGAATTTCCAATAGGTTTAAAAAACTCAGGAGATTGCAATCTTTCCTTTTCAGGGGTGAAAACCTCAATAAGATCTTTTGTGGCCGATCACCCAAATCTTTCACCTCAGGACTTATCTGATGTTTGTGCCAGTTACCAACATGCCATAGTTTCCGCCATAGAACTGAAATGCACCTACGCAAATAGTGAAAATCTTCCCATTGTGGTTGGAGGCGGAGTTGCCTGTAATTCTTATTTAAGGGAAAAACTTTTAAAGAGATTTTCCCAAGTCCATTTTGTCCCTCCTAAATATTGCACTGATAACGGAACCATGATCGCAAATTATGCTCTCCTGGCCAAAGATACTGCAATTCCTTTCCCTGAGTGCCTAAAAATTGATTCAAAAGGATCTATTTTTTCAAAAGGAAGCCGAAATTGAGAGCAAATAAGGATTTGGGCCAGCATTTCCTAAAAGATCAAAAAATTATTTCAAAAATATGTTCTGATCATTCTGGACTTACATGCGGTATTTTAGAAATTGGTCCAGGGCCTGGAATTCTAACTGAACAATTGGCACAACTTAACAGACCATATCATGTTATTGAAAAGGACGCCCGTTTTGAGGAAACACTAAAATCAATAATTTCTCCAGATCAAATAACTATTGGGGATGCTCTAGAGAAAGAACTTGAATTTTTTAATCCTACCTGGTTGGTTTCAAATCTACCCTATAATGTGGCCTCTCCCCTATTGGTAAAATTTCTAAAACTTGAAAATATCCAGTATATGACTCTCATGTTTCAAAAAGAGGTGGGAGAAAGAATTTTAACCAAAGATATGAACTCATTAGGTGCATTAGCGCAAAATTATTTTGAAATTAACACTTTATGTCTTGTGCCTCCAGGTGCCTTTCTTCCCCCTCCAAAAGTAGATTCAATTGTTTTAAGCTTTAGGAGGAAGAAAAATCCCCGTGTAACGCTTAAGGAATTTGATTCCTTTGAAAATTTCCTTAGAATCCTTTTTAAAATGAGAAGAAAACAATTAGGAAATGTTTTAAAAACAAATTTTACCAAGGAAATAATAATTTCTGCCTTAAATGATTTAAATATTAAAGTTACGGAGAGAGCAGAGAATTTAAAACTAGATGCAGTAATCGATCTTTTTGAGAAAATAAATGGGAATTAAAATCATAGCCAAAAATAAAAGGGCCTCTTTTGATTTTCACCTTGAGAGAAAGTTTGAGGCAGGAATGGTTTTAATGGGAACCGAGGTGAAATCACTTAGAAACGGGAAAGTATCTATTAATGAAGCCCATATAACGATTGATGAAAATGGTGAAGTTTGGGCCAATAATGTTTCAATTCCAGCTTATGAATTCGGCAATATCCACAATCACCCTGAGACCAGAAGAAGAAAACTTCTTTTATCAAAAAAGGAAATAGCAGAAATTTCCCATGAGATGGCCACTAAAAGACTTACCCTTATTCCATTGGCCATCTATTTTAAGGACTCCCTGGTTAAACTAGAAATTGCCTTGGCCAAAGGTAAAAAACTCCATGATAAAAGAGAAGATACTGCCAAAAAAGATGTGGAAAGAAAGCTTAAACGTGGACTATTTGAAGATTAAGGTCTTAACAAATCCCCCCTTAAAGTAATAACCTATTCCATATGAAAAATCATTTTGTTGGGTTAAATCCAAAATTATTTAAAACCTTAACCATTTTTTATGGAATATTAGGGGATATCCTCATTTGCTTTTATATTTGGAATAAATTCTCAGATAAAGATTTATTTTTTAAAGTTATGAGCAGTATCTTTCCCTTAGAATTAAACGCATTCGATGATCAATTTAGGGATCAACTTTACCAGCTAAATATTCAAAATTTAAAAGCGCTTTTAGGTCTTTATCTTTTTCTCCATGCTGTCGTTTATGTCTGTCACATATTGGATAGAAAATTTACCAAAACTTATTTAAAGTTTTTTAGCTGGGTAGCAGCTCCCTGCTGTTTATCCTTTGGATTAGTTTCTTTATTTGAAAGATCTGGATTTTTAAATGGATTATTTTTTGTTCAAGGTCTTCTTTATCTATATATAGCCTTGGGTTTTTATTATAGGAAAGTTGGTGCAACAAATTGAGCTGAGTTATTCATTGCCCATGGGGGAATTTCCTTAATCTTATTTCCATAAATATTCATTCCAGCTAATGCTAGAAGGAAAGATTCAAAGGCGTGAACATTTTTGGTTAATACTTCTAAATCTGAATTATAAATAAAGATATTAAGGGCCGATTCCAGTTTCCTTAAAATTTCAAGTTTTCCTTCCACTGCTCCATCAATATCTTTTAGCCTTAAAAGGTCATTCTTTTTTAAAATTTTGGCCTTTAAAAGTTCTAACAAAACAATTTTTCCATTCCCTTCATAAAGGTTTAGCCCTTCCGGAAAATGCCTTTTCAAATAGGAAAATCTTGATTGGACCATCAGGCTTGTATTTCCAAAGGAATCATAAGAAATTTCAAAAGTCTCAAGGAGGGTGTCGTGATAGTTCATCCAAATCCAAAGATCAATTGCTCTATTCCAATAGGGAAGAAATCCCTTTCTTATTCTTCTTTTAAAAGATTTGGATAAAAGAACTTTATTGGAGGCCCCTCTGATTTGATCATCTAAATTCCTTCTTCTCTCATAATCTTTGGGACTTAGAGCTTGAAAGTCTTTATCATCATTTAAAATATCCTTCATTATATTTAAGACGGATTTAACCTCGGGAACTGGACATGACTCAATTCCTGGGCAAGTTAAAGTACATTTTTGGCAAAAAGGAGTACTAAGAGGAAAATCCACTACCATTCCCTGAAGATTTGTCTCATTAATCCATGAATGAATGGCATCATCTCCTTGCTTATGCTCTTCATCTTTTGCTTGAAACAATGATTTAAGAAACCATCGATTCTCGGCCGGATAATATTCCATAAGACAAAAGAAAAATTTATCGTTTCTTCCTCCTTTCATACTCATTCCGGCAATATTTTTGATATTTTGATTCAAACTATAATCCTAAAATTAATGAAAAAATCAAAAGAAAGAAAACCAAAAATAGAAATCCTAAAAGGAAAAATGGAGATAAAATGGTCAAAATAGCGGGCAATGTTTTTAAACCTAAATTATATTTTAATCCGCCAAATAAATAGACTGCAAAGGCAAGGTAGAAAATAAAGGTACCAAGGACCGGTACCAATAAAAAAGTGTGTGCCGAAAGTGCCACTGATACGATCTGGCTGCATACAGCTTCAGCATCCTCAATTTCCGGATTAAAAATTAAAGCAAAAAATAAAATAATTTTTTCCCATAGTTTTGCAAAAACATAAAAACCCATTGGAAAAAAAATCACCTGAAAAAAATTAAAAAAAATAATTGTTTTAGGATTTCCCAAATTATTAACCAGGATTCCGCTTGGATCCACCATCTTAAGAAGAAAAGCACCCAAATTTAAAAGGAATAACGAATAAATGCTGCTTATTATGACAAAAATCCAGGATATTGAAAGAACATGGGCAAAATCCAATTGAAAAATATCATCTTCATATATAAGAGAAGTCTCTTCATCCAGTAAAAATGGTGTGGAAATGGCCCTAAAATCTTCGCGGTTTTTTCTAAAATGAAAGTTAACTTTGAGAGGATGAAGAAAATAATTGAAGTATCCAAATAATATTTTGGTCATTTTTTTTGGTAAAAATAATCCTCAAATGCAAAATCTATGGGTTTTCCAGGCCCCACATCATATATATACACCAAATTTTCTTTTTCATTTACAAACAAAAGCTCATTTCCAACTTTTAATATTTTAAACAGCAGGTCATTTACTTTTATATCAAAGATACTTTTCTTTCCTTTTAAATCCGGATCCACTTCAGAAACCCGTTCGGCAGAATTTAGAAGGAGAGAAAAAATTTTCTTAAAGGCATCCTGATTTAAATTAAATGGCGCATCATAGGATTGAACTTCAAACGGTCTTGATTCCTTAATTTTAACAGGGATATTGGGCCTCCCTCTGAAAATAAAAGTGGTTGCAACATGGTAATCTTTTTCTTTTAGAATTTCCTTATTCCAAAAATCTTGGACATTTGAAAAAAACAGGGTGGAATCTTTTTGGGAAAGTTCATAAATATCATTATCACTTTCAACCTTTAAAAAGTAGCCCTCTCTATCCTTTAGTTTTTTAAATAATTGAACCTTTTGAGGTAAATAAATGGTGGATTGAAGTAAAGAAAGATCTGAATCCTTCACACCAAAATGAATATTTATTGCATAAAGCCCATTTAATTTTGTCGCCATTTCCTCAAATAGTCCTGTTTTATAAGACAAACCACTAAAGGTATGGGGTTCCGTTTCCCTTTTGGAAAAATTAATCAGGAATTTTTTATTTCTAAAATTTTCTACCAAAACCTTATCTAGTTTTAATTGAAAATTTTTAAACGGGTGAGTATCAAATAAATCCTTTTCTCTAAGTGCCAAGATAAACTTTAGTCGATCATATTTTTGCGAGGATCTCTCCAGTGATTTCTCTTGATATACACCATATTGGGGGGAACCATCTCTAACCACCAAAAGATTTTTTTGATCCCCATATATTACTTCTATATAAAAATCTTGAGAATACTCTAACTTTGCTCCCAGCCTATATATGAGCTCTCCCCTTTCAAACTTAAAAGAAAACATTAAGTCTTCCTGAGGAAAAAAATGTTTTCTTGGGGTTCTAATTTTTTCTTTTTCAATGACTGAAACCACTTCCATAGCGCTAAAAACGGAAATTATCTTATCAATTTTTCTTTTATCTCCAGGGTAGTTTTGTCCCTTGGTAAAATATTTTCCATTTTTTAGGATTAGACCAAATTTGGGAAAATTAATTTCTGTAAGGGATCCAAGATTTTTATTCTGAAATAAAGCTTTTTCCTGCTTTTCTTTAGTTAAACGTTTTGTTCCGCCAATTTCTTCAAACCAATAGGTAAAGGTCAAAAGGGCCGTTAAGATCGAAAGTAAAATTAAATTCTTTTTCAAAGTGCCAATCGCCTTCTATAAAAATAAATTGCCATTCCAAATAAAATTAAAGGAGCAAAAACAACAGAGAAATAAAAAATAACCCCTAATTGCGGAGAACCGATGAAAACCGGCTCATTTTCTATAAGAGTATTATTAAAAGCAATTAGTCTACCTTCGTCAACCGACCAATTAATCCCATTCAAGAGAAACATAAAATTTTGCCCAAATTGGCCATAACCATTGACGACAAAATTTGAGTTCCCAAAGGCCAAGATTTTACCTACGCCTTCAAATGTCGCCGCAACGGTAACTGGACCTTTTAGATCTTCCTGTTGAGAAAAAGTCAATTTTCCAGATTTAATTTCCTTAAGGGAGGTTTCCCCCCAACTGGCAGGGAATTGAGTGGTCTTTGCTAATACTGTAAATTTTCCTTCCTTACTTTGAGAAATACTGGAAGTTAAAGGCAGAAAAATAGGACCCTTAAAATTGGCCGTGACCGGATGTTTTTCATCAAAGTCCTTCAAGATGGGAATAGAACCATTGGAGCCCTGAAAATGGTTTAATGAATCCACCACTAAATCATTATTGATATTTATTCCATGGTTTTGAAGCATTTTCCTTAAAGGAACAAATATATCTTTGGTAAAATTGGGATCCAAAGCAATTATTAACCTTCCCCCTCTATTTAGAAAATCCTCAACTACTCTAATTTCTTTTTCAAAAAAGGAAGTCCTTGGCCCCCAAATCATCAAAAATTTTATATCCTTGGGTATTTCGGAAAATTGGGCCAGATTTACTGGAACTACATCATAAAGTGCTTTGGTTAATAGCTCATGCAAAGTTGAAAAGCCATCCTTATCCTTTCGGTATAAATCCCCTTCCTGGTGTCCTGTTGAAAAATAAATAACAGGATCTTTTTCTCTGGTAACTTTGATTATTCCATTGGTTATGGATAATTCATTTTGGGCGATTATTTTTTGGGATCTTTCCTTATATTTAATTAAAACCGTATTGGAATAGGATATTTCATATTTTTTAACCAAATCTGGCCTTAAATCAATATCAACATATTCAATGAAAAAATCGCTTTTTACCATCCTATACATTTCCAGAAGTTTTAAAATGGCTTCCCCTTCAGCTTTTCTGGCAAAAACCATAGCATCAATTCTTCCCTGGGCGCCTTTTAAAATATTGGTACTTTGTTCGGTGAGAGTATTTAGTTTATGTTTGCTGAAATCAATTAAGAAAGGGTGCTTAAATACCAAATAATTCAGAATTCCTAGGATGGAAAAAATCAAAAATCCAGAAAAAAAAGCATTTGAAAAATTCTTAAATTGAGGAGAAAAAAGATATTTTTTAAGTCTTTCTCTATCGATGATGGCCATCAAGATGGAAAGTAAGGTATTAAACCCCAGAGCCGATAAGTTCAAAATTTTTTCTTCAGGTATAGCTATCCAGGTAATTGAATTGACGATAAATAAGAGGATGATTACGCTGTAGAGAATCCTTCTTGCCATTACTCCTCCTATTACCAGTGTCTTGCTTCTAATGATTTTTTTGTCAGAAAAAAGAAAAATCCGCAAAAACTGGCGAAGTATACAAAACTAAAACTTTTAATTGAACCAAGAACAAAACCTTCCAAATGAAAAGGAACACTCATATATTTAAAAATATCCTTGGTCATGGAAAGTTCAGAGGTATTTACCGAAAGAATCAAAAGTACAAAACCTATTAAGAAAGAAAAACTTAAAATGGCCGCTATAATTTGGTTTTGGGTAAGGGAGGAAGTGAATATTCCTACGCTAAGATAGCATGATATACAAAAGATCAGACCCATGTAGCTGGTAAAAACCACACCATAATCCTTATATCCGGATAAAAAAAGAATTATAGGAAAGATCACCGTAAGGGAGACCAAAAAAAGAGAAACAGTAAGGGCCGCCATTAACTTGGAAAAGATTATTTGGGTATCAGTAAGTTTGGATAAAAACAATAGTTCCAGGGTCTTTTGTTTTTTTTCCTCAGCAAAGATTTTCATGGTGATAATAGGAGCAAAAAAAAGAAACATTAAATTTATATTTCCAAATGTGGGGATTAAAACTGTTGCGGTAAGGGTTAAGGTAGTGGGTTCCTTTGAATTCAAAAGATGGTTAAAAAAAAGCCATCCAGAAATCAAAATAAAAAGGCCTGCCAAAATATAAATGCTGGAGGAATTGAAGTAGTCTTTGATTTCCTTTTTGTATAAAACCCAAGTTCCTCTTGAAATCACCGTATTATCCTTTGGTTGAACGAATGAAAATTTCTTCCAAATCCAGGTTTTCTTCCTCAAATTTCAAAAGTCCCACATTTTTTCTTAAAAGATAATTTGAAATGAGGGGTCTAAAATCTCCTTCAGGGGCAGAAAGAAATCTCAATTCTGTCGAATCATCATTCTGGGTGCGAATTTCTACATTATCACAAGGAAAAACCTCTCTCACTTCCCTTAGGACTGTTTCGGGATCTATTATCTTCCAATCCCTTACCAGGGCCCTCACAACTTTTCTTGGCCTGATACTTTGTTGAATTTGATCAATGGGACCGGATTTTAAAATTTTCCCTTTTGAAATGATCGTAATATCCGTGCAGACCAAATTGGCCTCATGTAATTGGTGAGTGGATAAAAGAATTGTATGATCCTTTTTTAGTGTGAAAATCAATTCCCTGATTTCCATAATGGAATAAGGGTCCAGACCAACAGTGGGTTCATCCAAAATAATTATTTCTGGAGAAAAAACCAAGGTTGAGGCTATTCCCACTCTCTGTTTAAATCCCTTGGATAGGTTTCCTATTAACCTCCCCTCAACTGAGGAAAGTCCACATTTATCCACAATATTTGATACATTATCTTCTAGATCAGATTGATTTACTCCATTAATTTGGGCAACGAAGGTAAGGAATTCTCCGACTTTCATGTTCGGGTAAAGGGGTGGATTCTCAGGAAGTAATCCTAAACCTTTACCGTTTATTTTTACTACTCCTGAAGTGGGTTTTGTAAGACCCGCCATGATATTCATAGCGGTAGTCTTTCCAGCTCCGTTAGGGCCCAATAGACCGTGTACACTGCCTTTCCTTACTTGCATGGATATTTCATTTAAGGCCAAGGTTCCAGGATAGGTTTTGGTTACATTAATTAGTTCAATTACATTCATTATTAATAAAATAACAAATTTTTTTTGAATTGAAAAAAAATGTACTTCACCCGATAAATTTAAAAAATGAAAAAGCATGAACTCCTAAAAAAGCTGACTAAAAAAGGCCAGAAAATAGTTATAACAACTCATATTTTTCCGGATGCCGATGGTATTGGGTCGGAAGTGGCCCTTTGTCTGGCCTTAAGGAAATTGGGTCTAAATGCCATTTGTATAAATGAAGAGAGGCTTGAGGATAGGTATCAGTATTTAGATCAAAAAAAAGTGGTAAAAACTCGTTTTCCACATAAAAAATGTGACCTTTTGGTAATAGTGGATACCAATTCATTAAGTAGAATTGGCACCAAAATGAATAAGTTGGCCAAATCAGCTGGTGAAATCATTTTTATCGATCATCATCCCACGAAAAAAAAATTACCCAAAAATTTTTTTATTGAAGATGATAAATGCGCCACTGGTGAAGTAGTTGGAAATTTGATTGAAGATTTAAAAGTTAAATTTTCTTATGATATCGCATTATGCCTTTATACTGCAATTTTAATTGATACCAGCAGTTTCCGATATCCCAAAGTATCTGAAGACACTCACAAATTATTGGCAAAACTCATTAAGGCGGGGGTTAATCCTCCCAATGCCTATAATCTAATTTATGGCACCAAAAAATTATCCCACATGAAGCTTTTGGGAAAAATTTTATCATCCATTGGAGCAACAAAAGATCAGAAAATTGCCTGGATAGTAGTTACCGAAAACGATTTGAATAAATATCTGACTAAATCCGAAAATACCAATTCATTTATTAATAACCTTTTGATTCTTCAAAATATTCAAGTCGCTTGCCTTTTTAGAGAACAAAAAGGGAAGATAAAGGTTTCTCTTCGCTCCCATGAATCCATAGATGTTGGTTCCATTGCGGAAGAACTTGGTGGTGGAGGACATGAACACAGTGCTGGGGTGATTCTAATTGGTGACTTGGAAAAAATAATTAAAAAAGTAATCCGAAAAATTCGATTACGGCTTTAAAATTTCAGATAAAACGGCCCGATCCCGAGTGGAAAAATCCACCGTTCCGTTATCTAATGCCTGTTTTAATTTTTCTTCTTTAATTTCGGTAATTGGCTTAGTTCCACCACTTTTTTCCATTCTTTTGATCTTTACCATATCCTTTATTTCGGCCGAGGAAAGATCAAGTTTGGGACTTCTTTTTTTGGCCGGTGGATTTTTATTTTCAGTAGGTGTTGGGATTCCTTCTGCGGTATCGGTAATTTTCACGGAAAACCTCTCTTTTAATCAATCTTAGGCCTTCCAAAATTATTATCAATTAGGCAAAAAAGCATTAGAACCCTGCTTTTGGGCTTCCATTTGCCTTTTGATCTGATCGATAGAAAATTTGATTTTTTCTACATAGGCCTTGTCGGAATGATTGATTATTACCCGACTCCAATATTCAATTGCCCGATTTGGATACCCAGCATTTAAAGCATAAACACCTATATTATTTAGGATGGTTTGGTTTTTAGGGTTGTTTTCCAATGCTTTTTTCAAAACCTGATATGCATTTTCCGCATCATGAAGGTACCAATATCCCTTGCCCAAAAGAAGGGCCGTTCTCCAGGAATAAGGGTTGAGATCATAGGAAATCTTTGCATTTTCCACCATCATTTTACCAACTCTTGCCATTTGTCCTTGAGCGGGGATTCCCTCTCCCTTTTTGGCCTCATGATAATAATGTTCTCCCCAAAGAAAACGATACATTACATGGGCCATAAAAAGAAATAATCCCAAGGTGACAAACCTTTTAATTTTTAGATTACTTTCCACCTGGTAGGGCAATATTTTATCTTTTGGATTGGTTGGGATTTTATATTGGTTAAATTTAAGCGCCATTACCATTCCGGCATAGGAGCAAATAACAATCATGGTTACAAAAACTTGGAGGGGATAATTAAAGTTTCCAAATACCAAAAATCCAGAAAATCCTAGGGCCAGAAAGGTTACAGCATTTCTTTCCTTAAAATCCGGATTTTTCAAAAGTAAATAACATTCCCTGAAAAAGAAAAAAATAAAAGAAAGAAATAATATTCCTCCTATAATTCCGGTTGATACAAAAATTTCTAAATAATCGTTATGCAATTGATAAAGTTTTACTTGATCATCATATTCTTTATCAGGGATAACTCTATCATGATAGGTGGGATATTCTATGGACCAGTTCCCGACGCCAACTCCTCCTACTGGATTATCTTTTAACATAAATAGGGAATTTACCCAAAATGAAATCCTGGTATTTCCCTTGAACGCTTCAAGGGTTGCATCCCTAAAGATTGACCCAAATCGGTCCTTATAAGAATCCAGTTGCCACCTATATCCTGAAGGAGAAATATTTATTGCAAAAAATAAATAGACAATCAGTCCTAAAAGCAATTTGGATTTTGATTTGGTAAAAAATGGCACCATTTTATTTTTTCTATATTGGAAATAGCAAAATGCTCCAAAAAATAATGTCTGGGCAATAATAGAGAGATATGACGACCTAGACATCACGTAAAAGATGTAAAGAAGCATATTCGAAATCATAAAAAGATAAAAAATCTCATCGGATCTCTTTTTTTCTTCAAAGAAGAAATAAAATCCAAGAGGAATTGTTAAAACGATATATTCTGCCCCCATATTCTTATTGCCAAAAGTTGAAGCAGGTCCTGCAGCCTGGCTGAAAAAATCAAAACCAAATAAATATTGAAAAACCCCAATGGTTGCGGCCACAAATCCGGAAACAAACATGGCCTTTAGGAAAAATTTTAGGTCATCCTTAGGGGTAAAATTTCTTGCAATAAGAAAAAATACTATCCCTCCCGCTACCCAAGGAAGAAGAACTTTAAAACCCTCAAACGGGTTAGTTGCCCAAAGGATAGTGATCAGACACCAAATTAGAAATCCTGTGAGGGCAATTGATATTTTTTCTTTAAAGAATTGGGAGAAAGATGGCCTGTCCTTTAAAAAAAAACTTAAGAAAAGAAAAAGAAAAATAAGGGGTATTCCTAAAGAAGATTTTAAAAATTCCGGTGAAGTCTTTATTATTCCATTGCTTGGTGGGCAGATTATTGGAAGGATAGCTAATATAACTATTAATAATTTTGAGTAAACCGAATTCTTCATAATAATCCTCTATTTAAATTTAGGGGCCGATTCTTTTTCGGGTTTATGGATATAAATTTGCCATCTATCGCTTTCTCGCTTTAACTGAATAAAATAAACCTTTTTGGCTTCTTCCAGATCGTTAATGACGTAAAACTTATCTCCTATTACTTCCAAGAGATTATTCAAGGATTGTTGGTCATTATTATCGATAAGGAACTTCAGAAAGGTTAAAGGAAATGGTGAATTATTCGTTCCAAAACTTTCTGTATCCCTAAGTTTTTGGAAAGATGTTTTCCTACAATAGATATCTATTCTCTCTAAAAGAGCTTCCCCTATTTCCTCATGGAAAACAGCTTCTTTTTTAAATAAATCCATGTTTATGGGTTCCTTTTCCGAATCCTTCATAAACCTGGTCATTGATGTCTGGATAAATTGGGTTTTAATTTTTTTATTTTTGTATATATCTATTTTGGAGAGGTTTTTAAGCGAAGTAACTATTTCCAGCAATCCTTTGCTTGAAACCGCTTCTTCCTTAGGAAGGGAGGCTTCTTTCTGAACTACCATTGGTTCATTTTTTTCAATTTTTGGTTGAGGTTCGTTAGGTGAGAAAAGAAATCCCTCTAAACCTTTAACATCAAATTCCTCTAAGGTACCGTAAACGAAAAGTGAACCTTGCTTGTATGCCCTTTTTTCTTTGACCATCAAGGCTTCAACTTTGGGAAAAATAACACTAAATAAGGAATTTTTTATTTCCTTTTCTCTATAAACATTAACAAATCTTTTGAGGCAGTTGTCTCCAAAACCTTCCTCATCTAATTTTCCAAATGCATTTGAATCTTCAATTAATTTTGGTGCGCCTTTAACATATGAAAGGCCATACAATTGGTCTGAATTGGAACAAATATTTAAAAGAAGATTTTGATCTTCTGTACAACTTAATTGAAAAGCGAATTTTAAATCCTCAAGACTGATGGTTTGGCAATCCAGATTATTGGACTTGCAAAAATAAAGAATTCTGCTTTGGGCAAGGTCTAAATCTTTGTATCCTTTGGCCTTTCCATGGAAGTCCTTTAACCATTTATCCCTTTCCTGATTTTTCATCTTAATTAATTCTTTATTGCTAAAATCCTTAAGATGGTTGCCCTTAATTCGCTTTACAAAATTTGCCATGGAAGGTTCGGTTGCTCTACATTTTTGGAAAGTATCCTCCCATTCTAAAGAGCAAATATCTCCAAATCCTAAATTATAACTTGCTATTTTTAGTGATTTTAAATTTTCAAATAAATAACTTAAGGACAATAAACGAAACAAAAACCTCATCGAGTGGGTGTTTTTTCCTAAATAATAATTGGGGCACATTGACATTCTAGGTAATTCATCCGCAATAAAATCCAAAAGGTCAAAAACCGAAGGCGTGGAAAATTCTCTTAAATAGTCTTTCCTAAAATAGTCATCTAAAAACTGATCTGATTCTCCAATCCCTCCCCGCTTTACTAATGGATCATTTGGACCAAAATAAAGGTCAAAATCTCTTTCACCTAAAACGGTAGTGGAATATAAATGCATTTGGTCCTGAGCAAATACATTTAGGGAAAGAAAAATAATGAGAAATTTAATCATCCCAAAAAGTATAAGATAAGGCTTTTATCTAATCCACATCAAACTTAAGGAAGGAATATAGGTAATCAATAGAAGTGCAATTAAAAGGAGGATAATAAAGGGCATAGTCGCCACAACAATTTCCTGAACTGTCTTTTTAAATCTAAAACTTGAGATATATAAATTAATGCCCACTGGCGGGGTTAAATATCCTATTTCAAGGTTTGTGAGAAAAATAATGGCCAAATGGATAGGATCCACTGCAAATTCTTTTGCGATTGGCAAAATCAATGGAACAACAACTATTATTGCCGAAAAAATATCCATCATCATTCCAACAATAATTAATAAAAAATTCAAACATAACAGGAAAGTAAACTTGGAGCTGATGTAATGCCTCATTAGCTCTAAAATCTTCATGGGAACCTGTTCATCAACCAAGTAATTGGTAACACCCATAGCGCAGCAAAGGATTAGGAGGATGGCACCAACCAGTGACATGGTGTCCATAATTACGCGTGGAATATCTTTGGTTAATGAAAGGTCTCTATAAATAAAACATTCAATAATAAAGACATATACAGCTGTCAGTGTGGCCGCTTCAGTAACAGTAGCAAAGCCACCATAAATTCCAACTAAAATTGCAATTGGAAGAAGAATTTCCCAAAAGGCTCCTTTAAATGAGGTTAGGAATTCAGATAGGTTAAATTTCCTGGTGGATTTTTTCCGGTTTTTTCCTTTAAAGATCGAATATCCAGACAGAATTACTATAAGTAGAATACCTGGTACTATTGCCGCTTTAAAGAGCAAATCGATATCAACCTTTGCCACCAATCCATAAAGGATAATAGGTAAGGATGGTGGAAACAAAAGCCCCAGAGATCCTGAAGTAGTAATTAATCCTAGAGAAAAATGTTCTGAAAACTCTTCATTTCTTAAAATTGGATAAAGAAGCCCGCCTAAAGCAACAATAGTTATTCCTGATGCACCAGTAAAGGCCGTAAAAAAAGCGCATACTGCTAGACCTACTATGGCAACCCCACCAGGTAGCCAACCCAAAGCACTGTCGGCCAATTTAAACAATCTTTTCGGAGTTTGTGACTCGGCCATCATATAACCCGCAAATGAAAAAAGAGGGATAGTAATCAAAGTTGGGGCAGACGCTACCTTATAAATTTCTACCGCCACGGCCGAAACTTCAATATCAGCGAAGGTGAAAGCAGTTAAGGCAATTAATCCCATTACTACAAAGATGGGGGTACCAACGACGGCAAGGGATATAATTCCCAAAATAATAGCTGTATTCATTTAACCTCTGCTTCCGTAAAGGAGATCAAAAATTTTAAAAAGAAACGAATAGCAATTAGGGCAAAGCCAATTGGTATAATGGAAACTAGATGACCACTGGTTAAACCAAGGAACTCTTCCTTTCCAAATTCCAACTCCACTTTTGTAAATTCAATACTGGCCTTCATTAACCAACAGGTAGTGAAAATCGAAGCTATTTGAATTAATCTGGCCAAAAAAATTCTTGGCCTGTCCAAATTTTTTGATTCCAGATATTTTGAAATTACATCTATTCCAATATGGGTACCTTTCCCAGTTGCAATTACACCACCCAAAAAGGCAGAAAGAAGTACTAGATGCCTCACCAGGGATTCAAACCAAGGATAGTTTAATTGAAAAAAACGAAGGATAATGGTTGCAAGGGAGAACCCCAACATTAAAAATACGCTCAAGGTTAAAAGAAAGATTGTCCCCTTTTCAATTAAATCATCAAAAAACTTTAATATTTTTGTCACTGTTTTAAAATTCCTTCCATTTTGTCGTAAGCTTCTTTTGAAAACAATTTTCCGGTCAACTGCTTAACAACATCGCTTCTATAGGCTTTTGCCTTAGCTATTTCCGTTTCCTTAAACTTAATAAAGTTAACACCTGTGTCCTTCATGGCAATTAAGGCTTCTTTATTATCCTTATTATTTACTGAATTTAATTTTGCAGCATTATCAGCGGATATTTTTGCAATCACTTTCTGATCTTCTGGAGAAATTTTAGACCAAGAAGCTTTTGAAACCAAGATGGCCCCAACTGAAAACGCTAGAGGAAAATCAATTAAATATTTAACTTTTGAATTCCACTGAAGTGCCAGAATTCCAAGAGGAGGAGCATAAGCAGCTTCAACGATTCCGGTAGATAAGGAGGACAAAACATCGGTCAACGGAAGTGGTACAGAGACGAGTTTCATATTTTTGATAACCGAAGATACTAATTCATCACCCTGCCAGGTCCAAATCTTAACACCTTGAAGGGAATCTAAATTTTCAATTTTCTTTTTGGATACAAAATAAACCATTCCCAACTCAAAAAAGCCTAGATTAACCATCTTTTTTTCTTCGAGTTTCTGATTAAAAAATGGAGTTAGGGTATTAAGAGTTTTAATTGCCTTATCTCTATCATCAAAAAAGGTATAAGGAATTTCCATTACCCTAACATCACCATTGATTTCCCCAAGGGTTTTTCCGGTAAAAACTCCACCTTGTAATTGATTAATATGAATTTTTCTTAAAATATCTGGTTCGTCGCCTTGTGATCCACCATAATATATTTTTAATTCAACTCTACCACTGGTGGCCTTTGAGATTTCATCGGCCATTGATTTTAAACTTTTGGCCCACGAAGTATCTTCAGGGGCCATTAGGGCCAATTTTAGGGTAACTGGTTTAGCAAATAATGAACTGCAAAGTAAAAAACTTAAAAGAAAACAAGATATCCTAGCTTTCATTAAAATAATTCCTTTTCATATTTTTTTAAAATTTCAAAACGCTTTATAGCTACAGCTTGATACAACCTTATTTGCTCATTGGCAAAAACTTGCGGCTCTTCAACCCCTCTGGGTGACCATACCAAATCAGTTTCATTTAGCTGGAGGGCCTTTTCAAGTTCATCTTTTTGCACCAAGTAACCAGCTTTGTCGTGCAGTGGCATAAGGTTAAATTGAATATAGGTAACTCTCCCTAACCAATTATAAGGCGATTCCTTAATTAGATCCTCAAAGTATTTTTTGCCAAGCTTTGGGTCACCCCCAAGTTGTGCCGGTCTGCTTGAATAATAAGCACCATAAAAAATATCACAAATCCCATCCCCTAATTTTGGGCTGATTTTACACACCCAATCAAACATTTCTTTTGCAATTGGTAGGTAGGCCATTAGGGACAAGGTGGTTTTTTGATAATTCATTAAGGCCGCCATGGAGTGGGCTGTGTATAAGACCCCTTCTAATTGAAGTTTGCTTTTCTCTTTTAGTTTGCCGTCCAATAAACCTGAGATTCCGGTTTCGCTATTGATATTGCTTTTTAAATCATCCAGACTGATTTTTTGGGTTTCAAGAAATTTTAATCCATACTTTATTGCCTTAGTATAATTCTCCAATATTTTTTTTCTATTCCCCAAATCCTTTTTGGAAAGAGACTCCTCCAAAAAGTTGGTTTCATGGACTATAAAGGAATATCCCGAATAGGCTTTCATAAGACTAACTAACAACTCCCCATTTTCTGGAATTATTTGTGTCATTCCTTCCATTAAATAAACGGTGCCTAATATTCCTTTTTCAAAATTTTCTAGATTGTTTTCTGATTTCAGCTTATCAGCGGACTCATACATTGCCTCAGCTGTCAGTTCCATTGCCGTTTTTTTAAGACTTCCACAGGACGTAAGAAAAATTAATAGAGAAAGGGAACTAACCAATTGATTTATAGACATAAAATAAAATTCCTTGGATTATTTTTGGGATTTAAAGATGCACCATAAATTAAATAAATTCAACCTAAAGATGGAAAAAAACTCCCCAGGCCTTTCTCTTATAATATTTTGTGTTAGCATGGGTTACCAACTTTTAAAAGGAGTGCCTTTTTGAATAGGGTTTTCCAGGAAAAGAGGGACTTTTAGAACACCTATTATCTAGTCCTTTAGATTAGTTAGGTTTTCTAAATATTTCCTCAAATTGAGACGATGTTAGTCAACCTAAACTTTGATGAGGACTAAACGATGAAAAAACAAGAAAATCGGCCAAAAAAATTTACCGGAGTTAGACCACCTAAATCCCTTACTTCCCCTAAAAGTGTAAGGCCTTTGGTAGTTTCCCCCAAGAAAAAGAAATAGGAGCATTGCTAATTTGCCATATTTAGCATTGTTTGTTTTTCTTCTTCCAATTCTTTTACCCTCTGATCATGGAGGTAGTTTAGATAATTTTTCCTTGCTAAATAAACACTGTTTAGGAAATTAATTCTTATTTTTTTGATTTCATCCTTGCAAATATTCTTTTCCTCTTTGGAAATTTCCCCTTGGCAAAAATAATTTCGTCTATCTATTTCTTTCTCAAAATATTCTAGGTAATCATTTATTTTTACTGGATAGGAATCCGGACTCAATTGTTTTAAATTTTCCACCATTTGATTAAATTCTAGAGCATAAGCGGAAGAGATAATTAGGAGAATATATTTCATTTTACTTTTCCATACGAAGATAAAAATTTTTCACTAAAAAAACTTTCATCCTTCGTATCGGAAAATATAAAGGTAAGGATTAATCTTTTAAATTTAGACTTTTCCCCTGATTTTAATTCAAAATTACTTTGAGGAATTCCAAATTGCTTTGAGAGAAATTTTATTATGGCCTCATTGGCAGCACCGCCTACCGGTTTGGCCTTGATATGGACCACCATTTCTCCACTTGGGCCGGGTTCCAATTTATCCCATTTTGATGCAGGTTTGGCGCGAACTTGAAATTCCAATTCCAAATGTTTTTTGTCGGAAACTATTACTTTGGGACTAAAAGATAGGCTTTTAAAAGTATCTAGAAGCATTCTCTCCATTTCCCTTCCAGGTCATTTGCAAACCCTAAAAAATCTTTTAGCTCCCTTACTAAATCGGATAAGGGAAGCCCCACCACATTTGAGTAACTTCCATTTAAGGAAGAAATAAACGTTAAAGAAGGGCCTTGGATACCATAGGCCCCTGCTTTATCAAGTGAATCCCCTGTGCAAAGATAATTTTCCAAAATATCCCGGTCTATTAGATCAAAGGATACATCGGAGGAAACATAGAATTCTTTGGATAAATATTGTCCAGTTTTAATATCATAGCGGCCCAAATATATTCCGGTGATTACCTTATGAGATTTTCCAGATAATTCCAAAAGGATTTTTTTCGCATCATGGATATCTTTAGGTTTTCCAAATACTTTCTTTCCCAAAACAACCACCGTGTCACAGCCAATTACCAATGGGAAAAACGTTTTTCCAAAATGGGGTCTCTCTTCCAACTGCTTATAGATAAAAACACCCTTATCCCTTGCGATAGATTGGGCCAAGTCAAAGGGGTTTGATTCATCTCCGTTTTCATCAATATTGGAGGGGATAATTTCAAAGGGTATATCCAAATATCCTAGAATTTCCTTTCTGCGAGGACTTTTACTTGCCAGAATCAAGGAGTATTTTTTGAAATTCATCTTCGCCCAATTCCCGTTTTTTATAATTGTGGTTTAGGGCCTTAATAAAATATTCATCCCAAAGATTCTTGCCCATTTTTTCATTATCTGATTCATAGAACTTATTTTTCAAAGTATAAATAATTTTTTCTTCCCGTTTTGTATAATCTTTTAAAAATTCAACTCTTTTGTATAAATCTTTGGAATAAACAGGGTCAATTCTGTCCCATAGTCTATATCCATAGGTTTTTGCAAAGAGTTGAGGATCTTTATTATCCTGATACATAAAAAAAGAATAATCCCTCATTAAAAGTTCTCTGGCGACCAAAATTGAAGTAATTTTACCCGTTAAAATTTCCGCAGGCCAAAATTTGGCGGTATCTTTTGGATCGACTTTTTCAAAGGAATCCCCAGTTTCTAATACTTTATACCAAAAAGAGGGATCAATTTCCGATCCATTTTCCACTGATTCCCTAAGATAGAGGTCTGCTTTCATATCAAATTTTGGCCCGCTATCATCAGGAATCAATTGAAGCTGGGATGGATCTCTTTTTTTAATGAAGGATTCTCCACTATTTAAAACATAAAACTCGGCTGAAAGATTAAAACCCAATAAGTTAGCGTTGGGCATAATCAAAAAGGAAAATGTTGGTTTTCCTTGAATATAGAGATTATTTTCATCGATAAGCTGGTTTAAGTATTTTCCCGATTTTTCCCAGGCCTTGGATTTTTCCAAAAGGGAAAAAAGTTTGTCCTCTCGATATTCTTTATATTGTATATGGGGATTAGCTTCTTTAAAGGTTAATGGAACAAAGAGGGTATCTGAATCTGGAATATTTTCGACAGGAAAATTCCTAATATCCCGAGATAACCACAGGACATTTCCATAATTTATTCGTGCATGTAAAAAAATGGCATCAATTCCAATATTAATTTCCCTTAAAGAAATAGAAGAATATGGAGAAAGACGAACCATGGTCCCATCTAAAAGGAATAACCAAAGGTAGCTATCCTTTTCTGTAACCACTTCATCTCCTTCCTGAAGGCCGGTTTTAAACTGGATTTTATTATAGGACCTACCCCGATATAACCGGCAGCTTCCCATGCACTCCAGCGCCCTACCTAACGGCTCCCTTAGCTTTCGATCTTTAATTAAAATTTCCCAATTAGGGCTTTCTTCCTTTTGTTTAAGCTCGCGCTTCCACTTGCCAAAGTTCAAAAAGTCTTTAGATTTGAGGTTTTTCCAATCAATTAAACTTTGGTCCTGCCCATAGTAAAGTTGGCGTTCACCCGCAAAAATAAAGGTAGTCAGAAGAATAATGATTTTAAACATATCTAATTTATCGTGAGGATTGGGTGGAAGACTTACCTCATGGCATTTATAGGGCAATATTTCCCTTTATTTCTATAAGTAATATTTATTATCATTTTCTTTTTTACTTTTAATTTTTTATTCCAAGTTAAGTTTTCTAGTTCCCGGAAATAATGTCGTCTGAATCAATCAACTTTATAAGCTCCATCAAAAAATAAACAAATAATATTTAATGTACCTAGATTATTAATACACATTTTAATTTTAAGAAATACTGCAATTAAAACTTAGAAGTTTGGTTGAAAAGAAGAGTGATAATGAGGAAAATTCCACCCTTCCAAATGGACGGTCAAAGGCAAAAAACCTCGATTATTTTTTTTCCATTCTTAAAAATAAATTTTATTTTCATCCGATTCTGTCTTTAGGAAAAAATCTAAATAAAAACATATCAAATTTATTTTTTTTAAATTTAATCCGAAAAAGTGATAGATAGGATGTTTTTATGAAATAGAGGAAAATAGTCATGAAAATGTTATGGTTGGGAATTTTTGGAGTTTTGATTTCACTAAATGCTCTAGCCGCGGATCGTGGTTTCTGCGTGCCCTCTTTGGATAGTTTTAAAAGAACTCAAGTAAGCAAGTTAAGTGAAAAGGATAGAGCAAAATTGTATAAAGGTTATGAAAGAATTGGTGAGGTTATTAGCAAGGCCAATGAAATTGGCTCTTACAGAACCAAAAGTGGTTCTGGAAAGGTTATAGAGTTCAAAGTAGGTAAAAAGTATAGAGACCTTGGAAGGTCGGATTGCAAGGATCACGTTTGCGAACTTCGGGCTTTTACCGACATTGACCATTATGAGCAGGTTATGACAATAACTGGTCCAAAAAGTAAAAGTATGAAGAGGTGTGTTGCTGGAATATTTTATGTAAAGTATGATCCAAGTAAAACTGGGGGACTTGCAGGTACCACATTTAGTGCCTGGCTTGATCTGATGGTTCCTGCAGAAGAATAATCCCACGCTTCTATCGTGCCTTGGCACCCGAAGCCCTTTCCTCCACATGTTTCACACGAAACCAATTTCGGCTCATCATAACTGAATATGCAATGATTTCTGCTCCAGGGTTGAGATTCTTGCCTGAGGTTGGCTGCTCATTTTAGTATGGGCGAATGGAATTGGTATTGCCCTTGAATTAATTTCTGGGATTTTCCCTTTCAAAAAAATCTTAACTCGGAGCATATTTGCTTGGTAAATACCTACCCAAATTGGAAATTTGCTGCTATGGTCTGCATTTGTAAAATCCCCCTTTGGAGTCCTTGTGGAAGATAATGAACAGTTTTCGTTTGTAAAAACCGAGCATGGAACTTTAGCTTTTTGGAAAAAAAATAATATTTTTAAAAAGTCCCTAGAAAAAACCAAGGCCGGAAAACCCTATATTTTTTATGATGGACCTCCATTTGCTACCGGACTACCCCATCACGGACATTTAGTGGCCAATACCCTTAAAGATATCGTTCCTAGATATTTCACCATGAAAGGCAGATATGTTGATAGAAGATTTGGATGGGACTGCCATGGACTCCCTATCGAACATGAAATCGATAAAAAATTTGAAAAGTCTGCTCATGAAATCGTAGAAGAAATCGGAGTAGCGGCCTATAACAATGAATGCCGGGGAATTGTTTCTCGTTATACGGCTGAATGGGAAAAAACCATCGACCGGATTGGAAGATGGGTTGATTTTAAAAATGACTATAAAACCATGGACACTTCCTTTATGGAATCGGTCTGGTGGGTTTTCAAGCAACTTTGGGACAAAAACCTGATCTACAAAGGCACCAAGGTAATGCCATTTTCTACCGCCTTGGGAACTCCTCTTTCTAATTTTGAAGCGAGTTCTAATTACCAAGATGTCCAAGACCCGGCCATTACTGTTCTTTTTAAATTAAAAGATGAAGATACCTATTTAGCCGCTTGGACCACTACCCCCTGGACTCTTCCATCCAACCTAGGTCTTTGTGTTAAGGCCGATCTAGATTATGTAAAAGTATTGGATGAAGATAAAAATATTCATTTGATCATTGCTAATGATTTACTCCCAAGCGTTGGAAAAAATAAAAAACTAAAAGTTATCGACTCTTTCAAAGGCGTTAGTCTTAAGGGAAAAAAATATTCTCCCTTGTTTCCATTTTTTAACCATCTGGAAAAAGAAGGGGCATTTCAAATTTTTAACGATGACTATGTAACCACCGATACCGGTACCGGTGTGGTTCACCTTGCACCGGATTTTGGAGAAGACGATAACCGGGTTATGAGAGAAGCTGATGTTCATGTACATGCTTGCCCAGTGGACGCTCATGGGAAATTCACCTCTGAAGTCCCCAACTATAAAGGCATGCATGTTAAAGAGGCCGATAAGATTATAATCAAGGCCTTAAAAGATAATGGATCACTTTATGAACAATCTGTTTACGTTCACCCGTATCCTTTCTGCCCAAGATCGGACACTCCCCTAATCTATAAATCCATTCCTTCATGGTTTGTTAAGGTAGAACCCCATGTGGCAGAGCTTCTTGAGGCAAATGAGAAAATCAATTGGGTTCCATCCCACATTAAAAATGGTCGTTTTGGAAAATGGCTAGAAGGTGCCAAAGATTGGGCCATCTCAAGAAATAGAGTCTGGGGTACTCCGCTTCCAATTTGGGAAAATGATATTTCTGGAAATAGAATCTGTATTGGCTCCATAGAAGAACTAAAAAAATATACCGGTGTAGCCGTCAATGATCTTCACCGGGAATTTGTGGATCCCCTGACCTTTACTGTTAAAGGGGAAGAGGGAACTTATAGAAGAATTGAAGAGGTTTTAGATTGTTGGTTTGAATCAGGCTCTATGCCTTATGCCCAACTTCACTATCCCTTTGAAAATCAGGACCTATTCAAGCAGGGTTTTCCTGCCGAGTTTATCGCTGAAGGTTTGGATCAAACCAGAGGATGGTTTTACACCCTAACAATTCTTTCCAATGCACTCTTCAAACAACCGGCTTTTAAAAACGTAATAGTCAACGGCATCGTTATGGCCGAAGACGGAAAGAAAATGTCAAAGCGTCTTAGAAACTATACACCTCCTGACACACTTATGGAGACCTATGGAGCTGATGCTTTAAGACTTTATTTAATCAATTCAGGATTAGTTAAGGCCGAAGAACAAAGATTTTCTGATACAGGCGTAAAGGAAATGGTTAGAAAGGCCCTACTTCCCTGGTATAATTCTTTTAAATTTTTCCAAACTTATGCCCAAGTAGATGGTTGGAGCTCAGATAAAAATTTAAAATTTGGAGAAAATATCACAGACAAGTGGATACTCTCTAAATTACAGACCCTTAAAAAGAATATTTCAATTGAAATGGAGGGATATCGACTCTATAACGTAGTTCCCCCTCTCTTTAATTATATTGAAGATTTGACCAACTGGTACATAAGGCTAAACAGGTCTAGATTTTGGGAGGAAGGTCTCTCAGAAGATAAATGCCATGCCTATTCTACCCTTTATACTGCCTTGAAAGAACTTTCTATGGCCATGGCACCTTTTTCTCCATTTTTATCGGAACATATTTACCAGGAACTTGGGAAATTTGGAAAAATGGAAGAAGAATCGGTTCATCTGTGCAGTTATCCACTTGCCCATGAGGATATGATCTCGGAAAAATTGGAGGATGCCACTGATAGAATGCAACAGATTATTCTGCTAGCAAGGCAAAAGAGAAATAAGGAACAAATTAAGGTTAAGACACCCCTAAGCAAACTGACTGTCATCCATAAGGATAAATCCATACTAGAGGAAATTAAAAAACTAGAAGTTTATATTCAAAATGAGATTAATGTAAAAAATATTGAATATTCTCAGAATGAATCAGATTTTATCAATCTTTATGCTAAACCAAATTTCCCAGTTTTAGGGAAACGCTTAGGAAAAAACTTCAATCTCTATAAAAAAATGATTGAGGAGCTCTCTGCTTCGGATTTAGATAAACTTGAAGTTAATGGCAGCCTGCTCTTAAAGGATGAAACCTTCTCCATGGAAGATATTGTAATTTTTCGAGAAGCAAAGACCGGAACCCAGGCCCTTTCCAACCGATTTATCTCAATAGATCTGGATTGCAAATTAGACTATGATTTGATTGAGGAAGGATTGGCCAGAGAGGTCGTAAACAGAATTCAAAAAAGCAGGAAGGATTTAAACTTTAATGTGGCTGATAGAATAAATGTTTCATTTTCTGGATCACCAGAGCTTGAAAAGGCCATTTTAAAGCACAGAGAATATATTTCTTCTGCCACCTTAGCTAAATCCCTGGAAAAGGAAGATTTAAACGGTGAGGATATCCTAACCTTTGATATTGAAGAGTTTAAGATTTCATTTAAAATCAGGAAGGCATGAAGCTAAAAGTATTAATATTAACTCTTTTATTTTCATTTGGTGCAATTGCTGAAAACACAGAGATTACCCCACAAACTTTTAATAGTTTTATTATTCCAAATTTAAAAAAATTAGTTGAGGATTACTATACCCTCCTGGTTAAACTTGATCCCTTCAACAAAGAAATCATCTCTTTAAAGGAAGGTACCTTAGGAATCGAAGGAAAATGGAAAAGTTTTACCAACTCTTGTTTTCAAAATTTGGAAAATTGCAAAAAAGAATTTTCTTCAATTAAAAATGAATTTCTATTACAAAATCAAAAAATCCTAAAGATTGAAAAAGAATTCAAGCTTAATCCTCAAATGGTTAAAGAGTTAACCCCAACAAAAGATCTGATGGCCAACACGATCAGCTCAATTTCAGACAACGGTCATAAAATTATTATTTCCCTAGATTTGTTTAAGTTTAAAAGGAAAGAATTTTACGAAATAACAGACCTTATTAAAAATATTAAACTAAATCTAGAAATTCTAACCACAGGATTTTTAAGTAAAGAATACCGGGATAACTTTTATTTTATTTATTCCAATTTTTTCAAAATGGTTGAGGATGATATAATTCAAAGATCCAACCTTGAACTCTTTAAAAGAGAAGTTGTTAATTTAAACATTAATTGGAATACCTTCAACATGAAGGTCCCTAAATGGAAGACCTCATTATCATCTGATACCTTAGAGCTTTTGGATTCCATGCACAGAAGATGGAATTCAATTCTTAAGCAAATCTGGGGGCGTTAATGCAACCAACGCTTTTTGAAAATAACACCTCACCTCTTGCCTTTTCAAGCAGACCCAAATCCTTTGAGGAATTTGTGGGACAAAAAGAAATTTTTTCAAGATTTCCCTTTCTTTTGACTAAAAATTTTCCCAGTACTATTTTCTTTGGCCCTCCCGGTTCCGGAAAAACGACATTAGCATATCTTTTGGCCGAAAATTCTGGAAAGGATATGTTTTTATTCAATGCTGTTTTAGGTGGTGTGGCCGAGCTTAAAAAGTTAATACAAAGTGCAATTGAAATAAAAGAGGGATTGGGAAAAGATTCTATTATTTTTATCGATGAAATTCATCGCTTTAATAAGGCCCAACAAGATGCCTTACTTCCCCATGTTGAAAAAGGAAATTTTACCTTAATTGGGGCAACGACTGAGAATCCCAGATCAAGTATAAATCCGGCCTTACTTTCTAGAATCCAAATTATTCCCCTTAAAAAATTAAGCGAAAATGATATCCTCACCATTTTGAGAAACATATGTAAAAAAAATAATCTTGAAATTGAAGATAAGGCATTAGAATTAATTTCCGATTACTCACATGGGGATGCTAGAACTGCTTTAAATATTTTAGAAGTTGTGGCCACCTCAAAAGTTAAATTGGATCTCCTGCAAATAAAAAACATCATCCTAGAAAATGCTAGGGAATACGATAAAAACAAAAACCGCCATTATGACATTATCTCCGCTTTTATTAAAAGCATGAGAGGATCTGATCCAGATGCTGCCCTTTTATATTTGGCCATAATGCTTGATGGTGGCGAAGATCCTGTGTTTATAGCAAGACGATTGGTTATTTTTGCCTCAGAGGATGTGGGAAACGCAGATCCTAGTGCCCTTTCCTTGGCCACTTCTGCACTTTTAGCAGTTTCAAACATTGGAATGCCTGAAGCAAGAATAAATTTAGCCCAGGCAACTACTTATTTGGCATCAACTGTAAAAAGTAATGCCGCCTATAACGCCATTAATGCTGCCTTGGAATTTGTATCCCAAAATAGCTCCATTGAAATTCCCGATCATTTAAAGAACTATCCTCCAAAAGGAACCAAACCCTATCTCTACCCTCATAGTTATCCTGGCCATTATGTTAAACAAGAATACACCAAGGGGAAAATTCCAAAATTTTACCTTCCCACAGAAATGGGAAGGGAAAAATTCCTAAAAGAGCGCCTAGAAAAGCTAGATTAAAAAAGTGATGCTGGATCCATTTCGCTTAGGTTCTTATGAACCGTTGCCAGGAAGTTTCCTCCTACAGATCCGTCAATCAGGCGATGGTCGTAAGTATGAGTTCCATACATCATGGATCTGACAGCTATATTATCATCATCCATTACCACCAATTCTTTTCTAATAAGCCCGGCACAATAAATTGCGACCTGGGGTTGAAGAATAATCGGAGTTGCTATTAGGACGCCAAAAGATCCGTTATTGGTGAAAGTGAAAGTACCACCGGTTAAATCATCCATGGTAAGTTTTTTAGCTCTGGCCTTTTCTGCAAGATCATTAACTGCCCGGGCAAGGCCTAACATATTTAGTGAGTCGGCGTTTTTAACAACTGGTACAACGAGCCCATCGTCAGTGGCAGCAGCAAACCCTAGATTGATAAATTTTTTAACTACAATATTGTCCCCTTCAATGGAGGCATTTACTGTTGGGAATTCTCTCAAAGCTTTTACCAGGGCATACATGATAAAATGGGTATAAGTTAGATTAAAACCCTCATCCCGTTTGAAATCCTCTTTAACACTCTCTCTAAATTTTACCAAATGGGTGACATCTACTTGTGAAATGGAGTTAACATGAGGAGAGGTGGTTTTAGAGGTAACCATATTTTTTGCAATGGTTTTTCTCATATTATTCATTGGAATAATTTCCACCCTCGATGAAGGAGCAGTGGGAGTATATGCTGGAGCTTGTGCCTTGGGAGAACTCTCTGCCGGCCTTGATTCCTTTTTGGAAAGGAAATTTTCAAAATCCTTTCTATTTACTCTACCTCCGGCACCAGTACCTGTAACTTTTGAAAGTTCCGATAAAGATACTCCTGTTTCTTTTGCCATGGATTTAACTAGTGGAGTATAAAACCGTCGCTCACCTGTGGTCTGAACGGGAGCCTCCCTAACCTCTACTTTTTCTTCTACTACTACTTTTTTAACCTCTTCTTTTTTCTCAGGAGCAGATTTTGGTGCTGAAAGGTCTGTTTCAATTTCAGCTATGGTTACACCAACATCGACTGTTGACCCCTCGGGGAATAAAATACTTTCTAATCGTCCTTTATAAGGAGAAGGGATTTCTGATTCAACTTTATCCGTTGAAATTTCAAGTAAAATATCATCTACCTGGATGGTATCACCTATGGCCTTGTTCCATTTTACAATTGTACCGGTAGTGATGGACTCTCCCATTTGGGGCATTACAACCTTCATTTTGGCCATATAAAATTCTCCTTAAATATTTATCGATCTTCCTTTAGCATTTAAAACAGCTTCTGCCAGCCACTCACCCAATGTTGGATGGGGATGTACAGTCGCAAAAATTTCTTCATCAATCCCCTCCATTGTTCTAAAAAGGGTATATTCATGAATCAGTTCTGTGGCCTGAGTACCTACAATATGGGCCCCTAAAAGTTCTCCGTGTTTTTTCCCTAATAAAACTTTTATAAAACCTTCTTTTTCATTGGAGGCGACGGCTTTTCCGTTGGCAACAAAAGGAATCTTGCCCACGTTGTAATCAATTTTCTTTTCTTTTAAAGCTTTTTCAGTAAATCCCACTGAAGCCACTTGCGGTTGGCAATAAGTGCAACCAGGGATATTCATTTTATCCATAGGATGTGGCTTTTTATCAGAAAGATGTTCTGCTGCCACAATTCCTTCATGGGATGCCGCATGGGCAAGAAGTGGTGGCCCAGAGACATCACCTATGGCGTAAATATTGGGTACATTGGTTTGATACATTTCATTTACTTTAATAAATCCTTTCTCGGTGGTAATTCCAACCTTTTCCAAACCAATATTTTCTATATTGCCTTCCATTCCAACAGCAATTAAACCCATTTCAAATTTATGTTCAGATTTTTTTCCTTCCTTATCTTCCATAAAAAAGGTCACATTATCTCCGTTATTTTTAGCAGAGATAGATTTTATCCCAAGGGACATTTTAATCCCGTATTTTTTATATGCCTTTTCAACTTCTATCGAACTGTCTTCATCTTCAATTGGAAGAAGATGTGGTTGAATTTCAAATATATGAACGTCTACTCCAAAAGCATTCCAAAAATAGGCAAACTCCACTCCTATAGCACCAGCACCAACGATCCCAATTGTTTTAGGGAGTTTTTCCATTTTAATGGCCTCCCATGCCCCAATAAGTCTTTTCCCATCATGCTTTAGGCCTGGAAAGGTTTTATAATGTGCACCAGTTGCGATAATTATATTTTTTGCTTTTAGGGTTTCTCCTTTAATCTCGACTGAATTTTTATCTTTTAAAACACCCTTTCCAGAAAAGACTTCAATTTTATTTTTTTTCATTAGGAAACCAACACCTTTTGATATCCTATCTGAAATACCTGAAGCTCGTTTTACGGCCTGGGATCCATCCAATCCTTTGAGTTCAACATTTACCCCGAGATCCTTCATATCTTTAATTTCATGTACGGCATGTGCAGATTTAAGGACGGCCTTGGTTGGAATACACCCCTTATTTAAACAAACACCACCTAACTTTTCTTCTTCGATTAGAGCAACTTTTTTTCCCAACTGACTGGCCCTTATGGCCGCTACATATCCACCGGGACCGCCGCCAAGCACAATAACATCAAATTCTTTCATCATAATTCCTTGAATTTTATTCCTTCAAACCTTAATTTGAGGGGGAAATTTAGTCAAATTATTAGCCAATTTCCTATTAATTAAATATAAATGGATTTTAAATTTGCTGCATAGGACAACTTAAAATGAAGTTAATTTTTTCTTTGGCCTTCTTAATTACCCAAATTTCTTTTGGTAACACTCACCAAATTTTTATCAAATCAAAAGAATTTAATGGAGAAAGACACTTTTCCTACTTTGATGAGACAGGAAGGGAAGTCTATTTTAGAGGGTTTAATGTATCTGGGTCAGTAAAATTAACCTCAATGGGCTTTAAACCCTTTAAAAATAGCTCTGATGCAAAAACAGCATTTAGGGATATGGTAGGTAAAACGGGCGCAAATGTTGTAAGGTTTACTATTTCTTGGGAAGGCACCAATCCCACCATCGATACTATTGATGAAAAATATTTGGAGGAAATCACCTCCTTTATCCAAGAGGCCATTGCCCAAAATATTTATGTAATTCTTGATTATCATCAAGACCTTTTCTCCAGGTACCTCTTTAATTCAAAATCCAAAACGACAGGAAATGGGGCCCCCAAATACATAATAGAGGGGCTCAATTTGAACCCTTCAAATTGCATTTTTTGTTTTCAATGGGCGATGAATTACGCTCTCAATAAAGGGGTAAAATCCGCCTTTACCGGGTTTTGGGAGAACTCAAAATTAAATACTCCAAAGGGTAGCAGGTTCATCCAGGATGAATTCCTCTGGCAATTGGAAAAAACCCTTACCTATTTAAAAAATCACCTGAGCGACCATGAATTTAGCTACATCTTAGGGTTGGATCCATTTAATGAGCCAGTAAGTGGAAACCGAAAAGGGAAATCTTTAGTGGACTGGAATAGGGATAATCTCTATCCTTTTTATTTCAAAGTCCAAAAAACTATGAATCTCTCCGGATGGGATAATAAAATCCTTTTTGCTGAGCCATCTATGGATTTATTTTCCAAAAATCCTTTTTACCCAGAATTTGTAAAAAACCCTCCCAAAGGTTGGAGTCTCAATGCACATTTTTATGACGTCCACCAAACTAAGGTAACCCAAAATGGTGCTTATCTTTCAAAATTAGAGAAAATTAAAGAAGATGCTAAGTCTGCCTCAATCCCACCATTTCTTTCGGAATTTGGTTATTATAATAAAAATGAGAGGGTAAAAAATAGGGCGCGAAAAATTAATGGAGTTTATCAAGCTCTGGAAATTTCCAAAGAGAAAGATTCAAATTTTGCTAAATTTTTTGCACCAACCATATCTTCAACACAATGGAGTTGGGATATTTACCATAATAACCACCATGAAATCCTCAATTTCAGTGGCAAAGTTAATACTGAAGCCGATGCTTGGAATGGAGAGGACTATTCTATGGTCACCGATAACGGCCAAAACTATACCGTTCCAGATAGATTTTTAATTGAAAGGATTTTCCCAAGGAAATGCCAAGGCCACATTTTGCATTTTTATTATAATGCAATTCCATATGATGGAAGATCAGAATACCTTCAATGGGGTTCTTTAAAATTGGCTGACTCCTTATACCTTCAGAAGTCCAGGTTTTTCTTTATGGTATTCGAAGGTATAAACTCCAAATCACCTACAGAAATTTTTATCCCTCCTCATTTTAATTCCCTATATGTTGTTACTGAAAATGAAATTAAAACTCATAAAGGAAATACCTTTTATCATTTTGCCCAACCAAACAAAAGCGGTCTTCACTTTATCCTTTTGCTGAGCGGGGATTTTTCCCAAGAATTTTTATTATCACTTCAAAATGACCTTAAAAAAATAGTTCTTGAGGAAAAAAGAAGTCCAATTTTTCTTCCTGGAAAAGTGAGGCCTTTTTGAATTTTCAATATTCCAAAATTTTCGATTTTTTTCCCAAGGGCGTGGTCTGTTTAGATCTTGAAACAACCGGACTTTCCCCTTTGGTAAATAGAATTGTTGAAATCGCTGGAATAAAAGTAACTCCAACAGGATTGGAAAAATTTTCATCTTTGGTTAATCCAGGCATAAAAATGGATTCGAAAAATATTTCTATCCATCACATAACTAATGAAATGGTTAAAGATGCTCCACCTATAAGTGAGGTTTTACCCAGGTTTATGGACTTTTGCGGCGGTCTTCCATTTGTGGCCCATAATGCCCAATTTGATTTGGGTTTTATTGTTTATTCTCTTCATGCTCTGGGAATGCCTTTTTCAGACAATGGAATCTATTGCACAGTAAAACTTTCCCGACTGGTCTTTAAGGAGTTGGAAAGATTTAAGTTGGGAATATTGGCGGAAAAATTAAATATCGAACTTAAAAATGCCCATAGGGCAGAAGATGATGCCTTTGTTTGCCTTAAAATTTTTCACCAAGGACTTTTAAGGGCAACCAAAAAAGATGTTGAACAAAGTCTAATTTTTCATTTGAATGATTTTCAAAAGTTTGAAAATTTCAAGCTTGAGGGCCATTTAAAACTCATCCAGGAAAAAATTGATTCCCAAGAAATAATGAGAATTAGATACCTTGGCGGAACCAGAAAAAATGAATTTCGACCTATAAGGCCCATCAGCCTCCTTCCCCTACCACAAGGCAATGTACTTTATGCCCATTGCTTGGAATCCGACCTTTATAAAATTTATAATTTAAAAAAAATTGTAGAATGCAGAAATGCATCCGAAGAAGATTTGATAAAATATTCTAAGAAGGATGAGTTTTGAAAATTTTAATTTTACTCCTTCACCTAATTTTACTTGGCTGGATGTTTTTCACATTGTCCCAATCTGGAACAATGCCTACCTCTTCAGTTTTCCTAAACTTTTTCGGGATGGCCATTTATGGGGCCCTATTAATAGTAGGGACTGCCTCCTGGGCAAAGAAGATAAAATGATCTGGACCGAAGAAATTAGGACTGCAATAAAATCCAAAAAGGAACTGGAGTGTTTTTTAGATATCAATATTCCAGACACAACCTATCCAATATTTATCCCCAAAAACTTTGCCCTAAAAATTAAAAATGCCGGTCCCAATTCTGCGCTTTGGAAACAGTTCATCCCCCAGTCCGAGGAAAACTCACCAGAAGGCCTAATTGATCCCATCGGCGATCAGAACTTTTTAAAAGCCCCTCAAATTATACACAGGTATCACAACCGAGCACTATTTTTACCCACCACAAATTGCCCGGTAATTTGCAGATACTGTTTTAGAAAAAATGAATTGGGACAATCTGAACTTTTTTATCCAAAGTTCAATGAAACGATTGAATACCTCCGAAATAATCCGCAAATTGAGGAATTAATTTTTAGCGGTGGTGATCCATTTATTCTATCAGATGAAAAGATAGCTTTATATCTTGAGGAATTTTCCAAAATAGATTCCATAAAATTTATTCGCTTTCACACCAGAACCCCCATAATTCTCCCTTCGAGAATTACAAATAATTTGGTCAAGGTCCTTTCCAATAAATCCTTTAAAAAGATAACTACAGCAATTCATGTTAACCATCCAGATGAACTAGACCAGGATGTCCAGGAGGCCATTTCAAAATTAGCTCATCTTAATTTAATCTCCCAAACTGTCCTATTAAAAGGGATTAATGACCATCCAAACATCCTAAAAGACCTTATCCATCTTTTAATTGGCCTAAATATTAAACCCTACTACCTTCACCATCCAGATAAGGTAAAGGGTGCTATGAACTTTTATTTGGATTTAGAAACAGGGAGAAAAATCTATCAATCCTTAAGAGATAAGGTACCTGGGTGGGCCCTCTTTAATTATGTTATAGATTTACCAGGTGGAATGGGTAAATCCCCTGCATTTAACCCTGAAGCCATTTCTTTTTCAGGAAACCTAATGGGAAAAGATGGAAATTTATATCAATATAACTAGAACTGTATTTGGCCAAAATCAGTCCACCCAGAAACCACCCCAATCCTAAATCTAAAACATTAATCAGAGTCCAGGTAAATGGAAAATGCCACCAGACAAAATAAGGTAAGAGACAAATAAAGCCCCCGGACATTGCAGCAAGGGAGACCAAAATTCCTTTTTGGAGAATATCCAAACCATTTGATAAATTTATAAGAATAGAAAAAAGCATTGCAGCAAAATAATGCCCAATGAATATTAAAACCATGGAAAATCCAAATCCCCCTGTTCCCTGTGAACTTACAAAAAGGATTCCTGAAGGCCCTTTAGTTTTCATTTCCGAATAGGATTTTAAAGAATCTGAATCCATATTATCTGGAATATTGGGAAATATATAAACTCCATTTTTAGGGGTAGAGGTTGATATAACTCCTGTTAATTCCAAAGGATTTTTAATTTCTAAAAATTGATGCCAGGGCAGCACCATCCAGGAGATGAAACACCATAAAATTACTGCAGTTCCTCCGGCCAAAGTCCCTTTTGGTGAAAATTTAAACATATAACCCTTTGAAAATTATTGACGAATATCCTCTCAAATGTTTATATCATCCAACTATCAATGCGCGCGTAGCTCAGTTGGTAGAGTACTTGCTTGCCATGCAAGTGGTCGCCCGTTCGAACCGGGTCGCGCGCTCCAATTTTCACCTTAAATTATTGAAAAATCAAATAGATGAAGGATCTTTTTTAGATATATCAAATCTTTTTAGCTCTTTTAATAAACCGTTATTAAGATCGTAAACCCATCCAAGCAACATAGGACTTTGAGCGCTTTCCCATGACTTTTTTATAACATCTAATTTTTTAAGGTTTTCTAATTGAGCGATTATGCTTAGCTCAACTAATTGATTGTAATTTGCGGGTGAATGTTTAGATTTAAGTTGGGTCAAAGATTTAATCCAACTGGACAGTTTATGGTTATCAATCCCTTCATAAGCGGCCTTAACTCCGCCACAATTATAATGGCCGCAGACAATAATATATTTAACCTTTAAATAGACAACAGCGTATTCAATAACACTCATCAAATTTTCATCATTTTCATTAACTAGATTGGCTATATTTCTATGTACAAAAACCGATCCTGGTTTGGTGTTAATCACCACATTGGGTGGAACCCTGGAATCAGCGCAGCCAATCCATAAAATTTCTGGATTTTGTTCATTGGCCATTTTTTTAAAATATTCCGGATCATTTTCAATTTGACCTTGGGCCCAGGCCTTATTTTCCAATAAAAGTTTTTTAATTGTTTCCATAAATTAACTCTTAAAAAATGGGTGTAATGCTGTGGAGTCTTTAATTAATTCACAATTTATTTTTCTTTCTTCACAAACTTCTAAAAACTCCTCGATTATTACAATAATGTCCTGATCAATCTGAATGGAACTTGAGCCATCAATTATCAGCGAGGATCCGTTGGGTATTTCGGCAAGCATTTTTTCCAAAACTGGTTTTTTTAAAAAAGATACATCCTTTAAAAATCGAATTAAATAGTCGCCATTATTTCTAACCATTACTATTGATTTGCTAGTGGAAGAGATCAAAACAAATATAAATCCCACAACTAGCCCAATGCAGATTCCTATTAATAAATCAGTAAATAAAATGGAAAATATCGTAACTAAAAATGGCAAAAGTTGCGTTTTTCCCTGTTCCGCCATTTTCTTAACTAGTGCTGGCGTACACAGTTTATAACCAACAAGGATTAATACTGCTGAAAGGGAAGATAATGGAATCAATTCCAATAATCTCGGAATAAAAGCTACAGCAAGAAAAAGCCATAATCCATGGAAAATTGCAGAAAGTTTACTATTTCCACCTGATTGAATATTTGCCGATGAACGTACAATTACCGAGGTTACCGGCAACCCTCCAACAAGGCCTGCAACAATATTGCCTGCACCTTGTGCCATTAATTCCCTATTTTTATCTGTAATCCGTTTGTGGGGATCAATTTTATCTACTGCTTCTACGCTTAAAAGTGTCTCCAGGGATGCCACAATCGCCAAAGTTATAGCCGATTTATAAACGAGTGGATTGGTTAAGGAATTCCAATTAGGCAACTTAAAAGTTGAAAAAAAATTTAAAAAACCACTCTCATTTGGAAGGGAGACATAATGGTCTCTAGTTAAAAAAAATAGGCCAGAATTTTTTATTAAAATCTCGCTTATTAAAATACTTGCTAAAACGGCAACTAAGGGACCTGGAACCAATTTAAAAAATTCCCTCTCTTTTTTTGCCTGAATATCCCAAAACAGCATAATTACTAAAGAAAAAACTGAGATAATTAAGGCTCCTAATTTTATATTTTTAAATGCTAGAAAAATTTCTGAAAAAGTATTTAGTTTATCTTTTTGTAAAAAAGCATCATCCCCTATAATACTTTGATCAAATCCTATAAAATGGGGAATTTGTTTCAATATAAGAATCAGTCCGATTGCCGCTAGCATTCCTTTAATTACGGAGTTTGGGAAATAACCTCCAATTTTTCCTGCCTTTAGAAATCCAAATATAATCTGAAAAATTCCGGAAACTAGGATGGCCAAAGTAAATGTATAAAAATCACCAAGGCCTTGAATTCCAGTTATTACTATAACTGTAAGTCCTGCTGCAGGACCTGAGACACTTGTATGAGACTTACTCAAAAAACCAATAATTAACCCACCGATTATTCCTGCTAGAAGTCCTGATAATAAAGGGGCTCCAGAGGCCAGAGAAATACCCAAACAAAGTGGTAGGGCAACTAGAAAAACTACTATAGAGGATTTAATATCTTTTAAAAGGTTTTCCATATTAATATCTTTTCGAAATGATTGGTTTTTAAGTTTTATTAATATCGGTAAAACCAAGATAATTCTTTAAAGTGACTCCTTTGGTTAATGCTAAGCACAATTATTAAGGGTATTGTCAAAACTTAAGCATTAAAATAAAGTCGAAAAAATTTTTTAATAATATAATAAATGCATTGTTTCTTTTTAAAATGACACTCCATTGAATCAAAGGAAATTTCCAATGAAAAAAATTAAAGTAAACAACCCAGTAGTGGAACTAGATGGTGATGAAATGACCAGGATTATCTGGAAATTTATCAAGGATAAATTAATCCTTCCGTACCTTGAGGTAGATATAAAGTACTTTGACCTGGGAATGGAGAATCGAGAAAAAACAAAAGATCAGGTGACTGTGGATTCCGCAAATGCCATCAAAAAATATAATGTTGGGATTAAATGTGCCACGATAACTCCAGATGAAAAAAGAGTTAAAGAATTCAATCTATCTGAAATGTATAAATCTCCCAATGGAACTATCAGAAATATTTTGGATGGAACCGTTTTTAGGGAACCAATAATATGTTCAAATGTTCCTAGACTTGTACCCCACTGGACATCTCCTATCTGTATAGGCCGTCATGCTTATGGTGATCAGTACAGGGCGACAGATTTTTTAGTTAAAGGTAAAGGAAAACTTACTATGACCTTTGAATCGGAAAATGGGGAAAAAACCACTCATGAAGTGCATAATTTTAAAGGTGATGGAGTGGCCCTTGGAATGTTTAATACCGATGAATCCATCAGTGGGTTTGCCCATGCATGTTTTAATATGGCCCTTTCCAAAAAATGGCCTCTATATCTTTCTACCAAAAATACCATTCTAAAAAAATACGATGGGCGATTCAAAGATATCTTCCAAGATGTTTATGAGAAAGAATTTAAGAAAAAATTTGAATCCTTAGGAATTACTTATGAACACAGATTAATCGATGATATGGTTGCTGCTGCCTTAAAGTGGAGTGGAAAATTTGTATGGGCCTGTAAAAACTATGATGGGGACGTTCAATCAGACATTGTGGCACAGGGGTTTGGATCTCTTGGTCTTATGACCTCAACATTGGTTACCCCAGACGGCAAAACTATGGAAGCAGAAGCCGCCCACGGTACAGTTACAAGACATTATCGTGAACATCAAAAAGGAAAACCAACATCCACCAATCCCATTGCCTCTATCTTTGCCTGGACCAGAGGTTTGGCCTTTAGAGGAAAACTCGATGGTAATAAGGAATTGGTCGATTTCTGCAATACATTGGAAGCTGTTTGTATACAGACAGTAGAATCGGGAAAAATGACTAAAGATTTGGCCGTTTGTATCCATGGAGAAAAACTTGAGGCTTCCCATTATTTAACCACAGAACAATTTCTGGAAGTTTTAAATCAAAATTTAAAGGCCAAGCTTTCATAAATTAAAATTGTTTAACTAACTAATTTTCTTTTAAATCCGAAATAATCCCATGTTTTGGGCATTAGCAGGAACTTTTATTTATTATCTGGATCCAAGTTCTAGTGATATGAATCACAAAGGCCTGACAGATCAACCAGTAAAAGAAGTTAAGGAAAAAAAGGTTACATCTTATAAAATCCCCATATTGGAATCCAGTAAGGTCAAAGGGCCTTTAAGTAAAAACCAAGTTCAAAACGAACTAGAAAAAAAGTCCAAAGAATTTAAAGGTTGTTTTGGCAAAAACTCCCCAAAAAAAATTAAAATGGATTTTGAAATAGATGAAAGGGGTACCGTAAAGAAAAAACCCGTTAAGACTAAAGAGCAAAAATGTATTGTTAAAATTCTTCAAGAAATGGATTTTCCTTTAAGCCATAATGGAGGAAATACTAAGGTAAGACAGACTTTTGGTGATCCAACTGTGGAAAATGAAGGTTATTCAGGTTTACAAAATCATTTCTGTAAAAGAAGGGTTATGAATTGGCTGATTTTTTCAAAAATAAAAATTATGGAATCGTTGGATGATTTTCATTACAAAACCAAACTGTTGTCCTTAGATAAAATAATTTGCGAGTATTCTTTGGAATTTCCCCTTAAAAAAAATAAAATTTTTATTTTAAAAACTGATGAAAAATTAGATCCCGATAAAAATTGTGCATACCTTCCTCTTGCCAGGACATGGCAAGTTTATGACTCAAACCTATCGGATGAAACTATCTCACTTTGGGTTTGGAAAATTGCACCAAGTTCATTTTTAGTGGATCAACTTTATGAGTCGCCTAATTTTTATAAATGCAATCGATAAGTTATAATGTTAAGCTGTCCGTATGGAATTATCCAAGGACAAAATTTCCTCAAATGATGTTTTAACCAGGTTATTTAAAAAAAGAAATTTAACCCCTGAAGAAACTAAAGAACTTTTAAGTTGGGATTTAAAAAATATTCCTGATCTAACCCTTTTAAAGGATTTGGAAAAGGCTTCCAACCGCATAATCAATGCAATTAAAAATAATGAAAAAATCGGTATATTTGGTGACTATGATGTGGATGGTACAACCTCCTGTGCTCTCCTTTATCATTTTTTCCATTCAATAAATGTATCAGTGGAACTTTTACAACCAAGCAGGTTTATTGAGGGATATGGAATTCATCCTCCATCAATTGATTTGGCAATGGAAAAAGGAATCAAAGTTTTAATTACTGTGGATTGTGGCATTACAAATTGCGAAGCAGCTGAACATGCTCTTTTAAATAAATTGGATCTTATCATCACAGATCATCATCAAGATGCCCGTGAAAAAATGCCTAATGCTTATGCCGTAATCAATCCAAACCGCAGGGATGAGACTTGCCATGAAGCATTTAAATGTCTTGCCGGAGTAGGTGTTGCTTTTGCCTTATGCCTTCAAATTAAAAAAAATATAAAAAATGAAATCCCCTCCCTTTACCCTTTGCTGCAATATGTGGCCATAGGTACCATTTGTGATATTGCATATTTAAATTCTTTGAATTTAAAATTAGTCCGTCATGGACTCTCCCAGATGGGGAAGTCCAACTTCCCCGGAATCTTAAGTTTTTTTACCCATCAGGAACGAAAAGACCCTATTACCGAAGAAAAATTAGGTTTTTATATCGGTCCACTTATAAACTCCAAGGGAAGACTTGATCACCCTGAGTTTTCCCTTAAACTTTTGATTTCGGATAATTTAGAGGAGGCCCACCACTTACGATCCCATTTGGAAAATTGTAATAATGAAAGAAAAAGAATTACTACAGAAGTTTTTTCCCAGGCAAAAGACCAAATAATAAAAAATCAAAAAGGAGAACACCTAATCAGCATTGTATACCAAAAAGATTGGCACGAGGGAGTGATTGGAATTGTCGCTTCCAAATTAGTGGATTATTTTAAAGTCCCGGCAATTGTTTTTACCCATACCGATAAACCAGAAATCATAAAGGCTTCTGCACGATCTGCAGGAGACTTGGATCTATTTGAACTTTTAAATACATTTGCAGGATACTTTGAAAAATTTGGAGGGCATAAATCAGCAGCTGGACTCTCCATGAAGATCGAAAAGTTCAATGAATTTAAGCAAAAAATAAATTTATTATTAAAAGAAATTCCAGAAATCCAACGGACCCGACAAGAATATTACGATATTGAAATATTTCCTCATGAAATTACGCCATCACTTCTTCGAGATCTTGAAAAAATCGGGCCCTTTGGCAGAGGAAATGAAAATCCAATTTTCAAAATGTCCAATGTCACCCTCGATTCCTATGAAATACTAAAAGAGCAACATGTAAGATGGAATATTTCCTCGTCTAAACATAGATTTAGAGGAATTAGTTTTAATTATATTGGGCGATGGATGGAAAAATCCCCTGAAGAAATTTTTAGACTTCAAAAAGAGGGTCTAAGTATCTTATTTACCCTTTCCTTTAATCGTTTTAATGGAAACGAATACCTGCAATTGATGATATTGAAACTTGTTATTTAGCCAATTGGAAATCCCCAAAAAATTCATTAGGGATAAAATCCTTGAAATTATAAAAGATAAGCTTTTGGTTTTTATCAAAAAATAAACCAAAATCAAATTTCATCACATTTTGATTATTTAATGATGAATCAAAAATATTAAAAGCTTCATAGGATAAAATTCTTATGTCTTTATTCTGCAAATTATGCTCTTTGATCAATTCCACAACTTCTTGATGGGATAAACAAAGGGAAATAAAAACAGGATGTCCTGAAATTAAGGCATCAGATTCAATTAATTTTAAAAAAACTTTTGTGTCTTTTAGGTAAGGATCAATCCAAATTAAATGTACCCTATTAAATTTTGGTGGATTAAAAGGATAAATCCCCGTTCTAATATTTGCCAAGCTATCATAAAAAAGATTTTCTTCTTCCTTTATCGATGGAGAATCATCCCCTAGACTTTTTAATAAACGATTATATTCAATATTGTACAAATACTGAAATTGAACCAATTGGGTATAACTAAAAGATGTATCTGATTCCAATTTTTTAAAATCAAATGCCTTAGCTCTAAAACTACGTTTACATTGACCCGCTTGAGAAAAATTTGCCCAATAAGGAATATCCTGAAAAAAATATTTATAAATTAAGGAAGTGTGTTGGTAACTACCCATTGTGGTATGCTTGAGATCGCTGGTCGAACATCCAACAAAAACAATTAGAAAAATTAATTTGATCTTTTTCATGCTTTTTTTGAAAAGAAGGATAACATATTTTCCCAAATTAGAGGAATTTGTTCTAACCCATCCAACAAAGTATATCGCCTCTCCTTAATAACTGGCCCAAGTGTATAAATACCTGGTTCAGTATGAATAATATTCTTGGCGGTTTTTTCTCCATAATCAAAATCCATATGCATTCCTTTAAAAATGGAGGGATCAATTTTAAATCCAGTGGCCACAAAAATTATATCCATCGCTAAAGTTCTAAGACCACTTTGTCCATCAATTGTTACAAAAAGATCAGTTTTATCAAGCAATTTATCAAGAGAGCTTATAGTAGAACCTGAAAATACCTCAAATCTTCGTCCTGGCTCCTGTGGTTTTGGAATTTTGACCTTTTCATAATCTTCAAGGGCCTTCCAAATATTAATATTATTTTGAAACTCTTGAACTTTTTTTTCAAATTCAAGTTCAGAGTCTTTAAATATTTTTTTATTTTTAAGCATTTCAAATGGATTTTTATCCTCTGTAACAAGATATATTTTGCGATTGGAATTTGATAAGAACCAATTCTCCAACTTATCCAAATAGGTCAAAGCAAGCTCTCCTGAACCTACTATTAAAATTGTGTCTTTTTTAATTTTTTCCAAGTTATCAAATCCAGAAATGCCATAATACACCTGGGAATCCTTGGCCAAAACCAATTCATTAAGGGCCTCTCCTTGTGAAGAACCCATCGGATTTGGATTTGAAAAAACCCCTCTCGCATCAATTACTAAATCAAAATCTTCAAAAAACTCCATTTTTTCATTTAATGAGTCCAAAACTTCTCTTCCTAATTTTTCAAAAACTTTTGGATTTTCCTCAATACTTTTTAGGATGGATTCTTTTGGATCAAATGAATAATAGACCCGGAATAAATCCCTTAATCTATTATTATCCTTAGGGGATATAAAACTTTTTTTAATCCTGATTACTTCGGCCTTCTTGTATATTCCAAAATCTAGAATCTGTTCAGAAAGTGGCCTTAAATACTCATCCCAATAATTTTTTATCGAGGGGCCAATATTTTTTAGGTCCTTAGATATTAAAGACCTTCCGGCCTTAGTGGTGATACTTTCAAAATCATTACCCAAAGGGGACTCACCCAAATGGGAATAAAGCTTTCGGATCGCACCTCCCATCTCCCCTTTTCCAAATATGGTAACGGAAGCCTCCTCCAAGTGGAGATTTATGGCCATTTCAATCGCCAAAGGACCTGAGCCAATAATTGCTACTTTCATAATTGACTACCCTTACCATTTTGAAGGCAATTCTTAAATGAAAAAAGCTTTTGAGGAACCATCATCATGGGAAGAAAATTTGGCGAATTTGTAGAGAAAATCGATAAAACTGGCCAGAGCAGTATAGGACGAAATGCTTTTATCAAACTGACAACCAAGCCTTAAAACCTTATTTCCCTTAAGATCAATGATTTCAGTTGCATACATCACCTCTGCAAGACATAAAATAAAGCTATTTTGGGTGAAGTAAAGTCGAATTTTTATTGGGTTCCCTGTCTTAAACCTCTTTTGGGCACCTTTGGAAAAGGGGATTTCTAGTCCGCATCCACTTTGAGATATGTCCACCAAATTTAGAGGAGTGATTTCCCCTTCGTCCTCTAAAACGGCATAAGCGCCAAGAAGGTTTTTGAACATTATTCGTTCAAAACCCTGACGTCTCTCTTCTATCATTTCAGCTCGTTTTTTAACAAAATTAATCACTTTTCCTGCCATATTACCCTATCGGATTATTGGCTGAAATCATTCAATTTTTTTTTGCCAGTCAGGAGTTTGGCCAATTTCTTCTTTTATTTTCAGGAATGAATCTAGTCTCGATAAAATTAGTTGATTCTCATGCTTTGATTGGTCTAGTTTTCGAAACTCACAAGTCTTTGAATTTTCCTCGTGAGCACAATTGGGAAATTTACACTTAACCGCGATTTCTGCAAGATCGGGAAAATAGGAGATTAAATCATCAGGAAAAATATCATCTAGGGAAAAAGAACGTATCCCGGGTGAATCCATTAAAGAAAAATCTCCACAATCTATAATTTCAGACCAAGTTGTTGAATGTTTCCCCTTGCCTGCTTTTCCTACTTCTCTGGTTTTAAGGTTTACATTACCGAGTAGACTTATGGTCCTGCTTTTTCCAACTCCAGATTGCCCCAAAAATAGGGCCAATTTATTTTTAAGGATTTCTTTTAATTCTTTTTGTCCATTTTCAAAAATATGGTTTTTATAATTGGGGTCTAATGCAGATATTTCGAAACATCTTACCCCCAAACTTTGAAATAAATCCTTTTCAAAATTAATATCTAGATTTGAAGGATCGAATTGGTCCATCTTGTTAAAAACAATAATAGGAGTGATCTTCCATTGAATTGCCCGAACCAAAAACCTTTCGATTATTCCTCTTTTATATGCAGGTAAAGAAACAGAAGTGACTATTACCAATAAATCACAATTAGCAGCGGTAACCTTTTTTTTCTGTTCCCTGACAATCACTCGAAATATTTCAGAAGTCCTTTTTTCCATTTCATGGATTTCAAACTCATTTCCCTTTTTCTCGATTAAAACCCTATCACCTACTACGATTGACTCCTGATTTTTAAGAAGATTTCCTAGGGCCTTGGCATTTATAATTTCACCAGTTGAAAGTCTGCAGATGAATTCTCTTTGGGAAGATCTTATAACCTGGGCCTTTATCATGGAAATTCCTTATAAAGGTTTAAAAAGCCTTCAGTAAAAAACTGGCCAAAGGGGTCCATGTTTTCCTTTAGATGTTTATAAACTTTAAAAACATCTTTATTTAAATATTCTTTCAAAAATATCTTTTTCAAAATACCAATTCCATGTTCAGCAAAGGGAGAACCCTGTAGGGCCCCAATTTTTCCATAAAAATCTTTCAAATAATCTTCACAATCTTTAACCTGTTCCTTTTCAGGCAAATAATTAAAGTGAAGGTGAGCATCCCCAAAATGTCCCAAAAGAGTATAATTGACCCCTTTTTCGGCCATTTCTCGGTAAATGGTTAATAATTTCTGAAATTTTGACCTTTCTACTTGAGCATCTGTTCCCTTTTTTAAAACTCCTTTCCTTGAATTAACCTCATTTATACTTCTAGGAATGTTCCTTCTAATTTCATGAAATTCTTTTCGAGACATTTCAAAAATATTCTCAGGGTTTGTCTGATTTAACTTGGATATTAAATTTGCCAGAACTTCCTCAAAACTTTCATCCAATACTTCAAGGGACAAGAAATCTTTATTTTTCTCCAATGGACAATTAGTCAAATAACTTAATGAATTGGAATCAAAAAATTCAACAGAATAAATTTTCCCGCGAAAATTTTGAACATTTTCAAATATTTCCAAGTGTGGACCAAAATCCATTTCCCATTTTGGAAGTGGGACAATTAGAAACTTAGATTCTTTTAAAGGAATGGTATTAATTATGGCCTCAATAATTACCCCTAACTGCCCTTCCATTCCTATCATTAGGTCCGTTTCCAAATCAAGACGGGGAAATGGACCATTTTTCATCTTTATATAGGGTAAAAATCCTATTTGGTATGTTAGAAGGTCCTTTGTAACGCTCTCAAAAATTGGATGATCTTTTAACTTTTTTTTTGAATCCAAAACTTTTTCTTCTCCATTGAAATCCAAGTAAGTTATTTTATCTACCTGATTCCTTAGGGACCCAAATGCAAAACTTCTTTCACCGGTAGCGGAAGTGGCCAATCCAGCTAAAACATTAGCGGTTTCATCGGTTGGCCAAGACATTACATCTCTTCCTTTTGATCTACAAAACTCCAATACTTCCTGCCAGTTCGCTCCTCCAGACACTTTTAGTTGGTTATTATCTAAAAGCTCTACTTTTGAAGGAATAGTGGATAAATTGGCCAAATAATTTTCCTTTCCAACTAAGAGTGTATTTAAAGCATTAAAAGGGATTACGGTAGAGGTTTGGGAAGAAACATAAAGAGTCTTTTTATGTGCTTTTATATGGCTTTTTAAGGCCATTAAATCTTTGAAATATAGAGTTGATATTGTCATTTAAAGACTTAGATATTCATTCACCTTTAAGGAAATATCAACCCTTGACAGTAAGTGTAAGTGGGCTTAAATTCTCAGGAATTATCCTAAAATAATGCGATGCACCCGTAGCTCAGATGGATAGAGCATTCGCCTTCTAAGCGAATGGTCAGAGGTTCGAATCCTCTCGGGTGCGCCATTTTTTCCCCTTATAAAATTTAAAACTTTGACCGATTATCTTCTTATGAAGGTTCTCCTTACAATCTTCCTTTTAAATTCTTCAATACTTTTTGCACGTGGTCCCGCGGTGGAACCTATATTTGGTATTTCCGTGGAAAATCGTCTTGCAGTTAACCCTTCCTTGGCCAAAGGATTTGATTGGTCTTCCCAAAAATCGGATCCAGATATTGGAACATTGGAAAAAAGTAATTTAGAAGAACTGATTCTCTTGCTAATTCTACTAGTTAGTTTACCTTTGATATTTTTTATATTCTTAAATCTAAATAAAAAAGGGCAACAAAAGACCGAGGATTCAATTGAAGAAAAAGAGGCAAGTTAAATAACTTTCCATTTAGCACCCAAACTATAAGAAAAAACTTGATATAGAAATTTTCCCCCTACAGCGATTTCAAAAACCCCATCATTATTAAAATCGATTAAATCGACCTCAAATTTTTTTTGGGTATATTTCCCTCCTGGCATTTCCCTTTCATCCCAGCAAATTGGTCCTTTAAATACTGATATGGTGTTAAGGTCACGATTATCCACAGTGAGAAAATAAAGCCGGACGGATCCCCTAAAATTTCTATAATCGGTATTACCTTCATAATAATAAATAATTAAAAGGTCAGTTTTATTTGAGATTTTTTTCTTTGAAATCCTAAATACCTGTGAATCCTTACCGTTTACATCGAAATGGTAACTAAAAATTCTCGTTTTTTTCTCATCATGAATATGAAGCCAGTCCTCTCCATCCTTTTTTTCAATTACAATGCTTTCAGGATAAGGCTTATTTCCTAAATCAATTTGGTAAAAAGGAGAATTGGCCGTCCATTTATAAACTTTTTTTTCTTTGATTTTTTCTTGAGTTAGTTCACCTGAAATTAATTCCCTAAAATATCTTTCATCTTGACCATAGACAATAGAAAACAATATTAGGAATAATTTCATAATAATCATTTTACTACTGAGAAAAAAAGAAAAAATATGGTTATTCTTTTTTCCCTTTTTTTGGGTTATTATAAATTCCGATCAAAAAATGAGGGTATTTAAAATGGAAGTTTCCTTGGGTTATCTAGAAAATCCTGAAAATATTTTAATTAGAAGATTTTCCTTAAATAAGGAATTTTTGGGTGAGGACACATTAAAATTTGAGGAATTAGGTGGAGTTAATATTGATGGCCTTTTTTTATCCTCAGAAGAACTCGGCAACGACATTTTGAGTGAATTAGAAGAGGAAAATAAATATATTCCCATTCAAAAGGGTAATAAATATTCTTTGAATTATTCTGATTTTAAAAACCTAAACCCATTGCTCTCCTTAACTAAATTAAGGGATATGAATTCATCGTGGGTCTTGAAAAATAATTTAATTCTATTGGAGAACATTTTCGAAATTGTTTCAAATCTAAAAGAAAGTCTTCTTAAAGAAAGAGATACTTTTTTATTGGATCTTTGGCATCTGGTTAAAACCAACTTGGGGGCCTTTCAATTTTCCCTTTATTACAACGATTTGGTCGAAGGAAAAAAGGAGATTATTACCAGAAAAATTACGGGCCATAAAATAGGTGAAAAAATGGAATTAACTGAAATAGATCATAAGATTTTAGAATGTCTAAAAAAGATTCCTGGTAATTTTTATTTTTTTCCAGAAAAACAAGAAATTTTTGTAAAAATGGAAATTATGGGAAGTCCGCTTTTAATGACTGGAGGTTGTCTTTCAATTTCTCCGCTGCAAAGGTCATTAATGAAGGCCCTAAAAAAGGGCCTTCATTAAAGGTTATTTGCTTTCCTGAAATAGAAGTTTAAGACCTGTGTTTATATATCTATTAGATATAATTTGGAATAGGTTGGTATCTTCTTTCTCCACAATTTCTTTTTTCTTAACACCTTTATCATAATCAAAGCCTTTATCCATAAAGGTCATATCCTCTTTTTCTTTTTTCTCCTCACCACCTAAGAAATCCCAATCAGGTCCCTTGGCCTTCGCTTCATCTTTTTTCTCCACTTTTTTCTTTTGGACGGAATCGTAGGTAATTTTGGATAAATCCATCTTCTTTTCTTCTTTTAATTTAAGATCCTTAGGTAAGGCCAAAGGTGGTCTTGCTGGAGGAGTTTTGGCCTCTTGAACTGCCATCATGGCCCCTCTGCTTTCGGGCATTGATAGTATTTTATTCGTAAAGTTTTCTAATTCTTTAGGACCAACCGTTAATGGTTTAAATCCATTGGCAACTTGGGTCTTATTAAATGCAAGTAGCGCCTGATCAGATGCTTTTTTCATTTTTACTGCATTTCTTCCAACCGCATCTCCATCTAGACGATGGATAGTTGCCGGGTCTGAGGCCACATCATTTCCGTAATTTGTTAACACACCTACAGAATTAGAATTTCCAATTGCACCAATTCCATCAAAACTATTATTAACCTTCATACATGCATTGCCGCCGGTGGCCCTATCTTTAAATTTTCTACAGCTGCAATTAATATCGTAATTTCCTTTAATTCCTACACAACCCTTAATCGCTGCCTCTCCCTTAAATTCATATTCCCCTGCTCCAACAAAGAAAGAACCGTCAAATCTTGACCAATAACTCTTACAAATATCAGATCTTTTCCTTAGTGGATTTCTTTGACTGCCGGAAACATAACAGTAACACTGAGGTTTGGCCTGATTTTCCCTATCCGCTTTAGCAGGGCAACTTTCTGCCATATCTTCCTCAAACTTACTTTTGATATCTTTGATTTTGTCTACGTTTTCTCCAAATGCTTTTTTCTCTTCTACTACAAATCCTAGAGTGAGACCGTTAATTAGTGTGGACATCCCGGATAAAATTGCAATTCCTGGAGATGTACCAAAAAATACTCTAACCTTATCCACTATTTTTCCAAGTTTACCTAGCATTGGAGTGAATTTCTCAAGTCCCTTTTCAATCAATTTTCCAGCAATCATCCCAGCTGCGGCACTTCCTAACATTATCCCAGCATTCTTACCTTTTTCTTCGTCTCTTTTCTTTTTATTGGCGGCATCTTCATCATCATCGGTTTCCTCATCCCAAGTATTTTTAGGTTTACTACTAACCGATCCGGTAGAACTTGATGAGGGATCTTCAGCCTTGGCAGTGGGGAATAGTGAGTCAGCTAAATTAATTTTTCTATAAGAAATAAAAATATTGTGAAGAATGCTTGCCATCACAGGATTTTTTCCGAAAAGCCCTGACTGTTGCATTTTTTTGTATTCATCTAGGCTTGGTGATTTTACATCTCCTGATACTTTAGCTTTCCATTCTTTTTCAAGAATTAGGGCATCTTCGATATTTTCAATTCTTTCTTCTTTAAACTTGTGATTTATAAATGCGGTAAGCACTTCATTTGGATCACTAAAATTTATTTTTTTCAGTCCATTATTTGATCTAGGTTCTATAGGCTTGCTTTCATTTCTATTTTCTTGTTGAGTTGGAGTCGTAGACTTAGGAGTATCCATTATCTCAATTTTTTTCTCTTTACAATCTTTCTCTTTTTCAGGGTCACAATAATCAACTGGCTTTCCGTCCTTATAAAATTGGGTTTTGATTCGAACCACCTTAGTCCCTAATTGAGCACTTTTTCTAAAAGGTATTCCTTTTATCCAATTCCATACGCTTTTGGCACCTTCCGTAAACTTAACCCAACCAGATTTTGGTTTTTCGGGTTCAGTTACTTTAGGCTTTTCTTCTGTAGCTGATGGTTCCTTTGTAACCTCTGCAGTGGACTCAGGTTCCTCTCCTTCTTTGGTAATTTTTTTAGATTCAGTATCAGGTGTTTCAGTAGGAAGTTCTGGTTCTCCTTTGACTTTGGAACCCTCTCCACCTTCAAAAGCATTAAGTACTTTTTTCTCTTTACCTACCTCCGAGGCTGCATCTTTGAAATTTTTCTTTGGTTTGGCCTCTGGACCTTCAGCAGGTGCTTCAGGTGCACCTTCTCCTATACCCTGATCCAAAGAAGATTTTTTACCTTCTGGGGTTATTCCACCTACTTCTTCCTCCGCTCCACCAAATTTTTTATTTACCCTATCCAGTTCAGCCTTTTTCTTAGCTGCGGAATATTCACCATCAAATTCACTTTTCTTTTGGCTCCAACCTTCATATTGAGATTCATAGGAATTTATATCTTTTTCATATTTTTTAGAGGCGGCTTCAAACTGTGATTTTTTAACAGGGTCCCCACCTCCTACCTTATCTCCATATTTTTTCTGCCAATCATATTTTTCAGTTTTATATTTATCCATCTGATTTTCATAATCTATCCATTTATTATCAAAATCCTTTAATTTCTTATCAACCTTATCAATTTTGGCATTATAGGAATCTAAGTCAGCTGCATAAGCATCCACTGCAGCTCTTTTATCTGGTGGAAGACTATTTCTGTAAGTTTCAACCTCAGCACGATGCTTTTTAACATCAGACCTATATTTATCCGCTTCTACATCCCATTTTTTATAGTCTTGATTAAACTGTTCGACGGCCTTTTTTCTGGCTTCAAACTTTTCGTTTTTTTGTGCCCATTTATTGTAATCGGGTGAATTTTTTGGAGGTGGAGGACCTGGATCTGCGGCACCTCGTGGTGGAATGGGTGGTTCATCTGGAAGTTTTGGAGGTTTTCCCCCACCTGGAAAATCAGGAAATTCTTTGATCGCTTTTGAAGATAAGCTTGGGGTCTCAGGAATATCCAACGTTACATACCCCGGATCAATTGGCTTTTTAGGAGGAGGAGGTACGTCACCTGGAGGATTTTCTAAAATATCAGGTGTTTTGGGGTAATCAGGTGCAGGTCCAGGATCTTTTTTGCTTAATGTAGGTGTTATTTCGGCCCTTTCCTTTTTACTTTTCCATTCGGCCAAATCCTCATTGTATTTACTTACTTCAGCATCGTAGTCATTTTTCTTTTGCTTATAATTTGTTTTTTCTAATTCATATTCTTTTTTATTTTGGCTCCAAGTATCGTAATCAGCTTCATATTTTGCCATATCAGAATCATATTTTTTCTGAGCATTATCAAATTCCATTTTTTTTACGGGATCTGCTCCTGCTTTATCGCCATAATTTTTTTTCCACTCCATTTTATCGGTTTTATATTGGTCCATTTTATTTTCATACTCTGACCATTTTCCATCAAAATCATGAAGCTCCTTATCCAGCTTATTAATTTGTTTATTATGGGAATCTAGGTCCGCTGTGTAAGCATCTAGTTCTGCTCTCTTATTTTCGGGAACTTTTTGTTTGAATTCCTCTACATCTGCTCGGTATTTTTTTGCATCTTGGCGGTATTGTTCCGCCTTTCCTTCCCATTTTTTATAATCTTCATTGAACTTCTCAACTGCTACTTTTCTATCTTCAAATTTTTTATTTTTTGCTTCCCATTTTTGATAGTCTGGATTTATCTCTGCCCCTCCTTGCTTTTGGAAATTTTCAAATTCCGCCTGCTTTTTATTATAGGTTTCCATGTCAAGGTCATATTTTTTCATATCAGCTTTATAACCTTCAACTGCCTTTCGCTGCCTACCAACTGAATTTCTCTGGGAGCTATCTTGAATGGAATATGATTGACGATCATATCCTGCAATATCTTTTTCTAATTTATCCCTTCCTGCAAAGTCTTTGCCGTATTTTTTCTCCTGGGTCTTGATATTTTGTAAATCTGCTTCTTTTTTTGCCCTTAAATCCTTCATTTTTTGCTTGTCACGGGCATTTACATCCATATTATCGATGTCGACATCAGTCATTTTAGTGATATCTTTTTTGGGCGTGCTTACGGCATCAATATTCGCCTTAACCCAATCTCCATCGGCACCAACTTTTACCCCTTCAGGAACTTCCGGTTTTTTTGGTGGAACGGGTGCCTCCATGGAAGTTGCTGTCCCTCCTCCTTTATATTTTGGAGGAGGTGGACCAGGATCACCTGCGCCTCTTGGAGGGAGGGGGGGTTCTTCGGGCAGTGCTGGTGGTTTTCCACCATTGGGAAAATCACCATATTGGTTAAACTCTTTAACCTTTGATGGTGGAAGTTCTGGAGGATCGGAGTAAGACATCGTTAAATAACCAGGATCTTTTGGTTTCTGAGGAGGTGGAGGAATCTCCATAGGTGGATTATCTAATATTGCTGGTTTTTTAGGAGGTGAGGGTGGAGGACCAGGATCGGTCTTGGTCATTTTGGGTGGCTCTCCAGGTGATTTTGGAGAAGGTCCAACATCTGGGGCATCAAATGATTCAACCACTTTTTGTTTTGTTTTCACATCCCCAGCTACATCTTTAAACCCACCTTTACCTCTAGGACTTTTATCTTTTATTGGTACATCTTTAACTGCATCAAGAACTTTTTGTTTTGCTGTTTCTGCTGCACCTTTTATTTTATCTTTTACTCCGGTAGACCCACTGGAAGTTTCCCCTCCTCCCTTGGACGAAGTTGAAGCTTCCCCTCCTCCTCCCTTGGACGAAGTTGGGGCTTCCCCTCCTCCTCCCTCGGATGAAGTTGGGGCTTCCCCTCCTCCTCCCTTGGATGATGAAGTAACTTCTGATCCACCCCCTCCTCCTTTGGAAGATGCTGAAGATGGTTCGGAAGTGGGTGTAGGAGATTCAGATTTAGATTTGGAAGATCCCCCAGAAGGTTCAGCGTCTGGAGCTCCCTTACCCTCTGTACCGCCTACTTCTGGTTCTTTGCCAATATCGCTCATTTTATCTTGGCCTTCAATTTCAGCAGATTGTCCACCGGACCCCTCTCCTGTACAGGCACCAGCTGCTCCAAAGGGTGTCATTTCATAAATGGCCAGCAACATGGCAACGCCGTTTAAGCCAGTCATTAATCCGTATGCAATTATTTTTTTCTCATCAACTGAAATTAAGGTTTCCTGCTCTTTTTGAAGATAATCAAAAGCCTCTATTTGTGCCTCATAAGTACCTTTTTCAATTTGCTTTTTTTTGGTTATGTCTTTTGCGTATTTATCTTGAAGGTTGTAAAGCTCATCATCTACAAAGAAAGTTAAATAAATATCTACTCCCATCCCAACAATTCCAGAAATTGCCATAACCTTGGAGGACATGCATTTGTTATTTGCTCCCTCTTTAGCGATCATTTCTATAATCATTTGAATGTAACCTAGGGCCTCGGCGGTTTTTTGCATCTCTGCCAGACCCGCCTTTTTTGGCTCTAAGTCCCCGACCATACTCTTGGCGTTTTCATCAAAACATTTCCGTTGTTTAGCGTAGTCATCCTTTATTTGTTCACACGCCCGGAAGGACTGGCGATCCCCAAATGATTCTTTAGTGGTTATGCATCGGTTTAAAGCTGGATCCCAAACCTTGGATTTTTTCTTTAAACATTCCTCTCTTTGTTTATCATACTCATCTGCATATGCGGAGTTTAATAGATAAAAAGAAAAACCCTGGGATTCTACCGCTAAAAGAAAACTTAAAAGAAAAAATAAAATTTTTTTAAAGAGGGTCACCAAATCTCCAAAAAACAAAGTTTTAGACTTGTTTTTCGGATAATTAATTTAAATTCTTTATCTAAAATAAGATTATTTAGGTCCCAAATTTACCTAATTTAGACCCGGAAAGTAGGTGAAAATGGGTATGAAAAATAGACTGACCAGAAGATTCCCCTATATTGGTGACAAGTCTATAGCCTGATTTATTTAAACCGTTTTTTTCAGCATATTCTGATATAGCTTTTAATAATTCCAAAACACCATTTGCATCTGTTTTACAAAAATCATTAAAATCTTTTGTATGTTTTTTATGAATAAAAATTAAATGAATCGGGGCCAAAGGGTGGATATCCTTAAAACCTATGACGTTATTATTTTCGTAAACTCTGTTGGAGGGAATTTCTCCATTAAATATTTTACAAAAAAGGCAATCATCGGTCATAAAATACTCCCCTATTTTAATCTTTTAACTTGGGCGCCAGCATTGAAAAGTTTTTCTTCCATTTTTTCATAGCCTCGATCTAAATGATATATCCTATCGATTTCGGTTTTTCCCTCTGAAACCAATGCGGCCAATACCAAAGCAGCGGATGCCCTAAGGTCCGTACACATTACAGGGGCTCCCTTAAGTGGAGATCCTCCTTCTATAATTGCGGTATTACCCTTTAGAAAAATATTCGCACCCAATCTCTGTAACTCAGGTGCATGCATAAATCGGTTTTCAAAAATTTTTTCCGTTATTACTGTTGACCCCTGTGCCATGGTGGCCAATGCCATTAACTGTGCCTGGGCATCAGTAGGAAAACCTGGGTAGGGTGCCGTCTCTACCTTTGCGCCTTTAAGCTCGGATGGTTTAACGGAAACATAATTTTTACCAATTTCAAGTTTTGCACCCATATCAGTAAGAACATTTAAAACGGCGTCCAAATGTCTTGGATCAAAACCTTCAACCTTTAAATTTGATTTGGTCATAACCCCGGCCATTATATAGGTAGCGGCTTCAATTCTGTCCCCTATGGCCTCATATTCAACTTCTTGAAGTTCTTTAACTCCATCGATTGAAATAATAGATGTTCCATGGCCTGAAACTTTAGCACCCATTTTATTTAAAAAATCTCCCAGATCTTTTATCTCCGGTTCTAAGGCTGCATTTTCAATTATTGTTTCACCTTCAGATAAAACAGCAGCCATCATTAGATTTTCTGTTGCACCTACTGAAGGGAATTTTAATACAAGGGTAGTTCCTTTCAACCCATTGGTTTGAGCCTCTACATACCCACCTTCAAGTGAAATTTTGGCACCAAGTTTTTCAAAATTTGATAGATGGATATCAATTGGACGTGTTCCAATGGCGCAACCACCCGGTAAGGAGACTTTAGCATGTTTAAATCTTGCCAATAATGGGCCTAAAACCAGAATTGAGGCCCTCATTGTCTTAACCATTTCATATAATGCCTCGTAGGAGGTAATGTTTGAAGAATCAAGAGTAGTTATCTCTCCAACCTTTGAAACTTTAACACCTAATTTTTCTAAAAGTTTTAAAATAGTTTTAATATCTCGCAAATCAGGAAGATTTTTTAAATGTACAGGTTTTGAATTAAGTAGAGCTGCTACTAAAATGGGTAAATAAGCGTTTTTGGACCTGGAAATTTTTACAGTTCCAGATAGGGTACAAGGGCCTTCAATAAGTAATTTATCCATTTTTCCTCGCTCTTAAAAATCTATCCTTTCCATTAAGATCCTTAACGATCATTATATCCAAAAATCCAACTTTTTTAGCCTGGTCCTGAATTTTTTTTAGATGGTTCTCATGTCCTTCCATCAATAAAATACCACCAGGTGCAAGTTTTAAATAGATTATATTGAAAAATTTATCGAACCATTCATCATAATTTCTATCATCAATGAATAGGGCCAAGTTGGGTTCATGTAAAACTACTTGGGGATGAACGGTTTCAAAGTCAAATTTTTGTTTAATATAAGGTGGATTGGTTACTACGATATTGAATTGCTCAGAATCTGCTTCAAAAAAATCCATATTTACAAAGCGAATCTTATTTAATGGTGAAAACATAAAGCCTAATTTAAAAAAATTTTCTTTTGCAGTTGCAATTGCTTTAGGATTTAGATCATAGGCAACTGCCTCAATGGGTATTTCACCTAGTGAAATAATTATCGCTCCACTACCTGTACCTAAATCCAAAACTTTCGGAATTATTCCTTGGTCTTTTGTAACCTTTTCTATTTCAATAAGCGCCATTTCAACTAACATTTCAGTTTCTGGCCGGGGTATAAAAACTCCAGGAGATATCAAAAAAGAATATTTATAGAAATAAGCAATTCCTAAGATATATTGAAGAGGTACTCCCTGTTGGAGTTTTTTAAAAAATCCTTCATAGGAGTGGGAATCGGCCCACCATTTTGGTGAACTAAAAAATTCTTTTGAGGAATTGTAACCTGAACCTGCAAAGTCAAAAAAAAATCTTTTAAGGATTTCTTCATTCAGTCCTGGATAATTTTCCAAAAGATTTTTTCTATTAGTCCCAAAAAATTTTTTGAGAAACTCTCCGATACTTTCCATTAATTTGATTGTTGGGGACCTTTAAGAAGTTCTGCCTGATTATAGGCAATCAGGGCTTCGGTCACCGGAGTTAATTCCCCTTCTATTATTCTGTCTAGGGAGTAAAGGGTTAGTCCTATTCTATGGTCTGTGAGTCTTCCTTGGGGAAAATTATAAGTTCTAATTCTTTCAGAGCGATCCCCAGTTCCAATCATGGCCCTTCTTTCCGCGGTTTCTTTGGTCCTTTGTTCAGTGACCATTTTGTCATAAATTCTATTTTTTAATATTTTCAGGGCCTTTTCTTTATTTTTTATTTGAGATTTTTGATCCTGGTTTGCAACAACAATCCCTGTTGGAATGTGGGTAACCCTGACAGCAGAGTCCGTTGTATTTACCGATTGCCCTCCTGAGCCACCAGAACGGTAAACGTCGATTCTTACATCATTCATATTTAGTTCAAAATCGATATCATCTGCTTCAGGCATAACAGCAACAGTAATGGTAGATGTATGAACTCTCCCTTGAGTTTCTGTTTTGGGAACTCTTTGTACCCTATGAACTCCGGACTCATATTTAAAAATTGAATAAACTTTTTGTCCGGTGATTGAAAAAATAATTTCTCTTATTCCTTCATCGCTTTCACTTAAGGAAACCAACTCTGATTTAAATCCCAGTTTATTGATGTAATTCTGATACATCCTATAAACATCTGCGACAAAAATGGATGCCTCGGAACCGCCAGCACCGGCCCTAATTTCAATCATAACCCCTTTATCATCTAGAGGGTCTTTCGGTAGTAGTAGAATTTTTAAATTATCTTCAGTTTTTGTAAGTTTTTTTTCCAACTCGGACAATTCTTCTTTTGCCAATGATCTGATTTCTTCATCGCTTTCATTTTTTAAAATTTCTTTGGCACCTTCAATATCAGATTGAATTTTCTTATATTCCCTGTAAGTTTCAACAACTTCTTGAATAGATGATTTTTCCGTGGAAATTTTTCTAAGTTCTGCTTGATTGTCGTAAAGAGAAGGATCTGACAATTTTTGGTTGAGCAGATCAAAACGCTTTACAACATCATCTAATTTTTCAAACATGTAAAATTATCCGTTCATGGAGTCTAAGAAATCTTTATTTGTTTTTGTTTTGGTTATTCTGCTCAATAAGAATTCCATAGCATCAATTGTATTCATCGGATGCAACACTTTTCTTAATAGATACATTCTTTGTAAGTCCTCATCCTTCATTAATAATTCTTCTTTTCTAGTTGAAGATTTATTGATGTCTAGACATGGGAAAATTCTCTTTTCAAGAAGTTTTCTATCTAGCTGAATTTCAGAGTTACCAGTACCCTTGAATTCTTCAAAGATAACTTCATCCATTCTAGAACCTGTATCGATTAAGGCAGTAGCTATAACCGTTAGAGAACCCCCATTTTCAATGTTTCTAGCGGCTCCAAAAAATCTTTTTGGTCTATGTAGCGCATTGGAATCCACACCCCCGGAAAGAATTTTTCCTGACGGTGGAACAACGGTGTTATAGGCCCTTGCCAATCGGGTAATAGAATCTAGAAGGATAATTACATCTTCCCCAGCTTCCGTTAACCTTTTTGCCTTCATCATTACCATTTCAGCAACTTGAACGTGTCTGTTGGCAGGTTCATCAAAGGTTGATGATACCACCTCTGCATTTACTGATCTTCTCATATCAGTAACCTCTTCAGGTCGTTCATCAATTAATAAAACAATTAATTTTGCTTTTGGATGGTTTGTGGTTATTGCATTTGCCATTTCTTGTAGAAGAACGGTTTTACCTGCTTTGGGAGGAGCAACAATCAAACATCTCTGTCCAAACCCTTGTGGTACAAATAAATCAATAATCCGAGTTGATAGTTTTTTTGCATTAAATTCTAAATCAATTTTCTTTTCAGGATATAGAGGGATTAGGTTTTCAAAAAGAACTGTGGATTTGTGGGACTCAGGATCTTTATTATTGATGGTACTAACCTTTAAAAGAGCGAAATATCTCTCTCCTTCTTTTGGAGGTCTTATTTGACCTTCCGTAGTATCACCTTTTCTAAGGCCAAACTTTTTTATTTGGCTGGGACTTACATAAATGTCATCTGCACCCGGCAAGTAGTTATATCCAGGAGAACGTAAAAAACCAAATCCATCAGGAAGTATTTCTAGTACCCCACCCCCAAAAATTTCTTCATTGGAATCAGATTTAGACTTAAGAAGAGAAAAAATCAGTTCGTGTTTTCTAAGGGATGCTGGGTTTTCAATTCCTGCATCTTCTGCCATTTGGTTTAATTGTTTAATGGGCATTTCTCTAAGGTCATTTAAGTGCATTTAGGTTATTCTCCTGGGTTAAATAGATTATTTAGATAAATTTTTGAGAAAACTTCTGTTAAAAACCCCTAAAAAGTTAAAATGGTGGGTAATTTTTATAGAATCTAATAAGGCTTAGATTTATGTGGTTCACTCCGAATATTATTAATATTAGAAAGTATGTCAAGTACAAATTAAAGGGGAACATTTGAATAGAATCCTTTCTATAGACTATGGGCAAAAAGTCGTTGGTTTGGCCACCTTTTTTAGGGGGAATGACCCTTATCCAACCCCCTTTGGAAGGATAATTTATAAATCAGATGATCAAGTTATTAAAGAGTTAGCTACGCTAATAAGGGACGAATTTATAGATACTTTGGTTTTGGGTGTACCTTATTATCTAGATGGTAATAGCTCAAAAATGACTGAAACGGTTAAATTATTTGGAAAACGTCTAGAAGATACTTTTAAAGATATAAAGGTCTTTTACCAGGATGAAACCTTATCATCATTTGAGGCAGAGGATAGAATGAAAAAGGACCCAAGGTATAATTTCAAAGTAGAACCTAAAGAAATTGATGCCTTGGCCGCTTCTATAATATTGGAAGATTTTCTAAAGGAAAATAAATACTTCCCTTGAAAAAAGTACTGCCAAGGTTATTCTAAAAGCTAAATGGGGAAAAACTATGTCCAATAAAAAAATATTATTTCTATTTGGAGCTCCACTAATTGCAGTGATGGTTTGGAGTATGCGGGTATATTATGACCTTGCCATTTGGAATTATGATGGCCCCTCGGTTAACTTTGTCGTCAATCCAGGAGAAGGTTTCTCCAAAATAAATGGCCGCCTCTATAAGATGGGTTTGATTTCAAATCCAAAGGTTTTCCATCGTTATTGCCAAATAAAAGACTATATGACCAAATTCCGAGTTGGTAGTTTTGAAATTAAACCAGGTTCCAACTTAACTGATGTTGCCGATACTTTGGTTTATGGTGAACCTGTAACAATAACGGTAACTATTCCAGAAGGAAAAAATATTTATGATATAGGGAAAATCCTAGAGGAGAAAAAAATCGTTTCCTATAAGGATTTTATAACGATGGCCAAAGATCCTGCCTTTTTAAAATCCCTAAATTTGCCAGGGGAAAGTGTTGAAGGATATTTATTTCCCAATACCTATAAATTTTCACCTGAAACCAATGCAAATATGGTTATTACCATAATGGTAAAAGAATTTAAAAAACACTTTGAAAAATTTGATCTGTCCACATCTGCATTATCTCCTAAAGAAATTGTGATTTTAGCTTCCATCGTAGAAAAAGAAACTGGGGCCCCGGAAGAAAGGCCAACCATTGCAGGAGTTTTTTTAAATCGCCTTAAAAAAAAGATGCGACTGCAGTCCGACCCAACAACAATTTATGGGTCTTATGAAAAATTTCAAGGAAATTTAACGAAAAAAAGTCTTCAGGAGGAAAACCCCTATAATACTTATAAAATTTCCGGCCTTCCCATTGGCCCCATTTGTAATCCCGGATTAAAATCGATTGAAGCAGTCCTCAACCCTGACCTTAGTCAAAATCTTTATTTCGTCAGTAAAAATGACGGAACTCATGTTTTTTCTCCCGATTATTCTAAACATTCTCAAGCTGTTAAAGAATGGCAACAGACAAGAAAAAATCGAGAAGGTAAAAGTTGGCGGGATTTAAATAATCGAAAAAATCAATAATCTAATCCGCTTTTTCTAGTATAAAATTTTGGTTTCATATCAGGGTTTAAATCAAAACTTCCTACCACTTCTGCGATCACCAGCTCATGATCTCCAGGCTCTGATTTTGATACACAAATGCAATCAATCACTGATTTTGCTTCATTTATCCAGATGGTACCTTTTTTGGAAATGGTATGAGGAATATTTTCAAAAGGATCTTGTCCTGGGGGATAACCCTTCCAGAAATATTTCAAAAAACTAGATTTTTCTTCACCCACAATATTAATGGAAAAAACATTACCCGAAATTATGTGGTCATAACCTGGCCGACCTTTTCTCACAGCAATGGTTAAAAGCAAGGGGTCAAAAGACACCTGTTGGACCCAACTTCCAAGAAAACCTTCTTTGGCCCCCTTCAAATCTTTTGTACATATTATAAATAGACCCGAGGGTATATGACCGACAGCACTTGCCTTTTCAATATTTTGCATTTGAGTTTCCTTTAAAAAAGTATTTTCATAGGTTATTTAACACCAAATATTCAAAAACTTGAATAAAAATTTTCCCTCTTTAGCACAAAACCCTGCCGGTATAAAATAACTTATTGCATTCTTTTTTAATGAGGAAATCTATGAATAAAAAGGATTTAAAGTATTTTAGGGATATTCTTCTTAAATTAAAAACACAAATTTTAAATAGCGGCCTTTTAAAATCCAAAGAGGACCTAACGATTTCCCCGGACGACCTCTCAGAGGAAGGAGATTTGGCCTCCGTAACAGTAAACCAGGAATTGTCATTTGGAATTCGGCAATGGGAAATGGAAAAGCTTCGGGCCATTGAGCTGGCCTTGGAAAAAATTGAAGAAGGCACCTATGGCCATTGTGAAGAATGTGATCAGGAAATTAAAGCAAAAAGATTGGAAAAACAACCTTGGGCAACCTTGTGTATTGATCATGCAGAAGAAAAAGAAAGGCAAAATCAAAGATATATTAAGGCCGGTTAAAATATAATCACTGTCTAAATTTTTGACAGAGGATATCTTCCTAACTACTTGATATAGGGAGTTAACTCCTGGCAGCTCATTTGCATCTATTCATGCAAATGAGCAAATTACTCAAATTTCTACTAATTTTCCTAATCAGCATAGCCTCCTATGCTGGTGAGCAATTTACTGGTTGGGGACTTGATTCAATTAATGTCCCAAAAACAGAAATATATAAAAATGAAGTTACAGTAGCTGTTTTGGATACCGGGATTGATGGAACCCACGAGTTTTTATCCAAAA
>CAYNWL010000012.1:0-55795 GCA_964400895.1 uncultured Bacteriovoracaceae bacterium
TTTAGCTCCGTGCCACTTAAGTTTGCCGACTGATCTGGCACGGAGCGATTCTTCGCTCCCTCATTTTGCAAGCGTCTTGTTTAAATTGTTATTTGATCTTCCATTAAGATTCAAGTAGGAATAAATTAGAATTAGAAGATTACTATTCATGAATAATAAATTCCGTTTGGATCGAATTAATCCTCACCATTTATTCATCATGAGTAGTAGAATCATCAAAAGGCGCATATATGGTTGAAACAACTCCAGATATAAATAATAAAAATCGGGGCACTATAATAAGAAAATTTTTGGTTGAGCGGAAAAAAATGTCCCCCAACTTAAGTACATCTCAAATCGCTAAAGAGTGGGACATCTCTCAGGCTACGCTTTCAAGAATTGAGAATGGCCACGATAATATTTCCTTTGAACATTTTTTTAAGGTGCTACAGTCCTCAGGTAATCATAAAGAAATCATCGAACACCTAGAAATTCTAGAGCCAGATTTATTTAAATCTTATAAGGAAAAAATGGGTCACGTTACGGATTCAATAGCTATTTCGGACGATCAATCAAGATTTTTTTCTGATCGAGATTTTTTTAAAATTGCTTTGATCGCCTCCAACGAAAATTTTCCTATAACTAGGGATTATATTAAATCTGAGTTTGGAAATAATGGCTTAAAAAAGGTAGATATTTTATTAGCAGCCAATGTTTTAAAAGAAGAACACGGGATGCTTGTTACCCACAATAAGTTTACCATGAAGCAATTTGATTTAAAAAAGTGCCTCTTACTTCTAATTGATGAATGCTACGATGAAAGTAAAATCGGCACCGGTGAAAACTGGTTATCGTTGCAAACGGAAGCCGTCGACAAAGAAAAGGCCATGCCCATTATCAGAGCAGAACTGCAAAAGACATTTGTTAAGATAAAGGAGAAAATTTATTCACGAGAATTCCGAGGTAAGGATACAATCTTTATCGGTATGGTCACAGATATTGTCAAAGAGCACTCCAATAAAGGGGAGGTGATTTAATGAGAATAAATATTTTATTAATGATATTAATCCAAATATGTTTCTTACTAAGGGTAAATGCTGGTGAAATAAAACTGAACCAAGTTGAAAATGTTATAACTATGGAAGGAGAAAAAGTTTTAGTTAGAGGCAATATTTTAAAAGCGGACTTTTTTTCAGGGAATAATAAATCGCTCGAAAATTTAAATTTCCTAGAGTTGAAGAATAATCGAGTGATTTACCCTGAAGAGATTAAGGACATCATCTTTGGTAATGGCACAAAGAATTTTATGATGAGAGAAGGTGTGAGTGGCGGGGGGTGATAATTGTAAATAATGATTTACCTGGGTTTTAAAAAAATCTAAAAGGTTAAATTATCAAAAAGTAAAGACATCCTCAAGGTTGCAGTGATTTGGGATAAATTGTAACCAGTTAATAAAAGGTAAATTTAAGTATATTGCGATCCACTGGTCCCGTTTTTTTCACGTGAAATGATTCTCCAGGCCTCCTTTTTAAAATGTAGGTTAACTTTGGAAGGGGAGGACTAATTTCATCATGATAAAACAAACACCCGAAGAAATTGTAGATAGGCTTAAAGATTTTGATGTCTTGGATATCCTCCGGGAAATTGCGAGGATGGAGATTATTCTTTTTTTGAGGGCCAGAGAGGAAGGCCAAAATATTAAATCCGAAGACAGTTCCTATTTTTTATTTTTTGGGGATTTTTTAATAGAGTTCGGACCCAAAAAATTGATTGCAGTAACCAATGAGATAACTTCGGATCAAGGGCGGCATTTACTTGTTAAATTTTTGGAGTTTAACTTCTTTGTGGCCCAGGCTCAAATTGAGAATCCTGAAAAGGATATTTATTGTGCAAGTATTAATATAAGTGAGGTTTTCAGGGCGGCGATGGGGGTACTATCTTACTGAATCGGCTACATTATACAAATAAGACCCAAGCCAAAATATTTTCCATCCCCACTTTCTAAAATAAATAAACATGGAATTTAGCAGATGTTTTTTAAGTTTTTTTTCGGAAAGAGTCTTTCCCTCCCCAGTGGTGAAGATAACTAAAAACAGCGCAATAAAAGATCTTGTACCAACTTTTTCGCATTCTTTGGCAAATGCCAGTATCCTCAAAAAGATAGGAGCTAAAATTTTCCAGAAGGATTAGGATTCTCTATCTTTGAATATCACGATCATGGTCTGGTTTTCCTGCATTTGTGTCCCCTCTATACCCTAATAAATACTCTTTGTTCAGTATAGTTATTTGGAAGATCGCAACGTGCGTCGGTGCCAACTATCACATAGGCCATTTCAAAGTCACTTACTAATTTCCATTTTGCCCACATAACGGTTACGCAATTATTCAGTATATTAATTCTTGTAATCTTAACATTGGCCTCGTTTGGACCAAAGGATGGAGAAAGGCGATTGCCAGTGAACCAGAGATTAAAACCACTGGAGGGTAAGGTTCCATCAATGAGTTTGCCGTCAATTAGTTTGCCATTTTCTGCTACGGAAATAACTATATTTCCATCATCACGATCTCTCCAGGTTCCACTGAAAGATGCAAAAACCTCTGCTGAGGTAAAAATTAACATAAAAAATATAAATTTCTTCATAAGTATGTTTCCTAAAATGGTTAATTAAAAATTTATTTTGGCATAAACTATATAGGGGTTCAAAGAATATTTATTCCTTCTTTTAAATGCTTTGGACCTCATTTGAAAGTATCATTTTTTATTTAATCCGCTTAAAAAAAAAGAAAAGACTGAAAGAAAAAATAAAATTAAAAAATATCTTAAAAAAGAAGAAATTTATTAATCCTCTATTGAATTTGAAAGTGAATCCTATGAATGTCAGGATTAAGCTTATAAAACTTTTTGAATTAAAAGGCGGAAAAAGATTGCAAGGAAAGAGGTAAAATAATATATTTAATTACCCTTAATTAAGATGCCAAATCAATTGGCTTCAAGAGTGATAATTTGGATAACCGTTTCCAATTGGGAGTCAAAAAATGATGTATGAGTATGGTCCGTGGCCTTGGATGTGGATATTCCCTTTATCATTTCTCATTTTAATACTTGTATTCCTTTTCCGAGTCGTCGGTCGCAAGGACCGGAAAGAAGAAACGGCTAAGGAAATTCTAGACCGACGGTATGCCAATGGCGATATTAGCCGTGAAGATTATCAACGAATGAAAAAGGATCTTGAATAAAGGTGTTCCTCCAAGATTGATCAAGGACATCTTTTAAGAAATGTTTGTTAGGGATCTAGGTTTGTTGTAAGGAAGATTGATATGTTTCCTAACTTCCTCCCAGGTCGATTGTTCTTATCTAAGAAGCCTCAATCCATTAAAAATAACTAATAATGAAGCTCCCATATCTGCTGAAATGGCACCCCAAAGAGTAGAATGTCCGGTAAAAGTAAGGACCACAAAGAGAAATTTTACAGACAAAGAAAAAATAATATTTTGCTTTATAATGGAAAGTGTTCGTTTTGAATGGGAAATAAGCCAAGGTATTTTTCTTAAGTCATCTGACATTAATGCAACATCAGCACTTTCAATCGCTGCATCACTACCAGCAACTCCCATAACAATTCCAAGGGATGACCTTGCCATCGCGGGTGCATCGTTGATGCCATCTCCGATCATTGCCACTTTGCCCATGCTTTGAATTAGTTCTTCAATTTTGTTCACCTTGTCTTGGGGTAATAACTCAGAGTAGAAGTGATCTATGCCAGCTTTTTCCGAAAGGAGTTGGGCGGTTCCTTTATTGTCTCCAGTAAGCATTACGAAATGCTTAATCCCTAGATGGTGAAGTTTTTGGATAGTTTCTTTTACCTCTGGCCTTATTGAATCCGTAAGTGCAATAAAACCACAGACATGATTATCATTGCCAATCACAACGACGGAATGTCCACTTTCAGTTAAAACCCTGAGGCGTTCGTGTACTTCCCTATCCTCCTGACCTTTTTCCTCAAGGTAACGATGGGAACCGACCCAATGATTACTTCCCTCAACAACTGCGGTGGCACCCTTTCCTGGAATCGCTTGGTAATTCTCTACAGGAGCTATGGTAAGTCCCTTTGATTTAGCGAAAAGAATGATTGCTTTTGCTATAGGATGTTCACTTCTGCTTTCAATTGCAGCAGCAATTTTTAAGAGGTCTTGGTCAGAATGATGATTAAAGGGGATGATTTTTGCAACCGCGAGTTTACCATTTGTAATGGTTCCGGTTTTATCAAATGCAATTGCATGAAGGTGGGCTGGTAATTCAACAGATCTTCCACTTTTAATCAATATCCCGTTTCTTGCGGCTGAAGCCAAGGCAGCGACTATACTAACAGGGGTAGAAATAACCAATGCACAAGGACAAGCAATAACCAAAAGCACCAGGGAGCGATACAAATAGTCGGCCCAAACGCCAGAAAATAGAAGGGGAGGAATAATTAAAACAAGAAGTGCTAAGCCCATTACCAGAGGAGTATAAATTTTGGCGAAATTTTCGACCCATTGTTCTGAGGGAGCCCTTTGCATGTGGGCTTCATTCACCAATCGAATAATATTTGAAATCATTGAATGGTCCGAAGTTTTGTCACATCTAATTTCTAAGGCACCATTACCATTAATTGTTCCTGAAAAGACCAAATCACCTTCTTTTTTATAAACGGGAAGACTTTCACCGGTTACTGGTGCTTGGTTTATTTCACTATTCCCTTTTACGACTGTTCCATCAAGCGGAAGTCTTTCTCCTGGTTTAACCACAAAGATGGTTCCAACTGAAACAGTGTTTGCAAAAATTATTTCCTCCTCCCCGATTGAATTTATAATTCTCACATCGTTTGGGGCCAAATCCAGAAGCGCCTTAACGGCATTTCTTGCTTTCTCCACACTCCAAGACTCCAAGAGAAGGGAGAAGGAAAATAAAAAGGCAACCGTGGCAGCCTCAAGCCATTCACCAATAAAAACTGCCCCGATTACCGCAATTGTCATAAGTAAATTCATATCGGGTCGAAGTTTTTTTAAAGAACTCAATGCTTTAGGAAAAACGAATCTGCCGCCTAAAATGATGGCAAGGGAATAAAGAGCAACGGAAGCCGCAGGAAATTGGTGCTTCAAGATATCATCTCCTGCTAAAAATGCATGCTTAAGTTCCCCATGTAGTACCCAATGTAAAATGAAGCCCATTACAATGGTGAGAGCGCTAAGTCCGGTGAAAATTAGCCGTTCATTTTTTTGATAAAAACTAGGGGGCTGTTCCAAACTTCCTTCCAAAATGGCTTTCATTCCAAGCTTTCTAATTGAATTCACAAGAAACTTTTGATCAATTGATGAGACAGATTTTTTAATAATGAGTTTTCTCTCGAGGATATTAAACAGAAGATTTTCCTGCCCACCGACAAATGGTGAGAGCTCTTTCTTTAAAGCAGCAACTTCCTCAGCGCAGTCCATACCTTGAATTTTGAAAACGGTATAATTTTTCCCGTTAGGAATAAGTGGTGTGGATTGATCTTCCGCTTGATTGGAATGGTGATTACAACATTTTTTATTTTCTGGATTTATTTGTTTTTTACCTTTCATTTACAAGCTTCCTTCAGAAGATTTTTGAGCCCTTTTATTTCACAAATTTAGGTCACAATCCAGTGGATCTTTTGCATGACTCAGCTTGATCAAAAAGGATTTTCTGATCAGGGGAAAGGATTTTTCTAAGTGCCACTACAGCGTCGGGATAGGCCCTCACTTCCTCGGAGCAAAGAAAAAACCCGTTTTTCATACAATTTCTTTCAATAATTTTCCAATCATTATAGCCCAAAAAGATCTGACCACAAACTTTTGAAAGGTCCGTTTTATTTAAACCTTTATTCAGCTTCCTGGCCAATTTCTCGTTCTCCTTAAAAGAAACGGCTAGTTGGTTAATCTCTTTAAAATATTGCTTAAACGCCTGAAATTGCTCAATTCGATATGGAGTAACTTCACTTTGTTTTTCGACCTCTAAGAGTAACTTTTCGGTCCGGTTAATCCATTCCGGAATTGATACTCTTCCTTCACATCCGATTAAAAAAATTAGCGCCCAAAAAAGGGAAAAAAAGGCGGGAAAGTTCTTGAATTTCATAAAATTTCAACTCCTTTAAGTCTTTCAATAGCTACGGGTTTTTTTGAATAATCCCCGTGAAAAAGTAGACGGGCAAGTTTGTCTTCATTGGTGAGAAATCGATACTTTACCGCAAAAAGGCCGGTAGCCGCTTGAATATGATTTCTGGATGCCTCTATAAGTGTGAACATTTCAACCTCTTGACCGAGGTCTATGAACTCGTAGAGTTGGTCATTGGCGTCTTGGGTAAGTTGTACACGTTTTTTGAGATTGCGGTAGGATTCAAGATCAAGATTATAGTTTTTTACCAAAAGTTTTAGCTGCCTCTTAATTGTCTCCACGGCTCCCTTTTGTTGGGTTTTAAGGATTTCTTTTTGCGCACTTACTATTCGCATGGACGCTGGGGTCCCAAATCCTAAACCATCTGGAGTTGGAAGATTATCAAATATACCGCCTGCAACCCCTCGGCTCATGTTAGATGTTCCTAAAAAGGAAAAAATGGCCTCTTTTCTAACATAATCAGATGCTGCTATAAAATAATCAAACTGCCTGACTTCCGGGGAAGAATCCACTGCTCTGAATTCAAAATCTTGGTAGTCGAGCGGTTCTAAATTCTCAAAATCCGCCATTTTAATTGGTGCCGGTTTAACGACCGTATTCGCAGGGAGACCCATCATGTATGAGAGAAGGATTTCTTCCTCGGAAATTAAGACTTCAAGATTTCGAATATCTTCTTGAAGCGATAGAAGCCTGATTTCAATTTCCCTGGATGCACCCTGGGCCGCACCTCCAAATAACTCCCGACTTTGAATGATGGTAAACAAAGTCTCTAATTCCTTTTTATTTTCCAGGATATGATCAAAAAGCGATTGGTCCAAAAGAAGATGTGTGTAAAGCGCTTTTGCAGTCATTAGCTCGTTCGCCCAAAGTGCCCTATACCCTTCCTCCTCAGCATTATAGAGGATCTTGGAAGCCTTTAATCGAAACCAATTTGCCGGAACCAAAAATGGGGCTATATCATTTACTATCCCAATTACAGATTGTGGATTTCCTAAGGCCGATTCAATGGCCACGCCTGTGAGACGCCAAATATTAAGTTTTGGTAAAAGATTCATTCTGGCCACTTGAATTCCCTCACGTGCCTGATAAACGCGAAGAGCGTTTTCATAGACCCGGTAGTTTTCCGTGCTCACCTTTTTGACTACATCCTCCATCGTAATGATCTTGGGTTCTGCTCTTAAAGTGCTTATAATAACTAGAAATAATATTACAAAATATTTTATTTTCACGGTCATCTACCTCGTAATTCGTTTTACCCAAAGAGTATAAATGGAAGAATTTGTACTAGGACGAACTTCCCCGCGAATTTCTGAAAGTTCATTGATTTTTCCACTTAATATTAAGTTTGATATTTCTTTGGAAAGAGTTTTTCCATCCGGTTTTTCCCCTGAAGCGGTAGTCAGAGTACCTTCCACTTTTTCGTCAGCAATATAAAGCTTATAGAGATTAGGACAGCTATTTGCGGCTATTGAAATCTCCCCTTGAGTGATATCAGGTCTTAAGTTTTCAACCCGGCAACCCACGGCACTTTGAGGATTGGCCGGGTTCCACTGTACAATTTGGGCATTAAAGTACAAATTATTGATATTGGATGCGATCTCATCAAGCTCACGGACTCGATCTCCCGTATAGGGAGGTAGACTTGGGATCAGTGTGATCCGAACTTTAAACTCACCCCGTTCCGTTTTCAGTGATCCCTCATAAGTTCCCTGAACCCCTTGATAAAATAACTGGCGAACAGCCAGATCGGCTTCCATTCTTTTTGCCTTCATGATGAGGTTATCATTACTAATACGAAGTTCCTCTTCCGCAGCTGCTCTTCCTTCCGCCCTGGCCTTTTTCACCAACACCTCAAGGTTTTCAATTTGCACCTGAAGTTCCGCTTCAGCGGAGGCCCTTCCTTCCTCCTTGGCTTTTTTTACCAAAAGTTCTAGGTTTTCAATTTGAGCCTCTAGCTCGGCTTTAGCGGCAGCTTTTCCTTCTGCTTCAGCTTTTTTCACCAATAGGTCTATTCTTTCCATTTGAACTTGAAGTTCGGCTTCCGCAGCTGCCTTGGCTTCCTCTCTGGCTTTCTTCACCAATACTTCCATGTTTTCAATTTGGACCTGAAGTTCCGCTTCAGCGGCAGCTCTTCCTTCCGCCCTGGCCTTTTTTGCCAAAAGTTCTAGATTTTCAATCTGGACCTGAAGTTCTGCTTCAGCAGCGGCTTTTCCCTCAGCCTTAGCCTTTTCTACCAAGACATCTATTTTTCCCATTTGGGCCTCAAGCTCCGCTTCAGCAGCTGCCTTTGCTTCGGCCCTAGCCTTTTGAATTAAAAAGTCCATTCGTTCAATTTGAACCTGAAATTCCGCCTCTGCGGTGGCTCTTCCTTCAGCAGCGGCTTTTTTAACCAAAAGATCAATTTTTTCCATTTGGGCCTCTAACTCAGCTTCAGCAGCGGCCTTTCCCTCAAAGCGCGCTTTTTCTATAAGCTGATCTTTAGCATTAAGTTGGGCTTCAAGTTCTGCCAGGGCCGTTTCCCGTCCCTCTATTCTTGCCTTTTCAACTAGCCTTTCATTTCCTTGCTGACCACAGCCTACTAAAAAAACCGTTACCATAAGGACCAAAAAAATTTTTATTCTCATAAATCTATATCTCCTTTTTTTTATTAATTAATGTGCTCCATGTACTTTTCCCGACGATACGTAACTTTCAAATACGCAATAAAGTGTCGGCAATATTATCAAAGTTAAAATTGTGGATGAAATGATTCCCCCGATAATCACGGCGGCAAGGGGTCTTTGAACTTCAGCTCCAACCCCTGTTGAAAGCACCATTGGTAAAAATCCGAATATATCAACTAGTGCCGTCATCAAAACAGGACGTATACGGGCCATGGTTCCTTCAACTACTAATTCATTTCCAACCAAATTCTTTTCGTGTCGAAGCTGATTAAAATAATTTACAAGCACCACTCCGTTTAAAACTGCTATCCCGGAAAGAGCGATAAAACCTACACCTGCTGAAATACTAAATGGTAATCCATTGATCATTAACCCAAGCACTCCCCCAACGAGAGCAAGAGGTACACAAGAAAAAATAAGAATGGTTTGGCCAATGCTTCCAAAGGCGGCATAGATCATCATCAAAATGATAATTAAAGCAAAGGGAGTGAGAATAAGAAGTCTGGATCTCGCTTCCTGAAGATTTTTAAAGTTTCCACCCCATTGAATATAATATCCTTGGGGTATTTCCACTTGTTTTTCAACTAAATCATGAGCTTCTTTAACAAAACTCTCAGTGTCTCTGCCTCGAAGGTTAATCATAACCGCTGACCTACGGTTTGAATCCTCTCGATTTATGACTCCGTAGGTTTCTGTGAATTTTAAATCTGCAAGTTCTGAAATCGGAACGGTAGAATTTCCACCAGCTCCTACAGGCAGTTGCCTTATCCCCTCAAGGTCACTTCTTTTTTCATCATCAAGCCGAACAATAATGGGAAAGCGTCTCTCACCTTCATAAAGATGTCCCACCTCTTCACCACCAAGGGCAATAGAAACTACCTCCAGCACTTCACTTTTTCTTACGCCATAGCGATTTAGAATTTCCGTCTTTGGCTGAACCCTTAAAACGGGGGAAGTCCCTGCAATATCGACTTCCACATCTCCGGCACCTGGAATTTTAGAAATAATTTCCTGTAATTTTTTCCCAAGATCCACAAGAACTTTAAGGTCAGGCCCAAATATTTTTACAGTTACATCGGCCCTTGTTCCTTCTAGAAGTTCGTTAAAGCGCATTTGAATTGGCTGACTAGCCAGGTATCGCATTCCAGGAAGTTCTTTTTCAAGTTTTGCGATTATATCTGAAACAAGCTCTTCCTTCGTTCGTCGACGCCCATCTTTAATTTTTGGCCATTCCTCTTTTTCTTTAAGCATAATATAGCTATCCGCAACGTTTACGCCCATTGGATCAGTGGCCACCTCACTGGTTCCAATCCTTGAAAAAGTCAGTTTGACTTCAGGAAAGGATTTAACGATTTCATCCGCCTTTTTTTGAAATTCTACAGAAAGATCAATGCCAATATTTACTGGTCTGATCATATGGAAGGCATAGGACCCTTCACTAAGCTGAGGCAAAAATTCTCCTCCCAAAATACTAAACAAAATGCCACCTATAATAACGGCAGCTCCAGCGATAGAAAGAGTGATCTTCTTTTTTGCTAATGCCAAATGTAGGGAAGGGAGATATAATTTCTTAATCCATCCCATGATTTTAGGTTCTTTATCGGAAATACCCCCGGATAAGAAAATACTGGCAAGTGCCGGTGCTGTTGTAAAGGAAAGGACGAGTGCCGAAAATACAGCAATTGCAAAAGTAGCCGCCATTGGATGAAACATTTTTCCTTCGATTCCCACTAATCCAAAAATTGGCAAAAAAACCATGATAATAATGAGCTCACCAAAACCTGCGGCTTGCCTGATCTCGACAGTAGCATTGTAGATAAGATCTTTTGTTTCATCTGGGGTAAGCTTCCTCCCCAATTCTTTCATTTTAAGCTGAAGACGTCGGACACAATTATCTACGACAATAACAACGCCATCGACGATAATCCCAAAGTCTAAGGCCCCAAGGCTCATTAAATTTCCAGAAATTTTAAAAGGTTTCATGATAAGAAATGTCATTAGCAAAGCAATGGGTATGGTAATCGCCGTGATTAGTGCGGCCCTTACGTTACCAACTAAGATTAAAAGAACCACTATGACTAAAAAGGCTCCGGTAAGAAGATTATGTTCAACCGTTCCTAAAGTGGCGTTCACCAACTCTGATCTGTCATAAACGGTTGTAAGTTTCACTCCTTTGGGTAATTCCTTGGAGATTTCTTGAACTTTTTCGTGGACTCTAAGGGAAATTGCCCGGCTATTTTCCCCAAGGAGCATCATTGCTGTTCCAAGAACGGCTTCTTGACCGTTAAAGGTCGCCGCTCCCGTTCTTAACTCTTTCCCAATTTCAACTTTGGCAATGTCACCAATCGTTACCGTTTTAAATGTTTCCAAGGATTTAATGGGAACATCTTTTATGTCTTTAGTGTTATTAAAAATTCCCAAACCTTGAACCAGAAATTGTTCCGCAGTTTGTTGGACATAACCACCACCGACATTTTGATTGGCCTTCTCAAGAGCATCTAAAATATCGCCAAAATGAAGACCATAGAGTGCCATTGTCTTTGGATCGGGCATAACATGATATTGTTTTTCAAATCCTCCACTAGTGTTGACCTCGGCCACACCTTCTATATTTAAGATGCGCGGCTTAAGATACCAATCCTGAATCGCCCTAAGTTCATTAAGTTGCTTAAGGCGCTGAGAAGGCTCCGTCGCGATCAGTTCGTAATCAATAACGTATTGATAAATTTCTCCAAGCCCGGTGGAAATGGGACCAAGCTTGGGCCTAGCAATTTTTGGAAGATTACCTGCCACTCCTTGCAGACGTTCAGATACCAATTGTCTGGCCCGGTAAATATCCACTTCGTCTTTAAAAACCACTGTCACCTGAGATAAACCAAATCTGGTAATTGAGCGAACTTGAGTGACGCCAGGAATTCCTCTCATTGCAGCTTCAGTTGGGAAGGTTATGGTTCTTTCAATCTCTTCTGGGGCAAGCCCTTCAACCTCTGTATTAATTTGAACTTGGTTGTTAGTAATATCGGGAACAGCATCAATTGGAAGATTTTTAAAAGAATAAAATCCTGCAATAATAAACAGGATGGTAAAAACCAATACCGTTGCCCTGTTATAAACTGAAAAGTGGATTATTTTACTTATCATAAATTTAACTCCGATTAATGGTGGTGTCCGCTCTCGCCACTTGTCGCATCTACTTCAGCGGTTCGAATAAATCCTACTCCCTTGACTACAATGGAGTCCCCGTTTCTTAGTTCAGGTGACCGAAGGACAATTTGACCGCCAGCTTTTTTGACAATTTCAACATCAATCCTTTTGAAGGCATTGTCACGATAACGATAAATATTTTTTTCTTCTCCTGTTAGTAGAAGGACAGATTCAGGTAAATTCCAGGGACCAGTACCGGTTATCATTTCAGTTTCAATTGAAAATTTTTTCCTTGCTTCTTCCGAGAGGGTAATTCCTTTTTCTTCATCAAAGGAGGTCACCCCTTTATTTGGGCCAACATTTTTTTCTCCCTCATTTTCTCCTTCATCATGGTCATGATGAACGTTTTTCTTTTCTTCTTTACCATGATCCAGATTAGCGTCTTCCTTTTCATGATCATGATTTGAGCGTTCTTGCTTATCGTGGTTATGGCCCTTTCCTGCTTGTGCAGCTGTACTTAGTCCTAAAATAAAAACGATTATCAAAATTTTTCTATTCATATAATTTCCTTATGGATTATTGTTTTTTCTCAAAAAGTGATCCTTCCAAGGCCTTCAATTTTAAAAGCGCTTCAAGCGCAATTAGCTCCTGCTCATTTTGGCTTGAAGCATAATCGACCATTTGCCTATGGGCCTCAATTACTAAGGAGCTTGGGACCACTCCTCGAACAAATTGTCGTTCAACCGAAATATGCCTACTTTCAACTTCAGAAAATGATACTGATTCCTTTAAAGACCTGACCGATTTCTGATATTGAGTAAGTAAAATATTTTGAAGCTGATTAAGCTCCATTTTCCTTAATTCCAAGCTACGCTCACTTTTTAAGAGGCCCGCTCTGGCCACTGCTCTTCCACCGCCGTTGACGTTGAATAAGGGCAAGGGCAGAGATAAATTTATTCCATATGTCCACCACCTAATGGGACCTTCACTTATATTTTCAACGGTTGGACCAATTTTTAAATCAGGCCAGGAATCACTTTTTGCGAGTTCTAAATCGGCTTGGGCAATTTTAAATTCGGCCTGTGAAAGTCTAATATCGGAACCTCTTAGTTCTAAGCTATTAAGAGAATAATCAGGCCAATCAGATTTTTTTGGGGGAAGGACGGGTTTATCATGAGGAAATTTTTTTCCGGTTGCAACCTCAATGTTTCTTTCAAGGGTATTCTCCTCAGTGTCTAGTAGGGTTTTTCTTAATTTGTAATCGCCCTCAGCAAGTTGAAAGATTCCAAGGGAAACTTCTTGTTCAGGCCCAAGTTTTGGACGGGATTTATATTGTCTTTGAATTTTTAAAAAAGTTTCGAGCGCTTCCTCAAGTATTCCCTTTTCCATATGGACCTGGCGAATTCGATGAAGTGTTTTAAGAACGGATATGTAAACATTCTCTTTTGTCTTTAAAAACTCGGAAGCAACTTGATCCTTTTCGGCCAAAGCCTTTTCAATTCTTGCCGATCTTTTCCCCCCTAACTGGATTGTAAAAGGTAAATCAATTTGGTTATTGGCAAGGTTATCCCCCATATTGTTTCCACGGGTGACTTTCATATCAAGTTCTGGGTTTGGAATTTGACCTGCTTGATCCTCAAAAGAATCCGCCTGAAAAAGAGCTTTCTTGCCACGAATTAAATCTGGATGATTCTCCAGAGCACAGTCCAGGATATCTTTGAATGTATTCAATTGAGCGCAACTATCTGCTGCAAGTATTAAACTTGGTCTGATAAAATAACCAATAACCAGTAGGGAAATTAATTTTATTATCATGTTTGGTATTCTCATATTAAATTAAACTCCTTTGGGGGGGCTTTCTAGTTAAACCGGATACACTTATTATTTTGAATTTTTTGATAACGAGTTTTCCGCCCCAAAAAAGAAAAGTCGGCGATTTTTCTGCTTCAATTTCAATCAGAAAATTCTTGTTTATTTCATGTTGGAATCTGACAATATCTGGACTATCGATAATACTATATTTTTTACCATCATCTTTTTTAAAAAATAAAAGATCATGGCTAGTATCATGTGAAGATAACTCTTCCTTTATTTCCCCGGTCCAATTGACAATCTCCGGTTTATAAGTTTTTGGTAATGGGCGTTCAATCAATTCACTTCTTTGGTTGGCGGCTATTGCAGTAGTAATGAGAAAAATCGGTAATATAAATAATTTTCCAAATATCATCTAGCACTCCTAATCTTAAAAATTTTTTTAAAAAGTAAATTCAAAGGCTAAAACACTTGAAGATGCGCTTAAGTGTTTAAAAGACACTTAAAAATCCTAAGTATTTTGTTGATTAAAATTTTAAGAAATACGAGGCGGACGTCTTAGTCCTTCAAGGTAGGGGGAATTAGGAAATAAAAAATCAAAATAAATTGGATTTAGATCAAGGGATGCGGAAAAAAACATTATATTATTAGAAGAATTAAAAAGAGGGACTTGAGAGCAATGGCTTAAAGGACATCCCCCAAAAGGGCAGCAGTGATCCTCACAATTTGAATGATCTGAATCAACATCTTTAGACTGTTGTGATCCGTTTTGATAGTTAAATGAATGATTTTTAGTATAAGAAAGGTTTGTTTTAGTAGAATGCAAATCGGCAATTCCAGAGACAGAGAACGAAATTTCAGCCATTAAATTAATACTAAAAACCAAAAGCAAAATAGCAGAAAAAAATTTAAAATTATGCCTCATTTGAGGTTAACATTGATTTTTTTTTACCAAAAGTCAACAATAGTCTAGGAAATTATGAAGTTTTTTCACCTAATTTCGTTTTTTTTAGATAACGCCCAATTTAAAGATAATTTCTAACATACTCGCAAGCGTCCCGGTCCCTATGTTGAAAACACCGATTTCGGATTTCATTTTCTCTTGATCTTCTAAAGGTTGCTCCGCCCCGAGAATTTTCAAAGTTTCTTAGACTCTCATAGGTGTTTGAACTTCTTGAAGGGAATTCTCTTGAATAAAGGGTTCCCATTCTATTTGTTTCCCTAATTCTTGGGATAATTATATGTTGAGGTCCGGCAAATACATTTAGGCTTATTATAAAGCAGGATATGACAATTTTATTCACAAGAGACTCCTTTTTTAATTCTACACTTTATTATTTCCAAAAATTATAAAAAGACTTTTTGTAAAAAATAACTGAAATAAAGTTTTTCAGGATCATATTCTTAGAACAATTATTGAATTGATTTTTTGTAGATGATCTCCAAATCCTTAAAGAATCCCACAAATGGAGGAACCTTCTCTTTCCAGATAAAGTCGGGCCGCTCAAAGCTCTCCCATTCTCCGCCTATGATGTTTCCTTCCGAATCTAACTCGAGAATATATTTATATTGCTCAACGACCAATTCCTCATCGGTAAAGGCGTTATCCCATCTTGGGTCAACCTCGGCCACATAAGTTACTTCGGTTTCCACCAGAACTTCTTTCTTAGTTCCTGGGGCTGCGCCACGGAAAATTGTGGGGAGAACCTTGGTGGAAAGAACGTTATAGGCATAAATAGGCTGGTTCCAGACTTCAAAATCTCTCTTTCGGTCCATGATAAAGCCCTCATTTCTTAAGCCGATTTGGTTAGTGAGGACCACATGGAAGGCACCAGCATTGGTATCTTTGCATTCTTTCGATTCAGTGGCCTTGATAAATTCCTTTTTGGACATCCGCCCGGCCTTGAATTTTTCAATAAGCGGAGCAAAATCCAAAGTGCAACGAGTTCCAAGAAATTTATTGGAAGAACTAGTATAGCGTGAATTGACATGCCCATGGATACTAAGCAGGGCCTTAATATCCGATGATCCGAAGGGGATTTTATGCCCTAGTTTGCCGGTGAGTGTTACAGGGGATGGATTATCATAGATAAAAGAAGCAGGGGCCCATGCATGACAAATTCCTTCCCACTCAGGAATTGTAAAATTTGGAGAATAGTTGGGTGTTCCAGGGACGGTATTTAGGACTTTGGTCCTTTTTCTTTCATAATTTGTTAAAGGGTAATTTTTGTCTCCAACAAAGAGATCATACTTTTCCGCAGGCGACAAATAGGCAATCTCTTCTGGAGATAATTTTGACATATCCTTCAAGGGATAACCAATTTTGGCAACTTCATTTTTAGTTTCCATAGCCCAACGATAAGAGACTCCTCCCTTATAAGTTCCCCAATAATCATTACTCCAAGGGCGTTTAGAAAGAGTTCCCTTTAAAGGGAGTTTTTTTAATGATCTTTGATAATCCATTTCAAATAGTTCAGGTCGGTTTGCCCCATCCCATTGTTCAAAGGCTTGGGCAAAGGACATAAAAAATAAAGGTAGGAACAAGAAAACGGATAATTTAGGCATAAAAATGGCACTCCATGAATGGGAACATTAAAAATAAGCCCTTCTAGCAAATTTGATGCGAAAAGCAATTTATTTCTTTAAACATTGTTAAAATAAATAATTTTCGGGCAAAAGTTGTATTTATTAGAAATTCCTTAGACAGTGTTTTCCTATCTCAATATGCAAATAGAAGAAACCTTTCCACAATCTTTCCACGGCCAGCGGAAAAAGGCAGAAATCAACCGAAATGAACCGTAGAATAAAACGCCATCAAGTACTCGCAATCATTCAGAAAAGTTAGTAAAATCAGAAAGTTAAAAATGCTGTGGGACCGGCCTCATAACCCGAAGGTCGTAGGTTCAAATCCTACCTCCGCAACCAAATCCTAAAATCTTTAAATTCAGATAGTTAAGTTAAAATTGAAAGACAGTGTTTGATGAGATGGCCGTTTTTGGAATCTCAACTTCAGAAGCGAGGACTTCTTTAATGAATCGATCAACCAATCTATCTGATACTCAATTAAGCTTTATCAAAAATGAAGTATTTTCTTCTGATAAAGCTCTTTCATTAAGGGGAATTATTGGTTTAACTGAACTAGTGAGACTAGGGAATAACCATAATTCTAAAATTGCATTATCTATTCTTTTTGAGTGTTTAAGATGGAGAAAGTTTCCTACGATCATTGGCGTGCTTGCTAATCTTTCCTCATTAATAGAAGAAGGAATTAATATTACCGAATATTTGAATGACCTCCAGATTAGTTTGGGGCATTTGGCTATTGAAACTAGAATTGATTTGGAAGATAGTGAGATTCCTCTAGAAGATAGATTATATGCCAGGCTATTTGCAGCGTCGCTTGCAAATGCCTTGTATGGTTTTTTAATTAAAAAGGGAGAATTTATCCCTGATTCAGTTTTATTATGGAAAGATATTTGTCATGATTTGGAGGAGTTTGCTGAAATCCGCAATTCATGGAAATAAGCTAAAATGCTCGGAATCTCATTGGAGCACTAAAAATTAATAACTCCATTAAAAAAATTTCGAGAAAAAATAAAAAATAAATAATCTGACATTTTAAAAATTTAAATCTAAAATTTCTTCGGTTATTGGGTAATTTTCTTAGCCCTATATCTTTGAGTAGATATCAGACATTCAGGGGAAAGTTTGTTCATATACCTCAGTTTGGAAAGTCAATGATGAGTCCTTTTCTTTTTCAAATTTGAATCTAAACAATTGATCTCCTTTACAGTTAAAAATTGTCGAAATCCCTCCTTCAAAAAATAAATTTGGTTTAATTTCAAATAATCTACTTGTTTTCTGAATTTTTTTTCCATTCTTACAAAATGAAAAAAAAATATTTAAAAAAATTCTTCTTTCGGGAGGAGGTTGAATATTCATTTCCCATAAGGCCCAATCGAGGGGAAAGAAACTAACCAAATCTTTTTTTTCGGTCCTTATTATTTCTCGAGGAAAAATCTCTCCCAATTCTTCAATAGCTTTCCTTTCAAGCATGATTTTATATCTAGGGGTCTTACCAGAATAAAGAGAAAAAGATAAATAACCATCCCAATACCCCCAAAAATTAAGTATGGGTAAAAATAAGAATAAAATAAACAAGTGCCTTAAAAAAAAATTTAATTCCAGTATTGATAAAAAAACAAATTCCTTATTTTTAAAAAAAAGTGTCCATAATATAAATATCATTCCTAGATTCCATGGAATGATAATAATATTCCAACTAGGGTAAAAAAAAGTAAAAATTAAAATAATCAGATAATGCATAAAGATTAAAAATAACATCGATAAGGTGCTGGACTTTGGAAATATAAGTCCGAATCCAAAAGATAATTCCAAAAACGGAATTATCTTTAAAAAAAAAATTAGGAATGGCTGTGAAATAGGTCCGCATTTAGTCAATGGAGCCAACAGCCAGGGAATGATATTATTATAAAAGCTAAAATTAATTTTATGAATTCCAGACCAGAAATATACTGACGCAACAAATAACTTTATTGTGTTTAAAGAATGCTCCAACTTAATTAAATTTAGCCTTGAGATCAAAACCAGAAAAAATATAATACTATAAATGTAAATCCAAGGCTGTATCCTTAACTGATCAGAAATAATTAAAATCGAAGATATTATCAGGCAACTTAAAATAAGAATAATTTCCATGCGGCCTTGAGAAAAAATTATGCCTACAAGAATTAAACAAAGTAAGATAGAAAAAAATCTTTGAGCATCTGAACTAATGTTATATTGGATCAATGGAATTTGTGGAAAATGACTTATTCCAAACCAATTATTACTAGAGAGCATAATCGAAACAAGAAAACAAAAAGAAACAATCTGAACAAGAAAATTTAATTTTTTTTCATTATTTTTTATAATTTATCCTAACAAAAAAATGGACAGCTCTCTTCCCAAAAGTGAAATTAAAAAATAATTCATCGATAAAAGTTTTTAAACGTCCAAACTCCTCACATTTATTTACAGCAGTTAAGATTATCCTCTTCTTCCAATATACTTTTTTCTAAACTTATTAGATTTTCAGATTTATTTTTTAAATAATCTTTCCATCTAGGCGCTAATTTTTCCCTTAAGACTTTCAATTTATCGTGCCCAATACTAAAATCGTTAGTAGTTCTATTTAGCCTCGCTCTTAATTCATTATCAGTAGCCAATTCAATCAAAGCATGACTTTTTTGAGACTTTCCTAAATAATAATGAAGGACTTCATGCCAAATATATACTATTGAATTATTGGGAAAATAATAAGAATTGTTGATCATAGATCCACCAATAGCTATTGAATTCCTCCCTAAGGATTTGCCTTGATTCAAAAAAGGGTGGGTAATATAAACAGTAAAAGACTTTTCAAATCTTAATCTTGTTATTTCCTTCATTAATCCTGATGATTTAGGAAAATTTGTTCTCCATTCTGTCTCAACATTTTCAAAGAACTCTTGTGTCCTTTTCAAGATTGGTCTAAATTCAGGTAGGGCTACAACATTTTTTGAAAAATCTTCTAAAATTGCTAATTTACTATCACCAATCTGCCAAGGATAAATCCACTTAAAATTATTTAAAATTTCATATTCTTCTCTATATTTTTCCCAAACTTTTTTTTGAAACCGCACTACTTCTTCGCGAGCAAGATTTGTTTCTTTTCCTGACCAATCTGTACTAGCCTTTAGTGAATTAAGTGCTAAAAATCCCAAATCAAGTTTAAATAAAAACAAACCATCTTTTATTTCAATTATTTCCGGTTTCTCACCAAAAGAGGAACATGAATTCAAAAAAATAAAGATAAAGATAAAGATAAATTTTAATGTTTTTATTATTTTAAACACACAAAAGCCCCTTCTTTTTTTCTTTGAGTTTTTCATCCCCTTAATAAGTTAAAGTAAAAAGCCCTAACCAGAACTTTTTTCCATTTATTAAGAATTTTTTTTTTGTAAATTTCTTCCTTTATATAATGCCTCTTGAGAGGCTATTTCTTGATTTATTTTTGAACTCAAATCGGATTCTTTAATTATAACATTAAAAAAATAAAATATTTATGTGCAGGGAATTTGATAAAAATACTCAAATAATAATATCCTTAAATAAATAAATTATTAGTTTTTAACCTAAAAATTTTGAATGCAAATAATTAAACATATTGCTTGGCCCCAAAAAAAAACCATTAGTTTTAAGTTGAATATGTATACATACCTAGACCCCACCTCACCAGCGCCTTGTAAGAAGCACTTCTTTTTAATCCAGAATTATCATTCATGTGTTAATTTTAAAACTTCTTTCGAAGAGGCAAATACTTATGGATATAATCCTTTTCACGATTCCAGTAACAGCGCCTCCGTTTCGTTAAATTACCTATAAATTGATTTTCTACCCCTAAAATATTCAAGGGTTCTTCTTTTCAATTTGGGAAGGCCAATAGAGTTTCTCATTTGATTTAGAAAACTATTGTTGTGAACCCGTGAAACCCCGGACATTTTAGTCAGCTCCTAAGTTATAGGATTTGACTTTTTTGATCAAATTTGATGGTTAAAATCAGATTTTTAATTAATTGAATAAATTAATCCAATTGAATAAATCAAACGATTTAATTTAATCTTATTTCACTTTATTTTAATGAGTTGTAACTTCAGGAATGGTATTCCCATTCATTTTAATTTGATAGCTTACAAAAATTTTCTTATTTTAATTCCTTACCAATGAACGTTAAAACCCCTTCTTCTATCCTCAATTCTTGGATTGTTTCTAATGTTTAAGCCTGGATCATTTATCCTTGGAACATAGGGATTCCTATCTCCAGGTCTAGGCCCAAGTTCCATACCTCTACTAGGAGAGTCCATATATCTACCACCTTGTTGTGCGATAGACCCTTGGATAAAAGAAAAAAATAAGATTAAGACCTTCAAGATAGAATTTTTTTGTTCTTGTTTCATAAAAACCTCCAAGTAATGATTACAATCAATTATATCGGAATCTCAAAATTAAAATAAAGGATAAAATGAAGTTAGGAAAAAATTTACCTTTTTCTATTTTAGTTTGAAAATTTGTGTTGAAGAAAAACAAAAAATAAGTAATAATTAAAAGCCCCAAAAGATTAAACAAAATAGTAGTCAGAATAATTAAAATAAAGTTATTCTAAAAAACAAGTCATCTTTAAAATTGGTTTTTTTTAAGGTGCTTAAGAAAAATAGTTTTGTTTATGCAATGTAAACAATGACAACAGTAAAGGAGTTATATGATAAAACTAGAAAAGTTTTTGTTAATCATTTTAGTCTTTTCCAATGTCACCTTTGGGGCCCTTCCACAATCTATTAAGTGGGTTAGGCTTAGAAGAAAGACAACCCATTCCTATACTACGGAAAAGACATATTATGATGTTGAACTTTTTATTAAATTAGCAGAAGGCAATAAATTGAAGAATGCAAAAGTTCTTTATAACAAGGATCCATTGATTGACCTAAGTAAATCCATTGGCATGATGGAAGATTTGGGACTGGGGAAGGTGCTTTTGACTAGAGATTTGAAAGATCCCATGAGCTCGGGCAGTTACTTAGTGGAAATTGATCTTGAGAATGGAGGACATTTCCAGCAGTGGGTAGACATAAATTATAACTCCTACAAAAAATACCCACAAATTTTAACTCCAAATAAGCCCTTTTCAAATGTAGCAAGAAATAACTATGCTTTTCGGTGGGGTAATCTAGCAAATGAACTAAAGATTGGTAACGCAGCCGTTTCTGCATGGGTTAGAGATAATGACCATAAGGGAAATGATATTTGGTACAGCTATAAAAATCCACCAACTTTTACAAATCTTCCTATTGGTAAGATCCCTTTGCCCAGTAACTCCAACTTATATTTGGGGGTGCGCTATGATATTGGAACTCAGGATAAAAATATTAAGTTTGTGGATATATATTATAGCTATATTCCATTTAAGACCGGGGCGCTTTAAATTTTGTTTTGAACGCATTGTAAGTGATTTTAAAAGGAATGAATTTTTGCCTTATTCTGCCAATTTTTCATATGGTAAAGTCATCTAATACAAATATTATAGTGGATAAGATAAGCAATGCCAATTGGAAAAGTATTGAAAGATTTAATTTGTGTGATTATCCTATTTGGAGATTTAATAAATTTCTATCGTTAAAAGAATGTAAATCTTTGATTGATTTGTCGCTGCTTGCCTACAAAAAATTAAGATCTAATCTGGAATTCAATAAATCCGAGTTTAAGGTTGGGGAGCAGCATTTACTTGTTGGATTTCGCTATAGTTTAAGCGGAAAACCTTCAATTCGAAACTTCTATTTGAAGGGCCCTTTAATTGAAAAACTTAAGGAAAGGATTTTTGAAGTTTTTGATTTTCCATTAATTTTTATCCCTGAGGATATAAGAATAAGAGTGTATAAAACAACGGATCACAATTTTCATGTTGATAATAGAGGTAACTCGTTTGCGACTTTTCTCTTTTACCTCAATGACATACCTCCTGAATTTGGAGGAGCTACTATTTATAGAAATTTAGATGATTCAAATTGTGATTCTTTTACGGTTTCTGGTAAAATTGGTGACTTAATCGTACATTTAAATGAGTTTAATGGAACCTCAATCGAGAATATTGTACACAAAAGTGCCAAAGTTAGTAAAACCAAGTGGGTATGCACTGTTCCTTTAAGGTTTGGGAGTCCTGCACATAATTTTAGTGAAATAACCTTGGAAAGACCCCCCATTAGGAAATTTGGAGAGTTTTAAATATAAAAACTTATAAAAAATTTAGTGTAATTTGGGAGCAAAATGAAAGTTGGCGATTTAGAAAAACGGAATGGTGATTTTAATAAGGAGTTTGAATCTTATTTAATATTGCCTAATTTTTTAAATTCCGATAAATGTCAACAGATAATCTCCCTTCATTTAAATAAAAGATATAAATATGCAATTGGAGGAAATTCCCGTTGGTCGGGAAAAGTAATTCAATTTGAAAACATTTTAGATTTTGAGGATAACGCAATAAAATGTGAGTTGAATAAAGCCAGATTTTTATTGATCTCTTTTTTAAGAGATGTGTTTAAAAAGGATTATTACCCAATAAACTATCAGGTAACCTCATGGCCTGAAGGGTATGATTTGGAAATTCACAAGGATAATTTTCATCCGAATGTTACTATTTCCTCTATTATATATTTAAATGATAATTATAAAGGAGGAGAGACTTTTTTTTCTGAAGATGATGTTGTTCAACCTCAAGTGGGATCGGCAGTTGTTTTTTCTGGTAAAAGTCTACCTCATGGGGTAAAAAAAATTAATGAAGGTGTTAGGTACACAATCTGTATGTGGTTTACTGATTCAATAAATGAAATTGGCCCCCATTAGGGTTTTGGTTTTTAAATATGCTTTTAAAAGGGAGTGATTTATGCGTGATACTAAGAATTGTTCTGAATTTGAAAAAAATTCAATTGAAATAGATAGCTCACTGAAGCGAAGTGATAATGGAATTCTTTATTACGAAAAATTAACAAAAATAAATAATAAATCCCATAGAAATGTTTTGTGTGGGCCCGATAACTGTCCTCCTCATGATGGCGCATGTGGCCCAGATAACTGCCCTCCCAATGACAGTGTTTGTGGGCCTGATAATTGTCTTCCCTGGTAAGGAGTCTTAAATGAAAATGTTGGAAAGCTTAGATCCTGACGTTTTTTTTCTCGAATTGGAGAGCGATGTTTTTGTTGTGGATGGAGCTTCTAATTCTGCATTATATGATTTAAGGGTAGGGAACATATTCACTCTTTGTGAAAGCTCAAGAGAAATTTTGAGGAATTTTGCTTTAAACGGTTTTTCGAAATCCAGTTTACTCGAAAAAGAGAAGGATTTTTTGGACTTCCTTTTAAAATCAAAGATTGTCCGACTTTCCAAAAATGCATCTTCTTTCAAAAGCATCCTGGATTTAAAGAGTAAGGATAAGGTAAAATTTTGTTGGATTGAAGTTCTTAAGACATGCAATCTGGAATGCCAACATTGTTATGAAGAATCTTCCCCTAAGTTAAAAGGAGAAATGAGCTTTGATTCTTTTAAGCATTTATGTGGCAATTTGGTAAGTTCAAATATTGAAAACATTCAATTTATTGGTGGAGAACCGCTCCTTCTGAAATCTAAATTAATTGAAATGATAAAATTTTCTAGACCTTTATTTCGTGAAATTGAAATATTTACTAACGGTATGTATATAAATGACGAATGGGTAAATATTTTTAAGGAACTCGATATTAAAATAGCCTTATCTATTCATTCCTATTTACCTGAGGAGCATGATAAAGTTACAAAGCAGGTTGGATCCTTTAATAAAACCATTAGAGGTTTACATCTTTTAAAAGATAACAATATTCGGCATAGGATTTGTGGGGTTGAGATGAGAGGGATAAATTTTGGAGATAATTCTAGTAATGACTCTCCTTGGTTTAACATTAAAAAAGATTCTATTCGCCTAAGCGGAAGAGCGGATTTTAATAAAATTGACTATTCTATTTTTGAAAAAAAGGCAATAACAAGGAAAAAGTTCGAGGAACCTATAAAGAAAAGCTTTATTATAAGCAATATCTCTGGCCATAATTGTTTTCAAACAAAAATTTATGTTGATACAGATTTAGAGGTATTTCCATGTGTAATGGAGAGAAGAAGAAGTCATGGAAATTTAAAAAATGACAATCTAAATAGGATTTTAAATGAGGAAATTTTGAATTTTAATAAGGATAAAATTGAAGGATGTAAAGATTGTGAGTTTCGATATGCATGTTTTGATTGTCGACCAGATTCAAATGGTAAAACTTTTAAAGAAAAACCCTGGAATTGCACTTATGATCCGTTTACTGGGAAATGGACAAACTTAAAAGAGGCCTATAATAAACTTTTTCACAGTAATCCTATCCCTAATTAATCTTCTGATAGTATTGGAGCTGAGATGGAGGATATAAAATATTTAATACCTAGAAAGGCTCCAATGTATATGTTGTAAATATCCGAAGTGGAATCTTTTGGGATGTTTATCAATATGGTTTTTCCCTTTGGGAGTTTTTTTAATTTTGAATAATATTTTTTACTAGAGTAGATAAATAATTCTTTATTTTTGTCCCAAACGTTTATTACACATATAGGATTATTGAGAGGAGATTTAATGGAGTTGCCATATACTTCTTTTATCTCAAAGGAAACCTCTATCCTATTTTTTGATTTTACAGAGACTTTTTCATTTATTAACATTAGGTTGGAAGCGATTGAATAACTTCCGCAAAGGATACATTTTTTGTGCGATATATTGTAGGCGGTATTTGTAAAGGACCTTAAAATAAATAATTCATAATCGCCTTTGCAAAAATTACATTTTTCCTTTGCGGGGATTGTAACTTTTTCTAGTTGGTCCTCAAAAAAATAAAGAATGTTTTCTTTATGGCATAATTTTAAAAAAAAATGGCTTAATTGTTTTTGAATTTTTTTTTCCAGAATAGATATCCTGGTCTTAGAAATGAAATTTCTATTTTCATTAAAGGGATTTTTCGTAATTTCTAAAATTAACTTGTTTGAAAAATTTTGAAACTTTTTTATCGTTGTGTGGAAATATTTTTCCATAGATAACAAAAGCAGCAGCTTGAAAGTTTCCAATAAAGGAATAACTTTTTCCTCCATATAAGAAAATACAATTTTAGATTCTTCCTTTTTAATTCTTATATCTTCGCTAACTATCAAGAAACGGTCCTTATATTCTTTAAAAGAAATATTCTCTTGATTAGGGTCGCCCACTAATATGAAAGGTTTAAATCCATAAAGTTTATCCCAAAGGGAATTTAAGCATATTATAGCATGCCCAATCTTTTTAAAACTGAAAAAAATATTACTAATGGCCTCTATTTTATCAATCGGAACTTCTATAATTCTACTTGTAGTAATTATACACTTGCATTTAGATTGGAGAAGGGAATCAATTAAGTTTATATTTGAAGGAAAAACGTCACCAGCAACAGAGAACCCAACACATGAAATAAGTACAATATTGTGCGCATTTATTTGAGTCGCCCTTAAAAAATATTTTCCTCTTTGAGAGGCTCGCTTACAAAATTTAGAGGAACAACCATTTTTAATTGATTTTTTTGGATTATATAGAAATTTTTCATTTTCAGTCCTCAAACCACATATAACTATTTGCATTAAATTAATGTGGGCTCCTTCTCCATGAGCAAAAATTGTTAGGGTTCCAATATTAGAAGTTAAAATGGAAATCAAATCGCTTGGACTGATAGAATCCAGATTGCTTTTACAAACAATGCCGTTTCTCTTAATCATCACTTTGTTATTTATGCAGTCAATTAAAACTTTTTCAAAAAAATAGTTGTTCATTTTTCCGTTATAGAATTTTTCAAAAATATTTGGATAATGATCAGTTACAGGAATAACTCCCCAAGGGATATTTTTTAAATTATTGCTGGCATAAAATAAAAACCTATAGTTAAAACAGAAATTTGGCCCAATAAATGTGATGCTCTTAGGTCTATTTTTTAATTTCATTATAGTGTCGAAAACATTTTTGTCAGTGTTTTTGGGTATTTTTTGCACGTCCAATTCATGGGGGAACTGTTCCAATTTTAGGTTATAATTATAAAGAAAAACTAGAAGGGGTTTATTCATATGAATGAAATTATATTTTAAAATAGTTTCTTGATTTTTACCATCTATTAAGGATATTTAAAAAGATTCTTTAACTTTTTGTTAAGAGAAGAAAAGACTTCGATTTTAAAAGAGGCGAAAATTTTTAATAAATAATGATTGATAAAGTATTTAAAATTTTTTTGATAATTCCTAAGGTAAATTTCGTGGAACTTAAAATATTTTTTTTAGGAAATAGTAGGAGTTTTAGGATATTAGTTTTTTAATTAAGTTGGAATTCTATTTTAAGTAGGGGAAATAATTTGAAATATACGATTATAGGTTTTTTTGTACTTTTACTTATTTGGTTTATTTTTTTTATTTCAAAAGAAGATTTTTCGCAGTCTATCCCTTTGAAATTTAAAAAAAATATATCATTAGCAAAAAGCGCTAATCCCTCTTATCCGCAATTGGTTAAAGAAGATAAAAATTTGGAAGATTCAAGAAATAAAGATTTTGCCAAAATCAAAAAATTGAAAGAGGAAGAGAAGTCCCATAGGAACAATAGGAAGGAAATTAAAGATATTTTGTTTCGCCAATTAACTGGTTTTGAGCACATAATAATCCAAGAATTGAATAATGAAGATTTTTCTTTGGTATTTGAAAAAATTAAAGAAGACCCTGATCATTTGAAAAATGTTGAAAATTATTTGGCAGATATTGAGCAAAAGTTTCCCAATACCAAAAGAAAAGTTTGGACCTACTTAGATAGAATGGCCTATTGCCTAAATGGAGAGTTAAGAGGTTATGCTTTTTTGGAAAAGGAAAGTGGAATTAGGGAAATTTGGAAAATAAATTTGGATATTCTTTTAGAAGACAATGAAGGTGAGTTTAAGGAAGAAGTAGATTTAAAAATTTTTGATCCAAACAAAGAGATTTTTTCGTTTCATCATAAAGGCCTTGTGCAAACGATAAAATTCATCCCCTTAAATAGTAGAGCTATAATAATTGATCCAGGTAGCCGCTATTTCCTTATTTTGTTTGAAGATTATTTGAGGAATCAGGTCTTGTATTGGGGATTAATATATGAAAAAAATAATGAGAATGAAAAAAAAATTGGGAAAGTCTTTTTAAAAAATTTAGTTAAAAAAGACTCAAATATGATTCCTTCTGAATTAGGGTTTCCGGAAAAATGGGAAATTAAAAAATCTCTAATCCCAAATTAATGTTGAGGATATCTCCCAGATCTGCTTGCTGGAGTTAAATAAATAAAAATATAATCAAAAAAATTTATTCTACTTCAAAAAAATTAATTATTAATAGGTTTTTAAATTTATTGGTCATCCCGACTTGGTACGACTGTCCCGACTAATTCTATTAAATGGTATGAAATAAATTTAAAAAGTTTTTGTGGGGAACGTCAGGACCTCTAAATTGTCCCTAATAAGGTTGGGTAATCGCCTGCGGGTAAAGTGATGAGCTTGATTAAAGGCCAATTTCAGGTTAGTAGGAGAAATATGTAAAATAATATCGATTTTCACAATGATCTACGATAAGAAATTTCATTACTATGGATAAGGGCGCGCACTTTTACAAATGTGATTTCCAGGTTCACTCACCAAGAGATCTAAACTGGAAAGGGCAAGGTGCGACCACTCCTGAGGAATGTCAATCCTATGCTGAGGAGTTTATTGCTGCCTGTCGAAAGCAGGAGATTGGTTCGGTCGCAATAACAGACCATCATGACATGGGTTTTTTTCCTTTTATCCAAAGAGCTGCTGCAGCTGAGTTGGATTTTCAAGGGAACCCGTTGCCCGAAGAACAAAAGGTTGTCATTTTTCCAGGAATGGAACTGACCCTCGGCGTCCCATGCCAAGCGATCATTATATTTGATGCGGACTTCCCTGTCGATTTGTTATCCACGATTCCTCCGCTCCTTGCAATACCCAATCAAGAACTTAAGACCGATAAACACGGAGAGATCAGGAGGCTGGAACATATAAAAAGTTTCAGACAACTCTATGATCTTTTGGACCAACAGCAACACTTACGGGGAAAGTTCTTTATTCTTCCTAACGTTGGGGAAAATGGCCAGTTCTCCCTATTGAGAAAAGGATTCGCTTCACACTACAAAGCCATGCCTTGTGTTGGTGGATATGTAGATGGAAATCTCGACAAACTAGGTGACGGAAATAAGAATATTTTGGATGGAAAGAATAAAGAGTGGGGCTTCAAGAGTCTCGGACTTTTTCAGACTTCTGACAACAGGAATCGCGACTATCAGCTCCTTGGTAAACACTATACCTGGGTAAAATGGGCACGTCCCACCGCCGAGGGCCTCCGGCAGGCGTGCTTAGCCAAAGATTCAAGGATAAGTCAGACGGAGCCACTTCTGCCTTCAGTTTTCATTACGGGTATTGAGGTATCTAATAGTAAATTTCTGGGTCCCCTCAATGTTGAGCTTAATGCACAATTTAATGCTTTTATTGGAGGACGTGGCACAGGAAAGTCTACAATATTAGAATATCTGAGATGGGCACTTTGCGACCAGCCAACGGTGCAAGCGGAGGAAGGTGAACTCCCCGATTTTCAAAAACGAAGAAAAGGGCTCATTGCCAAAACCCTTGAGCCATATGACTCAAGCGTTCAAGTTTCATTTCTCCTCAATAATATTCCACATACCGTTAGGCGCTATACGAAGACTAGTGAAATTCTTATAAAGATTGGTCAAGAGGATTTCAGAAAATGCAATGAGGAGGAAGTTCGCAACCTTTTACCTATCCACGCTTATAGCCAAAAGCAATTAAGCAATGTTGGCGTTAAAGAGGACGAGCTGAAAAGGTTCATTCATTCACCAATCAAAAAACAGTTAGATGAGTATGCATCCAAGGCGAGGGAGCTGAGTTCTTCCATACGTAATGTTTATGAAATTATCCAGAAAAAGCGGGTACTGGAATTGGATATTGAAAAATATCGATTAGAATTGAAGTCGCTTTCTGAGCAACTAGCAAATCTCAGATCAGGCCTTAAGGGGGTCTCCGAGGAAGACCAAAAGATCATTGCTACTCAGGATAAGTACACAGAAGAAGAGACATCAGTTGATGCTTGGTCGAGTGAAATAAAGACCACAGAAGAATTGCTCATTGCTCTCAATACTAAAGTCTCTGAATTTCCGACAAAACAAACTCTTTCAACGGATATTCCTAACTACGCTCTAATTTCTGAGATGCAGAGAGAGGTTGAATCGGCATTCTGCCAAATAAAGGATTACCTTTCGCTTGCTCTAAATTCATTTAATAAGGCTAGTTCAACCTGCTTGTTTCGGAAATTTAATGAACAACATACTAATTGGATAAACATAAAATCTCAAGCTTCACAGCTTTATGAGGAAGCGAAGGCTCGATCTACATCGCAAAATGCGACTTTAATACAAATTCAACAATTAGAGACGCGTATTAAAGGTCTTCGTACCTTATTATTAGAAAAGGATCAAAATCTGACTTCGATGGGTAGCCCTACAGAAAAGTATACGACTTTGCGACTTGAATGGATAAAATTTCACAAGGAACGGTCCACTTCTCTCGAAGATCAATGTAAAAATCTCACAGAGCTTTCTAAGGAGTTTATCAAGGCATCTCTCGAACGTGGAGCTGGCGTAATAGAAATTGAAAATAGATTAAGGGAATTAATAAAGGGTTCGAAAATAAGGGGAGAAAAAATCGAGACATTGCTAAAAATTGTCAAGGACAGTGCTGATCCTATTGAAGAGTGGGAAAAGATATTGATGGAGCTTGAAAGGCTCTCTATAATTGATGCAATTACTAATCCCAGCATCCAAATTCCTGATACACCAATCTTAAGTGCAGCAGGCATAGGCGAAAATGAACGCAGGAAAATTGCAGAAAAACTCAATACTCAGACATGGCTTGATCTTTCTTTGATTGAGTTAGAGGATTTGCCTAATTTCAAATATCGATCCCGTGAAAGTGAATATATTGATTTTACTGATGCATCAGCCGGCCAACAAGCAACAGCTCTAATGTATGTATTGCTGAATCAGACAGGGCCACCTTTGATTATCGACCAGCCCGAAGATGACTTAGACAACCATGTTGTAAAAAATATTGTCCAAGAAATCTGGAGAGCCAAGACACGTCGTCAGTTAATTTTCTCCAGTCATAACGCAAATTTGGTTGTAAATGGTGATGCGGAACTGGTTATTTGTTGTGATAATAGAATTGCAGGAGATCAGACTGGCGGTAGGATATCTAATCAAGGAGCAATTGATGTGGAGGAGATTAGAAAGGAAATTACCAATGTCATGGAAGGTGGAAAGGATGCTTTCAAATTACGACAGGACAAATATGGTTTTTAGGTTTAAGTGAATTACTTTTCAAACCACCCATTTAGTTTGGAAACTTTTATAATTCAATATTTATGATGCAATTTATTTAGTAAAGGAATTAAAATGCAGGATAAAGGTAATGAAAATTTTTTAGACTATTTTTGTATTTACCTATAACTACGTGTAAATATGAGAAAGCTTTCCACAATCTTTCCACGGCCAGCGGAAAAAGGCAGAAATCGACCAAAATGAACCGTAGAATAAAACGCCATCAAGTGCTTGCAATCATTCAAAAAAGTTAGTAAAATCAGAAAGTTAAAAATGCTGTGGGGGCGGCCTCATAACCCGAAGGTCGTAGGTTCAAATCCTACCTCCGCAACCAATTCTCACAATAATTTATGTTTAATTTGTGGCTAGAAATTTTACTTATAGGACTTATCCTAAGCGCGGATTCTTTTTCGGCCGCCGTGGCCCTGGGCTCTCGTCCTTTTACTATTAAAGATGCCTTAAAATTTGCCCTTAGTTCTGGGGGAGCGGAAGCGCTTGCTACACTTATAGGGGCCCTCGTTGGGACAACTATCATTAAAAAATTTGAAGCTTATGATCACTGGGTAGCCTTCTCTTTGTTAATGGCCGTGGCCATTCATATGGCCATTGAGGGGATTTCCGAGATGAGATCTAAAGGAGATAAACCCCAACAATTAAATTTTCATAGTTTTATCAAAATTCTTATCGTTTCTTTTGCTACCAGTTTGGATGCTCTGGGTGTGGGAATTGGACTTGGGGTCGCCCAAAAAAATATCACTCCATTTATTATTTCCATCGGACTTTGGGCCTTTTTTGCAACTTTGGCCGGACTTTATTTGGCCAGAAGACTTTCCAAAAAATTCGGGCCGATTATGACTTTAGTGGGATCTTTGGTATTAGGGGTTTTGGCCTTTGAGATGTTAAAAATCTAAAGCGTTTTGGTCGAAAATTTTCAAATTCCCTCCAATTTTTAATTTTTGATATAATCGAACTCTATGGATGAAGTTTACCTACAAGAAGGAGTTGGGATCTTTTATTTGATTTTAGGAGTTTCCTTTTTAGTCCATGCCAATAATTTATGGTTACCCCTCACTCAAAAATTAAAAGATCCTGCCTATGTGGTCTTTTTGGGATTATTTTCCACCACGATAGGAACTTTTATGATCATTGGTCATAATATTTGGAGTTTAAATCCTTCAGAAATTTTAACCACCGTAACTGGTTGGGGAATTTTTTTGGAAGGAATTAGATATTTAATTTTTCATAAAACAATTTATTATCCCAAATCTTTAAAAAATCTTCGATTTTTGGGAGCGTTTATTTCAATAACCGCCGGAGCTCTAATTTTAGGAGGGATACATTGGATGAGGTAGATTTTTTAGAAAAAGCGGCAGGTATTATTTATTTAATAATAGGTTTATCAGTAATATTTCAAGGAAAGAAAATTTGGATACCCATGTTAGATTCTATGGAGAAAGAAGGAACTGCAGTACTTTTTGGCTCCTATTCACTTTTGATAGGCATTCCTTATGTTCTTTACCATAATATCTGGGAGCCAGGTTTTTCTATTTTGGTCACTATATTTGGGTGGGGGGCCTTTATTAAAGGAACCATTTATTTAATTTGGCCTAAATTGATTAGTATTGGAGTCCCCAAATCAGAAAAAAGTAGATTAATTTATATGCGACTAGGTGGTGTCACAGCAGTAATTTTATCCTGCATAATGATCTATGAAGGTTTTTGTTTGTGATTTTACGCTGAATTTCACAATTTTTTTCCCAAAAAGGACATTTCAAAAACGAAAAATAACCTTAACAAATTGTAAAAAGATGTACTTCGATGCATGAAGATTATATTTAAGAAAAACGGAGGTTCAAATGGCAAAGAGAGTAATCAAAACCATTAAGAGAAAAACTTCTATTCCAAGAGAAAAAATAACCCAAGTAGTTCTCCTGAAAAATTATTAACTTTATTTTGTATCCTTAGGCTTCTCATGAAATTGTGCCTCATTGATAACCACCCATTTGATTTCTTTATTCAAGGCGGAAAGGCGTGAAGAGCAGTCATAAGTTTTAGCATTTTCAACTGTATCCAATTTTGCGCTCTGATTGGTGTAACCATAATTTGGGGAATAGTAATAAACCATCTCATCTTTTGGTACTAAGGTTAAGACCCTCATCAACTTTTTGTCTTTAGAGACTTTAACCTCATCGCCTTCACAAAAACTTAACTCTTGCTTATCGTTATAGGCACAGTTAATTGGCCGGTCGATTTCTTTTTTAGATCCAAAGATATATTCGATCTTTCCTTTGATAACACAATTTGGTTCTGGTTTTATGGTGTAACCACCAAAGGCGACGCTGCTAATAAGTAATAATAAAATTTTCAATTAAAACTCCTTTTTTAATATCCCATCAAATTTTTTCTGAATTTCTCCATGTTCCTTATGGCCACTTCTCTCGCTTTTTTGGCGCCTTCCTTTAGGAGGTTATCCACTTCAGATCTGTTGTCCATAAGTTCTTGATAAGTTTCCCTAGGACCTTTAAGTTTGTCATTCATTATTTCAAATAATAGGGCCTTTGCCTCACCCCAAGAAATACCAGTAATGAGTTTATTTCTAAAATCTTCAATCTGAGATTTATCCCCAAATAATTTAAAATAAGAGAACAGAATTGATTTATCCGGATCTTTGGGTTCTGAGGGCCCTGTGGAATCGGTAGTTATTCTGTTGATTAGTTTTTGAAGTTTTTTTTCTTCCAAAAAACAGGGGATGGTATTTTGATAACTTTTACTCATTTTTCGGCCATCAAGACCTGGAATTGATGCAACTTCCTCTTGAATTATTTCCTTTGGCTCCACAAAAATTTCTTTTTTATAAGTATTGTTGATTCTAGATGCTATAGACCTGGCAATTTCCACATGTTGAATTTGGTCTTTTCCCACTGGGACATAGTGAGAGTCAAAAAGTAAAATATCCGCGGCCATTAAGATGGGATAGGTATAAATTCCCACATTAACCCCATAATCGGGGTCCTTATTTTCTTTATCTAGATTTTCTTGGACTAGGGCCTTATAGGCATGTGCCCTATTTAGATCACCTTTGGGGGTATTGCAGGCCAAAATCCAGTTTAGTTCAAAAAGTTCTGGGATATCTACTTGAGAATAAAAAGTTACCTTTTTGGGATCAAGTCCAAAGGCTAACCATGTTGCGGCAATTTCATGAACATACTGTTGAAAAAGAACTGGATCTTTAACAGTTGTGTATGCATGATAATCAGCGACAAATAAAAAATAATTTGCATCGCTTTTACTCATCATTTCCAAAGCGGGTTTAATTGCGCCAAAATAATTTCCAATATGGGGGGTACCAGTTGGTTTGATTCCGGTTAGAATATTTTTTTTCATAGTTTAACAGGTATGATAATTTTTCAATAAATTCAATAGGGAGCCTAAAATCGCAGCCAAAATATTTTTTCTTTTCCTATTTTTAAGCCTTAGGGTCTTTTCGAAAGAAAGTGTTGAGGAACTTGCGGAAAGGGCCCAAAACCCTCTTGAAGATCTCCTAAGAATTGGCCTCAATTATTCTTCTCTTTTTCCCTATAAACAATGGGAAGGGACTGAAAATTCTATAGATTTTAGGGCCCTAACACCAATTAAACTTTCCTCTGATTGGATATTATTTAACCGAACAATTGTCCCTTATATGTGGGAAACGGTTAAGGATATATCTGGATGGGACAATATTGAAGCGGATTTTTTCTTTTCACTTCGGACAGAAAATGAAAGAAAGTTTGGTTTTGGCCCGGTATTAATTATTCCCACCGCAAATTATGAATTTGCTCCAAAAAGTTGGGCGTTGGGTCCTCTTTTGGCCGTGGCAAGAACTAAAGGGGATTTTGTTTATTCATTTATTGCAAAACAATATTGGTCATTGGGAAATGAAAAAATCAATCGTGCGATTTTGGAAACTAGTTTTAATTATAATTTTGAAGACGGAGTCTATCTTACTAGTTCACCGGTAATTAGCTGTGATTGGCTATCAACGTCAAATGATACATGTAGTGTCCCTATTGGTTTAGGAATCGGTAAAGTTATAGATAGGGAAAAAAGACCAATTAACTTAAACATCCAAGGATATTATTTTTTAACTATGGTAATTCCAGATGCTAGGTGGTTGGTTACCTTAAATCTTCAATTTCTTTTTCCAAAATAGAGAACGAAATGATTTGGATTTTTTTTATTTTTTTTGCCAGTAATGCCCAAGAAATTGGACCAAATAGAATTCCCAAAGAAGAATATTCCTTATCTATGGATAGGATTGATTTTTCCAAGGATGTCTATTTTCAATCCTACCCCCATATTGAATCGGATTGGATGGGTAAATTTGCCATTCCTTTAGCGGGAGAGTTGGGGAGAAAATTTGAAATAATGAATATACCTTTTAACTTGAACCTATTGGGTTTTTATAAACTACCTTTCTTATTTTCAGGAGGCGATTATGTTTGGAGGGCCCAACTTTCCTTTCCACTTTCAGATTAAAATATGAGAAATATAAAATTCAAAAAAATTCGCAAGGGACCTGTATTTAGAAAAATAGCAATGGGTTCATGGAAAACCGCAAAGGATCCATCGGTTTATGCATTCGCAGAAATCGATATGCAAAAAACTTTGGACCTATTGCCGGATTATTGCGAAAAACACCAAGTAAAAATAACTCCATCCCATTTAATTGGAAGGGCCTTGACCTATGCCATGCAAAGGCGCCCGGAAATAAATGGAATGATAAGATTTGGACGTATATACCTTAGACCTTCTGTGGATCTTTTTTTCCAGGTAAATATTCCAGGCGGAGAAGATAAAATAAAAGGGGCCAATCTTGCAGGCACTGTTGTTAAAAACACCCAGAATCTAACACTTGCTGAGATTTCCAGAAATCTTACTGAGCAGGCAAAAAAAATGAAAGGTGGAGATATGGGGGAGCTTAAAAAATCCTTCTCCATTTTTAAAATTATCCCATGGCAGTTGATGGGGCCCTTATTGGATTTTACCTCCTTTTTAATTTATGGCCTAAATTTAGATCTCTCGTTCCTTGGTTTACCCAAAGACCCCTTTGGTTCAGCAATGATCACTAATACAGGAGGGCTAGGAGTTGAAAAAGTTTTGGCCCCGCTTATTCCCTATTCTAGGGTTCCGCTTTTATTAGCGGTAGGAGCACTTACCGATAGGGCGGTAGTAGTGGATAAACAAGTAGTAGTTAGACCCTGTATAACCATAGGAGTCACTTTTGATCATAGGATGATGGATGGGGTTCATGCTGCCCATATGGCCAAGGATTTAAAATATTGTTTTGAGAATCCAGCGGATGTTCTATTTAATGATTCATTGGATATAAGTACACATAGGAAGGACTATTTATAATTTTTCAAGGAATATCAATGTGGAAATTAATCTATCTTTTTTTGTTTTTTCCAATAATACTTTATGCAGGCCCTTCAGATTTATTGCGAGGGCATTCCCATAATGACTACGAACAAAAACATCCGCTCTTTGATGCTCTTAATGCAGGATTAAATAGTGTAGAGGCCGATATCTGGTTTCGAAATGGGCAGATCCTGGTTTCCCATGTGGGTCTAAATTTTAGGGGTACCCTTGAGGATCTTTATTTAAAACCACTTCAGAAAATGGCAGATCAAAAGGGATTTATTCAAAAAAATAATCAGACTTTTTATCTTTGGCTCGATATTAAGGATAAAAATCCCCACTTAAGGTCTTTGTTAAAATCTATTTTAGAGCGCTATTCCATGTTAAGTCGTTTTGGACAAAAGGCGAAAGAAGGTGCGGTAACCATTATTCTCACAGGAAATGCACAGGCCAAAGAACTCTTGGTAGGGGAAACGGAATTTGCTTGTCGAGACAGTAATGGATTTTCAATAAATGATCCGATCGGTGATAGTCGATGGGCCTGGTATGGAATCAGTTGGCACAACCTTTTTGGTGTAGCTTTCACCAAATCCGATGAAAAAAAACTGCAATCGATCGTATCAAATATCCATGCTAAAGGAAGAAAAGTTCGTGTTTTTGCCATACCAAATAGAAAATCAGAATGGAGAAGGGCATATAAGGCAGGGGTAGATCAAATAAGCGCCGATGATCTTCCAAGTCTCGCAAATTTTTTAAGAAATCTATAAGATTATTTGTGGTAAGGGTGTTTTTTTAAAATGGAAAAGGCCCGGTAAACCTGCTCGACAAAAAGCAATCGGGCCAATTGATGGGGGAAAGTCAGACGAGAGAGTGAAAGCGAATCGTTTTTAAGTTTTAAGGTTTCACCATCATGTCCATCGGCACCTCCGATAACAAAAATTATTTTTGAGGAATTGTTTACCTGATTTTCAAAATGGGCGGAAAAATCCACGGAATTAAATTCCTTTCCTTTTTCTTCTAATAAAATAACCAGGGATTTGCCGAGTTCTTTGATTTTTGAGGGGACGGATTCCTTATCTTTGACTTCGAGAATTTTAAAATCTACTTCGGTGATTCTTTTTAGATATTGTGATTCAAGGGATAGGATATTCTTATCCTTTACCTTAAACGGGCAGAGAAGAATTACCTCTCTCAAAAGTAGCCTTCCTCATCTTCTTCAACTGATTCCGGGGTGGAGAAGTAATACTCTTCAGGTATCTCAACTGATTTTGCATCCTTATAAAGACCATCAAGATTATAATTAGATCTCTCATTTTCAGAGAAAATATGAACGATTATTGGGCCTAAATCGATTAACACCCAATCAGTGGAATGTCTTCCTTCGATTGATAGGACATTTAATCCATGTTTTTTTGCAATTCTTGCGATTTCGTCCACCATGGCATTTGCTTGGGTGGGGTTATTTGAGGAGGCCAGGACATAATAATCGGCCAAAGTTGAATGAGTTTTTACATCCAGTACCCTAAGGTGCTGTCCTTTAAGATTACCTAAAACCCAAGCAGCCGTCATGGCCATATTTAATGGCGACGGATAAGACTTAAAAACTTTTTCAATTTCCTTTTCAATAAATTCTTTGCTCATAATTTAGTCACCAATCACTTCAAGCATTAATCTTTTGAGTTTTTCTATATTTTTTCCGGAAACCGCGGAGATGGGAAGCACTTTTTTATGCAGCTCTTTTTCAAAAAAGTTCTTAAATTTTTCCACTTCCTCTTCAGATAGGGCATCTATCTTTGAAAGGCAAACAATTTCTTTTTTTAGAAGTAAATCCTCATTAAATTTTCCGATTTCATTTCGGACCGTAACATAAAAATCAAAAGCTTCATATTCATCCATGCAAAGGGAGCAATCCACAATATGGACAAACGCCTTAGTTCTTTCAATGTGCTTTAAGAATTTAATCCCGAGCCCTTTTCCTTCGGAGGCATCTTCAATTAATCCAGGAATATCTGCCACCACAAAGTGACTTTCATCAACAGTCACCACCCCTAAATTTGGCTCTAATGTGGTGAACTCATAATCCGCAATTTTTGGTTTTGCATGAGAAATGACGGAGATCAGGGTTGATTTACCAACATTTGGAAGGCCGATAATGGCCAAATCAGCTATTAGTCTCAGCTCTAAATCAAGTTCCAGTGTTTCACCAGGATCACCTTCTTGAGAATACCTTGGGGCCTGGTTTGTAGAACTTTTAAAATTAACGTTACCGAGTCCACCTCTTCCACCTTTTGCGATTAGGACTCTTTGTTTGTTTTCCACTAAATCTGCGAGGATATCATTTTGTCCATGAAGTCTTATGATAGTTCCCACCGGCACTTTGATTATTAAATCTTCGCCGTATCTCCCGAATTTTTGAGAACCCATTCCATTTCCGCCATCCTCAGCATTATAGACTTTTTTCCCTCGGAAAGATGAGAGGGTATTAAGGCCCTCGTCGGATTCAAAATAAATGCTACCGCCTTTCCCTCCGTCGCCACCATCGGGACCGCCATATGGGATATACTTCTCCCTGCGAAAGGAGGTACATCCGTTTCCGCCTTTTCCCGAGATTACTGTAATGGTGACTTCGTCGATAAACTTCATAGGCAAAAAAAAAGGGGAAACTTATTTTCCCCTTTTATTAAAAGGTTTTAATTATCCTTTAGATAACAGATACGATTTTTTTCTTTTTGCTATAGACGGAAAATTTAACTTTTCCTTCCTTGTTGGCAAAAAGAGTGAAATCGGATCCCATTGAAACGCCAGGTCCAGGGAATATTTTAGTTCCCTTTTGTCTGACGATTATATTTCCAATTTTACAAAATTGTCCGTCGTACATTTTAGTACCACGCATTTTTGGGTTACTGTCTCTACCGTTTGATGTCGAGCCTGCGGCCTTCTTATGTGCCATTGCTATCTCCTATTTATTTCTTTTTAGCTGGTTTTGGTTCCATTGCTTTTGAATTTCCTTTCCCATCGGTTATTTCAGTAACCAAAAGGGCAGTGAAGTTCTGGCGATGGCCATATCTTTTCTTATAAAGACCTGGTCTTTTCTTCATAAAGAAAAGTTTTTTGCCTTTATCATGTCTTACTACTTTGGCCAACACTTTAGCACCATCAACCATAGGCATTCCTACGATTGGGGAATCAGAATTGACGAATAAAACATTATTGAATTCCACAGTGGAACCTTCTTTAGCATCTAGCAATTCCACATCGATTAAATCTCCGGGGGATACTTTATATTGGTGCCCGGCAATTTCCACTACTGAGTACATGGGGTCTCCTAAAATAACCATAACCAGGGGACTAATAATTTTAGTGCTTTATTTCCCTGAAATGAGTCGTTTTTGAATCTATGACTTTTAGTCAAAATTAAGTTCTATGTCAACCATTTTGCATCAAGTCAATACTTGCATGTTAAGGAAAATAATAAGAATATGCCCCCATGACTCTTAATTTAGACCCAGTTATTTTCCAACTAGGCCCACTCCAAGTGCGCTGGTATGGGCTTATGTATGTAATCGGCTTCATCTTTGCCGGCCTTTTGGGAAAGAAATTGGCCAGGGAAAAGTTCTTTGAAGTCACGGAAAAACAAGTAGATACCTTTATAACCTATACCATGGTGGGCATTTTTGTGGGTGCTAGGCTGACATATTGTCTGGTCTACAACCCCTCCTATTATTTCAGTCACCCCTTAGAAATCCCCGCTGTTTGGCATGGGGGACTAAGCTATCATGGGGCCTTAATCGGGCTTTATTTTGGGGTCAGCCTATTCGCTAAAAATTACAGGATTCCTAATGTGCAGGCCTTTGATGTCACCGCCCTAATAGGATCGCAAGGAATATTTTTTGGCAGATTAGGTAATTTTATAAACGGCGAGCTCTTTGGCCGAATCACTGATGTCCCCTGGGGAATCATCTTTCCCGATGGCGGCCCAAATCCTAGGCATCCAAGCCAATTATATGAAGCAATCCTTGAAGGTTTAGTGGTTTTTATCCTTTTGTGGACTTTGAAGAAAAGATTTAGGATCTACGGGCTTTTATGTGCCTGCTATCTTATTTTTTATGGAACCTTCAGATTTTTTACCGAATTTTTCCGTGAACCCGATACTCAGATGGGATACTACCTCGGTTTTCTAACCATGGGACAAATTCTTTGCACAATCATGATTCTAGGTGGCGCCTTTCTTTTTTATTATTCAAAGAAAAGGAATGCCCTATATTCTGATTCAAAAATGAAAAAAAAACCTCAAAGTAAATAAATTTCTCGAAGAAGCCCTTAAATTTAACTATTTCTAGTCAAAATCCCACAAGATTAAAAAGTAATCTTTAAAAATACTTGAGATATATTACTGGGTATGCTATATTACTCAGTAATATAAACTGAAATTCATAGGGGATGGAGGTTTATATAATGAGAAGAATTTTTATTGAATCTAATAATTTTAAAAAATTAATCGATTCAATAGAAAATTTAGATATTGAAAGAATTATAAAACAGGAAATTTTAAAGGATCCGTATGCTGGAGATATTATTAAAGAAACGGGAGGATTTAGAAAAATTAGAATCGGAAAGAATGGGCGAGGAAAAAGTGGAGGGTATAGGATAATTTATCTGGATTTTCCCGATTTTGGAATTACTTATCTATATCTTGTTTTTGAAAAAAGCATAAAAATCGATTTAACTGAAAAAGAAAAAAAATGGCTAAGGAATCAATGCCAAGAATTAAAGAATGCATTAAAGTCAGCTAGGAGGTAGATGGATGAGAGGAGTAAAGCAGAAAGGTGGAAAAAGTAATTTCAAGGTTACTCAAGAAAATTTTAAGGAATTATTTTTTAATGCTGTTAAAGAATCTGTTAGACATGCAAAGGGGGAAATCAACCTTAAAGAAGAGATTTTATCATTGCCTGAGGAACCACCAACTTTTTCCAAAACAAGTATAAAAAAAATTAGGGAGAGCTTGCATGTTTCTCAGTCAATATTTGCAAGGCTATTAGGAGTATCTTCTGCTACGATAAAAAGCTGGGAGCAGGGAGAAAAAGAACCAAGTTCTCCAGCAAGGAAACTTTTGCAAATTGTAATAATAAACCCAAAGATTCTCCTAGGATTGAGATAAATTATGAAGAGAATGAGAGATGTATTGGAGGAATTATTTCCAGGACCTCTCACATCAGGTCAAATTATAAATGCATTAAGAAAAAGCCAAGAGTTAACATTGAAGGATGTAGAAAGAATGACCAAATTGAGCGAACAAAGACTTTCTGCCTTGGAAAATGATAAATCATCCCTTACTTCAAGGAATGCCAAGAAAATTGCTGCTGCTCTAGGTGTAAATCCTCGGACCATTTTATTTCCTAATGGCGAAGATTATAAAGACGAGGAAATCCTTAAAATAGAGAAAATAAGAGACAAAATTCTTAGGGAAAAAAGGTTTCTTATTAAATCTCTTCAATTATTTTTTAATAGATAGTGGTTGGTAATGTCAAAGATCCTGGATATTCTTAATTCTATTTCAATGGAGGAATAATATTGGCGTCCATTTTATCAATAAAAGATGTTTGATCCGACGGGAAGTTTGGCCCTACCACTGAATAAAATTCTGGAAAACAATTAATTGTGCAGGAACCCTGATAATAATGAGTATTCCCATCAGGAGTTTTCCAAATATATAGGGCAGCATTTTCTTTTTTTATATGGCTGGTTTGTTTTCCTAATCTGTTTATTAAAGATTGATGAAATAAATCATGGAGAAAATAGCTAGGTAGTCGAGCAAAAAAATCAAGTATTACGTCGTTTTTTGATTGGATATAAACAAAATATTTATAGCGTTCATAAACAATTTCTGTTCTGAAAAGAGAATAATCACCTTTTTTGGTCAATAAAGCTAAATCTTTTGTATTGGAAATCCGATTTCCTGGGAAGAAGGGCTTTAGTTGATCTAATGAAAAATCATAGTTAAACGCATCAACTTTGCCATGGGATATAAAGACGATTGTAAAAAAAAATATTAATAAATACGATAAACCTTTCATGGAATTATTTTAACGCAAATTGGTGGGAAATTCTAAGAACAATTGACTTGGGAAGCTATTATGAAGGAAAATAAAATATACAGTCCATTTTTTTACCGGAGGAATTATTAAATGATCAGGACGTTGTTTTTAATTCTTTTCCTTTTTGGATGCGCTACTACCAGATTACCAGTAAGCACTAAATATACCTTAGTTGATAAAACCCCTCCAGAGAATAAACCTAAGGAAAAACGTACCACTATAGTGGGAAGTTCTGGTGAAATAGACCATTCCTATCCTGGAAAAACTTATTATCTATATGGTGCAGAACAATTAAATCTTAAAAACTATTATTTTGATATTCCTGTTGTCTATAATAAGGCCGTTAAAAAATGGATGGACTATTTCCTATCACGAGGCAGAAAGTTTTTTGAATCCTACTCTGAAAGAGCAGGAAGATATGCTCCAATTTTATCATCCATACTAGAAAAAAATGGCCTTCCAAAAGATCTGATATTTTTGGCGATGGCCGAATCGGGTTTTCAAACCACTGCAAAATCTTATGCTTCAGCAGTAGGTCCTTGGCAATTTATGGCCTTTACTGGAAGAAAATTCGGATTGGAGATCAATTGGTTTCTTGATGAAAGAAGAGATCCAATAAAATCAACCCAAGCAGCGGCAAAATATTTAAAACAACTTTATGATGATTTTGGTTCTTGGGAATTGGCCGCAGCGGCCTATAATGCTGGAGAAGGAAAAATTGGAAGAGCGGTTAATCGTTATAACACAGAAAGTTTTTGGGATTTGACCAAAGGAAGATATTTAAAGGCCGAAACAAAAAATTATGTTCCTAAAATTATGGCACTTGCGATTATTGGAAAAAATCTGGAGACCTTTGGCTTTGATGATTTGAACTTCCATGATCCTCTAGATTTTGAAGAGATTGAAATTCCTTCCAAAACCGACCTTGTTGCCCTTTCTGAAAATTTGGGAATTGAATTTGAGGAAATACAATATTTAAACCCCGAAATTTTAACCTGGATAACTCCTCCAGATGGAAGAAATTATCTTCTAAGGGTTCCAGTAGGATTTAAAAAGATATTTGATAGCTGCTGTAACAACCAAGAATACATATCCAAAAATTTTGAATACTATACTGTTGCCAAAAGAGGGCAAAACTTAAAGCATGTTGCCCAAAAATATAGAATTCGGCCTGAGGTTTTATTCGATCTAAATGAATTAGACGATGCCAGACCTTTAAAGGAAGGAACCTTGATATGCCTACCTTTTAGAAAGGGAGATGATCCAAAAGATAAGCTTTATTCATCTGTTTATCCCTCACTTCCCAGAAAGTCAGTATTAAGAAGAACCAGACATAAAGAAAGAATCATGCAAGCGCTGGCCAGAGGAAGGAAAATTATCAATCCCACCAAATACTACACCGTTAAAAAGGGAGATACCCTCTGGTCGGTTTCCAGAAAAACCGGGACCAGTCTAGACACCCTGATAGTTTCTAATATAAATCTAGTTCAGGGTAGACAACTCAAGGCCGGAGACCGACTGGCCATCCAGTAGGAGATTTAATGATAGCTAATCTAGTGGTAGGTGGCGATATCTATGCCCTGGCCACCTATAAGACCCTTTGTGAAAAATATGGACGAGAAAATGTCCTTTTATTAAACAGTCGTCCAATTTCAATGGATGATTTGAAAATCCAAGGCCCATCCACTTTAAGAGGGAAGGCCAACTTATCGGTATTTAACCACCTCTATCCTGAACTTAATAGTTCATTGGAAGGATCAGATTCCTATTTCTTTAAAGAATCAAGACTTCATCCTTTTAAGGGAAGGGCAAAACCAGAGAAACTTTTGTGGGGTGAGGAGTTTTTTTCTACTCCTAGAGTTGATTATAATCCCTTTATTCTTTTCCCTTATCTTAATGATCCAAACTTTTTTCTCGCTTTAAATATCCAGGTAGATTCCATAATTTCCATATCCCAAGAGGAAAATTTTGAAATTAAGACTGCTTCGGGAAAAAATATAACATCTCAAAATCTCTACTTTGGTGATGGCCCTTATCAATTTGCAAAACTTTTTACTCCCAAAGAAAAACTTTCAAATGATTTTCTACAATTTTGTGAAGAGACCAAGTCTCCGCTTTCCCTAAAAATAAAATTTATTTTTTCATCACCTGTGACTGAGAATCTCTCCACCATTTTTATCCCGCTTTCTCAAACCTACGAGATGGGACATTTTGTTGGGGAATTTAAATTTGAAGATACAAAACAAATAGGAAATTTTATTCACTTTATTGATTTATCTCATTCTTCGGAAGAGGAAATAGGAAAAAGAATCCGTCTCCTTAAGAGAAATTTGGAAAAAATAATTCCAAATTTTAAAAAAATTTCTTACAAAGAATATATTTCCCTATCGCACAAAACTCCTCCAACCTCCATTTCAGATGAAAAATTTGAAAATGTTTCTCATGAGGTAAAAAATCTATTTTTCATAGGAGAAAATGCCGCATTTTCCTCTGCAAATTCTTTAAAAAATAAATTCGGATATCCCTCAGACCAAATCACTCATGTATCTCGCGCACTAATATCTCATCAAAATATTTTTTTAAGCAACTAAAAATATTTTCCTCAAATGTTGACTTTGGTTTTAACTAGATAGAAGATTATGTTTAAGTAAAACAGCGATTAACGTAAAAAACGGATAATTTTTAAATAACTAAGGAGAGTTACAATGAAAAAGCTGCTACTTTTAGTAATGCTAACTAGCATGTTCGGTACGGCACACGCAACCCGTTCCCGAATGAATTCACTCGGACAAGACAATAACCAAGGTTCATTCTACTTAATGGATAACCGAAATTTCTTCAGGAACCCAGCCAATGCTGCGAAAATGAGAAATTTTATGGTGGCTGAGCTAGCAAATGGTAGCGCTAGCGTAGGAAATAACGTTGAAGGTGGTTATTTCGGAGAATTTAGTTCTGATATGGCGTATGGAGTTTATCTAGGAAAAGCTAACGTTGTATCAAATGCCTATACTTCTGCAGTAAATGCATTTGCTGGAACTGGATTTTTAACTTCTGATAATTCAAACCCTGTTAATCTGTTTCTTGCTGGAGGCGCAGATATGAAGTGGGGTGTTAACCTAAATTATGGAACTAGTAAAGATGAAACAGCAGTAAAAAGAACTTACGACACTATTGGCGTTGGTGTAGGTATTGAAACCAGCGGAGGATTGCAAGTTTATATCAACTATCCAATCCAAAATGAAGCAGAAGGATCTTCTGCAACTACTACTGATGCCGATGCAAAATTAAAAACCACTGGTTGGCAAGCTGGTTTGATTTATGGGTTAAATGCTGAAACTACTCTTTTCCTTCAATATTCAGCAAATAAATCTGAACTTGAAAATATGGCTACTGGAACCCCTGAGGCTGATGGAACTGATTTAGTTATTGGTGTAGGACGAATTTATGAGCTAAGCCCTACAGCTAGATTTAACTTCGATTTATCTTACAATATGGGAGAAGTTGAAACTAAAAATTCAACCGCTAACGGGAAAACAAAAAGCAATATGCTTCCAATTAACGTAGGTTTAGAAGCAGATGCTGCTGAATGGCTAATCCTAAGGGCTTCAGTAAAACAAAGTTTCTTATTGGGTGAAACAGAAAATACTGCAGGGAAGAAAACATCTGTTCCAAGAGATACAGCAGTTGCTCTAGGTGGAACTCTACACTTTGGTAAACTAAAAATTGATGGAAACCTAGGTGGATCAACCGGTGGATCTGGTGATTCAAGCCTATTTAATGCAACAAATTTCTTTGTACAGGCAGCTGCTACTTACATGTTTTAATAAACCAGCTTAAGGGGAAACCTCTGGTTTCCTCTTAAAACTGAAAAAGTTTAAGGGATGGTTTCGACCATCCCTTTTTTTTTCAATAATTGGATAATTATTTTAATTCCGATATAATTTTAGAAAATCCAAGGAAGGCCCTCATGAAAAAAATTTTGATCCTTATAATTTTCTTTATTGGAAATGCCTATGCCACCAGATCAAGAATGACATCATTGGGGCAAAATGCAGATCAAGGATCTTTCTATTTTGGAGATAATCGAAATAATTTTAGAAACCCGGCCAATGTTTCAGTAATGAGAAACTATATGGTAGCGGAGCTGGCCAATGGGTCGGCCAGCGGTGTTGGAAATAATTTGGAAGGTGGATATTTTGGGGAGTTTAATCCTAATCTCGCGTATGGGGTTTATTTAGGTAAAGCAAATATAATCAATGACTCTGTCATAAATATGGCCAATAAGGCCACTACTACTGTGGATTTCTTAAATTCCCAAGACTCCAATCCCCTTAATTTTTTTATTGGTGGCGGGTCTGATTTTAAATGGGGAATTGACCTTAACTATAGCGATAGCGATAAGGAAGGCCAAAATGGAATAAAGCAAACCTATAATTCCCTAGGAGTCTCCGCAGGGATTGAAACCAGTGGGGGTCTACAGGTTTATTTAAGTTATCCCATTCAAAATGAATCCAAAGGTAGTACTTCAACTGCTGCTACTACTGCGGATGCAAATCAAGCTAATAGCAATAAAATTAAAACTACCGGTTTTACTGCCGGTTTGATTTTTGATTTAGGGGATTTGACTAAAATTTGGGCCCAATATTCTGATTTAAAATCAGATTTAAGCGGTTTATTTGAGGTTCAAATGAGCGATGAAGATACTGAATTAACTACCATTCAAAAAGATGGGGAGTTGACCAACTCCCAAATAATAGTTGGAATAGGACATCTATACCAATTAGGGCCCACAACACGATTTAATTTTGATCTTTCTTATAATTTTTCTGAAGTAAAAGTTAGTGAAGGTGGAAATGGGTTTATTAAAAGCTATAATCTTCCATTAAATATTGGTTTAGAAACGGATGCTGCCAGTTGGCTTATTTTTAGAGGGTCAGTTAAACAAAATTTTATCATTGGTGAGACAAAAAATAATCTAGGACAGAAAAAATCCGTTCCAAATGACACTATAGTAGCTTTTGGGAGTTCCTTGAATTTTGGAAAGCTTAAAATTGATGGAAGTCTTGGAGGTTCAGTAAATAGCTTAGGAAATAATTCCGCGCTTTTTGATTTAAGTAAATTCTTTGTCCAAGCAGCAGCTACATACATGTTTTAAAAAGCAAATTGACGGATGATTATTACCCGTTCAACATTTTTAAATGAGGATATTTTTTCTATTTTTTATAAGCCTTTCTTGTTTTGCATCACGATCAAGAATGTACTCCTTAAATCAGGACCCTCACAGGGGTTCTTATTATATAGAAGACACCAGAAATATTTTCAGAAATCCCGCTGATATTAATCTATTTAAGGATTATGCAACTTTTGAGTTGGAATTTATTCCCAAAGATTCTCAGTTATCTCTAGTTCCCCAAGGTGGATATTTCACCCATCTCGGAAAATTTCCTGTTGGCATATTTTTGGGACAAGGGATGGTAGAAGGATTTTTATTAACCGATGAATTCTTTAATGCCACACCTACGGATCTTTTTTTATCAACTGGAGAAAGCAACCCAGTTAGCTTTTTTTTTGGTGGGGGAGATAAAGATTTTCAATGGGGAGTGGATATTCGGATAGTTAATTCCCATATAACTGTAGGAGGAAATCAATCTTCGGAAGAGGCATTATCTTGTGGCCTAGGATTTAATATTGGGTCACTTAATATCTATGGAAAATATGATATTAAGGAAAAGACCCAGGTAACTGGATCGGATTTATCACAAGATGGAACTTTTGAGACCTTTGGTTTTATTGCAGGGGCAATTTATAGATTTGAAAGAATCTCATTACTAATAGATTATATTAAAGGAAAAACTGAGTTAACTGGAAGGACAGACACCTCTCAAAACGGAATTGCTCAATCATCCACGCTAAGTTTAGGAATTGGCCATATTAATGAGTTAAATGATTTTGCGAAACTTTTCTTTAATTTGAATTTAGAAAATGAAAAAGAAGAGATTTCCGCCCATCATACGGATACCACCAATAACAGACTTCCATTGGTTCTAGGTTTTGAGGTAGATGCAACATCCTGGTTGATACTTAGAGGGTCAGTTGTCCAAAATATTTTTTTATCCACTTATTCCTTTCAAACTAGAGTGAACTTAGGTGGCACTTTAAGTTTTGGTAAATTAAAAGTAGACGGCAATTTAGGAATGAATGAAATTAGTCTTTTGAATGCCAGTGCTTTTTTTGCTAATGCAGCATTTACCTATTGGTTTTAAAAATTAAACTTTACTGATTTTTAATAAAAAGAAATAATTTTGAAAAAAAATTAATCAAGGACGGTTAATATGAAAATTTTCATTTTATTTCTTCTTTTTACACCATCCATTTTTGCGACTCAAACTAGATTATTGGCCCTGGGTATGAGGGAGTTAGACAATGATGGTTCCTATTATATAAAAGATGATAGAAATATCTTTATCAACCCTGCCCATGTAAATGATTATGGAAACTTTTCCCTTTTTGATGTTGGAGGGGAAGGACAACAGATTGGTGCAAATAAAACCACAATTTCTACCAATGAACAGACAACGACTTTTCCAATTGTAAGACCAAAAGCATTGGGCGGAATTTTAATTAAATCAGGTTCAGTAGTTTGGGGAGCTTATTTGGGAAATGAATCTAATACAGCATCCTATTTAAGGATTCTAGGTTCCTCAGCCGCAGCGGCAGTAAATTCAACTCCTACCGCCCCACCTGCATTTTCCAGGCTTTTACCAACTGCAGATCGCCAGTGGGATTTTTTTGTAGGGTGGGGAGAAAAACTCCAATGGGGAGCAAACTTTTATTTTTATAATCCTAATAAAGATTCAGCACAAGGAACTACATCAAATTATGGGTATGGATTCCGATTAGGTGTAAAAGAGGATAGGAAAAAGGATTTCAACGTAAATGTTTCTCTTGCCAATAAAGTAGTTAATAATTATTCCGTGGTCACACCTGTTGGGCCAAAAAGTGGTACACAGGAATTTGAAGGAAATTTGGGATTATTTATTGGAGGCTCTTATCAGTTTGAACCATTAAGATTAATTGCATGGATTAAAACATTTTCGTGGGATCAATCCGATACCGGTACTTATCAGGCCCCCTGGCCAACGGCGGTTTTGGGTGGGCAAAATGGAACAGTTAAGGGAAGTCTAAATATCTACAATTTGGGTATAGGGAATGAAATTGATAAAAACCCCAATCTTAAATTTTTCTGGAACCTTTATTTAAGACAAACTGAAGTTGAGGTTAAATTTAATAATATTGCTTCGGCACAAAGTTTAGTTTTCCCAATAGTTTTTGCTAGTGAAGCAAATGCAACAGAATGGTTACAATTTAGGGCCTCTATCTATCAAAACATAATTGGTACAGCTAAAAATAAAAATTATAATAGCCTAAATGTCGTGGCCCGATCATTTGCAACAGCTTTATTTGGGCCAGATAATAATGGTAATGCATCTTCTCTTCCAGCTTCTACCTATATCCAATTCGGAAGCTCCCTCCTTTTTGGTGGATTAAAAATTGACGGTCTATTAGGGATGAATGGAATTAGTCTTATAAACTTTAATGAATTCTATGTTCGAGCTGCTGTAAGTTATAGGTGGTAAATTAACTAAATTGAATTTTTCTAAGGGCCTCATAGGCCACGGTTGTTGCAACATTTGAAAGATTTAAAGATCTGACCTTATCGGAATACATCGGAAGAGAATAAGTATTCTGGGAATATTGTATTAAAATTTCTTGTGGGAGCCCTTTGGTCTCAGAACCAAAGATAAGGTGACAATCTTTTTCAAAAGGGGCATCAAAATAAATCTGCTTTGATGTTTTGGAAAAGAAAAAAAGTTCCTTTGGATTTTCTTTTTTTAAATAGTCAGAGAAATTTTCATAAACCGTTAGGTTTACATATTTCCAATAATCAAGTCCGGCCCTTCTCAAGGCCTTTTCAGATAGATCAAATCCCAAAGGTTTGATTAAAATTAAACGGAGGTTAAGAGCAATGCAAGTTCGCCCGATACTCCCGGTGTTTCCTGGAATTTCGGGCGAATGTAAAACAATATTAAACATTTAAAAGATAAGAAAGAATCGTTCTAACCATAAGACCTGATCCGCCTTTATCTGGGCAATAGGAAAGATGCTTTTGTCCTTCGGCCACTCCAGCAATATCAAAATGCGCCCAAGGTATCCCTTCTTTTACAAAATTTTCCAAAAAGGCAGCAGCTTTTGCAGATCCCGCAAAGCGAGACTCGGCGATATTTTTTAGATCTGCAGTCCTGCTTTTCATTTCTTTCTTAAAGGGCTCGATTACTGGAAGTTGCCATAGGTATTCATCTGCGGATTTAGCATGCTTTAAAAGGCTGTCCATTAATTTTTGATCATTACCCATAAGTCCGGCGATTTCGGAACCTAAGGCAACTAGGACTGCACCGGTTAAAGTAGCTGCATCTAAGATGGCATCTGGTTTTAAGTCACAAGCATAGGAGAGAACATCTCCTAATACCAATCTTCCTTCAGCATCTGTATTTAAAATTTCTACAGTCTTTCCATTTCTGGCGGTGACAATTGAATCTGGCATTGTGGCGTGTTCATTAACAGCATTATCTGTTAGTCCCATCAGGCAAGTGATTTTAATATCAGCTCCTAACATGGCCGCGGCCCTAAAGGCGCCATAAACTGTAGCAGAACCGGCCATATCATATTTCATTCCTTTCATGGAATCTCCGGGTTTTAACGAATACCCTCCGGTATCAAAAGTAAGTCCCTTTCCAACGAGGACAATATGTTTGGTTTTAGAATTTGTCTTTTGAGGAGTATAGGTTAAATGAACTAATCTAGGCTCATGGGCAGAACCGGCGTTTACTGCTAAAAACATTCCCATGTTTTCCTTTTTAAGGTCTACTCGGCCGAGAATATTGCATTTAACTCTTTTGAGGGATTGAGCATCTTTTTCAATTATTTTTGCATAAGATTCAGAATTTAGAACATTTGGTGGCTCATTCACTAAATCTCTTACAAAATTCATGCAAGAAGAAGTTACTTCGGATTTGTTGAAAAATTCTTGGGCCTTAGAAGATTTTTTTGATGATGTTTCCAGGTGAATATTTTTAAGCAATGGTTCATTTTTCTTGGAAAGATACTTATCAAAAGAGTATGCCGACAAATAAAGGGCCTCAGAAACTACGGCCATGGTATCTTCGATACTTTTAATTTTAAAAGAATCTAAATCGATGGACATATCTTCAAATTTATCTTTTACGCCTTTATAAAATGAAGCCACCTGGTTTCTTAGGTTTTCAATGGTTGGATTTTCTCCCATTCCCATGGCGGCAACGGTGGTCCCTGAAGGTAAGGCAAAGTAAAAAACTTCACCAAGTCCGGCCTTAAAATTTTTGGAGTTGGCCATTTTTTTAAAGGCGTCTTGGTAATTGGTCGGCCAGTTGGGGAAGGATAATTTATCTTTTTTCTTATTGGCGGCAATTAGTACGAGTTGGTTGCTTTTATGACTTTTTGCGGCAAAATTAAGTTGAACTTTCATATGGAGTCTCCTATAAAATAGTATTGGAGCTTATTACCATAAAAGATGTTCAAAATATACCAAAGATACCTGGCATTCATTTTTATACCACCCTTTCTATTGGGGACGGTTTTCTTTTCCCTTTTTCTCCTGGTTTTTCAAATATTTCGCTTTATTAAATATTTGGCCGCAAAAGATATTTCCCTACTTAAACTTTTGTATCTAATGGGAAATATGGCGCTTTTTTTTCTTCCAATGGCCATCCCATTAGCGGCCTTATTGGCAACTTTATACACATTAGGAAGATTAAGTGATGACTCTGAAATTGTGGCCTTAAGATCATTGGGAACATCTCGAGGAAAATTATATATTCCATTTTTTAATTTATCTCTGATAGTGGCGATGACCCTTTTTGCATTAAACGCCAACCTTATTCCGGCCGCAAATTTTTATGTTCGAAACACTTTTGAAAAGATCGCTTCAAAATCTGTTTTAGGGCAAATTAGGCCCGATGAGTTTTTCACTGATATTCCGGGAATTACCCTTTTTTCCGAAGGAGTTGAGGGTGGAGGAACCAAACTTAAAAACCTTTTTATTTTTGTGGAGAACAATAAGGAAGAAAAAATAGTTTTTTCAAAAGAAGGTCTTCTTAAAAATACCAATGATATGGAAAATTTTGAAATTGAACTTACAAATGGAAATATTTTAAGAAGAAACCAAGGGGATAAAACCATCTTGGAAAAAATCCTTTTTAAAAAATATACCTTTCCTCCGTTTGAAAAGGCCCCTGCTTTAGGGTTAGTTACCAGGGATTCCATGCTTTCCAATGAGGAATTGAGAAAACTTATTGAGGAAAAAAAGGCAAAATTAAAAAATTTGGAAGATAAAAAATCACTTTATCGAACCCAGCTTGATTATTACTCACGTTTTATCAGTCCTCTTCAGGTTATCTTTTTCGTACTACTAGGTTTTGCTTTGGGAATAAAGACCAATTCCAGGGAATCGAAATCTGTGGCCCTACCTGTAATCACAGTGGTGGGAATTTATATTTTCCTGTTTTTCTTTGGAATATCTCTAAGCAAAAAGGCGATACTTTTGCCATCAATTGCCACTTTTGGCCCAACTTTTTTATTGGGAATTGCCTGTTTCTATTTTTATAAAAGAATGAATTGGGTTAATTGATTGGATCCGATTCTTTTACAGTCCCATCTTCATTAAAAATGAAAAAAGGAATTTTATATTTGGTTTTGTTTTGTTCAGGAAAAATCAGGCTTTTCACCCCTGATTTGGAAACAATTTCCAAAGGACGGTTGTTTAAAAAAATTACCGTAGAGTGAACATTTCCTATAAAAAGTTTAATCTCATCACCTTTAAGAAATAGGGTTTTCCCTTTTTCCAAGACATATTTTTTAATGGGGTTGCCATCTATTTTATAAGTTAACCAAGTATCATCCCCAAAAGCATTTACAAAAACGTTTTGTTTTCCTTCGACCATAGAATTTTGAATATTTTTGGGAAGATATGTTTCAATTAGTTGTTTTTCGTTGCTTCGGTAGGTGAATAGTTCTTCCTGGTTTACTAAAGCGTTAGTAGTAGGTTCAACTTTTTCCACTTTTACAACTGGAGCTGGGGGTGGAGTTATTTTTTCTTCAGGAATAGTCTCCACTTTAGGAGCAGCAACCGGCACAATTTTTACCGGAACAGGCTTTTTTAGGGCCACAATTTTTTTCTGGGAACTTTTATAAATAAAAAATATGCCTGCAAAACCAACCAGGCCAGCAACCATTGCGGTGGTAATGATGGTTGGCACCGGATTTTTTTTTGCTTCTCCTGGTTTTGGAGCATATTTTAAATTTTCAATAATTGGCCCAGGGATTACAAATTGGGCATCAAATGCAGTCACAAGTGGTCTTTCATCAATATTTAAAACTGCAGCATAGGATTTAATAAATCCTCTGACATAAATCTTGTTTGGTAGGCGGTCATATTCATCCGCTTCCAAGTGTTGAAGTAATGAAACCCCAATTTTAGTTTTCTGAGATAGGGTTTTTAGGGATATATTTCTTGATTCCCTTAGAGCTTTTAATTGTAATCCGACTTTTTGTTCCATTTAAAATTTTACCGACTCGTATTCTTCCTCAACCTCGTTAAGAATTTTTTTCTGAGACGAAGGCAGGGTGTCAAGAGACATATCTCCTAGATCCTGTTTTTTCTCTATTTCGGCCAATTTGTCTAGTGCCAATTTATTATAACGAGTATTTTTAAATTTTGAATTTAATTCTTTTAAGACCAATTTTGCTTGTGGAAAATTTCCCACATCCATAAGACCAATGGCCTTTAGATAGTGCATCTCAGGTATATTAAAACAAGGACCAGTGGTTCCCTCCTTAAAATGTTTTAAGGCCTTCTCATAGTTTTTATTTGTTCTTTCTAATTTTCCCAAAACAGCATGCGCAGGGCAGTAATCAGATTTTTCTTTTAGGGCCATTTGGAGTTCTGATTCTGCTTCATAGGTCCGGTTTCTCTTTAGGTGGATTAAAGCGATATTATAGTGAATGCGATATTGGTGTTGATAGATTAGGTCCTTTAAAATTTCTTGATATTGTTCCATAGCGAGATCCAATTTATCTCGGTCATAATAAAGTGAGGCAAGATTATTTCTTGCATCCGAGTTTTTTGGATCTAGTTTAAGGGATGTTTTGAGTTCTTTTTCTGCTGATTCATATTGTTGTTTAAAGTAGTAGCTCATTCCCAAATTATTATGGACCCGCGAATCTCCAGGTGCTAGCTCAGCTGCTTTAAGTAGCATTTCTAAGGCTTCAGTATAATTCTGGTTGACTAAATTCTTTGTTCCCTGGTCATAATAAAGCTCTGCTTTTGCCAGCTGTTTGTCTTTTTCAGTTTCAGTACTTCCACAACCAAATAAAAATAATAGAAATAAGATTTTTTTCATAACGCTTTTGACTCCCTATAGTATAATACTAATACTATTTGAGTTTAATGGGAATAAATGCGGCTTATATTTTCTAAATTTCCTTTTTTTGTGGAATTCCTATTCAATGGATTTTTCATTTTATTTTTTTCCTTAAACAAATACCACCAATTATCCAACTTTCTTCCTCAAAATTATGTGGATTTTATTTTGGAAGTGGGTGCTTTCCTTTCTCCCATCATAATATTTTTGACCATTGTAATTAATTATCTCCAGATCGAAGACTTTGAAACGATGATTCGCAAACACTTAATTTCCCTTTTGGTGTTTGTACCTATGGTAATTACCTGGGGGGATGTCCAGTTTGCTTTTTGGCTTTGTTCAGTTCATTTGCTTTCCACTTTCCTTTCTCTTTATGAATTTGAAGAGGGGGAAAAAAGAAAAATATCTTTTGGCTTTTTGGAACTTAAGCCTGCCAAAATTGTTTTTCTTTCATTTGCCATCCTGATAGGTGTAGGAACATTCCTTTTAATGCTACCAGTATCTTCTGCAAAACCTGGAAGTCCAATATCATTTATTGATTCTCTTTTTGTCATTACTTCAGCTGCTTGCGTGACGGGATTGAGTACTATTTCTGTTGGAAATGACCTATCCCTTTTTGGACAGTTGGTGGTTTTGTTGGTTATTCAAATTGGTGGCCTTTCCATTATGACCCTATATTCATCAATTACTTTTTTGTTAGGAAAAAATTTATCAACTAAAGAAAGGGTTTTGATGCAGGACCTTCATGATGCAGTTTCGCTAGAGGAATTATTTGAGGTTATTATAAATATCGTAAAATATACTTTCTTTATAGAGCTTTGGGGCGGAATTATCCTAACTTTTGCCTTTTCCTATGAAGGTTTTGAGTTTGGTAATGCAATATATTTGGGTTTTTTTCATTCCATATCGGCCTTTTGTAATGCCG
>CAYNWL010000013.1:0-55610 GCA_964400895.1 uncultured Bacteriovoracaceae bacterium
CAGATGATGGTCTCACTTCAATTCGGTCATATTCAATTCGGGAAAGCTTTCCTAGGTGAATTGGGGATTTTTCCTCTAACTCTGCTGGATCTGGAAAAATCCAAAAGGGTGTTTTTGAAGTTTGAAGCCTTCTAAGTAGGTTGAAAATGGCCAGATGATCAGAGAGTTTTTCTTTTTTCACTGGTCATATATCGGCAGTGATCAGGACTTAAATAAAGTCTATTTAATTACCATGGATATTTTTGGCAGTTTTTTGTTTCAAAATTAAGCCTGATATTGGCCTTTTCTACTTCCTTATCAAAGGTTTCTTTGGCCTTAAATTGACAGGCATAATGTTCTTCTCCATCTGGAAATCTGAAACAATCCTCGCTCTGCTTTTTAAAAATTTCTTTAGCAGTGTCTAGATCGGCCTGATGGCGTCCATAAGCACGGTCCATACAGTCATCATAACCGTTTGCAAATGAAACATTGGCAAATAAAAGAATTAAAAATATTGATTTTTTCATGAATTCTTTTTACAGAAAAAATCCATTTTTCTCAAGTGCTATTTAAAGATATTACAACCCCTTGAAATCAAGGATAATTCCAACCATTCTTCTTAACGGTTCAGCCGCTCCCCAAAGTAACTGATCACCTACAGAAAAAGCGCTTATAAAATTGTCCCCTAAGCTTAATTTCCGGATCCTACCTACTGGAACTTCTAAAGTCCCTGTAACTTTCATTGGAGTCAAATATTTCAAAGAGTCTGATTTATTATTGGGTATTACTCTAACCCATTCATTATGGTCCGCCAAAATGGATTCTATCTCTGGTATGGCAATATCTTTTTTGAGTTTAATGGTAAATGCCTGAGAGTGACATCTTAAGGCGCCAATTCTTATACATAAGCTTTCTATGGGAATGTGCCTCCCCAATATTTTCTCCGTTTCAACAGCACTTTTCCATTCTTCCCTGCTTGTGCCATTTTCAAGATCGGTATCTATCCAAGGAAGCAGGTTTCCCGCCAAAGCATGGCCAAAATTACTTGCAGGAAAATCTTTTGAATGGGCCATTTCGGTTACATTTTTTTCAACTTCTAAAGCGTTTTTAACTGGATCGTAGGACTTTCCTAAAAATCCCATTTGATTTACCAGTTCTTTTAAATTGGCTGCACCTGCCCCTGAAGCTGCCTGGTAAGTAGATGCACTTATCCACTCTATAAGATCCTTTTCAAATAACCCTCCCAGGGCCATTAACATTAAAGAGACGGTACAATTGCCTCCCACATAATCCAAAATTCCTGTTTTAAGAGATTTTAAAATGGCCGGTTTATTTACTGGATCCAAAATGATGACAGAATCCTTATTTTGCCTTAAGGCCGAAGCTGCATCAATCCAATATCCCTTCCAACCACTTTGCCTTAGTCTAGGGTGAATTTCCTTAGTGTAATCACCTCCCTGACAAGAAACTAAAATGTCCAAAGAGGATAAAGATTCTAAATTTTTAGCATCCAGGATTTTACCAAAGGCACCTTCCTTTCCATGTTCGGAGGATGAAAATAAGACGGGTGTAAAACGGTTGAAATCTCCACATTCTTTGAATCTTTCCATTAGTACGGAGCCGACCATTCCTCTAAAACCAATAATTCCAATTTTTTTCATAAAAATGAAATATCATTAATGGATGATTTAGAACATCCCTTATTTAAATTCTAAAACTCCGCCTGAAGGAGAGCCATAATCTGAACCAGATGAAGATTGAGAGGTGTCCTCTCCTCCTTGTCCTCCTCCGCATTTATCCAGACATTCTTGTTGAGTGGAGTAACACTTGCTCCGATCCGATTGGATACGATAACATTGAACAAAGGTCATTTCACATTTAGTTTTGCATTTTTCGACATCGGTAAGCTTAGTCTTATCTCCAATATCCATGGTATCTAATAAATTTTTTCTTTCGATTCCAGTACCTTTTTTTGGTCCTTGTCCTTGGGTTCCTTGGCCTCCATAGGAGCTATCTTGGCCATAACCTCCGGAACTGCCATAGTCCTGGGTCCCATATTCGGCCATTGCAAAATTAAAAATTAATAAGTAAATCATTAAAAATATTTTCATGGATCTCTCCTAGTTTGGTATTTATTCGGAATATTTTCAAAATTTTTAATAACTTATAAGACCAAAGGGGTTTTATTTATCGTCCTATGTCTTATTGACTTTAGAAAATATTGTGCAAGGATGAGTTTCAAAATTTTTCAAGGAGTTATGAATGTTTAAAGTCCTCCTTTTTGTTCTATTTTGCAATTCAGTATGGGCATCACCTGACTTTATTATTTTAGAAGGTGATATAGCGGTTAAGAAAGGAAAGGATAAATCATCCTTTTTGCGCTCTGCGGAAAGATGGCCAGGTGGAGTAATTCCTTGGACCCTAGACACAGAAGATGAAAACAACAGATCACTTATTAAGGCATTAAAAGGTGCAATGGACACCCTTAATAATGAAACAAATTTGGTCTTCAAAAAAAGGACATCAAAGGACCAAAATTACCTAGTTTTTACCTCCAAAGACAAGGGCTGTTTTAGTTACGTTGGAATGCAAGGTGGAAGACAGGAAGTAAACCTTTCCAAAGGTTGTTATGTCCCAATGATAGCGGCGCATGAAATACTTCACGCAATTGGAATGGAGCATGAGCAATCTCGTGAGGACAGAGATGATTTTTTAACAGTGCTTTGGGAAAATATTGAAGAAAATCAAAAACATAATTTCGATAAAGTACCTAGGTCCAATTTTGGAGAATATAACCTTAACTCCATAATGCACTATGACTCATACTCATTTTCCAAAAATGGCAAACCTTCCATGGTAACCAAAGATGGAAAAGTATTTGGAAGAAATATCGAACATTTTACTGAAGGAGATAAAGAAGCAGTCAATAATTTCTATCCCTTCAAATTTAATTTCGTTATGGAAAAGGTAGGGCTTAACTTCGAACAGCAAGGGGGTAATTTTACCCAAGTTCAATTAAAAACCGATGCCGAAATAATAAAATCTATCGAGTCGGTAACCTACCAAATAAATGGAACTGAATTTTCCAACGAAATAACCACTTGGGATAACAATTTTCAATATAACTTTGATACCAAAAAAGGGAAAAATTTAATTCATGTTATCTTTAAACTAAAAGATGGGACAACTGAGGAAGCCGACTACACCTATTTCTATACTGGTAGAAAATTGGAAGTGGTTTGCCTTTTCGTAACCAGAAGAAACCAAGTTGAATTTAAAGTTCCTATTTCCTTTGAGGGTGAAGAGCCAAAAGTAGAATCTAGAGATTTAAAAGATTATTTCTCAAAGGCCTCAGCAGTGTTTGACACTCAATCCAATATCCTAGACCTTCAGATGGTTGTAGGAAGAGAAGCTGGGATTTTCCGCAAAGAGGAAAAAGATTCACAGGTTTTTCAAGTAATTGAAAATGGAACCCATAAGGTCCAAATCGATAAAGCAGAACTATCTTGTCAGGCCATTAACGAGGCTTTATAAAATTTAGGATGCCAATTTTTTTATTGGCATCCTATCTCTCATCCCGAATAAAATAATAAATTGAAATATAAACCAGAAAAAAAACTGGAAGCAGAATCAATGCCCAAAGTAGCCATGAATTTTCTTCCGAAAGTTTGGGGATCACCTCTTTGGAGGTCAGAAAAGTTAAAACACCCACAGAAAGAATATAAGCCCCTGATAAAAATCTCACCATTATAAGAAAATTATAACAATTTTTGGAAAATATGCTAGGAATATACGCATCTATTTTCACCTAGACATTGTTTGATGGAGCAACAAAAATAAGGTTCTTATGAAAATTAAATTGGCCCTCTTAGGAAAAGGAAAAACTGGTAGCAAAGTATTAGACTTATTTCCAACCGCTACAGTTTTTGATAGTAAAAATCCTCCCAACCTTCAAAATTTGAAAGGTCATAAAGTCATCATTTCATTTTTACCTGGAGAAATTTTTAAAAAATATATTCCCATCCTGATTAAATGCCAAATACCAGTTATTGTCGGTTCCACAGGATTTAAATTCCCCAAAAATTTTGACAAAAAACTTAAAGAGCAAAAGATTCTATGGGTAAAATCCTCGAATTTTGCAATTGGTATGCTCCTTATAAAACCCATGATAGAGGAGTTAGGGAAAATTAAAAATTTAACCGATGATTATTCTTTTTCCCTAAGTGAAATACATCATACAAAAAAACTGGATGCCCCTTCGGGAACCGCCATTTCCTGGAAGGAATGGTTGGGGGAAGATCTCCCAATAGCTTCCATCAGAGAGGGAGATGAGCTGGGAACCCACAAATTGGTTTTAAAGACACCATTTGAGGAAATAACATTGATTCATAAAACCTTAGATAGAAAGATTTTTGCGCAAGGTGCCCTGCTTGCGGCAAAGAAAGTTTTAAAAAGTAAAAAGAAAGGGCTAATAGACTTTAGGGATTTATTTATATGAAAAATTTAGAAAATTTTCCTCTTTTTACCGCATTGATAACACCCATGCTGGAGGATGGATCAATTGATTTTCCCTCCTTGCAAAGACTAATCAAGGAACAGGAAAAAGCTGGTAATGGCATTTTAATTTTAGGATCAACAGGTGAGGCCCTTAATTTAAACGATGAAGAAAAACGGAAAATTTTGAATTTTACCCTGGCCCAAAAAGTTCAAGTACCCCTTATGGCCGGAGTTGGTGGAATTAATATTGAAGATACCCTAAATTGGATAAATTACCTTGAAACCCTTCCACTAGATTGTTACTTAATGGTCACTCCACTTTACGCCAAACCTGGGCCCAAGGGACAATTTCACTGGTTCAAAACCTTAATGGATAAGGCCACTAAACCCTGCATACTTTATAATGTTCCTTCAAGAACTGGAGTTTCCCTAAATTTCCAGGCAGTATCTGATCTTTCATCACACAAAAATTTCTATGGTATAAAAGAAGCATCAGGAAAAGTTGATGATTTTAAAAAATATCGATCAATGGCCCCTAATGCAAAAATTTATAGCGGTGACGATGGTATGTTACCGGATTTTGCCCCCCATGGTGCTTTTGGATTAATTTCTGTGGCCTCCAATGTCTGGCCGGAAAAAACGCATAAGATCACTAATCAATGTATCAAAGGGGAAAAAATTAATTCTGAACTTTGGAAAAAAATCTGCGATACTCTTTTTTTAGTCTCAAATCCGGTACCTGCAAAAATAATTTTAAATAAACTAGGGAGGATTAAATCTCCAATCCTTAGACCACCACTTTCCCATCAGGAAGATTTTGACAGAAAAAAGCTAGATTGGGCAAACGAGGCAATAAATGAACTTTAAAGAAATATTAAAAAATCTGGAAAATGGCTCTCTTCGTTCAGCAGTTTATGAAAAGGGAGTTTGGAAGGCAAATCTGGAAGTAAAAAGGGCCATTTTAGAGGCCTTTAAAGAGGGAAAACTTGTTGAACAAGGTGGATTTATCGATAAAGATACTCTCCTTCCACAAAAATTTGATCTCTCCAGAAAGATAAGAATTGTTCCGGGTGGAAGTTCCGTTAGGGCCGGTGCTTTCTTGGCCGAAAGTGTGATTATAATGCCACCATCTTTTATCAATGTGGGCGCCTATATTGACTCAGGTACCATGGTAGACAGTAATGTGTTAGTTGGTTCTTGTGCACAGGTTGGAAAAAACGTCCACCTATCCGCAGGTGTAACCATCGGAGGTGTATTGGAACCTATAGGAGAGAGTCCGGTAATCATCGAGGATGAATCCTTTATTGGAGCAGGTTGCACCATCGTAGAAGGCGTTGTTATTAAAAAAAGAGCAGTGCTTGCGCCCGGTGTATTTCTTTCAAAATCTGTTCCAGTTTTTGATGCGGTATCGGAGCGAATCTTAGAAAAAGGAGAACCAATCCCTGAAGGTGCCGTCGTCGTTCCAGGTTCGAGACCTATCAAAAAAAATCTAAAATGGGCATCGGATTTAGGACTAAGCCTTAATTGCGCCATCATCATTAAATATCGAGATGAAAAAAGCCAGGAAAGTTTAAATTTAGAAGATTTTCTACGTTAGAAATTTTCTACTTGGTTTTTTCCAAAAAAATCCTCGATTCATACTCGCCTTCGATAGGAATAAATATTGAATAGAAATTGGATTTATCTCCAATTTTTTTCTGGTTAATCTTCAGTGATTTTAAAATAACCAGATCATCTTTGATGGATTCAACTTCAAAACTACTTCTTAAATTAGTGGGTGTAATTCCGGTTGATCTATATATCTCTATGAAGAATTTATTATTTTTAGTAGTTATTTTGTACATACCAGCATGGTCATGCTCCTTTATGTTACATTTCGGATTTACCCGGTAAATCATGTATCCATCCATCCTAAATTCTATAAAATAACCGATATCGCATTCCTTTTGAACAACTTCTGATTTACTTTTTACCAAATCCTCTAATTTGGTAATCTTCCAATTGGAACTAGTTAAGATTTCCAATGGTGAGAGATTTTTTTGAGGATTATGATTAATGCATGAAAAAATAAATAAGGAGATAAGCAATATTTTCAAGGTCCGATCCTTTTTTTCCAATTGTAACAAATTTTCAGTTCAAAGAATTAATTTAGGCCCGATGACTTAGTTGTCTAAATTAATCCGTTTTTTTTAAAACCAAAAAGTCAGGTATAAATCAATTTTCTTTATAAAGATGGTTATTTTTCCGAAGGGATATCAGAGGTATCCCCTATGAAAAAATGGTTTTTTATCCTTTTTCTAATAACGGTTTCCTGCGGTCCCACTACAGTTCAAAAAGGTGGCTCTCAAGGAGTTACAGCTGACACCGGTGGACCAATAACTAGAATACTCCTTCAAACAAATTCACCATCTAGTATTTCCACACCAAGTTTTTTGGTTCAAGGAAATTTTTTAATTGGATATACCATTAACCTTCACACCAACAGCACCTGCACTAGCCCGATTGGATCTGCAATTGCTCAAAATAATTATTCAGTGGTAGTAACTTCCTTACCTCTTTCAAAGGACGGAACCTATAATTTTTATGCAAATGTAACTTCTAATATCTCCGGAACCTCGGCCTGTTCTCCGGTTTATGCAACATATAATTATGAAACAGGGTCATCTCCACCAAATGTCACTGTTTTAACTAACAGTGGTCCAAGCTTCACCCCCATTGTTTCAGTAAATGACATTCAATTTGGAGCGTCGATTTCACTGTATACAAACAGCACCTGTAGCGGTTTCCCCGTTGGATCAGAAAATTTTATAAACTCAAGTTTTACCCAGATACAAGCAACACTTCCGGCCTATTCTCAAGATGGGCCTTATCAATTTTGGGCGTTACAAACATTAGGAGACAAAACAATTTGTTCAGAACCTAGTAACGTTTATACCCTAAATACCAAGCCTCAATATATTCAAGTTCTAAATGCCTCTCCAGGTATGAATTTAAATCCAACAGTTCGAATCGGGAATGGAAATGTAGCAGGAGGGGCCTTAGTACCAGGTTCATTGGTTAAGCTTTACATGGATCCTACGTGCTCAACTTCTACTTATGTTGGAGAAAAACAAGCTGGGTCAACCGATATTTCTGTGGATATAACTATCAACAGCGATCTCACCACAGATGGAAATTACAAATTCTATTCTACCCAGGGATTTTGTCCAATCAATACGGTCTGCCCCACCACTGCAAACTACAGGACCTCTCCATGTTCATTGGTGTATGGAAGTTATGAACTTGATACTTCCCCTACCATAGCACTTGCAAGTCCTTCTCCCAGCATGAACCCTTTTCCTACTTTTACAGTAACAGGAATGGTGCCCGGATGGAGGGCAGATGTCTATTCCCAGGCAGGTTGCCAGGGGCCAGTCATGGGATCAGCTGTTGCATCTGGAAGCTCAGTCAATATTACACTTAACAATTCATTGCCTGCTATAAGTGGAAATTATACTTTTACAGCAAAACAAAATAAGTTTGTTACGGTAAGAAGGGGTAGTATAAGTACAATTGAAACCAGCTTCTTTTCTGCATGCTCAGATAATTTTGCTACCTATACATTCGACTCTCCAAAAGTTTTAATAACCTCGCCCAATCCTGGAAATTCAATTAACCCTACTATTACAGTTACCAATCTAGATTCAAATGCCTCAAATACAGTTTCTATTTATCCCTCAACCGATTGTACTGGCACCGTTGTGACCTCTACTAACACTCTGGGGAATTTTTCCGCAACCCTGACAATTCCATCCTCTGCAGTATCTTCTGATGGCACCTATTTTTTCTCCTCTAAACAAACAAAAGGGAATACTGCTTGTTTGGGAAGCACCAGTTATGTTCTAGACACCAAACCCAATAATTTTAAATATATCAACCCAAATTCCAATAAAGGAAATATTCCTACTCCAACTTTTTCTGTTTCAAATATTGCCAATTATGCAACACCTACAGTATCGCTTCACCAAATGAGTGACTGTTCCGACCCTGCAGTTGCAACTGCAACCGGATCATTCCCAACTGTAAACCTAACCTTAAATAGTACCGCCATCAATTCAGAAGGATCAAAAACCTATTTTTCCAAGCAGGTTTTTACAGGGCATACGCCAAAATGTTCAACCGATAGCATTACCTATACCTACAATATTACCCCAACCCTTCTTTCCATTGTAGGTCAACCATCTGGGAATAATCCCCGACCAATAATTCAAGTGGATGGTCTTTCAACTGCCGCAACCAAAACGGTCCAAATTTATAGAGGAACAACCTCTTGTGAAACTTTAATGGGGCAGGCAATTGGAGTTCCGGCAACGGCCACAATGGTAGATATTGTTAGCGATGTAATTCCAAGTTCTATTCAAGGGCCTGTAAACTACTTTGCAAAACAAATTATTGGAACTGTAACCTCAAGTTGTTCCAGTGTTTTCACCACCTACAATATAAATACTTATTTATCCAGCATCAAAATCCTTACTGGTTCAGGACCTCAAACGGTTGCCAGCGGTGAAACCAATAATCCTACTATTCAAGTATCGGGATTTGCCAACAATTCCACGGTTGAGATTTTTTCTACCCCTAATTGTACTTCAGGAAGTTTACTTGGCTCTGCTGTCATTCCCTCAACCAACAGCTCAGAATTTGTTAATATTATTTCAAATCCATTAAATGTTGAGGGCGCTAATAATTTTTACGGAAGACAAACATTAGGGACTTATATTGGCCCTTGTTCAGGAGCAATTAATTTATTTGCTACTTATAATTTAAATTCCCGTCCCGAAGCCCCAAGATTAATAACTGCCACGCCTGGAACTACGCTTACCCCCACAATAAGGGCCACAAATATAATTCCTGGCGCTTTAGTGGAAGTTTTCACTGACAACAATTGTTCTGTGGTTATGGGCTCTAAAACAGCAGCAACAACTCAGGTTGATGTCACCGTCTCCTCAAGCACACCTTTATTGATTGATGGAACCTACTACTTTTACATTCGACAAATAAATAATGGGCATATTTCTCCATGTTCAGGTGCTTCCGATCCATATACTTTAAACACTACTCCTACTGGGATAAGCGTGGCCTCCACTCCATATGAAATTCTTCCAGAACCAAAATGGAATTTGCCAAATCCAACTATTCAGGTTTCTGGGGTTACTCCTGGTGCAAGTGTTGTTTTATACAAAGATGAAAATTGTACTCAGGTGATCGGCAGCACAGTACCAAACTCAACAAATGCCAATATCGTAGTTACGGATGGTTCATTTTCCGTGGATGGAAAATACCCGCTATATGCTCGACAATCCTATGGTGGCCATACCTCATTCTGCTCAGGAAATAGCAGCCCTATAGTCTCCGGGGAATATAATTTAGTTACCAAACCGACTCTAAGTTACTCTACTGCTAGTCCAAATAATTTATTAAAACCATCGGTAAACTTATTAAACAGTGTTAATGGATCCTTCATGCAACTATATTCCACTCCGGCCTGTGATGTTGGGTCAGAAATTTCAAATATTTATTTATCCACTGGGGGAAATCAAACTTTAAAAGTAGATGAAGGGCTTACTGTAAATGGTCTCAATAAAATATATGGCAGACAAAGTGTCCCTCTCTCCGGAGGAACATTTCAAAATTCTCCTTGCTCAGATGCCTTAAACTATACTTTGGCAACCACCCCTAATATTAGTTTGGTCTCATCCTCGCCAAGCAGTTTAAATACACCAAGCTTTACCGTATCAAATTTATTTTCTGAATCAGATATTGGAACCAAAACCTTTGCAATCTATTCAGATGCTGGATGTACTTATCAAGTTTCTCCAACCACCAATATTACCAGCACGGCCATGACTATCTCTATTGATCCAATCACCACCGTTGGAACATCCACTTTCTATGCAAAACAAAATGCTTCGGATCCAACATTCAATTCACCTTGCTCAACAACTGGTGCAAGTTACAAATACGATCTATCTCCCTTTGTTACCATGGTAACACCTTCTCCAAATGAAGATCTTACCCCCGAAGTAAATATTTCAAACGCTGTGGTGGGTTCAACGGTCACATTATATTTTGACAACGAATGTACTAATTCCATCCAAAGCACTGTTGCCTCCGCTACATCCTTTGACTGGCAACTAGGTGCAGATCTTCCAACAGATGGAACCTATAATTTTTACGCCAACCAGGTTACTGGAGGAACTACCTCCTTATGTAGTTCTGTCTTTGCAACCTATGATTTGGATACAACAGATTTCCTAATACAACCGGCCAGTGCCTCAGGTACCTCAACGACTCCAGTTATAAATGTTTCAAACATTAATCCAGGAGATATAATCACTTTATACTCTGATGGAAACTGTTCAGCGGTAATGTCCGGAGCTTCAACCTCAATTGGAACTTCAGTTTCAATAACCTCCTTACCTATATCGACATATGAGGTGAACCACAAATGGTGGGCAAAAAGAAAGATTGGAACGTTTACTTCCCCATGTGCAGGGCCATCAAGCACATATGTCTTAAATATTATGCCATCAACGATAAGTGTCGTTAGTCCAAATCCTGGGACAACCCTCTCACCTACTTTTAATGTAGGAGGAGTTAATAATAATTCTACCGTTACTATTTTTTCGAATGGTACTTGCAGTGCCGCCAATGAATTAGGTTCTGCAGTTGTAGGCCCAAGCTCAACCTCCGTAAATGTAACACTAAGAAATCCAATGGCCGCAGACGGTATCCTGACCGTATGGGCAAGGCAGCTTTCAAATGGGAATCTCTCTCAATGTTCTACAGCTTCTGCAAGCTATACATTAGACACAGACCCTAAAACTTTAACATTAGTAAGCGCGGGAACTTCAAATCCCACGCCCATAATTTCTACTTCGGGTGTAGAGCCTGGTGCTACGGTTAAACTTTACGTTAATGATCCTAATTGCAATTCTACCGTTATGGGAACTGCGATTGTACCAAACAATGCAACTTCCACAAATGTGACCTCCTACCCACTTTCAATAGATGGTAATTACACTTATTATGCAAAACAATTTTATCCAAACTCCAGTTTTGTCTCTAGTTGTTCCACTAGCTCTGTTTATTACCCTTTAAGTTCTGCGCCAACCTCTCTTCAACTTTTAACCACCAACCCAACTTCTTCTTCCACTCCAAAAATTTTGGTCAGTGGAGTAAATTCTGGGGATTGGGTATACCTATTCACCGATTCAAATTGTAATTTCCAGTCAGGTTCAAATATTTCATTAGGAAGTTCTGTTCAAATACAAACCCTTCCAGCACTTACTGCTTCCGATACGTATACATTTTATGCAAAAAGAATTCAGGGTGGAGGTCAAGGACTTCAATCTTCTTGTAGTTCTGCTTCCGTTAATTTAAATTATAATCCGGCCTTTTTCTCTGATTGGTTGCTAAACAATGATTTGGGCCCAAACCCTCCTGCTGCAAATAATTTTTTTGGATCAAGTGTTTCCACTTCAAATAACTATTCCGTGGTCGGAGTACCTGGAGCAAATGGTGTAGGGGCAGTTTACTTATATTCATATAATGGGTTTGCATGGAGTTCGGCCGGTACACTGACCAGCCCAAGCCTTAATGCAGGCGATAATTTTGGATATGCAGTTGATCTTTTTACCTCTAGCCCGTCTGGAAATATTGCGAATGGGGATTTATTAATCGTAGGTGCACCTGGACCTTTTGATAATTCCCGAGTTGGTAGGGCCTTTGTATATACTTATTCAAATGGTACTTGGACCAATGAAAGAGAATTTTTACCAACCAATTTGTTTATAGGTGCCAACTTTGGCGCCTCCGTTTCTATAAATTCATTTATGGCAGTAATAGGAGCTCCAGGGGCAAATGGAAACAATGGAACCATAAGATATTTCGGAGGTTCTAGCGGAATTTTCACCGCTGAAGCGATAGTAAATCCACCTGCGGGAACACCTGCAGGTTCACAGTTTGGTTTTGCTGTTTCCGCAAATGGAACCAATTTTGTTGCCTCTGCTCCTATGGGAACCGGTAACCAATTAGTTTATTTTTATTCGCAGGGACCTACTTTAGGGCCAGGAATTACTAACACGACTTTTAATGAGCAATTTGGATACTCATTGGATCTATCAAACAATTCATTAATTGTTGGTGCTCCAAATGGAACAGGAGGTGGATATGCAAATATTTATTCTTATGTGGTTGCCGCAGGTATAATTAATCCAAATTTTATCATAAAATTAACAGCTCCGGCGAACGCACAAAGATTTGGTGAAAGTGTGGCGATTAACTCCAATAATTTGGCCGTAGTAGGGCAATTATCAACTACAGCTACTCTTAGAGGGCAAACATATATTTATCCAGGCCCAACATTTTCAAATTCAAATAATGTTGCTCTTCCAAATGTTAATGGTAATGCAAACGATCAATTTGGTGCCAGCGCCTCTATTTTTGAAGGTAGCATCATAATTGGTGCGCCGGGAACAGGTGCAGGTTCCAGCGCTGGCGCATCCTTTCTTTATAGAAATGATCAATAATTTTTTTGACTAACATTTTCAAAACAAAAAAGGTCAATTTCAGAAAGATTTGACATTCATTCAAACCCTTTATGGAAGCGCCTTTGGAGCTTGTAAAGAAAAAAGTTTTTTTGTTTAATAAATTTACGCTACAGTAAAAAAATTTATCAAAATTTTTCTACAAGAATTAAAAGTCCTCTGCTACCGTAATTAATTGTAGTTTAATTTTATCTCATAATATTTTTCTTGAACTACAAAAATGGAATTTAATTTCTAGACAAGGAGGACGGGTGGATCCGATTCTGGCCCCAAATGACCAACGATTTGTACTATTTCCAATTCGTTACAATGACATTTTTGAACTTTATAAAAAACATGTAGCGGTTTTCTGGACCGCTGAAGAGCTTGATTTTGCCCCAGACCTAAAAGATTGGGAAAGACTTAATAAGAATGAAAGGCATTTTATCTCACATGTTTTGGCATTTTTTGCTGCTTCCGATGGAATCGTTGGGGAAAATTTGGCCCGTAGATTTTATGATGAAGTACAAATTCCGGAAGCAAGGTGCTTCTATGGCTTTCAATTGGCCATGGAAAATATTCATAGCGAAGTTTATTCATTAATGATTGATTCCTATATTAAAGATCCAAAGGAAAAGGACTATCTATTTAAGGCCGTGGCCAATTTAGAATGTGTGGCAAAAAAAGCAAACTGGGCCATCAAGTGGATGAATTCTAAAAATAGTTTTGCTGAAAGACTGATCGCTTTCGCAGCAGTTGAAGGAATTTTTTTCTCCGGATCTTTTTGCGCAATTTTCTGGTTGAAAAAACGAGGGCTGATGTTATCGGGACTTTGTACCTCCAATGAGTTTATTTCTCGTGATGAGGGTCTTCATTGTGAGTTTGCTTGCCACCTCCATAAGTCTCTTAAAAAGGAAAATCAAGTTTCACAAGAAGTTATTACTAAAATCATTACTGAAGCTGTCAGCATAGAAAAAGAATTTATCATCGATGCCATCCCTGTGGATTTGATCGGTATAAATTCCAAAATGATGGCCCAATATATAGAGTTTGTTGCGGATTTTTGGCTACAGCAATTGGGTGCCAAGCCATATTACAACGCAACAAATCCATTCGATTGGATGGAATTAATTTCTCTAGAAGGAAAAACTAATTTCTTCGAGAAAAGGGTCACTGAGTATCAAAAACAAGGAATTCTATCTAGCCAAGAACAAAATAAATTCACATTGGATGCGGAGTTTTAAGCTATGTACGTTTACACAAGATCAGGAGAAAAAGAACCAGTAAAATTTGACAAAATAACTGAGAGAATCAGGGCCCTTTGCTTTGATTTAAAGGAAGAATTTGTAGATCCAGTCTTGATTGCACAAAAAGTAATTGAGGGAATCTACGAAGGAATTTCAACCGCTGAGTTAGACCAACTTGCTGCAGAAACAGCTGCTTATTTATCTACCAAACATCCTGATTATTCTATTTTGGCAGGAAGGATTGCTGTTTCAAATCTTCATAAGGAAACAAAAGGGTGTTTTTCGGAAAACATAAAGAAGATGTATAACTTTATTAATCCAAAGACAGGTGAACATGCACCACTCGTTTGCAAAGAGCTTTACGATGTTGTGATGGAAAACGCCCAAAGATTAGATGAAGTGGTTCAAGATAAAAGGGATTTTAACTATGACTATTTTGGATTTAAAACACTTGAAAAATCCTATCTTTTAAAAATAAATGGTAAGCCCATCGAAAGGCCAGGACAAATGTTGATGCGGGTGTCACTAGGAATTTTTCTAAATGACCTTGATGCCGCTATCGAAACATATGGCCTGATGTCAGAAAAATATTTCACCCATGCCACCCCCACCCTTTTTAATTCAGGCACTAATAAACCACAACTTTCTAGCTGTTTTCTATTAACCATGAAAGACGATAGTATCCAGGGTATTTATGATACCTTGAAAGATACTGCTTTAATTTCACAATCCGCTGGTGGAATCGGTCTTTCCATTCATAATATTCGGGCCAAAGGAAGCTTCATCAAAGGGACCAATGGAACTTCTAATGGAATCGTACCTATGCTAAGGGTCTTTAACGATACCGCTAGATATGTGGACCAAGGCGGTGGAAAAAGAAAAGGGTCCTTCGCCATTTATCTGGAACCTTGGCATGCAGACATCTTTGATTTTCTAGAATTAAAAAAGAATACCGGAAAAGAAGAGGCCCGAGCGAGAGATTTATTTTACGCACTTTGGATCCCGGACTTATTTATGAAAAGAGTTGAGCAGGATAAAATGTGGTCACTATTTTGCCCACATGAATGCCCAGGTCTATCGGATTGCTATGGAGCAGAGTTTGAAAAACTCTATACAAAATATGAAAGTGAAAATAAGGCCCTAAAAACGGTTCGTGCACAGGATTTATGGTTTGGAATATTGGAAGCACAAATTGAGTCTGGTTCTCCCTATATGCTCTACAAAGATTCGATTAATGAAAAATCAAACCAAAAAAATCTTGGAACCATAAAATCATCAAATCTTTGTTGTGAAATAGTTGAGTATACTGCTCCAGATGAAATCGCCGTTTGTAACTTGGCCTCTGTAGCCTTAAACCGATTTGTAAGAGACGACTATACCTACGACCACAAAAAATTATTCGATGTAGTCTATAGGATGACCCTAAATCTAAACAGGATCATAGATATTAATTATTATCCTGTTCCAGAAGCTGAGAAATCAAACAGACGTCATCGTCCGATTGGAATTGGAGTTCAAGGACTTGCAGATACTTTTTTCATGATGAGATATCCATATGAGTCCAAGGAGGCCCTTGAATTAAATAATGAAATTTTTGAGACCATCTATTTCGCTGCACTTTCCGCATCAAAAGATTTGGCCAAAAAAGATGGACACTATGAAACCTATCAAGGCTCCCCTATCTCCAAAGGAATTTTTCAATTCGATATGTGGGAGGTAAAACCAACCGGGAAATACTGGGATTGGGATAAACTTAAAGCCGATGTAAAAAAATATGGAGTAAGAAATTCCCTATTAGTGGCCCCTATGCCTACAGCTTCAACTTCTCAGATATTAGGCAACAATGAATGTTTTGAACCCATTACTTCTAACATTTATGTCAGAAGGGTTTTGTCAGGTGAGTTTGCTGTTGTTAATAAATATTTAGTAAGAGACCTTATAAACCTGGGACTTTGGAACGAAAAACTTAGAAATGAAATCATTGCAAATAATGGGTCCGTTTTAAATATCAGTTCTATTCCTGAGGATTTAAAAAATCTCTACAAGACCGTCTGGGAAATTAAGCAGAAGGCCGTAATTGATCTTTCTCGAGGTAGGGCGCCATTTATCGACCAAACCCAAAGTTTAAATATCCACATGGAAGATCCAAATTTTGGAAAACTCTCCTCAATGCATTTTTATGCCTGGAAATCAGGTCTTAAAACTGGGATGTATTATCTAAGATCAAGAGCTGCAATCAATGCGGTTAAATTTACAGTTTCTCAGCCTGAACCAACCAAAAAAACTGTTGAGGAAAATCTGGCAGATATGATGTGCTCCCTTGATAATCCTGAGGATTGTGTTTCATGTGGAAGCTGATTATTTGCAATAATCAAAAATACTATTGAATTTTTCAACCCAAATAGTTGCACCAGCACGGATTAAATATTCAGAGGCACCTTGAATATCCTTGTTTCCCCAATAAAAGGAAAATCCCATGCTGGTGAATGGATACTTAATATTTGACCCCTCATAAGATTTTTTCAGGGTATCGTTTAACCAAGTTAGATGTATCGGACTTGTCTTGGGCCCTGGAACTATCGGGCACTTTGTTGTACTAACATTTGGATCAAGACATGGCCTAAATAGATCCATAGGATCAACCCACATGGTTATAATATCGGATTTTAATGCTGATGGTGGTAATCCTAAAAATTTTGATAACTCTAGAGGGAGTAATGTTTTATCCTTAACTGTTCGACAAAATTCATATAATTCAGGGGAAACTGTTACCCAGATAGGATATCTTTCATTCTTGTAGGGTTTAGAAAATTTAACATACGGTTTGTATTCCTGGTTTTTTAAATTTACCAGTGTTACTACCTTAATCCGAACCCCATTTTTAAAAAGCCCCTCTTTTTCCCATTCTCTTACGTCCCCATTGCATCCCCAAATCATTTTACATTCAACTTCAATTTTCAAATTATTGGAGTCAATGTTAAACAATGGTCTGGAATAGTTAAGCTTGTAGGTGGTTTTTGCCTTTTCAACACCTTGATTATACTGGGACCATATATAATCTTCCTGAGCAAATAAAATTCCAATTTGAAATAAAATCAAAATGAACTTAACCATCCATATATCCTTTTTAATTAGTAGTCATAGTGATATTTTAATTAAAACCTGAAAAAAGTGGGAAATATTAATTTTATGGAAAAATCGTTTTGGCTTAAAAAATGGGAGAACAATGAAATTGGATTTCATTATCTTAATGTTAACGAGTTACTTTTAAGTTATTTTGACAAATTCACACTTCCAAAAAACCCAAAAACCCTGGTGCCACTTTGTGGAAAATCTGTCGATCTTCTATTCTTTGCAAAATTAGGTCATTTTGTAACTGGAGTGGAATTATCGGAAAAGGCCACTAATTCTTTTTTTCAAGAAAACGGCCTAGAGTTTGTTAAAACATCCGTTGGAAGTTTTAATAAATACCAGTCAAATAACTTAAAACTAGAAATTCTCCAAGGTGATTTTTTCGAATTAGATCAAAAGACAATTGACCCCTTTGATTTTATCTATGATCGGGCATCATTAATTGCGCTACCCGAGGATATGCGAAAAATTTACGCAAAAAAAATATTAAACGTATCCAAAAAGGGAACTCAAATACTATTAATAACCACTGAATATGACCATCCAACTTTACTTGGTCCACCTTTTAGTGTTTCCGAAAAAGAAATTAGGTATCTTTATCAGGAAAATTTTGAAATTGTTATACTGGAAAGGCTGGAGAAACAGTTGGAAAATCCCAAATTTATTGAAGCTGGAGTTAAAAACCCTGCCAGGGTAGTTTACAAATTAATTCGTTATTAAAAAATGATAAGACCAAAGCAATTTATTTATAAAGTGCCCGCATTTTTTTATCATTAGGATCTATGGAGGCCTCGCCATAACAGTTTTCTGTCTCAAAAATAGTTATTTTATGGACGATTACCCCTTTTCCTTTTAAAAGTTTTGGGCAAACTTCATAAAGTAAATACTTGGCAAGATTTTCAACAGTAGGATTCTCCGGAAGGATAAATAGTTCCTTATATGCTGGAGCTTTTTTGCAAAGTTCTATTGTTTTTTTATCATCTTTAAAAAGGATCATGGTGTGATCCCAATATTTATCCACCCATCCACCTATAGAATCTTTTAATACAGAAAAATCTATTACTCTCCCTAGTTTATCTAGAGATTTTAGTGGAGATGCATGAACCCAGATTACACCATTATGCCCATGAAGGGTGGCGCATTTGGATTCATGTTTCATAACCCGATGTCCGTAACAAAAATGTATCTTTCTAACGACGGTTTCCATATGGATAATTTAATGAGGCATTTATAATGTGGCAAGGCAAAAAAATGCCCCCGTCCTTGGGGGCAACACCTAAAATATTAGATGCTTAACACTAAACTCCTCTTTCCCGTAATATGGTTTTAAGTTGCTTAATGTTTTCGATTCTAGTTACATCTTCTCCACGACAACCTTCATTGGTACATTTATTCACCACTTGGCAGTCCCTGGAATTATCATTAACGTAGTCGTTTTCACCACGAACTAATATACCAACTACTTGGCCTGTTTTTTCATTAAATACGGCAGAACCTGAATTACCCCCAAAGGTATCCAGGTTGGCATTGAAATAAACGTCATTGGAATTATCTCTAACTTTTGCCCCACCAGCAACTTTGGTAGGAAGACCAGTAGGATGCCCAATTACTACTATGGGAGTCTTATCAGCAATTTTTTTATCTTTATTGATTGCCAGTGGTTTTCTTCCCTCTACTGGACGATCAAGAATTACAATTCCGAAATCCATCATGGTGGAGTTATTTAATTCCTGTGCGTAGATTTTTTTACACTTATAAACATTTTCTCTAGGTGCTACTGAATAATGGTTATCGCCTGCGGAGGATAGGGAATAATCAAAAACCCAAGCATAACCGCTACACATGCTTTCACTAGTAACACAGTGACCGGCCGTAACAATAACATCTGGGGCAACAAGAAATCCTGAACAAACCGCAGCAGTTCCTTGATCTGCAAATTTTTCATCGGAGCAGACATTTCTCTTTGTTAAAGGGGAATACTCAATATCATAGGCATCATTTCTTCCAAGCTTAATTGACTCCATTGGAATCATTGCAGCAGTAGATCTGGATAATTCATAAAATGCGTTATTAACCTCAAATGGCTCAAGCCTATCATCATCACCATAGACAACCTTGTCTATTGCATAGGCGTTAAGTAAACTTGCGAGAATTCCTAAGGCCAGAATCTTTTTCCCTAAATGCATATTTTTCCTTTTGAAAAGATAGGATCATCCCCAAGGAAAATTATTTACCTCGGTTATTGAATTGGCGACTTACTTTTACTTACACTAAGATTTTATTTTCCCACCGATAAAAACTGCTTCGACAGAGCCAGGGAAGGTGATATTTTCAAAGGGAGACCATCCCACCTTGGTTTTTAAATTTTGTCGAATAATTTTTTGTGGTTTCTTTAGATTTAGGACAGTCAAATTAGCAAAAAATCCTTTTTCCAATTTCCCAAAACCTAGACCATAATTTTTAAATCCTGGATCAATTTTTTTAAGGGAAGGAAGGAATTGATTAACAAAATTTCCAGGATTTTCTGAGCAAATTTTTGCTACGAGCAATGGATCCATTTTCTTTTCTACTAAAAGCCAAGTTACGAATGCGCCATATGTATCAAGACCGGTTAAACCGGACATCCCTTTTTCCTTTTCACTTAGGTCATGGGGGGCATGATCTGTTGCCAAAAAATCGATTTCCCCTGCAAATAAGGCCTTTAACATTGCTTCTTGATCTTTTGGCCCTCGAATTGGGGGATTCATTTGGAAAAAGGTTTTTCGATCTTCAGGGATATTTTCTTCATTGAAATAGAGATGTTGTGGTGTTACTTCGCATAAAATTTTAAGCCCCTTGGCCCGAGCAGATCGAATCTTTTCCATGCCATCTGATGAACTAAAATGACATAATTTACCATTAAGTTGATATTTTTCAATCAAGGATAAAGCGGTTTTTGTGGCCATAACTTCTGCTAATAAAGGTCTTCTTTCCGAATGACTTTTCTCACCTTTTTTTTGTTCCAGAATTTCAGGATCTTCGCAATGAAAACTGACGTGCTGTCCCTTATAATACTTTAATACCTCATCCAATTCCTTGTCTGATTTAAAAAATAATTCTCCAATGGATGGGCCCATATATGCCTTGTAGGGCACCATAAGACTTAACGGCCTTGTATTGGGTCCAATTCCTGCATAAAGCAGGATGGGAACTAAACCCTTATAAGTAAGCTTTAACTTATCGGCATAAGACCTATCGTCGACAGGTGGAATGGGATTATTGGGCATATCACATAAATGGGTAACTCCCCCATTGATGGCAGCTTTTGATGCGCTTAAGAAATCTTCCTTATAAATATTTTTTTGGGAAACATCTTCTCTGGCATGAACATGGATATCACCCATCCCGGCAAAAACCAAACAGTTATCATCAAAATAATAATCTATTTTTTCCCTAGGTATTTTTAGATCACCCATCTCTAAAATCAGACCGGTGGTTTCATCAAATTTAACCTGTCTTCTTTTTTTGGATTTTGAATCGACCAAAATACCTTCAATTGTCTTCATAGGGGTTCCTTAAGCAAATCAAACTTTTAAATAATATACTTTTCTTGTGTATTTGACACCGATTTTAATTTTATTCACTAAATTTAAGACATGACCGAATAATTTTCCGATTTTTTATTGACCAGGATTTTATTATTTAACTTTGAGCAAAATAAAAAATCTTTGGATTATGAACTCGGTATATAACAGGCTGATCAATTTCCTTTATAAAATTGGTTAAATAATACTGATGAAGATTTTCTGAATCCTCCAAGGGATTTTTGGACTCTGGAATCATCTTTCTTAAAAAGGATTTTTTTGAAATCCCTATTAAAAATTCCTGATTTAATGAAAATCGTTTTATAAGCTCTGGAAGCTTATCTAAAAGCTCTAAATTTTGTTCAAAACTTTTGGAGAACCCAAAAAGAGGATCAATAATTACTCGAGAATATAAATTTTGTTTTTTAAAAAATTTTTCCATGGAATCTATTAGGTCTTCATCATGGGGTAAAATATATTTCATATGTTCAGGAGCATCTTCGCGAGTATTGCAGAGATTGTGTCCTAATACAATTCGAGCATTGGGACATTCCTCTAGGATTTTTTCCTCCAGATGACCGGAGACATCATTAAATATCCAATTAAGGTTAGGATTTTTATCATAAAGCCATTTAAAAACCATAGGCCTAAAAGTATCAATGGATAGAGTTAAATCCCCATCCCAAGTAGAAATAAGAGGTACCAAGAATTTTTCAAAACGCTCTATTTCCTCGTTTTGGGAAATGGGTTTACAGGTTGGAGCAGTTGACTGTGCTCCAATATCTATTATTTGGGCCCCGGCATTTTTTAAGCTGGTGATCCTTTCAACCAAGGATGAAATATCAGATATTTTTCCGCCATCGGAAAAAGAATCGGGAGTGATATTGATCACTCCCATACATTGTCTTAACATTGTTTAGGCCAGAATTGGATCATTGGTTGGTTTTTTATTTGCCGTATCTTCGACGACATCAGTTTTTTCCTCAGGGTTGCTTACCCATTTTTTCTTAGAGGTTTTTTCAATGATTGGAAGTCCGATATCTTCTCCGGCGACAATTTTCTTCACTTGCTCAAAATCTAAAGTTTCCCAAATGATCAATTTTTCTGCTAAGCGATCAAGGGCCTCTTTATTATCCTTTAAGATCTTAATGGCCAATTGATAATTGGTGTCTATTAATTCTTTAATTTCATTATCAATTAATTGTGCGGTTTTTTCAGAATAATCTATTGTAGGTCCCATACCTCCTACCATAAAAGGGCTAGATGAGGATTTTTTAAGATTTATAGGCCCCAAATTTTTTGACATACCCCAATCACAGATCATTGAATGGGCAAGTTGTGTGGCCCTTTCAATATCATTGGATGCCCCATTGGTGATTTCTCCAAAGGCAATTTCTTCAGCACATCTTCCACCCATTAAAAAGGCGATATAATTATTGGCCTTCTCTCGAGTAAGGTTTAACATCTCTTCATTTGGAAGTGTCATGGTAACACCCAAAGCTCCACCTCTTGGGATAATGGAAACCTTATGAATAGGATCGGTTTGTGGAAGATTAAGTCCTACTAAAGTATGTCCAGCTTCATGGTAGGCGGTAACTCTTTTTTCCTTATCAGAGATCACCATGGACTTTCTTTCAGGACCCATTAGAACTTTATCTTTAGCATGCTCAAAATCTGAAATATCTAATTTTTTCTTCCCAAGTCTAGCTGCATTTAAGGCGGCTTCATTTACAAGGTTTGCAAGGTCTGCACCAGTAAACCCAGGTGTCCCCTTAGCGATTATTTCGAGATCAATTCCTTCGGTTAAGGGGGTTTTTTTAGTGTGAACTTTTAGTATCCCAAGTCTTCCGCGAACATCAGGAATTCCCACAATAACCCTTCTATCAAATCTTCCAGGGCGAAGGAGTGCAGGATCCAAAACATCTAATCGGTTTGTAGCGGCAATTAAAATTACCCCTTCATTAGATTCAAACCCATCCATTTCAACAAGAAGTTGGTTAAGGGTTTGTTCTCTTTCATCATGGCCACCACCTAAACCTGATCCTCTATGTCTTCCTACTGCATCTATTTCATCCACGAATATGATACATGGGGCGTTTTGTTTTCCTTGTTCAAAGAGATCTCGAACCCTTGAAGCTCCAACCCCTACAAACATTTCCACGAAATCAGAACCTGAAATGGAGAAAAAAGGAACCCCGGCCTCTCCTGCAACAGCTTTTGCAAGAAGGGTTTTTCCGGTTCCAGGAGGTCCAACAAGAATTACCCCTTTAGGGATTTTTCCACCCAGAGCGGTATATTTTTTTGGATCTTTTAAAAAATCTACTACTTCAACCAATTCTTCCTTGGCCTCTTCAATGCCTGAGACATCCGAAAAAGTTACTTTTTTGGAATCGGCGCTTAGCATTTTGGCCTTGGATTTACCAAAACTCATCGCCTTTCCTCCGCCGATTTGAATCTGCCGGAGAAAGACATAAAAAATAATGATAAGCAATATCATTGGCCCCCAATTTATTAAAATGGAAGCAAGTAGAGGTTGTTTTTCTTCCTCTTCATAATTGGGGGTTATTCCATTATTTCTTAAAAGGTTAAAAGTTGGATCACCGGTGTTTCCGGTTAATCTAAATCTGGTTCCATTTTCATAACCAGGCTTAAATTGACCTATGATGGTATCTTTGCCTTTGAAAGTTACCTCATCTACATTTTTGCTTTCAACAGCTTTCACAAATTCAGAATAAGTTAATTTTTTGTATTGAATTTTTCCTTCACTGACCACTTTTGCAAGTACGGCCATCATCAGAATTACTACTAGCCAAAGAGTTAACGTTTTTTGTTGTGGTTTCATTATTTCCCTATTTTTTAAAAAGTGCTCTTATTTGTTCAATTTTTTCTTCATTTACCTTACAGACTAAAAACTTACCTTGTTTTTCGGTTTGGATTAATCCTGCCTTAACCAATTCTTTTAGGTGGTGAGATATTGTCGGTGCCCCTATTTTAAATTGGCCAGTTAGTTCCGATAATAGACATGATTTAATTTCTGAGACCGCTTCGCCATTGTGGTAAATGCTAAAGAAAATCTCTAGGCGATTGGGGTTTGAAAGGGCCTTAAAAACCCTGGAATGATCAGAACTTTGAGGCATAGTTTGATATTCTTCGAAATAAGAATTTTTGTCAAGGTTGGAAACCATGGGAATTTTTAAACTTTTTTTATTATTTTTGTTATGCAGCAATTCTTATTCAAATTCCCAAACAGAGGAATTTCTTAGACTTTTGGCGCGAAATCGGGACCCAAGAATCAAGGTAATTAAGGTTCCCCCATGCCCTGCTTCAATCTTGGAAATTTCCACCATGGAAATAAATATTTCACCTGAATTAAAATCTTGGGGATCAGGGGCAATCCCTAAGGTCTTTACCTCTAATACCCTTAATCTTTTTTTCAAGGAACTTTTTATCATAATTCATAAAAATTTCCCAGATATTGACCTCTCCCCTCTTAATCTTTTTCATGGTCATTTAATAAAAACCCAAAATGATTTCATCGTAATTTTTCATGCATTTGAATATCCAGTGGACCTGGAACCCCAAAAATTTCTGGCAGCAAAAAAATTTGGTATGAATTTAAAACCATTCTTATCATCCTCTCCATCATATAAAAAAAGAAATTTAATTTGGTCTCAACGTGACCAAAAAATTTACCGTTTTGACAGTACCGATCAATCTTTTAATTTTTTGATTAAAAGTCCAGCATTTGACTTGTATCCTATTGAAGTTTTAAGGGCCAATTCTGTTCAGGAATCCATTTTTGGAAAACGCCTTTTTGATATAAATTTCCTGCAAAATATTCTTTTTTTAACCGACTAATTTACTTTATTTAACTTCAAAAATCCAAAATCCGAAAAGTTTAATTATGATAAAATCAATTTTGGTAATCATTTTAGTGTCCTTAAATGCTTTTCCCTCCGACAAAATTAATCTCCCTCAATCTCCAGATGGTTTTGTTTGGAAAGAATTTTTTTCTGAAGATTTCAATGGAGAAAAATTAAATGAGGATATTTGGAAACCCTCTTATGAAAATGGAATTCGCAGGGAGGGATGGTGGAGAAAAGATGCCGCTTTGGTTGACGGTAAGGGCCATTTGGTAATTAAGACTTTCAAGGATGGAAATAATTATATTTCGGGTGCAATTGAAACTAAGCCTAACCTTGAGTTTAGATATGGATATTATATTGCCAAAGTAAAAACCCAAACCCAAAAGGGACAATGGTCTGCATTTTGGCTTTGGCCTTTGGATGCAAAAAAACCTGGGGCCGTTGAAATTGATATTTTTGAATATGGATTTATACCATTTATGGCACAAAATGCTGTTCATACTTACCAGAATCGCCATGAATCCAATACCAAAAGATTTATCTTTAGAAAAAAAGAGGATTGGCACACCTTTTCTGCATGGTGGACCCCAAAAGAAGTAATTTTTTATAAGGATGGAAAGGAGACTTGGAGAAAAAAAATTGCCGAATCCTATGTTCCTTCGATCCTAATGTTTTCAACTGAGATTGGCAAAGAGGCCTTTGGAAATATAAAAAGGGCAAAATTACCTGATCAATGGATGGTGGATTGGGTTAAAGTCTATAATCTTGAACCAATCAATGCCGAATATAAACCTCAATGATTTAGAGAAGGCAGTCTTTTTTTCCATTTAAAAATAATATTCGGATCGATGGCCCCTGCTGCCAAAAAACCTGATTTAACAGCAGTATTTTGATTTTCCCAATTTAATGACCATCCACCTGCAAAAAAGATACGTCCATCATCTTTAGCTATTTGTTTAATTTCCCTAATTCTATCTATAAATTTGGTAGTAGTTGTTGGATGTTTAAAATAACTTTCTGCCAAAATATGTCCATTTTTTTTCAGATTTAGGTACTCTTCTTCTGATAGGTTCCAAGATTTGATTAAATCACCATAATTAGCGGATATTTTTTGAAGATTCATGGCCAAATAATACTCCCCATCATTTCTAATTTTAATATTATAAAAGGATTGGTAAACGGGATGGAGATAAGACCGATCATCATGAATTACCACCTTGGTATTTGCATAAGTAAAATCCTCCCATGCAACAGATTTAAACTCATCCCAATCTTTTAAAAGTTTTTCGGCAACGTAAGGATGAGTTGCGAATATGACGTAATCAACATTTAACTCTTCACCACCGTATATAACCTTCAAAGTGCCATCGGGATTTTTTAAAATAGAGTCAACAGGTGTTGAAAGATGAAGGTGAAAATCTTTCCAATTTTTTTGGATCTTTTCTGCAATCTTTTCAATAAAAGGCTGAAGACCATTTTTAGAAACAAAAAACTCTGCTTTTGAAAGGGGACCCCTAAATGCCAATAGCCCTGAGGATGTTATAATTGAGCAATCATCCACGTTTTCCAAAGAGCTATTTACTGAAGTTGCAAGAAGAGGTCGGATTATTCCGTCCCTAAACTCATCAGGAAAATCTATTTTTTTTAAAAATTCCCCAATTGAAATATTCTCTTTATCTTCCTCTTCATAAAATTTGTTTGCCTTGCCTAAAAAAACCAACATGGCCATCATTCTGGAGAGACCATTATTATTTATAAGCCAATCAAAACTTTCCCCATCCAGTGAGGGAGTTATAAAATTGGGATATTTTTGATTATCCTTAAAAATTGAGGTTCCACTGGTAAATTTATAAAATCTATTTTCTTGGAATAATTTAAAATATTTAAGAAAATCAATATATAAATTCCATCCACCTTCGGCAAAATACTGTGGGCCCAAATCCACTTTTACTTCCTTGCCGTTCAACCCTTTAAGACTTACCGTCCTTGCATGGCCGCCCAAATGATCCTCTTTTTCAAAAAGATGAACCTCAAAAGTGGAGTTCTTTAGAAAGGCCGCTGTGGAAACCCCGGCCATCCCTCCTCCAATTATTGCAATTTTTTTGTATTCACCTGGATAAACATAAAAATAAGGGAAACAAAAAATGATTAGTAATAAATTTTTCATGAAATCACATTCGGATTTCTAGAAGAAAAATTTTAGCTTACAAACAGGTCGTAAATGGATTCTTTTTCTTTTTCAGAACATCTTTCATATTGAAATAAAAGTCTTGAGAGAGTATTGCACCAAAGCCCTGATTTAATCGCAAATTCTGTTGATTTCGGAACCATGGGATGTGGTTTTTTTATTGAGGAAAAATTTTTTGGCATGTCTTTTGCAATAACTAAATTAAAAAATTGAGTGGTTTTTAATTCTTGCAGTTTCTTTGGGGCAAATAAAATGTCTTTATTCTCCAATCGTCGATAAATTTCATCATCGATTTTTTGATAAAAGGAATAATCCCTTTTCGATATAAAATAAAGTTGGCCCGGGCCGATAAAACAAAGAACCCCTCCAGAAAATATCATAGGTCCTTTTTTTCCTGCGTTGGCCGCAAAAATTAACTTTTCGATTTGGTCGCTTAGAACTCCCCTTTCTTTGTGGGAAACCGAATAAATTGCCTTTCTTATTATTTCTTGTGCGCCATTAAATTCCTTTCCATGGTGAGGGGTAATTAAAATACCGTTAAATTGATCTTTTTTAACTTCAAAATCATTTTTTTTAAAAATGGAAACATTAAGCTTCTGTGCCAATTCATTGGACCTATGGACATAATGTTTAAGGTATTTAGGAAATCTTGAAGTTAGATTTGGGATCACTTTACCTCGCAGAAAATTTCTCTCAAATCTGAGGTCTTTATTAGAGGGATCATCTATAAAAGGAATTTCATTTTTTAAAACAAATTTTTTAATTTGCTTTTTAGTTAAACATAAAAATGGCCTTCGAATTTTTCCATTTTTAACCGGGATTCCCAAATAAGTATTTTGATTTCCAGATTTTAATTGTCTAAGAAGAGACCATTCGAAGGAATCATCAAGGTGATGGGCAGTCAATAAAAGCTCATCCTGTAGAAGATTTGCCTTAAATAGTTCATATCTTTTAGATCTTGCCTTAAATTCAAAGTTTGAATCCTTAGGATTCATATCCAGGGAAAAAACAGTCAAAGGGATTCCCCAGTCTTGACAGGCCTTTGCTACTAATTCTTGCTCCAATTTATTTCCAGGACGAGTTCCATGGTTGACATGGAATGCCCGAAGGGTTCCCTTTTTTAAGATTTCTTTCATGGCAAAAAGAAGTGCCATGGAATCTGAACCGGCAGAAACGGCTACTACCGCTTTTTGGGAAGGCCCAATAAGCGAAGCCTTTTGGATAAATTTCTCTACATGGTTTAAAAAGATCTTCACTTCATGACAACTAGCACAGATCAAGGCCTCTTTTCTAGCCTAAGCTTTGCCAAAAGTGCTGTATTTGGGGCCAAATAGTAAAGTCTTGCCTTGGATTTTAAGTCTCCAGCGTATTTTTTGGCAGAAGGGCCTGATCCCCAAAATAAATCAGCACGCCCTCCTCCTTTGATGGCCCCTCCAGTATCAAGGTCCAAAACCAGTCTTTTATATATTTTTCCAGGTTCGAAGGTCGGACCTTCAAATTCGATAAAGGCCAGAGAACCCTTGGGGAAAAATTTAAGATCGGTTGCCAGAGTCCTTCCATCAATTACCTCAACACCTAATGTTGTTAGTGGTTTATCTTTTATTTTCTTGAAAAAAACATAACTAGGATTTTTATTTAATAACTCCTCCTTTTTATCTGTAGGAAGGGTATTTAAATGGTTTTCGATTTTTTCCATATTGATTTCTTCAATCGGGTAAATATTGGTTAGCTCTTTTCCAATGGAATTATAAATCCGCCCATTTTGTCCGGCATAGCCCAATCGAATTTTTTTTCCATTTTCAAGAATTACTGTACCCGATCCTTGGATTTGTAGAAAAAAAGAATCCACTGGATCCACATAACAAATTTCCAACTTTTTTGATCTTAGGACCTGATTTTGATCTATATCCTTTCGGGAGTAGTAAGGAACGACCTTGGAAGTTATATCATTTTCCGGTGTAGGCACCAACCTTCCATATATTGTTCTTGGTTTTTCTATTTTTAGGGGGTAGTCCTCCTCCTTAAATTCCTTAAGGGAAATTTCAACTAAATCAGGCGGCACTTTATAAAGGGGCCTGGAAAATCTCCCCTTCTTTTTAAGGGATCCTTGAATAATTGGCTCATAATATGAAGTTAGTAAAATCTCTCCTTTATTTTCACCACCATAAACCTCATAAAAATCGAAGTTTTCTGAAATAGTATTCAAAAATCGTTGGGGATTTTCCTCATATGATTTTAAAAGGAACCTAAGGGAATTTGCATATTCCTTTTCAGTAATGATTGTTTTCCCATAGGTAAAGTTTAAAAACCGGGTTTTTCCTGAATCAATAATTTCAACGGTTTTTTTAATTCCATCTATCAGCGGACCTAAATTTAAATCATCTTTAAGTTCAACAGAGTCTACTTTTGTTAGGGCCAATTCTCTTTTTTCAAGTGGCATCCGGGCGCAAGAAAGAATAATAAATAATAGCAGAAATTTTTTTTTCATTTGTGGTAATATATAACAGAATGAATACTCTAGTAAAAATTATTATCGGGGATATAACCAAACAAAAGGTTGACTGCATTGTAAACGGTACCAACTCTAATTTTTATGAGGGAGGTTCTGTTCATAATGCAATATTAAACGTTGCCGGCCCTAAGCTGAAAGAAGAGCTAGAAAAATTAGGCATTGCCAAAACTGGTGATGCCAAAATAACCGACGGATTTAACTTACCCTCCAAAAAGATAATCCACACTGTAATCCCAACATGGATTAATGGCCATTCCAACGAGGAAGATGATTTGGCCACCTGTTATAAAAATGTTCTTGAGGTCGCCCTAAAAAACCATATTAAGACCTTATCTATTCCTGTGTTAGGAACTGGGTTATTTAAATTCCCCAAGGAAATATCAATAAGAGTTGCACTCCAAACCATTAGAAGACTAACCAACCACCTGGAGGCCATAGATGAGGTTCATCTTGTGGCCTTTGACCAGGAAAGCTTTGATATTTTTAAGAAATATTTTTGATTACTCTGCCTTTTTAGATTCAAATCCCTCTAAAGAAATGTAATATTTCCCTTTGAAACGAATACAGTATTTTGTTGGATAATTTCCACCAACTTCGAAAGATTTGGGCATTTTGATCGGATAACATTCAGAAGATTTTTCTTTAAGAAATGCCAGGGTGATCATGGGTTCCATAAAAGTTATATGGCCATCATAGGCTCCCCAAATAAATGTGTGGGTAAAATGATGTCCATGCTGAGGATCAAACTCTCCTGAGGTTGGGTCAATTAAATGATTTCCCATTTTTGCCTCTACAGCTTTGGGATTAATATATCCCACGGGCATGTACTTTTCAGGAACATCTTTGATGGCCTTTTCATAAACTTGACAATTCATATGTCCTTCACAAGGGCCAACCTCTATTGCATTTCTCTCATAAAACGATTGAATATAAAAATGAAAGTCAAAATGGGGATGATCATAAACACCCGAAGGCATGTGCCCAATTGGGTTCCAATCCAGAAGTGCCCAACTGATAGGAGTATCCCCTCTCTCATTGGGAAAAAATAGAAATCGCTGATGTCCACCAGCGCATTCTGTATTTTGGGAAATTTCTCCGTCGCCATTTACATCAAAACAGTGGAGACCATCGTGGAGCCTAGTCTTGGGAGGAAGGTTTTCTAATGTTTCCTCTGGAAAAACATACCCAAGTGCCTTTAGCGTGCCATCAGATTTTTGTAAAACATAAGTTTGAAAATTTCCATTTCCCATTGAAGTCTTATCACCATAAATAGGACATCCACCAAGAAAGTCTTCCTTCTGAATATTGTCGACAAACTGTTCTTTATTTTTACGACAGACTAAATCCTTTCCAAATGCACAAAATGAAAAGTATAGTATAATTAAAATTTTCACAAATCCTCCCTAAATTAAATTTTGGTAATGATGGCAAAATTAAAAGGGTAAATAAAGAGATTTTTTTTGTCGGCCTTTTTTTCCTTCCCAACAAATTTTCTATAACTTAAAATTTTAAATATTTTCCCAAATTTAGGAGTTAGTGATGAAACATCTATTTCTCATTTTTCTTTTTTTTCAAAATGCATACTCCGATGATAATAATCTTGGCCTTCCCAACCTTGAAGTACCTAGTAACAATCCCATAACCAAGGCCAAAGTTGAATTGGGAGATATGCTTTTTAATGATAAAAGATTCTCATCAACAGGCACCATTTCTTGCTCAACATGTCACGACCCTGATAAAACATTTACAGATTCACCTCTTAAGGTTTCCAAAGGTATAAAGGATTTAACCGGAACCCGAAACTCCCCTACCGTAATTAATTCTGCCTATTTTAAAACGCAATTTTGGGACGGAAGATCACCCGATCTTGAAGACCAGGCCCTTCATCCTTTTTTAAACCCTGTAGAAATGGGATTAAAAGACCATCAACCGATATTGGATATTGTGCGAACCCCAGAGGAAGCATATCCAGAATATTTTAAAGAGGCATTTGGTATACCTCGCGAAAAAATAACCATTCGTCATGTTGTAATGGCCATAGCTGCTTTTGAAAGAACGGTTATAGCTGGAAATAGCCGTTTTGATCGGTGGTATTTTAAAAATGAACCAGTTTTAACGGAAAATGAAATTAAAGGATTTAAGACTTTTATTGGAAATGGTCGTTGCGTTTCCTGCCACGTCATTGAACACACCACTGCACTATTTTCAGATAATAAATTCCATAATATCGGAGTTGGCATAAACAAACTTCCCCTTGCGGATATAAACAAACTATCTCAAGAATTTCTTATGGCAAAATATAAAAACACTGAGGTGGACTTAAAGGTTCTTCAAGACCCAGAAACTTCTGAACTAGGAAGATTTGCCGTCACCAGAAACATAACCGATATGGGACAATTTAAAACTTCCACTTTAAGAAACATAAGTTTGACTGCTCCTTATATGCATGACGGAAGCTTAAAAACCTTAGAAGAAGTTGTGGAGCATTACAACCGCGGTGGAGCAAGTTCAGATAAGGAAGAGATCACTCACCACTTAAGTGGAGGGATTCGACCACTTCATTTGACCAAGGAAGAAAAAGAAAATTTGGTTGCTTTTATGAAAACCCTAACTAGCAAGCAATTTGAAAAAAAATAAGGAGATTTCCATGTCAGATAATTTGAATAGAAGAGATTTTTTTAAAAAGACAGGACTTGGACTGGGAATCGCCACCATTCCTATGTCCCTTGTTAAATTGGCATTTGCAGATACCAAGGAAAATTTTACTTTCGCCTATATTTCCGATGCACATATCCAACATATAGAGGGAACTAAATTTGTAAGAAATTGGGATCAGGGTCTAAAGCGAGCTGTTGCAGAATGTAATTTGTTAATGCCTAAACCGGATTTCGTTATTTTTGGAGGAGATCTAGGGCAGCTGGGAAAAAAAGAAGAGCTTGATCATGGAGCTGAAATCCTTTCAGGTTTAAAGTATAAAACTCATTATGTTATGGGGGAGCATGATTATTATTTGGATCTCGGAATTTATTGGGAAAAATTATTTGGAAAACAGTGGTATAGTTTTGACCACAAAGGGGTGCATTTTGTTGTTTTAAATAGCATTCTAACTTTTGATGATTGGACTTTTAAAAAATGGCCGACTGCTGAACAAAGAATGAATGAAATGGCCATCCTGGATAACCCAAATGGTTCTCCTTTTATGGTGGGGGAAGCTCAGAGAAAGTGGCTTAAGTCAGATCTCTCTAAAGTAAATAAAAATACCCCAGTAGTAGTTCTCTCACATTCTCCATTACAAAAAATATTTAAGAATTGGAATTTCTGGACAGAGGATGCTGAACAGGTTCAGGACATTTTAAAACCTTTTAAAAAGGTTAGCGTCATCTATGGACATGTTCACCAAATCCAATACAACCAAATTGGAAATATTTCCTTTAACTCGGTAATGGCAACCGCCTGGCCTTGGCCCTATCCACAATCTTATGCCTTAAAACAAAATCATCTACCCATACTGACCGTTCCCATGAATCGAGCTGACCCTTTTTCAGAAAGAGATGCGACCGGTTGGCAATTTATGAATTTATCAAATGGGAACATCGACGTTAATTACCTACTTCCTGAAAACAACAATAGAAAGGTTGCCTTTAACACAAAAACAAAAAGACCTGAGGACGTGACTTATCAACCAAAATCAAACAGAATTCCACCACAGGATCATTTTTAGGAGTTTAGGATGTTAAATAAAATAATATCTCTTTTATTAATTGGGTTTTCACTTAATCTTTTGGCCGATGAATTTAATAAAAAAGATGTAGACCGCTGGCAAAAGGAATTTGAGGTGGCGGCCGCTGAAGGTAGAAAACTTTGGATCAATGAGGGAAGGGTGAAATTAGGGACAAACGGGGTTGCATGTGCCCAATGCCATCCTAATGCTTCCAATACCCATCCCGAAACCTATCCAAAATTTCAAAAACAGGTTGGTAAAGTTGTATTTCTATCTACGATGATAAACTGGTGTATCCGAAATCCTTTGGAAGGAAAAGATCTTGTACTTGATTCCGATGAAATGAATGCATTGTTGGCCTATATTTATTCAGAGAGAAAAGGGGTTAAACTTGCTCCTGGCAAGCATTAAAATATTTTTAATTTTTTCAAATCTTTATGCCATGGATCTTCATTTAGGTGATCTTGTGCCCAATTTTGATGCCCAGACAACAACCGGGAAAATAAATTTTTATAATTGGCGTGAAGGAACATGGAGTATTTTATTTTCCCATCCCAAGGCTTTTACTCCCGTTTGCACCACAGAGCTTGGTGTGCTGGCACTTTTGCAAAAAGAATTCGAACAAAGGAACACAAAAATTATTGCTCTATCCATTGATAATGAGCAAAATCAAAAACAATGGATAAAAGATATAAATGAAAAGCAAAACTCCCAAATAAAATTTCCTATCATCTCCGATAAAGATGCAAAAATTGCTGAGCTATTTGGAATGGTGAGACCGGGAGAAGGTAAAGATTTAAATGTCAGGTCAGTTTATATAATAGGCCCAGATAAAAAAGTAAAATTGATCCTTACCTACCCGCCTTCAACAGGAAGGAATTTTTCTGAAATACTTAGAGTGCTAGACTCCCTTCAATTAACGGAAAAAAAGAATGTGGCAACTCCGGCCAACTGGAATCCTGGGGAACAGGTGGCGGTGCCCAAAAATGTATCAGATAAAGAAGCGGAAGAAATCTATCACGGAAAAATAAAAAGGGTGCATTCATACCTGCGCTTGGTAGATCAACCCAAGATTTAACGGAGTAATTATGGGCATTTCCAATGATGAACTTTTTAAAAAGAGTATTGAAACCATTATCAGGATTTTGGCCCTGTTCTTGGTTTCTTATTATTCATTTATGGTTTTCCAGCCTTTTTTAATTCTTTTAGTCTGGGGAATTATTATCGGAACAGGAATTCTTCCTCTATTCCATTTCCTAAAAAAATTTTTCAGACAAAATAAATATCTTGCATCATTTACATCCATCATAATATTACTCACTGTAATTGCAGCACCCTTGATTCTTTTGACAAAATCTTTTTTCAATGGAGCAAAATTTTTTGCAAAAGAATTTCAGGAAAGTACATTTTCAATCCCCCCTGCTGAAGAGTCAGTAAAATCTTGGCCTCTTATAGGTGAAAAGGTTTATGAATTTTGGGATCACCTTTCTAAAGATTTGGGCCAGTCGTTAAGCGAATTTACCCCTTACTTTAAATCAATTGGTCTTTGGATAGTCAGCAAAATTACTCTGGCGGGAGTTGATATTATTTATTTTATCTTTTCAATTTTTATTGCCGGAATAATGTTAGTTTTTGAAGATAAGATACGAGCATTTTTAATTAATTTTGCTGAAAGACTGGCAGGCAAACACGGTGATGATTTATTTAAAATTATTTCATCAACTGTTAAAAATGTTACTCAGGGAATAATTGGAGTGGCCATTGGGCAGGCCCTTTTAGCAGGTTCAGGTTTTCTAATTGCAGAAGTTCCCCATAGTGGATTATGGACCTTTTTGGTATTACTTGTTCAGATAGTCCAAATCCCCATATTATTCGTTATCGGGCCAATAGTGGGCTACCTTTTTATTTATTCTACAACTGGAGTGGCAATCGGCCTTTTAATTTGGGGAATTATTTTAACCTTTACCGATACTCCTTTTCGTCTCTATTTTTTTGGCAGAGGTGCAGTTACTCCAATGCCAATCATATTTATTGGAGCAATTGGTGGATTAATCCAATTTGGAATACTGGGTCTTTTTTTAGGTGCTGTTCTACTGGCAATTGCCTATAAATTATTTCTTTATTGGTTAAATGATGGAAAGAATGGTGGTGCTAGGTAGAGTCGAACTACCGACCTGGAGGATATGAATCTCCCGCTCTAACCAACTGAGCTATAGCACCCCGATAATCAATGAATACAAAAATCTAATAAAATCTAGGTCTTTTGTCCAGAATCAAATTCTTAGGCACTAAATCAGTTTTATTTTAATAAACAAATAGATTTTATCTCCCCCTAAAGAAATTTCCCAGAACCAATAATGCGGTGCTAAAATAAAATAATAATCGGAGGAACTATGAAAATCCTATTAATCGCCCTGTTATTGGCAACATCTGGATCTTACGGAGAAACGAAAAGACAAATCAAATTAGAAAAAAAAGTAGTTCAGGCTTTCAAACAAAAGCCGATTCCGAAAATGACGCCAAAACTAGAGCAATTTTTAAATAAAAAGTTTTATAATTTTGATGGAAACAGAGTTATTCCATCTTTTAGCCATAATGTTTTTTGGCTTAATCATTTGACTCCGAACTTCACCACTACTCCTCGTTACAATCTTGAAACCATCACAAATACTATCACGAGAGTAATTCCGGGACGGGAGTACACCATCCCAGGTGGTTCCCACATCGAACATATTCTTGTGGGTTATTCTGATCCAAAAATTATTGGATATGAACCTGGAGATTTTTTAGGATTCGGACCAGATAAAATAATTGGCTATGGGCCAGAAACAACAAAAACAAGCTATGGCCCATGGGGAAACTGGACCCCAATAACATCAAATGCAACGGTTAATATCCCTGGTGAAAAAACCATGGAAGGATGGGCAGAGCTCTATCGTGCAAATTATTTAATGGGCCTTGATCCGAGTCTGACAAGAAAACAGGCCTCCGATCAAGCAAAAATTGATTTGGCCCCTTGTATCGGTCAAAACGCTGCCTGCAACGTTCAGATAGCTATCCCACCAAATGCCAACATTTCTGGGGGTTCATGCGCTTCAGGTGCCACAAGCGAATGTACTGGCGGCCTATTTATTACAGGTAGCTATTCGGAACCTAATCCACACCCTGGAGGAACTCCTGGAGCAAGTGGAGAATGGAAACCGGAGTTTTCTTACCAAGAACAAACCAGAACCAGAAATGAAATTACCGAAACCATTCCAGGCGATCCAATTTATGGACAAGGTGATCCTCAATATGGCCCAGAAAAACCTGTCTATGATGAGGGAGAGCCCATCTATGAAGATAAAGAGGTAAAAGATCCTGATGAAGTAGTTAAAGAACCTGACCAAGAAGTAAAAGAGGACGTAAATGAGGAAAGAGTAGTACGTGCCAAAAAAGAATGGAAATTTTCCTTCGCTCCCGCCTTTTTCTTTGATTACGATTTTGGTGAATTGATATTAAACCAAAACGATGGAAGTGGAAGTAGGACCATTCAAAGTATCAAAAAACCAAAAAGAGGAAGAAAATTGGCAAGTGATGAAGATCAAGATTACTTTCAAGGAGGCCCTGCTCAAAGTATTCAACAGGGCGGTTTACCACCCTCTGGTATCTATAGCGATACTTCAGGCCCTTATTTAGTTAAAAAATTCTTCACAATCACAGCAGGGTTGGGTGGTATGGCATCTGCAAACTACGTCAATGCTGGAATTCTTTCTCAATTAGGATTAAGTGTTGCCTTACTGCCTGCATTGGGTGGTGGAGCTTACTCCATTATGATTTTTGATAATTATGAAGATGCTGAAAAAGCAAAACATCTAAAAATCCCAAGATCTCCGGAAGATATTTTAAACTGGAGAGTTGGGGATACACTCCAATATGAAGTTCATGGAGGGGTAGTTTTTACAGGAGGAGCAGGTTTCTACGGATTAGCAGCTGGTGTTGATTTTATGGCACAAGGTTTTTGGCAAAGAACCTTTTCAAGAGTAGATGCAAATACTGTTCTTGCAAAATTAGATAAAAACAGAATTTTCAGTTTAGGTATGTACGGTGCCGCAGGATTAGCAGCAATTTCACTGGATAAGTTTTGGGCAAAAAATAACGCTTTAACCTTTGCAATAGACATTAGCAAAAAAAGAGGGAAAGACCTTTTACTAGATTTCATGAAAGGAGACATGAGAAAACTTCAGGCAGCTGCTGAAAATGACAAAGATTTGACCGTAGTTTCTGGAATGAAAATTAAAGGAAAAACCAAAGGAAAATCATTTTCTTTTGGTATAGGAATCCCTTATTTACCAGCTTCAGCAAGGTGGAATAAGGCAAATTTCTTATCAGAAAGTAATTCTGAATATTTAGGTTCAAATAGGAAAAAAATAGATACCATGAATGCGGAAATCTTAACCTTTAAGGGGAAATTTTTCCCCTTATTTAAAAATACCACCGAAGGTTTCACTTCCACCGTCACTGAAAACCTTGGTACAGTACCGGTATTTTTATCTTCCTTGAAGAACGGTCAGTACGCTTTTACATTTCAAAGGAGTTATGCGGACAAAAAGGATTTAGAAAAAGTAATAAAGTCCTTATTGAAAAAAACCGGTCTAATTGGCCTTTTGGATGTTAAAATTGGTGACAATATAGATAAAGTTGGGTCAGCCGAAATCAAATTTGCGGTTAAACTTAAAACTCCTGCAACCAATTTGCTAATAGCACAAAGCAAAGGGAATAATTTAAAAATCCTGGATCAAATAGGACAAGGGTTTATTAATTCTTACTTTAATTCCTTGGATCGTAAAAAAGACGATTCCCTTGAGTTATGTCCCGCTAGAACCCTAAAAGGATGTAAGGAAAGGATGAGCAAGGAAAGCATGAAGGCCTTTCTTGAAATGAAAAAATCATTGATTGCAATGAGTAACCTTGATACTAAATCCCAAAAATCAAGAGAGAGATTGGCAAGGGCATACACTAAATTTGGAGATGCAATGATGGAGAACCCTTTCACTCTCCAAACTGTTCTTGCTCTGACTTTAGGCCAAGGTGCTGAAGTTTATTTTTCTGTGGAAACCTCTAAAACCAGAAAATACGAAGCAATCTTAAGAGGTTATCCTTCTACATCTAATAGATAATTCTTTGGGGGCCGCAATAAATACGGCTCCCCTTTCTTTATCTAAATAATTTCTAAAATTTCTTTTGCGCCTTTAAAGGGAAAATTAAATCCATTTTTATAAAGGTTCATAAAAGCAAAAACCCGATCTTCCAATTTTCCATAAAAGGGCATTCTCATTGGTCCTTTATGGCGAACACCTACTTTAATCTCAAACTCTTCAAATGATGGAATTTCTTCCCTGATAAGATCTCTAAAACTCGCCCAAATTCCCATTAATGCCTTAAAGTCCGGGGCCATATTACCATTTTTTTCTGTCGTGGAGCCTATTTTAAGGATCTTATTTTCTCCGTCATAAATAAAATTTTCCCCAAACCTTGAAATCACAAATGAATTTTGACCTAAATTTATTTTTGATTTTTCCAAATAGGCACCGGGAATCGGACGGGACTTTATAATGGCATCGTGTTGAGGAAACAGCTTTTCATAGATTTTGGTATAAGCTCCCGAACAAAGAAGAAGTTTTTTTGCTTTATAGTTTTTTCCATCCAAGGTGGTGATTGAGACTTCATTCCTTGTAATTTCGGTAGCAACCACCATACCTGAGATCGCCAAATGTGTTTCTTCTGTTTTTTTGGACATAAATTGAAGAAATTTATCCGGATGAAAAACATATCCATCCCAGGTTTTTCCAAAATATTTGGATTTAAGAGTATGGCCACCTGGCTTTTCAATCTCCTCGATATTCCCAAAACGCCTGATAAATTCGTCTTTTTCTTCATCTTCGCAAAGAGAATAAAATTTTCCCGGTGTTACCCCATCAGGTTTTTCACTTGTAATAAAGGATTCCGCCATTTGGTAGGAGTTGAAAATCTCATCTCCCAATGGAGAAACTCCCGCTTTTACTCCTCTTAAACAAATCGTGGCCGTGGAATTAATTGAACATCTTGGGGCCAAGGCCTCATCAGAAATTTTTAAAACTGATATTTTTTTTGGACTTTTGGAAAGTTCCCACAAAAAGCATTGGGCAGCAATTCCATTTCCTATGATTATTAGATCATACATGAAATGCTTATTTTTCCATCATCATTTCTTGAACTAATTCTTTATTTCTTTCAGCAGTATTTCCATCTGTAGAAGGGGCCTGTAGAGTTTCCTTTAAGCGTTCCATAGCTTCAGTATAGGAAGTACTGTTTTCACCTCCATTTTCACTCTGAAGCTTTTGTAATACCATAATATCCTGGGCAACTGCGGATGCCCTTTTCTCGCTAAAATTATAATTTTCAAGCAGGTTTTTTCTAATTTTAGCTTGCTCAGATTCTGGTGTTATATTTTTCAAATTTTCTAAATGGGCACCATTTGGCCTATGGGAAGGAAGTGGATACTTTTCTGCCAATCTTTTTAAATCAAGTGCAGTAAGTCCTGTTACCAAGGTATTTATTGGTGGATTCATTACTGAATAATCTTTGGTTTTTTCAAATCCTAAAGTATGCAGGACTTCTAGATTTAGTACCTGACGTAACTTATGGTTGGTCCACTTAGGTGTACCATTGAAATTTAAAACAATAGTTTTGGATGGATTATAGTTCGATCCCTTTTGCGCAAAACCTGCCATCTCATCGGTTACTTCCACAAAGTGGTTTGCATCATCTTTGAAATAAACCCAAACCTCGCCATTTTGGAATGTTTCCTCTGCCTTATAGTATTTAGGATCCTCATTTCTTGGGACAAATTTAACTATTTTAATCCCGGTTCGAGAAACAATATCCTCACTAACCTGATCAAAGGACGATTTGTATTCATTATAATATTTTGCAGGAACATTATAGGTCTTTGGAAAGGTGTCCTTTCCGCAAGAAAAAATAAAAATAAGGGAAAAAATAATAAATAAATGTTTCATAATGGAAAATATTTTTATTCCCCATTAGACAGGACGTCAAGTGATATATCTAAGGGCGTTATTTTAAAAGAATTTCACCTAGGAACTCTTTAACATGTTCAGGTTTTTTTTATTTTTTTCCGCATCAATTTTAATAGGGCCATCCAACGTTCTGTCGCCTGAATGCCCAATTTGGAGAAACGGAAAAATAGTAGGCAGTTTCTTTAAAGTGGACCCAATAATCCTTGGTATCCAAGATATCCCGGAACACTTGCATATTTTAAATTTATATTATTTGGAAAAAATTGAATCTGATTCTTTCCTGATAAAGAATAGAAAAAAATGCTCCATTTTAAAAAATAAGAATAAATTAGGAATTAGAAAAGAAGGTAATGACGCAAAAACCAGGTTATCCGACGGCCCGGATATTATCTAAAAGATTTTGATCTTTTTTAAATTGGGCAAGGGAAAGAAAGGAAAAAATAATTGAAATAAGATACGGAACACCAAAGGATATCAGTATTCCTTTCCATGTTATAAAAATAGGAATTTTTCTTTCGACAAAAACTTCAGGCATGATGTTTCCTCCAAACCGGTCAAAAAGGTAGAGAAAAATCAGGGCGGCCAATATTCCCAAAAAAGAAGCAAATCCTCCTAAAAAATTTAAAAACAGCTTAAAAGCAAATCCTAATTTTTCCTTGGGGGCCCCCAATATCCAAAATGAAGAAAGATCAAGTTTGATTTTATCAAAAAAGATTAAAAGCCCAGAAGTAATGCTTAGAGAAACCATAACTGCCATTGATACAAATAAAAAAACCATTACGGTTGTTTCAAGATTTAGAGCAAACACAAGACTTTGGTTACTCTCCTCCCAGGTGGTAAGATGAGACTGAGGAAACTGCTCCTTTAAATCCCTTTTAAGGGAAACAAAATCGATATCTGAATAGATCCGAATTGAATTAAACTCTTTTTTCAAAATTAGGTTTTGAACAAAAGAAGATCTGACCCAGACATGAACTGCATCAATTTCCGGAACTCTTGTATCCACGAAAGGGCCCACTTCGATGGTGGAATACCGGGGAAGATCTCCAAGTAAGGGATCCACATGGGCAGGAGATATTATTTTTACGGAATCATTGGAGTTAATTTTTAATTTATAGGCCAGGTCAAAGGACATCACCAATTTATTTAAAGTATATCCCTTTAAAAAATCTGGGATATTCTTTTTCTCATCAATTCCATGGAGAATGACGGGTGCAAGATAACTTTTATATCTTAAAAGGGCCTCCAAGTTGTATTCCGGAACATAGTTTAATGATTTTGCATTTAAAAAGGAGATTAACTTCTGATAATTTTCCACTGAAAATTCATCGATTGAAATTTCAGCAAAACCGGATACGTTTTTTGATCTTAAAATCAGATTTCTCTGAAGGCCGCCCATGGTTGATTGAAGAACAAGAAGAGAAAAGCTGGACAAAACTAACCCTACAATTGCAAGAAAAAGTAGTCGCTGTCTTGTTTTGGAATAAAAGATATAGGTGAAAAAATATTTACAAAAATGAAGTAGCATTAATTGTAAAAGGTTTTCCCCTGTTCTGCCAATTTCCTTAAAAAGCTTGAGGTGGAATATCTTTCAGCGCTTACAGTTTTGGCAAATTCATCCATTTTGGAAACGATTTTCGAAATGCCATAGGAATCGGCAAATCTTAATAATCCGCCTCTGAATGGAGGAAATCCAATACCAAAGATCAGGGAAAGATCCACATCTCCAGGAGTTGAAACCAGTCCTTCATCCAAAATGATACTTGCTTCATTAATCATTGGCAAAACTACCCGCATTTGAATGTCGTGCTCTGAAATGGGTTTTTTGTTCTTAGGTAAAAGATTAATAGCATCAGGATTTAGCCCTGTTTCTTTCCCTTTTTCATCATAAAGATAAAATCCCTTGGAAGATTTTTTACCCAAAAGTCCCAATTTGGTTACTTTTTCTGCAAGTGAATTGGGTTTTGCCCGATCTCCAAGATACCCATATAGGATTTTTCCTACTTTTTCTGCAACATCAATCCCAATTTCATCTAAAAGCCTACCTGGACCCATCGGCATTCCAAAATTTAGGCAAGCTTTTTCAATAGATTCAAAATCAACACCCTCTTCTAATAGGTAGGAAGATTCATTGATATAAGGAATAAGGATTCTATTTACTAAAAAACCTGGACCATCTTTAACAAGAACAGGCGTTTTCTTGGCCTTTAAAACCCAGTTATAAAGTGCCTCAAGGGTTTCAGGTGCAACCTTTTCATGAGAGATAACTTCAACTAAAGGCATTTTATTAACAGGATTAAAAAAATGAAGACCAGCAAATCTTTCAGGTTTAGCAAATGCTGTTGCCATATCTGATATTTTCAAGGATGAGGTATTGGAAACTATAATACAATCACCAGAGACATTTTTCTCCAAGTCAGCAAATACTTTTTTCTTTAGGTCTAAATTTTCAACTACCGCTTCAACAACCAAATCAACTTTTTTAAAACCATTATAATTAAGAGTTGGTGTAATGGATCTTTGTTTTCTTTCAAAATCATCCTGAGTCATTTTCTTTCGTTGAACCGATTTATAAAAATTGGCGCTGGATTGTTTCAGCCCCAACTCCAAAGAGGCGGGGGAAATATCCTTCATAAATGGCATCATTCCAATGTCCGCCATAAGCCAGGCAATCCCTCCACCCATGGTTCCAGCGCCTAAGGCAGCTCCTCTTTTTAAATTGGGAACAGGGTTGGAACTTTTTGGACCTGGGTATTTTTTTGCCCCTTCCATCAGGAAGAAAAGATGCTGAAGATTTTTTGATTGCTCAGATGCGGCCAACACTCCAAAAGCTTCGGCCTCCTTCTCTAAGTAAGCAGTCCTGCCTTTGGAAAAATTATCCTCCATAACCTCTAATATTTTAAGTGGTGCCTGATAAAAGCCTTTTGTAAGCTTCATGACTCCTTCACGGGCCTTGGAAAATACTACTTTTCTTCCAATGGGGTTATCCAAAATCATTTCGTTAAAGGGTATTTTAGGTTTTTTTGCAGCATGTTTCAGGTGTTTTAAGGCCATGCTTAATAGGCGTTCTTTTGGATAAACACCATCTACCAGTCTTATCTTTTTTGCTTTATCAGCTTTTACGAATTTCCCGGAAAGAATTAAATCAAGAGAATTGGGTAGGCCAATTTTTTTTGGCATCCGAAATGTTCCACCAAAGCCGGGAATCAGACCCAACTTTACTTCAGGGAGTCCCAAAACTGTTTTGGAATCGGAGGATGCTAAAATTTCATCACAGGCCAGGGCCAGCTCCATTCCTCCACCTAGACAAGGTCCATGAACAACGGCAATGGTTGGGATTGGCAGATCTTCAATCATATTATAAATGATTTGGCCTTGTTCAGCTCCTTGTGCAGCTTCCATTTCCGATTTGAAAGTTCCAATTAATTTAATATCCGCACCGGCAATAAAACAGGAATCTTTATGACTGAAAAAAATTAATCCTTTAAGTATTTTTTCATCTGTAAGTTTTTTAACTTCTCCGATGATTTCCTTTGCCTCAGTTAAAGTTTGGACGTCTAATACCGTCATTGATTTATCGCTATTGTAACCAAATCCAATATATCCAATATCATTTTTTACTTCAAAACTTGTTGTTTTCACGGATTCTCCTAATTTCATTTCATAATTTAGGGTTTTCACTGGAACTCCTAACTTAGATTTTCAATAACAACCGCTCCACCTTGGCCCCCGCCAATACATAATGAGGCCAATCCATATTTTGCTTTTCTTTTTTTAAGCTCATGTGCAAGGGTTACAACAATTCTTGATCCAGAGGATCCCACAGGATGGCCTAATGCTATCGCCCCACCATTTACGTTTAATTTTTCAAGTGGAACTTCACCCCATGCCTTATCTACATCAAATTTTTCAGCAATTGATTTATCTTTTAAACCCTTTAGGACGGATAAAACCTGGGCAGCAAATGCCTCATTAATCTCCACTAAATCCATTTGTTCAAGGCCTAATTTTGTTCGATTTAAAACACCATTAATTGCCCTTAGTGGTCCCATTCCCATTCTTTCAGGCTCAAGGCCATCAAAATGGTAATCAATCATGCGGGCCATGGGTTTAAGATTATATTTATTAACTGCTTCCTCGGAGGCCATCAGGAAAACAGACCCACCATCCGTTATCGGGCAAGAGTTTCCAACGGTAACAGTTCCTGATTCTTTTTCAAAATAAGGTTTCATTTTACCCAATCCCTCAACGGAGCTATCGGCACGTGGACCTATATCGTGGGTTAAAAATTTTTCCAGTTTATGACCTGTCATAACACCAAGGATTTCATCATTAAACCTTCCCGATTTGTTGGCCTCGGAGGCTAGGTGATGTGATCTATTGGCAAATTCATCTTGCTGTTCCCTGGTTACGCCAAATTCTCTTGCCAAAAGTTCAGCTGTAAGTCCCATATTCATTCCACAAAATGGATCGGTTAAACCAACTTCAATTGCAATAATTGGGGAAAGGTATTTTAATTTCATTTGTGAAAGGGCCTTAAACTTTTCTCCAAAGCTTTTGGCCTTCATTAGTTTTACAAAAATTTCCACCATTTCTTTTCTAAAAATAAGGGGCATTTGAGACATACTCTCAACACCACCTGCAAATATTAAATCGGAGCGCCCAGAAGCTATACCCAAATACCCTTCTGCTAATGCCTCCATGCCAGAGGCACAGTTTCTATGGACAGTATGCCCTCTGGTTTTTTTATGAAGACCAGCTTCTAAGGCGATTACTCTTCCTATGTTTGGGTATTTCGGTGGTGCGCCGGTATTCCCCATGATTACATCATCGATCACATCATCGGGTAAACCTGTACTATCCATAATATTTCTAATTAAACCACAACCAAGATTTGGGACGGGAACTTCTTTTAGATCTAGACCGGCCTTGGCCTGAGGTGTTCTTTTGCCCTCTACCAGGTAAACTGCTTTCATGGTCTCTCCTATTTAATTGGTGAAAATCAAAGGGGGATAATAATGGAAAGTGTTATTAATTGATAGATACAATGCAGAATTCTCTTCCGCTTGATTGGCATTTTTTGGAGGTTATAATTTAAGTGATGAAATATTTTAAAACAATCCTTCTTACCTTAAACTTAATTGGTCTTTGTGCTGTATGTTTAATGCAGTATAGAAACCTAAATCATAAAATGAAAAACCTCAATTTAGCAAAGGAAGAAATTAAAGAGGCCACCAATATTTGGGATAAAAAAACCGGAAGGATATTTCTAAAACAAGACCTAAAGCTTACAGTAAATGCCTATCCACTTGAAATCATCATAGCAAACCTATCCCAGCATGATACTACCAAGTATTTTACCGCATACCCAGTGGTAAAATTCGTTGAAGGTAAACTAAATAAATCGGATTTTGAAAAAGTTCTTCCAAGGATTCGGGAGGTAATAATTGAGGTTATTAACCAAAAAAACGCTAACGATCTATTAGAAAAGGATGGTATCCCAAATCTTAAGAAAGACCTGATCAAAGAACTTAATCAGATCAACCTTCCGCTAAAAATAGAAAATATCTACTTTTTATCAGCTATTGTTTCTTAAATGCTAATTAAAATCCCGAAATTAAATGATAGAACGTCGGCATCTTGCATTCCTCTGCCCACGCTTTCAAGCAAGCTATTTGAATAATAGTAATAGGGGTATTTTTCCTTAGATAGTCCTTTCATATACCGAAAATCTAAATTTAGTCCAAACCCTTGTGCAAACCTTAACTCAGTTCCGGCAGTCAACAAACCTGAAAAAGAGTTAACGGTATAATCCTGGTTATAATTATTGTAATTGTTGTAACCGTAATAATTATAACTGTAGTTATAATTATAGTTATAGTTTAGCTTGTTCCAGTTATAAAGAAATCCGCCTCCCAAAAATGGCCTAAATAATCCATTGTCGATAATAAAAAATTTTCCATTGGCACCTAATGAGTAAACATTGGATTTAATCATGGGAAGGTAATAATTTTGAAATTCAAAATTAGAATAATTAAATAAAATACCTAATGAAAATCTGGTGGAAAGCATCTTTTCTAAAGACACTCCAGCATTAACTTTGGCCTTAAAATCCTCATTTTCGGTCTTAAGTGTTAAAACACCATAATTTGGAATTAATTTAAATGAATCTGCACCAAAAAGATTCAAACTTAATAAAGACAAAATAAGAATAAATTTTTTCATATATCCTCTCAATATGGCGCTAGACATATCAAAAAACTCAGCAATTTGAATGCAAAGCGGTAAAATTTATAGGAATTTGTGAATTTTAAAGGGTTCTAAGAATGGTAAAATAGACAAAATCTCTACGGTCATAAAGTCCTTGGAACATACAAATCAAGGACTTAGAACTTTCGGTACAATTGTCTGCATCCTGTAATACTCTCTCTTTAACAATTTTCATTATGGAAAACCCAATTGTAGACATGACGGCCACCATAAGGATGTATTCCACTGAGGTCTGACCAAGATTGTTAAATAAACGTTTCATCTTTTCTATTTTAAAAGTCCTTTTGCCACTTTCAAAGATGGAAAAAGTTTCTAGAGAAGATGCCCTCTCACATCTTTTATTTGGGCAAGAAGTGAAAGAGACCCGACATTGCAGCCGTTAGAACGATGAAAAATATTAAAATTTTTCATTTTCTTTGGAAAATATGGCCAGTTTGCAAAAGGTATTGTTTTACCCCAAAAATGCCTAGTGTAGGTAAAAGTTGCTTTAATATCTTTATCTAACAACTCACCAAGTACGGTTTTTAAATCCTCCGTCATTAGGGCCATCACCTTTCCCTCATCAAAGGAAATTTTGGAGCCAGATATATAAGGAATTATGACCTCCCCTTCGATAAAATCCTTTTCTAGCTTTATTCTGGTCAAAGGATAATTTCCACCAAGGCGGTTCGAATCTGAAATAAAAAATTCTTGGCCTGAAGGCATTTCTTTTTTAAAGTGGATATGAAATTTCAGAGAAGTGTAGGAATCGGACAATGTTGGAACCAGTGAAAATTCTTGGAATTCGCCACTGGTTAAAAAAAGTTTTTCCATCAAATGGGGTTTTGAACCCTTAACAGATAATTGTCTTATCTCAGATCCCTTAGACTCAAATTCAATATCACTTTCTACAAGAAATTCTCCCCCTTTGTTCTTAAATAGCTTAGAAAAATCGGCTTCAAGTTCTTTAAGATTCAGGTCAAAACGAGGAGATAAAAGGTAGAGCAAAACAAATAAAAGGGAAAAATCATCTTTTTCAAAGGTGAACTGACGATGATAAATGCCTTGAAAAAAACAAAGAGGAAATTTAAATTCTTCCTTCCTTGAGTTTTTTTTGAAATCATTAAAAATTTCTTTTATCTCAATTGGAAGGATTTTCCATATAGCTTCAAAGGAAAAACTTTCCTGATCTATATAACGAAATAACCTCATTCCAAAAGTTTCGCAAAAATCCAGAAATATTCGATCAAATTTTTCTCTGGATTTTTCATTTTTTAATGGTTCAGAACTTAAAAGGCTGGGATATTTTCTTAAAATCTCATTGTAATTTTGAGCAGGAAAATTACCTAAGCTTAAATGAACTCCATCGAAAATTAACCGGTAGGGACCGGGTTTTAAATACCCTTCCAAATCTAAAAGGGTTGGAACATTACAATCAATCCCCCAGGTCTTAAGGATCACTTTTTCAAACTCATAAAGTGGAGAAGTTGAATTATGCTCTGATTTTGTATCTACCAGTATAACTTTTTTATTTCTTTCAAAAAGAGCAAGTGAAAGGAGAAACGAATTTAGGTTTTTTCCCAAAAGGACACAGTTTTTCATCGATTTTCCAAATTATTAACCAGCTTTTGAAATTCCTCTTTCAATAAATTGTTCATTAAGGCCATACCAGCGGGTTTTAAAATATCATAAAAGTCTTTGTGGGAGGTGACAACCGAGATATTTTCAGGGGATTTTCCTTTAATAAAATCAAACTCGGTGGATCTATGGGTTTTCGGACCGCAATAAACTTGGGCCCCTGTTAAATAAGGCTCCAAAACACTATGGATCGATTTAAAATGTCCACCGCCTACAAAGGCATGGCCAAAGTGGGTATAGAGCTCACAGAGAATTCCAGGAATTAAGACTACAGATACTCCTTTATAAGATTCTACTGAATTGGATTTTATAACATTATAGGGAATGGGAATATTCTTTAGTATTTCTCCTATGGATTTTTCATCTAATTTATGGGGAACAATACAAATATGGGTTTTTCCCTTTTCTAAATCTTGGATCAACTTTTTATTTTCAAATATCTTCATATCCAATGAATAGGCGCTTCCTAAAATGATCCTATTGGATTTGGGCAGGATTTTTATTGTTTCTAAATAGGATGAAATTTTATTTAAGGTGGTGGACGCGGAATCTATCCTGGAAAGAATCCTCATGACCCTTAGATCCATAGTCATAAGAGGAACTTTTAAATGCAGCAGTTTTTCAAAGGATTCCTTTTCCCTATCAGATGCACAAACGATTAAATCAAAAAGTTTATAGGGATATTGGCAAGGTCGTTTTTTCCCTTTGAGGCTACCTGAAAGTAGAACAAATTTCTTCATTTTGGACCCCAAAAGAATTAAATGGGGATAGAAGTCATATCTGCAAAGGATTAAGACCTGCGCTTTTATCCAGCTAAGGTTTTGTATTGGATAGGTAATTAGGGGTAATCTGAAATAAAATAAATGGTTGGGGTACCTTTGGGAGAGGATTTGGACTTTTTTCTCCACTGATTCGGAAGAATACACCAATTCGACATACTTTTTTTTCTCTAAAAAAAACTCTAAAAGGGGCATGACCTGCTCAAGCTCCCCTTCACTTGCAACTTCAAAGCAAAAGTCTGCAAATTCATGGTGTTTTAAACCATAATTTAACAATTCGAAGTCCCTTCTTTTTTTTGCCCATGAGGAAAAAATAGGCAGAAGCATCCCGGTGATTGGATAAACCACCCAAAAGGTAAGATTTATGAAAAATAAATAGGTCTTATAGAATAACAATTTCATTACCTATTCCTAATACTTTCCTTATAATTGCGCCTAACTACCTGTTTTTTAAGGGTTTGAGGGCTTTAAAAGGCATCATATCTGCCAAATACTATTTTGACAAAAATATTACTTCGTTTAAGATGGCCACGATTAATAACATTTAGGAGACAGAAAATGAAATTTACACTCGCAATCCTGGCCCTAACTTTGGGTCTAACTTCTTTTGCACAAGAAACAACAACCAACGTATCTGAAGAGTCTGGAATTCTTTCTACTTTGAAAAGAAACAATATTGGACTTTCCTTTGCTAACGAAATTAAATCTTCTTCATCCAAAAACCAAATTAACGGTTTTTATAATAAGTTAGAAACTTTCGTGTCTTATAAGTTGTCCCCAGTTGATTCGTTCAAATTAAGTGCTGGTTATAGAGTAATCGATACCAATAACACTTCCTCTGATTGGGACCTTGAGGCGCCATCTTTAAGATATAAAAGATCCAATATCTTAACTGAAGATGTGAATATGGTTACCTTCAATTCAGAGGCAAGAGTATATGTTTATCCTAACTCACTTAAAATCTCCAAATTTCAATCTGGAAACACATCATGGAGAAATACCTTTTCTAGGAAATTTGCCCCAGATTTTAAACTTTCAACAGAACTAAGATGGGATGAATTCCTCAGAACCAATGCTAAACCTGGGTTATCAAGAAGGGTTTTTATCATGACTGCTGATCCAGTATATAACTTAACTGAAACTTTGAGCATAACTCCAGAAGTTTCGTTTAATTCCCAGGTTGCTGGGCCAAATACAGTAAACAAGGATTTTGTTAAGTTTAAACCAATGCTTGATTATGTAGTTAACAAAGCCTTCGCCACAGAAATCTATTGGGAATCTACCCCTATGGTTTCTAGAGATAATAAATTCTTGGCCAAAGATTTTTCTAAAAATGGTCTTTTCGGTTTAGTTTTAACCTATACTGTTCTTTAATTTTTATAGGGGGCGATCACGCCCCCATTTTTATTTTTCCTCAATAAATTTTTTAAATAAATAATCCAAAAACCTTCCCTTTGATTTTTTTTTTCAGGGCCACAATGGCACTTTTTAAATTTTTTTTTAAAAAAATTCTTTTTATTTCTTTTGATTTGACCACGAAATTAAATCTCTAACTTGCTGTATTTACTTATCTATCGAACTCTTTAATGAACCGTTCCATATAGATAATAAGAAAATCCCGTTAATTTATCTCAATTGAATAATTGACTTTTATTTGACACTAATAAATATTGAAATGATTCATTTTTAAAAGGAGAAAAAATGAAGTTGGTATTGGTTTTGTTAATAGGTTTTTCAGTCTCAAAATTGTTTGCACAGGCAAATTCTGAAACTAACGCGCCGCCTATTACTGGTTCTAGCGAAAGTTCATTTTGGGATAAACTGAGAAACGTTCCTTTGGGGATGGCCGTTACCAATGAAATTGTTGCTGATACTCAAACTACCTCATTAACCGGTATTACTAACGCAACTGACGTGGTCCTTTCCTACAAGATTACCAGCAAAAATTCAATTAAACTGACATCAGGAATGACTGTTGCGGATACTAATTCAACAAATACTGAAACGGCCTACAATGGAACCGCACTTATTTTTTCAAGAACGGGTTTGCTTTCCCAAGACAAACACGGAGTGGATATGTACGCCAATATCAGATATAAAGCTCTTCCAGGTGGCACAAATGTCCCAGGTTATGGTTCTGTAAGGGTAGGAGTATCAAGAAATTTCGGTCCAAAATTCTCACTCCTAACAGAAAGTAGATGGGAACAATATGTAAGGAATGCCTCATCTTCAAATTTAACAAGATCAAAGCTTACTTTTATTCTAGGCCCCTCTTACATGCTAACTGAAAAATTCAGCGTTTCTCCTACAGTGGTTTTTTCTGAATCACTTAGGGGGATAGATTCTGCTGATACGAACTATGTGAATTTTGCTCCCTCATTGGATTATACTTTTACACCTAAATTCTCAGGATCCCTATATTGGGATACCTACCCCTTTAAATCTGGAGACCAAAGTTTTATTGCTCCCAGATGGTATTCCAAAGGAAGTATTGGTTTATACCTAAGCTATAATGTCTTTTAATTTCTCCTGACTATTTTTATCTGTTTAAAAGGGATGTAAAAACATCCCTTTTTTTTTCTTATCCCAATAAATTTAAAGGCCTTTATTTTATTCCGAAAAGCAGGGCAAACCGCTCAAGGAAAAAAATATGGATATCGAACAATTAGTAAAAGATTTGACCCCCAACATTCTATCCATGGAGTTGATTGAAAAAGAAAAACTTATTGCTGAAAATCTATTTGAAATAAAAATAGATGGAAAAATCCTAGGGCCATTTTCCGGACTTTACCTAAAAAACGCCATGGCCGGAAAAGAAATAGAACATATATTAGTTAAAAATATGGAATCCATAATCTGGATTCCCATGGCACAACACCCACTTTTCCAAACCGCTGAAGGTAAAAAAACTGGACCTTTAGAATCTGAGAGGAGGGAATTTTATCTCTTAACTAATGGCCGAAAAATCGGTCCATATAAAGTGGAAGATATAGAATTTAAGGTTAGAGAAGGTGAACTTCTTTTAACTGATCAGATTTCTGAGGATGAAGGTAATCATTGGTCCAGACTTTACGATCTTCCTCATATCGATCTTAGAAAGCACCAAGGAAATGAGTTACCTACAACCCCTTCCCAAGTAGTCCAAACTCCAACTGTGGTTTCAAATGTCCAAGAACAAATTGGATTAGTGGGAGATTTGGCCAAAGTAGGAATTGAGGGGGAAAAAGAAAAGGCCAAGAGATTTAGTGAGCTTGAGCCAAAGATTGAAAAAACCGGAAAGAATAACTCAGGAAGATTTTTAAATATTTTTGTTTTGGCAATTATAATTGTTATAGGTTTTTATTTCTTTGAGAGAAGAAATAAAACAGAAAACACCGAAGCCCCTATTCCGGTTCCCGAAAGAACTCCATCATCTATTCCTCCTTTGAAATTTATTCCAAAAAAACAAGAATTCACTCCTCCACCTTTGGTTAACAAAGAAATAAAAAAACCTAAAAAATATCCGGCGGTCCCTGCTGTCCCAATATTAGAAAACGATTCTACTGAATCGGAAATTTTAGAAGAATTACCTTTGGAGCCTATCGATGAAGTAATGGATGAAGATGAAAAACCAAAAAAACCCACTACTTCTCCAAGAAGAAGATCTCGACCAAAAATGATGGAAGAAACGATAGATGATCCAGGGGAAGATATTTTAGAATAATTATTCCTCGCAACATTTTTTAACTATATTCACCTAAATAAAGTTATGTTATTTTTTTGAAATGGAAATTTCACAAGACTTACTGGGGCATTTTAGACCACCTGCATATCCTGGCTCTTTTTTTCTAAGCTTTGAAGGGATAGAAGGAGCAGGAAAATCCACACAAATTTTAAAACTAAAAAATTATCTCGAAGAGAAAAGCTTTAGAGTAATAATTTTAAGAGAACCTGGTGGTACCTCTTTTGGGGAAAAATTAAGATCGGCCATTTTAAACTCCAAAACTCCTCTTCACCCTCTTTCAGAAACCTTTTTATTTCTGGCCTCAAGGGCACAACTTCTTGATGAGGTAACTTTAAAAGAAATGGGAACCCCCAATACAGTAATAATTTATGACCGCTATATAGATTCCACTCTCTCCTATCAGGGAGTAGGTAGAGATTTAGGGATAAAAACCATCCTTGAAATCCATAAAATTTTCCCTTTAAACCTTGTCCCTCATATGACCTTTTATTTAAAAATTGACATTGAAACTTCCTTAAAAAGACAGGATAAAAGGGAACGAGATAAGGACTATTTTGAATCCCAAAAAAATGACTTCCATAAAAAGCTAATTGAAGGGTATAACCAGGCCAGAGATCTTTTCCCTCAGAGGATTGCTGTGGTGAACGGAGATAGAAGTGAAAACGATGTCTTTGAAGATATCAAAGCATTGATAAACCAACTTTTAACTAAATGAAAAATAACATCTTAATTTCTCTGAAAAAAAAATGGAAGGAAGGCACCTTGGGACATTTCTATATCCTCCAAGGCGAAAAACCAGAAACTCTGGGACTTTTAAATGACTTTTTAGAAGGAATAACCTCTTCTCCAACAAATCATCCTGACATTCTTTTTATAAAAAAAAATCCAGAAAAGAAAAACTATTCATTTGAATCAGATTTTTCAGAACTCTTTGATTTTATAAAATATGGCCCCTTAAAAATCCCAAAAAAAATCATAATACTAACCGATGCAAATCTCCTAACAGTAGAAATCTCTAATAAAATCCTAAGAACTCTAGAGGACTTAAAAGACGGAGTATTTTTTTTCTTATCTCCCCCTCAAATTTCCCTTTTACCGACTATTGAATCTAGGGCCATTACCCTAAGGGTACCTAAGACCCAAGACAAATTCATTTCATTATATTCAACGAGTCAATCATCCGAATGGTTAAAAGGGCATAACCTTCCTGACAATTTATTCAATAACTACAAAGGAATTTCATCATTTTTGGATGAGTTAAAAGATAATGGAGAGGGCCAGATGAAATTATTTAATCTCCTACTGGAGTGGGAATCCTCCCATCTAAGTAACTATAAACATAAAGAAAGGTTCCTCGAGGAAATTAATCGTTTTCACACTTCATTAACCTTTAATAACCTATTTAAAGAAAGATTTGTTTCCCTGCTATCAACTTGCCAAGTCACTTGATTTTTAGGACTATAGGGGCTTAAAAACTAAGATTTTTGACTAAATGCAAGAAAATACTGCTGAACATATAGAAGAAGAAGAAGTCCAAGATGAGGGCCAAAAAGGTAAGTTCCAGGAAGGCGAAATTCTAAAACTGATAAGAGTTCGCTTCCCTGGTAATCTCCGTGCCCATACATTTCTCTTGGGAAAAAGGGGCTTTTCTTACGGGCAAAAAGTACTCGCTATGTCCGATAGAGGAATGGCAATTGGGTATATCAATTCATTTCCCTATGAAAGGCCATTTCATCCAAGCATGCTCCCTTTAAGATCAATTGCCAGAGTATGTACTCAAGAAGATATCCTAGAACAAAATAAACATTTAACAGCAGAAAAAAAAGCTGAAGTCATTTGTAATCGATTAATAGAAAAACTTGGAATTGATATGAATATAACCCATGTTGAATATATTCAATTTGGGAAAAAAGCGGTTTTTTATTTTAATGCCCCTGCCAGAGTGGATTTCCGAGAACTGGTCAAACAACTTGTCTCGGAAATAAAAATGCGGGTTGAACTACGCCAAATTTCCATAAGGGATAGGGCAGCTGCAATCGGTGGTTTGGGACCTTGTGGCCTTCAAACATGTTGTTCATCCTTTTTAAAAAATTATGGACATGTCTCCATTAAGATGGTCAAAAACCAAAATCTGGCCCTTATACCCTCAAAAATAAATGGTACATGCGGGCAGGTCAAATGCTGCATGAAATATGAAAATGAGGTCTATAATGAAAAAAGGTCCGTTTTGCCTGAAGAAGGTGATTTTATAAAGGTTAAAAACGGAGATATCGGAAAGGTCCTCAAGCTTCATATTTTAAAAGAACAATTTGAAATGCTAACTGATAAAGGTGAAATCAGAAAATATGTCGGTTCACAATACCTAGGAAAAGAAGATTCCATTCCACCCCAAAATTGGACATTTCCCAATGATTTTCCTTCAATAAACGATGAAACTTCAAAATTGATTGGGGAGGAAGAACCTGAGTTTATCCCCCAAGAACAACAAGAGATTACCTAGCAGCTGTCTTCCTATCAAAGATTTTTCCTTCCACTATATTAATGGCCGCAGACGCATCCAGCCTCCCGCCAGAGCTTACGTATTTTTTAAGGGTAAGCTCTACCCTAGCAGATGACCTAATAATTTCCTTTATTTTGGCAGGAGTTAAAGATTTATCTACAGACTTCAAAATAGCAGCAACACCAGTAACAAAGGGAGTTGCCTGAGAGGTACCTGTTAAAAAACCTGCCCTGTTTAGAGGAAGTGAGGATTTTATTCTAGTTCCAGGAGCTGCAATATCTACCAGAATTTTTCCATAGCTTGATGAATCACCTAAATTTAGGTTTTCATCATAGTTAGAAACTACAATGATATTTGAAAGGCCATAAGCGGCAGGGTAAAAGGCCTTATCTT
>CAYNWL010000014.1:0-53992 GCA_964400895.1 uncultured Bacteriovoracaceae bacterium
AAAAAGCAATTTTGGTCAAATATTTTTTCCATTTAGAAAATTATGCTCCCATGGTAATTTCTTTTTCAACTTCATAAATGAAAGAATTAAAAAGAATATTTTCCATATGGCACGAAATTTTCTTAAATGGTGCAAGAAATTCTATTTTATCGATCTCTTTTTCAATTTCGAAAAGATGGTTGGCCTCTTCCTTAATGATGGAAGACAGGGTGATGGGAGAATTATTGAATCTTAATATCTGTTCATAAAGTCCGAAAAGGGAGTCTGCCCTTACTTCTATGGCAAAGGTAGTTAAAAGATAACTATAAAAATACAGGTCTTCTTTTTTTGGGCTTAATTCATCGCGCAAACATTTCATTATTTGCACATCAAGGTTGTTTAAGTAATTTTTTGTCTTTAATCCACCAAGAAGTGATCTCTTTAAATCAGGATTCCCGTTTAAAGCACAAATCTGTTTTCGAAAAAAAAAGGCATGCCTGGCCTCTTCATGTGCGTGTTTTAAAACTTCTAAGGTTGGATGTTTAAAATTTTCAAAATAAAGAATTTTTTTTGCTCCACAATTTTCCAGATAACTAATGGTATAAAGCCATTTTTCATGAAGTTTTGGATTTTCAACAATTTTCTGGAGAAGAGTCTTCATTAAGTGTGCCTCAAGGTAAATTCAAAAATAGCATTGTATGCATGGTCTAAGTCCTCCCTGGTGGAGCAGTAAGGAGGGAGGATATAAACCACATTACCGAGTGGTCTAAGTAAAACATTTTTTTCTCTAAAAAAATTCTTCATTTTAGGACCTAAATCGCTAAAATATCCATCAGTTTTACTTTTATATTCAATGGCCAATATTGTTCCAAGAATTCTTATATCCAATATTGAGGGAGTACCTTCTAATTTTTTAGCAAATTCCTGATGAGACAAATTTATGCTTTCCCAGACTTTTAAAAACTTGGGATTTTCGAGAAGATCAAGGTTTGCATTAGCCGCTGCACATGCCAATACATTGCCCGCATACGAGTGTCCATATAAGAATGTTTTTGAAGGGTCCTCACTATAGAATGGTTCATAAACTCTTGAAGTACATAACGTAACGGCCAGAGGAAGAGTACCTCCTGTTAAGGCCTTCGCTAGACAAATGATATCCGCTTTATTTTTCAAATGATCTGATGCAAACATTTTTCCAGTTCGACCAAAACCAGTCATTACTTCATCAGCTATACAAATAATTCCATTTTCTTGGGCCAAATTAATCATTTGATCTAAGAAATAGGGATCTTGCATTTTCATGCCGGCCACTCCTTGAATCAGTGGCTCAAATATAAAAGCAGCATAATCCTTAAGGTTTTGGATTTTTTTCATCTGGTTAAGGGCATTATCGCCCTGACCTCTTAATGGAGGTTCTATAAAAGTAATTTCAAAAACCCCTTTGCAAAGATCTTGGATATTTTCTATAGCATTTCCAACGGCCCTGGCACCAAAAGTTTCACCGTGAAAGCCATTATTAAAAGCTAGAATTTTTTTTCTATGAATTCCCTGGTTTTTAAAAAATTGCAATGCCATCTTCAAAGCCGATTCCACTGCAGTAGATCCATTATCAGTAAAAAAGACTTTTGAAAAATGCCCGTTAAATAATTTTAATAATCTGTTGGTTAGAGACACGGCATCTTCATGAATAAGGCCAGCAATAATAATTTGCTCCATCTGGCTTTTATTGATTTGTTCTCTTATGTAATGATTATTATGTCCATGTATATTAACCCACCAGGAAGAAATGGCGTCATAAATTTTTTCTCCATTTATTCCATAGAGGTAGGAACCCTCTGCTTTTTTTATAATTATGGGATCTTGAGCTAATTTTTCCTGGGTATAGGGATGCCAAATGCTCATAAAATAAGTTCCTTCGCATATCTTTCAATTACATCCGTAGAAATTTCCTTTTCAGGAGAAATTTTTAAAAGTATTTTTAGTCTTGTTTTCTCCTTAAGAAAGTTTTCCGACTGTTCATTTGACTCACCATTAAAAACCAGTCCCTTGATTTGAATATTTCTTGCCCTTAGGGCCTCGACTGTTAACAAGGTATGGTTAAGACTTCCCAAATAACTTTTGCAAACGATAATAACCGGTAAATTCCATTTTATTGCAAGATCAATAATAAAATCTGTTTGGTTTAGGGGAACCAAAACACCTCCAGCACCTTCTACCACCAAATTATTTTGGGTTTGAGGCATTTTTATTTTATCCAAATCAATTATTTCTGATGATGCGAAATTTGGAGATTTAGGTAAAGGAAGTCTTAGGTTTTCAGGATGAGAATTTATTCCCCATCGGGTCATTTTAATTGTATCCGATTCATTAAGATCTCCACATTGTATTGGCTTGAAATAATCAGCATTGATTCTTTTGCAAAGAATTGCCGAGAACACCGTTTTTCCAATATTGGTATCTATTCCGGTTACAAAATATTTCACAGAATCCCTTTTAACTCGTTGGCCAGTTCAATAATGTTTTTTTCTTCATTGAATGCGTGAATACAGATGCGCAGTCGCTCTGTTCCTTTTTGAACTGTTGGGGAGTAAATGGGAAAAGTTTTAAAACCTCTTTCCTTGAGTTTTGAATAAGCGTTTAATAAGGCTTCACAGTTAGGGAAGCAAATAGGGAAAATAGGGGATAAGTTTTGGGTATTACCCATTTTTTCTTTAAAGAGTTCAATATTTTTTTGTAACTGGGTTTGATATATGGGATTTTCCCAGACAAACCTAATTGCCTCTCTAATACTAATCAATGAGTGGGGGGGAAGTGCGGTGGTGTAAATAAATGATTGGCAAAAATTGACTAAATATTTAACTACCACAGGATCCGCCAGAAGGACGGCACCGTGGGCCCCAAATGCTTTTCCAAAAGTGATAATCCTTGCGAATACCCTTTTTTCTAAACCTAGTTGAGAAACTACCCCTCTGGATTTGGGACCGAATACTCCGGCCCCATGGGCCTCATCAACAATTAAATTTGCTCCATATTTCTCACAAAGTTCCACCATTTCTTTAAGAGGGGACAGATCTCCGTCCATTGAGTAAACAGATTCGACTACAACAAAAATATTTCCTGAGGCCTTAGATAATTTTCTTTTAAGGTTTTCTAGACAATTATGGCGAAAATAATTTACGGAAGCTTTTGATAACTTTGCACCTATTTTTAAGGATGCATGGATATATTGGTCCAAGAAGATTGTGTCACCTTCTTGAGGGATGGTGGATAAAATTCCTATATTTAAATCCATTCCAGAATTAAATAGAAGTGCGCTTTCACTGTTAAACCTTATTGCCAACTCCTCCTCTAATTCCATTACAAGTTTTGAATTTCCGCTTAATAGCCTGGAACCTGTAGACCCAACAGGAAATTCTTTAATATAGGACCTAAAAATTTTGGATTTAAGTTCAGTTGAATTGGATAAACCCAAATAGTCATTTGAAGAAAAATCGATTCCTTCATAGTTTTGGGGTAGATTTCTAACGTTACCGTTTTGAAATCTTTCAAAAAGCCTTTTGGATAAAGTGTATTTAAGGGTGTCCATAACTTTCATAGGCGGAAAGACCTAAATTCTGAAACAAAATCTGGTCTTCCTGTATAGAGGGGTTAGGAGTTGTCAGAAGTTTATTTCCGGAGAAAATGGAGTTTGCTCCTGCGAAAAAGCAAAGTGCTTGATCAGATTCCGATCTTCCTTCTCGTCCTGCAGATAATCTAATAAAAGATTTAGGCATAAGAATTCTTGCGGTTGCAATCATTCGAAGTAGATCCCAAATTGGCACCTTCTCCTGATTTTCAAGTGGAGTTCCAGGAACTGCAACCAAAGTGTTGATAGGGACACTTTCGGGATGTGGATATAAATTTGAAAGAGCTTTAAGCATCTTAATGCGATCTTCTTCCGTTTCTCCAAGCCCAATAATACCGCCGGTGCAAACTGTAAGTTTCGCTTTTCTCACATTTTTTAAAGTCTCCAGGCGATCATCGTAGGACCTAGTGGTTATTATTTTTTTATAATTGTCTTCGCTGGTATCTATATTGTGATTATAAGCATAGAGTCCTGCCTCTTTAAGTCTAATTGCCTGATCTTCGTTTAGCATTCCGAGAGTACAACAAACCTCCATATCCATTTCAGTTACGCCTTTGACCATTTCTAAAACCCGGTCAAAGTCTTGGTTGTCCTTGACTTCTCTCCAGGCGGCACCCAGGCAAACCCTGGAAGAACCATTATCCTTTGCAATTTTTGCCAAATTAATGACGTCTGAGACCTCCATTAGGGGGTTTTTTGTTATATCGGTTTGGTATCGAGCAGCTTGGGGACAGTAAGCACAGTCCTCGGGGCACCCGCCGGTTTTTATAGATATTAGGCTCGAGATTTGAACTTTGCTTGGATTAAAATTTTCGCGATGGATTTGGGCCGCATTAAATACTAATTCCATTAGAGGCATATTATAAATTTCTTTAATTTCTGAATCGGACCAGTCATGTTTCATAGTGTATCCCTTTTTACCCCATATTTCTTTTTAATCTTTGGCTTGTAAAGGTATGGTTAGTTGGCAGAATAGTTTACAATATAAACAATTAATTATAATAACCATCCAATGAAAATTAACAAATACCTCCAAGACAGCCCAATATTCATCCTTTTTGAAACCTCTTCTATCCTCACTTCCACATTAAACTCCCAACTAAAAAAAGAAGGTGTTTCTTTTATGCAGGCCCTGGTATTGGTTGCAATTTTACTGGATGAAAAAAGAAAAATCACTCCAGGAGAAATCTCAAAGGCATTAGGGATCTCAAAAGCATCCCTTTCTCAAATTCTTTCAAGTTTGGAGTCCAGGGGATTTTTAAAACGATCTATTAAAGAAGATGATGCAAGAAGTTTATGCCTTGGGCTTTCACTTACAGGAATAAAAAAGGCAAACCGGATTGTAAAATTTTTGGATTCCTTTGAGCAGGATTTAGAAAATAAACTAAACCCAAGAAAAGAATTTCTGGCCGAGCTTTTGGAATTTAAAGATTACCTTAGATCCTTTAGATTTTAAAAAGAGGCTCTTGGTCTTCATCTGTAATCTGATTATTGAAATCTGTTTTTAATTGCTGGTATTTTTTAAAACCCTCTGGCCCTAAAACATTTTCAACTTTTTTCAGATGGTCCGCTAAAAATTGGTTGGAGTCTTTTGCCATAGCAGCTTGAATTGCCTCCTGAACTTTGGGGTAGTCTGTGCTTCCATTTAGTTCATCGGAATCTAGGTTGATTCCATGGTCATTTTGCAGAATTTCCTTGGCATTTTTTAGCGCGGAAGCGAGTCTTCTCTGCCCTTCCTTGTTTTCGGTGCCTTGTGGTTCTTGGGAAGATTGGGTTTGGAATATTGTAAATTGGGCTTGGTAAAAATCATTTCTTATGGCGGAGTATTTATCCAAGGCTTCCTGCCCTAATTTTAGTTCATCAACTATTAAACTTGCTACTTTATCATTCCATGCCATAAAGGCCTTGTTAAAAAATTTCTCCATTGCCTCCTTATCTGAGGGGTCAGGCATTTTTCCAATTGGGGAGGCACCTACTGTTTTAGGGGCAACCTTAAGTGCTATTTGAGGTTTTGTACCTTCTTGGTTCACCACTTTGGGAGATGGGACCCTTTTGCCTTCATTGGCCGCTTCCTTAACCTGGGGAGGCTCCACATTCTCTTGCTTGGTTAAAATAAATATAATTAAGCCTATTAAAATTACTCCTATGGAGATTCCAATAATTTTTGTTTTCATTTCTACCTCTTTGAAAATCTTATCGGTAAAGAATGATTGGGGTTAAACCGAAAATTTATATTATGAAAAAGATAATTTTATTGATGCTAATGTTTTCAAATGTTTCCTTTGGTGCAGGGGTAACCTCACACCGGTTTATAAGCCATAAATCCTTGGATTATATCCAGGATAGTAACGTAAAGGCGATGCTCCAGAGAAATTTCAAGCTCTACCTGGCGGCGACCATGCTTCCAGATATGGGGTATTTTGTCCGTGCGTTTTATGGGGAAGGAAGAGGTTGGTGGGGGGAAGAAATTCATTGGCCACCCTTTTTGAATTGGCTTTGGACTTACAATAACAATAAATGCAAATCTAGGGGATGGCCGCCAACAAACTCTTCTGAATGCGAACAGCTTTGGACAATCTATTTTGGTGTAATGTCTCATCAAGTTGGAGATATTCAATGGCACGGAGGTTATATTTACAGGTTTGGTATTATGGAATCAGGCGCTAATTCTGGCCAACCTTTTAGTAATGCCCATTCTATCGCCGATAATATGGGAGATCTTCCTGCTGTCTTCTTACATAATGAAAGAAATCTAAGTGGAGAGATGCCCTTTGATTTGGTTCTGACAATGCTGACGGAATTTGCAAGATTTAGATCTAAACAGGCCCCTACAAAAGCTGATCTTATGACCACATTTGCTCTACAAGAGGCCTGGTATGTAGGGATTAAAGCTGCCTGGCCGGTCTATTATTATTTTAAATTACAATATAAATGGGGGCATGATAACTATTTTGGTACTCTCGGAGGAATTGATAATACTGCCAGGAGATTAGCGGAATTGACTGATATGATTTCCTGGGAAAATAGAAGGCTTAATCTATGCTGTGTCCCCAGGTTGGAAAGCGGGGGAAGTTGGCCACATAACACCTTCAAAATAACTAAGGGGGATGGTTCTCAAACGGTTGATAAAGCCTACCACGAGCCAGGTTACCAACAAAATCCCCCTGGAACCTATGATTGCAGGTGGGGAATGTATTTAGGAGGTTGGAGATGGTTCTCCTATGGGGATGTCTCTAGGTGCCCGTTTAAGGCCACAGGGGACTATCAAAAATCACATTGTGAGGGATTAAGGTATTGGCCACTTTCTTGTAAGAAGTATTAATGCAAGGCATAATAAATCTCTCTTAAATTGACTCAAATTCCACCTTAAGCTAATTCTTTTCACATCATTTTCAAGGAGAAATTTTGTGAAAAGAATTTTTGCTGTTTTATTTTTTACTATTGCTTTGACCAGCGCCTTTGCCCATGATGAACGAATGGAGCATGGCCATGGTGGATATCCTGGAAATTTTGGCTTTCCAGGGCACTTTGGGCCAGGATACGGACCAGGCTATGGACCTGGATTTGGTGGGTATGGAAGACCTCTTCCTCCTCCTGTAATGTATCCCCCAGTTATAACACCTTATAATTACATGAATTATATAGGTTATCAGCAATTTGGCTACTATATGTGGCAGCCTATTCAAATGTATTACTACTGGGTTTGGTTTCCAATGTATCAACCAAGATGGTGGACTCCCTACTTTTATACAACTCCATACTGGAACGGATATTATTTATAAAAATTGGCCCGGAAATTTCGGGCCTTTTTGTATGGGCCAATTTATAACCTCCGAAAAAAAATCGGAGGTTTAAATGAAATTTTTGTCAATTGTATTGATTGCTCTATCATTCACCGCAAACGCTGGCCTTAAAATGAGAATTTCTTATACTCAAGGAACTTGGGTAAATAAGGAATATCCTTTTATCCGTTTTATTTCACTTCAAACAAAAAACCCAAGTCTTGGAACTTGGCAATTGGCCCTTATGGGACTTAATGCAAAAACCGGAACAGAGTCATGTTGGATTTATGTAACTTCAGAAGATAAGAAGGAAATTTTCGATCTTTATGAAGTTCTTCAAAAAGCAAAAGCTAGTGATACACTGACAACCCAATTTACAATTCAGAGAAATATGGCAGAAGTAGCAAGTGGTCCTGGGTGTAATCACCAAATTGATTTAAGAAAAGACGCCTTTACTGTTCAACTTCAAGATCTTTAAAATAAAATATTTTGTTGGGCCTTCCGGCCCAACTTTATATGGAATCGCTACTTATTATATATCCACCAAGTTTTTTAATTTCTTCCAAAGCATTTTCCACATCACCCGTTTTTAAATCAATTCCTCGACAAGCATCTTTTATAATAAACACATGGAATCCTAGTTTTAAGGCATCAAGAGCGGTATATTTTACGCAGTAATCTGTGGCCAGCCCAGCAAGATAGAGGTTAATAATCTTATTCCTCCTAAGAAAATCATAAAGACCTGTGGAGTTAACATGGTCATTGTCAAAAAAACCACTATAGGAATCAATATCAGGATTTTTTCCTTTTTGAAAAATTTTCCCTACCTTTTTCATATTTAACTTAGAGGGAAACTCGGAACCATACGTCCCTTGGACACAATGGTCTGGCCAGAGTACTTGGTCAAAATTCCCAAGGCGGATTATTTCACCTGGTTTTTTTCCATGGTAGGAAGCAAAACTTTTATGTCCTTTAGGATGAAAATCTTGAGTCGCCAAAACGAGGGGAAATTTTTCTATTAATTTATTAACCAAAGGGATAATTTCATCTCCATGAGGTACTGCAAGGGATCCTCCTGGGAGAAAATCATTTTGAATATCCACAAGGATTAACACATTCATGATTTTCTCCTTAGTTTTTTTATAAGTGTGGTTTTAAGATCATGAAGATTTTTATCAAGGGCAACTGGATAAGGTATTGGTCGTTTAAACCTTAAAATATCTGAAGGAAAATTCCTTAGGGATTTAATAGTAAGATTTTGAATTTCCTTTAAATTAGGAGATTTGTATATACATTCTCCTTTTCTAAAAATTGGTATTAGTAAATCCTCCCATTCATTATTTTGGATAGAACCAATTTTTCTATTTTTTAAATCCACAAAGGAAATATTTTTAGATAAAGGTGGATTAGTTTCATTAAAAAGAATATCTCTAATATATCCTTTGGAAGAAGCAAAACGCCTAATTTGTATTATTCCAGGAAGAGTCATTTTTTCGTCTTTATCAGTTAATTTCATTTTATAATTCCATTTCCCGGATTTGTCCTTGATCGCCCCCAATTTATATACGCCATCTAATGCTGGTTGGTCATATGCGGTAACAAGTTTTGTTCCAACTCCCCAGGCATCTATGGGGCTTTTCAACTTTTTAAGTCGTTCAATTTCATATTCATCTAGATCTCCGCTGGCCAGAATAATTGCCTCAGGAAATCCTTCTTTATCTAAAATTTTTCTTGCTTCCTTTGAAAGGTAGGATAAGTTTCCAGAATCAAGCCTTACTCCTAATAATTTATGGCCCATTTTTTCCAATTTTTTCCCAATTTTGGTAGCACGTTTCACTCCTTCAATAGTCGAGTAGGTATCTACTAAAAAAATGCAGTTATCAGGCATGGATTTAGCATAAGCTTCAAAAGAAGCCTTTTCATTAGGAAAACTCATAACCCAACTGTGTGCATGTGTTCCCCTAACAGGAATACCAAAAATCTTACCGGCCAAAACATTTGAAGTTGAATTTAATCCTCCTACAAATGAGGCCCTGGAAGCAGTAAGTGCCCCATCTGATCCCTGTGCACGCCTTAACCCAAATTCAATAACCTCATCCTTCCCAGCTGCGAGTTTTACCCTAGATGCCTTGGTAGAAATTAAAGTAGAAAAATTGATTAGGTTTAGAAGGGAAGTCTCTAGGAGTTGGCATTGAATTATCGGACCTTGGACTCTAATAAGGGGTTCAAATGGAAAAACTAGACAACCTTCTTTTACTGAATTTAAATCCACAGATATTTTTAAATTTTTAAGGTATTTTAGAAATTCATTTTTAAATATGGGTTTTCCTCGATTACTCTTTAAATTTTTCAAGTAACTAATATCATCATCGGTAAAATGAAAGTCTTTCAAAAAATCTATAACCTGGTTAAGGCCCGAAAAAACCGCATACGACCCTTTGAATGGGGCCCTCCTGAAAAACAAATAAAAAACAGACTCCACCTCAGCTCTACCTGCATCCCAAAGTGCCTGGGCCATGGTTAGTTGATAAAAATCAGTGAGAAGAGCAGCTTTCATTATGTCCATATCTTTGATTTTATCATATTTTGCACTAAATAAATTTTGTTGGAACACCCCGCCAATTAATATTGAATAAAGAGGAATATGATTTTTTAATCCAACTTTAACAAAGGAATAAATTAATGAAGATTTTTAGTTTGGCCCTTATCCTTGCATCCATGAATTTATATGCTTGTCCAAATTTGGCCTCAAAATACTCCTGCCAAGATGAAAGTGGTACTTGGGAAATGACTATTACCCAGACAGAAGAAAACGGTGTAACAACATATCACCAGGTAGTGGATAACCAAGAAGGTACTTTTATCGCTGATGGAGTAGCAAGACCTCATACGGTAGATGCTGAAGGCCAAACCATCGTTGGAACCTTAACTACAACCTGTAATGACCCAAATGTAACAATTCAATTTTTAGGAGACCATCAAGGATCCAAAATTGATTATTTGGAATCTCTCGTTTTAAATGAGGGAGTTTTAAGTATTAATGATGTTCTAAAAATGAATGGGGAAGTTGCAAACACTACAACCTACGAATGCAAGCAAATAAATTAAGCAGCCTTTTTTTCTAAACGTTGGGAGAGGTCTTTGGTTACAAGGTCCTCTCTCATCTTATAATGATCAAGATATTCGATATGGGTATCAAAATCAGGTAGCGGATAGCTAAAGAAATCAGGGATTTTAAACCTATAATACTTATCACCTTTATCATAACATTCTTTTTTGGCCTTTAAATCTGAAGGGTGTTTAAGGTAATATTTGATAGCTTTTTCATACTCAAGTTTGGCCTTTTCCTTATCTCTTTCTTCTTCCACTTCATGGATTTCAAATAAAAGAACCGACGCCCTAAATGCTATAACTAAGGCGGCAAGTCCAAATAGAATTTCAATATAATAGACAGCTTCTGCCATCTATGCCCCCTTCTTAATTAAAAATCTCATAATATCCCTCATTGTTAATATTCCTACCAATCTATGTCCTGAGACGACTGGAATTTGCCTGTATTTCTGCTTTAACATTAATTTTGGAATTTCATGGAGGGAATCTTCCAATTGCACACAATCAAAATGAGGGGTCATTACTTCTGATACTTTGGTCCTTTTAACATTTCGTCCTTTTGCTACTACTTTATTTAACAAATCCCTTTCCGTAAAAATTCCCAATGCCTCAAATATTGGACTCATAACAATTACGTATCCAATATTATTTTTTCTCATCAATTGAACGGCATCAAACACACTATCTGAAACATCTACCGTTTCAATCTTATCAACCATTATATCTCTTATATGGGTTTCCTTTGGAATAGACATTTTTCCATGGGAAATATCTGCTTTTTTTACTACAATTAAACTCATAGTTAACTCCCTGATCTATAGAATATTATAGCATATTTATTAAAAATAAATTCACCGCAATAAAATTTGTTTAGGTGAAAAAATAAAAATACAAATAGATATATTTAGTTTTAAATAACTTCTGTTGGGGAAATTAAAAATGAGAAGGATTTCTTTTGAATCTAAAGTCAGAAACTTAAATCTTACTAGGGAAAAAACTGAAATATTGCAAGTAAACCTTGGAAAACTTTGTAACCAATCCTGTCTACATTGTCATGTTGAAGCGGGTCCTAATAGAACAGAAAATATGAATCAGAGGACCATAGAACGATTAATATTTTTATTAAAAAATTCAACTGGTATTAAAACTATTGATATTACTGGGGGTGCTCCCGAATTAAATCCTAATTTTAAAAAATTGGTTACAATGTCAAAAGCAATGGAGATGGAGGTTATTGATAGGAGTAATCTCACCATTTTGTTTGAACCAGGGCAAAAAGATTTGGCCTTTTTCCTTGCAGAAAATAAAGTTAGGATAATCGCCTCCCTACCATGTTATTTAGAAGACAATGTAAATGCCCAAAGAGGGAAAAATGTCTTCACTAAAAGTATAAATGCCATCCGGTTGTTAAATTCAATCGGATATGGATCTGAAGATTTGGTCTTGGACCTAGTGTTTAACCCCTTGGGCCCTAATCTGCCTCCCTCCCAAAAAAAACTTGAAGAACTCTTTAAAGTTGAGTTGGGGAAAAATTTTGGTATTAAATTCAACAGCCTTTTCACCATTACCAACATGCCTATAAAAAGATTTCTGGATGATTTAAAGAGAATTAATAAACTGGAAGAATATATGGAACTTCTTATTAATAGCTTTAACCCTGAATCGGTAAAAGGGGTGATGTGCCGCTCATTGATATCGGTCGGGTATGATGGAAAAATTTATGACTGTGATTTTAATCAGATGCTAGAGATACCCCTAAAAAAAAATATATGGGAAATTTCTTCTTTAGATGAAATACAAAAGGAATCCATAATTTTTGGGGAACATTGTTTCGGCTGTACTGCTGGGGAAGGTAGTTCATGCAGGGGTGCTTTAGTTTAAGGAAACTTTATGGAAATTACCTATACCTATGTTAAAGATTATTACGGGAAAATTTTAAAGTCCAATAAGGATTTGAAAACGAGCGCATGTTGTCCCAATGAATCAATGCCAGGATATTTGCAAAGTATTCTAAGGGATATACATCCAGAGGTTTTGGAAAAATTTTATGGTTGTGGATCACCAATTCCATTTGGTCTGGAAGGAAAAACCGTTGTGGATTTGGGGAGCGGATCGGGAAGAGATTCTTTTATTTTATCAAAGCTTGTAGGAGAGCAAGGCCGAGTTATTGGCGTCGATATGACCGATGAACAATTAAGACTTGCCAATTCCCATTTAGAATACCATCAGGATAAATTTGGGTTTAAAAATCAAAATGTATCCTTTGTTAAGGGATTTATGGAAAACCTAGATTTACCAAATAATTCTATAGACGTTGTGGTTTCTAACTGTGTTATCAATTTATCACCCGATAAAAAAAGAGTTTTTAGTGAAATTTTAAGAATTTTAAAACCAGGTGGAGAACTCTTTTTTTCAGATGTCTTTTCTTCCCGCAGAATTCCAGGGGAACTTTTTAGCGATCCTATTTTATTAGGGGAATGTCTAGGTGGAGCATTATATGTTGAGGATTTTAGAAGAATCCTTTTAGATTTAGGAATCATGGACTATAGGGTGGTTTCTAATTCTAAAATTTCCCTATTAAATGAAGAAATTAAAAAAAAGGTCGGGCCTATTGATTTTTATTCCATGACTTTAAGGGTTTTTAAACTAGATTTAGAGGATCGTTGTGAAGATTATGGCCAGGTAGCCGTATATTTGGGTGATTTGAAAGATTCTCCCCATATTTTTATTTTAGATGAAAACCATTTTTTTGAAAAAAATCATCCTACCCCTGTCTGCAGTAATACCGCAAGGATGCTTTCCAGAAGCAGGTATGCTTCTTTATTTAATATAATAGGGGAGGAAAAAACTCATTTTGGATTATTTGATTGTACTCCAACAAAAAAGGACGAATCATTAGGTACCTGTTGCTAGTAATAAATTGGAAATGGTATCCTTAATTAATGCGTTTTAAAACAATAAGATTTTTTCTATCCCTATTTATCAGTATTTTTTTTATTTTTGCCGGTGCGGGATTATTCACTACCTATTTTCCAATTTTTGCCAAAAAATCATTATCAGATCAGACTATTGGCTTAATCACTTCCTTTTATTATGTAGGGTTTTTATTAGGAGCACTTTTTATAACTCGTATAATGAAATTTGTTGGGGTTATTCGCGGTTTCATTTTTATCATGTCGATTTTGGCAATTTCATGTCTTAGTTTTGCCCTTTTTCCCTCAACTTATCTCTGGTTTTTTCTAAGATTTATGATGGGTTTTGGTCTTTCGGGAGTTTACGTACTCACGGAGTCATGGCTTAGTTTTCATTCATCTGGAGAGCGAAGAGGGAAAACCTTTGCCATTTATAGAATTATCGAACTATTGGCATGGTCAGTGGGAACTATTCTTATAGATTATTTTTCAAATATGCCATCTACTTTTCATTTCTCTCTAGTAGCCCTTTTTATTATCCTTTCTGCTATTCCATTAAGTCTTACCCAATTACCCCAACCAGAATCGGTAATCCCATTTCACTTTAATCTAAAAGTCTTATGGGAAACCTCTCACTATTCAACTATAACAGCTTTTTTAATCGGCCTTTCTAATTCCGCGATTTGGCTGATGACACCACTTTTTTTGCTTTCCCAAAATATCAAGGATAAAGAAATTCCATATTATTTTATTGTGTATATCTTTGGAGGACTTATTTCCCATTATCCACTGGGAATGCTTTCAGATAGAATTGACAGAAGATCGGTTGTAACCTTTCAATCAATCTTGGCAGGAGTTACTTCGTTTTTTCTATTAAAATTCCAATTGGCCGCATTTTTTGTTCTGGGTTTGGTTAATATGCCAATATATTCGGTTTCCACCACCCATGCTTTGGACAGGGCCAATCCGGAGGATTATGGGAGGATTTCTGCACAACTTTTATTTACCTATTCAATTGGGGCCATTTTTGGGCCCCTTCTATGTGGTATTCTTCTTACCCATTTTGGGGCAATAGGCTTTACATATCAATTAACCACCATTTTTACCTTTATGTCCCTATTTGGAATTTATCAAAAAATAATATCACCTCCTGTTCCCATATCCGAAAAGGAAAATTTTCGACTTTTGCCTGAAGGTTTTTTGGGACTTGATTGGTTTTTAAAAAAAATTAAACAAGAACTGAAAGATGTTTTGAGTAAAAAATGAGGGTAAAAATGTTATCAAAGCTAATTTTGATCCTTTTAATCAGTCCTTGTTTTGCATCCTTAAATAATGATATTGTCTCATTAATGGAGAAAGACTCCTTAAACAGGGTTCTTAGACCCTGGTTTCCCACAACTCTTCCTGATTATAAATTAAATGCTTCAACTTTTAGTCGTTGGGCGGTTTTCGGAGCACCTGAACTTTCGGATAAAACTTCTGCTTCATGTTTTGAGATAATTCTTCTTTACGCTATAAAATCAAATGTGGTGGATCAGGAATGGGTTAAGAAACAATATCAATTTATAGAAAGCGCTATTTCCAAAAGAAAAAGAGACCGAGTACCCCGGTGGATAGATGCATGGCTTATTGTCCTCGCAAAAGATCCAAATAGTCGAATAAACTATGTTAGAGCACCACATCCTAAAGATATAGATAGAATTGACTGGGGATTGAAGCGAGATACTTCAAATACGTTAGGTGAAAGAATTTTTTCCCAAAGAGGAGATATTGTTTTTTTCAATCCTATAAATAATAGGAGAAATTTCCATTTTGATCATGGTGCCATCGCTACAGGAAGAAAAATTACCAGAAAAATGCTTATAGGAAATAATTCTGATGATGATAATAATTTAGAAGCAGAAATTTTAAGTTTCTATGGTAGAGGCTCCAATAAAGATACTCTTATTGAGAGGGATAGAATTGAACATATGCTAGATGAAAACTTAATGATTAAAAGAGAGCCTCCTGAAGTTCTGGATAGGCAGATATTTTTTCTCACCACCACCTTGGAATTAAAAGGAAAATTTGAATGTTAAAGATTATTTTTTTAGTTATTTTTTCAATATCATTTACATTTGCTAAGGATTTTTCATTTTTAAATTCGCCTCGATCCGAGGAAATCCTTGTAAAAGTTAAAAGTTTTGATGGGCAAACAGATTATGTTTTTGTAGATGGTTTGGGGAGAGAAGTTTCTTTTCGTGGATGGAATATTAATGATTTTTCCAAAAGACCAAATTTTGGTTTTTTACCAATTCCAGTTCAGCAGGCAGATTTTTATTTAAATCATTATAAGGAACTATCGGGTTCAAATATTATTAGATGGTTAATTAGTTGGGAAGGCATCCATACGAATGTAGATCAAATCAATGAAGAATACCTTGAGAAACTTTTGGTTTTGCTTAAATCGGCCATTAGTAAAAAAATCTATGTTATATTAGATTATCATCAAGATTTATTTAGCGCCTGGATTACAACTAGGAATAAAAATATTCCAACAAGAAATGGGCCGGACTGGGATCAGGATGGAGCCCCGAAATGGATTGTAGATGGAATGGGATTACCAAAGGGAAGGTGTGGAAAAATCTGTATAACTTGGTCGCAAAATTATTTCACCAATTCTGCGGTTAAAGCGGCACATAGGAATTTTTGGAATAACATTGAAATTAATACGGATAAAGGCAAACGTCATGTTCATGATGAATTTTTTTTGCAACTTAGAACATTATTAACCTTTCTTAAAAAACGATTAACACCCCAAGAATTAAATTTTATATTAGGTCTGGATGTTTGGAATGAACCATCGGAAGGTGGGCTTAGGGCCTATAACCCTCCTTTAAGTCCCCAAGAATGGTTGAATAACAAATTATGGCCCTTTTACCTAAAGGCCAGGAAAGTGATGGATGAAACAGGATTTGAAGGGAAATTATTGTTTGCAGAACCATCAGTATATTGGAATATTGGCCTTTTCTTTATTTCTCCACGAGGTGAATTCTTACTTGATAATCCTCCTTTAAAAGGTTTTGCATTTAATGCTCATAAGTACGATGAGAGAAGAGGCACTTTTAGTCCATTTACTCCCTTAATAACAAATGGGGCCTATTTAAATATTTTGGAATCTTTTAGAATTTCTGGTCGTAATATAAAAGGGCCTCCAATCATTTCGGAATTTGGTGGGTGGGGAGAAAAAAGGTCCTATGATGCTAACCGAGGACTTAAGGCATATTTTCAAGGAATGGAATTGTCCAAACCAAAAAATCCTAAGATTCTAAATCCAAATTTCTATTCACCCATTATATCCTCCATCAGATGGGCCTGGGATGGCGGAAAAATTGACATGGATACATTTACCATAGGGGATAAATTCCATGGAGGATTGGATTTAGAGAGGGATGTTAGATCCTATCCGCGAAGAATACAGGGCGATCTTATGCATTTTTATTATAATGATACGATCAAATCGAGTTATAAAGCCGTACCTTTAAATTGGGTTGGAATTGAAAATGGTAAAGAAGTTCTTTTTGAGGATAAAAAATTTATTTTTATGACATGGAAGGGAAGAAATAGCGAAAGTCCTTCTGAAATTTACATCCCACCCCATTTTAATTTAAGAAAATCCATTTTTATTTCAGATAAGGAAATACATTATGGAATAGAATCAATGACTCCAGAAAAATCTTTTCAAGTCAAATTTGATTCGGTTTTTATTTTTGATGATTTTGATAAAAATGAAAACTATGATTCTTTTCATTTCATACTGATTGCAGAATCAGATGTTTTTCCATCAGAGAAACTCCAGGAAATTCAGCAAAACATTAAAGAAAAAATAAATAAAAAAATCTCACCTTTAAAATTTTTAGGTGAATTTAAGATTGATAAAATTAGGCACTCTAAACCCAATAAAATTCCGTTTTTACTAGAGGGTAAATAACTTAAAATAATTTTATTTTTTAATTTATCTTATTTGAAATTTCACTAACCTTGTCAGAGTTGAAACCGTGGTAGTGTATTAAGACACAAGGAAAATTCATGGCGGCATTGGTCCTAAGAAAGGGTATTTTTTTGAAAAACATCCTAACCTATTAAAACTATTGGATCTTTAAAAAAAACTTATAAAAAATTTAAGTTTTCTTCTTTACGTACGTAAAGAGTACGGATAATCTGTTCGTATGGAAAACGTATGGATGCGAAAATGACCTTGACCAAAAAACAAAAAGAAGTGCTAGATTACATCATCAACTACAACCAAAAGGAAGGAATTTATCCCACCTACAGTGAAATTCAAAATCATTTTGGATTTAAATCCAAAGGTTCAGTGCAGGACTATATTGGATATATTAAAGATGCCGGACTTTTAAAAGAATCTAAAAATACTAGGGGATTTGAGCTTACCACTACCGCCGAATCTATGGTGCAAATACCAATTCTTGGGGATGTTGCCGCTGGATATCCTATTGATGTCGTAGGGGATTTAGAGACTCAGTTAATATCTGTTCCAGAGGCCATGGTATCTAAGGGGAATTGTTTCGCTCTTCACGTTAAGGGAAATTCCATGATTGAAGATTGCATTATGGATGGAGACTATATCGTAGTGCGATCTCAAAAAGTGGCCAGAGCAGGCGATACGGTAGTTGCTTTAGTAGATGGCGCTGCTACCGTAAAAAAATATTACAAGAAAAATAATCGTATTGAACTTCACCCGGCCAATCAAGCATTAAAGCCGATTATCATAAGTGGAGGAGATTTTAAAATAGAGGGGATCGTTGTCGGTCTCATTAGAAAATATTTATGAAGAAATTAGCTTATAGAAATAAACGTTATTTAGAATGGGCCCGTATGAGGAAATGTCTGGTGACAGGTAAACCAGCAGAAGTCGCCCATCATGTGCGAGATAGGGATAATTCTTCCGGAATCGGCTTAAGACCTTCGGATTATAGGGTCTTGCCACTTCTAAATTCCTACCACACAACCGGAACTTATGCCATTCATCGCATAGGTGCCTTCTCTTTTTATCAACGCTTTGGAATAGATCCTCATCGGGCCATAATTTCCTTGCTCAGGGAATATTTAGAGGAGGTGTATGGAATTAAGGTACTCGAAGCTCAGGGATTAGAGGATCGAGACCTGATTCCCCTTTTAGAGGAAAAAATTGAATCATTAAGATCTCCTGAAGAAATTGAAGCGGAAAAAAAACTGGCAAAAAGAAAGAAGGAACTCCTTAGAGAAAGCAGAAAAAGTCCAATAGTAATCAAGGTGCCCCAACCAACTGAGAAACAGAAACAAAAGCAGAAAGAGTGGGCTAAAGAAATGAGGATTCTGCTGAAAGAAAGACTTAAGAATTCACAAGAACATCAATCTTATTTAGAAAGAGTAAAAAAAGAACTTTCAAAAAGAAGAAAAGAGCTTTATAGAAAACTCAAAAAAACAAAGTGAAAAAAGAGATCATTTATCTCAACATCACCTCATTTCCCATCGCCATTGAAAGGGTAGTTGATTCCTCTTTAAGGGAAAAACCACTTGCCATAGCACCTTTAACCAGCGATCGAGCGGTTTTATGGGAAGTTTCCTCTGAGGCTAAAGAATTTGGCATAAACAAGGGTATGTCCGGCGCACATGCAAAAAAGCTTTGCAAAGATTTAAAAATATTACCTCCTCGTCCGGATTTTTACAAAAGGATCAATCAGCAGATTGAAGAAAAAATCATATCTAAAATGACACCAGTTTATGAAATTGAAAAACCAGGTCATATCTATTTAGATATGACTGGAATGGAGAAACTACTTGGTCATATAACAGATATTGCATACTCCATTCAAAAGGATATTGAAAAAGATTTTAGGATTTTGCCATCCATTGGTAGCTCTAAAAATAAAATGGTATCTAAGGTAGCTGCAAAATCAGCATCAAATTTTAAAGAGATTTTCAGAATACAAGACGGGACCGAACCTGAATTTTTGGCACCGCTGCCCATAACCGTACTACCGGTCATACGGGAAATGACCAAAAAAAATCAAGATACCTGTTTTGATGACCTTAATCTTAAAACAGTCTCTGATATCTTAGGTTTGAATTTTTTTGCTTTGGAAATTGCCTTTGGGAAGAAGGCCAATCTTGTCTTTGAAATGGCCAGAGGCATAGACCAGACACCTCTTTATCCATCATTAAAGGAAAATGTATTATTTGAAGAATCCTATCTGGAGGAAGACACTAATGATTTAGTAGTGTTACGTAGTATTCTTTCCCATCATCTTGATAAGGCAACCTTTCGTATGCGTAAAGAAGGAATTTTTGCCCAAAAGGTTAGAGTTTCCTTACGTTATAGTGACTATAAATTTGCATCCAAAGAAAAAAATCTAAAAATTGAGAGTAATCATTTAAAAGATATTTCGCCTGTCGTTTTTGAAATTTTTCAAAAAATTTATATTCGTAGAACTACTGTGAGATTCATATCGCTGGAGTTTTTAGATTTGAAAAACTCTGAGATCCAGCTCTCCCTTTTTGATGAAAATAAAACTAACCCTGTTATCGATCAAATCAAAGATAAATTTGGTGAAAAGATTTTTCTAAATCGCAAGGAAATATCCTAATGGGGATACCTTTGCACGTGCACTCCAGTTTTTCACCTTTAGAAGGTCTTTGTCATATTGATGAGATACTGGAATTTGCTAAAAAAAATAATATAAAAACATTAGCATTGACCGAAACAAATGGTTTTTATGGACTTCAGTTCTTTCTTCAATCCGCCAAGGAAAAAGGAATCATCCCCCTTATTGGTGCGGAAATTAAATTTTTGGATTATCGTTTGGTGGTAATTTGCTCCAGCAAATACGGTTATGAAAAATTATCTACTTTGATTTCCTTGATAAATTTCAACAAAATTGACCGGAAAGATTTTAATTCATATCTCTGTGAAATATCGAATGATGTGGTACTTTTTTCTGATCATAAGGAGCTGCTATCAGAAATTTTTGGGTCTTTTTCCCATGATCGGATATATTTTGAAATTTCCCCAGGATTTTTTAACCATCAAGATGTCCTTTGGGCCAGAGAGAAGGGCATTGGACTTCTGGCCACAACCAGAGCTAGATATATAAATCCGGACGATCATTTTAGTTATATGCTTATTTCTGCAATAAGAGAAAATAAGACATTATCTAGTATTAGATTAGATAACTATAATGAATATTGCCGTCTTTATCCTCCTTCTGAATTTTATAATCTTTTTACTCAATATATCGATGCCATAGAAAATACTTATAAAGTTGCTGAAATTTGTCATTTTGATGTGACTGAACCTTCTATTATCTTTCCACGGTTTAATAATTTAGATCCTGAAGAATGTGATAAAATTTTGAAAAAAAAATGTTATCAGGGAATTAATTTTCGCTATCCGCAAGGTGCTCACTACACAGTTATTAAAAGGTTAGAGCATGAACTTAAAGTTATATCCCAAAAGGAGTTTTCTTCCTATTTTTTGGTGGTGGAAGATATTGTTTCTAATTCACCAAGAACTTGTGGAAGAGGATCGGCAGCGTCTTCTCTGGTAAGCTTTCTTCTAGGTATTACACAAGTAGATCCGGTAAAGCATAATCTATTTTTTGATCGTTTTTTAAATCCTGAGAGAAATGATCCACCGGATATAGATATTGATTTTCCCTGGGATGAAAGGGATCACCTTTTAGATTATGTTTTCTTAAAATATCCAAATCATAGTGCAATGGTATCGAACTATAATACTCTTCAAGGCAGATCCTCTCTTCGAGAAGTGGCAAAAGTATTTGGAGTTCCTCCTGATGAAATAAATTACATCATTAAAAGGTTTCCCAGAGTGGAACTTAATAAAACCTGGCAAAACATAGTAGTTCATGCCCAGAGGATTCAGGACCTTTTCCAAACTCTGTCAGTGCATCCAGGTGGAGTTGTTATAACCCCAAAACCAATAGCATCATATGTTCCAATTCAATTAACCCCTAAGGGTGTTCCGGTAATACAATGGGAAAAAAGACAGACGGAGATGGGAAAACTAGTGAAGATAGATCTATTGGGAAATAGATCACTTGCAGTAATCCGCGATTGCATTGAAGCAGTTAATAAAAATCATGGAAAAAATTATCTTTATCAGAATTTAAAAGTTTTGGATGATCCAAAGGCAAAAAAACTTATTGAAAATGGACATACCATGGGAGTCTTTTATATAGAATCCCCAGCCTCAAGACTTCTTTTATCTCGAATGAAATCAGCAGATTTTGAGCATATTGTGATTGCCTCTTCAATCATAAGACCTGCAGCAAACAAGTTTGCTCATGATTTTGTTCGTAGGCTTCATGGAGAAAAATTTGAACATCTTCACCCTCTTTTAAAGCCTATACTCGATGAAACCTTTGGCATCATGGTCTACCAAGAACAGGTCACCCAGGTGGCCATGGCATTAGCAGATTTTTCAAGCACCGAAGGGAATAATTTAAGAAAAATTTTGGATAAGAAGGAAAAGAAAAAAAAATTGGAAGAATATAAGATCCAGTTTTATGAAAACGCCATGAAAAAAAATATTACAAAAAAAACGCTTGATCAGGTTTGGGAGATGATCTTGAGTTTTTCGGGATATTCGTTTTGCAAGGCCCATTCGGCGAGTTATGCGCTGGTTTCATTTAAATCCTGCTATCTTAAGGCAAATTATCCAGCCGAATTTATGGCAGCAGTTATTTCCAATCAAGGAGGATTTTATTCCACATTTGCTTATTTAGATGAGGCCAGGCGGATGAATATTAAAATTCTCCCTCCTGATGTTAATTATAGTCTCTACGAATATTATGGTCATAAGGATACCATTCGAACAGGTCTTATGCAGTTAAAGGGACTTTCCAATTCCTGTACAAGGAAAATTTTAAGTGAAAGAGAAAAGGGAATATTTCTAAGTATTGATGATTTTTTAGAAAGGGTAAATCCTTCTTTTGAAGATGCAAAAATATTGGTGAAGGTAAGAGCGTTTCATTCCATAAATAAAAATTTTTGCTCCCAGATGTGGAAGATCTATGCTTATAAATATGGTAGAAAGACAATTGATTTGGATTTGCCTGTTGTCAGACCATACGACTCAAAAAAGCTGATTAATTGGGAACTTTCATATCTGGATGGAGCTGTGGCATTTCCAGAATGGGTGCTTTATAGAAAAAGTTTATTGGTTAAAAAAAGAGTGCGAGCTATTGATCTTAGATATCATGTGGGAAAAGAAGTTATCCTTTTTGGAATTTATGTTACCCACAAAAGGGTAAGGACCAAAAACGATGAGCCCATGTGCTTTGTCACTTTTAGCGATGAAACAGGTCTAATTGAATCAGTCATTTTTCCGCCAGCATACCTGGCATTCAGAGATATTTTGGTCCTTGAAAAGGCTTTTTTATTTGTAGGGAAAGTGGAGGAAACCCTAGGCTCACTTCAGGTTAATATTTCGCAAATGAAGGTGGCAAAAGCTGAAATAAATACCTAAAATTATTACTGCCTTATATTGCAAGAAGAAAAAAAATGGATTAAATTACATCATAAATGAATTTAATTAAAATAATATTGGTGATAACCTTAATGGTTTCATTTGCGAGTAAACGGAGAAAAATAAAATCAGTTAACTCTGCTTCGAATCCAATAGGCGTAAAATTCTGAGGGAGTCATCCCAAGTTGATTCATAATGGAGGAAATGGGCCCTTGGGTTTTTTCCGAGCCAAATTGTCCTATTGAATTTGAAATAATGGCAGTATCTCCTGCCTCATCTTCATTCCTAAATCCTGAAATTTTTGAGAATACGAAAAAATTAGAATCTCCTCCTAAAATTTCTTTAAAACCATCCAAACTTAAATAACGTTCAAAGAGAGATAAAAGGGACCGTCCATATAATGAGTATTTTTCATAATTTCTACGTTCCAGATGCCATTTGTAAAGTTTAAATCGATTAACCAATTGGGCCAGTTTAAGGGATTTGGCACCTCCTATAATATGTTTTCTTATAATGGATTCAAATTCCTCTTCTGAGAGTTCAGAAAAATGTTCAATACCGTTTTCATAGACCAGGATATTTAGGGAGATTTCATACAAAAAAAGATTTTTGGTCTGGGATAATACTTCTTCAGGATAAAGTGAGACCGAATATTTTTTGTTAAGTTCATCAACAATTTTCTTTGCTTTATTTTTTGAAATAATAAATCCTCGAAAACTTTTATTGATAGTTCCGAAAGTGGAAGAAAGATCGCCCTTTTTAAAAATTCCTTCTTTAAAATTATTGGAGAGTTCTCCCTCGAAAGTGGAGCTATATAAAAAACCAGAACCTAAAATAGAATCAGCAGGGGATCCTTTTGAAAGTGGAGGAAGATTTATTCCAGTTTTAGTGAATGTTCCAAGTGCTCCATCCAATGTTTCAATTGCAAATTCCTCTATATTTAATCCTCTTCTGGTAAATTCATTAGATTGGAAAAATGTTTTTTTTGCACCTTCAGGATGTTGGATTTCAATTTGATCTCTATCATTTAAATTTGTAACACTGAAAGCAGTTAACCCCAAATTTACCATTGATTCAGCATACTTATGTTTAAGAATATAGGGTTTTGAAATTTTATTTAAAACTTCTAAGGAACTATTTCTAAATAGACCTTTTAAAGCCTGAATGTGTTCAATAATTGCAGAATTTTTACTATTAATATCCAGGGAATAAAACTTTGTTTTGGCGTAACCTCCACCTTCTTTTATGGTAAGATCTAAAATTGGGGCAACAGCTCTAAAACTAAATGCCAATATTAATGATGAGGTATTCCCCACATCTTTGTAAACATGGATTGTATTTTCATCCTTTCGGAAAATATGAAGTCGTGATAAAGTGTAATTTGAGACGCCAATTTGCCCATTTAGTTTAATTACTTTCCCATATCCAGTTCCTAAAGCAGCATTGGCACCAAAAATCAAGCTATCCGAAATAATAATGGATTCACCTACGGAGATCTCCTTTTTAAATTTTTCCATTGTTTCAGTTATAAGTTTCTGTTTATCTTCTTCTTTCATTTCATTTAAATTTCCTGTGGCCAGGAAATTAACAAATTCTTTTCCAGCTTTTCTCTGCAGATAAGGAACAATCACGTTTCTAAAAGGATATTTAAAGGATGCTTTAAAGGATGCAATGGGTTTTAAATGTGAAAATGTTCTCGCATATTGAACTTGTGCATTTCCTGTCACACTTAAGGGTATAGGTGTTGTGATTCCCTCGACATTAGCGAAAACCCCAGCATTTACAGAGAATCCTACAACATCGGCCAATTGCAACTTATTGTCAGTTCCTAAATAACTTCCAATTACTACCTCTCTAGAAAGAATAAGAGATCCTCCAAAAGTCGGATAGATCCAAATTCCAAAAGGAATGTTGCTCATAACCCCAGTGGTTAAATATTTAAAAAATTGTTCTAGATAAAGGTCCTGCTGTCTCTGCATTAGTGAGGATTCAAGTTGGTTTTGATTATTGAGATATTCGGAACTGATATAATTTATAGCACCACTTATTCCTTGGGATACTGCCGTTGAACCGATAAAATTTCCTATTTCTGTTCCTGATAGCGGAGATTCGGGGTCCCCGAAGCTGAATCGGGAGGCATAACCTGGATAATTTTCTAATAATAGTTTTCCTTTCTTAAGAAATTTACCCTCGGAAATATTTGGATCAAATTTTAGGTCATTTCCTTCTAGGGAAAGTAGGTTTTTAAGTTGATTTCTTCTTGCGATCAACTTTTCTGTTACCACAATTTCCACTTCTTTTGGAAAATATGATTTTTTTACAATTTCAGAAAAGTCTTCTCTGGAAAGATTGACAATTCTTCTTGTGATCCATCTTGCGTCTTCAAAACTTGGATTAAAATTTTCAGCAATTTCAAAATCGAGTAATAGTTGCTTATTAACTATTCTTCCGGCATTCCAGTTGAAAAGATTTACGGATTCGGGGATATTAGCTAGAGAGTAGGGAACAAGAAGTGAGTTAAGGATTCTTCTGCCACCTATTATTTCTGGAGTTAGAAATCCCATTGCCAGATTGTAATAAATGTCCTGTGAAGGCATGGCCACTAAATCCTGGATTTCAATCGTTTCCGAATCAACCAACTTACCATCATTGTTAACCATTTCTTTTATGGACCATTTTTGATTTGGTTCATTTGAACAATCTTTTTGAACTAACCTATCTTTTAAAATTAAACCTTCTCTAAAGGTAATGCATTTTCCGCTATGTTTGGCCTTTAAGGAAAAAGAATCACCATCAGGTATTTTTTCGAATAATTGATTATCTTTGTAATTGCATTCGTATTGGATAACTCTTGCTTTATTCATTTTTGATTTTCCAAATACATCAAGGCATTTACCACTAAATGGGGATTTGATAGATATAAAATTATTACCCTTATCTTCTATAATCCAGTTAGTACCAAGAAAAACACCACATTTCCCTGAAACTAGATTTTTTGAATTGTGTTCAAGATCTCTTGATAAGCATTGATCTAAAATTGAAAGTTGTTTTTTTTCATTAGAAAGAAAGGATTTATAGTTTTCTTTTTCGTTTTCATCGGGGATTCTTTCTTCTGCTTTAAGATGCTCTTCGTAATCTGGAATCCACCTTTTTGGATCCCCAAAGGTACTCGCACTTAAATCGGATAAAAATAATTCTTTGGCTATAGAACTTGAAAAAGTTATTTTTGTACTCGGAATATATTTAATCGAAGGAATTGTATAACCAAGTTTTCTTAATAAATTTTTGGTTAATAAAATATTATGGATTTGTTTCGAGGCCATCAAAGTAAAAGTTCTTGAAACACCATCTTCTCCTATTTGAGAAACCGTGAAACGAATGCGTCCGGAGCGGGAAGGAATTAAATCCTCATAATTAAGGTTTTTTTGTGGATCGATTTCAAGTGAATCAAGATCTTCCGATAAAAGATGTGGAGAAATATTTTTCCATAAGACAGAAGTATCATCCGGGTCAATTTTAGAGAGATCTAAAGAATAATTGCTGTCTACAACCAACTTATGGGCCTCATCAGGTAGTAATAATTTACCATTATAAATTAAGTCAGTTGCAGGTTGGGCGCCGTATTCTAAGGGAATCAAGCCATTTCGGAAATCTACACCAGAGGATGGAGATCTTTTTTTATCTGTAGTAGAGCAAGCTAGAAGTATTACCAATAGGGCCAATATTTTTTTCATTGGATCTCCATAAATCTAATAGACCAGCTCTTTTCTCCAGGATTGTCTTGACATAATAAAGTGAAAGAAAAGCTTCCGTTAAAGGGTGAAGGATTTAACGATCTACAATTTTCAGGAATTCGTAGATTATATCTAATTGGAGAACTTAATCTACCCTGATCATCTATGGTTAAAATAAATACATCATTTCTAGATATTTGTGTCGTATCGACATAAAGTGCTGGAAATTTTCCCCTAGTTATGGGATAAAAGGTTTCTGAAAACAACTCCCCAGGGATGAAAGAAAAACGGACAATTGGCCTGCTTAGTACTACATCCTCCTTTCCATCCTCATGAATTAAAACCTTTAAGTGGCCTTTGGTCTGGAAAAAGGAATAGGATTTATTCCCTTTTTTATAAGATGCCATTGCTCCCACCAGTGTATCGGCCTGTCTATTTTGTCGATAAACGGACGAATAGACTAATTTGTCTTTTTCAATACCCGATGAACGTAGAGTTACATCGTTATAAACACTATAGATCGACAGGCCATTTCTAAAAACTGTTTTTTCTCCAAGTTCGGTAATGGGAAAAAAATAGGATCCTTCAAAATGTAATTCATTATTTTCTAAACCTTTTATCTCTACTTCAAAATTTTCTTTTATTTTCAAAATATAAGGTTTTGTAAAAAAGTTTTTCCCTGCAGTTATCAAAAATTTTGATACCCCATTTTTTAAATCATCAAAGTTTTGGGGAATGGACTCTAATAAAAATAAGGAGTCATTAAAGGCAAGGTCAAATTTAACTCTAAGGAATTTTAGGAGCTTCCAATTATCCACTATTCTTGTTCCTACTACCATTTTTTCATTTTCAAGTTTCGGAGGAAAGTAATAGATATGGGCGCTTTTTCGTGTATCTTTGGGTTCAAAAGGATCTGGGTTTTGATCTAATTTGGGAACGGTACCATTAAGTAATTGGACTGGAATTGCTACTTTTCCTAGTGTTTCACTATTATAAGGAAAAAAATGGAGGAAGTTTATTCTATTTAGATCTTCAACCACAGATTCGGGTGTAAAATACCAATGGGATTTATCACCAAATAAAGGATTTCCTTCTTGGTCAAAATAGCTAAAAATAATAAATTGTTTCTCATCAATATTTGATATTGTTCTGATAAAAAAATCGATTTTTCCATCATAATTAGCATCAAGTAGAATAACCGATAAAATATTTATTCCTCCAGGAATCGATATTGGGTTTAAGGGGTGGAAATTTCCATCGCTTAAACCAAAAATTTTTAAAACAGCTTCCTTTTCCTTTTTTTCCCAAGTGTAATAAAATGGACTTTTTGAGTAAAACAAGGGGTCCGTCACGGTTTTAATTTTTGGAAATAAAAATTGGTCTTTCTTAATTAAATCATTTTCAGTCAGTCCTTCGAGCGGAATAATTTTTGTGTGATTACCAGGAAGGTTCACAATTTTTACATTTTGTTTGAAGGAATGTGGGATTCCTTCATAAGTTATTTTTAATTCAAAATCAAAATTATTATCCTCATCCAAGCTTCTGATTTTGCCGGAAATAGGGATTGTTTCTATTTCTCCTGACGTCATGTTATCAAAATGAAAGTCCTGTTTTTCCAATTCGATATTTTCGGATAAGGAAGTAATTTTTACGCTTATTTCATTTGTTTCTTTCCAGAAATTTTTAATTTTTATAGGAAGGATGAATTTTTCTTCCCCAAGATTTAAAGGGATTGAATTAATTTCTTTTAAAATTGGTTCTATAAGTGGTTTCTCTTCAATTTCTATTGAGGCACCTAATTGTAAGAGTCCACCAGATATATATTTTTCATTTTTGAAAGGAATGGTTTTTGAAGAAAGAAATAGTCTGGCCGCCAATTCATTTTCCGAAATTCCAGGATAAATACTTTTTAAAACTCCTGCAGCGGCTGCAACGTAAGGGGATGCTTGTGAAGTTCCATTTTTTATTTCGTAACCTTTTGCAAAGAAAATTTCTGGGGTTTTTATGGAAGGAAAAGTGGATAAAATAGTATCTCCTGGTGCCAGAATATCAACATAACCACCATAGTTTGAAAAATTGGATACGGTTCCATCTACGCTAATGGAAGAAACACAAATTACATTTTCATAGGCGCACGGAAAAATTGGAGAATTATTATTGTTATTTCCAGAAGCAGCAACAATGGTAACATTTTGTTGGTTTGCAAGATTAAAAGTCTCCCTCAAATAGTTTGTATCCAATAAAGTTGGCCATCCAAGAGATAAATTAATTACTTTTGCCCCTCTTTTTATGGCGAAAAGAATACCCTTGGCGACTCTGTCTGATAACGAACTAACATTCCCACCTGCTTTTGAATCCTCTTTTTTCAAAACCTTCACTGGTAAAATTTTTAATTTATTCGAAATCCCTGTTACTCCAATTTTGTTTGAAGTTATGGCCGCAATAATCCCGGAAACATGGGTACCATGTCCAATATCATCTAAAGGTCGGTTATCTCCTGCCAGGTCCTTTCCAGTAAAATTCCACCCAATACAATCTCCAATATAACCATTTCCGTCTTTGTCCTCTTTTGGTTTAAATGGCACCTTTCCATCCGGACATTCTGCATAATTTTTTATAATATTGTCCTTTAAATCAGGATGGTCATAATCTACACCACTATCAAGGACAGCTATGATCACTTCATCTTTCATTCTTTCATTTATTTTTTCATTCCAGTCGATATCAATTCCGCTTTGGCCGTTTAGAGTTTCCAAATGTATATCATCCAGATCCTTAAAAACCTTTTGGCCACTGTTTTTTACACCCCATAGGTAATTAAAGAAAAGATCATTTGTAAGTGGTTTTGCCTCTGGATTAGGTTTAATTGAAAGGTCTTCAATTAAAAAAACCCGTTCAATTCTTTTTATAAATTTAATTGAATTTAATTTTAAAAGGACTTCATCTGGTGAATTGCTTACAAAAGAATAGCGATATAACCTTTTGAAATAATCATTTTTATAATCATCAAACAACTCAATTTTGGATTTAGGAATTAATCCCGTTAAAACCTTTTTTTCAATTTCTAAGGGTTCATTTTTAAATTCAATTAAAAAGACAAATTCTTGCTCAGGAAGTATTGTTTTTACTTCCACAATACTAGTAGGTGACCGGTCTGGATATTTTAAAGTACAGGAAACGGCCAGAAATATGAGGATAAGTTTTCTCATCCAAATTATATCGGTATTTTTTGTACTATTTTTAAACCCTAAATAATTTTTGGTTTAAAAAAATCTAATTGAAGGTCCAAAATAAGGGATTAAAATCCAAAGACATAATAGACTTAAAAATAATCCCCAAAGGCGAATGTAAATTTCGATATTTTGGATTTTCGGAATAATTTTTTTAAAAAAATCTGGATAAATAAAAGCAATAGATGATTTGATCAAAAGGGCCCAGCCAAAAACGGTAACTAAAGCGCCTGAGGTGAAATCCCAAATATTATGAGTATAGATAACCAAAAGACCCACCATCAAAGAGAAAAAGAAATAAGTCCTTTGCCCACTATCCTCTTGAATAATACGGTTTAACATTTTTATCCATAAACCAGGATGAATTAAAAGCGAAATACCAATAATAAAAAAATAAGAACTTATTGTTTTTTCAACTAGTGATGGAATATCCATACTTTATCCTCTAATTTATTTTTATTATAAACGAAATTTAGTTATGTTTTACCAATTTTTCGATACAGCCGATAAAAAAGATGAGGTATTATTATAAGGAAAGGAGAAATTATGGCCATAAATTGGGTTTTAGTTGCCTCTAAATCAAAAGCAAAAATATATGAATTTTCCAGCAAAGATCATCATTTAAAATTAATCCTAAAACTTGAAAATCCCAAAGCAAATATGAAGAATAAAGATCTGGAATCGGACAGACCAGGAGTTACCCGGGGGCCTTTTTTTAGGACTGCACTGAGGGCCAAAAAAGGAACTCAAGATCATGAAATGGAAATTTTTTCAAAACAGATACTTGATAAGATTAATGCTGGAAGGAATTCTAATTCATTTGATAAAATCATTATGGTAGTTGATCCTGGTTTCCAGGCCCATATTGATAACCATCTAAAAGAACCTTTAAAAAGGATCATCTTTCAAGTTATACCTAAAAATTATATGAACACCCCTGACAAGGAAGTTGAAAATTTATTGAAAAATGTTCTCAGGTCTTCCTTTTTACCAATGGCCGCTTAATTAATATTTAGGAAAATACCGAATCAGTTGATTCAAGGAGGAACAACTGATGAAGTTAATATTTTTCTTAATATCATTAAATCTTTTCGCTTTTACGTTACCCTCAGGGTCCATTGGAATATCCCAAATAGGGAACGTGGGACTTGTTACTTTGGTGGCCAATCCAAAATGTGAAGGGAATTTGTGTAATTTGCTTGAACTAGAATTTACATTACATGGTTGTATGGATGAGTTGGGGCCAGTTTATTTAAAGACAAAAAGGGTTAATGAAAGGTTTATTATTTTTATCAATCCCATAAACATTCATATGAAACAATCTGAAGGCATTGCTTGCTTTGTCCCTAAAAAAGTCAGGAAAACTTTTGAAGTGGCCAGTGACATAACCTTGGAAAATTTATATTTTTCTTTTTTGGAAGAAAATGACTAATTTTTCCTTTTGAACTCAGCTTCTAATACATCATCTGATTTTATGGGTTTGTGTCTGGTAAAAGAGGATTTTCTTCTGAAAAAATAGATCTTTTCACCCGATTCACCTCCTAAGGTGACTATCCAAGAAATAAGAACCAAAATTGGATTTTGTTGCCAATACGCGATAGTTGCAAGGATTGAAACTAATAATCTGGGGGCGAAAAAGAATCCTAGCCACCAAAAAAAACCACCAAAAGGAACACTAGAAAAAAGCAGCGTCAATCTTGGGAATAGGGTTATAAAAAGTAAAAAAAAGACCCCATGATTGTCCCAGAAATTAGTATTTCCAAATTCAATATGGGTATAATTTATTAAAAGGGTAGCTGCACCAGTTAAAGCAAGAAAGATAATAATAATTCTAAATACATTTCTCATTTATTGTGGGGTGGATAAATGGTTTTCTTTTAGAGTTTTTGGTGGAATTGGGAATTCAATATTTTCCTCTGGATTAATTGAAAATTCTTTTAATTTTGCCCGTAGAACAGCAATTTCCTTTTTGGAATCATAGGATTCTTTTGCTTTTTTAATTAAAAGGAATAAGGCCAATACAAAGAGAATTCCCGCTACTATTGTAAGGCGATTTTGAACGCTAAGTTCAGAAGTAAATTTTCTTTGTTTTCTTATGAGATCATCATAATTTTTCTTTAAGTTTCTATATTCATTTGTTTGTTGGTTTAGCTGGACATTTAAATTGTCAAATTGGGTTTTAAGTCCTTTAAATTCTTCCATCCTATAGACAACTTGAGCCTTTGCTACATCAAGCTCCTTTTTTAAATCAGCCAATGAATTATTTTTATTTTCTATATCTTTTTTAGTTTCTTCTAAATCCTGTAACCTTTTTAGTTCATTTTTCCTAAGGTTTTTTACCCAGTCCTTAATAACCTTTGGCCCCTTCTTATCTCCTAAAATTTCACATGGAGCCTTATCCTTAAGTTGGGATTTACAAAAGGAAAGATTTGTTGGGGCACTTAATAAATTTCCTGAAAAAAATAATGCTAAAAGTATAAACTTTCTCATAGAATAATAATCTCCAGTTTTTTAATACCTTATAACATAAATTGGATTTAAAAGCCTAATTTTTTAAGTACTTGAAGATAAATTTAAACTTTTTCTAGATTAAATTGAAAAGAAAAATAAAAGATAGACTGACCTAACTTGGCATTTTTTAGGCTTTCATAACTATGAATTACTTGCCGGTCATTTGGTGCAAGAGATTTTGCTTTTTCCAACCAGAATTTGGCCTCTTTTGGATTTTGCATTAAATTCCATTCTAAAGCAGCTCGGTAATATGGCCCTTTTGGATTCCCTGGGAATTTTTCAATGAATTCATCGATTCTATTAAGGGCATCTTCCTTTTTAAATTTTTTATTGGTTAAGGTCTTAACCATTACCATTTCCTCAATTTCTGGGTCAGATCTAAAGGAATTTAGAGATTCAAGTGTGTTTTGAAATTCTTCTTCTACATCTTCGTTGTACTGGAATTCTTTAGCAAAAAGGTGAATTAGTTTTGCCTTCTGTGCCCCATATAAGGAAGGATCTTTTGCAATTAACTCATCTAAAATGACCAAATTTTTGTTAAGTACATCTAAAGGTAATGCTGGGTTGGAGTTGAAATTAAACATTAATTTGTTTGCCAAAATACTTTCATCTAAATCTGCAACATCCATGGTATCTGGGTATTTTAAGGATACGGCCCATGATTTAAGGAAAAAAATGAGAGCATCACAGTAGGGGGTATATTTTAGGGCACAATTTTTTAATAATTCGAGCATCTGTGGATTATTTTTAACCACCCTGGAATATTCATTGATACAATTTACATTTTTAAAGACATCAAAAAGTTCACCAGATTGTTCTTTAATTTCTTCGAAAGAACTTTCGGCCAAGTTATCAATTACCTTATGGCAGGGATGCAAAGAGGAATCCCTTCCGGGTATTTTTAAAGTTATTTTTCTTTTAGCAATTTCTTTAAGTCCTGTTATAGAATCCTTTATTTTTAATGGCTTAGCGCTTGAAATTGGTTCCTTTTCCAAAACCGTATTAGGAGTTTTTTGAACTAGAAAATAAATGGCCATGCCAACAAATAGAGCTAGACCGATTACTACCTTCTTCATGGGGGGAATTGTCTATTATTTAAAATTTTTTGCAATATAAAGAGGAGTTTTTACAGGATAAAAACTATGATAAAAGCCCCTAAGTAGGCTAAAATAGGTTTAAATGAGCAATATAAAGAGGAGTCTATATGGAGAATGTACCGGCCGGATTTTGGATAAGATTATTGGCATACCTAGTAGATGGAATAATTGTTTCTTGTATCGAGTTTCCAATAGATAGGATGATAGGGGTGGATTTCAATAAAATGGAATTCAATGCCCCAACCATTGCTTCATTATTGGTCTCCTTTACAGTGATCTTTTTATACTATGGTTGGTTTTATAAAAATAAGGGAGCTACTCCAGGAAAAATCCTTATGGGTCTTAGGGTAGTTAATAAAAATAATGGGAAAAATCTGGGATTTGTCAGGGCATTTTTTAGGGAAACGCTTGGGAAGTTCTGCTCGGGTGTAATAATTTTCATTGGATTTATTATGGTTGCTTTTAGGGCTGATAAAATGGCATTACATGATCTGATTTTTGATACCCAGGTTTTGGCCAAAAAAGAGGAGTAAATTATCATTCTTTCAAAAATTTCGGATTATAAACATTGTATTTGGGACTGGAATGGTACTCTAGTAAATGATCTATCTTTAGCGGTGGGGATATTGGGAATATTGTTGGAAAAGAGAGGCTTACCCAAAATTACCATAGAAGAATATAAGGACCGTTTCTGTTTTCCATTAGAAAAGTTTTATACGGATTTAAATTTGGTGGGAGAATTTGACCCTTTTGAGAAAGTGGCCTTTGAATTCATTGGGCATTATGAAAAAGGTATCAAGGCCCTTGAACTTTTTCCTGACGTACTAGATATTTTAAAGAATTCAAATTTTACCCACTCAATTCTATCTGCCGCCCCGGAAATCCACCTTCATCAAATAACCAAAAGTTTTGGTATAAATTCTTATTTTGAAAACATTTATGGTCTTGGGCATGCCTTTGGGGATTCAAAGGTAAAGAGGGGTCTAGAACTCATTGAAAAAATTCCTTTTGATAGAAAGGAAATTATTTTAATTGGTGATACAGATCATGATTTGGAAGTTGGAAGGGCCCTGGGAGTTTCCGTATTATTAGTGGCGGATGGCCATCAATCCTATGAAAAACTCACAGGGGCTCATGATAAAGTGATAATGACTAGATATGCTTAGTCTTTGCGGCCTTGTGACCTTTATGTGCCTCTGCATGTTTTGTTTCATTTGCAGGAGCTTTTTCACAGGCCTTCATTTCATCAGCTGTTTTTGCATTTTCTACACAAGTAACTACAGAAGTAGCGGCATTAGTAGCTTGTAGCCTTTTTACGGTATTTTCTTTTTCTGTAGCAAATGGGTCTGCAGCGAAAACAGAAAGGGTAACAAGAGAAGCAAGTAGAACTTTCATTTAAAACCTCCAAAAAAGTTAACGTTGGGCCAAAGTTACTCCCTATTTTTTTGGAGGTATAGAAAGGATTTGTAAAAAATTGTCAGGGAATTGTTAAGGGGATTTTGCGGAGGATAGAATCCTCCGCAAAAAATTAATGACCAGCTGGAGCTTTTGCTTGAACTTTTGGCTTGGCCATATTTGTTTCTGGTGTTTTTTCACAATAGGCCATTTCTTCCATGGTTTTAGCATTTTGTACGCAAGTCATAACTTCAGGATTAGTATTAGCAGCCTGAAGTCTCTTAAGGGTTGTTTCCTTTTCAGTTGCGAATTGATCGGCATTGGCAAAAACAGAAAAAGTAACAAAAAGCGCAAGTAAAGTTTTCATAAATCCTCCGTAGTTTAAGATTTTTTAATATCAAATAATTAAATTGGTTGTCTTTAAAAAAGAGTTTTCCCTCTTGAAAGCGCAAGCATTAAATTACATATGTTCTGGTTCATTTTCTGCTGGCTGAGCTGGAGCAGACTCTGGAGCACTTGCTTTAGGCTTAGATTCAGCTTTGGCTTTTGAATGCTCTTTTTGTTCATGGTGTTTTTTCATTTTTTTCTTGCATTTTCTCATGGCTTTTTTTGACTCTGCCTTTTCAACACACTCGATGCTTTCTGCTGGCGCATTTTCGGCTTTCATTTTTTCTAGTTTTTTTGCTTTATCAGCAGCGAAATCGGCCCTGGCAGTTAGGGATAGGGCAAAAAGGAACATCACTAAAAATTTCATTTCAATACTCCTTGGTTAAAAGTTGAGATAATGGTGCTCCTTAAATTAGGAGTTGAAAATAGGGTATAGAAAAAAAAAAAAATCAACGCAAAGCGCTATAATCCTATTCAGTCTTTCTTTCAAGCCTCTTTCTTTCCTGGATTGTTTTTTTGCAGCGATTAAGAGCATTTCGATTGTCAGAATTTTTTATACATTCCAATTCATCCTTATTGGGATTCACTTCTTCAATCATTTTTTCTTTTTGATTTTCAAAAAGACCACTTTTGGGTTCTTCAGTTTCCTCATCTGCAAATAAAGAAAAGGAAAGAAATAAAATAATTAAAATTTTCATTTTTATTTATCGAACAAATGATCATGGTAAATAAAATTTATTTCCAATTTGAGTTAAAATTTTTCCGTTTTATGACGAAAAACCTATATCTATGAAAAAAATATTTATTACAATTTTTTTAATACCAATTTTTGAGATATATGGGGCCGAATTTTGGATGCCCCTATCCCTTGCAGTATCTCCTACGGGAGAAATAAGCCATGCTTTTCCTTTACCAACAAGTTTTTCAGATGGTGCAATATCTACTGATATCGGTACAGGGTTTAGTCCAGTACTTTCTGGGAAGTATACTAGGTTTAAAAGAATCTTTGCCATTAATCCCTTGGGTAATGATTTGAGTAATGTGGATGAAGAGGGAATTATAATAAAGGCAAATGATAAAAATGGGTATAGAGTGATTGAACAGTCAGATAAGGGATTAACTCTGGGCGCAGCTTTTTCTACAGGACCTGCTGGTTGGGCGATGCTAAGTTTTGACCTAAGTATCTCAGGTTCAATAAGTGCTGGTTATACATCTTCCCGAATGGCACCTAATTATCAAACTGCAAAAAAAATAAAGTCACTGGAGATTCCAGAAGATATCAAAAGTTTAAGTAATGATTGGGCCAATGAAGATAGTTTAATTTTTAATAGGGCCTTTGGATTGGCGTTTAATGCCGGCATAACTTCCGGCCCTGTCTCAGTGGGTTTTGCGGCAATAGCAAATTCCACTTGGGAAGTACTAATCAAAAAATTAGCAGATAATAAAGTATTTATTAGTTATTCAAAATTAAAAGATAAAGGACTTGTAATCAGTGGGACCGCTGTTATTGCTGGATTTTCGATGGAAAAGATTTGGGGGAAGTCAGAAAGTTTTGAGTACATTTTCGATCTAAATGAAAAAAAAGTTGCTAAGGAAATTAAAATTGAGGCCGAGTTTACTAAAGGAAAAAAAACAGGATCCGTGTTTAAGGATGTAAGTGTAGAAACAGCACTATTGGATGCAATTCGAGGAAACCTAATATTAGCGGATCAATTATTTCGGATGGGTGGGTACGGAGTATTCAAATTAAGTGATAAAGTTTCTAACTCTAAAACAAAGGCAAAAGGAGCGTTTTTAACAATCCCATTTTTAATTAATGCTGATTACAAAAAGGGATCTAGCTATGTAGTAAGCCAAAGTAGAATGTATGATGAAGATACTTTGGGAGAAGAATTAGAAGGTATTTACAGTAAGGAATCTTCGACTTCGGGTCTTTTAAGTAAAGACTCTCAGAGAACGGAAGTATTTACTGGTAATTTTCAACAGATTACTTCCACTAACCCAATGGCAGAAGAAACAAGCCGAAGATATTCTGCAAATTACAAATACCTTTATATGCGAAATAAGGTTGATGCAGACAAATTAGAACGAGAACTTAAGAGAGTACGATTTAAAATAGGCCAATTAAAGGCATTAAAAGATTTAAATATTCCAACCAAAGATATTGGAAGTTTAAAGATTGAAATGGATATAAATCTTTCCGACCTTGCAACTGATGAACTTATTAAGTTTGCATTAGACACACCCAAAGATACAGCAATTAAGGAGGCGACAGATTATTTAGAAGGATTTTTTGCCAATGTTGAAGATGCCAAACAAGAGGTTTGTGAAGATGTAGGCATTCCAATATTTAAAGATTGCCTTGATTATTTGAAAAAACAAACAATAAAAGGAATGGATTTGGCCTTAAATTCCCTTAAAGAAATGTATCATTTAAGAAATCAATTTAATTATTCCAAGTTCGTTAAAACATATGCAGAGTTCGGAAAAGGATTTATAGAAAATAGATTCACTTTAAAAACCTTTTTAAGGGTATTAAAATTTGAAAAACCGGGTCCGGATGATCGCCGGGACAAACCTAAGCTAATAAGTGATAAAAAGGGCAATAAAATCAAAGTGCCTTTTGAAATACTTTTTTCCATGGAAGGAACCAATATCAAACCTTTTAAAAAAGTTCTTTATAGTTTTGAATAACGCTTTGCGTTTGTCACCTTATTTTCCCTAAGATAAATTGAGCAAATTCAAAATTTACGAAGGAAGGATTTCATGTCAAAAAAAGTACCTCTTTTTATCAATGGAGAATTTTTTGATTCTCAAGCTTCACAGTGGCAAGATGTAAAAAACCCAGCTACCCAAGAAGTATTGGCCCAAGTTCCCTTTGCTACGGATAGTGAAATGGAACTAGCAGTTAAATCAGCTGCAGAGGCCTTTAAAACCTGGAGGGATGTTCCTGTCCCTGAGAGAGTTAGATACTTTTTCAAGTTTCAAAAATTACTTAAAGATAATCAGAAGGAAATTGCTCAAATCTTATGTCAGGAAAACGGTAAGAATTTTGAAGATGGAATGGGAGATGTATGGAGAGGTATTGAAGTTGTAGAACATGCTTGTTCCGCTGCCAATCATTTGATGGGTGAAACAGTTGAAAATGTAGCAAGAAAAATTGATTCATATTCCATGATTCAGCCGCTTGGGGTTTGTGCTGGAATTACACCTTTTAATTTTCCCGCCATGATTCCTCTTTGGATGTTCCCACTTGCAATCGTATCAGGAAATACTTTCGTACTAAAACCATCTGAGCAAGATCCCCTGACACCCATGATGTTGGCACAATTATTCCACGAATGTGGATTTCCCAAGGGGCTATTAAATGTAGTTCATGGTGGTGCCAAACAAGTAGATTTCCTGTTAGATAGTCCAGTTATTAAGGCCGTTTCCTTTGTAGGATCTGTTCCTGTCGGAAGACATATCTACGAAAGGGGCTGTAAAAATATGAAGAGGGTCCAGGCCTTTGCTGGGGCAAAAAATCATATGGTAGTAATGCCCGATGCCAATAAAGATCAAGTATTGAATGCTTTGGCCGCTTCATCTTGTGGGGCTGCGGGGCAACGATGCATGGCGATCTCTGTTGCCGTGTTGGTGGGAGAGTCTCAAGAATGGATTCCTGAACTCGCCGAAAAAATGAAGACCTTAAAGCCTGGCCTTTGGTCAGAAAAAACTACTTCCTATGGACCTTTGATTTCTTCAAAAGCAAAAGAAAGAGTTGAAGGATTAATTGCCAAAGGAGAAAAGGAAGGGGCCAAAGTTTTATTGGACGGAAGAAATTATACTGTCCCTGGATTGGAAAAAGGAAATTTTTTAGGTCCAACACTTATTGATAACGTAAAACCTGAAATGACTATTTATACTGAGGAGATTTTTGGCCCAGTTTTACTTCTTTTACACGCTAAAGATTTAACCGAGGCCCTAGAAATTATAAATAACAATCCTTATGGTAACGGAACTTCCATTTTCACTTCCTCAGGTGCAGCTGCCAGAAAATTCCAAAATGAAGTAGCGGTAGGGCAGGTGGGAATTAATATTCCTATTCCAGTCCCACTTCCATTTTTCTCTTTTACAGGTTGGCGGGGTTCTTTTTATGGGGATACCCATGCATATGGAAAACAGGCCTTCAGATTTTACACAGAAACAAAAACTGTGACCTCAAGATGGTTCGAAGACGAACACGCTGGTCCCTTAAATATGACTATCCAACTTAAATAAGGAAAAAAAATGGATTTAGAGTTAACCCCTGAGCAAATAGAGCTAAGAAATTTGGCAAGAAATTTTTCACAGAAAGAATTATCCCCTAATGCTTCCAAATGGGATCAAGAGAAATACTTTCCAAAAGAAGTTTTAAAAAAAGCAGGTGAGCTTGGTTTTATGAGTGTATATACACCGGAGGAATTCGGTGGAATTGGGCTTACCCGTCTTGATGCTGCCATAATATTTGAAGAATTGGCAGGAGGATGTACCTCTACAGCAGCCTACATCACCATCCACAATATGGTTAATTGGATGATTTCAAGTTTTGCAAAACCTGAAATCTCCAAAAAATATTGTCCTCAGTTATCGGAAGCTTCACTTTTGGGTTCTTATTGTCTTACAGAACCTGGGTCCGGATCGGATGCAGCGGCTTTAAAAACTACTGCCATTCTTAATGGTGATCATTACATTGTAAATGGGACCAAGGCATTTGTATCAGGAGCAGGGGCTTCAGATTTATTTGTAGTAATGGTTAGGACTGGGGACAATTCACCTAAGGGAATTTCTGCTTTAGTTATAGCAGGAGATTGTTCAGGAATAGAATTTGGAAAAAATGAAGATAAGATGGGATGGAATTCCCAACCAACAAGGATGATCACGTTCAATAACGTGAAAGTCCCAAAAGAAAATCTTTTAGGCAAGGAAGGAGAAGGGTTTAAAATAGCCATGAAAGGACTTGATGGAGGAAGAATTAATATAGGAACCTGTTCCATCGGGGCAGCTCAAAAATGTTTGGAGCTTGCCATAAAACATCTGCATGAAAGAGAGGCATTTGGTAAAAAGCTCGCTGATTTTCAGGCCCTTCAATTTAAAATAGCAGAAATGTCCACTCAATTAGTGGCCGCTAGAATGATGGTTAGGCTCGCGGCTTATAAGTTGGATAAGGATGATCCCAATAAATCTGTGTACTGTGCAATGGCAAAAAAGTTCGCCAGTGATGAAGGATTTAAAATTTGCAATGAATCCATTCAAATTTTTGGAGGATATGGTTATACAAAAGAATATACCGTGGAACGTTTTATGAGGGATTCCAGAGTACATCAGATATTAGAAGGAACAAATGAAATTATGAACGTAATCATTGCCAGAAAAATGCTTTCTGATAGGGCCACAGAGGAAATCAGATGAGTGATTTGATCTTAACTGAAAAGAAAAACAAAGTTGGAATAATTACACTAAATTCTCCCAACACTTTAAATGCCCTTAATTTGGAAATGATCCTAACCATGACCAGAACCCTAAGGGAATGGCAAGAAGATCCAAGTGTTTTCCAAGTAATGATCAAATCAAATTCCCCCAAGGCATTTTGCGCAGGCGGGGACGTTGTTTCTCTATATAAGGCAATGAAGGAAAAAAAACCTGCAGGTGATTTTTTCAAATTTGAATATGATCTTGATTTATTAATACATAAGTATACCAAGCCAATAATCTGCCTGACAGATGGAATTGTTATGGGAGGCGGAATTGGGATCATGAATGGATGTTCTTTTCGAATAGTTACAGAAAACTCCATGCTAGCAATGCCGGAGATTTCAATTGGTCTTTTTCCAGATGTCGGTGGTACTTACTTTTTGAATAAAATGCCAAAACATATTGGGTTATTTTTTGCACTCTCAGGAGCAAGAATTGGTGCAGGAGATGCAATTTATTTAAAAATGGCCGATTACTATGTGGAATCAAAAGATTTGGGTGCTCTGATTGAGGAAATAACTATTGGCCTTCATGAAATAAGAGAAATTATCACTAAATATCACAAAAAGATTCCATCTGAAGTTAAACAAAAAACAGACGAGTTGATCCAACTGGCAAATTTTGAAGAGATAACTGATTTGGATAACTTTTGGCGCTCTTATGAAACTACGGACCCTTGGATTCAAAAGGGAATTAATACCTTCAAAAAGGGATCTCCAACCTCAGCTGCGGTAATTTTTGAGCAATTAAAAAGAGGGGAGAACCTATCTATAGAAGAAGTCTTTGCCATGGAATTAATTATGGCAAAGCAATTTACTTTACATCCAGATTTTCAAGAGGGAATTCGAGCACTTTTAATTGATAAAGACCAAAACCCCAAGTGGAATCCCGAAAAATTAAAGAATGTTTCCCCCAAAATTGTGGATGAGCATTTTAAGGAGGCCTAATTTGAAAATAGCATTCTTCGGAGTAGGGCATATGGGTGCACCTATGGCCAAAAATTTGTTAAAAGCTGGTTTTGAACTTAATGTTTATGACATAAACTCTCAGGCCTTGGAGGAAATGGGAAAGGCCGGTGCCAGACCAACCAATTCTGTAGCTGAAAATCTTAAAGGCGCCGATGTGGTAATTACTATGGTGGTTCAGGGTAAAATTGTCGAGGACCTATATCTTAATAATGGGATTTTAAAAAACGCCAAACCTGGCACTCTTTTAATAGATTGTTCCACCATTGACCCCGCAACATCTAGAAAAGTTGCAAAAGCCGCCCTTGAAGCAGGATTTGAAATGATCGATGCTCCGGTTTCAGGAGGAACAGGTGGTGCAGCTGCTGGCACACTTACCTTTATTGTTGGTGGGGAAGATTCGATTTTGGAAAAGGCCAAACCAATTTTATCCAAAATTGGTGCCAATATTTTCCATGCAGGCTCATCTGGTGCGGGACAGGTTGCAAAAATTTGCAATAACATGCTTTTGGCCATCCATATGATTGGAACCGCCGAGGCCATAAATCTGGGAGTGGAAAATGGCCTAGATCCCAAAATATTATCTGAAATTATGAAAAAAAGTTCAGGAGGAAACTGGTCTTTGGAAAAATATAATCCTTACCCAGGAGTTATGGAATCTGTACCATCATCTAGAGATTATCAGGGTGGTTTTGGAAATACCCTAATGAGCAAGGATCTCTCCTTGGCCTTAGATGCAGCGTTAAGCACCAAAACATCAATTCCATTGGGATCTCTGGCCCATAATCTTTATGCGATTCACGCAAAAAAATATCCAAACTTAGATTTTTCTTCAATTATTCAAACTATCCAAGGAAAGTAGGAGTAAACCCCCTGGAGTTACCAGGGGATTTTGTTAATTAAAGTCCAAGGCAATCAAGGTAGGAGGAGTCTTTTGGATCGCATTTTTGTGCTGATTTTATCGTTCCACCTAGAGACATCCAACTGGTAGAAGAAAAAATCATAAATCTCCTATGCCATAGAGACCAGTCCCAACCTCTGGCCACGCAATCAATTCTGTATAAATTAGGAGATACACATTCAGGAGCGGAGGTAAGTCCACCACCTAAATTTTGCCAAGGAAGCCAATTGGCCCCATTAAATCGGATTCGATACATGGCAGAATCTGAGCCGGCAACATAACAATCGAGAAGATTTCCTAATCTAGCAATACAATTTGGTCCTGCCTTTACATATCCACCAAGGGATTCCCAACCACCCCAAGAGGCACCATCCCACCATCTATGCCAAAGGCCCTGATTTTGTCCTGTTGCAAAACAATCTATTCTATTAGCACCCCAAGAAACACAATTAGGAGCTGAAGTTATATAACCACCAAGGGATTCCCAACCACCCCAAGCAGCGCCATCCCACCATCTATGCCACATGGCCTGATCAAGTCCTTTGGCAAAACAATCAATTCTATTTGGTCCCCAAGAAACACAATTTGGTTTTGAAGTAATGTAACCGCCAAGTGATTCCCAGCCACCCCAGGAGGATCCATCCCACCATCGGTGCCATAATCCTTGATCTTGACCTCTAACAAAACAGTCGATGCGATTAGAACCCCAAGAAACGCAATTTGGTTCAGAAGTCAGGTATCCACCAAGATTTTCCCATCCCCCCCAAGCAAATCCGTTCCACCATTTGTGATACATCGCTTGATCAAGGCCTTTTGCAAAACAATCAATTCGGTTTGGACCCCAGGAAATGCATTCAGGTCGTGAAGTTAGATATCCTCCCAGGTTTTCCCAACCATACCAGGCACCTCCGGTTTGCCATCGGTGATACATTGCCGAATCGGTTCCTTGGGCAAAGCAGTCTATTCTGTTTGTACCCCATGATGTACAGGAAATGATTGAATCATTGTTCGATTCTTCCGCAAAGCTTCTTGCTGAAATTAGCAAGGCAATTAGGAATAAATAGATTTTCATTATTAGTCCTCCTTGAATATCAATAAATCCGTTTCCATGATTTTATACTTATTCCAAAAATAAAGAAAATTTAAATAATTCACTTAGACAATCAAAATATTTTGGTTTGGTTGAAGAAATTTGTTTTCAAATTAATCTTTTGGCAGTTTGATTACCAAAAACAAAAAAGGAGATTTTTATGAAAAATTTTGCATCTTTTCGCGTCCTCATCGCCCTTTCTTTACTTTTAGGGGGTCAACAATTATTTGCTAAGTCCCATATGAAATCTAAATCCGTTTCTTCGGAAGAATTACAATGGATTCCAAATCCTGGAAGACCAGATGAGGTTTCTATGGCAGTCGTCTGGGGGGATTTTAAAAAGGGAAAACATGGAGCTTTCCATAAGTTTAAGGCAGGCACAAAAATTGAAAATCATACCCATTCAGCAAATCTTTATGGGGTGGTAGTTCAGGGAACCCTTGAAACAGGACCTGAAGGATCCCCTAAAAAACTTGGACCAGGATCTTATTTCATGGACAGTGCTAATGATCCTCATGTTACCAATTGTATATCAACAGAGGATTGCATTCTTTATGTTCATACCTCTGGAAAATTTGACATGAAACCTGTTAAAAAAGCAGCAAAATAACTTTTAAGGGCCGGCATATCCGGCCCTTTCTCGGAACCATCATGAAAAATTTATTACTTGAAGTTAAAAATGAAATCCTCCATTTAACCTTAAATCGACCAGAAAAGTTAAATGCACTTTCAGGGGAAGTCCTAAATGAACTAAAAATGGTTTTATCCGACCCACCAAGTGGAATTAGGGGAATTATTTTTACTGGGGCCGGCGAAAAGGCTTTTATTGCTGGTGCGGATATTGCGGCCATGGACCTGATGAACCCGGAGGAAGGTTATATATTTGCAAAGCTTGGTCAGGATGTAACTTTACTTTTAGAAACCATCCCCATCCCTGTTATCGCTTGCGTAAATGGTTTTGCCTTGGGTGGAGGGTGTGAAATGGCCATGGCATGTGATTTAATTTATGCCACCCAAAACGCTGTTTTTGGACAACCTGAGGTTAATATTGGGCTAATTCCCGCCTTTGGTGGAACTCAAAGACTTATGCGTTACGTAGGAATTGCTCGTTCTAGGGAACTTATTTATACCGGAAGAAATATTAAAATTAATGAGGCCTTGGAAATAGGTTTGGTCCAAAAAGATTTTGGCAATAAAGAGGAGCTAATCCAAGGAGCTGTTGCGACTTTTGAACTTATCAAAACCAAATCTCCGCTGGTGATAAAAAAATGCAAAGAAGTTATCCGAATTGGTAGTGATTCTACTTTGGAAAATGGACTTCTTGCTGAGAGAGAAGCATTCAAATGGATTTTTGGCACCCAAGATAAAAAAGAAGGACTGAAGGCCTTTTTGGAAAAAAGAAAAGCAAATTTTATAGGTAAGTAAAAAAATCTTTACCTAAAGTTATCACTTCGTTATAAAATGCGATTTCTAACACATTAATAAGGAGTGGAAGTTGCTACTTTTTGATCAGGCAAAACCATCACGCGAATTTAAGGCTGATAGTGTTTGTATAGTCGGATTTGAATTTGATGGAACCGCTTGTTACCGGAAAGGTACAAAAAATGGTCCAGATCATTTAAGAAAGGCCACCTATAATATTGAAACCTACTCCCCATATCTTCATCTAAATACTGAAAATATAACGAATCTATACGATCTGGGAAATTTGGACCTTGGAAATTCTGAGGACGCCAAAGAGCAATTTGCTCATGCCAATGAACATTTCTATTCCTTATTTAAAGGCCTTGACCTTAAAAGAGACAATTGCAAACTAGTCACAATTGGTGGAGAGCACTCCATTTCCTATGCTCCCATAAAAAAATATCTAGAAGCCTATCCGGATTTGGTTCTAGTCCATTTAGACGCCCACGCGGATTTGCGAGATGGATATGAGGGATATCATTATTCCCACGCCTCCATTATCCGAAGGGTCCTTGACCATTTTGGGAAAGGCCATCATTTGGTTCAATATGGGATAAGATCAGGCACCCAAGAAGAGTTTGAATGGATGGAAGAGAATAAGACCAGAATGAACTCCCATGAAGAACTATTGGAGTTTTTAATCGGGCTAGATAATAAAAGGCCAATTTATTTAACCCTGGATTTGGATTACTTTGATCCTGCCTATTTACCAGGAACCGGAACACCTGAAGCAGGAGGGGAGACTTTCCATTCTTTTATAAAAATGATTAAAATTTTAAGGGATAAAAACTTTGTTGGGGCCGATATCACGGAATTATCTCCTGTTTTAGACCCTACAGGTAATAGCGATGTTTTTGCTGCCAAAGTGGCAAGAGAAATTCTTTTAACCCTAACCCAAGGAAAAAGAAATGCTTAAGAAAGTGGCCATTCAGGAATTAATAGAAGAAATCTATCACATTGAGCGATGGGGTGATGGACATTTTGGGGTAAGCGAAGAAGGCAACCTGTGCATTAAGCCGAATAAGGAAAACTCCAAGGGAACTTTGGACATCCAAAAAGTAGTTGATGAGATTGTAGATCAAGGAATTGAACTGCCTGTAGTAATTAGATTCCACGACATCTTAAGATCGCAAGTCGTCGAGCTAAACGAAACATTTGGAAGGATTATCTCTGAAGCCAATTACCGTGGAAAATATTTTGGAGTTTATCCTATAAAAGTTAACCAAATGCGGGAAGTGGTTGAGGAAATCCTCGATGCAGGACGGAAGTTTAATTTTGGACTTGAAGCTGGCTCAAAGCCAGAGCTTCTTTCAGTTTTGGCCTTAAATGACAATCCAGGATCCTTAACAGTCCTTAATGGATATAAGGATAAAGAATTTTTAAAATTGGCCCTATTAGGCCGAAAATTAGGTAGAAATACCATAGTTGTAATTGAAAAATACTCCGAACTTATTAACCTATTAGAAGTTTCTAGGGAAATGGACGTTCGGCCGGTAATAGGTCTTAGGGCAAAACTATCCGCACAGGGATCTGGAAAATGGTCTCACTCAGCGGGAGAAAACGCCAAATTTGGCCTAACCATTTCAGAAATCCTAAATGCCTTCAATTATTTAAAGGACAATGGGTATTTGGACTGCCTAAAGCTCCTTCACTACCATGTGGGATCTCAAGTAACCAATATCCAAACGATTAAAGATGTTGTTGCCGAAGGTGCCAGAATATATGCTGAACTAAAAAAACTAGGCGCGCCGATTGAATTTATGGATGTAGGTGGTGGCCTTGGGGTTGATTATGATGGATCCCAATCCACTCATGATTCTTCTCGTAATTATTCATGGGAAGTTTATGTAAATGATGTAGTTTATGGCATCAAGGAAGTCTGTGAGCTAGAAAATGTTCCTCATCCAAATATTGTAACTGAATCCGGACGGGCCATAACTGCCCATCACTCCTGTATTATTACTGAAGTGGTGGATAAAATAGATCCGAGGGAAAACCAATATATGGCAAATCCCTCCCAGGAACACCATATCATGGTCCAAAACATCCGAAATATCCTTAAAGATATTAACGAGGTGGACAACCATGAATCCTTCAACGATGCCCTCTCGATAAAGAATGCCTCTGAAAACGCTTTTAAACTTGGGGTAATTTCTTTGGAGGAAAAAGCGATAATTGAAAGTAGTTTTTGGAGTATCTGTGATGCCCTTAAACCCAAGATTAAGGATATGGACTTTGTTCCAGAGGATTTGGAAACATATTTTTCCAAGCTTTCTTCCCAATATCTTTGCAATCTTTCAATATTCCAGTCCCTTCCGGATTTATGGGCCATCGAACAACTTTTACCAATTCTTCCTATCTCCAGATTAAGTGAAATTCCTACTGAGCATTGCACTCTGGTGGATATTACTTGTGATTCTGATGGAAAAATCGACCGTTTTATCAATGGAGGAGAATCTTCAGAAACCCTTCTTTTACATCCAATTAATAAGGGTGTTCCATATTACTTAGGATTTTTCTTAACTGGAGCCTATCAGGATGTAATGGGAGATATGCATAACCTGTTTGGACGGGTGAATGAAGTTCATGTCTATGCAGATGAAGATGACCCAAATGGCTTTTTTATTGAAACTGTGGTTAGAGGATCTTCCAATAGGGGAGTTCTATCGGCCATGCAATATAATCCTGACCATATGGCCTATACCGTTCGAAAGGAAATGGAAAAAAAGGTTGCGGGAAAAGAAATTCCTCCGAGAGAGGCCGTAGGCCTGATCAACTATTATGAAAATTGCCTTCAAGGCTATACATATTTAAAAAGGTAGATATTTATGAAAGGACCAATTTCAAATTTTATTTTAAAAAATTACAAGCATTTTAATGCTGCTGCTCTGGTAGATGCGGCAGTAGGATATGAAAGACACCTAAATTCAGGTGGAAAAATGTTAATTACCCTTGGTGGGGCCATGTCCACTGCTGAGCTGGGAATAACCCTTGCGGAAATGATTAGACAAGATAAAGTTCATGCCATTTCCTGTACTGGTGCAAACCTTGAAGAAGATATTTTTAATCTAGTGGCCCATGAATTCTACGCTAGAGTTCCAAACTATAGAGATCTAACTCCTGCAGATGAAGTTGCTCTTTTAGAAAAAGGAATGAACAGGGTAACTGACACCTGTATTCCAGAAGAAGAGGCCATGAGAAGAGTGGAAAAATTTATGAGAATGGAGTGGCAAAAGGCTGATCTTGCTGGTGAGTCCCTGCCGCCTCATATGTTTTTCTGGAGAATTTTGGATAATCCAGATTTTTGCAAACAATTCCAAATAGATCCAAAAAATTCTTGGATGCTTGCCGCTAAAGAAAAAAATCTTCCAATTTTCACCCCTGGTTGGGAAGACTCCACTCTTGGAAATATGTTTACCGGTTTTAGAATCCTAGAAGGAGTAAAAAGGACCACCGTAGTTGAGCCGGGAATCGATTGCATGATCAGACTTTCCAAGTGGTACAGAGAATTGACCGCCACCACCTCAATCGGCTTTTTCCAAATCGGAGGAGGAATTGCGGGGGATTTCCCTATTTGCGTAGTTCCCATGCTTGAGCAAGATTTAGAAATACCTACCAAACTTTGGGGCTATTTCTGCCAAATCTCCGATTCAACCACCTCTTACGGATCATATTCTGGAGCGGTTCCCAACGAAAAAATCACTTGGGGCAAACTGGCCATCGATACACCAAAATTTGTAATTGAATCCGACGCCACCATTGTGGCCCCATTGGTTTTTTCCTACGTTTTGGGGATGTAGGAAAAAATCTACTTCCAAAAATAAATTTTCTCGCTATGAAGTTTTCTCTTTATACTTCTCCGCATACTTGCGAAGAACGAGCCTTATCATCCTCTGATATTTCTGATGAGAGCGGGTAGCAGCTTTTTTAAAAAATGCAATAGTCTGCTCATCCAAAGCAATGGTGACCTTCTTCAAATTTTTATCCGGAAAAAGCTCTAGTGGGGAAGGTAAAAAATCCTCTACAACTCTAAGTTTTCCAATAGGCTTATCTCTGTCTTTTTTCCTCATACAATTTACTCCCTTTTCTCCAGTATCCTGCCCCGAAAATTCGAACTAAACCATCCCGGTAGACGAATCGGACTGTGCAAACTTTTCCCCCGGCCATTCCAATGCAGAAATATCTTTCTTCCTGTTTGCTGTGAGCCTCATCAATGGCAATAAGCCTTTTGGGATCGGAAAACGCCTCAACTGCGGTCTCAAAATCTACACCATGTTTTTCCCTATTTTCTCTTTCCTTGGTTTTGTCCCAAACAAAGCTCCCGTACCGAAAATCCCCCATTTATTAATATTGCTTTTTTGCAATATTTTTGTCAACATTAAAATAAACTTCGTCCTCTTAACTTCATCACCACCTAATAATTTAATCTGGTATTTAAAATTATAAAATAGGTATTCAACGTTGAAATTTGCGGCTCAATATCCTATAAGGGCTACCCAATTAGCACCCTTAGTTTTTTTTGCTTTAATGATCGGTATTAAAGGAAAGTTTAACGGTATTTAGGTAGCAATCCGCTCGTTTCCAATTGGGGGATTTTTAAAATATTTCAATTGGTTAGTCATGGACCTCAAAATTGAGAAATCTCGTTTTCAGCTTTGAGAAGTTAAAATAAATTAGAAATGGGGCAGCCAATTATCCTTTTGTAGGGTGCTTAACTCCGACTAATCGGTGATTTAACCTCCCATAGCCGAGTAGTCCCCACGAAAAAATCACTTGGGGAAAGCTGGCCATCGATACGCCAAAGTTTGTGATTGAATTCGATGCCACTATTGTGGCCCCATTGGTTTTTTCCTACGTTTTAGGAATGTAAACAATTCCAAATCAAAATTATTTGAAAAATAAATTCTCCTTATTTAGCAAGTTAAGGTTCTATTGACTTTTTTTTTGCTTTGCGCCTAAAATTGAAGAAGAATTATAAATCAAAAAATTTTGGTAGATTTTTTAAAAACAAAAGGGAGGAGTCTTATGAGAGGAAATTATTTTTTTAAATTTTTTGTTTTTTTCTTGGTTTTAGTGACAAATGCTTTTGGAATGTTTCCTTTTGAGATTCCAAAAAAAGCTATTAAAGCTCCAAATCAATGGACTACTGATTTACAAGCAGATCTTGAGAATGAAATATTTAAAGATCCCACCAGTTCAAAACCATATGCAAATTTAACAGAAAGACATGCAATTATAGAAACCTTTATAAAGCCGAATGGTCAGGAAGGTATAAGGCGATTAAGATATGAGCATTACAAGGAATGTTTTACTGGGTTCGTTCAATGTATTAAGATCTCTGTAAAACTTCTTGATAAAGATAAAAAAGTGCTTTTCGAAGAGATTTTTAAAGAAGAAATTAAATGTGGTCAAAAGAAAGAATTAGCAAGCTTGACGGTAAACTGGCCTGCTACCATAAATATTAAAAACGTAAAATATGGAGATTCAGTGGTAAGTCATATGAGATCGGGAGCTTGCCCATGAGATTCAAAAACTTGAGTTTTTTTTTATTTTTTTTAATTCCCTTGGTAAGAGGTTTTTCCCAAGTCCCTTCTTCAAAGGTTAAATTTAATTATTCCGGAAAACTTAGAGAAGGTGAATGGATATTGAAAATCTCAGATCAAAGTAGTGGGAAATTTTTTTTAACAGATCTAACTATTAAATATCCCAAAAATTGTCCTGGAGATATTTATTCCTTAATACAAAATGGAGACTCAGTGGAAATGCGTTCCTTTTGGGAATCTGATCACCTAGTCTATATTTCTCTCAATCATGATGTTTTAGATTATCTTTCTGGTTATTTGAATAAAATAAGTAATAACTTTTTAAAAGGTACTGTACGATCAGATTCTGGCAAAGAATTTCAAGCAGAGTTATCATTTGAACGGGAAAATTCTAAAAATTTAAAAGTTGATGAACTTTTAGTTTCATTTTATCTTTTTCCAATAAATGAAGACGGAGAAGATTTATTCCCGGATTTTACAAGATTAATTAAGGCAGATTTAGTTACCGATTTAAATTCCTCTAAATTCTATATCTGTTATGCACCTCTTCCTCCAAAGAGGCCACAGGGTTATATCTATTTTGACAAATATTATCTATATAAAAGGAATTTAGATACTCGAATAGATTTAATTGCCATTCCCTTAGTGGACCGAACTGGAATTTTTAGGTCGGTATTTCCTTTTGATGGGATATTTAGGGCCAATTCGGATCAATCCGCATTTTGGATTTTAGATGATACCAACCAAGCAGGGATATATTTTCAGAAAATGGCATTTTAAATTAATTTCTTAAAAAAAACTGAACTAGACAATAATTTTTAATTTCGTAATCATTTCAGCAGTTTAAATACACTTCTCCAAATTGAAAAATGCATTTCTATTTTTTGGGAAGTCAATTTCTTATACTTTTGATGTTAATACAAAATCCATTAAAGCAATTTAAAATTACTTAGGAGGGAGAATTGGCCTATCTTGGGGGTTTTGGTAGAAAATGCCAGGGTTCTCCATGGAACCGTTTACCCTCAAAATGGTGACCTTTTTTATCACGCTAAAATGAATGGATGAAATTTGTAGATGATTCTTGTTTAGGTTGATTTTTCTTGCCTTAGACCTCATGTCCAATTATAGCATTTTTTAGGTTAATTTGGGACTGGTTTCCAAAGTTCAAATTTGATAAGATTCTGAAAATACGGGATATTTATGAATATTGAGATTCTTTCAGGAAACGAGCTGATAGTTCAAGGCGGTCTTGAAGCTGGATTCTCTCTATATACAGGATATCCAGGATCTCCACTGGCAGATTATTTCAATATTTTACATGAAAATAAAAAAGAACTTCATGAAAAGGGAATTAGAGTAGTTATTGGAAATTCTGAGGCCAATGCCGCGGCCATGGCTTCAGGTGCAAAACAGGCAGGTAGAGATGTCTGTATTGCCATGAAATCAATGGGGCTTCATGTAGCGGCAGATGCTCTTTCCGTTGGAAATTTTGCCGATCCAGGGCCAAAAACCATCGATCCAAATACTCGGGAAAAATTAAGCCCAGGGGTAGTTGTGGTAGTGGGAGATGACCCTTGGTCCATTTCAACATCAACACCTGCAGATTCAAGATATCTATATAAACATTTACATATTCCTTTTTTGGAGCCTTCCACCCCCCAGGAACTTAAAGATTGGATGAAAGTGGCACTGGAAATTTCCAGAAGATCTTCGATATACCAAGGTCTTTTGGTTACAACTTTTATGGCCGAAGGAGGAGGAAGAGTTAGGACTTCCTCTCATGCCCAGGTAGATAAAAATAAAATTACCGTGGATCCTAAAGAATTTGATCTTTCTAAAAATGTTATGGTTCCTCCAAATACCCTGGTTGCTGATAAGGACATGATCAATAATCGTTTTCCCAGGGTATTAGAAATTTTAACAGATTTAAATTTAGATAAAGTTTATGGTTTTACCCCATCTAAAGTTGGATTTATTTCCTCTGGACTTACCTTCGAACTCTTAAAACAAGTTTTAGAAGAAGGAGATATTTTATCCCACCTATCACTTTATAAAACTGCCGGATCTTTTCCTTTGTTGGAAGATGTCTTGGTTCCTTATCTTCAAAAACTAGACACCCTTATTGTGGTCGAAGAGAAAAGGGGCTTTTTAGAAGGGGAGATCAATGATCTCATCCAGCGTTTTGATTTGAAGGTTAAAGTTTTTGGAAAAAAATTTCCAAAAACATTTGGTTTTCCCTCCCATGGCGGGCTTTCTTACGAAATCGTAAGAGATAAAATCGCAGAACTTTTTTCCCAACTTAATTTAGGTTCATATACGTTTCCCCATTTTGATTTTAAGAAATGGAGCGAAGTGTTTCCCCGAAGACTACCAACCTTTTGTCCAGGTTGCCCACATAGGGAAACGCTTTCCTTATTAAAGGATCTAAGAAAAACATTAAGTGCAAAAAATATAGATTTAATTTCCCATGGAGATGTCGGATGTTATTCACTCTCATTCTTAGAGCCGTTTAAAGAAATGCATAATCTCTCTGCAATGGGACAAGGTGGTGCCCTTGGTGCTGGGTTTGATTTATTTACCACCAACCCTTCTGTGGTTTTGATGGGTGATTCCACTTTTTTTCATTCGGGAATGACTGATATTTCCAACTCCGTCCAGGCCGGACACAATATAACCTATATTCTCTTAGATAATGATAATACCGCCATGACTGGACACCAAATGACTCCGGTCTCTGGAAAATCTGTAGAGGGTTATAAACGACCACGTCAGGAAATGTTACCCATAGTTAAAAGTCTAGGAGTGGGATACGCGGTTGAGGTTAATCCATCTGATAGATATTTTTATAAAAACCTTTTAATGGAAATGATCCATAAAAAAGGGGTAAAGGTCATTGTTTCCAATAAGGAATGCGCACTTACCTTTGGTGCCCGAAAAAAAGTTCATGATAGAAAAATATTTTCAAAGGGTGAAACACTTCCTGTTCAAAAATTTTATCAAATTAACACCGATGTTTGTGAGGATTGTAGGGAATGCGTGGAAATGACCGGTTGTCCTGGGCTTTCTAAAACTGAGGGCGCCTATGGATCAAAGGTAACCATTGATCCACAGATATGTGTGGCCGATAGTTATTGTACAAAAATAAAGGCATGTCCAAGTTTTGAATTAGTTGAAGTGTCTGATTATCATCCAAGCAAATACAAAAAATTAACTAAAGTAGAAGAAATTACAAATTTACCGGAGCCAA
>CAYNWL010000015.1:0-25547 GCA_964400895.1 uncultured Bacteriovoracaceae bacterium
GGTTCTTCATTACAATCGGCCCATCCAGGCAAACATGAAGACACCAAACATTTTCCAGCTTCCGAACATGTGGTGGTGGCAGCATTACCCAATTTACAGGTGTAATTACATGCTCCACAGTTTTGTTCTGTATTAAGTTTTGTTTCGCAGCCTTGATCTGAACCGCATTGGCCATATCCCTCAGAACATTGTCCGGCAACACATCTACCTTCAATGCAACTAGGGGAGTTATTAGCGGTACTGCAGGCAATTCCACATTTTCCGCAATGGACAGGTGTATTTAGTACATTTGTTTCGCAACCAGGTTGTTCGTTGCAATCACCAAACCCAGCATTACATTGGATTTCGCAAACTCCATTGTTACAATTTGGGGTTCCATTAACACTGCTACAAATATTTCCTATTCTACCGCAATTAGCGATATCCTCTTTTAGATTTACTTCACAACCATCTGTGGGGTCTTTGTTTAAATCTACAAAGTTTTCGTCACAAGATTTAATTCCGCAAGTTCCATTTAAACAACCAGGAGTTGCATGGGCCAGATCAGGACATTTAATATTATTTGGTCCACAGTGGTTTAAATCTGTGTTGGTATTGGTTTCACAGCCATCATTTTCATTGGAGCTATAATGTGCAAATCCTGGCAAACATTGGCCAATTCCGCACGCATAATTTCCTTGTTCATTTTTCTTGCAGAATGGGGCAGTGGTATTGGCCAATAGATCACATTGATTTCCGCATGCACCGCAATTTTCTACTTTTGTAATATCGATTTCGCAACCGTCATCTGGATTGCCATTACAGTCTTTAAAGTTTAATTTACAGGCAACGATACTACATTTTCCATCCACGGAACATTTCGAAACTGCCACATTTTCAAGGTTACAAGTTTTTCCGCAAGCACCACAGTTTTCATCTGTATTAAGAGGAGTGCTGCAGCCAAGATCATTTCCGCATTTTCCAAATAGACCTTCACAATTTCCTGTAATACAAACTCCACCATTACAGGTTGGAGAATTATGTTCACTATTACAGGTTAAGCCGCATTGGTTACAATTTTTTTCCGATGTTTTAAGGTCGACTTCACAACCATCTGATGGATCATTGTTACAATCAGCAAATCCGGAAGAACAAGTGATTGAGCATGTTCCATCTTTATTACAGCTTGGAGTTCCATTTTGAGAGCTACATGTTTTCCCGCAGGCCCCACAGTTTTCCACACCATTAAGTGCGGTTTCGCAACCATTGGAATCAGGTCCAACACAATGTCCATATCCTTCCTGACAAGTTCCAAATCCAGGAACGCACTGTGAATTATTACAAATTCCAGCACTGTTTGTTAAATTACAGGTTTTTCCACAAGAACCACAATTATCAGTATTATTTCTTAAATCAGTTTCACAACCATTAAGTGGATCACCATCGCAATCGCCAAACCCTTCATTACAGTAAGGGCTTACTTCACATCTTCCATCTGAACATAACGGGGTCTTGTTTGGAGGAGCTTGGCAGGTATTTCCACAAGCACCGCAATTATTGATGGTATTGATAGCTGTTGCACAACCTTGATCACCTGGACAGTGAGCAAATCCTGATGGACAGGTACCAGCTTCACAAGTTCCATTTATACAATGAGGAGGGGCGCCATTTTGTTGAGGCTGGCAAACATTTCCACAAGCACCGCAATTGTTTTCATCGTCGGCCAATTTAATTTCACAACCGTCGCTCGAATTGTTATTGCAGTCTTTATAACCCTCATGACAAGTTCCACCAACAGCACATGTTCCACCCATGATACAAAGCGGATCGGCATTTGCAGGAGCACTACAAGTAAATTGAGGTCCACATCCTCCGCAATCTTTGACAGTATTAACTTGGGTTTCACAGCCATTGAGAGGGGATTTGTCACAATCCATAAAGCCAAGGCCTAAAATACATTCCTTTAATCCGCAAGTACCGTTTTCACATTTTCCAATTCCATTGGCAGGTGCAGGACATATTTTTCCGCAACCATTACAATTATTTAAATCTGACTTGGTATCTACTTCACAACCGTTTTCAGGTTTTCCATCACAATCAGCAAATCCTGGTTCACAAGTTTTTATTCCGCATACACCAGCGGTACATGAAGCTTCCCCATTGGCAGGTTTTGCACATTCATTTCCGCAACTACCACAATTTTTAACATCGGTTTGGGTATTAATTTCACATCCATCACCTGAGGCGTTATTGCAATTCATGAACCCAGTACTGCAAGATTCAACAGCACAGGATCCCCCAGTACAAGAAGCTTTTGCATTATTGAGGGCACAAACAATTCCGCAACCGCCACAGTTATTGAAATCTGTGTTTATATTAGTTAGACATCCTTTTTGGTTTCCACATTGTGCCCAACCAGCATCACATCTGCTGATTCCACAGGTACCTTGTAAGCAAACTCCTGCGGCATTATCAACTTTACATTCTTTTCCGCAACCTCCGCAGTTTAGAAGTTCTGATAAGATCGAGGTTTCACATCCATTGGCCAAGTTGTTGTCGCAATTAGATAGTCCAGATGGACAATTTGAAATGCCACACACACCGTTTTCACAAATAGCGTTCCCATTTGCAGGCTTTGGACATTGAACTCCACATCCGCCGCAATTGTTTATATCTGTAGTTTGTGAGACACACTTATCACCACATTTGGTAAATCCCTGGGCACAGGTAATTCCACAAGTCCCACTGGAACAAATTGCAGTTCCATTCGCAGGTATAGGACATTTTTTTCCACATCCACCACAATTATCAATTGAGGTATCAGTATTGGTGGTACAGGTAATGTCCGTTCCACATTTAGCATAAGGTTTATTACAATCCCCAATACTACACCCACTAGAGGTGCAAATTGGGGCGCCATTGGAAGGGATGGGACATTTATTTCCACAGGATAAACAGTCAGTAATAGTTGTTATGGCCTTTTCACAACCGTTTGTTGGAAATTTGTCGCAATCATCAAAGCCTGTTGAACATGTTAGGGAACAAGTACCGTTATCACATGATGCCGAGGAATTCGGCCCATATAAACATGATTTTCCGCATTGACCGCAGTTTGATTTATTTGTTTTTAAATCTACGCAAACCCCATTACAAGAGGTAAAGCCGGGAGCACATATGTATTGGGGATTAATGGGAAAATTAACAGCTACAACGTTTTCAATTAATTCCTGACCAGGAAAGTCGGCAAGTAAAATTCCGACATATCCCGCTGTGCTTTTACCTGAGTGTTTTGTTTTAACAAGACTGGAGGTACTATAGTTTATTCCAACAAAGGGGATGGAACAAATCCCAATAAAACAATTAATTCTAGGCCAATCTAGGTAGGAGTTTTTCCAACCAGGAGTAGTTCTTCCTGTCATTAACCATGGGGCTCCAGTTTGGGGGCTAGATTTTCCGGAGGCAACAAAGTAGGGGAAGGAGCCACCTGAACCTGTTAGGTAATTGATGTAGATTCCTCTTCCACCTCCACCATCATAAGTATCATTTAAATGTTTTTTTACCTTTTCCCACCGATCGTAAAGATCCCAATTGGATCCCATATTATAATGATCTTGAACCTTTAGAGTAGACCAATCGATGCCGTACTTTGCCTTTGTGGAAGGGAATTTTTGAAGAAGAACAATTTTTCCCCTTATGTCCTTTAATTTTGGAATAGTATTAAAGGGGCCCTTCCAGAAATATTGGTGATATTTATTATAAGCGGCTAAAAATGCATCTTCATAAGTATTTTTATTATCATCTGGTGAAGTACCATCTGGAGAAACTCTCATAACCACAGTTTCAGTTTTATGATAATAAAGGAAAGTGATAACTTCTTTTAGGACGTCTTCAAAGGTTAATCCCTGGTACCAGATTCCGTGATTAATATAGAGCATGCTATGGGAATGGCGTGCCCAGATATCCATTGCCCGGATACCAATCGTTAATTGTTTGGTTAGGGATAGTCTTTGGGCCCTAAAAGCATCCCCACCTTTATACCCACAAGAATCATGGGTACCGACCATGGAGATCCTGTCCAAGGGGAGTTCATCAGGCAATTCTTTCATCCAATCAGATTTTGAAAATTTGGTGTCGGCATCATCATGCCACCAGTAGGCCGGTTCTAAGGCCAGTGCCTGATTAAGAAAAATTCCACCTGCAAATGCCAGGCAGATAAGGTGAAATCTAAATCCCAAATAGAATTTATTTTTTTTCACAATAGCCTTTTATTAAAACTTCCAATCTTTATCGACTATTCGAAATAAAATAATTAATCCTTTTAAAATTGGAGGACTTAATTCATTAAGACCGAATAAATCTTATTGAAAATGGAGAGATAATTTTGATTATTAGAATCTTTTTATTGAATCCAGGAAGTTTGAAAAAAAAACTCAAGTATTTTGGATTTAAAGGATTGAACAAACCTTTCAGTTTTTATATATTCGCCATCAAGTTTTTAAAACCAGAGAAAAAAATGGACGATGACCCCTATAGTTTGAATATTTCAAAAAGCACCAAGACGTCCATTTCTTAACGCTGGGCATCCTTGGGTGCCTATGATATTCTTAAAATAAGTTCTATCTAGGTTGGATCTGACTCCGAAAGCTTTTGGAGAAGGTAATGATTATTAATGGACACAATATACCTGAATACGAATTATCAGAAAAAGAGTTTAACGAACTTCTTCAAAACTGGAGTGCTATACCCAAAAGTGAGCATGAACAGCTTTTTTTAAAACTTGATAGAAAATCTGCTGAGGATTTGTTCTTAACTTTACCTTCTACTGATCAGGCTGAACTTTTTAGATGTGTTCCGCCTTTGGAAAAAAGATCCTGGATAAGATTACTTGCACCAGATGATTCTGCAGATTTAATTCAAGAGCTAGATTTCTCTGAACGGGAAATGGCACTAGATCTTCTGGATCCAAAAACCAAATCCGAGGTCAGGGCCTTATTGGCATACAAAGAGGATCAGGCCGGGGGTCTTATGAATTCCCGTTTTGCCAGATTACGCCCTGATATGACGGTTGATGAGGCAATAAAATATCTTCGTGCGCAAACAAGATCCGATGTTGAAACTATCTATTATGGATATGTCCTAGATCAAACCCAAAAACTATTAGGAGTGGCCTCACTGAGGCTTTTATTTAGTTCCCCTCCAAATAAAACCATTTCCGAAATAATGATCAAAAGGGAAGACCTAACTGCTGTTTCGGAAGACAAAGACCAAGAGGATATTGCCAGACTTTTTGCAGGGAAAGAATTTGTGGCAATTCCGGTTGTCGATAAAGACTTCCGAATGAAAGGGATAGTAACACTTGATGACGTAGTAGATGTAGTCCAAGCAGAGGCAACAGAAGACATTCAAAAGTTCGGAGGGATGGAAGCTTTAGAAGAACCCTATTTTAAAATTGGATTTTTTAGGATGATACAAAAAAGGGCAGGATGGCTACTGGCCCTTTTTATCGGGGAGATGTTTACGGCTACCGCCATGGGCTATTTTGAAAAAGAAATTGCTAAGGCAGTTGTTTTAGCATTGTTTATTCCTCTTATTATTTCTTCAGGGGGAAATAGCGGTTCCCAGGCATCCACCTTAATAATTAGATCTTTGGCATTGGGGGAGGTCCGAATTAAGGATTGGTGGAGAGTATTAATTCGCGAGGTTGCTTCTGGATTAACTTTGGGTTTGATTTTAGGAAGTGTGGGGTTGGCAAGAATCTTTTTCTGGCCTGCAAGAGATACTCTCTATGGTGAACATTATGGACTGTTATCTCTAGCGGTTGGAAGTAGTCTTATTGGAATAGTTTTGTGGGGAACTTTTGCGGGCTCAATGCTGCCTTTTTTACTTAAAAAGTTAAAATTTGACCCGGCGACCGCTTCTGCTCCCTTGGTGGCAACATTAGTAGATGTTACCGGTCTTGTTATTTATTTTTCAGTAGCAAGTTTTATTTTATCAGGTACGATTCTTTAAGTTTTTTGCTTTTTTAAATTAAAACATGGGTTTAAAATTCTTGATATCAATTAAAGAAATTTAAAGTGAAAAAAATTATTATTTTTGTTGGTGGTGGATCTGGTGGGCATGTAATGCCTGCAATAACCTTAATTAATAAGCTTAAAGAGGATAAAACGATTTCTCTTTATTATATTGGCGGAATAAAGGGAATTGAAAGAGAGTTAATAAATAAAGCAGGAATTTACTATTTTCCCATCAGTACCGGAAAGCTTAGAAGATATCTAAGTCTAGAAAACTTTTTGGATTTTTTCAGATTCCTTTTTGGGATTTTTCAGTCATTTTTTATCCTCCTAAGATTTCCTAGAAATACACTGGTTTTTTCGACCGGTGGATTTGTTTCCGTACCTGTTGTAATTGCAGCAAAATTAACTTTAAAAAAAGTTTTTATACATGAACAGACTTCTAGGGTAGGGCTCGCTAATAAAATTTCATCTTTCTTTGCAGATAAAATTTTTATCAGTTTCGAAGAATCAAAAAAATTTTTTCCTGAGAAAAAAACCGTTTTAACCGGCTATCCTCTAAGAGATGAATGTTTTAGCTTAACCTTTCCTAATATTGAGATAAATAATGTTCCACTTGATAGCATCAAACGGCCTATCCTTTTTGTAACCGGAGGAGGTAATGGCTCACATTTGATCAATGATGTAATTAAAGACAATTTAAAAGAATTAAAGGAAAAATATTTTATTATTCATCAGGTTGGAAAAACCTATGAAGACCAGTTTAAGAAATATCATGATGAAAATTATTTTTCCTGCGCGTTTTTGGATAAGGAAATAATTCCAGTTTATAAAAAGGCAAAGGTGGTTATTTCAAGATCTGGGGCCGGAACAGTCTGTGAACTTTTGGCCTTAAAGAAAAAAAGTATATTTGTTCCCTTGAAAATTGCTCAAAAAAATGAACAATTCTATAATGCAGTGGAGGCACAGAAAAAATTGGGATCTTTTATTCTTACCGAGGACGAAATACCTAATTGCGATTTGATTTCATTCTTGGAAACTTTTGAAGGGACTTTAACCGGAGAAACTCCAAATTATAAGTTTCCAAACGGTACAGATGAATTAATTAGGCGGCTTCTTTCTTTTTTTCATTAGTGATTTTTGTTTCTAAAAGTTTAAAAATAAAATCTTCTCGATTTATCATTCCAATTAATTTTTGAAAAGCGTCAACAATCGGAATCCTTTTCAGTTTATATCGAACAAAAGTTACAAGTATTTCCTTTATAGAGGATTCCGCTGTAAGCGAAATTAAATCTTTTTTAAAATTGATTTTCTCATCCAAATTCTTCTGAGCAATTTGAAGCAATATATCATAATCTGAAATAATCCCTACAATTTTTCCGCTTTTTTCCACCACGGGCAAACCAGCGCTTTTATTTTCTTTCATAGTATAAAGCGTTTCCCTAATGGTGGAATCGGGTGTGGCCGTAGCAATTTTTTCCGTCATAAAGTCTTTGGCCTTAAGTTTGGAAACAATTTTTTCCTTGGCCAATTTTTGTGTTAATTCCTTTTCTTCTTTTTTTTCCGAACCCATAAATAATCCTTATTTAGTAATAAACTCTTTCATCTCTTTCGGTAAAAAATTTATAGACTCAAATAATATTTGGTTATCTTTGAAAACCGTAAATATTCTTTCAAGAAGATTTTTTTCTTTTGCTAAATCTAATTTGTTCATCTGGTCAAGATTTTTAAGAAAGGTATTGAGCTCCAATGTAGCGAAAGCACCGATTCCTTTTCTGGTTAAGGTTTTAGCGTGTTTGGGAATAAATTCGGACATGAATTCTTCGACATTTGAAAAATCTGCGAAACATAAGTATTCGTTATTTGGAATTGGAGGAACCTTGTATTGCTTGTAAAGTTCACGATAATGGCCACAAGTAAGCCCGGCCTTTCTAAGCATCCATGCTTCCCTCAAGGAATTTGTTCCCTTTTTTAATCTTAGGGAAAGGAATGTTTTTTCTGGTTTTGATTTCATGATAAAAGTAGAATTTTTATCGAACCTTTCCTGCCAATTTTTGAATTTTTCCTTCCTGATTAAATCAAATGAAAGTCTATGGATAAAAGCCTCTATCTTGAAATCATTCATAAATTTATTAAGGATTTTGCCTTTGGGAAGATTTATATAGCCGTCAATTTTTAATGCAGACCTGCGATTGGAGATATCAATTGGGAATAGGGTCAAACGGTTATTTTCTTCCTTTTTTTCAACAAAGTTTGGTTCAGGAACCTCACCAAACTCCATTGTAAGTTCCATTTTGTCCAAATCGTTTAGGTTTTTGTAAATTTGTATGTGGATAAGCTTATTTTTTATTTCTTCCCATTGTGTCCCTTCCTGGGCATCTTTTAGGTAACTCATTTTTTCAAGTTTATCTGCAAGACCAACAAGTGGTGGAAAAAAATCTTTTGAAATTCCGGGTTCAAGTTGCCATTCCAAAGGATTTTGAGTGAGCATACCCCTGCGATTTTCCTTTTTTATATCTGCAAGTCCAGGTAAAAGAATATCAATCTGATAAAAATTATTTTTCTTTGAATCAAGATGGATTTCGCCCAAAAAATTAACGGGCATTAAAGAGTCATTGAAAGCATCGATGGGAATTTGTCCGGTGTCAGAATAGAACTTAATTCGAGTCCAAATTAGATCTAGTTTATCTTTTACTTTGGTGCGCATTTTTTGGGAAAATTCATTGGAAAAGGACGTTCCCTTTTCGGTATAGAAAACATCATTTGGATTAAATGATTTAAACTCAAGCCTTTGAGCAAAGGGGATTATTGCTCTGACAATGGGATAGTAGTTTTTAATATAATCATTGGAAAATGGGGGAAAATCTCCAATATCCTTTTCTTCTAGAATGGTTGAAAGGAAGACACTATGGATTCTTTGTGATTCTTTTGGAGAAAATTCCAATGAAGAATGCGTAAGATAATGGTCAAAAAGAGATAACATTCGGAGAAATTGATATGGTAGATCTTCTGATTTTTTTTTACTTCCTAAAGAAGAGGTTCCATTATAATTCAAATTTCTATTCATCCAGAATGCATAGGAAGCCGAGTTTGAAAAGGCATTTAAAATTTTAAAATTTTCTTCCTCATTAGAAGTATTTTTAATAAATGCCACATTTCGAAATTCTTGTGCATTTAGAGAAAGAGAAAAAAAGATTAAAAAAATATTAATCATTCTGGGAAATCCCTTATAAGTTTATAAATACCATAAGTTTCTATAATTGATTTCATCATTGATTTATGGGGAAAAGAGTGGAGATGAGAATTTTTAATATCTATATTTGGGAATCTAACTACTTGACGGAACATTGTGCTCCAGTGAGTACCCCTTACCTCTCCAAGGTCTATAAAATCCATATCCCCTAATCCCTTTTTTTTGAAAATTTCTTTTCTGGGAAGAGAAATAAAATCTTGGTAGTTAAAATTCTGCTTTAGAAAGTCATTTTTTTGATAAGTTTCATTTAAAAATCCTTCAGTGTAGGTTTCCTTTAACGGTAATGGATCAAATATTGGAAATTTTGAATTATTCCAATTCACCATTGAATCGGTTAAACCACCAGGAATTACCTCCTGGTTATTTATAGAAATTAGTACCTGGGAAAGGCTATCGAGGCTTAATTTTTTTGTGTCCACACCATCTTTTGAAAACTGAGGCACAAATTCTGGTGGAATTTTTGAACCATCATCTCCTATGGGTCCTTTTATTAGAAAATCTTTAAAATTTGCTAAAAAAGAAAGGTTGAAAAAAACCATGGGCCGGTCGAAATATTCCTGGTTTAAATATTTTAAATTCCAATCCATCATGTGTGTTGTTCCTTCTTCTTGAAGACCTTCCAAAATAACCCTAGAGTCTTCATAAAAAATCGCTTGGAACATTTGCCTTATTGAGGCCTTAACTGTTTCCGGAAGATAGGGAATTCTTTCAATTATATTCTTTAAAAATAAGCTTTGTTGGAAAGTATTGGTGGATAATTCATCTACTACTTTATCAAGATTTAAATTAACCGGAAGTTTATTTAATTCTTCTTTCAATTCGTTAACTCCAACAGATGAACTAATTCCATAAACTCCCTGGGATAAAAATTCGGCCAGGGTGGAACCTTGAAGTGGACCTCCGAGTGAAATAAGGCCGCGGGTCCTGTCTCTGACATCTGGAAAATCCGCAAGAATTTGTAGGGCCAAAGTGGCTCCCTTGCTATAACCTATAAAAACAATTTTTTTATCGCTATAAAATGAAGGTAAATTGTAAATCCATTCTCTAAGGGATTTTGCTAATTCAGCATGAGTAGAAAAAGTGGTTCCAACGTCTTTACCCATTGGCTGTAAAATATCAAACTTTACATCACGTGTTGGACTCCCATAATAAACTTCGTATGGAATAAATCCCTGGTTTATTCCTTCCCTGATATAGGGTCTGGTTTTATTTCTGCCATAATAAGAATTGATGTCATCCATTAGGTCGGGCAAAACCATCTCTTCAATTAAATGATTTCCAAAACCGGGTAAAATAATAAAAATGGTATCCTGAAGGATATCCATTATGGACTGACCAATTGGGGTATCAAAATAATTTTCAGTTGGGATATTTTCCTTTTCTAGTTCGTTTTCTATTAATTTTACAAAATCTTCTGCCCCAGTTTTAAAAAAGTCCCTTCTTGAAAAATTTTTATTTGCCAAATTATCCAAAGTCCTTTGGTCAGAAAGTATTTTTTCCTTTTTTTCAATGACTTCAATAGAAGATGGTTCTTCCAGAATATCCTTATAAATTTTTTCAAAAGGGTTTTGATTATAATAAATCGATTCCTTGAGCTTCATTGAATTCGGATAGGGTTTGAGACTTTTAAATTCATCTTGGATTATATGTTTGGAAAATATTTTTGCGAAAGATTCCTTCCAATCAACTTTTCTTAATCTTTCCTGATTTTTGGGATTTACAATAAAATTTTTTCTTGGAATTTCTTCCAGACTTGTAATTTCCCTTCCCAGTCTTTTGGAACAGGAAAATAAGAGAAATATTATAATAACCAACCTCATAAATTATGCATGGTTATCGGAATACTAATTTAACAAAGTTAGGTTGATTTCAATGAATTTTATTTAACGAAGTGACTCTTCAGCCTTTAATAGGTCGATTCTGCCACCCGATCTTAATTTTCCTGAAAAACTGGCCTTTTTAGTAACAGTATCCATCAAAAGATTTTTTAACTCTAAAGGAGTTAGGTCAGGTCTTAATGAAAGAATTTCTGCAGCTACACCTGTGGCCACAGGAGAGGCCATCGAGGTTCCAGAAAGATTGGCGAATCTGTTATTGGGCATTGTTGAATAAATTCCTCCTCCTGGAGCACCTAAATCAACATTTTGAACTCCATAATTAGAAAAATAGGACATTTTTCCATCTTTCTCGGTGGAAGCAACAACCATTAAGTAATCGGTATCAAATGAAGCAGGATATGTAGGTTTATTATCAATATTTACAGAATCATTCCCAGCGGCAGCAATTACAAGAGTTCCAAATTCTTTTCCGATGTAGTTGATTGCATCTGAAACCGCCATTCCTCCCTCATTTTTGTCTTTTCCAAAGGAACAATTAATTAATTTGGCACCATTTTTTGCAGCATAAACAAAAGCTTCAACTACATCCGCATCTTTTTCATCACCATCGTTTGGTACTGTTCTAATTCCCATTAGCTTAACTTTTTGGGCTATTCCAGCTATTCCATAATTATTGTTTTGAACCGCGCCGATTATTCCGGCAACATGAGTACCATGGCCTTCGGTATCTTTATTATCTGAAGTTGCATTTCCTCTTGAGTCCCTCATTAAAGTATTTATTCCATAAATATCATCAATATATCCGTTTTGATCGTCATCAATTCCATTTCCAGCGATTTCATTTTTATTTTTCCATACATTTGCGGATAAATCCTTATGGGAATAATCAATTCCGGTATCCACAATAGCGACTACCACAGTACTTTTTGAATCATGGGATTTGGCATAAGCATCCAAAACAGAAACACCATTATCATTTGAGGAGGTTAGGGACCATTGTTTATTTATGTCAGGATCGTTAAAAGGATTTATTCTATATCCTTTGATTAGGGTAATGGGACTTATATTTAATTTAATATCCCTTTTTCTAATATGATCTTTTTCAATATAAATAATGGAAGGATTTGAATTTAATTTTTCTTCAAGTAATTCAATATTCGAAGAATAAACCAAATAAACATTTTCAAATAAATTTTTAATTTGGGTTACACCTTCAATTTTTGGGAATGAAGTTCCTTTTTTTATTTTAACAATTAATCGATCAGGCGAATATCTTTCTTCATTGGAAAATACGGCGGTAGAAATTAAGAGGGAAAAAATTAAAAAAATTTTCATAACAAATCCTTTGTTATTAATGTCTGTTTAATTTTTATTATGATGGGGATATGAAAAATTACTTACTAATGTAAGTAAAAATAAGGCAAGGTAAATTGTAGGATTTAAGATCTTATAATTTTGTAAATTTTTATACCTAAGAAAAGTAATATAGAAAGAATAAGGAGAGAAGCAAAACCAACCCCAGCATCTAATAGATTCTTTACTGTGGCCAAAAAAACGATAGCAAATAGAAGTAAGGTTGCAATTTCATTATAAATTCGCAGGAAATTAGAAGAATAAGTAAAACGTTTTTGTCTTAAATTCTTAAAAATTTTTCCACAATATAAGTGGTATAAAAAAAGGAAGAAAACAAAACTTAGTTTAACTACCAACCATGGGTGTGCAGTCAGTGGCCAGTAGTTTGGTATCATGGATAGTCCAAAAAAAATCGTTAAAATGGCCGAAGGCCAAGTGATTCCATACCAAAGTCTTTTTTCCATCAGAGCAAATTGGTTTGAAAGAATTTCTTTTTCTTTTGGTTCCTTTTCCTGGGCCTCAATATGGTAAATAAAGAGGCGGACAATATAAAAGAGACCTGCAAACCAGGTAACTACAAAAATAATATGAAGGGCCTTAAGATAAAAATAATACATAGCATTAATTAAGGTGAAGCAATGGTCCAAGAATATAGGTTTTTGAAAAATTTGTCATCCATGTTTTCCAAATGGGATAAAATAAGATAACTTTTTTCTCCGTGAAAAAATTAATTTCAGGAATTGTTGATTTTAGAAAAAAAACCCAAAAGGAATTTAGAGAGGCATTCGGCCATTTGGCCACCGGACAATCTCCGGATACTCTTTTTATTGCATGTTCAGATAGTCGGGTAGTGCCCAATACTTTTGCTTCAACTAATCCAGGAGATCTCTTTGTTATTCGAAATGTGGGTAACCTGGTTTCCCCCTGTGATAAATTTGGTCTTTCAAAAAGCGATGAGTCTGAAGCAGCGGCAATTGAGTTTTCTATTTCTACTCTTAATATTAAGGATATTATTGTTTGCGGGCATTCTGAATGTGGAGCAATGTTGGCCTTAATAAACCATCGTGATAAGGTGGAAATGCCCAACCTTAGGAATTGGTTAAGACATGGTGAGGGTGCTTTAGAAAGATTAAAAATAAGTGGGCCTTTAGATCCAACACTTAAATCCCATAATCAACTTTCCCAACTTAATGTCCTTCTTCAAATGGAACATATTAAAACCTATCCAATGGTTAAACAGAGATTGGAAGCAGGAAATTTGTCGATTCATGGATGGTGGTTTGATATAGCAAAAGCCGACGTTTATGCTTATGAAGAAGAGATGGGCAAATTTATTTTAATTGATGAAGAAGAAGCCGCCAGGCTGATCAAGCGTCTAGGTTAGATTGACATCCCAAATTCCCTTTCCTAAAATTTTCTAAATGATAAAACTTTTTCTAATACATTGTGGATTCTATGATTCCTTTGATGGTCTTAAAATTTTTGAATCTCATACAAATTTTTTTTTAGCGGCCGAAAACGAAAATCAAGCAAGGTCTTTAGTAAAGGAAAAAAAAATCTTTAAAGAAAAGCGAATGCATATAGATGGCATAATCCATATAAAAAGTGTCGATGGTTTTGATGTTATTCTTCAGAAAAATGATAAGGCCACAGAGGAATTAATTCCGTTCCAATTTAGAGACCTCGCCCCAACAGTTAATAAAAAGGATTAAAATGAAAATTTGGTTGATTTTCTTGTTTTTAATAACAATTAAGGACGGATTTGCTACCCGTTTTCCATCCACCCTTGATGTAATACCTAAAAAATACAGGGGTCCAAAATTTGTAATTTCAGATAATTATCCGATTAATTATAGGGATGGTGGTTCATATCTTAGTTGGGAAAAAATCGATCCTTTAATAAAGCCATTTGATTACATGCAGAGGGTTCGTGATTATGCATTTGAGGGTAATAAGAATACTCAATGGCTGGGACTTTCTAATCCAATTAGACCCTGGTTTCACATTCCTTGGATGCATTTTGGGGAAAAAGGTCGGGAATTTACCCACGGTCTGACCAAAGAGAGAACTTCAAAAGTTGGGGAGTTCGGACCAACACAACAGCGTCCTTGCCAAACCTGGGCCGTTGCCCTTTTTAATCCCACTGCGGCAAATACCATAAACAAAGTGTGGAGAAATCCTCTTTCTCCAAATATTTCCAGAGTTGTTTTTGATAATGGATCTGTAATTGTAAAACTCTTATTTAATGAATGCACCCCGGCCGAAAATCCAATGGCAAAGGGAGCTTTTGAAATCACCGCTAACATCCACGAAGTAGATAATAGTACGACAAGGGTTCTTAGAAAAATGTATCTGATGCAAATGGATTTGGCAGTAAGGGATACTCGACCTTCTTTAAGAAATAAAACTGGTTGGGTTTTTTCTACACTTATGCATTTCCCTGGGTCAGGCAGGTTACCTTTTGATCGAATGCAAATGTTAGGAGTACAGGTTGGTAATGATCCAACAATAGGTCCATCTAGCAATAAGCCTCTAGAAGAATCTTTTATAACCAATTGGGGAAAAAAATCAGGCAAATTAGGATTTGGAGGTAGACTAAACGGTCCTGCAGATAATCCTAGATCTTCCTGCCTCTCTTGCCATGCTTTGGCCCAAGTAAATCCGGGGAAAATCATGGATTCCAAAGCAAGTGATGGAAAACCCTTGGTTTTTCCGAAAGAAATAAAAGATGAAAATGAGATTATGAAAGGATGGTTCCAAAATATCCCTGCTGGAGAAGTTGTGGATGCTGGTTTTATATCCATGGATTATTCACTCCAGCTTCGAATGTCGATTGAAAACTTCTTAATCAATAAAAACCTAATTATTAAATCGGTTGCCGAAGAAAGGAAAAAGGAAGTCAAAATGGGGGCTTCTAAGGAAGCGACTGAGACAATAAAAATAGAAGGCAGTTCTACTGGCGAAAGAGGCGTTTCTTCTCATTTAAATAAAGCTGGGGATTAAAGATTTTATTGGTGCAGCCAACTTGATTTAGCTACCGGGCCTGTGATGTTTTAAATAACCTATATCCAATCATGGAGTAGGCGATTATTAGCCACAGACTTGAAGTATGAACAATAAATATATTTTTAAATCCAAACTGCGCATCACTCCAATAGGCAGCGGCCTGAATAAGGACTGTCATGGTCACCAAAAATGTAAATGCCCACTTTTCTTTATTTCGCAAACACCTTTGAATTACAAAAATTTTCAATCCTAAAAAAACCACGATTAACATATTAGCAACAATTGCTATCCCGTCTGTCGTTGCCAAAACTCGAGGATCAAGATTATTGATTTCATCAACCTTGAATAAATATTGAAAGGCGGGAGCGTGTTTACCTATGGCAATATAAAAAAGAGATCCAATACCTGGAAGAATATTTAAAAAACACCATGCCAATAAAGTTTTTATTCCGATTTTAAACACAGGTAGAGTATTTCATAGGCTGAATTACTAGCCAATTCATATAATGGTTCAAGATTTACAGCGGGGCCGTTTGGCAAATAATTGAATTTTATAAAATTTAAAACTGGTGCCCGAGGCGAGACTTGAACTCGCACAATGTTGCCATCGGCGGATTTTGAATCCGCTGCGTCTACCGTTTCGCCACCCGGGCAATTGTCGTGCCATATTAAGTAAGTGAGAAAATTCTGTCAATAAAGATTCAAGAGAGAATTTCTAATTGAATGCTTAAATTTTAGTCCAGGAAGGGCCTTCTTGAGTTTTGAATCATCTATGATGCAGGGAAATTGGATAAAATCCATTAGATAGTCAGGAATGCTCCATAAGGTTTTTTTAAGGATTTTTGTTGTGGGAATAAGCAAAAATATCGGAATGGGAATGGTTGGAAGGCCAACTAAATTCTTTGCATCTCGAAGTGAGATAAATTCATCTGTGGCCACATTATAAGTATCTGGAGGAAGTGTAGTAGTTGCCTTCATTAGGATATCGATAAAATCTAGTTCGTGGATAAATTGAAGATTAGGGTTAAAGTCTATGGGAACTGGAGCATTTTTTAGGCGCAGGTATTTGGTAATCGCATTTTGTATTTTGGGGCCAATAATATTACATGGGCGAAGAATTGTCGTTTCAATCTCTGGGTGGGTAGTTCGCCAAAGCGCTGTAATTTTATCCATCTCCACAACATCCCTTACTTCTGGGTGGGAAAGGTCGGCCTTTAAGGGAGTTTCCTCATTTATAAATATAGGATTGTCTGGGAATGCTCCATAAACGTGGAAGGAGCTTAATACAATAATTTTTTTTACTTTAAATTTTGGACATAAATCCAAAAGATTTTTAATTCCTGAAATAGAGGTACCCAATTGATTTGCAAGGGACTTTAAGGGAGAAAGGCCTATGTGGGCAAAACGCCCTAGCAGGTAAACACAATCAAATGAATTTTCCCTAAAAAGTTTTTCAAAATTTCCACGAGTATATTCCATTGTGACATAGTTATAATTTCCTTTAGAAATAACTTTTGGGATTTTTCTTGAATCAACGCCAATGATTTTAATATGGGGAAATTGTAAATTGATTTTCTCAATTAGTAACATTGCCAGATTTCCAGCAGCACCGATGATTAAAATTGAATTTATTTTTTCAAATTCAAGCATTATCTTTCCCAAATAGTACGTTGATTTTTTAGCCCTTTTTTAATCATAGCTGCCATTTTCTTTTTTATCTCATTAACTTTTGTATGGATTTCAGAATCAGGTGAATCTGGGGTTAAATTTTTGGGAAGAGTGATGGGATCGCCTATATAAATGTCGACTGGAGAGGGCAATGGGAATAAATTTGGAGTCAAAAAAAGCGCAGGGAGGCCTAAAGATTTGGCCAGGGTTTTAAGATGGTAAACAAAGGGGAAAAATTCCTCACATCCAATTACCACCACTGGAAGGATTTCATAATCTGAGGAAAGCGCCATGCGATAAAAACCATCGGTAAAAGACTGGAGTTTATAAAATTCGGAAGTATTTTTAGTAATTCCTTTTAATCCTTCAGGAAAAACCAAAATTGATTCCTTTTTTTCCATAAGTTTAAGGCAATTTTGTCTATCCCCAAGTACTGCCCCAGATTTGGCACTCCACTCCCCAAAAAAAGGCATCCCCACTACAAAACGGTCAATCATTGGGCGAAGTATTCTTGGAGGAGCAACTTCTAAAATAAAGGCCATGGCGATTAAGGCACCGTCGATTGCTACCTGTCCACTATGATTGGATACAACCATATATGGTTTATTTTTAACTTTTTCTTTTCCAAAAACCCTTACTTTAAAATATTTTGAGTAAAAGGGGAAAAGTAGTTGAAGACTTTTCTTGGAAGCTTTGAGATCCAGGCCCCAAGGATCCTTTCCTTCAGGATATTTTTTATTAAATTCAAAAATAATTTCCTCTAATTTTTCTTCTGAAGGTCTTAAGGAGAAAAAATTTTCCAAATATTCAATCATATTAACATTTTTAGTAACCTATAGTAAGCTTTGTAAAGGACAAATCTTATGAAAGAAAAAGAACCTGGGTTTTGGGAAAAAGTTAAAAGAGAAATTTTAAAAACGACTCTTATCGGCAAAAAAATGTTTTCCGCCACGAAAGAGACCTCCATCCTAAAGGATCTCCATGAGACTTTGGGCTATACGTTGGTGGGGAAGATCAGAAAAGGCGAGCTTAAAATGGATGACCCAGGAATTATGGAAATTATTCAGAAAATTGATTTACATGAGGAAAGCCTTAAATCCCTAGAACAAGATGTTAATAAGATTAAAGCTTCCTAGACTGCACTAAATAACGCACCAATCAAAGATTGTTCCAATGTATCAAGTCCTGATTTTTTCTCAGCAGAAATAAAATGGATTTGTAATGCCTTTTTAATTTCTAGGGCCATATCCTTAACACTTTTTTTCTCTTTCTGTGTCCTTAGTTTATCCATTTTATTAAAGCAAAGGATCGTTTTAAGGCCACATCTATTTAAGAAAGAAATAAATTCCTGGTCTACCAGTTGATTCGGATGTCGTGCATCTTGAAGAGTTACCAAGGTTACTCCTTCAGGAAGTCTGTTAAAAAAAATGGTCATTAGGACGTCCCAATTTTTTTTGGTGGATTTTGAAACTTTTGAAAAACCATAACCTGGCAAATCAAATAAATAAAATTCTGAGCTGTCTTCCTTTCCATCGTTAAGTAATTTAAATTTAAAAATATTAATTTGCTGTGTTCTTCCCGGGGTATTAGAAGTTCTGGCCGTTTCCTTACCAAATAAAGAATTTATTAAGGTAGATTTACCTGCATTGGACCTTCCCACAAAGGCAAGGCCAATAATACCTTGATTTTGCTCAAGCCAGTCTTGTAATTGGCCGGGTTTTTGAAAACCCATTATGAATTCGGCCTTTCCCTTTTGAAATTGGTAGCTCATGAAAGTTTTATAAACAAAATGTTCCTGTTTGAGAACGGAAAATTCTTTTTTCAGTAAAATTGGGCATTTTTTTCACAAAATTTGTTGGCATGGAAATTGAGATGATTCCTTAAAGAAAGGAGAAGCAAATGAAAATAATTCCAAAGGGTATTTATGGGGAGAGTATATTGGATCTTAATGGCGCAAGGATAGGAGATGTCTTAATTATTAGACCCTTACAAGGACGTAAAAAGGATATTTTATTGAATCGGAAAGAAATTCTAATAAAATCAACCAAAAATATTGGAGTTCTTCAAGAACATAATCAGGTTCATCTACCCCGAGGAGAGGAAGATTTTTCTTTTGGGCTTTATTTGTGTGATAAGGAGGGAAAGCAGGGGCTGGATGTTTTCTCTCGTTATCTATTAAAATCCCTTGGGCAAATCCCCTTTAAAATAAATGGGACCTTATCATATGAGGCCTTTGTTGAAAGAGGCGATACAATAGACATTTCCTACAATCGATTGGTAATTGCGGAAAAGGGAAGGGGAAATCAGATTTCTAATTTTCCAAATAACAGGATTATTGAATCTGGTTTGGATATTTTAATTGAAGGGGAAACAGGAACAGGAAAATCAAGGTTAGCTAGAGAAATTCATGAAAAAAGTAATCCACAGGGAAATTTCGTCCATATAAATCTATCCGCATTTAGCATCGGTCTTATAGAGTCGGAATTATTTGGCCATGTTAAAGGGGCCTTCACAGGGGCCATTTCAAACAAAAGAGGGGCCTTTCTTGAGGCAACCGGAGGCACCCTTTTTTTAGATGAAATCGATTCTCTTCCATGGGAGATTCAAACGAAATTACTTCTTTTTCTAGATGATAAACAGATAAGGCCAGTGGGTGGGGATTCTTCTGAAAAGATTAGGGTGAGAATTATATTTGCAACAGGTCAAAACTTAAAAAAGTTGGTTATGGAAGGAAAAATACGAAAAGATTTCTATTACAGAATTTCAGCAGGGACTAAAATCTTTTTAAATCCCCTTAGAAGGGATCCTGACCTGCTAATTCGAATATGTGAGGAATTTTCCCTAAGTAAAAATATTTTTATTTCACCCCGTTTATTAGAATTTTATAAAAAGCTAAATTGGCCAGGAAACATCCGTCAGTTATTGGGCCACCTGGAAAAAAAGGCTGCCATTATCAAAGGGCATAAAATGGAATTTAACAATTTGGATGAGGAACTAATAGAAGAAAATCTCGATTCCATCATTCCAGAACAGGTTTTTTTAACCCTGGAGGATTTTAAATATCAATACGTTTATAAAGTTTTTAATTATTTTCAGGGTAATATTAACCAATCTTCCAAGGTCCTAGGGATTTCGGGAAATACAGTTAGGTCTTTGATTAATCAATATCAAATTAACTACGCTGCCAAAATATCTTGAATTATAACTTCCTCTATCTCACCCTCAATTTTTAATTCTTTTAACAATTGATCGCATTCATATTTGATTTTATTTTTTATAATTTTCTTCCCTTCTTCCGTAAAAGGAAATGTTGCCAGGATAGGGGAAATAGTTCTTAAAAGCCTATCTGTTATCAGATCTGTTTTTAACCAATTGTTTTCGGTAAAAAATATTTTAATTAATTTATTTGATGCCCTAAGTTTGATGTCCAGATAAACTCGAGTGATATCCGGGCGATCCTTTATAATCACGGGAATATAAACATCAGGAATATAAAATTCTCGGTCCTCATAACCTAAAAATGCGGGTTTTCTAATGGCAAGAATATTTTCCAGTTTTTGCAAACTGAATTTCCCTTCAAAAAACGCCCTTTGGTCCAATTGATATATAAAAAATGCAGTTATCGAAACAATAATTAGAAGGGTAATTGTAATGGGACTAAAAATTTTATTAATAAGATTTTCGAACTTTTCACTGGCGTATTTTTCTTCTGTTATAAACCGATGGATTTTTTGAAGAAAAATGTCCCATTTGGCCTTAAAAAAACCCCTAATTTTTTTTGTTAGGGATTTGGGATAAGGTATTTCAAATTCAGAGATAAATTTTCCTACAGCGGCGTTAAATTTATTAAGGAAAGATATAAAGAAATCCATGTAAGTTTTTCGGTAGGACTATAAAAAATCTAAAAAGGGCTATGACGCAATAAGTTATTGGAATCATTTTAGGTTTAAAAAGAGAAAAAAGAATGTTAGGATCATCAGTTTTTGAAACCTATCCTGACCAAATGCATTGAGAGGTTAATAGTGGATCCTTTTACATTAGACTTTGAAATTCCGGTAAAAGTCCTTGAAAACCAAATTGAAGAACTCAAGGAGGCCTCTTCTAGAAATAAGGGTATTGATGTTTCCAATGAGATAAAATCATTGGAAAAAAAGGTTTCCCAATTAATCAAAGAAATCTATTCAAACCTTTCTAGTTGGGAAAAAGTCAAGTTATCACGACACCCAAATCGTCCCCACTCAAAGGACTATATTAACAAAATTTTTACTGATTTCCATGAACTACATGGAGACAGAAAATTCGCTGATGACCCTTCAGTTATTTGTGGATTTGGAAAACTCGAGGGTCAAAAAGTTGCAATAATTGGGATTGAAAAGGGTAGAAAAACTAATGAGAAAATTCATCATAATTTTGGGATGCCCAGACCAGAAGGTTACAGGAAAGCATGGAGAGTAATGGAAATGGCCTCTAGATTTTCCATCCCAGTAATTACATTAATTGATACTCCTGGAGCCTACCCTGGTATTGGAGCAGAAGAAAGAGGTCAGGCATTAGCTATTGCTGAAAATATCCAGAATATGTTTGACCTTTCCGTTCCAGTAATTGGGGTAATAATTGGAGAGGGGGGATCTGGAGGTGCATTAGGACTGGCGATAGCAGATCGTCTCTTGATGTTAGAATATGCCACTTATTCAGTAATTTCTCCAGAATCATGCGCCTCAATTTTATGGGCCGATCCCAAAATGGCAAATGTGGCAGCAAACTCTTTGCAGTTAGGAGCACATAAGGCATTTGACTTTAAAGTTGCCGATGAAATTGTTTCTGAGCCACCAGGGGGAGCACATAGAGATTGGGAACTGGCCGCAGGGAGTTTAAAGGAATCCTTAATAAATAATTTACAGGAATTAAAAACCTTTTCTTCTGAGGAAATCAAATCGAAAAGATATTTAAAATATCGTTTGATGGGCAATAACACCTTAGCAGAATAATAGGAGAGCGGTGTGGCCATTCAATCAATGACGGGTTTTGGAAAAGCACAATATCAAAATGATGAACATTCCCTTTTAGTGGAAATCAAAAGTGTAAATAATCGATTTCTGGAATCCAGGTTTAGACTTCCTGGAGAATTAAATCAGATAGAAATTAAATTAAGAAAAAAAATCTCAAATTTTTTTAAAAGAGGCTCCTTTGATGTTTACATTCAACATAAATGCCTGAAATCCAAAAATTTGGAACAGTTGGATAAGAAAAGAATTAAAAACCTAATTACTCAATTTAAGGAGATCTCTCCAGATTTTAAATTTTCTGCGGGTGACTTTTTAAATCCTGAATATTTCTTAATTTGTGAAGAATATACAAAGTTACAAACTGTGTTTTTACCCCTTGTTGAAGAGCTTTTTGACCAAGGGTTAAAGGAATTAAGGGAATTTAGACTATCGGAGGGATTGAAACTTCAGCAGGTAATGGCTGATCACTTAAATAATTTTAACCGGTTATTTGAAAAAATAATTCCACTTGAGGGAACCTATCAGGAATATGTTGAATCGAAGCTCAAATCAAAATTTTTAGGGAATCGGATTGATTTAAATCTAGATGAAAATAGATTTCATCAAGAAGTAATCTTTTACCTTGAAAGACTCGATATTAAAGAAGAGATAAACCGGATCCAGGGACATATAAGTGAGTTTGAAAAAATTTTGGATTCTAATGGTGAGGTTGGTAGAAAACTTGATTTTTTAATTCAGGAATTAAACAGGGAAACCAACACGTTAGGGGCCAAAGCCGGTTTAAAGGGAATCTCTGAGTTAGTAATAGAAATGAAATTAGAATTGGAAAAGATGCGAGAGCAGGTGGCCAATATTGAGTAAGATAATCATAGTTTGTGCTCCTTCGGGCGCAGGAAAATCAACCCTTATAAAACGTTTACTGGAGAAATTTCCCCAATTGGTGGAATCCGTTTCAACCACTACCAGGGCCAAAAGGAATGGGGAAATTGATGGTAGGGATTACTTTTTTGTTACCGAGGATTTTTTTAAAAAAAATTTAGGAACTTTAGTTGAATGGGCAAAAGTTCATAACAATTATTATGGAACTGGGAAAAAATTTATTGAAGAAAATCTGGCTAAGGGAAATTTTATCCTTTGTGATGTTGATATCCAGGGATGTGATAACTTCAAAAAAATTTATCATGATCAGGCAAAAATAATTTTTATCAGTCCGCCCTCATTGGAAGAATTAGAAAAGAGACTTAGGAATAGAGGGACAGAATCGGATGAAAATCTGAAAATAAGACTGGAAAATGCTAAAGTTGAAATGAAACGTCAGGATGATTTTGATTATAAAATAATTAATGATGATTTGGAGAGGGCTTCACAGGAACTTGAAGGAATCGTTGGGAAAATTCTGGAGGAGAACCCGTGAGGAACCAGTTAGAATTTTCCCATGAAAGGGATTTGCCCCTAAACGAACTTAAACAAAGAATATCGGCCTACTATCCTGATGCTGATCTTGAGCTCTTTGAAAAAGCATACAATTTTGCAACCAAAGCACATGAGGGGCAGAAAAGAAGCTCTGGAGAAAAATACATCATTCATCCTTTGAATGTAGTGGCAACCTTGATTAAATTAAGAATGGATATGGCAACCCTAATTGCAGGGCTTCTTCATGATGTAATTGAGGATTGTGGTGTCACCCCTGAGCAAATTGAACAGGACTTTGGAATTGAAGTTGCTCAAATTGTAGTTGGATTAACTAAAATTTCCAAAATTAAATTTAAATCCAAGGAAGAATCCCAAGCAGAAAATTTCCGTAAAATGGTTGTTGCCATGGCGAAGGATATGAGGGTCATTATCGTAAAATTCGCCGATAGGATGCATAATATGCGAACTCTTCAGTATATGTCTGAGGAGAGTCAAAAGCAGAAGGCCCAAGAAACATTGGACATATATGTTCCATTGGCATCTAGACTTGGTATTAATTCGGTTAAGGCGGATCTAGAGGACTTATGCCTTAGGTTTTTAAAACCAGATATTTATTATCGTTTAGCTGAAAAAGTAGCGATGAAAAAATCTGAGAGAAAAAAATATATTAAAGAAGTTATCGATGAAATTAAGGAAAAACTCGCCCAATATTCCATCGAATCTGAGGTAACAGGAAGGCCAAAACATTTTTTCTCCATTTATAAAAAAATGATTTCCAGAGGTGTGGATTTCGATCAAATTCAAGACATCCTGGCCTTTAGAATAATTGTTTCAAATATAACCGAATGTTATAAGGCACTTGGTGTAATCCATTCTTCCTATACTCCAATACCAGGAAGGTTTAAAGATTATATAGCCATTCCTAAAGTTAATAATTACCAAAGTCTTCATACTTCTGTAATTGGCCCAAGATCAGAAAGAATAGAAATTCAAATTCGAACTTTTGAAATGGATGAAGTCGCTGAAACAGGAATCGCTGCTCATTGGAAATACAAGGAAGGAAATGCCCTTCCCAAAAAAAATCTGGATTGGGTACAGGAGCTCTTAGAGTATAATGAGAATCTGGATTCCAATACCGAGTTTTTAAAATTCGTTAAAACTGATTTGGATGTCGGCGGAGTCTTTATATTTACCCCTGGAGGGGATGTTAAAGAATTGTCCGAAGGGTCCACTCCCCTCGATTTTGCTTATGCTGTTCACACTGAAGTTGGAAATCATTGTGTAGGGGCAAAAGTAAATGGAAAGATAGTGCCACTTCGTCAAGTTTTAAAATCAGGTGATACTGTGGAAATATTGACCAGTAAAACCCAATTTCCTTCTAAAGATTGGTTAAATATGGCCAGAACGGGAAGGGCCCGTTCAAAAATAAAACAATATTTAATAAAAGTTGAGCATGAGAAAAATATCGAATTAGGGACCGAAATTTTTGAAAAGGCATTACGAACTTTCGGAAGCAGTATCAAGTCCTTACAGAAAAACGGTGATATGAAATTGATCCAGGAGCACTTTGGGAATAGAAGTGAAGAGGAACTTTTTGTTCAAATAGCGGTAGGAAAAATCGCACCTAAAGAAGTAATATCAACTGCTCCATCCCTGAAAAAAATAGTTGAAGAACAAATGACGGAAGAAAATATCCGTGAGCTTGAATCCTACTCGAGAAAGATTTCCAAAAATGTAAACAGAAAAGTTAGAAAAGATAACGCTATTTTAGTGGAGGGGATGGATGATGTGATGGTCAGACTGGCCCTATGCTGTAACCCAATTCCAGGAGACCCAATAATCGGTTTTATAACATCTACACGAGGGATAACCGTTCATACATCAAATTGCGCCAGAGTGGATGCAGGGGATGTCGATAGAATTGTAAAGGTTGAATGGAACCCAGAATTTTCTTTCAAGCATCCAGTGAAAATTAAGGTTATAACCAATGATAAACCCGGAATCCTTTCTGCTATTTCAA
>CAYNWL010000016.1:0-19819 GCA_964400895.1 uncultured Bacteriovoracaceae bacterium
GAAAAGCCGGAGTTGAAAAAAAAGGAAAAGCTGTAGTTGAAAAAGAAGGAAAAGCCGGAGTTGAAAAAGAAGGAAAAGCTGTAGTTGAAAAAGAAGGAAAAGCCGGAGTTGAAAAAGAAGGAAAAGCTGGAGTTGAAAAAGAAGGAAAAGCTGGAGTTGAAAAAGAAGGAAAAGCTGTACAAGCAGATGAAAAAGGGAAACTTTCTCAAGAAACTATTGATGCTTTAGTAGAAAAGCAAAGACAAAGAGATGCGGAATTGGCAGATAAAATTGAAAAAGAGCATGCAATGTCAAAGGAGAAAGAGCATTCTGGCAGTGGAGAAAAGGCATCAGAAGAAATGAAAAAATCAACCGAAGAGGCTAAGGATTCTGAGAAAAAAGAAGCTCAGAAAAAGGCAGGAAAATCCCGACAAATTAAAACTCATTCAAAGTAGGAGAATTTAACAAACACCTATCTTTTTTTTAAAATTGAATTTTATTCAAATAAAGTCCACAGGCAGGAGCTACAAATCCAACTCTTTCAGATGCTTTCATTTCAATGGCATTTTTTACCCTAGAAAGGTCCACTTTTCCCCGTCCAACACTCCATAGGGTCCCCATAATCATTCTAACCATTTGTTTTAAAAAGCCCTCTCCCCGGATCCTTAAAACTCCAATTGGAATCTCCCCCCAGGGGGAGACTCTTTTTTCCTGGGTTAGTTCAATTTCAAAAATTTCTCTAATGGTAGTGGGAACCTCAGTTCCCACACATTGGAAATTCTTAAAATCATGAGTGCCTTGAAAAAGTTTGGCGGCCTTTTCCATTTGAGGAAAATCTAGGTCATAAGAATATTCAGCGATTAGGTCTTTTTCAAATGGGGTTGGAGTCTCCTGGGAATAATAATAATAATATTCCTTCCATTTGGCATCTCCAACTGGATGAAAATCAGGGGAAGAAAATTCTGCTTTCAAAATTTGAATATCGGGAGGGAGGAAGGAATTAAGGCCTAAAACCAAAGCAGATAACGGTAATTTAATAGGAATAATCGCTCTAAAAACCTGTCCTATGGCATGAACTCCAGCATCTGTCCGGGATGAACCCAAGGTCTTTATATCTTCAGAATTGCAAAGGCTTATTAAGGCCTTGTTTATTTCACCCTGGATTGTTTTCTTTTGATCGTCTTGAATTTGCCAACCAAGGTAGTTGGTTCCTTTATAACAGACAGTAATTTTATAAAAATTCAAAGGATAACCCTAGACCGTACGATATACCATCTACCTTGACGTATTCGTCAGAAAATTTGTTATAGGTTTCATACCTAACATCAAAACTTAAAAAGAAGTTAGTTACATCGGTCGTATTAAAAAGGGCAAGGGCCGAACTCTTCCAAATGTTACCCCAATTTATTTTAAATTTTCCTCCGACAAAATATCCAGGACTTAGCTGGTACAAATCCTTGCCGGATTCTCCCTGGTTCCGGTCATCCCTATTTTGCAAAAGAGTCATCAGTGAAGGACCGGCTTCTGCTTCTAACCTAAATAAAGATCCGAGGGGAATCTGAAGAGTTAGGGAAAGATCAAGTGGTATGGCCCATAAGGAAATTGTGGTATCCGATTTTTGACCATCGGAGAAAGTCCCATTACCCGATTTAAAAGATGCCCCCAAATTCAAACCACCTGAAAGCAAAATATATTTTCTAATAAAGGTAATATCGTAGGCTAATTGAAAAAACATGTTGTTTATTACAGATGAATTGGACCCTTCAAAAAGTTGGTCATAAACCCCTGATTGTCCACCATAATTGAAATTGTCATATAAAATCGATAGGGAAATTAAATTGTTGGCCTTATCCCTAAGTTTATTTAATTTTTCCATATTATCCATATTATCAAATTCAGATTTTTGGTTTCCCGCAGAACCAGCAGGTAGTTGACCAACCTTTTCATCTTCCAAATTTCCCACAGAAAATTCCGGTATTTCACTGGGATTAGGTTTTGCAATAAAAGTCTCGTCCTTATTATAATCCTTATCGGTCATGGGTGAATCTTTTCCTGACCCAGGAAGGAAATATAAAATGGATTCCTCATCAGAGGTCATTTGTTCTTCGGGAGTTTTGTTAGGGATAAAATAAGTAGCCCTTTCATCCTTGGAATTTTCCATTTCAAATGATTGACCTCTTCCTGGAAGGAAATAGGTTTCCTCTTGGGCAAAACAGGGGAAAGCTAAAAATAATAGGATTAAAATTTTATTTCTGTTCATCTTCGACCTCATTGTCGCTCTCGATTTTAAAAAAATCTTTAAACTCTTTCCTATGAGTAAAAAAGTAGGTCAGGCAGGAAACTACATAAACCAGAATTACCGCCAAAATCATTATTTTTTCATGAACTACTAATAAGGTTAGGACTACAAAAATTAAAAAAAGCATTAATCTTTTGTTTCTCCTTACCCATTCTGAATCTTTAAAAGAATAAAATGGAATATTGGAAATCATCAGGAATGCAAAGACTACTATATAGGCCATTACCAAATATGCATAATCTCTGACTTCAATATAATCTTGTGAGAATAGAACTAATCCTACTAAGGCCATCGCGCCTGCAGGAATGGGTAATCCCTGAAAATAGCGAGAAGATACCTTATCTATATTAGCATTAAATCTTGCCAATCTTAAGGCGCCACACAAACAAAATAGAAATGGAATAACTTGTCCTACCCTTCCATAATCTATTAAAAATGTATTATAGACCAATATAGAAGGTGCAATTCCAAACGTTACTATGTCAGATAAGGAATCAAACTGCTCTCCAAAAGAAGATTGGGTACCTAAAAGCCTTGCGATTCTTCCGTCCACCAAATCAAAAATTCCACCTAAAACTAAAAGTAAAGCTGCCACATAGGTTTCATCTCTACTGGAAAGGACTATGGATCCATATCCACATGCCATGTTTAAAGCAGTAAAAATATTAGGTAAAAAATAGGCCAATCTTTTTGAATCTTTCATGTCTTTAGACCCTCGATCTAGCTATTAAAACATCCTTTGGCGATACCTTGGTATTTTCTTTAACTAGTATCTCATAATTTCCGGGCAAGTATAGTAAAACTGTACCACCAAATGGGAAGTAACCGAAATTGGCCAATGCCAATCCCTTATCTCCAGGAAGGATATAAAAATGGGGGGTGAGACCAAGTGAACATTCCACAAATTGCATTCCAATTAACTCATTATTTTTATTTCTAATTTCCAATTGGGGGACATTCAATACTTCATTTTCCTGATCCGGAATTTCCCCATAACGATATATTACTGTCCCCCATTTATTCCTAAGGTCCTTAATTTCACCTTGAACCGGAAGGTAAATCCCCATTTCAGAAAAAAAAGGAATATGGAATCTAATTTCGATCAAATTATTTCCGAAAACCTTATGGTTGATATTTTGCCTGATACTTGAAACTTCCCCAAATACCGGAGAAAAAACCAATCCTTTGGAAGAATTAATTTCCCTGTAAAGAGGCTTAGTATTTTTTCTGAATAAAAAAATCGCACTTAGATAAATCAGTACCAGAAAAAATGCGTTTTTAAACTCGCCAAAAAAAATAAGTAACAAGAAAATGAAAAGAAAAATTCCATGGATTCTTTTGGGAAGGTAAGTCTTAGGCATCGGTTACTTTAAACTCCTTTTCTAAGGGACGGAAATAAAATGGTCCTACCATCAGATTCTCCTCGAATACTTTTGGGAAAATAACTTCTGGCCTTTCCTTAATTAAATCCATGGTCGAAGAAAAATTGGGAAGTCCGTCTTCAGAGTGATGAGAAAATATTGTCATATCCGAATATTTACTTAAAACCGTTTCCAGATCTGAAAGGTTATAAAGTCCTTCAGTTTTTGAATCTTTTAAAAAAAATTCACCTTTGAAGGCCTTGCAAATAAAAACGTAGTTTTTAATCCCCATTATTTGTGGAACATCGAAATGGTAAAATGAATTCGTTCTAATCCCTTGCCATTTAAATATTTGGGCAAACCCTTCTGATACCCTCATTCCCGTATAGGAGCCGGGTCCAGCAGCGGTAAAGAGGATTCCTATGTCTTTTAAAGATAAATTCAATTCATCCAATATATTTACAAGTTGAAGATGAAGCCCTTCAGTGGATTTTGTTTCTGAAAAAAATTGAAATCTTAACCAGGTGTAATTGTCATTTAAAACACCAATAGTCATATTTTTTGTGGTATCCAGAAAAATTGCTTTCATCTTAAATTAAAAAAATCGAGAAAAATCGTTAAATATTGCGCCTACCATTAACATGAGCAAAATTGAAAGGCCAACTTGCTGGGCCATTTCCATCTTTTTCCTTGAGACCGGGCCCCTGTTTAAAATTTCAATAATAATAAACATGATATGCCCCCCATCCAATATGGGAATTGGGAATAGATTAATTATCCCTAAATTAATAGAAATAAACGCCATTAACTGTAAAAAGAGGGTTCCGGAGGCATTGTATGAATCCGATGCTACCTTTCCTATGGCCAATGGACCGCCGATATTGCCTAAACTCACCTCTCCAAATAATAGCTTTTTAAACCCCACTAGTGTCCTGATAATTCCTTCCATAGTTCTATCATAAGATAAGACCAGGGCAGGCCAAAAACCTGGAGAGGGCAAGGTAACAAACTTACCAGGATACAATTCTCCTGCGGTATAGACTCCTATGACTTTTCTTTTTTTTCCTTCTTCAGAAACCTCTGAGGGTTTAATTTGTATAATATTTTTTTTCTGGTCTCTCAAATAAACTAGTTCAACCTCAGAAGTTTTTATTTCCTGAAGGTTTTTTCTTAATTCTTCAAAACTATAAATTGTTTTTTTATCCAAACTTATAAGAATATCTCCTGCTCTAAGTTTAGCAACATCCGCAGGTGAGTTCATTTTAAGGCTTTTAACCATCAAATCTATGGGTAAAAATCCATATTTATCTAGCTCCTTAAAAAACTCATTTTGATTTGAGAATTTAAGATAAATCTCTTTTACCGGATTTTTCTCCCCAGTGTATTCTTTGGAAACAATTTTTTCATTATATTCAAATAAGTAATATGGTCTTTGACCGAAATCATTACTCATTATTTCAATTGAAGTTTCCCAATCAAAATTATTCGGGGAAGTTGAAATTACATAGGATTTACCGTCTTTAGAAATTAAAAGGGGTCTTCTAAGAATCGGTGGATATTTTAAAAGGTTATCAAAAAAATCCTTCCCCTTCATACCTAAAAGGACAGTTACTTCCTGGTTTTTCCTTTCGATGATCAAGGATTTTATAGTGTTATTTTCCTCCATACCCAGATCAGCCAAGTTAAAGACCTGCCTACCATCGTATTTTTTAATCAGATCTCCACTTCTAAGGCCCTTTTCATAAAAAATCGTATCTTCTGGGATGCTTCCCAACCGAATTTCTGGAACCTTTTCTCCGGTTAAAACCAGGCCAAAATAAATAAAGAAGGCAAGAACAAGGTTTGCGAGAGGACCACCAAAAACTATTAAAAAACGAGGCCACTTTTTTTGATAGGAAAAACTAATTTTACGCAAGTCATGAGGAATCTCGTCCTTTGCCAAAGGGTCATCACCAAACATTTTCACATAACCACCAAGTGGAATTAATGAAAGTGCATATTCAGTACCGCCCTTAACAAATTTAAAAATCTTAGGTCCAAATCCGATGGAAAAAACTTCTACTCTAACTTTAAAAAGCCTAGCAAAAAGAAAATGTCCCAATTCATGGAAAAAAACCAAAGGTCCAAGAAATAAAATAAAAATTGCAATTTTTTCTAAAATCACGCTAGATAAAACCCCTTAATATATCTTAATGTGGCCACAAAAAAAGGAGCAAGGAAAATCAAGCTATCAGCACGATCATAGAGACCACCATGACCTGGAATCATCCTGGAACTATCTTTAATACCAAATTGCCTTTTTAACTTTGATTGAACCAAATCTCCCATTTGTGACAAAAAGGCAAAAACTGCAAAAGTAATAAAAAAGAAATAATTAATTGGGTAGAGGAAATAATTCCAGAAAATTGCACCTACTGTAGCCGAGGTAAAAATTCCACCAATCAATCCTTCAATTGTTTTTTTGGGACTTACCTGGGGACACAGTTTATGCTTTCCAAACATCTTCCCGAAAAACCAACTACCTGTATCCATAGAATAATTGATTACCAAAAGTGCTAAAACATACTTATGCCATTCCTCAAAAGTAAAAATTGAGCCCACTGATACCGCCATTGGTAAGAAAAAAGGGCCGATAAGGAATGGTCGTTTTTTAGCTCTCTCAATAAGGGTAAAATCCTCCATCGGAATTAAAAATAAATAAATTAGCAAGAATATATTGTTTAAAAGCCCCCAATGGACAAAAAATCCTAAAATATCAAATTTAAATTCTATAGGTGTATAGAACAGAATGACAAAAGGGATAAATAAGGCCATCTGGGAAAAAATATAATTAAAGGAAAATCTTTTTTCTTTTAAAAAATTGCGGAAAATCTCATCCATAATTACCAACATGGCCAAAATTATTAAAGTAAGAAGGGCATATTTCCCAACCCAGAATGCCACCATTAATATAATTAAAATTGAAAATGCCGAGATTATTCGTTTAACCGTATCTGAAGACATTTATACTCCCTTGGAAGCAGCAATCATTTCTTTATTCCTTTGCGCCACCAAATTGGATTTTTCCAAGGAAGATGTTTTAGAGATACCTCCAAATCTTCTTTCCCGATTCCTGTATTCTTCTATGATTGCCCTAAATTCATTGGGTGTAAAATCAGGCCACATAGTATTTGAAAAATAAAGTTCACTATAGGCGGTCTGCCATAGCAAAAAATTTGAGACTCTTTTTTCTCCCCCAGTCCTAATTAACAGATCCACCTCAGATAAATCCAAATTTTCTTTTAGGGATTCTTCCGTCACCAAATCACCTTTTTTAATAATTCTATTTACGGTTTCCACAATTTCTTTTCGCCCACCATAATTAAAAGCAAAGTTTAGTTTTAGGCCCTTATTAAAGCGGGTTATATTTTGCAAATCTAAAATCAAATCAATTGTTTCCTGAGGTAAAACGGAAAAATCCCCTACAACTCTAAACATTATATCATTATCAATTAATCTTTTTTTCTCCCTAAGGAGAAATTTCTTAAGAAGTTTAAAAAGGGTGGTTACTTCGCTTATGGGCCTAGACCAGTTTTCAGTCGAAAAAGCGTATAAAGTGAGTTCCGATACACCTAAATCTGAAGCCTCCTGAACTATATTTGAAACAACATTTGATCCGCGAATATGTCCCCATACTCTAAAATGCGATCGCCTTTGGGCCCATCTACCATTACCGTCCATAATTATGGCCACATGGGATAACACTGATAATTCAGGACCTGACGTCATGGAGTTTTCTACACTTCCAAAAGCTCTTTTTCCTTTGAAGAAATGATTTTATCCACCTGTTCAATATAGGAATCAGTTAGCTTTTGAATATCTGTCTGATATTTTTTGGATAAATCCTCAGACACGGTTTTGTTTTTTTCAGCTGCTTTTACACCGTCATTTTGTATTCTGCGGAAATTTCTAATGCTTACTTTTGCATCCTCACCAAATTTTTTTATTTCCTTTACCTGATCCTTTCTTCTTTCTTCAGTAAGGGCAGGAAAAGAAATTCTAATAAGATTTCCATCATTGGTCGGTGTTAAACCAATATTTGCTGCAAGGATGGCCTTTTCGATATTTCCGATCATACTTTTGTCAAATGGCTGGATTTGTAAAAGTCTGGCTTCAGGAGTTGAAATCTGCCCTACATTTTTTATGGGAGATGGAGATCCATAATAATCAACTTTCACGTTATCCAAAACGGCAGGCGATGCCCTTCCTGTTCTAATTTTTGTAAGGTTATATTTTAAAGAATCCAAAGTTTTTTTCATTTGCTCTTCAAGCGATTTTTTAATTTGATCGAACATATTTATTCCTTTGATGTAGTGACTAAGGTACCAATTTTTTTACCTTCCACGACTTTTCGAATATTCCCTTTATCAAAGACGTTAAAAACCACTATATCTATGTTGTTATCCATACAAAGGCTTATGGCAGTTGAATCCATTACCTTCAATCCTCGGTTTAACACCTCGATATAGCTTAATTCTTTAAATTTTTTAGCATCCTTATGTTTTTTTGGATCTTTATCGTAGACACCATCAACTTTGGTGGCCTTTAGAATAAGGTCCGCATTGATCTCATTTGCCCTTAGGGAAGCCGCTGTATCCGTAGTGAAGAATGGATTTCCTGTTCCTCCCGCAAAAATCACAACGCGCTTTTTTTCCAAATGTCGAACTGCTCGTCTTCTAATATATGGTTCTGCTATTTCTTTCATTTCAATGGCAGTTAATAGTCTGGTAGGAACGCCTATTTTCTCCAAACTATCCTGCATAGCAAGTGCATTTATTACGGTTGCCAGCATTCCCATATGGTCTGAGGTGGTTCGGTCCATCCCTTGATCTGTCCCTACCACCCCACGATGGATGTTTCCGCCGCCCAAAACTAGAGCAACTTCAACACCCTTTTGGTGAACTTCTTTTATTTCTTCAGAAAAAGTCCTAAGAATTTCAGGTTCAATTCCATGGCCTTTATTTCCAGAAAGCGCCTCCCCTGATAACTTCAGAAGAATTCTTTTGTACTTCATTTTGTAGGCCTTTTATCAAACTCTAAGTTTAGTGTTTGCCAGTCATTTTTGCCACTTCTTCTGCAAGATTATCCGACTTCTTTTCAATCCCCTCACCTAGGTTCCATCTAATAAATCTTCTAACTACAATTTTTTCCCCAAGCTTTAGGGTTAGTTCATTTAGAAGATCCTTAACTGATAGGTCTGGGTTTTTTACAAATTTTTGCTCATAAAGGCATACTTCTTGAGCAAGTTTTGCAAGTTTTCCTTCGACAATCTTGCCGATCATGTTTTCAGGTTTTCCCTGTTCTCTTAATTGAGCGGCATAAATTTCAGCTTCTTTTGCTTTGAAATTATCATCAATTTCTTCTGCTTTCACAAATTTTGGATCTGAAGCAGCGATATGCATTGAAACATCTTTAGCAAAATCCATAAAATCATTGTTTTTTGCAACGAAGTCGGTTTCACAGTTTACTTCAACCATAACTCCGATTTTTCCATTGTGGATATAGGAATAAATCACACCTTCAGCTGCAATTCTTCCTTCCTTCTTTGTAGCGGAAGCAAGGCCTTTCTTTCTTAAAAAATCTACGGCCTTTTCCATATCACCATTGGTTTCAGCAAGTGCTTTTTTACACTCCATCATTCCAACTCCGGTCTTTTCTCTAAGTGCCATTACGTCTTTTGGATTAATAGTAGTCATTTGCATCTCCATAATTATTCTTCTTTTTCCTCTTCTGTTTCTAGATCGATATCTCTTTCAAATTTGGAAAGGATTTCTTGTTCAAGATCAAGATCTCTAGAAGAAGATTCACTGGAAAGTTTACCTTTAGCCTTTGCAACAGCATTCCCTTCAATTACAGAGTTGGCAAAATATTCTGCAAATAAAATGATTGATTTAATTGCATCATCATTTGCAGGAACTATATAATCGATTCCCTCTGGATTACAGTTGGTGTCAGTAAGAGCAACAACTGGAATTCCTAGTGTCTTAGCTTCGGTAACTGCAATTCTTTCGTTTCCTGGATCTATAACAAAAAGTGCTCCTGGAAGTTTTCTCATGTCCTTGATACCACCAAGGTTTTTTTCCAACTTAACAACTTCCTTCTCGATTTTTGATTTTTCTTTTTTCGTAAGAAGATTGTAATCGCCAGTCTCCTTCATTTTTTCAACTTTTCTAAGTTTATCCACAGACAAAGCAATTGTTTTATAATTAGTTAACATCCCACCTAACCATCTGTTTGAAACAAAGTAAGCACCACATTCTTTGGCAGTAGCAGCTACTACTGGGGATGCTTGCCTTTTGGTTCCTACGAATAAAACTGGCTTACCTTCAGAAGCGGTGGACTTTAAAAATTCATAAGCTTTTTTAGCTTGAGCGATAGTTTGGGCCAAATCAATTATATGGATTCCATTTTTTTCGCCATAGATGTATTTCTTCATCTTTGGGTTCCATTTTTCAGTTTGGTGACCGAAGTGAGATCCTGCTTTTAAAAGATCGTCTAATTGAAGTTCCTTTCTCATACAATTTTCCTCCTGATGGTTCGTCTGATCACTTATGCTATGCATAGAGCATAGACCATCATGCTTAAGTGATTGTTATTTATCGGGACTATTCCGATTTAAGCCCCAACCAATAACATAGCGAAATAGATGGAGGCAAGCTTCTTTTTTAGGTTGTAAACTCTTCTGCTTTCGGAAGAACCTTTCGAGGTTTAGAACCTTCCGCAGGGCCAACAATACCCTTGGATTCCATTTCTTCAATTAAATTTGCCGCACGATTATAACCAATTTTTAAACGCCTCTGAAGCATTGAAGCACTAGCTGCTTTATATTCAAGGACTACTTTAACGCCTTCATTAAAAAGCTCATCCACTCCACCGCCATTAAAATCAGAGGGATGGCCATTTTCTGACTTTTTATTTTGTCCAAGGAATTCAAGCACTTCCCTATCAAAGGTTCCCTTAAATTGCTTCAATTTTAATGCTAGCTCTTCAATTTCTGGCTCCCCAACATAGGCGCCATGTATTCTAATGGTTTCAATTCCAGACTTATACAACATATCTCCTTTTCCAAGGAGTAGCTCGGCCCCCATATTATTTAATATAGTTCTTGAATCGATACTGGTGGTTACCTTAAAAGAAACGCGGGTAGGAAAATTTGATTTAATTAGACCTGTTATGACATCCACGGAAGGTCTTTGGGTGGCCAAGACCAGGTGAATCCCAGCAGCTCTTGCTTTAGCTGCAATGCGGCAAATATTGTTTTCAATTTCTTTTCCCGATTTGGTTAAGATTAGGTCCGCAAACTCATCGACAATAATCACCATAAAAGGAAGAGAAAAGGACTTCTCCCCTTCAGCATAATAAGGTTTTATTTGTTCCAAAAGAACCTCTGAGGCACTTTGGAGTTTTTCATTAAAACCTTCAATGTTTCTCACGCCAAATTCTTTTAAAATCGTATACCGTCTTTCCATTTCTAAACAGGCCCATCTTAATGCGGAAGCTGCTGCAGTGGGTTCAGTAATAACAGGCATGACCAAATGAGGAAGATTTGAATAAAGGGCCAACTCCAGTTGTTTCGGGTCAATAAGTATAAGTTTTAGCATTTCTGGAGTTTTTTTAATCAAAAGAGAAAATAGGACTGAATTGATAAATACTGATTTACCAGCACCAGTGGAACCGGCTACTAGCATATGAGGCATACTGGCTAAATCAGATACAAAGACTTCTCCAAATGCGTCCTTTCCCATCGAAATAGGAAGGGCATATTTAGAATTTTTAAATTCTTTGGAATGAAGTATTTCTTCCAAGTAAATTATTTGTCTTGGATTTCTTGGTACCTCAATTCCCACAGTGGTTCTACCTTTCATTGGGTAGACAATCCTTATAGGGGCCCCAAAAAGGGCAAGGGATAAATCCTGGGAGTGATTCGTAATTTTTGATACTTTGACTCCTGGCCCTAAAACCAGCTCAAAGGTATCTACCACCGGTCCCTTTAAGACATTTATAATTTCACCGGTGATTTTAAATTCTGCCAATTTATTTTCAATGCTTGATATTATTTTCTCAAAATATTCTTCATTAGGAGATTCCACCTTTTCCTTTGGTCTTTCTTTGGCAACGGTCTCCATAACCTGAAAATATTTTTTTTCATCAAAACCCTGATTTTCCAATTTTTTTTCTAATAAGGTTTGTGGTTTCTCCAAGGAATTGTTTTCTGTGGTTGGAATTATAGCGGGAACCTCTTTTTTCTTATTAAAGTTGGGCATCTTTAAATTTTCGGGTAATTTTATCGCAGGAAGTGTAAACATTTTTTTCTGTCCTAGGGAATTTTTAAAATCTTTTATCCGAATAAAGTAATCCCTAGTAGTTTGCGGTAAAGCCTTTAGGAGCAAATAATATTCCTTACTTTTTGCAATAAATTTTTCTCTAAAACTTAACGCCAAAAATCCACAAATCATCAAAGGTGTCAAAAATGCCCATATAAATCCCGGTAATGATGTTTGCAAAAAATACAAAACACCTTTTCCAATAAAACCAGGATAAGAAAAATAAGTGAGCAAAAGAAAAGAAAGCATTAATGGAATAATATTTAAAAAATCTAATTTATATTCCCTCTTGGAATATAAAAAAGCATAAAGGAAACTAAACGCAAAAAATGGAAAAAATATCCAAGGCCCCGAAATATAGCCAATAAAGACGATAAAACTGGTTAAATTATACGTTAACCAATTAAAGGATGTAGAGCTGGAGGATATCCAAAAATAATTATCAGGCAGGGACTCTGCATAATAAAATGAAAAAAACGAAATCAGTGTTATAAGAAAAAGAAACCATAATTCAAATTTTAAAAATTTAAGATACAAAACACCCTCCCTGGATCGGCCTATTTATCAAGTTCCAATTTGGTTGAAGGCTTCGCAGCTGAAGCCTCTTTAAGAACCCGTTTAAACTGGGTTCTCTTTTTATTTAGTTGTTCAAATTCAATAGAATTTTTTCCCTTTAAATTGTCAAAATCCTTTTTTAATTCTTGGATCTTAAGATGGAACTCATGGGTCTTTTTCTCATAATCCTGCTGAAGTTTATTTTTTTCTTGGAGAAGTTTATTAATTTCAGTTTTAATTTTTTCCATTTCCGAAATTAAAGGTTTGATCTTTTGGGTTATTTCATCAATTTCCAACTGTATTTTACCCGCTTGATCTAGCAAATCCTTGTCAAATTGGCTGGGATCAAGCATCTCAAAATCTTCAAGTACTTTTTTTATTTGAAATGTTCTAGGTGGTCCCTCTTCTGAATAAATAAATTTTACTCCACCGACCTCCACAAGAGAAAAATGTAATATGGGAATTAAAAATTTTTCTGGCAGAATCTTTCGGTTTAAATAAACGGGAAATTTCATATCCAGGTTTTTTATAAATGCTTCATTATCAACCAAAATTACCTGCGCCTGGTTTACTGCCAATTCTCCCTTAATTAAAATGTCACTTCCTTGGCCAGTCCCAATTACAAGCTTGTTTTTTAGCTCATAAAAATCATTGGTTCCGATATTAAACAAACCTTGGGTCATATATTCACCATGCCTTTAAATTATTTTAACACAAAGTACTAAATAATCTAAAGCTTCCCGGGAAGGAATATAACTTCATAAGAAATAACCCATTGTAAAAAACCCACATAATTATTTATCTAAGTTTAAAATTTGGAGGAAGAATTATGAATAAAATTGAAAATTTATACCAAGAACTAAGACCGGTTATTTTAAAATCCCGACACAGCCTTTTATTTCTTTCAAAGGAAACTCACGCATCCAGAGTGACTCTTTGGAGATGGCTAAACAATATCAACACACACCCTCCTGACCCTTTTAAAGTCTATTCAGTGCTTAGCAAAATATCTGGAAAAGGAAGTCCGACTGATGTTGCCAACCATTTTGGAGGGGAAATTAAAAATTTCCTGTTAGGGTATTTCAACACTTAACTTGTTTGATCGGAAATGAGCTTGACATCCATTTTCCCTCAACTATAGAAGTCATGGCCATGAAATATATTTTTTTAACACTTTTTTTAACATCCTCCATATTTGCTAGAGATCTTTCCTTTTTAACATCAATGGAATCCAATGAGATAGTTATTGGTGACAAAAAATTCAATGAATTTAACGACAGGATTTTTAAAGATAAACTTGGAAGGGAAAGATATTTTAGAGGTTGGAATACTTCCAATTCTTTTAAAGGTCCTCCATACCATCCAAATTTATCTCCAGAGGATCTTAATTTACAAATTAAAAAGCTAAAAGAAACCCAGGGATCAAATTTAATTCGTTACCTTATTTTATGGGCAGCGATACATCCTCAAGTGGATGTAATCGATTATAATTATCTCCAAAGAACCACTGAAGTTTTAAAAAAGTTAATCGCCAGAGATATGCATATCCTCCTTGACTGGCATCAAGATTTATTTTCCATGGGAAATGATGGAAAATGGCAAGCTGGAGATGGCCCACCAGAATGGATAGTACAGGGAATGCACCTTCCTTCAGGAAGTTGTGGACTTATTTGTTTATCTTGGTCACAAAACTACGTTACAAACCGAGCAATCAAAACTGCCCTTAGACATTTTTGGAATAATGAAAAAGTCGACACAACGGAAGGAAAAAGAAACCCGCAGGATGAGTTTATTTGGTCGATGAAAATAGCTTTGGATTACTTTAAAAACCATTTAAGCCCTAAAGAATTCAGTTATATCATTGGCATCGATCCCTGGAATGAACCGGTTGAAGGTGGTTTAAAAAAATATGAACCCAAAATATCTACAGCTGAATGGCACAATCAAAAGCTTTGGCCCTTTTATAAAAAAATTAGGGCAATGACTAACACAATAGGTTATGCAAATAAGCCCATTTTTGCAGAACCGGCCACTTTCTGGAACATTAAGCTTCCTCTAATTGCGGCCAGGGGTGGAGGTTTTCTCAAAGATATCCCAAAAGAGGGATTTGTATTTAATGCTCATATTTATGATGAGGTAACTGAAGCTTTTGGGGACATCGGGAAAATTGTCCAAAATGGAGCCTATTTAAAATATTTGGATCAATTTAGAACAGAGGCCCGGTATTTAAATATGCCTCCTATTGCAACAGAATATGGGGCCTGGGATAAGAAGAAAGCTTTTGATGCCTCACGGATAATTAAAGCTACATATCAAGGAATGGAATATTCTTTAACCGAAAGAAAAAAAAGAAACCGCTATATTGATTTTTATTCTCCTTTAATTTCCGGAACTCAATGGGTTTATGAATTATCCAATGGCGGCTATGCAGGTGGGGATTGTGATAAAAATATAATAGAAAGGGCATACCCGCGTGCTGTTTCGGGTGATATCATGCATTTTGTTTATAAAAGCATAGGACATGCTGCTTTTGATGGGATCCCACTTGATTGGGAAACCCTAAGAATTCAGGGGAAATATTATTTTGAAAATAATAAATTTCTATGGCTAGTATGGCGTGGAAAAAGTTCCTCTTATCCTACTGAAGTTTATATCCCAAGACACTTTAACCTCGAAACCACATTAGTTATGACTGAAAATAAAATCATTTATAATCTTAAGGACAATTTTACTTCCCCTACCGGTGAAGCAAACGAAATCTTTCAACAAAAGGATTTAAATGATGCAGACCAAGGTGGAACGAGGATTTTTGTTTATAATGAGGACGAGAATCAAAAAAAATACCACTACCTTCTCGTTGTAGATCTAGAAACCCAGACCCCAGATTTTTCAATCCTTGATGAATTGCAGCATAAAATAGACCAACATCTTAAAGGAGAAAAATCTCCCATTTACCTTAAAGGAAAAATTAAGATTAGAAGACCTAAGATACCAAACCCTAACGCCAAGTAATAATCGCACCATTGCTTGACCATTTTTGCCAACTAAAAAATACTCCTTCAACCAAAATGGATTTCCTTTAGATAAAAGGACTTTTTATGTCTAAAATTTTTTTTATTTTTTTTCTATTATTTTCACACCAAACATTTTCAGCCGTCATAAGGGAAAGAACCCATCTAAGTGGTCCGCAAATCTTAGGAGGGAACTACAATTCCCATAGCGATTTTTTTGATACTGGTCTTAGATGTATCAATGTAGATGAGGATAAAGATATTGAGATAATACATAATGAAAGGGCCAGCGTTATAGCTACTTCCTCAATCGATTATGATTCCTTATTAAGGGAACTTTCCTACGATATGTCCATAGGGGCAGAAATGCCAACAGGTGATCCTGTCAGTTTTTCTTTTGGATTTGTAAAAAATGCAGAAGAGACCAAAACCTCCTTGGTTTTTATTTATAAAACAGTGCTAACTGCTGGGACCTCCATTTTAAAAGGGCCATACAAATTAACGGAGGAGGCTAAAGAAGTTGCTTCAAACTCAGGATTGGATGCTTTTTTAAATTATTGTGGTGATCAATTTGTAACCCAATTGGAAAAAGGTGCTAAGGCCTTTGTCGCCGTAAAGGTAGAACTAGGTTCAGAGGAGAAAAAAAGAGCTGTAACTAATGAAATCGGAATTACGGCATTAGATTTTGTAGACCTCTCTTCCAAGCTAAAAAAACTCAATAAACAATTTAGTTTTAATGGTGAAATTACAATTTCCGGATATCAGGAAGGTGGTTTTGCTGCCAGGATAAATTCCATTTTTGGTGGAGGAATTGGTGTTGCAAAATGCTCAGGCGCAGATTTTGTAAAATGCGAGGTCCTCCTTAAGGAAGTTAGCAGTTATTTTTCCCGGGAATTTGCTGAACAGTTTGATCACTACTTTAGAGACAATTCTGGTTCAGGAGTAATAACCCTACCATCGTCGGCAAAAACCCTTAACTATATTACTCAAACCTATTGCAAGCTTGCTCCGCAAGATCGACCGGCCAACCTAAATTGCCTGCCCGCCCCTATAGAACAATTTTTAGCTCAATTAGAGGATAAAAAAACTGAGATTTTATCAGACTTAAACGAAATTCAAAAAATCAAAACCAACCAAGAATTAAAAGTTGCTGAAGATTATCTTGTTATATTAAACAATTATGAAAAAGATCTCCAAAATAACCTCACAGACATAGTGAAGGCGAATTTAGCATGCAAGCAGGATAATACCGGTTGTGAAAGTACTGTTAAACATTGCCTATTAAACCTTGTTCCTAGAAACAAAAAACTTCTGGATACTATCGTTCAAGAAGGAAGATTAAGAATTTGTTTTAACTCAGGTGAAATGGTGGATGTAAATGCTATCGAACTAAAACTAAATCAAAGGGGAAAACTGTTAAAAATGTTAAAACTTTTTTCAGCACCCAAATATAACGGCCAAGATTGTTTCTATTTCCATAGTCCTGAACTTAAAAATATTCCCTTTGATGGTTTAGATATTCGAGTTCAAACTATGAGCGAAGACAAAGGTGAATGTAAGATCCACCGAGAAAAAAAGTTTAGTTCCTGGGCAAACTGGCTCCTGGAAAATGTTACAGTTACCCACATGGCAACTGGATATCAAAAAACATTTGAAGGGGAATTATTTAAGAAAGCAAAAAAATGTATGAAACCCGATGAAGGAAAAGAGTTTCTTCCTTGGACTCCATTAAAACCCCGAGAGGAATAAACTGTGAAATTGATTCTTACCCTATTTTTTTTCACCCTCTCAATAAGGGCAGAAAATCCTGTGAGACTTCTAACAGAACAACAAGTTGGTATTGATACCTCTTGTATGATCAATAATTATGGTGATTGGATTGCTGTTTCAACAATCGGAGCCTATTTAAATGGGAAAAAAATTTTAAATGGTGATAAAATTGGCAGAAATTCCCAAGCATTTATTAATGACCGAAATGATTACCTTGTTATAAGCCAATCAGGTGCCTACTTTAATGGTGAAAGAATTTTAAAAAATTTAACCTTAGGTACACATTTTGTGGCGGATTTAAATTTTCACGGCAATTGGATTTTGGCCGGAAATTCCTTTGGTGTAATTATAAATGGGAAAGAAATATTGGGCCAAGAAAAGGTAGGTACTTTCATTTCAGTCCATATGAATGATGATGGTGCTTGGATAGTTTCATCAAGTGCAGGAGTTTATTCAGGTAAACTCCCTTAAAAAACAAGGCCCAATGAAAATATTATTTCAAATGGATCAATTTTCTGACTTCCTGTCATAGTAATTGTACTACCCGAAACCATATATTTATTCATATTATAAAATTTTATTTCACCATTGAAAGTAACATAGGGAAGAATGGTTAACCCAACTCCTCCGCCAGCAACAGTACCTTGTAGTTTTGGCGAACCAGAAGCATCAAAATTCATTTCGCTATATGGAAAATAGGATCCCCAAATTCTAACCAACTTAATAATTTCAAAACCTAAAAAAACTCCAAGATCCAATTTTTGCATATCATAATAATCAGTAGGAGAAAGATACTGAAATTGGGAATTAAGCCAACCATAAGATGCATCAACACCAAAGATTAATATTTTATAACCCAAACCAAACCTTGCTCCTGTTTCAACACCTTCAAAAACTAGAGTATCTGGTTGTTGACTGGTTTCCGGGGTAAATCCAAATCCAGCATGAATATCAGCAAACCACCTTGCATGGATTTGATGGCAAAAAATTATTGATAGTAAAATAATCAGCTTTTTCATGAAATAAGGTCTCTATCTCCCAATTATAAATCCATTTAAATTTTTTTTATCTGTGACAGGAAAAAAAGACCCCTATAAAAAATGGGTTTTATCCTAATATTCCTCTTTAAGGTAAATAAATTTTGGCCAATTCAAGTCAGGCTTTTAAGGCCATTTAAATATACCGTTTCTAATAAATTTTAAATTTGGGAAAAATAAGATTCTAAATTTTCTATTGAAGAGCTCCATTTGGAACTAGGGTTTAATCCCAGGGAAAAGGAAATAATTGCTGAAACCTGGTTATTCCTAACTTCTTCAAAAATTTCGCCTGGAATAATCCCAGGTCCCATTAAAAATAAAGGAACTGGAAATTCACTAGAGGAATGTTCCTTTAGAGTTGGGTGATGTCCATGATCTGAGGTTAAAATTATTATTGTATCTTTTATTAAATCTGAGGAATTTATATAATCAATTATTTCTCCAACTCCTTTATCCACTTCCTCCAAAGCTTTTTTATATTCTTTTGAGGCCCCTCCATGTTGATGCCCTTTAATATCTACCTGTCCATAGTAAACAAATAACAAGGTGGGATTATTTTCCTTTAATTCCATTAAAGCTCTTTTTGTAATCCTAGTGGTCCCTATAGTTGGTCTAAATTTATCAACTCCACCGCCTTTGGCATGACATTTTATTTTACTCCAATCATAAATTAAGGTGATTTTTGAATTAGGTTTTTGTTCCTTTATAATTTGATAAATTGAGGGAATCTCCTTTGAATAATCACAATTGTTAGTATGAACACCATGCTCCTGGGAATTAGATCCAGTAATCATCCCAACCCAGTTAGGCCCTGACCAATTTCTTTGGTCAATTTGGGCCCTAGTTGTCCAAGCGGAAACCGATTTCAATTTATTTATATTGGGAACGACTGGGGAAGCAACACCGTTAATTGGCCCTCTCCAAAGATTATGGCTGCCAACTCCATCTATACCGATAAAAACCACTCGATTTATTTTGGCAAAAATATTGAATGAAAATAAAAAAAATATAGCGATAATAATTTTTTTCATTGATTCTCCATTTAAAATATTTCATCCGAATATATTAGATATTTTTTTGAAAGCGTAGAAAAAGAGAATAAAAATTGAGGAAATTTAAGAAGCAAAAAATAATATCAAAAAATTTTGGTTCTCCTTTTAAAAATTTGAATTCCAAATAAGGTAATACTAATTACCCAAAGGGAAGCTATTAGAAAATGTCATTTCCTTCCAAGAAAAAGAGGAAGATTTTCTAGGAAAATTCCTATAAAAAAAAGACCAATTAGAAATCCCAAAAAAATAATTAAAAATGTTTTTTCGATTTTAAACTTCAAATAATAAATTTTTTGGCAAAAAAAAAGGCCCAGTTAAAAAACTGGGCCTTCTTATAAAAAAAAATGGGTGCATCGTGCTATTCTTACACCAAGTCGCCCTGGCACTACCTT
>CAYNWL010000017.1:0-14674 GCA_964400895.1 uncultured Bacteriovoracaceae bacterium
GATAAATCAATGATGATGAGAAAAATAATCATGGGACGACTTGGACACGATCCAATTATCACTTATACAAAAAATGGCGACGCCACCTGCGAGTTCTCACTTGCCGTTAATGAGGATGGAAAAACCAATTGGGAGCAAATTAATGTCTGGCTTGAAAAAGGCGTTGAGGCATACAACTACCTTAAAAAAGGTGATCTTATCTTTGTTTTTGGCGAGGAGATGACCAGAATATTTAAGGATAAATCAGGTGAGGAAAAGCGGGTAAAGGAAATTTTGGCGATTGAACTAGGATATTCTAAACCTGTTTATACGCCACAAGCACAAGAAGAGTGTGATGGTGAGGAGGAAGTGGAATTTACCAACTATTACGAGGATAAACTGAATGATTAAATGCCCTTTTAGCAACTTACTAAAAATAAAGAATGAATTTGGCCTATTCAACAGGAGAAAATTTTAGTATGATGAGAACTGGAGAAACTTCGGGTGAGTCAACCTCGCCTGAAACGCTCTTTTACAATTTACCAGAGTTATTAAGACCTAGTGTGGTTGCCGATTTGCTTGGGATTTCCGTTAAGACCATTTATGATTGGCGCTACAAAAGGAAGACGAGAAATTTGCCAGAGGGTTTGTTTATTAAAATAAACAGATTTCTCTATGTTAGAACCGTGGAATTAAAACGCCTGATAGTTACTCAAAATCATTCTCTAACTTGAGAATGGAGGACACTAATGGCGATTTACAAAATAAAAACTAAACAAGGAGAAAAGTGGCACGCTGACTTTAGAGTCAGTGGCCGCAACTCCAAAAGAATTATTAGAAGATTTGATCGTAAAATTGACGCACAAAATTTTCTAGATAATTTTCAAAGCGAACAAAAACTCTTTTCTAATCTGACTTCGGTGAAAGTTGATCCTGAGTCCATTGTATTTGAGGCAGAAGCCGATTATTGGCTTGAATCCAACATTTACAGATTTTCTGCAGGACACTTAAAGAGGGTCAGAGGAATTTTAAAAATTCTCCTGCCCAGATTTAGAAAACTTTCCTTAGCAAAAATAACCGCCCAATACCTCACTGACTTGCAAAGGGAATGGATTTCCCTAAACTACTCACCGGCCTCAGTTAACCGAATGTCGGAAGTGGTGTTAGCGATTCTAAATCACTCTGTAAGAAATAGAAGATTTCCTTTTAATCCTGCGGCTGGTTTTAGAAAGCTTCCGCCTATAGGGATTGAAATGAATTTTTGGGAGAGATGGGAGGCAGAATCATTCTTGCAATTCACAGCCAAGAAATATCCCCTAACCTGTGAGAAACGGTGGATTCATGTCGTCTATCTTCTTGCCATTAATACCGGACTTAGGGCCGGTGAAATTTGGGGACTTAGGGTTTGTGATTTGGTGGAGGATGGCAAAACCCTTTTTATTAGACGGCAGTTCAACCGGGTGACGAAGGATTTTGATTTGGTTAAAGGCAAGAAGAACGCAAAAGGTGGAAAGATTTCAAGGCATGTTCCCTGCAATCAAGAATTAAGGCATGAAATGCAAAACTTGATTCAACTAGGTTATCTCACAAGTGAGAATACGCTCTTCAAAAGTCAGACCGGAAGACCCATATGCCATGATAATTTTCATAAACGGTTTTTGAAGGATTTAAAGGAATGGGGAGGACGCAAGATTCGTTTTCACGACATGAGGCATACCGCTACAACCTTATTGATAGCCGCTGGTGTGGACTTAAAGACAGTGCAGGAGATTTGTGGCCATGAGGATATCAAAACCACGATGAACTATGTTCACCTCGTGGGCGAAAATATCAGGCGGGTATCGGAGGTTTTTCAAGTCTCTGCCAAACCCGTTTCACCGCAATTTTCTGTAATGGAAGGCGGACAAAAATAAAAATGCCTCGTTTGATTTCCGTCGAATTCCGATGGCCGTGGAAAGATTGTGGAAACATTTTTGATTTTTTGGATAAAAAAGTGGGATTTTTCTGCTTTGCTTTTCTTACTTAACCATTTGAATTTAAAGATTTTTAGGATTTGGTTGCGGAGGTAGGATTTGAACCTACGACCTTCGGGTTATGAGGACGTTTTATCTTTCTTTTGGGGCTTTTCCTCCTTTTATTTTATGTTAATCCAATAACTTAGCGCTTGTCTACATTGTTGAGCTTTCCAATCTTTCGCATTTTTCATTAAGATTGGACTAAAATTGGCCCATAAAAATTAAAGATAGAAAGGAAATATATATGATCTCAAAAGAAAAAGTAAACGCTCGCTTAAAGGCACTAAAAATTTTGATGGCAATAACTGCATTAGAAGACTCTAAGAATCCCAATTTTTGTATTCCAGAGGATATTATAGAGGCAGGTAACAAATGTTTAGATCTGCTCATTACCGATGTAAACGAAGGTATTAATTTTGTTAGTATTGGAAAGAACAGAAAAAGAAACACCTCGGTAGATTATGATTTACTCCAGGTAGTTCGTTATCTAGCCCCAATATTAATTGATTGCTACAAAGGTTTTAAGAAGAATAAAGAAATGACCTCTAACCAACTTGAAAATAATTTAAGAAACAAAATCCCAATCGATTTCCAGCTAATTCTGTCAACTTATTCAAAGGATGGGTTAAGTCTTGAAAAATATTGTGCCTCGCCTACTGATGATATCTACATTAAGGAGGAAAAAAATAAAGAGGCGTGGAGGAAAGGAAATGGTGAAAGAAGCATCAGAGAGGATATCAAAAATAAAAAAGGTTCTAAGAATTTAGCAATAATAAAACTATCCTTGTTCTTTAAAAATATTGGCGATATTAGGACCTATTATAAAAAACAAAACTCCCTAAAAACTCTTCATATACCCGAAGACCAATGGCCTATTATAATGGAGATTAATAGAAAAAAACTATCTCAAATTCCTTTGGTGGATGGAGGAGCAATAGTTTCTGAGGTCCCTCACTCAGAAGACCAGGATGATGACGAAAGGATTGTAAATTTAACCAAAGATAAAGATTTTGACACTATCTCTCAATACGAGATCCCCAAAAGCGATAATTTGGTCATTGATTTACATGATATTGAAGAGGGAAGCCTTAAAGTCAATGGGATACCTGTTGGCTCACCCCCCTACCCGGGAATTTTTGATATTATTTAAATTTTCAGGGCTGACCCGAATTATACAATTAAAACATGTCCCGAGTAGATGAAAAAAATTAAAAGGAAGTTAGGGTAATGGACATAAAAACTATTTTAAACCAAACAATTAAGGATGAGTCTAATTTCTCCTTTGAAATGAGAAATCTTGAACACCTAAGCAATGCAGGTTTTAAGTGTTTGCATTCTGGTATTTATATTGACCCATACCAAGAAATAAATAGGGAGTTTGATATAAGAGCATTTAAAACACTGGAAGGAAGAAAGCATTTAGCCCTGGCGGTCGAATGCAAAAATATTTCAACAGATCTCCCATTGATCATACATTCAACAAAAATAGAAATTAATGACAGGACTCACTCCCTAATGGTTAATTATTCTGGTATCAAAAATGACCAAAAAAAGGGACAAATAACTTACATTCCGGAAATCCCCATCTCACGCCGCCCTGATTCCTTTTGTCATGAGATTTCTCACAAAGTTAAGGAAGATGGTAATATTTTTCCATCACTATATTCTGACTTTGAATATGTTGGACGAAGTATGGATAAGTTAAAGTCCAAAAACGTTGATAAAAAAACAGTTTACTACCTAGGAGATGAAGAAATTTTTCCTAAATTTAGTCAATGCCAAAACTCTTTGGTTGATTTTATCGATAAGGCAGCCCTGGAAGAAAATGAAAATGGAATCCACCAGTTTGGTTTATTCCCAATTTTAATTGTTCCTAATAATGCTCTTTGGGAACAAAGATATAATTCTAATGGAACTAAAGCTGAAGAGATATTTAGAACCGATCGCATTCCCTTTTGTATAAATAAAACTTACGGTAAAGAATTAAATAAACTAACTCCTTCCTATTTTGTAAATTTTATTGAAATAGTAACAGAAATAGGTTTTATCAATCTTTTAAAAATCTTGAAAGGGGAGGAGGATCGAAATCTACCAACGTTTCTATTGGAAGATGAACTTAAAAATGCAGTCTATAATCATATTTCAAACTTATAATTACTGGTCGTGAACTCCTAAAAAAATTATTTTGAAAAACTACCCGCTTGAAGGAAACCATGCGAAACTTAAAAGAATTATGGCATCATAATTTTTTACTTAGCAATTAACTTAAGGTTTTCTAAAATATATTCCTCAGGCTTCAAGGATGTATTCTCCTGGTCCCTGAATTCTCGAACAATTCTATTAAGAGCAAAGCGATTCATAAACCCTTTTTCACAAAGCTCTACAAAATCATCTTTGGAAATACCCGTCATAATTTCAAAAAATTGGGGGCTTTTAGTTTGAATAACATCATCAATATTATATTCTCGCTCATAGGTCATGTAGATAAAATCGGCCATACAAATTGCCAGCCTCTTTATTTGAGTAGCGTACCATTTTTTCTTGCTTTGCCGCTCCTTATCTTTTTCTTTATCAACAAAGTCATCAATAATCTTTTCCTTTTCCTCATCAGTCAAATTGGGATCAGATTTAACATCTTCTAAGTCACTGGCATCTCTCCCAATTTGAATTAAATCCTCCGCAGAAATACTGCCGACTTCTTGGGTACGATAGCCTTTAACCTTTTCCAAAATAGCCAGTAGATGAGGATGCTCCTCCAAAAGTTTAAGTTTCCCAAAATTTACAAGAACATTTGAAGTTATTCTTCTGGCCAAGGCTATACGAGAACCTTCATGATTTAATATTTCATAGATATCTTTTGAGGTGGTTTTATTGCTAACGAGGCTACCTTCATAAAATCTTTTTATATCTAGAGAATCGCATAATCCTTCGGTAACAATTTCAAGGTTGTCTTTGTTGATATCAACTTTTTGCTCAAAACTTTCCTGTTGGTCAATTTGATCCGCTATATTACTTGCGCAATCGTAGGTCACCTGCAGGCAGCGAGTAATCGCGAAGTCAAAAACCCAGGCCTTATCCTTTAAAACCTCTTTGGTTTTTTTATTTACCCATGAAGATTGCACCCTAAAAATGGCCTGAAAATATGACTCTGCTGACTTAACGTCGTTGAGTATAAGAATACTATCCCATTCATTAATGGTTACCCCAGTTAGAAAACGCCCACAAGTTAACGTAATAGTACCTAGTTTAGATCCATCTTCATTCGCTTCGTTTATTGCCTTTTGAACTGAAGATTTTTCTCTGGCTAATATATGATCATCCTCATCTTTTCCCTTATCGCTTCCAGAAGCGTTAACCATTTTAAAATTAGAAAAATAGGGATGCTTAACAAGTTTTTCAATTAAAGCGGTGATGGATTCGACCCGATTTAGCCACCAAACTGTATGTCGCTTTGGAGGACATCCAAGTTGAGATCCAAGTTTTCCAAATATGCTAATTGATCTTGCTTCGTGGCCCGAGCGCGTAAGTCCTTCCAGAAAATGATCAATGGCTTCTTCATATACAAATTTACCATCTCTTGTTTCAAACAGCCGATTAAGGGAAAAATCAATATCATCGGTTTGAAAAGTTTCCCTTTGTTCAGCAATATCTTCATCAGTAATTTCAATGGCTGAAATACTTAGGTCTGGTAGTATCCGATAAACTTTATCCTTAATATTTTGTGGATCATTAGTGATTTCTATCTTTTTATTTTTTTGCTCATCTAAGTAACTATAGGTATAAACTTGCTGAGAACTAAAATCATCCTGTTCTATTAATCGAAAGGGTGTACCAGAAAGATCAAGTCTCCATCTAAATTTCAAACGACTTAGAATTTCCTTAGCCCTCTCAGTTCTACTCCCAAAGTGGACTTCATCAAATATAACAAGATCCCAATCTATTTCTGGAATCTTATGAAGTCTTTCCTTGGTATTCCCTTCTTCATCAATATATAAATCTTGAAGAGAAACACAGAGTACCACGGGGCCATTTGACTTAGGGAAATTCCCCCCTGATGTTAATGCAGGATCTGCAGGTCTATCAGATTTATGTTTAGCTCTAATCCCCAACCACCCATCAAAATCAACTTGTTCATTTACGGTATCCATCCATTCACCTATGACGTCTGGCTTATAGGTGACAATTAGGGTATTTAAAGAGTTCAAAGACTTTGCCAGATGGATGCTTGTGAAACATTTTCCAAATCTCATTTTAGCATTAATTAAGAATCGGTCGATGTGGGATGCTGAACGAATCACATCACTTGGGTAATCTTTTAAGAACCACTTACGTGCCTTCTCAATAGCTTCAGATTGTTCGCTCCTTAATGAAAAATTCTCTGTGCGAGAAGTACCATTTACTATTTCATTGTAAGCCCTTTTTACATCTTTAAATGGCTCATCTTTATTTGTGGAAATAAACCACTCTTTACCTGGCCCAGATTTTACTTTTCTACATCCATTTTTAATTAATTGGGCATGAATCTGATGATCCCGAATACCTTCTGGAAGATTTCCTAGGAGAATAAAAACAGGTTGTTCCGGATTGCTTGTGCCAAATTGCTCCTTTATTCGTTGCTCATGACGACCGACAAAGCAATGGCCTACTTTAATTAACCCTTCTTTAAGGTATTTTTCCGTGGAATAGGCATATAGTTCGAGTTTTTCTAGCATGACCATTCTCTTACCTTGTCCCTAATATGTTTCTTTTCGTCATTGGTAAGGCCAAACATTTTAAAAATCTCATCATCAGTCCAACTTTTACTGGTGTCTAAATAGGGAACCCAACTCCAACGGTCCCTTGGTAAATGCTGTGTCATTTTTCTTAACCCCAAGAAATATCTAGCAAAATCTGTTTTAAGATAAGAGATAAGATTTTCAGCCTCTTCCTTAGACTTGAATGCATCAATCACACTATATGTTTCAGTTGATATAGTTCCTTTTGGTAACAAGAATATTTGATTTAATGGAATTGTTGACCGACGGTTGCCTTTTACCCCTCCAGCAACAGCAGGAACTGAGACCTTCCAAAGGTTAATTTTATCCTTATTCTTAGGAACACTGTCCCTTTTTAAATATTTTATTTGTTTATTTCTACTGAGACATGCAATCGCGTCGCCATCGGCTTTATTAATTGATTTATGCTTATTGAAATAATCTGTTTCTAAACCAAAAGGTTTTCTGGCCCATGCAATATTGGAAATGTATTCTCCTGCCCATTTATTTAGGATCTTTTTTACTAGGGAATAGCCAAGAGGGTCATCGGTGATAATGTCAAACTGGGAGAGATTCAGTTCTATTTTATTTTTACCATCCGTAAAAAGAGTTTTTCCTTCAAAAGTTTTATCGTAATGGAGGAAACAAACACCACCGTTTATGTCTACCGTGGGGAATACTTCGCTAGAATTTTTAAAGTATCTTAGGTTTTTAACTTTGCCGGAAGTACTAATTATTTCTCTAAAGTTATCTAGACCCTTACCACCACCAAACCAGCGTGCTGGTATAACAAGGACAAACTCGCTAACATCTTTGGAGTCAATTAAGATTTGAGTGAAGTAGTCATAAATTGATTTTGCGCTTTTTCCAAAACCTTTGTCTGATTCTTGGTATGGTGGATTTCCAACACAAATTATCCGCTTATTTTTTGCTGTTGATTTAATATACTCGATCATAAGATTGAACTCCTTTTGGAACTTTTTTCTATCTAACCTTCCGTCAATTTCTGACAAATATAGCCCATCCCGAATAACGTGGTTATAGCTAGGATCGTGTGAGTTTTTATTACCCAGAAATGTCCTGAGGCTTAGCCTGTGATGCCTCTCGTCCGGTGCCAAGCCAAAGTACTTATTTGATTTATATATTTCACTTAATATTAATTCTGTGTCGTGGAGCCTTGTTTTAGACTTAGCTCTACAACTATGTAGAGCGCATGCAAGTAGTATTTCTCCCGCTTTACAAAATGGGTCAAAAAAGACAACATTCTCATCTTCAAAAATTTTGGTGTTTAAAAGTGATGTTAAACTTAGCGCTTTATCCATTCTCATAAGAGGTTGGTCGCGGCCAATGACATTTCCAAGAACATCAACCACGTGAGCAATAGGTTTCAATGAATTTACACCCATCTAAATAACTCCTTCCTATATAAAATTTGAAGCCGTTTTAGGAAAGGTCGATTTTTCTTGGTTAAATATATCTTTGGCAAAAGCTAAGTCTTCAAAACCTCTTCCTCTTCCAGAAGAAATATTATCTATAAAACGGAGTACTCTTTCATAATTTAAAGGGATAGTTCCCTTCCTCTCACATTGTTTAAAAAAATCAACCCATGTTAAACTAAAAATAAGTTCATGATGTCCATTCTGTGAAAACCACTTTTCTCCAGATTTTGTTTTTTGAGCATTATATCTAGCCTCTTTTTCAGAGCTCAGAGAAGATAGCGTTTCATTTTCATCAATGTGCCATTTTATGGCCGAAATGAGATGAGCAATAAAGTCTTTCTTTTTGGTAAAAAGAATTGAATCACTTTTGGAACCAATTTTTTCTCTTAAAAAATCAAGGCTAACCGCTAAAACTCTTGTGCGGCAGTTTTCAACATTCTTTCTATCAATGTCGATAGCCCATAAAGTATTTATGGCATTGGCTATTGTATAGTAAGGAGCCTTTTCATTAAATTCTGCCAGTGATTTTTTGTAGATTGCCTCAAGTCTTCTTTTGTAAATGGAAATTACAATATTCCCATGGCCACAACAGGGTTCAAAAAAAGTTAACTGCTCATCAGACCAAATTTCTCTTTTATCCTTGGAAAGTAAATCAAGCATATCTTCCACATATGATTCAGGGGTAAATACCTCTCCAAGATCTTTGATTCGCTTTTTGTTCCGATGAAATAATTGATTCAAATTAAGAATATTGCTCATTTTTGTCTCAGCCAAGGTTAGACCAATAGAACAATCGGATATTTGATAGGAAAATTTATTAACCTTTTTAAAATGGATCTGCCAGGGAAGTAATGTCCTTATTGATTTTAAGGACATCTACCTTTTTAATTAGATTGAAAGGGGAATCTTACTAAAACACCCCATTAATCACCCTTATCCTATGACTATTTAAGAATCTAATTTTTTATATCCCGGGACCTAACGAAATGGGCCACGGTATTATGACTGACATTATACATTCTGGAGATTGCCCTGTTGCTAACACCATATTTTAGCAGCTCTTTTATTTTGCCTTCCTGGCCGGAGAGTTTGACCTTATCCAACTTATATCCAAAGGGTCTTCCCAAGGGTTTTCCTTCAGACTTTCTTCTTTGAAGGGCCTCTTTTGTTCTCTGGCTGATAAGCTGCCTTTCAATTTCTGCGCTTAATGAAAAGGCGAAGGCCAGTACCTTACTACTAATGTTATTGCCTAACTCATAATTTTCTTTTATTGAAAAGACTTTCACCTCCTTTTTCATAAGAGAATTTAGAATGGTCATTACATCCAAAAGACTCCGGCCTAATCGACTTAGTTCCGTCACTATCAATACATCTCCTTTTTGTAACTTGGTGATCACCTCACCCAATTTTCTATCTTTTGAATTAACCGTTCCGCTTACTGTCTCCTCCACCCAATTCTCTATTGGGATATTCTTCTGGTTAACGAATTTCAGAATTTCATATTTTTGATTCTCTATAGTTTGCTTGTCTGTGCTCACTCGAATGTACGCATAGTTCATAATTTCTCCTGGTAAGGTTAGACCCATTAATTGTTTGTTTTTGGAATTTCTAAAGGCAGTTAAGGAGGACCATGATGGAAAGGCTCAAGGAACGTTTAGGCCATCCACTTTCAAAGCGAAATGACCTTCCTCTTATAATCTTCTGCTTCCAATCTTCTTTTTAATTCTTTTAGGGCTGCTCGCTCATCAACCATGAGTCCTATTATCCCTGGTAATTGTTCGCCGAAATCTTCATAGGCCACTTCAACACTTGGGATGTCAAAATCTAGCCCTGATTGTTTAAATGCTTTCTTATAGCGACCTATGGATCTTTCCTTCAGAGCATATGTGGCTTTGAAGGCATCGTAATAGTCTTGGGGGATGAATCTAGATCCTCTATTTATTTCCCCGTCTAAAATCTCATGGAGTATCTCTGCCCGTTTTTGAATCATTTTGTGATTGTTCATTTTTAATCTCCTCTTATGAATTGAAGTATGAATTTTCGTTAGTCTCAAATAAATCAGGGATATCTCTTTCAGATGATGTGGCCCCATTATTCATTTGCTCATTAGGCAGCTCACCTCGGTTGAGGGTAGAGAGCAACTTTCCGAACGCTATAAAGGTACCGCCTATTACCGTTAGGAAATGGCCTATTAATAGGGCCTGGTGATCGGTTGGTAGTGCTTTAAATTCCTTGAATGTGAACTTCTTCATTTAAAAATCCTTCTTGTTTATCGTCCTTAAATAAGACGCAGGAATCATTTCCTACAAGATCTTGTACCCAATTTTTTCCAAAAATAACGGTATAAGGATAATGAGGAAGGAAACAACCTCAAAACATTTAACCAGGAGATATTATGACGTCAGAAACTGAAACTCAGGAGAGCAACCTTTCAAAATACGGCAAAGAGGCATTGTATCTGCTCATGCAGGGAATGATCATTGGACTAGGTGGTATCATCGCTAACAAGGCGGTAAATTCCCTTGGCCGGAGATCAACTAGTCGCCTAGCTGAAACTTCCAATAACGTATTGGAAATTCAACGCTCTAAGGTTGGATAGGGGCCTAGCCTGCCTACTTAACTATAAGTAGGCAGGTACTTTAAAGTATCTTTTTCATGTATATTTCACATGAAAAGAATGGATCTTATTTAACAAATAATGGTCTACTATCCTTCCTACTAATAAAACTTAGCATATTAAAATGGCTACAGGGCTTACAGTGACACCGAATGAAGTAGATCCAAACAGGCTCATGGCCGAAATCCATGATGTCCTTCAGAAATACATTGAAGAAGAAATGCCTAAATTATTAAGGGATGAAAAGGTAATCAATCTTATCCCCAATCGGATGCTTAAAGAGGTTTATTCTATAGAGTAAACCTATTTTAATGACTAATCTTTTAAATCTCTATTTTCTCTTTTTGGAAACATATTCAGGATAAAGTTTCTTGGCTAGCTCATTATATTGAGTCTGGTCCTGAAAAGTCATACTAGTCCAACCATATTTTTTTTCAAAAGTCTGGAGTTTGAAGTATGCATTAAAAACAATGTTAGCTTCCTCATTGCATTCTTTCTTGGTTTTAGTTGCCATTTTCTCTAGTAAGCATTTGTCTATGTAGTAAGTTTTATAATCAAAATTTGGATCATATTTATAATAATTATCCATTAAATATTTTTTCTCTTTATCTACTCTTTTATCATATTCCTTTTGTTCTTTAGCTGACCATAAAGGGTTATCAGTATACGTGTATGTCTCCCCAGCAGATAGGGCTGCAGAAAAGACACTTCCTGTTACAACCATCAAAATATAAAAAAATAGACTCAAACCCCTTTTAAAATGCTTCATATATTCTCTCCTATATTCCTTATCTGTTTATTTCTTTTTAAAGTCGCTTGGTTTTTAAATCTAAATTGCGACTTCCTACCTTCAATCACGTTTTTAAAAAAGGGGCAGATAGTCTGCCCCCCTCCATCTTTACTAGACAAGGTTAACTTTTGTATTAGCTGTAAGATGAGTATTAATACTTCTATCAGTATTGGTGCTACTCTTTTTAGAACTAGATGTTCTACTATTGTCGATCACCGTGGTTTTGGAATTGTTATTCCTTTGAATGTTTACCAAAATACTCAGATTGATATTAATAGTTTTACTACCTTCAGCAACTGTAGAACTTTCCGATTCCTTTAGCAGACCAGAAAGTTGCTTTTTAAACTCCTCAGCTAAAGCTTTTCCTGAGGCTGAAGCCTGTGCATTGTCTCTCCGCTCCTGCAGGGCTTCCTCTAAGCTATTCATCCATGGCCCATTTAGTATCCCCGCTATTTCGGAATCTTGACCTTGCTTATACAATTGAAGAACGTTGCCATAACCATAACCATTGTGCTTCTCAGAATAAACCACCGTTTCAACTTTCACTCCACAATCTTTTGCCCGTTTTTTAATTTGGGAAAGAAATTCAGACGGAGATAAGAAGGCCAGTTCAAATGCAAATGCTCTGTCCTCGGTATTTAAGCTCATGAGCTCTTTAACAATTCTTGGAGCCCCGGTAGAAGCGATCAAATCTTTTCGTTCCTGCTTGGTAAAAGATTCTAGTAACTGCAGTATTTCTTGTAACTGAGAAATTCGTTGTTCTCTAAGAACAGGATTTAAAACAACAACAGGGGTAACAGGTGTATTCATAATAACTCCTTTCTATCGTATAAGAGCAGTATCTGCTCTTATTTCCATACCAAAGGAGGTGGTGAGATTTTTTTTCTTGTCCTCTCTCCTCGACATGGAAATCTTAAAAAACAAATATCCATTAGGAAATGTGCAATCTGGATGCCATTACAATATCCAAAAACCAAATAGTTAGGATGTTTAATTTTTGGTTAGTGTCTAAAGTTTAGCCAGATAAAGTAAAGATATAGAAAAAAATCTTGGCAATATTTAATATAGGCAACTGGGATCAATTATGTTCCTAAAAGGAGTTATGTATGGACAGTACAAACTGTGAAAATTCTCCGGTTATTTACATCGCACCCTTTGATGAATCTACAGGAGGATATAACTGGGTAGAAACCGCCCTGGATATTTTAATTCTAATTCTAGGGATTGCTGCCGCCTTCTTCATAGGATGGCTTCTAGCTGCTATTATTGGGTTCTTGTCTGTTGCTATCGGAGGAATGGCGGGTTTGACGGCATTTACTGTTAAAACTACAGCACTCATAAAGAACACAACTTCTCTCGTTTTAGCTGCTAAAAGTCTAGCGGTAGCCCTAGCGTAATCATAAAAAGGTTTTTTTGGTTGTTATATTCGGAGTCTGCTAAATTAATACTTTGTCTCTTGCAGGATTTTATGAGATTTCGTACAGTAGACTTTTTTAGGGAGTTATTATGGATATTTTTCTCGCGATAGGCGTTTTGGGGATTATTTGGGTAGCGGCTAAATCTGGTAAAAAAGACTTTAGTCCTTATCCTGCTCCCGATAAATTAGTGGGATTTTTAGATAAAAAACTGCTCTCTCTGGACTTCCAGTATGGGGTGGGTCTGTGCTTCCAGACTAAAGAAATTTGTTTCGTAGAACCAGGTTCACATAGGCAACACATCTATCCACTTTCGAGCATCTTAGAAACTAGAATTGAAGTAAGACAAGGTTCCGAAAGCAGCTCTAGTGCAGGTAATGCCTTCGCTGGTTGGGTAATTTTGGGCCTTCTGGGTGCTATTGCGGGGGCTGCTGTTAGTACGCCAAGAGTAACAAATGTTGAAGCGGTTTTTTTGAAAATAGTAATAAGGGACCATCTGAGTCCAATAAGAACAATACTTCTGTACGAGAAATACTCCACTGCAAAGGCACAAGCTGCTATAGATAAAGCAAAAGATTTCGAGGCCACTATAATGGCATTGAGAGCATAGAAAATTAAGTCATCTGCACGTTCAAGAAATACATTGAAGAGGAAATGCCTGAATTAAATGATGAAAAGATCATCAATCTCATCCCTGATCTGATGCTTATAGAGGTTTATTCTTTGAGACAATCCTCCTAGTATCTAAGGCATCAAACCTTTCTTTTGGAAGATTTCCCCTCCTGTATGGCAATCGAATATTTTCCGATATGTGGTTTACCTAAATCAGCCCGTAACCCTTCAATTAAATCTTCCATTTGCTCTTCTTTCGTCAGATTCAATGAATTTGGCCGTGGAAGATCATGAAACTGCTTTGCTTCAAATCCAAAATCAATCATAATTTCCTGCCATTCTTTTCCGTGGTCAATTTTTTTAGCCCTTTCAAAGCCATATAAATGGTAAACTACGAGATGGGCAATTTCATGGACGAAGACATGTTCTAAAGCATTCAAGTCTTCTTGGAAAAATCTTTGATTTACCCTAATTCCATATTCCTGGACCGATTTTGAGGATTTATCATCCTTCTCATACGCTTGAGCGGCTATTAATGACCCCATGTTCGGAATAATATCCACACGAAGGGACTCAAAGCCGAATTTCTTTTTTTTTATGGCTTCAAGCTTGGGTTCTAATTTTTTAAAAATCCTTACGCACTCTTCTTCAATTTTTTTATTGGGAATGCCTATAAAGTTAATACAATAAAACATTTTTTTACCTCTCTTTTTTTTATTCAGTTTTTATGTAACATCTATTTCGTTACCCTACATTCTTAACCACTTGAATTTTTTAGGTTAATGTAGGGTGTAGGGTAATTTATAGAAAACATTTATTAAGTTTATATTTTCTCTATTTAGGTAGATAAAACCTTTTTCCCTAAATAAATATCTTATAAAAACACCCTTCAAGTCCTACACCCCTACATCAAATCTCAATATCCGAAGGATCATTTTCTAAAAAAGTTGATTCCTCAACTTTAGGAAAACGAAAATAAACCATGCCAAATTTCTCCCGTTTAGAACGCCCATTAGCTTTTAAAATTGAAAGGACTCTATTATAAGGAATTTT
>CAYNWL010000018.1:0-9633 GCA_964400895.1 uncultured Bacteriovoracaceae bacterium
CAAATTGGCAACAAATACCGTCTACGAACGGAAGTATTAGAAGAATAAACTTATGGCATCGGAAAATTAATTTCTGATGTCTATTTTAATTTTATGTCTTCACCACCAAATTATTTAAAAGTTTATAGAAAGCGTTCCGGATTAATCCAAGAAGATATTGCTTTCATTTTGGATTTACCGGATTACTCCAATATATCCAGATATGAGAAAGGTCAACGAACGCCATCTATCGAATTACTTCTAGTATATCATCACTTATTTGATGTTCCAATTGAATTATTCTTCGAGCAGGATTCAGAGATTATTAAAGCCAGGCTCATCCCCAGACTAATAGAATTATTATCCCTCTTAAAAAAAGATCAAATAACACTAAAGGACACCCAAAGAATTAGATTCTTAGAACAAACCATTAAAAGATTAACCTTGTAAATTCTTATGAAAACACAATACGATAAACCAAAAATTGTATATGCCATCTACCCCAATGCCAATGGCTTTGGATTTGTCTTAATGAATGGCCCTAGGAATCTGTTAGACTTTGGCATTGTCAGGATTAACCCTATTTGTAATTTCAAGCTTTTGGAGAAAATACAGGACTCGGTCAGTTATTTTAAACCTACCGTTGTCATACTCCTTGATCCAAATGGAAAATCATCCAGAACCGGAAAGCGTACCCGGAAACTGCTTGATAAAATATCCACCTTTTCTAAATCAGAAAATCTAGAAGTAGCACAAATCTCCAGAGATCAAATCCGGGATGTTTTTGAGAATTTTGGAGTCAGCACAAAATTTGAAATATCCCAATGGCTTTTAACTGAGTTTAAAGAACTTGAAACTCGAAGACCTAAGAAAAGAAAGCTATGGACGAGTGAAGATCGAAACCAGACTCTATTTGACTCATTGTCGTTGGCATTGACGTGGTTTTACCTGAATAGCTAATTTTATCTCAAATAGAATTATACTTCTTAAAATTCTCCGCCTGCTCAAAAATCTCCTTAAACACTTCATCTTTTGGAACCGGAGGATAACCGTGTTCTGCGAGTATTAAAATCAGATCAACTTTAAGTTCCGCTTTAATATCTTCTTTTTGAGACCAATCAGTGTATTTTGCTTTATCGTCAACAATTTGCTTAACTGCTTTTGATAACTCAATTAATTTATCATGGGGATATTCGAATTGATATTTTTCTGCAATGGCTTTTAATATGTCATAGAAAGATTTTTCTTCAAAATCGATTCCTAAAGCCACAAATGAATTCCGTTCCTTTACTAAATCCTTGAACAAATCTGCAAATTGTCCAGCGACATCATCCAGAACATCACTTTGAAATGCCTGAAATTCTTTGCGTTCATTGTATAAGTCAACCAATTTCTTTAATCGTTTTGAAAAATCAACACCCTGTATTCTATTTGTCTTCTTAAATTCATCTATGGCTTTTGAAAGTAGTTTTTGGAGTAGTTTAATTTTAATATTTGGTAATTTTATTTTCTCAATTTTGGCAAGATACTCATCACTAAAAATATTTAAACTTTGTTTTGGATCACTGTCATCGATTTTGATTATCTCTTCGATACCATCACTGATAAGTGCTTCTTGTATAAGTTTTCGAACATGCTCATTCATTTGTGATGTGTCAGGAGCTTCGCCGGTACTGATTTTGTGAATGATAGATTTGATTGCAGAATAGTAATGAATATAATCCCTTTCAGTTTGGCTAATGTCTTCGCTACTGCAGGACAAATTAAATGCCGAGCGCAATTTCTTTGCCATGTTCATGAACCGCTTTTGCCTCTCGTCTGTTTGTTGAGCATACTCAACTGCCATATTTAAGCAATGGAGTTGTTGTAATGGAGTTCCTTCAAAATACGCACGGTTATCAAAGCCATGAAAGAGTCTGGCCAATAAATCTAGTTGGTCTTTCACGATGTTTACGGCTTTTTCAATTCCATTGAAATTCTCTTCTTGAATAACTCCATACTTTTTTAAAGCAAGATTCATACTACTCTTGATGCCAATGTAATCAACTACTAAGCCCATTTCTTTGCCTTGATAGACACGATTTACTCTGGAAATAGTTTGAATCAAGGAGTGTAGTTGAACAGGTTTGTATATATACATGGTATCCAAAAAAGGAACATCAAATCCGGTAAGCCACATGTCAACTACAATCGCAATTTTAAAATTGGACTTCTCATTTTTGAATTGCCTGTCGAGTTCCTTTCTATAGTCTTTGGTTCCTAGTAAATCATATAATTCTTTGATATCATCCTTATCACGAGTCATTACCATTTTGATTTTCTCAATAGGTTTAATCACTCTTTTATCTGATTCAGAAAGTTCAACACCCTCATCACATTCTCTGATTTCAGCCCATTGTGGCCTAAGTTCAATTATTAGCTTATACAAGGCAAAGGCAATAGGGCGACTTGGAGCGACAAACATCACTTTTCCTTTTACCGTTGCCCCCTCTTCAATTCTTTTTTCGTAGTGCTCAATAAAATCATTTGCGATTTCTTTTAAAATATCCGGATCGCCGAGAATTTCCTCAATGCGGGTCATCGCTCTTTTGCTCTCTTCAATCTGATGTTCATTCGTTCCTTCTTCAGCACACCGTTGATAGTATCTTTCAACCTCCTTCAATTTATCTTCATTCAGTATGACTTTGGCGGCACGACCTTCATATACGATTTTCACCGTAATTTCATCATATACTGATTCTGTCATAGTATAGGAATCTGCAACCCCTCCGAATACATTTAAAGTAGCATCTATAGGAGTTCCGGTGAATCCTACATAAGTAGCATTTGGTAATGAGTCATGTAAATGCTTGGCAAACCCATAAGTTTTTTCAACACCTTTTGCAGTTATCTTGACTTTTTGCTCCAAATTGATTTGGGAACGGTGCGCCTCATCAGAAATACAGATTACATTATATCTATCTGTTAATAAGTCAGTATCTTCATTAAATTTATGAATAGTGGTAAGAAACACACCACCACTTTTACGATTTTGCAAATAGGTCTTCAATTCGGCTCGACTTTCGACACTAACAACTAAATCGTCTCCGATAAAATTCTTTGCATTGGTAAATTGGCCTGAAAGTTGGTCATCTAAATCGGTGCGGTCTGTTATTAATACAATAGTTGGGCTTTGAAAATGGAGGCTTCGCATCAACATCCTGGTAAGGTATAGCATTATATAACTTTTTCCACAGCCGGTAGCGCCAAAATAAGTACCCCCCTTTCCGCTACCATCCGGTTTCATATTCCGGATGATGTTATTAAATAATTTATTTGTAGCATAGTATTGAGGATATCTTGGTACAATCTTTTCCTCTTTAGTACTGGTATCCGGAAAAAATACAAAGTGCTGTATTACGTCAAGAAGTCGCTCTTGATTAAACAACCCCTTAATCATAGTGAATAGTGAATTAATACCTTCCTGCTCGACAGGTTCATCACCTTCAACTTTTCTCCATGAATAATAAAAATCATAAGGAGCAAAAAGAGAACCGGCTTTGGTATTTACTCCATCACTTATCACACACAAAGCATTATATTTAAATAGCTCAGGAATATCTCTTTGGTATCTTGTGGTTAGTTGCGTATAAGCATTCCGGATTGTGCAATTTTCTTTAATGGCACTTTTAAATTCAAGTACAACCAAAGGCAATCCGTTAATATATACAATTCCATCTGGAATTCTTTTTTCATATCCTTGAATTTCCAGTTGGTTTACTATTTTGAATATATTATTTGCGCCAAGGCTATAAGATTGTATCGGTTCAGCGGCGATTTTAAAACTTTCGGTCTCGGCAAATTCATTGGCCTTGTCAACTATAGAATAGTCTATGAGCTGAATGAATAAATCCTTTTTACTTCGGTCTTCTCTTTTTAAAGGAAAGCCATCTGATATCATTTTAATGATAGCCTTATTACTATCATAAAGTGTGGAAGAAGGTAGGATTTCTAAACTACGAATGATGCTATTGATTTCAGTTTCAGTGATCCCTTCATTTTTATAACGATTTCTTAAAAATGCTTTTAAATCATCTCGAAGAAGCACATCATTCATTTCCTTATGAATGTGTATGCCATTAACATGCTGATAGTTTTCAGCTTCAAATAATTCAATTATGGCTTGTTCTAATGTTTCTTCAGTGAATTTGCTCATTAATATTTATTTTACTGATAATCTTGGAGTGCTAGAATCTGGTTTTTCAATTGGCTCATTTATCTTAATTAATAATGGCATTGGAAAATCAACACCCACTAACAATGCTTCTCCTTCACCAAGTGTCGGGAGAAAGCTGAGTACACTTCTATTTGCAGAAGCCGATGCACTCTCGATTGCTTTTTTATCCAATTCATTTATTAATCGATGGACAATAAAAGTGCCCATCTGGCTCAATGTTCCTACAGGAATATCTCTTGGCATTTGCGTGGCAAGACACAAAAAGAGTCCGTATTTACGACATTCCTTAGCGATAAGATCAAAGGAATCTAATGTTTGACTTTCAAAAAATTCATCCTTTACATTTTTATTTAAAAATTGATGAGCTTCATCGACCACAAGAACAATTGGATTCTTTTTAAATTTATCATTTCTTGCTTGATTTAGCAAAGAAGTTGCTAAAGCGTTCGCAGTAATCTCTTTAACTGAAAAGGAGGAGGGAATTCCTTCAAAACTAATTCGCAATATTTGTTGCTCTTTTGATGAGAGGAATAAATTAATTTTATCAATGATGGAAAGATATTCGGAAGGCACATCATGAAATCCCAATAGCTTATTAAAAATGTCTGTATTAATTAAATCTGATATTCTCGCTATTAGACTTGTCTGATAGTCATATGTTTTTGGGTCAAAACCTCCCCAATGTGTAGGACCTGATTTGCTTGATGAATATACACATTCTTCCTTTATCTGCTCAATCAAATACAAAATATCAAAGTTGCATGTGTTATCTTCAATTTCCTTTACATGTTTTTGATAAAATGATATGTATTTTGATTTATCTTGATCTGCTTTCTGCTTAATATTAGTTATATTTGTAGCAGAAATAGTCTTAGCGATTCTTACCATTTTTAGTGATCTTATTGCCTCTAAAAGAACTGGGCGTTGAGATTGTCCTGTGGGTCTTAATAAAAAGAATAAATCAGCAATAGAGAGACATTGATATGGAAGATAGGCATCTTTACCTAAAACTAATGAATTTTTTGAAATATTTGAATATTCACCAGTGGCATCAATTAAAATAATTTTATTTATTGATTTAGTTTGAACTTCTTCAATCAATTTTGCCACCGTCCAGCTTTTGCCACCACCAGTAGTTCCTACAATTGCACAATGTCTTCCGAAAATAGAATTTAATGACACATTGCACACAGCATTGTTAGAAGTAAGTTTTCCAATATTCGCATAGACATTTTCACTCTCATTTTTCTTTTTTCCGAACTCTCTTACATATGATTCTATCTGTTCATCCGAACAGGCATAGACTTTAGCTCCAATTGAAGGAAACTTTGATACTGTTTTTTCTGTTTTTTGTGGTTCAAATACACTGAAGCTTAATAATATTTCAGCTTTTCCAGCTGGATGAAATGCCGTTTCATCATGTTGAATAGCTTTCTCACTCATAGCTTTTTTCTCACCATCAGGTAGTTCTATTTCAACTAAACGAGCTAAGAAGCCAAATTCTTCGCCTTCAATCACTATAAAATTACCAACATTACCACCAGCATAAAACAATCCTTTATGGCTAAATTTTTCTAACAATTTTGATGACGGAAAGTGGATTTTTACAAATTGAGGTGCAACTTGATTTATGTATCCTAAAAAATAATTGTGATTAAATGGATTCATTTTCTAAAGGTTGGTCTGATTCTAGGTAAGTGTTATTGGTAGGATAATACTTCGTAAAATTCGCGAATGAATCAAAAATAATATTTACACCCCTTTTAACTTCAATATTGTCAACATCATTAAAGAAGTGTTTTAATGCTGATGTATTAATTCCACCATCACCAAGGGATGAATAACTAACAATTAGTAATTGAAAACTAGGGTTTTGTTCTACGGCTTCCAAAATAATATTTCTAATATGTTTGTCTTTAAACCCGAATCCAATAACGATTAGTAGTGTGTTTTCTTTTCGAAGCGATTGTTGAAATCGCGACATCATTTCAAAATAAGGTTGTTCATATGAACTTTCATATTTTTCATCTGCTGGATATATAATTAAAGGATGCTTGGGATCTTCAACTTGAATTATCTTGTCATCAATATTCTTTTGCCAATTAAGCGAACCATGCAATTTATAATAATGAAATACTTTTGAAATAAAACTTTCTTCATGCTTAATTCTTGTTTTTTCTCTATTTACAATATCAAGATCAAAATATCTACCGGAAAAAATGCGAGGTTGAGTGAATGAAAATCCATCAATTACAACAAATCCGCTTTTATTGGCGGCCATCTCAAATAAGAGGTCATAATTAAGTGTAAATAGCTGAACTCTTGGATCATTGGTTTTACGAGAAGTAATTTTATTTAGAAAATCTACATGTGGAGCCGATTCATTTAGATCTAATTTGCAAGCTTCTGCAATTTTCTTCTCCAATAACTCACGATCCGATACATCTTTACTTTTTAATTGCCCATTAAGCTTTTCGTAAAGTATTATGTAGGAAAGTAAGCCTTCAATATCCTTTTCTTTAAAAAACTCCTTATTTTCAATATCCTTAATATGAGTCTTAAATTTATCGATTTCATTTTGGCAATATCCCCAAAGATCAATTCTAGATTTACCTGAATTCTTCGGATCACCATTATCCATAGATGTTCCTGCTCCAGCTAGAATAATTAAATTCTTAAAATGTCTCTTTAAAAATAAAGAATAAAATTCTTTCTGTTTATCAAAACAGATCTCTCTAGCACTTTGTGTGGCTTCTTCTTTAATCTCAATGGGTTTATCATTAATAAAACAATCCTTATCTGTATAGGAGAGAGTATAGTTAGACTGTACTAAAATATATTTTTTTATTTCTTGTTTATCCTTTGACATAATATTATTTTGCAAGTTTTGAAAGTAAAATATTTTGTAATTCCATAAGCTTAATATTTTCTTTTCTTAAGTCAGTGTTTATATAGTTTAATTTGGTCAGAAACTTAGAATATTCATTAACAATATTTATATCCGGAAGAATTATTTTGACTGCATAAACTGTATTTCTGTTTAATCCAGGAACAGCTGAATCTTCATCCATGCTTTCCAAATTCAGTTTACGCAAAAGATCATATGTAAATAGCAATGGAAATTTGCACTCACTCTCCTTAATGAAGTAAGCGGTGTCAATGCAATATGATGGTTCCGGTTCAAAATAAATTGTTCCAATAGATCCCTTTCTTCCAACGATAATGGTTGGCTCATTCACTAACGCCTTTTTGCAAAAGCCAAATTGTCCTGCTGAGCTATATACTCTTATTTGTCCATTTAATCTGCCGTCTTTTGGAATTGCTTTACCATAATTTAAGATCAAAATATCTCCTAATTTCCCACTTGACCATCCTTTTGGAATCTCTTTTCCAAACTCCTCATTAAACTCCATTTCTCCACCACTAGTTTTATATGGTGTTCCATTTTTATCTGGAAATTCAAAATCAACAAACCATTGCTTGTAAATTGCTTGTGCTGTTTCTTCTAATTTTTGAATAAGTTGATTATTGAGTGCAATCCGGTCAGCGATTATGTTGTATTCTTTTATAATTTCTTTTTGCTTGTCAGGATGAGGGATTGGTAGCTTCATACTACAAAAGTCTTCCCATTCCAGGCTACCACGAACTCCTCCAATAGCATAAAAACAAGCTTCGCGGTCAAATTCTTTTCTAGTAAACCACATCATCAAATATTCTGGTAATAATTCATCAGAATTAATAACCTCAAATACAGGGTAGGCTGAGGAGATGATCGCTTCATCTACCTCCTGTAATAAAGCTACTGGCATTTTCTTATCACGCCTAACTTGCATTGTGCTACAAGCGAATTGATTTCTTCTTATAATCTTATAGTTTTCCATATCTGTGCCAATAATATTTGCAACTGATGGAATGAATTGTTTTGAAATACTTAAACCTAAAAGCGCTTTCCCCTTTAAGCCTGCGTTTCGTTCATCAACCAAACGGATATGATCTCCAATTTTTTTATAATTTGATTTCATAACCTAATTCCTTAAAAACGGCTAGTAAATCTTTCTTTGATTTTTCCTCTACTTTCAGCAAATTTGTTAATTCTGATTGTATAGATTTCATTTTTTCATCAAAGTCTATATTTTCATCCCTATTTACAAACTCAATATATTTGCTTGGAACAAGCGAGAAATCTTTGCTCTTAACTTCATCAAACGAAGCACTATAACAAAACTCGGGAGTATTCTGATACGTTTTTTCAAATCCGACTTGTTGCCAATTATGAAAAGTGCCAGCAACATGTTTAATATTCTCTTCTGAAAACTGGATATATTTTTTCTCAAATGGAATTCCTATTTCTCTTAAATCCATAAACAGAATCTCTTTTTCGCGGTTTCGATATTTTTTGATAACTCCATTGTGTTCTATAGTTCTTGCTTTTTTATTCTTGTTCAAAAACCAAAGTGTGACGCTGATATTTGTAGTATAAAACATGTCTTGTGGCAATACTACAATTGCTTCCACAAGATTATTTTCAATAAGCTTCTTCCGTATAGCTTTTTCAGTACCGTCTCCACTTAATGCACCATTGGCTAATACAAATCCGGCTACACCGTTTTCTGATAATTTGCTTACCATATTTAATATCCAAGCATAATTTGCATTTCCTGTTGGCGGAACTTCATATCCCATCCAGCGAGAATCATTTATAAGTTCATTTTCAGCCCTCCATTGCTTTTGATTAAATGGAGGATTAGCCATAATGAAATCCGCTTTGAGATCTTTGTGTTGATCTCTGAAAAAAGTGTTTTCAGGAACATCTCCAAGGTTAGCGGATATGCCACGAATAGCAAGGTTCATCTTTGCAAGTTTGTATGTTGTAGCAGTGTATTCCTGCCCATAAATACTGACATCCTTTGTGTTGCCATGATGAGCTTGGATAAATTTTATGGATTGCACGAACATACCACCTGATCCACAACATGGGTCATAGATTTTGCCTTTATAGGGTTCAATCATTTCTGCTATCAAGTTGACAATACTCTTTGGAGTATAGAATTCTCCTTTGCCTTTTCCTTCAACTAATGCAAACTTGCTGAGGAAATATTCATACACTCTACCTACAATGTCTTGTTGTTTATCTTTAAGCGTATCAATATTATTGATTGTATCAAGCAGTGATGCGAGTTTGCTTACATCAAGGTTTAGTCGTGAATAGTAATTGTCCGGTAGTGCTCCTTTTAGCACAGGATTATTTTTTTCAACAGTAGTGAGTGCTGTATCAATTCTTATGGAAATATCATTTTGCTTTGCATTTTCAATCAAATAACTCCAACGGGATTCTGGTGCAAGGTAAAAGACATTTTTAGATGTGTAGAACTCTACCATATCTAAATACTTTTCTTTGTGCTCGGCGATTAATTCTTGCCTTCGTTCTTCAAATTTAT
>CAYNWL010000019.1:0-5205 GCA_964400895.1 uncultured Bacteriovoracaceae bacterium
TTGGATCGTGTCCAAGTCGTCCCATGATTATTTTTCTCATCATCATTGATTTATCCTTTGTTAAATTAAGTTTAATTTTTTGACTAAAAATTCTCCGAGTGACATGCTCGAATTATTCTTTTTGTTATGTTCCGATAAAAGTCTTTCAACCCTCTCCATTTCCGTTAGAGAAGTTTCCTGAAGACGTTCAAGGTCTTTAGGATTTATTTTTGTGAAGGCCATTAAAACGATGTCTTTAAATAAAATTTCCCGTCCATAGGATTTATTATTGGCCTCTTCAATCACTTTTTTTATCGCCTCACGTCCCTCCTTATCCTTTCTCAAATCCGCTATGTATTTTCCTTGTTCCTTCCTCTTCTTCTCCTCTCTCGTCTCCATATTATTTTTACTACTACTTTCCATTTTAATTCCTCCTTGTATTTAACTCCCCAACCGCGCTCACGAAGCTGACTCCATCTATCTAAACAACGTGAGAGAGAGGGAGTCAGCTTCGTGAGCGCGGAAAATGGAGTAGTTTTAATTAGTTGAAGTGCCTCTTTAAAATTACCTGTCGTATGCTCATCAAATCCGCCGTATTTTTCTGCGTCCCATTTTTAGCCAAAAATATCCTTTAAAAAATGTTCTTTCCCTTGATAAAATCCGATGGCATTTTGAAAATTTTTGGCTTTAGTATGTTCAAAGGAAAAAAGCAGGAATCTTTTTTGCTGATCTAGCCTTAAATTTTTCTCAATTATTTCCCTCCATTCATTTTTCATTTTATGGGTAGGAAAAAGATAGAGAACAAAGCCGTAAACTTGAGTTGTTGCGTAGATTTTTAATTTATCCTGAATTCGCTGCTTGCTTTTTTTGGTAAGTTCCACCTCAACTGCGACTTTAAATGGTATCCCATTTTTTTCTCCATAAAAGGAGGCATCCGGCAGAATTCCCGTTTCAGATTTAAGCTCAGATTCGGCCTTGGCTCCATGAATAGTCGGCAAAGAAAGAAGATCGCTCATAACTCGCGTGCATATGGCATGATGTCCAAGAGGTTCGTTTTTCAAGTCTGGTTCATAGATTCTTGTTGCACCTAGAAGAGCAAATCCATTGCTATCAAGAATATAACTTTTCTGTTTACCCCAAACGGTGTGGATCGACTTAATGTATCCTTTTTTTTCCATTCGGTATAAAATCTGTCTTAAAAATTGTTCATTTCCTTGGTAGTTGGTGAAGGTTTTTAATGATTTTGTATCAACAACTTTCCATTTTTGGATTTCTTTTAAAATGTTAAAATGAATAATGCTCATATTTTTATATTCTCCTGTTCTATAAATAGGAAATTTCTAAGATTTAAAATATCGACTCTGACTGGATTGTGTTGTAGCAGTACACACTTTCCAATATTGAGACCTTTGATGAGATCAGGGTGGACGATCAGCTCATTTACTTCTCGTTCGCTTCCGCGTCCCTCATGTTTTCCGTTTTCAAAGGCATTGGTTTTTTTAATCCCGGGAATAGTGCCAATGGCCTCACTAAAAAGGCCAGCAGCACTATCTAACCTCTGCTTAAAGACAAAAAGGTTGGCACAGTTTTCAATGATTTGCTTGGTAAGAAATTCGCTCGCTCTATCAATATCAGAGGGTGTTTGAACCGCCATGGTCAATTCCATTTTCGCTGCTCGACACTTGTTTAAAAGTTCTATGAAGTTAGTGGTGACCAGACCTCCAAATTCATCAAAGTAAACGCTAAGGGGATTCTTTGAGATGGATTTTCCTGGTCCAAGTGAAAAATAGGAGAGATGAAGAAGCTCACCTAAAAAAATTCTCCCAATAGCAAGGGCTGTTTCCCCGTAACCTTGAGTTGAAAGGCCAATATAAAGGCAAGCTCCTTCATTCCAAATATCTTTTAAAGTCTTGCACTCTTTTCCAATCCCAGCCATGCCTCCTAAATAGGGGCCAAAATCACTTGTGGAAATGGCCTCAAGCTTCGCCAGTAGCCCAACGATACTTTTATCAAAAAGTTCGTTCGACAGTATTCCTGCTAGCGTTGGGATGCTCCAGGGGATACCTTCAAATTTCATTTTATGAAGGGCTTCATAAAGTTTTCTTCTTGAAATATCCCGATAATATGGCTCACTCCAATCAAATGCGCACATTATTCGGTCGACTACTTGATTGGCGGTTCCTTCTAAAATTGGATTTAGAATTATTGACTCGGGGTGATACTCTGAAAAAACATAGGCCTTCTTTTTATAGCGTTCTACAAGCATTTTAAAATTTTCCAGTGATTCGCGATCGCCCTTAGGATCAAAAAAGATGACGGCCTTCTGGCTTTTAAGTGAATTTTCTTGAAGTAAATTAAGAAGGTTTGTCTTTCCAAAACCCGAGGCACCAACAATAAAGCTATGCTTAGTAAAATCAATCGAACTTGTTAGAATTTCTTTTTTAGTGGTCAGCGAAACCCCAATTGAATTAGGGTTTGTGGTTGTTTTTCTCACCTTTAAAACTTTTCGAGGAATTGGCTTGACTTCATTTTTTAATTTCTTAATTCCTAACAGAAAGAGTTCGTGAATAAGTTCTAAGATCATTTTAACTAGTTCTTCCATGATCTCTATGAGAGGATTGGAGTAGGGTTGTTTATTTTTATTCATAAGCATGTTCCCAAGCTTTAAATGGTGGAATTATCAAAGTTTTATCTTCTAGCTGTAGAGTTTGCTCTGGGCTTTCATATTCAAGGATGTATTGCTTTTTTACTCTTCCCATTAACTCATTAGGCAAGGGTTCAGTGGGTACCAAATACTTTTTTGATTGGTTGAGTTTTAAAATTGGATTAAATCCGGCATTTTCTTTTGGTGATTCCGAATAATTTGATTGCAGTTGATCAGATTCCAGCTTCATGGGTTCAATCATGTAATTTTCAGGATCAGATTTATGCAAATAATAGGCCGATACTCCACCAGCAACGGCCCCCAAAGCTCCAAATACTACTACATTGGGTAAAGTGCTGGCCTTATTGGGCGAGAGAATCCCTCCTGCAAGACCTCCCACAATTCCTCCAAGAATTGAAGCCGTTGTTAGGGATTGTTTCAGGGTTGAACAACCTGTAATGATAAACAGAGAAATGATAAGGCCTTTAACCTTCATCGTTATTATCCTGAACGTAGATTAAGACCTCTCTGTTGCCCTTCACCAAGATTTTTTCTTTGGATGAACTTAGCGAGTTGGAAGAATACTCCTCCGCAGATTCTTTTAGGCCATTTAGACCTTTAATCCCGGGAGATTCTGATTTTCTGCCCAGTAATAGAGATAGACCTTGACCAATACTTGCTAGAATTGACTTGCCCAGACTGAACTCGCCATTACTCACGGTAAGGCCTCTTAGTCCGCATGACCCATCAAGTTCTAAAATTTTGGCATTAATTTTTTTGTTTTGATTTTTAGCAATTAACAAATGGCAATTGATTTGGATGCGCTGGTTTTGAGCTACGGCAAGACAGTGAAGTTTTTGACCTTGAAATTTTGGGCCGGTTAAATCAATAATCGCCGGACTTTCCAGATTACTGGATAAAAGGGAATTAGTGAGCCTTCCTTTTATTATCATCCCCGAAGTTGGGGAATTTTTCCTTTCCCAAGTGACCAATTCTTCCTTGGTTACGTTTTCTAATAGCTTTTGAATTTTTTTATTTTGCTCTTTAATAGCGGTTATTTCATTTGTGGGTTTTGTGTGATTCTCCTTGATAAGGTTAATTGTTCCTGCGTTTAGAAGATTTGGTATTAAAAAGATAATAAGAAACATGGTCAATTTAATCCTCCTTTTAAGGGTAAATCTGTCTTTGATTAATAAATAAAGGGGGGCCTTTGCTGAGATAATCAAATGTCGCTATTTCGGAGTCATTAACTTTAATAGGCATTTTTGTTTTATTTTTAAAAAGTAACGAATGATCCCCTTCAAGAAGATCAAAGGTACTTTCCGATTTGATCAATTTATAAGAGGAATCCTTTTTTGCTGGCCTGATTGTGACCAACTCATGAGGATTGCTTTGCGCCATTTTAAAGTGAAAGTTAAAGTTTGCGGATTTGGTAAAAACCAGAAGATTGGCATTAATATCTTTTATTTTTGGTTTTAAAATAAGGGTCCTGTTATTTGCCAAAACCTCCAGGTTAATTTCATCAGATCTTCCTCCGTAAATATAGCGATCAATATCGTTCTCAAAATTAATTGCCGTAACTTGGTTTAGGGATAGAAATATGTAAGTGATTTTTCCAAGAAAGGTAAAAAAGGTAATCATGGCAAATCCTCCGTTTCCTCAATCTGATTGAGCTTATAGATAAAGGAAAAACTATTATTTTCAGTAAAAGAAACTGTAAAACTTCGGGATTTCTCTCCATCGTCAATGACTATGCGGCATTTGTTATCACCGATCGCTCTTACAGCTAAGACTTTTTTAATGGTTACATCAAATTCATTATTTTTAAGGGCGTTGATGATTTCTTGAGAGACCAAGTAGGGATGGGGATTTTTTTCCACCATGCTTTTAAATGCCTTATAGCAAATATCTTTTATGAGAGGTTTCTCGTCAATGAGATCAGATGCCTTTATATAAAAAAGCTCCCTTCTTCCCAAAAACAAAAGAAAAACCGCTAGAGTTATTCCTCCTTGAATAACTAAAAGAATTTTTATGAATCTATTTTGTTTGATAAATGAACTACTAAAGTCTTCATATTTTAACAGCAATTAAAACCTCCCTTTTATTAAGGGAATAAAACGAACGAGTTTCATCCCTTGTTCAGAAAACATGGAGCCGATATTTGATCCGGCACTGGCAAGTCCATCGCCACGAATAAGCATTAAGGTAATGAGCGGAGATAATAGCAAAATGAAAGTAATGCCAAAGAGCCAGACCAGGTTTTCAACTTTTAATAGTGCCATTTCCCCACGCAGAGCACTTTCGGAGACAGAGTTCCCCACCAGGGCCAGGATTCCGACAACTACAAATGGCAAGATCACACACCAAATAGTTGAGAGCACAATTCCATTTGCGGCCCTATTTGTTATGGGAATAAAGGAAAGAACTCCCGCTATGGGAATAAATACTGACGTTAAATGAAACACGGTCGAATAAATCAGCTTTAGCAGCCACAAAAATATTTTTGAAAAGATAAATAAGGCCGTGCCCAGAATATCGTTTAAATTGGGGATGGCAAACTTCTCCAGGAAATTCCAATTGGA
>CAYNWL010000020.1:0-3213 GCA_964400895.1 uncultured Bacteriovoracaceae bacterium
CCAGAATATCGTTTAAATTGGGGATGGCAAACTTCTCCAGGAAATTCCAATTGGACTTTTCCCTTGTATCTACCTTCCCCTCTGCCCACTTTTTGACAAATAGGTTTCTCGGACTGATTTTTTTAAGTATCTGGCCGGCCGAACTTAAGCTTAAATCAACCGCTTTTTGATGGATGGGGGGGTAGAAGCCTAAAAATAGTAGAATTATAATCAGCTTTTTGATCACTCCTAAAAAATCCCATTCATTAAAGTATTCAATTACCAATGCGATGAGGAATGTTGGCATGATAAAATAAAGGGTAAGACTGTTCATCTCTTTGGCTAACAAGACACTCTGGTTAGATGGAAGAAGAAGCATATCTTTCAAAAAGTCATTCATTTCCTCACCTTCTTTTGGCCTTTGAACCCATAACTTTCCATCCGGCCTATTTCGTTTAGGTTTTTATTCTCCAAATCAGTGGATAAAAGTTTATTTGTCCTGCTGATCTGTTTTAAAATTTCCAGTTGGGTTTTATGCATTTTTATTTGATTTTCCAGAATAAGTGCGGTGTTCTGGGCGCTTAATTGGTTTGCCCTATTTTGCGTTTTTGCATCTAGAGTATGACCAACCTGTTTTTCCGCTCGATCTTTTTCCAAGGTGTTGATTTTTTTTTCTTCTTCGACATAGGCCTGAATCCGATTTTCCTCCCCCTTTATGATGCCTATCTCACCCATTTGGCCCTTAAGGTCGTCAATGGTGACTTTTAAATTGCGAATAGCGGAATTTAAATCCCCCATCCCCTTTAAATCTTTTTTTGAGGCCATGTCCTTGGCCAGATACATGATTCGTTCTGATTGAAATACCTTATCTTGGAGAAGTTCATTATATTGCTGCATTTTTTGGGTGTAATTCTCGGAATTTGCAACCAGCTTTTCCATTTCATTGAGCTGACTTGCCGTTGTCGTCACCAATTCCATCATTATGGCGGTATCACTTGGCAGTATTGCGCTAGCGGTTTCAAAAAAAAATACAACTAAGATTAATTTCATAGTTCCACTCCTAGACTTTTGCCGTATTTTAGCCGGGTGAAATTCTCAATAGATCTTTTGAATCCAAATAAATGCTCGGTAGCATCCAAATATTTTTTCTGGTCATTTAAATCATCTTTGTCAGTGGTAAAAAGTTCGTATTCCAATTCACTGGGAAAAAAGCGCATGGTCTTTTTCAAATGATCTGCTAGGACCAGAAATTCGCTATAGTTTCCTTTACTGGAATAAATGCTTTGTAGCTTTTTGTATTCAAATTCGCTTAAAGGATTGCTTCTAGTGATTTCTTGTCTAAAGAGAATTTTAAAATGGGAGTTTAACCAGATTGATTCACCAAGGGGTATGCTTAGAAAATCAGAAATCCCTTGAGTAATGGCCAGGCCCGAAGCCTTTTCCTTTCTAAAGGTTCTAAAGCAATTGGCGACAAAATCGGCATGCTTTTCAAGTAGATGCCAGCATTCGTCCATTAAAAATATTTTCTCTCCTGTCAGTTTTTTAAAATATTGAATTAGAAACAATATTAGTGGTGCCTGAAATTTTATGGGGTAAAGCGAAACATCCACATAAGTAATGGCGTTATCCGGTAAATTTTGGTCACCGAGAAATTCTTTAATTTCTTCAAAAAAGAGTTCAATTTTGGGAATAACCTCATTTAATGAATAAATGAGATCCCAAAACTTTATTTCTGGTCTTGCTTTAAGAGTTACCTTTATTTTTTTTAGCAGTATGGCCTGGTTTAATTCGGCCAGCGGGGCCATTTCTCTTGCCCCCGCGGCCGATTTATTTGAGAGAATGAATTCACTTAAAAAAAGTGGCTCGCCAAATTGCATGGGATTGATAGTCGAGGTGATCTCATTTCCTCGCAGATACCGAGTTAGTTTTTTAAATGATCCACCCATATCAAGAATGACCGCCTTTTTGCCCTTTAAAACCTCTTCCATAACTATCTTGGCCGCCAGCATGGATTTACCTTGTCCTGAACTTCCGGTGATCAGCATGTTGTAGTTGGGATTTGTTTGATGGAATAAATTTAAGTGAACCTCCTTGTTGCTCACAGATTTAAATTTAATCCCTGAATCCATGGCACTATCGCCGCTCATGGGGAGCACATAGGATAGAACTTGTGCAGAAGTTGTTAACGTACCCCATTTTACCGGGGTTACTCCTGGAAGGAATTCATTAAAGTAATACGCATGCAACCTCCCCGGAATAATCGCCTTTCCCCCCATCAGGTTGATAAGCTCAACTCCTTTAGCCGTCACATCATTTAAGGCCGCCATTTCTACGGACTTCATGAGAAAACGAATCTTGATTTCAAATAGACATTCTTCACCTGAGATTAATTCTTCCAATAATTTTTCAGATTGATTAAAAGCTTTATGCGATAGAACGTTTTTTAAGGCATCAAAAATTCCTGAAAAGTGAAGCTTTCTTTGAGTGTTCAATTTTAACTTAGCCTTTTCCTTAGGGACCCTTCTAAAAAAAACAGCTATATCCCCAAAGGAAGCTAATCCGTTCGGCGATAACTGTTCAGGAAGTTCCACAACTTCCAAAAATCTAAAATACTCCCCGTTAAATTTAAAATAATCCTCGAAAAATTCTACATTTGAATAAAAATGTTCGTAGGGAAATATTTTATATAAGGGATCAATTAGGGGTGATCCCTTTATTTGACTAAATGGTGAACAATTTTCCGGAGTCACTAAATAAAAATGACCTTGCATGCGATAAAACTTATAAAAGAAATCCACAGGTACGTTGATTAGTTCCTTTTTTACCTGGCTAAGAAATTGGGTCACGGAATCAATATTCATCTGCTCAAAATCATGCGGAAAAAGTTCAAAGCAATAAGCGGTCTCTCCTTTCAGAGAGACCAATTTATTTCCAGTTGCACTTAAGACAGGAAACTTCATCGGCGAGTCGCCTGTAGAAATTGGACGAAATCAATGGTATCTCGCCGTCGTTTGATTAATTCCGAGCAAAGAAGAAATGGTTTAAATTTATTCTTAAGAAATTTCAGCAGTAGCATGATGAGCGTTAGAAAAATAATCGAATCAATGTAGGAAAGACCAAGAAGCAGCGATAAAATTAGCAAGATTGCCAAAGTTAAAAGATCGTAAAGGTCAAACCCTAAAAACTTAGGGGAGGTATTTAGAAATTTTTGTGTTTGTATAATCATTTAATTCC
>CAYNWL010000021.1:0-2922 GCA_964400895.1 uncultured Bacteriovoracaceae bacterium
TCATCGGCTACCTTCTTTTCATCCAATTCAGGCGCTTCAGGAAACAATGTATCCATGGCATCCCCTAGCGCAGGGACAGGGACGGTCAGAATTTCCGTTTCATATCTCATCGACTGATAAAGAAATACGGATGTTTACTTTTTAACCCCAAAAGAGTATGCATTTGTTAAAAGTATGTTCGACATCACATCTAAATCTCTCATCGTAGCCGGAGTTCTTTTCAGTTGGTTAATCATTATAGCCATCCGAATTCTTGTGAACATGGAAAGCGATGAATGAAGGCCTCTAAGAGCGCAAATTTCCTGCAAAAGAAAAAACACGACCAATGTCCCCTCTGCAAGGCGTTATTCAAAATTTACGGCGTTTCCGTCGTTTTTAAAGATGTTCTAGAATGCAAACGGTGTGGCCATATTTGGGTGGCTATGGATTTTGCCGAGGTTGCAAGACATATGTAAGGGGTGAAAGGGGGATGTGGGAGATTCCCCCCTTCGTGTCATAAAGTAGAAAACTTAGAAGAATCGTACAACATTGTGTGGAGAATGCCTGTACGCTTTCCTATTTTGCATAACCGATGATTTTATGGAAGTAAATAACTCGTCCATAACCAAGGACTAAAAGGGGATGGATTCGTCGGAATGTGGTTGGTGTATAGGGTTTTGAGGAGAATCCAAAAATGGTTTCAGCAGGACTTCGATTTGTTCATCGAACTTAATTTTTCTACTCCCTTCAAAATATGTGAATTGGTAGTACTTATTTTTACCTTCTCCATCTTTGTATTGTCTAGATGGGTGTGCAATCCAACGTTTGTCATTACTAATCATTAATTTAAAATCTCTTATTCCCCAACCCCTGTCCTCAAAAAATACATCGAATGAACAAATAATCGAACCTTTGTCTACACGCTTAAAGTTTTCAATCTTCATAAAACATTTCCTTTTGTTCTAATTTTTTATCTAAAATTCTAAAATGTGAAATCGGAAGTACCCAAAGATACTCATCAATTCCTATTAACCTACAATCGTCTTTTTCCAAACCATTTTCTAAAAAGTTTTTGCACTTGTCATCTAATATACCAAAGCAATCTTTAGATACCAAAAAACCTTCCTTCCCTTTTCTGTATATCAAGAATCCAAACTGAATGGATTTGGTTAGCTTGATACACCCTTCTTTATACAAAACGATGGACTTGCGCTGTTGCTTACCCCAAGGAGTGTTTTTATTTCTCTCAAGGATCTTTAGAGTTTCTTGAATAAAGAATTCCTTACCACCCTCATTTTCTGGAGGTTTCTCTAACTCCAAAGGAAGTTTTTCTTCAACTTTCTCTTGAGGGAACAGTTCGTTTATTCTCATATTATTTCATAATTAACTTTTTTTTCTTGACAAGGGTCTGAGATCGCGATATCATACCCCCAATATGGGGGTTCCTCCCGCTGCGAGGGCTACCGAGCGCATAAGCGGGGAAAGGAACAGCGTTAGCGCCCCTTGGTGGGGGTATATTGTAGATCGCTTCTCGACCCGTAGAAGAAAAATTAATTGTTGTTCTTGTTTTTATTTCCATTGGATTATTTTATTATCCAATTCCATTTATTATCTTTTAATCTTATTGTGTATCCAGATTTCCATTTATTTGGTATTTGTCTAGCTTTCTCGTATACTACCTTGGTTTGTATATCGTTTTCCCCATCGTAATCCATAGCCTCAAGCTTAAGTTGGAGCATCATTTCCACCGATATCATGGAAGTTCCTCTAGCCCCTCCGGATTTATTTGCATGGTGTATGACTACAATGGATTTACCTTTCATCTTCCATTTTCTAAGCCAAGACCCAATCACACTCCACGAAGCAGAGCTGTTTTCATAATCTGCTTCGCATTCGCCTGTAAGAGTTGATAGATTGTCTAAAAAAATAAGATCGTATTGGGAAAAAAGATTATCCAAGATGTCTTGCCATTCTTGGTTATATAAGTTGATTGTTCGGTTAAAAGTATTTATGACATCTTCCATCGTTACAAACCGAAATGTTTCGAGATCTATATCTTGGGATAGTGGATAACGTCCTAATATACTTTTTATCCTGTCTTTGTTTTCTGCTATCGATAATTCACCATCGATATAAAGAACCTTGCATTTATTTGGTTTAAACATGAGAAACGGAAGTCCTTGCGAACATGCAAAGGCTAAGCTTTGACTGAAAGCGCTCTTTCCGGCTCCGGCATTCCCATAAATGAGGTTTACAGATCCCTTTATAATTAGATTTGGAACTATCCATTCTATTTCTACAGATGAATTTAGAATGTCTTGGATTGATGAGGTGGAAAGAGAAGGTTGTAATTGTTTTTTAACTTCGCTTTTATCAAAAGACGGGTGATTGGCCAGATCATTAAAATCTTTATCTTTTTCTGAACCTTTTCCTTTAAAGTCAGGTTGTTTAACAGAATCGTTGATGAATTCTCTCCACTTTTTGACTGAATCATTTCCGGCTTTCCCTAGATCAGCTGCAAGCCCGATTTTTTTACCGGGATATTTAACTCCCAACGAAGCTCCAACCCTTGCAAGGTTGGAACAAGAAAAAGCTACAACTACAGGCGTTTGTGTACTTTCGTATATGGACGCTCCTGTTGCAAAACCTTCGCATACCCAGATCTTTTCGTGTTTATCTATATCTCCAAGGATGAAATAACCACCTTTAATGTAACCTCCTGGCAAAAATCTCTTGGTTCCATTTGGCAGTATTTTTTGAAGTGAAGTTATATTCCCTTGGAGATCGAATATTGGGATAATTAAATTCCCGTCGAGTATTTTAATTCCGTGAGGATTAATCTTCTTTTTTTGTAAGTATTCATGTCCTCTATGAGATATTTCAGATTTTTCCCATATGGCATTTGCTGTTTTGGCTGCTATTTTTATTTCTTCTTCTTTTTCT
>CAYNWL010000022.1:0-2667 GCA_964400895.1 uncultured Bacteriovoracaceae bacterium
AATTTATGATAAAATCAAGTAGATGAAAAATTTAAATCTGTTTTTTCCTCGCATAGGATGTCCCTGCAACTATTCGCAGCAGTGGATAGATTCCAGATCTGTTGAATTTTTTTATAGATTTTACTGTTTATATAGAGCCTAAATTTACTCTTGTTAAAAGCATAATAAAAAAAACAATATTCAAAAAATTCTTGGTGAACATAAAAATTCGGATAGAAAAAACTTGTTATTATAGGACTTCTGGGAAAAACTAAAAAAATAATTAATAAATGATTATAGACTTTGACATTGCTCTTTGAAGTTGTATAATTTCTCTCTCATGTTTAGGTTAGCAGAGTTGCCCGTTTAAAGGTATCTACACTCAAATAAAATATTTTAGATGCCTTTACTGTAAAAATAGACTATTAAGTCATTTCACAGCGAGCAAAATAACAATCATCAATATTTTAATTCTGGGAATTAAGGGATAAATTGCCCGCGCTAAGAGGTCTTGAATGAGTGATAAAACGAAAACAAAAAATGGACCGGAAGAGACTTCTCAAGAAGATAAAAAAAATGAAGCCAATGTAGAAAAGATAGATCCGCAATCATCTCAATCAGATAAATCTGAGGCTAAAGCTCAACCCAAAAATTCAGATCAATCAGATAAATCTGAGGCTAAGACTGCATCTAAAGCAAAAAAAGATGAAAAAGAAGAGAGCCCTTCTTTGGAAGAAAAACCAGCGGCAAAAGCAAACAAAGAGGCTAAAGCCGCATCAACAGATGCAAAAAATGATGATGTTTCCTCTGAGAAAAAGCCGGTTGCAGCAAAAGCCGAAGCAAAAGCCACTACAGCTAAAACGGCAAAAGCCGAAGCAAAAGGCTCCTCTGAAGAGGAACCTAGTCGCCGAGGTTTTTTATCTTTATTAGGCGCGGCATGGATCTCTTTTGCTGCAACAATGGGCGCTGCAACGGTTGCAACCGCACGGTTTATGTTTCCCAATGTATTATTTGAGCCGCCTCAACAATTTAAGGCAGGTGTTCCAGATGATTATATCATTGGCGAGATCGATGAACGCTGGAAAGAGAAGTTTGGAGTCTGGCTAGGTCGAACAGAAGAAGGGTTTTATGCTCTTTTAACGGTTTGCACCCATTTAGGGTGTACCCCAAACTGGCTTAAAACAGAGAATAAGTTTAAATGCCCTTGTCATGGTTCTGGTTTTACAAAAAACGGCATTAACTTTGAGGGGCCTGCACCTCGTCCACTGGAACGGGTAAAAATCTATCTTGCTTCAGATGGTCAGATTGTGATTGATAAGAGCCGAAAGTTCCAGCAAGAAAAAGGGCAATGGAACGATCCCGATTCATTTTTGAAAGCGTAGATAAGGAATTGCATAGATGGCAAAAAAGAAAAAGCAATTTTTAGGGTTTATACGAGAGTCTCAAGTTTGGAAATCAATTTTTCGTCACAAGGTTCCTGATGATGACCGGTTGCGTGCCATTGCAATTTTAAGCAATGTGTTTTTGCATCTTCATCCAGTAAAAATCCGCAGTACTAGTATACGGTTACGATATACCTGGTGTATGGGAGGAATTACATTCTTTCTATTTCTGGTTTTAACCATTTCTGGAATTTTACTGATGTTTTATTACCGGCCAACTGTGGAATATGCCTATATGGATATTGTGGATTTAAGAGAGCAGGTTCCATTAGGTGTGATGCGTGAATTGCATCGGTGGGCAGCTCATGCCATGGTAATTGCTGTCTGGCTGCACATGTTTCGGGTATTTATGACAGGCTCTTATAAACCACCACGTGAATTTAACTGGTCTGTTGGGGTGATTCTTTTAGTATTAACTCTTTTATTAAGCTTTACAGGCTATTTGTTACCCTGGGATCAATTGGCTGTATGGGCCATTACAGTTGGATCAAATATGGGGAGGGCCACTCCATTTCTGGGCCATGAAGGGCCTGGTGCAGCATTGCTAAAAATTGGAGATATCAATTTAATTCATGCTGGAAGTGATGCAAAATTTGTGCTTTTGGGCGGGCGGTTTGTAGGACCTGCTGCCCTGTTAAGGTTTTACGTGTTGCATTGTATTGCCTTGCCCTTTGTTGCGGCTATTTTTATGGCCGTGCATTTTTGGCGAATTCGTAAAGATGGTGGTATTTCCGGGCCTCTATAAATTTATTAAGAGCGTCCATACGGCAAAAAGAGCGAGCTAATCGTTAAAAATTGCAATATGGTTGGACTGACCTAAAACCATGCCAAGTAACGGCATGATTCAAATTTTATCAAAATTCCCGTTATAGATTGTTTGCATCAAGTTTATCAAAGGTGGTGTACCTTTAAATTAAGCTTACAAATAACACTCAATCAATAACATTCAAACTTGAACAAATTTGAGCCATGTCCAAGGAGTGTTTTGGAGCATTTATGGAAGTGATTAAAGAATCGATTAATTATCTGGCGACAAAACCCTATATTTTCATGGGGCTTATTACCCTTTTCTTCTTTTTGACTTTAATCCGTCGTGTTCCTTTATTAGGGGTTGAAAACCCTTTAATGAGATGGATCTGGTCCAAAAAAGGAGGGTGGTTTGTTTTAATTGCCTCAACCGCTTTTTTAATTCTAAGCGGATTTGATGAAAATTTTAAGCTAATCATTACTAAACCGGATAATATCC